>CAWCHD010000016.1:0-405618 GCA_963795275.1 uncultured Actinomycetota bacterium
GAGCTGACGGCCCTGCCGCGCAAGCACCCCCGTAGAGTCGGCAGACGTGCCTGCCACTCCCGATATCGCGCACCCGGAGCCTCTCGAGCTCGGCGAGCAGCTCGCCACCTGGCTCGAGGGTCTGGGCCTGGCCGACCAGCTCGAGGCCGCCGGCCTGCCGACCTACGAGCGGGACGCCCTGGGTGTCACCTGGCGCGACCGGGACACGGGTGTGCCGCTGGCCGCTGACCGGATCGTCGAGCTGGACGAGCTCCTCCGGTCGGTCGGCGACGACCCGAACCACGCCGTCCCCGTCGGCCTGGTCAGGCTGCGCCGCGAGGGTCGGGCGCGAGCCGCCCTGCTCGACGGCGGGTGGTACGACTACGCCGAGGTCGGCCGGTTGCGCGGGGTGTCGGAGAACGCCGCGCGGTTCGCCCTGCACAAGGCGGCCGAGCGCCGAGCGGTCCTGCTCGTGCAGAACGACGGCGCGACGCTCGTGCCCACCTTCCAGCTCGACAGCGACGGGCAGGTCCGCGAGGAGCTGCTGACCGTGCTCGAGCCGCTGCTCGCCGCCCGGACCGATCCGTGGCGCACCTGGATCTGGCTCACCTCCCCCGCTGCGCTCCTCGGCGGCGCGGTGCCGCACGAGGCCGCGCGCGACCCGGAGGAGCTGCCGCTCGTGCAGCGGGCGGCGGTCGCACTGGCCGAGCGCGCCCGGGCCGCTGGACGCTGACCGACCCCGAGCCAGCACTTCCGCCACGCACAAGGAACGCACGGCCCCTCCCAGCTCGGGAGGGGCCGTGCGCCGTGCGGTGCTGGGTGGGGGTGTCAGTCGGTGACGACCGCCACGCCTTCGATCCGGACCGGCTTGTCCTTGGCCACGACGATCCGCAGCTTGCCCTTCTGCGGCTCGTCGAGCCGGAAGGTGCGCAGCTGGCTGTAGGACGTGTTGCCCTTGAACTTCACCGTTCCGATCTTCTCCTTGCCGAGGAAGACCTGCGCAGTTCCGCCCTTCGGGAGCTTGCCGATCACCAGCACGATGCGGCTGGTGACCGGGACGCGGGTGACGAGCTCGGACCCGGCGTCACGCGAGGTGAGGTACTTCCGGGAGAACGCCTTCGTGTCCTTGCGATTGTCCCAGTCACCCTTGCGAGCGAAGGTGCTGCTGTTGCGCGGGACCGTGAAGGTGACCTGTGCCGGAGTCGGGTCTGCCACTCCGGCGGCGTTCACCGCTGCCACCGTGAACACGTGCGTGCCGGCGCCGAACTTCTCCGACAGGCCCGTGACGCCGCAGGGCACGGTCTCGTCGTCCACCGTGCAGACGAACGTCGCCGGCGTGGTGCTCGAGGTGTACGTGAGCTCCTGACGGCGCTTCAGCACGATCGACCCGTCCTCCGGGCCACCCGTGATCACGGTGTCGGGCGCAGCCGCGGGCGGCGTCGTCGGCGGCGTGGTCGGCGGCGTGGTCGGCGTTGCCGCCAGTGCGAACGGGGCATCGTTGACGTCGAAGAAGTAGTTGTCGACGGCCTCGATCTTGATCCGGGCGTTGGCGGCGGTGACGTTGGGCATCTCGAGCGTCTGCGAGCCGTCGTTGGCCGTGGACTCAGCGAGCACCGTGTCGAAGGACGCGCCGCCGTCGGTCGACAGCGAGATCTTCACCGACGGCGCCAGGCCCTGGGTGTTGTTGACCGCCCAGGTGACCGGGACGGTGGATCCGCCCGCGACCGTCGTACCGGCCGTCGCCTGCGAGGTGACCAGGAACGGACCGGCCGACGGGTCGACCTTCAGGGCGACGTCATCCGAAGCCACCCCAGCCCCGTTGGGGGCCTGGTCCCGTGCGGTGACCCGGAAGTTCATCACGCGGTCGTCGACCAGGAAGCTGCCCAGGTAGGCGGCCGTCGGGAGGAACTCCGAGTAGCAGTCGAGCTCGAGGTCGTTCATCTGCACGGTCGCCGGCGTGGTCGGAGTCGGGCAGGCGCCCGTCGCCGCGTTGGTGTTGCCGGCCAGCACCTGACTCATGTCCGGGAACACTCGGGTCGGGTTTCCGTCGGCGAGGTTCTCACCGGGGGACGGAGACTTGAGCGAGTCCTCGTCGCTGACGACGGCATCGTTGCCGAAGACCCGGAACAAGGGTCCGTAGGTCTTCGTGTTGTCGGCGAGCTGCGTCTGACCGAAGGGGTCGCCGTTCTCGTCGAACTGGACATTGCCGCCGAAGTTGGTCTGCTCCCAGAGGTAGATGAGCGAGTCGCCGTCGGGGTCGGTGGCCGACCCGGTGAGGGCGAACGGCGTACGGATCGGGATCGTCTTGTCCGCCGGGGCCACCGCGACGGGCGCGGAGTTGTCGGCCACGTTGCTGGTCTGGGGCAGCGGCACTCCGTCGTTCTGGGAGACACCGCCGCGCGAGGTCTCGCCCACGAAGCCGTCCGTGCCGGTCAGGTCGACACCGAGCGCGGGGACGTCGACAGGCGTGAAACCCGCCACGGGGATGATCGACGGCCTGGCGTTGAAGATCACCTGGAAGCCACGTGCGTCCGGACCGCCCACGATGATGGGGTCGTAGCCGAACTCGTCGAAGCCCCACTTGGCGATGGAGACGGGCTGGCCGGTGAGGGTGGTGATCGCGGCGTCGAGTCCGGCGGTGGTGTAGTTGGCGCGCGGGATCGTCGTGCTCGCGCCGTTGAAGGTGAGGACCAGGCTCTCGCCGGCGTCGAAGGACTCGGTCAGCGAGACCGTCTGCACCTCGACGTTGTCGTAGGTCGCCGCGCGGTAGGCGTCGACCTCGTCGATGGTGTTGAAGGAGAAGTAGGGGTCGGTGTGCGGCTGCAGGTCGTCCTGCCGGCAGATGCCGGCGTACGCCATCACCGACGAGCCCGAGCCGGGCTCGACCGAGGCCTCGGAGATGTTGCCGCCGCAGGCGCCGAGCGCACCGTTGAAGGTGTGGTTGCCGGCGAACTGGTGGCCCATCTCGTGGGCGACGTAGTCGATGGCGAAGAAGTCGCCCTTGGGCTGCGGGGAGGCCGGTGCAGCCGCCGCCCTTGTAGTCGCCGCCGACGACGCCGAGGTAGGCGATGCCGCCGCCGTTGACGCCGAGGGCGATGTGGCCGATGTCGTAGTTCGAGGCACCGATCAGCTGACCGAGGACGGTGCGGTTCTGGCCGAGGGTCGGCACGTCGCAACCGGCGATCTCGACCGGCTGGAAGCAGGGCGCCACGCCACAGGGACCGTTGGCACCGGTGGCCTTGGCCGCGGTGTCGAGGTTGAGCTTGTCGGTGCCGTTGACCAGGCGCAGCTCGGTGGCGATGTCGTCGTTGTAGATCTGGTTGACCCGGTTGATCAGGGTCACCTTCTCGGCGAGGACGTTCTCGGTGCCGAAGTAGCCGGCGTAGGACGGGTCGGAGGTCAGCGCCAGGCGGTAGAAGTGGCGCTGGACGGGCTGGCCGGGTGCGGTCGAGCGGTCCTGCGCGGCCGCGTCGACGGTCTCGCGGATGGCCGCGACCTCGCCCTCGGCCTTCCGCGCTGCCGGCGCGGGCAGTGCGTCGGAGCGATAGCTGAGGACGGTGGTCGTGCCGGGGCGGTTGTAGGCCGGGTCGACGTACCAGTCGCTGCGGCCACCGGGCGTACGCACGAAGGCGTGGAAGCCCATCTGGGTGAGGTCGAGCGCGATCGATGCGCGGGTGTCGTCGACGCCGCGACCGGACCAGGTGCTGACCTCGGGGTGCTGGGCGGCGAGCCCGGACTCCATGCGCTGCGTCTTCTCGACTCGGAACGCCTGCAGGGTGCCGTCGGGGCTCGGGATCTCGATGACGGCCGAGCCGTCGCCACCGGGGAGACCCGCGCGCAGGGCGGCGAGGTCGACGCGGGAGGCGGCGTACTGCTTGGGCTCGACGCGGATCTTCGAGCCGCTGGGCGTGAACCCGCGGAGCGGGGCGAAGGCCGCGTCGCCGTCGGGCGCGGCGGTGGCCGTCGATGCGGCGAAGCCCGGCAGCACCCCCAACCCCAGGACGGCTGCAGCGAGTACGGCGAGACGACGTGCACGTGATCGGGTCAAGATGGGTTCCCCTCAGTGTGTGATGGGGGGAGCCTAAGCACCTGCGCCGACATGCACCACTGTCAAAGGTGCACGTTTTGTGCACCCTGCACCGGTCAGGCCGTCGTACGTCGCAACGTGGGCGCGAGCACGACGAGGCCCAGCAGCGGCAGCACCGCGAGCACCAGGAGCGCCGCGGGCATGCCGAGCGGGCCGCTGATCCCGGCGACCACGGCCGAGCCGATGCTGCCGCCGATGAGGAAGAGGAGGGTCGACACCCCGAGCGCGACGCCGCGGACCTCGGGATGGACCGCGTCGCCGACGACCGCGCTCAGCGCCGGCTGGCCGAGGCCGAAGGCGAAGGTCACCAGGACGATGCCGACGACCAGCACCGGGGCACTCGTGGCCCACGCGCCGACGGTCGCCACGAGGAGCGCCACCGATGCGACCACGCCCGCGATGGCGAGCGCGCGGGCGGAGCCCACCCGGTTGAGCAGCGGGCCGGTGACCTGCGGGACGGCCAGCGCGACCAGCGCGCTCGGGACCATCGCCAGGCCCACCTGCCAGGCCTCCCAGCCGTCGGCCAGCAGCACGGCGGGCAGCGCGATGAGCAGCGCGAACCAGGAGGCCGGGACGGCCGAAGCCGCGACGGCGCTGCGTACGACGGTCGCGTTGCGGATCACCTCGACCGGCAGGAAGCCGTCGGGGCGTCGGCGTACGGTCGCGCGCACCGCGGGGACGCCGAGGACGAGCATCGCGGCACCGATGGCGGCGATGACGAGGCCTCCGGACGGCGACTGCACGAGCAGCACCATCCCGGCCGCGGTGACGGCGACGAGCACGGCGCCGACGATGTCGAGCCGCGCGCCGGTGCCGTCGGTGGACAGCGCCCGCCAGAGGAAGGGGATGACCAGCGCGCCGAGGATGGGCAGCGCCATCACCGCGCGCCAGCCGAAGGACGCCTCGACGAGCCCGCCGATGAGCGGCCCCAGACAGCTCACTGCCGCGGCGACGCCGGCCAGACGACCGAAGGCGAGCCCGCGGACCTCGCCGCTGTAGCGCGCCGAGAGCACGGCGACCCCGAGGGTCGGGACTGCCGCAGCGCCGGCACCCTGGAGAAGGCGCGCGCCGAGCAGCACCTCGAACGTCGGCGCGAGCGCGGCGACCAGGGCGCCGACCGACATCAGCACGAGTCCGGCCAGCAACGGCGCGCGGACCCCGACGAGGTCGGAGATGCGGCCGTAGAGCGCGGTGGTCACCGCGAGCATCAGGACGTAGAGGCTGATGGTCCAGGCGGCGATCCCGGCGCCGACGCCGAGGTCAGGACCGAGCAGCGGCAGGGTGACTGCCGCGCTCGAGGAGCCCATGCCGGCCAGGCCGAAGAGCAGGCCGAGGAGCATCGAGATGCGTCGGGAGTCGTCGGGCTCGGAAACTCGGCCGCTGGTGCCGGGAGACAGGTCAACTGGTTGAGACATCAGGAAATGGCAACGCCGGCCCCGCTCGCACCATTCCCGCGTGTCAGAGACAGCCGCGCGCGGAGAAGGCCAGGTCCGAGATCCACACCTTCTGGTTCGACCCGCCTACGGAGCTCCAGTAGTCGAGCGTGATCGACCGAACCGTGCCGGCGTAGGTCATGGTCACGTTTCCGCGGTTGCTGCCGGTATTGCCGAGGGTTGTGGTCCCGTCCACGAATCGCCACGCATTGCCGTTCGTCCCGTCACCCACCACATAGGTGCCGCCGCCCTGGTTGTTGGGTCGCGCAGTCACTGTGAAGGTCCGGGTGCCTGAAGCCTCCAACTGGTCGTACCAGTTGCTGCCGGAGCTGTCGATGTCGGTGACGGTGAACGACAAGCCGGTGACGTCTCGGTCGAAGCCGATGGTGAGGGTCTGTCGGTTGTCACGACCGGAGGGAATGGGGTTGGCGTGCGACAGCAGCAGGCCGACCTCACCCGCGCCGAGGTTGCCGATGTTGGTCGTACCCGTGTCGACGGTCAGGTTGTCGGTCGCCCGCAGCATGGTGCCCGACATCTGGCTGCCCAAGGTCACGACGACGGGCACAGAGCCGGCTGCGCCCGGAATGGTGGCCTTGCCCTGGTCCGGGGTGAGCTTCGTGTACGAAGTCGTTCCCCCAGTTCAGGCGGTACGCAGCCGTGGTGCAGGACGCTGCGTATGCGGGGGCGGTGGCGGCGACCGCAACTGCCGGCACGGTCCACGCCGCTCCGCGCACCACTGTGCGCCGCGACGGTCGCACGAGGACTTCGTTGCCCTGGCTCATCTCTACATCCCTGACTTCTCAGTCGAACTTTTGATCGACCTTTCATCAAGAAACGGTAGGGAGGGCATATCCACGCGAGAGTAACGAGATCGCTACACAAGGTGCCACCTGCGTCACAACCGTGACTGCGAGAGCCGTTCAGCCGCCTCAGCGGCTACATCAGCAACCCTTCGCCGTGAAGGTGAAGTCGCTCAGGAGGATGCCTGAGGGCCGGCGCCTGGGTGTTCCAGCAGAGAAGTTGGAACGAAGTAAAGCGTTCGCCGCCTGGGTAGTTACGGTGACCACTCCGACCGAGCTCGTGTCGTCCAAGCCGGAGCCGTCGAGGCCTGAGTAGCGAACGCTCCTGCGTTGCCAGAGAGCAGCGGGATGTTCTCGTAGGCGCCGCCCCAGAAACGGTCGACGCACTGCTATAGCTGGACGGGGGGAGGGCTGAAGCTCACTCGATCGTTGGGAGTGACACGCGCCACCGACCGGGTCAAGCTGGCTCCAGGTTTCAGACGCACGTCCTGAATGACATCTGGCGGATCCGGAGCAGGTGGACTGACGTCGTCAAGGGCAGTTGGGTAGACCAGAAACGCAGTGCGACTGAGGCCAAGCCGATCGACCCGTTGGCATAAGCCACCGTGACGCTCTGCGAAGGCAGGTTGTCACCACCGGACGTCGCGGTCGTGCGCCACCCATCGGCGTAGGTGCCACTTCCGGTGATTGTGGTGCCCGATGCAAAGGTCGGGGTGGGCGTTTCGGTCGGAGTGGCCGCTAGTCCCACATAGTCCCAATAGCCCGAACCACGGTCGATGTCGTCGATCGAGAACGTGAGCCCAAACACCGGTCTGGTGAAAGCAAAGGTGACCGTTTGGTAGTTAGAGCTGCCATTGACGGCTGCCGTTGTCGGCGAGTTGTTGACCACGGCGAAGGAGTCATTCGTGGCGGTGGCCGTCTGCACTGCCATGTTCTGCGAGTTGATCGACCCCCCGCCGAGAATTGTCGCGGTATAGACGCCCGTCACGTTGACGGTAGTGCCATTCGAGGTCGTCCCGGTCTGGCTGTTGGTGGTTGACGAGGAGGACCACGTGACAGGGAGAGGGGCTGTCTTGGTGCTGCAGGGCGAGGCGGCAAAAGAAGGGGCCGCGACACTCACCGCCACCGCTGGGACTGTCCATGCGACGCCGCGAACTACCGCTCGCCGCGATGAGGATGCTTGCCGTGCAGTCACAGTTGTAAATCCCGGTGTAGGTGGAAGATGATCTGGATTTTACCAAGAATTGGTCAAGGAACCCAGCCTTTGGCCCCAGCCCTCGGACGGCTACGTCGAGTCAGCATGACGACGGCGGCTGTTTCCGCGGACCGGCCTGATGGACGTTCGAGGGCAAGCCCAAGTGCCATCTCCACAACCACTCCGCGAGGAGGGCCGGGCCTATGGGTACGGCAAGCCCAAGAGCGGTCCCGATGGCTACATGCACCCAGACATTCGTGGCGTCGAGTCGCACCAAAACCACGCGAGTCCCCGCAGTGACGACGATGTGCGCAAGGAAGATCTCGAGCGATCGCCACCCGACCGCGCCCAGCGGCCCAGCAGCCGGGCGACCGGCTCAGCGCCGCCCAGGCAATCACGGCTACGGTCCCAGCCACGTAGCTAAGGACGCCCAGGACGACCGTGCTGACCGTTCGGACGTCGCCACCCGCGTGGGCGTGGTGCCATCGGCGCCCAGCCCGATCCATAGCCACAGGGAGGCCTCAGCACGGCGGCCCCCGCCATCAGCGGCGGGTGCCGAGCAAGGGCGGCATGTCGGGACTGTGTCACGACACAGCAATGAGGAACGGCAACAGGAGCGCCCAGCCGCGCGTGAACGCGTACAGCGGGTCGAATCCCCAGACGGCCAGTGCCGGCACGCTGGCCCCGACCAGGACCAGCAGGGCCCGGACCGGCGACATTCACGGGCGAGCCAGCGCTGCGACGACAGTGACCGCGATTAGCCAGGCGAGGAACCAAAGCTGACCCTCCGGAATTCAGATGCGCAGGACGTCCTGCACCGTGATCGCCGTGTTCGACACGGACGAGGCCGCCACCCGCACGGAACCCTGGATGAGCGTCCACAGGAGGTAGACCCACAGCACGGCGACATCAGCAGGGCTGACGCCAGCCCTCGCGCGACATGCCCCAGGACGATGGCCACCATGGCAAGAGCCCGCGCGATGTCAACTGTTCGGTCGCACGTCGCTGTCGGCCCCTTCGTCTTCACGGAGAACCACGATGGTTCACCGGACCGTACGATTCGGCCATGTCGTCGGCACCCGTCGCAGCGCTCGTCGTCGTCCTCACACTCTCCGCGGTGCTGCTGACAAGTGGGATCGCCAAGCTGCGCGATGGCCGTGCGACTCGAGACGCCTTCATCGCCCTTCGCGTGCCGGGCTTCGTGCCGGCTGACCCCAGCGCCGCGGCGCTTCCATGGGCGGAGATCCTCCTCGCCGTCCTGCTTATGGCGTCGCCCGCCGCCTTCGCGTGGGCACCCGCCGCAGCCGTGCTGGCCCTCATGCTCGCCTACACCGCGCTGATCGCCCGGGCCCTCCGGTTCGACGAGCCCGTGACGTGCTCGTGCTTCGGCAGCATCGGCCGCCACGAGGTCGGGCCGCTGACCCTGTGGCGCAACGTCCTGCTCTCAGCACTCGCCGCCGTTGCCCTCTGGTACGTGGTCGACGGTGGGTCTGCTCCCCGAGCCATGGGTGAGCTCGGCGCTGCCGGATGGCTGGCGCTGCTCGCTAGCGCGGCGGCCGTTGCAGTCGCCCTGCTGGTAGCCGGCCCGCCGGCGGGCGGCCCGTCCGCCACCTCGGACGCCGACGGCGAGCTGCTGGACTATGAGCGCCAGCCCATCCCCTACGGCGTCCTCGCCCACCTCAACGGGAACTCGTCCACGCTCGCCGAGGCTGCCAGCACTCAGGCCCGCCTTCTGCTCTTCCTCAACGCACACTGTGGATCATGCCTGCGCATCGCCGACAGGGTAGACGGTTGGGCAGATCGCCTCGACCCGGCGGTGGGAGTCCTCGCTGTCTACGTCGACAAGTCCACCGCAGCCGGACAGAGCGGTCACCGCTCGGACCTGGCGACCTGGGAGCCGGAGCTCAACGTGCAACGGGTCCTCGGTTCGCACGGCTCTCCCTCAGCAGTACTGCTGGGGGCTGACGGATACCTCGCCGGCGGACCCGTGTCCGGCGAGGACGACGTGGTCGAGCTCGTCGAAGCCGTCCTCGAGCAGGTGGACGGGGCTCCGGGGCAGACGGTCGACTGAGGCCGACGAACCTTGGTCAGCTGTCGTGCAAGAACTCCGTGCGGAGCTCGCTGGTGCGTACAAGATGTAGTCGTCGGGTCGCACTTGGGAGGACATAGCCGGCTGCGTTCCTGGAGTACCCGTTCTGAGTGCTCTCCGGCAACGACCTTGTCTCGGCGAGTCAGGAACCAACCGGAGTAGATGACGTCAGCGCCCCGCGAGGGGAACTGGCGCGCTGCGCCGTGAAGTTGCGACCCAGATGACCCACGCAACCCGGTTACGCGTCGTCATCCTCCCAGTTCTTGGTCGCAGCAGCATCCAACGGTGAGACTGTCGCTCGACAGAACGTCAGTACGAGCGATGGTGATCATGACCGATACCTCTCCGTCCCCCTTTCAACGCGCTCCTACTGGAAGCGCGGCCGTGCGCTGGCCTCATCTCCTGGTGATCGGGTCAGTGTTGGCGACGTACGGGTTCGAGCTGTTCAACTTCAACGTGTCGGTCGACGAGCCGATGTTCTGGAACTTCTCCCGACTCGAAATGTTCGGCGTCTGGAACGGTCAGGGTCGCTGGGGCATGGCTCTCGCTGCGCTCCTCCTCCCGTCGGCCAACGTCCCTGTCGTCTCGCTGGCGCTCGGACTCTTCGCGACCACGTTGTCGATGTGGTGGCTGGCACGCAGGATCCTCAACCTCACCGAGTGGGAGGCTGCTGCGACGACGGCGCTCGCCGTGACCCTGCCTGCACTCGTCTTCCACTTCAGCTTCAGCATCAACTCGCTCGGCCTGGGCCTGGGATTTGTCGCTTGCGTCCTCTGCGCGCACCTGTGCTTCAACGGCGGCTTGGCCGGCAAGGTGGGCGCGGTCGTCGCCGGCGCCTTCGCGATCGGGGTCTACGAGGGTCTCGCCTTCGCACTGGCTGCGGTCCTGCTGGCGCACGTCTGGGAGCGTCCTCGGTGGCGTTCGGTGATCGAATCCATCGCGGTGATGCTCGGTGCTGCGGTCGTGTGGTTCGTCCTCAACATCATCGCGGTCAACTCGTCCTCGTCCAGCACTGGCTACGTCAGCGAGATGATGGGCGGCAGCGAGGACGCCGGCCTCCTAGGCGCGGTGCGAGACGCCGTGGTGCGAATGATCGGGATCATCGCTGAGCGCTGGCTCTACTTCGGCTACACCAATCCGTTGCCCGCGATCGTGCTCGCCGTGTCGTTCATCGCCGGCGTTGAGGCTGCGCGGAAAAGGCCACGGGCCGACCGTGTCGTGAGCGTGCTTGTCCTGGTCGCGCTTATCGCCGTAGTCATCACCCCTGGCGTCCTGACGGGAGTGGTGTTCCAACGGTCGATGGTGTTCTTGCCCCCGGTCTTCGTAGTGGCGTTAGGGATCGGGCTACCGACCCTCCGTCGCGCACAGCCGGTGTTGCAGTGGGCCGGCGCAACCCTGGCAGTGCTGGCCATAGCCGGGAATGCCAGCCTCGCCAACGGCGCCTACTACTCCGGAACGATCATCAGCGATGCCGACCAGGACGTCGCCAGTGACACTATCGCCGCCTATCGCAGCCTTCCCCGCGACTTCGAGGGTCCGCTTCCACTGGTGGTCCTGACCCGTTCAGACGAGTTCACTCGTCCCGCCACCTGGTCGGGTCGGAGCTCGCTCGAGCTGGGAATGATGGGGGCACCCGGTGAGGCCTTGCGCTACCTCCAAATGCGCGGTCTCGACGTCATCGCTCCGACCGAAGACCAGCAGGCGCGTGGCGAGGCGGTGCTTGCAGACATGCCCGCGTATCCGCTGGAGGGATACCTCGATGTCGTCGACGGGATCCTGGTGGTCAACCTCGCCACCGTCCCAGGGCGCTGACTGGTACTCCGGCCGTGGAACGGTATCGCCGGTAGAGCCCAAGTCGTACCCTGCCCACGTGTCGACTCCACCACCGAGACCCTCGGCGCAGGTCTCGCAGTCCGCGGTGGCCGCCGTCGCGGTCGCCATGTTGCTCACCTACGGCTACGAGATCTTCAACTTCAACCTCAGCCTGGACGAGCCGGTGTTCGGCGGCGGAGGTCAGCGCGGCTTGGCTGTTCTGTGGGCTGAGCAGGGGAGATGGGCGATGGCATTGCAGTACGCGCTCCTGCCGGACACGGTCCTCCCAGCGATCAGTACCGGTCTTGGAGCATTCCTGATCGGCTGTTCGCTGTGGGTCTTCGCCACGCGGGTGATGGAGCTGGCGCCGGTCGTCGCGGGGCTGGTCACCGCTGTAGCCGCGACCCTGCCGGCGCTGGGATTCGCGTTGTCCTTCGCGACCATCGCGGTCGGCGTCGGGCTCGGCTTCGTCGCTGTCACCGTCTTCGGCGTCTTTGCCGCGAAGGGCGGCCGATGGCCGGCCATCGGCGCTCTGCTGGCCGGCATGACCGCGATTGGCATCTACCAAGCCTTCGCCTTCTGTTTGGCCGCCATCTCGGTGGTGCTCTTGGCCCGATCGTCGTCCTGGCGACTAACAGCGCTCCGGCAGGCCGCGCTCCTCCTCGGGAGCTACGTGGCGAGCGAGCTGACGAACCGGGCCGTCAAGATGGTGCTCGGCGCGGGTTCCAACTCATACGTGTCCACCATGATGGATCTCGACGGCGTCGCCTCTGACCCGCTCGCGCGTATTGCTGGAAGCCTTTCCAGGAATTGGGACGTCCTTGCACCGGGCGCTCAGCTCTACGACGGTCTCCAGCCTTGGCTTGTTCTCGCGCTCGGGCTGCTGACCTCCCTCGCTGTGCGCTCAGTGGTGCGGGGCGACACCGGCGCCCCGCGACCAGTGGCGGCCACGTCCGTTGCGTTGCTCCTCGGACTTCCGATCCTTGCGGGCGTCGTCGTCGCCGAGCTCCCGGTGAGGTCCATGCTCTACCTACCGGTGTGCGTGATAACGCTCGCAGGGATTGCGTTCACACCTCCCCGTCGGAGCCAGCCGACACAGGAGGGCCATTCGCCCCAGCGGGTCGTCCTGAACACACTCGCCGCCGCCGTCGCAGTGCTCGCCGTCATAGCCAATGCCTGGGTGACCAACAGCGCCTACGTCGCTGCCGACGCGAGCTTCGCTCAGGACAGGTTCCTCGCCATGCGCATCAACGAGGAGCTGGGGCGTCTCTTCCCCAACACCGATGACCCGGTGCCGATCGTCGTCACTGCACCCGACAGGCGCGAGAACGGAACGGTCGGGCACCCCGCCGAGCAGTTCGGCCTTAGTCTCTTCTCCGGCGAGTCGTGGCGCGCCACGAGCTTCCTCACTTCGCAAGGAGTGCAAGTCGGTTTCCCCAACGCGGAGCAGGAACGCGCGGGGCTCGTCGAACTCGCGAGCATGCCGGCCTACCCCTCGGCGGGATGGGCGAGGTCCTTCGACGGAGTGCTGCTGGCGAATCTGGGACCCGACGACACAACCCAGCGGTGAGTCACAATCACGGCACCTAGGATCCGTGGCATGCCCGCGCCCATCCTCTCCGTCGTCGTGCCGACCCGGGGTGGAGCCGCGCGACTCCCTGGGCTGCTGAACGCCCTCTCCACGCAGGTGCTGGACGAGGCTTGGGAAGTCGTCGTGGTCCTCGACGGCGACATGGACAACAGTCGGGCGCTGATCGAGGAGTACGCCGATCGCATCCCGCTCCGCGTGCTCGAGCGGGACGGCGTGGGCGGCGTGGCAGCTGCTTGGCGACCGGCTACCGGGAAGCCGCGGGCGAGATCGTCGTACGCTGCGACGACGACCTGACTCTGCCGCCTGGCTTCCTCGCGGGCCACCTTCGCCACCACCGTTCGCGACCCGCCGGGGCGCCGCCGCTCGGCGTCATCTCGATGACGCGTGACGTCTTTGCGGACACGCCGTACGCCGTCGCTTACGGACGGCCGGCGAACGACCGGCTCCTCGCCGAGGCGTACGCACGACCCGAGGGTGAGCGTTGGCGCCACTGGGCTGCATGCAACTCCGTGCCGAAGGCCGCCTACGAGGCGGTCGGTGGCTTCGACACGACGATGGGCTATCGCGAAGACTCCGAGCTCGGCCTGCGGCTCAAGGGCTCCGGGGTGGAGATCGTCATCGACCGCTCACTTGAGGTGGAGCACCGCGGGCCGGCAGCGGACACGGCCAACCGCGCCGCCCGTGCCTTCATCTCGGGAGCCTCCACTCTCGGCTTCGACGCGCGACACCCGGGCGCCTACCCGACAACGTCGGCAGCGCGAGACCCCTGGAGCCGGGCCGTCGGGGTTACCGCCGCCCGTATCGACTCGCGGACCGCGGCGGCTGCCCTGGGGGCACGAGTCGACGCCGCTCTGCCCCGGCTGCCCGGTCGCGTGCGCGGCAAGGCGATCGCCTGGGCCGTCGAGGCGTCCGCAGTGGCCGGCCGGCGGGTGGGGGATGCCGAGTGGGTCAGGGACGCGCCCGCGGCCGTCCACTCGGTGAGCGTGGTGGTGCCGCACCACGGCGACCCCGCTCCCACCCTGTCACTCCTCGACCAGCTCGCCGTCCAGTCACACCCGGTGCAGGTAATCGTCGCCGACGACGCATCGCCCGAGCCCTTTCGCGATCGCCCAGGGGTCGAGGTAGTTCGACGGCCGGTCAACGGGGGCTTCGGTGCCAACGTGAACTCGGGAGTAGGTGCGGCCACGGGCGATGCGGTGCTGGTGCTCAACAGCGACCTGACCATCGAGCCCACCTTCGTGGCGGACATGGTGGAGGCGGCCCGCACCCGACCTCGCGCCGTCCTGGCGCCGCGAATGGTCGACGAGCAAGGACGGGAGGCGTGGGTCGGTCGCGACTTCCCGCGGGTCCGCCACCAGGTCGCGGCCTGGCTCACCCCGCTGGCGCGCTTCCATGAAACCTCCGCCTGGCACCGCGCGGTCGGCCACGACGTGCGCGCACACCACGTCGAGACCGAGGTGGACTGGGTCGTCGGTGCGGCGATGTGGGTCCCGACTGCGGCGTTCCGTGCCGTGGGCGGTTTCGATGAACGGTTCTTCATGAACTCCGAGGAGGTCGACCTCCAGCGACGGCTTCGCGAGCACGGAGTCCCGTCGATCGCGCTGCGCGCCCCGACCGTCGTCCACTATGGCGGCGGTTCCTCGCCGTCGGAGTCGCGTCGACGCTGGCTGGTCGACGGACAAGTGCGGTACGCGGACAAGTGGGGATCCTCGGCTCGTCTAAGGGCAGCGTTGCTGGCTGCCACTGGTGCGAACCTGGCCTTCAACGCCGTGCGTCGAGCGGCCGGCTCGGAGGTGCAGCCGTGGGACACAGCGCGACACGAGATGAGCCTGCTCCGGCGTCGACTCTAGACTTCCTGCGTGGCGGGAACCCTGTGCGTGGTTTCACCCGGTCGTCTGGCATCGACGTCGGACGGGCGCGTCCAGGTCGACCCCAAAACGGTGGCCGGGATGGAGCGCTACGCCGCGACCTGGCCCGGCGAGGTCCACCTCGTGGCCCGCGAGGGTGACGCAGACGAGCGCGCGCAGCCGTTCGAGTGGCCCTGCGCCGCGGAGCTCTCCTTCTCGGTGTCCATCGTTGACGACGTCGCCGCGACTGTGCGCGGGCTCACCCCCGCCGTAGTTCTGGCCCCTCTCGAGCTCGATAACGCCGAGCTGCTCGGGCTCGACGCGCCGTGCGTCCTTGTGTGTGACTACCCGCTGAGGGTGCGGTGGGACAACGCGCGCCTCGACCCGCGGCTCGGCCAGCTCGACCTGCTCCGCAGCGCCGCCGGACTGGCGCGACGCGGGGTGCTCCTGCGACGGATGATCGGGCGTGCCGCTGGGTTGCAGTCCAATGGACTCGACACCCACGCCACGTACGCCCGTCTCTCGGCCAACCCGATGCTGTACTTCGACACCCGGGTGACCGAAGAAGACGTCGATCGCGCCCAGCTGGCATTGACCCCGTCCAAAGGTCCGCTCCGGCTCGCGTTCTCAGGCCGCTGGATCGAGCAGAAGGGCGTACTCGATGCCGTGGCGGTCACCGAGAGGCTGCACGCGCGAGGCGTCCCCGTGCGGCTGTCCCTGCTCGGCGGTGGTCCGCTGGAGCCCCGGCTACGCCAACGGACGCACCCGGCTGTGTCGGTGGTCGGAAGGCTCGACTTCGCGTCCGAGTGGGTGCCGTTCGTGCGCGACGAGGTCGACCTCATGCTGCTTCCACACCCGCAGGGTGATTCCGCCTCCACCTTTCTCGAGTCGATGAGCTGCGGTACGCCTGTGGCCGGGTACGAGAACCGCTACTGGCGATCCCTCCACGCCGCGAGCGGGGGCGGATGGTCCACAGCGCCGGACGTCGACGCCCTGACCGACCTCGTCGCCGCACTGGCCACCGACCCCGAGTCGATCTCCCACACCCGGCGTGGCGGGCTCGCGTTCGCGGCCGAGCACACCTTCGAGCGCGAGTTCGACCGGCGGATCCAGCATCTCCTCTCGATCGGAGGCTCCTGAAGATGGCCCCCACGACTGCCCGACAGCCCCGCGCCCTGGTGCTGAGCGGCCACGACCTGCGCGCCTGGCGGCAGGAGTACGAGGCGGGCGGTGCGCCGGCCGCGCTGCCGTACGAAGTGGACGCACTGGGTCGGTGCGGTCTTGACCTGGTGGTCCGTTCGAACATCGGCAGCGATGCATTCGCCCGGGTCAGGAGCAAGGTCGAGCACCGAACCGGGTACAGCGTCGCCCTCCCCCTGCAGGCCGCGCCACACGTGCCCCGGGTCGACGTCGTGCTGGCCGTTCTCGAACGCGAGGGAGCTTTCCCGGCCATCTTGAAGTCGCGCGGTCTTCCTCCCTATGCCAGCAGGCCGTTGGCCATCTGGTCGTGCTGGCTGGCCGATGACATCCAGTCGGCCTCGCAGGATGACCGCGAGACGCTACGCCGCAGGTATGCCGGCGCGGACCTCATCACGCATCTCAGTCGACACGAGACGTCGGTGTTCGTGGATGCGGGATTCCGGCCCGAGCAGCTCTTCCCCATCACCTACGGCGTCTCGCACCGCTACTACGTCCCTGGCGACGAAGCTGATCGCGACATCGACCTGCTGGCCGTCGGTCAGGACCGAGGGCGCGACTACGCGACCTTGTTCGACGCGATCGCAGGGACCGACCTCGAGCTGCACATCGTGTGCCGGCCGGAGAATCTTGCCGGGCTCAGCGTTCCGGACAACGTCCATGTGATCGGGACCGTGCCGCGCTCCACCTATCGCGACCTCCTGCGCCGGGCCAAGGTCGTCGCCATCCCGACGCACGTCCTGACCTACCCGACCGGTTCCAGCGTTGCGCTGGAGGCGTCGTCGAGCGGCTGCTGTGTCGTAGCGACAGACACCAGAGCCATGGCCGACTACATCGAGGACGGGGCCAGTGGGGCCCTCGTGCCTCCGGGCGACCCCGCGGCCTGGCGCGAGACGCTGCTTCGGCTACGCGCTGACGACGAGGAGCGGCGCAGGCTCGGTGCCGCGGCCCGCAGGTCGGTGGAGCTGACCTTCAATGCCCAGCACATGTGGAGCGAGCTGGCGGCAGAGATGAGGACCAGAGGTCTGGTCTGAGAGTCAGGCTTCCCACGCTCGCCGCACAGTCTCCCGAAAGCGGTCCCGGGAGAACTCCTCCGCCGCCCACACCTGCGCAGCATCCGCCGATCGCTGGTGGCGTTCAGGGGCCGCGAGCACCTCGCCGAGCAACCGCACCAGGGTCGCCGCATCGTCGGCCACGGCTGCGAAGAGCGTGTCGCCGCCGACCCCCTCTGCTCCGACCGTGGTCGTGACCACCGGGACACCGTGCAGCAGAGCCTCCACGGTCTTGAACTTCACCCCGGCTCCTTGTAGCACCGGCACCAGCGCGACCGAGGCTTCGGCATACTCGCGGGCAAGGTCCTCGACGAAGCCCACCAGCTCCACGGACGTGTCCGACGCAGCACCGGCCGTCAGCTCGGCGGTCGCACCGCCGCCCACGAGACGCAACCGTGCATGCGGCACTCGCTCACGGACTCCGGGCCATACGTCGCGCAGCACCCACAGGGCAGCCTTGTTGTTCTCGTCCCGCGCGAGGTACGACACGACGAGCACCACGGGGTGCGACGGGTCCAGGGGTTGGTGCTGCTCGTGCTCGGGCCCCGCCACGGGCGGACGCACGATCGCGCAGTTGTGCGGCGAGCCCAGCAGCCTGACGTCCTTGTCACTGAAGACGAGCACGCTGTCCAGCGCGGAGACCATGCGGCGCTCGTGCCGGCGGGACCGCCTCGCGACCCCCTGCCAGTAGCGCCGATCGCGCGGCGCCTCTTGAGGCTCTCGCGAGTACGACTGGGACATCACGTCGTGGAAGGTCCCCACGATCCTGGCTCGGGGATTCATCCGCCGCAGGAGGCGCACCAAGCGGATCGAGTCGGACCACTGTAGGTCGATGACATCGGCGTCTCGCACTGCCTTGCGCGCAGCCCGCGACGACAGGAGACCGACGATAAGCGGGAGGTAGGGCATGCCGGGGTCCCAGCGCGCCCGCAGCCGGGTGTCGAGGTTCAGCGAGATGCGGTTCGCTGCCTTGCACCACGGCGTGCTCGCCGGCTGGAGACCGAGTGGAACGACGGCCTGCGGCGCGCCCGGCCTGGTCGCTGCTTCACGATTCACGCGATTCCCCGGCACCATCACGGTCAGGTCGACCTCGGGTGCCATCACGTCGCACAGGGTCTTCATGTAGGTGCCGCCCGCATGAGGTACGCCGTCGTACCCGATCGTGGTGGCGATGACGACAACCCGAGGCCGAGGCACCCCGCCATTGTGTCAGGACGCGCGTCGTCGCAAGCACACGTCACTAGACTCCGGTGGCGTGACCATCGGACGAGTGCGATGAAGCGGCTGATCCTGGCCCCCCACATGGACGACGAGGCCATGGGGTGCGGTGGCCTGATGGCGAAACACCCTGATGAGTGTGTGGTCGTCGTGATGACCGACAGCGGTGAGACGCGGGCCCGTGAGCACCACGAGGCGATGAAGATCCTCGGAGTCGGCGAGTCCCGCCAGCTGGGCTTCCCGGACGGACAGACCCCACACCACATGACCGAGATGGTCGGTGCCATCGACGGGATCATGGCCGAGCTCAAACCGGAGGAGCTCTACCTCCCCTACCCCTCGCTGCACCAGGATCACATTGCCGTCTACGAGGCCGGCATGCGCTCGTGCAGGGTCTCGATGTCGCTCGACCACTGGTTCCCGCCAAGCGTCTATGTCTACGACATCGCGGTCTACGACGTGAACCTCTACCCCACCGACCTGCGGTGGAACGTCTTTGAGGCGCTGACGGAAGAGCAGATCACAGCCAAGGAGGCCGCCTGCCAGGCCTACCAGTCGGAGATCCCCACCGAGGTTCACCCGATCAACAGCGTCAGGCAGATCGCCGGCGCCCTCGGTCAGGTGCGCCTCGTGCCCTACGCCGAGCAGTACGCGCTCGTCCGGACGGTCCGCCGGTGAAGGTCGCGATCCACCAGCCCGACCTCCTCCCCTGGCCCGGGTTCTGGTTCAAGATGGTCAACTGCGACCTGTTCGTCCTTGCTGTGCACGACCAGCTCCAGAAGCACTGGGTCCAGCGTCGCGTCATGATGCGCGAGACCTGGGTGACGCTGCCGCTCAAGACCAAGCCGCACCTGATTCCCATCAACGAGACGACCGTGAAGCCGGGCTGGCAGGACCACCTCGAGTCCTCCATCACCGGTCGCTATCGCAGCGCTCGCCACTGGAAGGACCGCAGCAGCGACGTGCTGGAGATGATCCACGCGGTTGACTCGCTCAACCTCGCCGAGATCAACCACCAGATGATCATGGCGATGCGTGACTACCTGGGGATCACCACCGAGGTCGTGGTCACCGATCCCCCGCAGGCCAAGGCCGCCGACCGCGTGCTGGAGCAGCTGCAGATGGTCGGTGCGACGTCGTACCTGTCGGGGACCGGCGCCAAGGACTACCTGGGCGAGGAGGCGCAGACGAAGTTCAGACAGGCCGGGATCGGTCTCGAGTTCTCCGACCACCACAAGACCACTGGTGACTCCATCGTCACAGTGCTCATGGACTATGACGACCCCATGGAGATCGTCTCCAAGGCGGCCGCGCCGCATTGAGGCCTGCGCACGGCGGGGCGTTGCCACCTCCGTCGGCGCCGCGGTGTTATCCCCGCGAGCGTCGGTGAGTTCCGGGATGCGACCTGCGTCGAGCGCGGAGTCGAAGCAGCACGACGCGCTTGACGGGCCGGTTTACTGAGTCTCCAGACTCGGCAGCGCCCAACCGGTGGGGATGTCCTCGACGATCGTCCACCGCGGGTCGAGCTGCCACGCGGCGCCGTTCAGGTCGGTGCGGATGTGGAACCACGGCGCGACCACCTGCTCGGGCCGCCCGAAGCGCCATGAGCTCAAATAGCCGCCCCAGTAGGAGAAGGTCGAGTTGGTGAGGATCAGTCGAGGCGCGTTCGCCAGCAGCGCGAGGTGGACCTCGGGGGGTTGTCCGGTGTTCTCGAAGTCCAGCACCTCACAGTGCTCGGCCAACCAGCCCAGGTGGCTCTCACACCAGTCGATCCCGTCTGAGACGACCAGGATGCGGCGGATCTCTCCGCCCACCTCGGTGCTGCGGCTGAGGGCGATCCGCAAGTAGTCGGCCACGTCGAAGCCGTACGCGCGCCAGTTGTCGTCGTTCGTCACGTAATCGCCGCGACGCACGTTGATCACGACATCGCGGTCGGTGACGCGCAGCGGCGTCGGCACCCGGTCGGGGTCCAGCACGCCCGTGGGTGCCAGGAATTCCTGCGCGAAGCGCGCCAGGTGGGTCTCATCGAAGTGCGGGCCGAACTCGTTGTGCAGCGCCTTCTCGCGCCGGTCCGTGAGGCGCACGTCGTCCGGCTCGACGACGAGGTCGCGAGCACGATCGCCGAACACCGGCAGCCAGCGGTCCATGGCGGGCGTGCGGAGGCACACCATGTCGACACCCTGACGACGCTGGTCGAAGGCGTGCATCCAGTCGTACAGGAAGTTCCCGAGGTGGGCGGTCGGCTGGGTCCAGAGCACTGTGCGCGGCCCCCACCGCACCCAGCGGTCCTGCAGGCGGCCGAGGCTCTTGCGTGCTCGCCAGTGCATCATCGTGCCCGGCGAGGATCGTGGTCCAGACCGTCGAGCAACCATTCGGGCTGCCACCCACCGGGGAGCTCGTCCACGAAGCTCCAGTCTGCGTCGTACTCCTTGCAGCGCCCAGGTCCGTACCGACGTTGGAAGAAGGCAGGAACCCATACGGTGTGCTGAGGCGCGTCGAGGAGCACACGAGAGACGGCCGCCCCCCACAGCGAGAACGTGCCGTTCCCGATCACGAGGCGACGGGACGAAACGACGTCCCTGAAGTGGTCGATCGGGTGCGCCGCCGGGTCGGGCTCCGTGATGTCGGCGGCATACGACGGCAGGAAGTCCAGGTGCGACCGGCACCAGCCGAGGTCGTCGGAAACCACGTGGATGCGGCGCACGGGACCGTCCTGGTCGATTGCCCGGGCCACGGCGAGCCTGACGTAGGACTCGAGGTCAAGCCCGAACTCAGGGAGGAACGAGGGGTTGTCGTAGAAGTCACCGCGACGCAGGTTGAGCGTCAGCACACCGTCGTCAGCCAAGGGCTCCGTTCTCGGCCCCCTGCAGTGCGGGACTTGTGAGGATCCAGTCGCGAACGAAGGCTGCCCGTGACTCGTCCGTGTAGCCCCTGAAGTCGCCCGAGTGCTCCGCCTTGTAGGCGTAGAAGTGTTCGCGGGTATCCCAGAACGAAACGTCCGACCTCTCGACGAGGTAAGGACGAACGGCGGGGAAGAACGGCAGCCAGTAGCGGCTTCGCTCGACGACCAGCACCCGATGGGGGACTTCCTCGGCGCGACGTGCATGCGCCCAGGCCCAGAGATAGAGCTGGTTCCCGAATCCCATGAACTCTGGTGTCCAGTTCACGATCTGCGAGCCGATCCGTCGACGCAAGGCACTGATCGCAGGGCTTGCCACTCGGGAGGCTGCCGAGAGGGCGTAAGTGGCGCCGCTCATCGACGAAGGCCCTGAAGGCGGTTCAGGACGCGGCCGCCGGTGCGACGCGCGGTGATTCTTGCGCGGTTGAGGACGTCGTCAGCCGGTGCGTGGGACTGGTAGTGCTTCATCGTGACGGGGTAACGAATGAGTGCTGGGGATCCCGGGGCAGCGATAGCGGCAAACGCCGAGCCCAGTCGCTCCCGCACGAGCTCGCCGCTGTGCCGTGCGCGAACCCAGTCGTGCCCCCCGCGAGCCCGGTCGTCGAAACGCGCGCGATCGTGGTCAAACCAGCCCATCGCCTCCAGAGTCCGGTCGCACATGTCGACCACGTCGGAGTCTGCGATCACCGACGAGTGCTCCGGGAGCATGTATTCCTTTGCACCGTCGCCGGTGAACCCGACCACGTAGCATCCCGACGCCATCGCCTCGGCACCCGGTAGCCCGACGCCTTCACGTTCGGCGCCAAACAGGAAGATGGCTGCGCGGCCCAGCTGGTCGGCGACCTGCTGCTGGGTCATGCCGTCGATGAGGACGATCTCCCAATCGCCTAGCCGGCCAGACCGACGAATGAGCTGCACCGCACCCAGGAGGTCTTCGCGACGTCTGCGCGGCATGAGAGCGATGCGCTTCTCCTTTACACCAGGCTGGAACCAGTCCTCGATCTGCACCGGCACGTTGTAGAGAGGGAAGTCGCTGGTGCAGGCGCGGTCGAGGAACGTGTGAATTGCGTCGGAGACCGTGATGGCTGCCGTCGCCTGCGGCCATCCCGGATAGGCCCCGGGCTCGTCGGTGAGGAAGTCAGAGTTGGCGAAGACGAAGTCCATGCCTTGGCACAGCATCACCACCGGCTGCCCTTCGGAAAGGAAGCTCCACTTCGAGCCTCCTGTCTCAGGCATGACAAGGACGTCACCCGGTGCGAAGTCGAGCTCGAGGCCGGTGTCGACCGGAGCGGTCGAACCCCAGGACTCGTACGCGAAGTCCGCGGCTCCGTGCCATACGCGAGCGTCGTACCCCAACGCGCACAGGTGCTCCACGAAGCGGTAGATGACCTTGATGCCACCACTGGGCGCCGGCAAATCGGGAGCCATGAACCGGATCATGGAAAGCATTCAACCAGCCGCCCGGATCGATAGGGTGGTGTCTCTGACCCAACGGGAGGGGCCGAAATGCCACGCCTGCACGACCTGTGCGACACGGCTTTCGGCATCAACGTCTTCGGCTACCTTTCCAGCCGCCAGAGCCAGGGCGCCTTGGCCCGCACCTTGGTCCGGGTGCTGCGTGAGCAGGGCGTTCCGGTGGCTCTGACGGACGTGGCACCAGACTTCGGTGGCACGGGTCAGGACGAGAGCGTGTGCGCGGCCGGCACGGACGAGGCGTCCGCGCAGCCTCACCCCATCTCGGTGTTCTGCTTCACACCCGCAGATACCCAGACGTTCCTCGAGCGCAACCCGTATCTCGCCGACCAGGACCGCATCACCGCCGTCGTCGTGGCGCTGGAGCATCACCTGCTCAGGCCGGAATTCGTTCCGGTGCTGCAGGCCGTCGACCTGGTCCTGACCCTGAGTGACTTCGTCAGCGACGCGGTGTCTGATGGGCTTCCCGGCACCACCTGCGTCCCTTTTCGCCAAGCCATACCCCAGGTCGTCGCGGCTGCGTCTACCCGCTCCAGGTGGGGTGTGCCAGAAGAAGCCACCCTCTTTGTCAATGCCTTCGACACGCTCAGTGACTCGTGTCGCAAGAACCCGCTGGGGTTGGTGCGGGCCTTCGCTGGGGCCTTTCCCGGACGCGACGACGTCTCCCTGCTGATCAAGATCGGGCACCTGGACGCCGACAGCGGCCTCGGTGGCCAGGCTGCACGAGCGGTCGCCGAGGCTGCCGGAGACCCACGCATCCGGATCGTCGAGGAGAGCCTCGACTACGACGAGGTGCTGGGGCTCTTCGCCTTGGCCGACGTGGTCGTCAGCCTGCATCGGAGCGAGGGTCTGGGGCTCACCCTGATGGAGGCGATGAGCGTCGGCACCGCGACGATGGCAACCGGTTTCTCCGGCAATCTCGACTTCATGACCGCCGAGAACGCGGCCCTGGTCGGTTTCGAGCTCGTTCCGGTCCGTACCCCTTATCCCGCGTACCAGTTCCTCGTGGATCTCGACGTCTGGGCCGAACCGTCCCACGAGGAGAGCGTCTCCTGGCTCCGGCGCCTTGCCGACGACTCCGAGCTGAGAGAACGCTTGGCCGCTGCCGGCCAGGCGGACATGGAAGCGCGTCGTGCGGTCGTGATGGGCGGAGATGTCGTGCACGAGATCCGCGCGGCGCTGAAAGGCGATGATGTCTGGGACGGTCGCTCGCGCGCGGCGCTTAAGCGCCTCGCCAGGCCGCACGGCCGCCTGCGCCTGGGCGTGCTGCGCCATCGAGTCGCAGTTCGTGTGAAGCAAGTCCTCTCGCGGGCCTAGAGCCACCGTGGGTCGAGCGGGTGGTCGGCGACGACGTCCGTGTTCGCCGCGTCGAGAGGGTGCGGTAGCTCGGCCCGCGGACGCGCGTGGATCACGCGGTCCTTGCGGAGAAGCGTCGCTTCCACGACGGGGTTGAGGTCGAAACCTGCGTACGACACCGGGTACTCGTGATTGTTCTGGTGCACGTGGACGAACTCAAAGTCGATCAGCAGCCGGTCGAACACCGCGCGCACGACGTGGAGGGAGCTGCGCTTGGCCATGAGATGCAGGTCGTGCAGCTCCAGCACCAGGATCCGGAATCGTCGAAGTGTGTCGCGGGACGTCGTGAGCAGCACCGCCCACTCGGCGCCCTCGATGTCCATCTCGAGCAAGAGGTCCCCATCCCCCGGGGCACGTCGCTCGACCCAGTCCGACAACGTCGTCCACCCCGTCTCAGTGCGGGTGCCCAGGAAGAGGGGCTCGAAGTCGATCCGCACGTGGGGCCGAGGCAGCCCCGTCACCGACTGGTCGATCATGTGGACGGGGATACCCCGGTCGGCCAGCTCGACGTCGAAGCCGATCTCGCCGGCCACGCCGGGCGAGAAGCAGGCACTGATGCCGGACAAGTCGTCGGGCAGCAAGTACCCGCCGTCCCCCGCGGGCCCGATCCGCACCAGAGGAACGCCTGCGTCAACGACGTGGAAGCCGTCGAAGAATGCTTGGAGCTCCTGCGGAGTCGTGGCGACGCCGTGGTCGGCCTCGCTCACCGCTGCGCGCTCGCGTTCCTGCTGCAACGAGACGAGCATGGCATGTATGTCCGCCCGGTGCTGCGGCGTGAGCGTGGTCCGCAACCGCCGGCGATGCCGCCATCGTTGGTACGGCCGCCACAGCCGAGTTCTTTGGAGGTGAGCACGAACTCGTTGTTGAATCGGACCCATCAAGAAATCCTAGGCGTCGCCCGGGCCAAAGGCGGTCGCACCGGTACCACCAAGAGCGCCCGGCGCTCGAAGAACTCGTGCAAGACTCGACCGGTGCTGGTCTTCGGGTGTTGCATCGGTCCGAGCGGCAAATTCACAGATGTCGCCGAGCCAGCGCTGCGACAGATCATGACGCCCGATGACGTGTTGGTCCGCGAACAGGGGTCGGACGGCATCTGCGCCGCGTACAACCGGATTCTCGCACGTGCTCGCGAAATCGAGGATTGCGAGGGAGTCGTCCTGATCCACGACGACGTCGCGCTCGGGGCCAACGCCCGGAAACAGCTCCTCGGCGGCCTTGGGCAACCGGATATCGGGGTCATTGGAGTGGTCGGCGGACGCGGGCTTTTCGGACCGCAGTGGGTAGACGCCCGCTACCGCGCCGGATACGCCAACGACTTCTACGGCTGGCGCCGGTACGGTCCCGAGTCCGCGGACGTGGACGTGGTCGACGGGCTGCTGCTTGCTCTGACGCCGAGGGCATTCGCCACCTTCACCTTCGACGTCGAGGCATTCCCGGCCTTCCACGGCTACGACACCGACTACTGCCTGCGTGTGCGTCAGGGAGGGCAGCGCGTGCGGGTAGTGGGCGTCGACTACGTCCACCGCGACAAGGGCGGGGTAGGAGACAGCGCAGCGTTCGACGTGAGCGCTCAGGCCCTCCGGCAGAGATGGCCCGACCTCATCCGACCGCTCGGCGCCTGGGAGAGGGTGCGCTTCGAGGTCACGCACAGGTCTCGCGAGCAGGCAGGACGTCTACGCCATCGGACTGCCGTCCACCTGAAGAGGATGCGGGCCCGCAGTACAAGGTGAGGGAACTTCGGGTCTCGCAACGCAGTTGTGCTCCAACCGGCAGACTGTCGTCGTGCTCAGTCTCACGAGAACTCCGCTGCGCCGTCTAGCGGGGCTCCTCGGTTTCCCGCCCGGGACCGGCGAGCTCATCGACGACGCCACCCGCAAGAGACTGTTCATCTCGGTGTCGCTGTCGGCGGTCTTGGCCCTGCTGGACATGATCGGCGTCATCGCGATGCTTCCGATGATGCAGTACGTGACAGGCCAGCCTGTGACCGAAGGTGCCATGGGCAAGGTGAATGCACTCCTCGGGGAGCCGAGCCCTCAGACGCTTGTCCTGAGTCTGTCTCTCATCATCTTCGGCGCCTTCGTCGTGAAGGACGTCGCGTCCATCTTGGTCAAGCGCTGGCAACTGCGCTTCATGGCCGTCCAGAACATCACGGTGTCGAGCACGTTGCTCGAGGGATATCTGGCTGCACCGTACTGGTGGCACCTACGTCAGAACACCGGCGACAAGCTGTGGACCATCACCGGCGCTGTCGGCTCCGGCTATGCCGGCGGACTGGGTTCGGCCTTGGGTGCCCTCACCGAGGTCCTGACCATCTCGTTCATCTTCGGCTCTCTGCTGGTCATCTCTCCGGTCGTCGCGATCTCCGCCGCGGTGTACTTCGGGTTAGCTGCCTACGTGGTGCAGCGTGTCATCCGACCTCGCATCCAAGGTGCCGGGGAGCGAGCGCGTGTGGCATCGCAGGCTCAGTCCAAGTCCTCGCTGCAGTCGCTCACCGCGGTCAAGGAGATCAAGCTGCGGCGCGCGTACGACCCGTTCGTCGATGAGTTTCGTGAGCGGAGCCGCGAGGGCGCTGACGCCAACGTCCGTGCGGCCATCCTCACCCAGCTGCCGTCGTACTTCTTGGAGATCGCCTTCGTCTTGGGCGTCGGGATCCTTGCTGCCGTCGCGACCTCCGGAGACAGCCGGGAGGATGGTCTGGTGCTTCTGGGCCTCTTCGTTGCCGCCGGGACACGAGTGCTGCCGAGCTCGGTGCGGCTCATCAATGCTCTCGCCGGAGTGCGATATGCCCACGGGCCTCTGGCGCACCTCATCGAGGTGAACCGACAGATGAAGGAGAGTCGAGCCGACGAGATCGCGCGCGTGACGACCGACGTGGTGCCGACTGGCTCGGTGGAGGTCCGCGGCCTCACGTTCGCCTACCCGGACCGCCCCGACGTGGACGTGCTGCGCGGCGTGGACCTCGATATCCCGGCGGGAACCTCGCTGGCGGTCGTCGGGATGAGCGGCGCTGGCAAGAGCACCCTGGTCGACCTGCTTCTCGGCTTGCACGTGCCGAGTTCGGGAGACATCACCGCGGGTGCGACGTCCATCTACGCGAATCTGCCGGCATGGCAGAAGCAGGTTGCCGTCGTCCCGCAGGAGGTCTCCCTGCTGGACGTCAGCATCGCGGAGAACGTGGCGTTCGACGAGCAGGTCGATCAGAAGCGGCTACGGGACGCAGTCGAACGCGCCCAGCTCCAGGACCTCATCGACGACTTGCCGAACGGTATCGACACCGAGGCGGGCGAGCGCGGCATGCGGCTGTCGGGTGGGCAACGGCAACGCATAGGAATCGCGCGAGCCCTTTACCGGGCCCCGTCCCTGCTGGTCCTGGACGAGGCGACCTCGGCGCTGGACAACCAGACGGAACGCAAGATCACCGATACCATCGATGGGCTCAAGGGTCAGGTCACGGTGGTCGTCGTCGCCCACAGACTGTCAACCGTCCGCCACTGCGACCGACTGGTGTTCATGGAGGCCGGGCACGTGGTGGCGCAAGGGAGCTTCAACGAGGTGCGAGCCGCCAATCCGACATTCGCCGAGCTGGTCCGCCTCGGCTCGCTCGAGAGCCTGGATGCGAATGACGCGAAGACGTCACCGAGCGATCGCGAAAGCACGCACGCCTCGCCGTAGCGGCCACGTGGTCGGGCGATTCTGATCTGCAGACGAGCGAAGAGTGGGGCGGGACTCTGTCAGAAGCCGCCTCATCGAGCGACCGAATACCACTTCTGACGGCGGTGCAGATGTCGGGCCGGCGGCCATCTCGGCCGTCGCCATCTAGGCCGTGGGTATCAGATCGGGCTCCTCCCAACCTCCGGCCAGCTCCTCGATGATCGACCAGCGCTCGTCGAGCAGCCACGATCGCCCCCCGTTCTGGGTGCGGTCGAAGAAACGTGGCGCCCACACCTGGGCGTGGTTGTCGCCGTTCAGGATGTTCGAGGTGTGCGCAGCCCAGTAGGAGAACGTCGAGTTGGCGAGGACCATCCGGCGTGCCGTCGCTACGGTCACGAAGTCGTCGACGGGCCCGGATCCGCCTCCGAAGCTCGTGGGGGCGACGCCGTCGAGGAACCCCAGCTCGCGCCTGCACCACTCGATGTCGTCCGAGACCACGGTGATCGTCGGCGGCCGGCCCTCGCGAGCGACGCTCCCTGCGACGGCAACGCGTACGTAGGTGACGACGTCGAACCCGTACTGCCGGCGCAGCTCAGTCTCCGAGTAGTAGTCACCGCGTCTCACGTTGACGACCAACCCGTCCGTCGGCCCATCCGCCCCGAACCGGGCCGCGACCGTGGATCGCGGCAACATGACCTCCCGGAGGAAACGCTCCACCGCTTCAACATCCACCGGCTCGTGCAGCGGGACTGCGCCGTCGACACCGGTCCTCCGCGCCTCATGGCTCCACGGCCGGACACGTCGGTCCGTGAAGCGGACCTCGTCGTGCGTCAGGACGACCGTTCTCAGACCTGGAAACACCGAGAGCCAGGGGTCGAGGCGAGGGGTTGACCGCATCCACCGCGGTTGACCGTCGGACGTGCCGTCGTGAGCCCACATCGCGAGCTGCAGGAGGTTGCCCAACCCCATGAACTCCGGCGTCCATGCGACGTTGCGGCCGAACCGTCTCACCGGTTCCAGCACGACTGCTGCAGTCCGCCGCAGGTCAGGCATCGTTGCTCCTCGCTCGGGTGTCTCGATGATAGGGAGGGTCGCGGGGTCCGGCTCACTCGCACACCGAAGACATAGTCTGCAGCCGTGGTTGCTCCGGTGTGCTCGGTCGTCATCCCGGCCTACAACGCCGCTCATGTCATCGGCGATCAGCTGGACGCCTTGGCGGCTCAGAACGATGCTCCCGACTTCGAGGTCGTCATCGCCGACAACGGGTCGACCGATGACCTGGTGGATCGGGTCGCGCCTTGGACAAACCGGCTGAACGGCCTTCGCGTCGTCGACGCCTCGCGAGACCGGGGTGTGTCGGTGGCACGCAACGTGGGCATCGGTCATGCGACCACCGAGCGCATCCTCATCTGCGACGCCGACGATCGCGTCTCGCCCGAATGGGTCGCCGCTGTGAATCAGGGTCTGGAACGTTCTCCTCTGGTCAGCGGACCGGTCGAGACGACACTGCTGTCGGGGCAGTCGGCCGGGTGGGTGCCGATCGAGGACCGAACGACTGGACTGTTCGAGACCTGGGGAGGGCGGACCTACGGCATCGGGTGCAACCTGGGACTGCGGAAATCCGTCTGGGAGGCAGTCGGGGGCTTCGACGAGACCTACCCGGCGGGTGCGGAGGAGATCGACTTCGCCTGGCGAGCGTGGGATTTGGGATACCGCTTTACCTACGTGCCGGAGGCACTCCTGCACTACCGCATCCGGACCGATCTGCGTGGAGTGCTGCGCCAGCAGTACAACTCAGGACGCGGGACCTCGACGCTGTACGCCAGGTTCCGTCCACCCGAGGTCACTCCGAAGTCAGTGACCCGCCGCATTCGTCACGAAATCATCCTCGTCCGTGGCTTCCCCTGGCGTGGCGACCAGAACGACCGGCGGATGTGGATGGTCCGCATGGCCTTCGAAGCCGGGAAGCTCATCGAGGCACGACGCCTGGGGTCCTCAGCTCCCTAGGCGACGGACACGTCGGGCGGCACGACGAACCAGTCCGACGTCCGAGGTCGCCCGCGGAGCTGCGGCCAGAGGTTCCCACCACAGCCGGACGACGTCGTGACCACCGATCGACTGCACCTCGTGCTCCCATCGAGATCCGATCACCCAGTTCCGGACGACGTCCACCCATTCCTGGCTCGAGCCGAAGGTGGCGTACATCTTCACCGGCGTGAGCGCGAAGGGCGTCAACCCACTCGCACTCGCGCGCCACACGGCAGCCGAGACGCCCGGGGTGTGATCACTCCGGTAGTCGTCGAACACCACGACACCCGTCTGCCCGAGCAGGATGCGCGCTGCCTCGATGTCCTCGACGACGTTGTTGTAGAGGTGGCCTGCGTCCACATGGACGAACCGGTGCGTTCCATGTCGCGCGTGGCGCGTGATCGTGCTCGACGGGCCCACGACGACGTCAGGTAGATCGTGGTGAACCGCTCGGTAGTGGTCCTCGAAAGCACGCCGTGACAGGCCTCGGTACTGGTCGTCGTTCTCTGCCAGGTTGGCCCCATCGGTCGTGTCCGTCCCGAAGAGGTCGATCACGGTGAACCGCTCGCCGGCCTGGAGGCTGGAGCCGATCAGGACCGCGCTCTTGCCGAGGTACGCGCCGAGCTCGGCAAGGTCGCCGCCTTCGCGGGCGCTGTGCTCCAGCAGCACCCGGAACAGGTCCACGTCGTAGTCCTCGAACCACCCCGGGATGTCGGCCACCTGAGCATCGGATACTTCGCGCATGCGGGACATGGTCTCAAATCGGTCGAGCACGTCTCGCGCACGCGATCTCGCCCGCTCACTAGAGTGAACCCTGTGACCGTGTCCCAGCGCCTCGCGCAGGCTCGCCCGGGACTGCGTTGGCGCTCCGGCCAGCTCGTCACCGGACTCCTCTACCGTCGTGCCTTCGGCAGCGTCGGTGCCGGCACCGTCATCGTCCGCCCCCACAAGCTTCAAGGTGTCGAGCGCATCCACCTCGGCGCGGGGTGCTCGGTCTTCGAAGGCGCATGGTTGGCCACCGAGTCGGGTGGTGAGCTCAGCATCGGCGACCACACCTACCTCGGCCACGACGTGCACCTGCACGCCCTCGACCCCGTGTCGATCGGTTCGGACTGCGTGATCGCTGACGGTGTGTTCGTCGGGTCCTCCGACCACGACCGCGACGACCGGCACGGTGTGCACGGCACCGGACCGATCACCATCGGCGACCGGGTCTTCCTCGGTCAGCGGTGCGTCGTGCTCGGCGGGGTGTCGATCGGCGACGGAGCGACGGTAGGTGCTCACGCGGTGGTGACCAGGGACGTGGCCGCCGGCCAGACGGTCGTGGGGATCCCGGCCCGCCCTGTCGGGGCGTGAGCCGGTGAAGGTGCTGGTGGTGAGCCCTGTGTTCCACGGCTACCACTCCGCCATCTCCGCGGCGCTCGCAGCCCGCGGGCACGACGTGACGACCCACGTGTACGACGACCACGGAGGCGTGATGGGTCGCGCGTGGCACCAGCTGCGACACCAGCTGCCGCACCGGGTCGGAGCGGGCTCACTCCGTCGCCTCGCACGCGAACAGACGACGGGTGCGACAACGGCGGTGCTGCAGAGTCGTCCCGACGCCGTGATCGTGGTCAAGGGGGACATGCTCGGCGACGAGTTCTGGTCAGCGCTCCGTGGCCTCCCACGCATTACATGGCTCTACGACGAGGTGCGACGCACCCGCTGGACGACCGAGCGATTGGGCCAGGTCGGACCGGTCGCCACGTACTCCGCGCACGACGCAGCCAGCTTTCAGACGTCCGGCGTTGTTTCACGTTACTTGCCTCTGGCCTTCGACCACCGCCTGGTCGCGGCACCGACCGGGCGCAGGGACCCGTCGATCACCTTCGTTGGCGCCCGATACTCCTCGCGCGAGCACGTTCTGTCGGCGCTCGTCGACGAAGGCCTGCCCGTCAAGGCCTTCGGCCGTGACTGGTCGGGGCATCCCGCTGACCGGCTGCGGACGTGGCGCATGGGTGCCCCGGCGATCCCTTCAGGACGGGACGTGTCGCGCGCCGAGGCATACGACCTGATGACTGCATCCGTGGCGACGCTCAATCTGCACGGCGACCAGGACGGTTTCACGATGCGCACGTTCGAGGCTGCCGGCGTGGGGGCGCTCGAGCTCATCGACCGGACGGACGTCGGCGCGCTCTACGAGCCGGGGACCGAGATCGTCACATGGCGGACCCCGGACGAGCTGAACGAGCTGTGCCGTCGTGCACTGGCAGACCAGCACTGGACCGACGCGATCCGGACCGCCGCGCGGGCGCGCACGCTCGCCGAGCACACCTTCGACCACCGCGTGGCCGTCTTGGAGGGTGCATGGGACACGGCCTGAGGTATCCCGCCGACCTGGTGGCTTGGCGTCGCTGGCACGAGTCGCGCCATCCGGTGCGCAGCACCGCGCGAGCCGTCCGGGCGCGGATTCGGCCGACGTCACCCGGTGCCGACCTCCTGAGCCCGGGCCCGGACGCTGATCTCCTCGTCGCTGTCGAGGCGACGCACGCCAGCGTTTCCCACGCGGTGGTCTCGCCGCTTCAGCACCTCGACCCTGCCCGCACCACGGTCGTCGCGCCGGTCGGTTGGAAGCCTCCCGCCGCCTACGACGACCACACGAGGCGCACTATCCAGCCCGGCGAGCTGCCCGACCTGGCCGCCCTGGCCGGCCACCGGGCCGTGCTCGCCGCTGGCCACTACACCGAGATCGGCAGCGCCGCCTTCGACCTCGCCGAGCGACACGGAGCCACCTTCTTCGTCTCGCAGCACGGCGCTCTCACTCCGTTCGCCCCGCCACTCCCCCGTGCTGCCCGCCTTCTTGCCTGGACTGAAGGCGACGGGGCGTTCTGGACGGCGGGGCGCCAGGACGTCGAGGTGACCGTGACCGGGAGCCAGCTGCTGTGGGGAGCGGGTCTCGTGACGGGCACCAGGGCGCCCTCCTCGACCGACGGTGGCGAGCGCACCCGCGAGCGACGCTCGACCTACCTCGGGCCAGGGGCACGCGGCGGAGATATCGCGGGCGCGACTCGCGCACGCGGCCCTCACGACGTGCCGCGAGCACCACGCCGTCTACCGACCGCACCCGTCCGAGCGGGACGTGACGTCGCGAGCTGTGCTGGCGGCGTATGCCCGGGCCGGCATCACCGTCGACACCAGCGGCGTGCCGCTCGTCGACCTCGAGTCACCGATCGTGAGCGTGTTCTCGACCGGAGTGCTCGAGGCGGCCGCACGTGGTCGCGACGCGTGGGTCGACTTCCCGCGACCCCCGGCGTGGCTGGGCGAGTTCTGGGAGCGTTACGACATGCACCGTCTCGGCTCCTCACCCACGCCCGCGCCCGACCGGCCGGCGGTCGAGCCGGCCCGCCGGATCGCCGAGATCGTGACGGAGGCCGCCTCGTGACCCTCTGCGTGATCCCGGCCCGCGGCGGCTCCAAGGGCGTGCCGCGCAAGAACCTGCTCGACGTCGCCGGCAAGCCCCTCATCGTGTGGACGATCGAGCAGGCGCTCGGCGGTGCCGGACCTCGACGTGCTGGTCTCCACCGACGACGAGGAGATCGCCGAGGTCGCCCGGGCCGCCGGCGCCCGGGTGCCGTGGCTGCGGCCCGACGAGCTCGCCCAGGACACCACTCCGACCGAGCCCGTCGTCCGCCACGCCATCGAGCAGGTCAGCGCCGAGCGCGGCCGCCCGGACGCCGTCATGCTGCTCCAGGCCACCTCCCCGGTGCGCCACGACGACACCCTCGGCTCGGGCGCTCAGGGAGTTCGCGGACACCGGCGTCGACTCGATGGTCGGCGTCGTCGAGCAGCCGCCGTTCATCTGGCAGGCGGGCGACCCGCCCACGGCGGCGTACGACGTCGCCGCGCGGCCCCGACGGCAGGACCTGACCGACGAGACGCGGCGCTACCGCGAGACGGGCTCGCTCTACGTCACCCGCACCGAGGTCTACGAGCAGCACGACAACCGGCTCGGCGGCCGGATCGGGCTCTTCGTGATGGCCGAGGACGAGGGCATCGACATCGACACCGAGCTCGACGTGGCGCTCGCGGCGAGGTTGTTGACGTCGCGTACGTGAAGGTGACCACGCGATGTCCTTTACCTCGTTACCGTTGAGGCGCACCGACTCCCACGGAAGGCCCTGCGTTGATCATCGAGCGTGACCTCACGCCCTACGTCGTCTACTCCGGCGACCCCGTGCTGCGCGCCCTGGAGAAGATCACCGCCAACCAGGCGCGGGTCATCTTCCTCGTCGACTCGCACGGACACCTCGACGGCGTGCTGTCCGACGGCGACTTCCGCCGCTGGGTCAGCGGCGCCGCCAGCCTCACCGTCGACGTACCTGCCCTCGAGGCCGCCAACACCTCGCCGCGCAGCCTGCCGATCGGCAGCAGCCCCGCCGAGATCTCGCACGCCTTCGGCTCCGGGATCGACCACGTCGCCCTCGTCGACGAGCGCGGCCACCTCGTCGCCATCGCCATCAACCGCGCCGACGAGCTCCGCATCGGCCGCCACGTGGTCGCCGCCGACGCACCGACCGTGCTGATCTCCGAGATCGGCATCAACCACCAGGGCGACGTGTCGCTCGCCAAGCAGCTGGTCGACCTGTCGGTCGAGGCGGGCGCCGACATCGTGAAGTTCCAGCTGCGCGACATGGAGTCGGTCTACCGCCAGGGCTCGTCGGGCTCGGGCGGCGAGGACCTCGGTCCGCAGTACACCCTCGACCTCCTCGCGAAGTACAACCTCGAGGCCGACCAGCTCTTCGAGGTCTTCGACCACTGCCGCGACGCCGGCGTCGAGGTCATGTGCACCGCATGGGACCCGGTCAGCGTCGACCGCCTCGTGGAGTACGGCGTCCCGTCGCTGAAGGTCGCTTCTGCCGACATGACCAACCACGCGCTGCTGCGCCACATGGCCGCCAGCGGGACGCCCATGGTGATCTCGACCGGCATGTCCACCGAGGGCGAGATCCGCGAGACCGTCGACGTCGTCCGCAGCACGGGCGTGGCGCACGCCTTCCTCCACTGCCAGTCGACCTACCCGGCGCCCTTCAAGGACATCAACCTCGCCTACCTGACCCGGCTCGCCGAGCTGACCCACGCGCCGGTCGGCTACTCCGGGCACGAGCGCGGCTTCCACGTCCCGGTCGCGGCGGTCGCGCTCGGCGCGCGCATCATCGAGAAGCACTTCACCATCGACCGCGGCCTCGAGGGCAACGACCACAAGGTCAGCCTCCTGCCGGGCGAGTTCAAGGAGATGGTGCAGCGGGTCCGGGAGGTCGAGGAGGCGCTGGGCACCAACGCACCCCGCGCGGTCTCCACCGGCGAGATGATGAACCGGGTCAACCTCGCCAAGTCGCTCGTCGCCGCCCGCCGGATCGAGGTCGGCGAGACCCTCACCGACGCCGACATCGACATCAAGAGCCCCGGTCGCGGCCTCCAGCCCAACGCCTTCGACAAGCTGGTCGGTCGCACCACGACGCGGGCCCTCGAGCCCGGCGACTTCTTCTACGCCACCGACCTCGGCGACGCCGCTCCGAAGGGTCGCGCCTACGACTTCCGCCGCCCGTGGGGCCTCGCCGTCCGCTACCACGACATCGACGCGATGACGCAGGACACCACCCCCGACTTCCTGGAGTTCCACTTCTCCTACAAGGACCTCGACCTGCCGGTCGAGGAGGTGTTCGCGAAGTACGACGGCGGCCTGCCGATGGGCTTCACCACCCACTCCCCCGACCTCTTCGCCGGCGACTTCCTGCTCAACCTCGCCTCCACCGACGACGAGCACTGGGAGCGATCGATCCGCGAGCTCCAGCGCGTCGTCGACACCACGCGCGAGATGCAGCAGCACTTCACGAAGAGCGCCGACGCCAAGGGTGGGACCGAGGGTCCGGTGATCGTGGCCAGCCTCGGCGGCTTCACCACCGACGCCTTCGTCACGCCGGCGGAGCGCGAGGCGATGTACGACCGCGTCGCTGCCGGGCTCGCCCGCGTCGACGACTCCGGCGTACGCCTCTGCGCGCAGACCCTCCCGCCCTACCCCTGGTACATGGGCGGCCAGCTCTACTGCAACCTCTTCGTCGACCCGCGCGACACCGCCGCCTTCGCCGAGAAGCACGGCCGCCGGCTCTGCTTCGACGTCTCGCACTCCAAGCTCTCGGCCAACTACCTCGGCATGTCCTTCGGCGAGGCGACCGACCTGCTCGCTCCGCACAGCGAGCACCTCCACCTCGTCGACGCGACCGGTGTCGACGGCGAGGGCGTCCAGGTCGGCGACGGCGAGATCGACTGGGCCCTGCTCGCCAAGCAGCTCGACGCGATGTCGCCGGGCGTGAGCTTCATCCCGGAGATCTGGCAGGGCCACGTCAACGACGGCGAGGGCTTCTGGATCGCCCTCGAGCGGCTGGAGCAATGGTTCTGACCGCACCCGTTGCCCTCTGGGTGATCCCGGTCAGCGACCTGGCCGGCGTGGCCCGTCACGCCCTCGACGTGGCACGCAGCGGGGTCCCGGGTTGGCGGCTGGTGTTCCTGACGCCGCCCGGCGACCTCCCGCGGGAGCTGCGCGCGGTCGGCGCCGAGGTGATCGAGGGCGACTTCGGACCGGCGCACGGCCTGCGGTCGTCCGCGCGGACGCTGCGCGACGTCGTACGCCGTGAGCAGCCGGCCGTCGTGCACAGCCACCTGGCCTACGCCGACATCGTCGCCGCGCTGGTCGTGCGCGGTCCGCGGCTCGTCACGACCGAGCACGGGATCGCCCGCGACGACGTCGTCTATCACCGCTCGGGTGCGAAGGGCCGGGTGATGGCGCTCGCCCACACAGCCCGGATGCGCCGCTTCCACGCGGCGATCGCCGTCAGCGCGGCGACCGCCGACGCGATGGTGGAGAAGTGGCACCCCAAGGTCCGGCCGACCGTGATCCCCAACGGCCTGGACCCGGTCGACGCACCCGAGCGAGGCGCCGGACTGCGGATCCTCTCCCTGGCTCGGCTCTCACCCGAGAAGCGGCTCCCCGCGCTCGTCGACGCCTTCGCCGAGCTCCACCGCACCCACCCGGAGGCGCGCCTCACGCTCGCCGGGACCGGGCCCGAGCAGGCCGCCCTCCGCTCGCAGGTCGCGCGTCTCGGGCTGAGCTGACTCCGTCACGCTGCCGGGGTTCGTCGACCCCGAGCCGGCAATGGCCGAGCACGACGTGCTGGCCATGATGTCGGTCTGGGAGAACTGCTCCTACGCGCTGCTCGACGCCGTCGCACGCGGCATGGGCGTCGTGGCAACCCCGGTCGGCGGCAACCCGGAGATCCTCCCGTCGCGCTCGCTCGTCGGGGCCGACGACACCGCTGCTGTCGCAGAGACGCTCGCCGATCAGGGCCTCAACCTGGACGAGCGACCCGCTCTCAACGACTGGCCCAGCGTGGCTCGAGATGTGCGCTCGCATCGCTGTGACCTACGCAGAAGCTGGCGTCGCATGAGCTCGAAGAGCACCCCGTGGAAGCTCCCGGACAAGACGTCGAGCGCGCCGACGAGGCGGACCGTGAGATCCGGATGAGCGACTTCACACTGATGGCGATCCTCCCGTTCCGCGAGGTCGCAGGTCGCCGGGCTACCCGCTCAACGAGCTCGCCATGGCAGCGCTCGTCGTCCTGTGCCTCTTCCGACCGTGCGCGCGGCGGCGCCAAGCTTCCCGCAGCGTCGTCGTCCTGCTCGTGGCGCTCATCGGACTTCTTGCTGTACTCCGGCATCGCCAACGACATCGACTGGACCCGGCGGATCGGTCACCTGGTGATCTGGCGCCGGCCTGGTCTGGGCGGGAGGGACCGGCCGGCTCTCCACGCGTTCGGTCGGCGCGGGTCTGGCGACCGGCCTCATCGCTGTCATCGGACTCGGTCTGGTCGGTATCCGGTCGGCGACTGCTACCCAGGTCGCCTCACCGGCTACCTGGGCGACCCCAACGCAGGCGCGTTCTTCATCGCCGTCCTCGGGGTCCTCGCGATCTTCTTCTCCGACGACCGCTGGAAGGTGCGAGTGGTCATCGCGGCGCCCCTGGTCACCGGACTGGTGCTCTGCTACTCCCGCACCGGCCTCCTCGCCGCCGCCTTCGCGCTGCTGTGGATCGTCTTCGGACGTCGACTCGGGCCTGCGGGTGGCGCAGCTGTTCGCGGCCGGTCTCGTGCTGGTTCGTCGACAACATCCCGAAGTCCTTACGTCACCTTCGGGCCGTTCTCGGACCGCTCCGGCAGCGACAAGCTGCGCGAACGGATCATCGCGCAGGAGCACGTGCAGCTCGCCGACATGCCGTGGTACGGCCACGGTCCCGGCTCGGCCAGGGTCCAGATCCGCGACCTCGAGTTCTTCTTCCACAACAGCTACCTCGCCACGCGTCAGGAGGGCGGCTGGGGGCTCTGCTCCTCATCCTCGGCCTGCTGGTCGTCGTCTTCCTCCGACTGTCGCACCAGTCCAGGGCGGGCGACCTCAAGGCCGCTGCCGCCCAGGCCGCCATCATCGGCGAGCGCCGCCATGGCGATCACCCTCGGCGAGGTCCTGCTCGACACGCCTGTCGCGGTCGCGCTCGCCCTCGCGCTGGGCCAGGCCCTGCCCGCGGCGGCTGCGGAGAGCCCACCCGATGGCTGAGCGGATCTATCTCGCTGCCAACAACCCGGACCTCGGGGGTGGCGAGCTGATGCTGCTGCGCCACGCGGAGGCCCTCGTGCACCTCGGCCACCCCGTCACCGTCGTGGCTCCGGACTCGCCGAGCGAGGTGCTGGACGCCGCCGGACCGACCGGCGCGGACGTCGTGGCGATCCGCGCAGACGGCCGACGGGACTACCTGCGCGCGCTCCGCGCGTGGGACCGGGCCCAGCGACAGGGAGTGCTGTGGTGCCACGGACTCGTCCCGGCGTTCGCGACGTCCGGGCGACCCCGCCGGATCGTGCACCTCCACCAGGACCCACGCGGCCGGGCGCAGCAGATGGCGGCGTGGATCGCCCGTCGGGGCGCGCTCGCCACGGTGGTCCCTTCGCACGACGCGGCGGCCCGCCTCCCCGGCAGCACGCCCCACGCGAACTGGACCACGGACCTGCCGCGGCTGGCCCTCGACCTCTACGACCGCCCGTCCGACGTCGGCTATCTCGGCCGGCTCTCGACCGACAAGGGCGTCGACGTCCTTGCTCGCGCGATGGCGGCGCTGCCTGACGACACTGGCCTCGTCCTCGCCGGCGACACGCGGTACGTCGACGCGGACTCCGTAGCCGCCGTCGACGCAGCCGTGGGCGCCCTCGGCACACGCGCGTCGCGCCTCGGGCACGTCGCACCCGAGGACCTCTTCCGCCGGGTCGGGGTGGTGGTGTTCCCGAGCGTGCTGGGCCGAACCCTTCGGGCTCGTCGTCGCCGAGGCGATGGCCGCCGGCGTCCCCTTCGTCATCTCCGACGCCGGCGCCCTGCCGGAGGTGGCCGGTCCCGACCACCCGTGGATCGCGCGCGCGGGCGACGCCGCCGACCTGGCCCGCGTGATCGCCGACGCGCTGGCCGCCTCCCCCGACCAGGTCGCAGTCGTGACCGAACGCGCCCGCCGACGTTGGGAGGAGGAGTACTCCCCCGAGGCAGGCCGCCGGCGGGTGGCGCAGCTCCTCGACCGGCTGGGGGTGACGTGATGACGCAGCAGCCGACCGTGGCGATCGCCCACGACTACCTCACCCAGCGCGGTGGCGCGGAGCGGGTCGTGCTGAGCCTGATGAGGGCCTTCCCCGGGGCGCCGGTCCACACCACGCTCTACGACCCCGAGGGCACCTACCCGGAGTTCGCCGACGCCGACATCCGGACGTCACCCCTCAACCGGGTCGGCGCCCTGCGCCGGGACCACCGCCTGGCCCTGCCGCTGCTGGCGCCGGCCGCCTCGCGGATGCGCATCGACGCCGACGTGGTGATCGCGTCGAGCAGCGGCTGGGCGCACGGCTTCCGCACCACCGGACGGACCGTCGTCTACTGCCACAACCCGGCACGCTGGCTCTACCAGACCGACGAGTACCTCGGCGGTCCCGCGTGGCGCTCGCCGCTCGGGGCGCCCGTCCTCGCCCTGCGCCCGCTCCTGAGGCGCTGGGACCGTCGCGCCTCGCACGGCGTCGACGTCTACCTCGCCAACAGCCGCGTCGTGCAGCGGCGCATCGCGACGACGTACGGCCGCGACGCCGAGCTGCTGCCTCCTCCGCACGGCATGGACGCCTCGGCCCGACGCGAGCCCGTGCCGGAGCTGGCGGACTGGGACCCCGGCTATGCGCTGGTCGTGTCCCGGCTCCTGCCCTACAAGAACGTCGACGCCGTCATCGAGGCCGTCCGCGAGACCGGCCGCCGGCTCGTCGTCGTCGGCCGCGGACCGGACGAGGCGCGGCTGCGCGCCACGCTGCCGGACCACGTGCGGCTGCTCGGCGGCCTCAGTGACGCCCAGCTGCGCTCGGCGTACGCCGGTGCGGGCGTGCTGGTCGCGGCGAGCCACGAGGACTTCGGCCTCGCGCCCCTCGAGGCGGCGGCCTTCGGCGTGCCCACGGTGGCGCTACGCGGCGGCGGCTTCCTGGAGACGGTCGTCGAGGGCCGGACCGGGCTGTTCTTCGACGGGCCGGAGCCGGACGCGATCGCGGCCACCCTCGCGCTTTCCGACCGCCATGACTGGGACCCTGCCACAATACGGAGCAGGGCCGAGGAGTTCGGTGAGCCTCGGTTCATCGAGAGGATCCGCGGCATCGCGCTCGGCGACGAGCACTGCACGCGCGGCGGGAGTGGGGTGGACGGTCATGCGCCCTGACGGCATCAAGCTGCTCCCGTGGCTGGTCGGTCTCGTCGACCTCCTCATGATCGCCGCAGCCACCGTGCTCGCCATCCGGTTCCGGGTGTCGCTGTCGATCTTCGACACCGCCGCCGACGTCCTGGAGAACTCCTCGCTCGCGAGCGTCTTCTTCGTCGGCACCTGGCTGGTGATGCTGGTCTTCTTCGGCACCTACGAGCTGCACGTCTTCGGCGCCGGCACCGAGGAGTTCAAGCTCGTCGTCAACGCCTCCTTCTTCACCGCTGCGCTGGTGGCCACGATGGCGTTCCTCATGCAGTACCCCCTGTCGCGCGGCTTCTTCGTCCTGCTCTTCCCCATCGGCGTGTTCCTGCTGGTGCTGGGCCGGTTGCTGACCCGCCGCATCATCCAGCGCCTCCGAGCCGCGGGCCACTTCAACGAGAAGGTGCTGCTGGTCGGCACGCCGGGCTACATCGGCGAGATCCACACGGTGCTCGCTCGCGAGAAGTGGCTGGGCTACCAGGTCATGGGCTGCCTGGTCCCGAGCGACTACGCCGGTCTGGAGATGACCTCGACGGGCATCCCGGTGCTCGGCCACAGCGAGGAGGTCCGCGCCGTCGTCGACGAGCTCAACCCCGACATCGTCTTCTTCACCGCCGGTGCCGTGAGCTCGTCCACGGCCCTGCGCCGGCTGGCGTGGGACCTCGAGGACCACGCGCACGTGCAGATCATCGTGGCTCCCAACGTCACCGACGTCTCGAGCGAGCGGATCAGCATCCGTCCCGTCGCAGGGCTGCCCCTCATGCACCTCGGGCGGTCGCGGTCCCAGCTGGCCACGAACGACGCCAAGCGGGCCTTCGACCTCGTCGGCGCCCTCGCCATCCTCGCCGTGCTCTGGCCGCTGCTCGTCGGGCTGATGCTCTGGGTCAAGCGCCACGACGGCGGCCCCGCGCTCTTCCGGCAGACGCGGGTCGGGCGCGAGGGGGCGGAGTTCACCTGCCTCAAGCTGCGCTCGATGTCGGTGGACGCCGAGGAGCGTCTCGCCCAGGTCGAGGCGCGCGACCACGTGCTCTTCAAGAGCCACGACGACCCGCGCGTGACCAAGCCGGGCCGCTTCATCCGACGCTTCTCGCTCGACGAGCTGCCCCAGCTGATCAACGTCCTGCGCGGCGAGATGAGCCTGGTCGGCCCGCGCCCGCCGCTCCCGTCCGAGGTCGAGCAGTACGAGGACGACATGCTCCGCCGGCTCAACGTGCTGCCCGGGATGACAGGGCTGTGGCAGGTCTCCGGACGCTCCGACCTGTCGTGGGAGGACACCGTCCGGCTCGACCTCTACTACGTCGACAACTGGTCGATGGTGCAGGACCTGCTGATCCTGGCCCGCACGGTGAGCGCCGTCATGGGCAGCCGCGGGGCCTACTGACGCGCCGAGCTCAGGCCTTGCCGGCCTTCTCGGTCTTGTCGGCCTTCGTGGGCTTCTCGGACTTCGCCGGCTTGCGCCGCCTGCCCTTCCCCGCGGTCGAGTAGGCATCGACCGCCTTGTACTCGGACTTGTAGCCGTAGCCGCCGTAGCCGCCATAGCCACCGCCGTAGACGATGGCATTGGCGCCCTTGACCGGCGCCTTGTTGAGCACGACACCGAGGAGCCGGCTGCCGACCTGGTCGAGGATCCGCCGGCAGTGCTGGCTCTGCTCGATCTGCGTCTTGCCGGACGCCTGCACGAGCAGCGCGCCGTCGCAGAAGGCGGAGAGGAGGCCGGCGTCGGTCACCGGCAGGAGCGGAGGGGCGTCGAGGATGACGAGGTAGTCCTCGGCGAGGTCGTCGATCAGCTGCTTCATCCGCAGCGAGCCGAGCAGCTCGCTCGGGTTGGGCGGGATCCGGCCGGCCGGGAGCAGGCTCAGGTTGGTCATCCCCGACTCGACGATGACGTCCCTGACGTCGACGTCGCCGGCGAGGGCCTGGGTCAGGCCGACGGCGCCGTCGATCTCGAAGGTGGTGGCGATCATCGGCCGGCGCAGGTCGGCGTCGATCAGCAGCACGGGAGTCCCGGCCTGGGCGACGAGGCGGGCGATGTTGGACGACACCGTCGACTTGCCCTCGCCGGGCAGGGCCGAGGTCACCACGATCTTGCGGGGCTCGTTGTCGACGTCGACGAAGCGCAGGTTGGTGCGCAGCTGGCGGAAGGACTCCGCTGCCCGACCGAGGTCTCCGCGCACTCCTCGGTGCGTGCGGCCGAGGGCCTCCTCCTTGGGGATGATCCCCAGCACGGCGGCACCGGTCGCCTCCTCGACGTGCTTGGCGGAGCGGACCCGGCGGTCGATCAGGCGGCGCGCGATCAGGAAGGCGTAGGCCAGGCCCAGGCCGCCGGCCGCTCCCTTCATCGCGGCACGCTGGTAGTCGGGCGTGAACGGCGCGCCCGGGAGCTGCGCCTCCTCGAGCGGGATGATCTTGGTGAGTCCGTTGCCGCCGTCGACGTCCTCGGCCACGACGACGACCGCGTCCACGACCGCGTTGGCGAGGTCGCGCGCCTCCTCCGGCGTGGTCCCGACGGCGGAGATGGTGAGCGAGTTGACGCTGGCGTCCACCGACGCGGAGAAGCGCCCCGCGATGGCGGCCGGTGGCACGTCGAGGCCGAGCTCGTCGATGACCTCCTGCGCGACCGGGGTCTTCGAGACGAGGAAGGCGTAGAGGTTGGCCTTGTCCTCGGCGAGCTGCGAGTTGCCCTGCTCCTCGCCCGCGGTCTGCGCGTTGCCGACCCGGACCAGGCCCGACGAGGTCGCCGAGTAGAGCACCGGCTCCCGCGTGGTCTTGGCGATCATCAGGAGCGCGCCGAGGATCGTGCAGCCGATCAGCACCCACACGTAGGCGCGGCTCAGCCGTACGAAGTCCGCAAACGTCATGCTCGCGAGTCTAGGCCGAGGCGCCTGCGGGGTCCGGTGAATGACCGACACGCCGGGAACGGCCTGCTGGCACGATGGGCGCATGACGGACGGGCAGACGCGCGAGGCCCCGGTCGCCGCCCGCGTCCACCTCGCGCACGCGGTGGTCCAGAGCCTGGCCGACCGCGACGGCATCGACCTGTTGCACCTCAAGGGCCCCGCCGTGCTGTCCGGGCTGCGCGATCCCGCCCGCCCGTCGAGCGACGTCGACGTCCTCGTGCGCCCCGGCCACCTGCAGCGCGCTCGTCGAGGCACTCGAGTCGGTCGGGTTCGAGCAGCGGACCGACTTCGCCACCGGGTCGGTCTTCGCGCACGCCGCCAACTGGTGGCACGACGACTGGGGCTGGGTCGACGTGCACGTGTCGTGGCCGGGCGTCACGATCGATCCCGACGAGGCCTTCGACGTGCTGTGGCAGGCGCGGGTCCCGCACCAGATCGCGCACTGGCCGTGCGCGGTGCCCGACCGCACCGCGCAGCGGCTGATCCTGGTGCTGCACTCCGCCCGGTCCGGGCGCACCACCGACGAGAAGGTCTGGCCCGACGCCGCCCCCGAGGAGCAGGACGCGGTGCGCGCCCTCGCCGTCGCGACTGCGGGCGGACGTGGCGCTCGCCGCCGGCATCGGCGAGCTCGAGCAGCATCGCGACGACCCGACGTACCGCCTGTGGCGGCACTTCAGCCAGGGCGGCAGCCGGTACGACGAGTGGCGGGCGCGGCTGGCCGCGGCCCGGGGCATCCGGGCGAAGGCCGCGCTCCTCGGTGCCGTCACGCAGGTCAACCGGGACCACCTGCGCATGGAGCTCGGCCGGTCTCCGACGTCGGCCGACGTCCGGGCGCGCCAGGCCCTCCGCCTTCGACGCGCGGTGACCGAGCTGGCGAGCAGGGTGCGACGGCGATGACCCACTACCGCATCGCCGACGACGTGGCCTGGGTGAGCCGGGACGAGCTCGACGCCGACGACCTGCCCACCGCATTCCTGGCGCGTGTCCCGCGCGGCTTCCCGATCGTGCTGGAGGGGTCCGGCTGCTTGGTGTGGCTGGCACTCGCCGACGGCGGCACGCTGGACGAGATCACGGTCGCGGCCGCCGGGATGACGCGACGCCGAGCCCGACGACATCAGGAGCGACGTGGCGGAGCTCGTCGACCAGCTCGTGGTGATCGGCGTGGTCGTCGAAGAAGCGTGACGACGACAGCGCCGACCAGCGCGCCGAGGGTGTTGGCCGCGACGTCGCCCCAGCTCCCCTCGCGCTCGAGCCAGCGCCACTGCACCAGCTCGACGGCCGACGAGGCGGCCAGCGCGACGAGGACGACCCACCACCAGGCGCGACCGGTGGCGAGCGGGAGCAGCACCCCGAGCGGCACGAACAGCACGACGTTGAGCAGCACCCCGTAGTCCTCGGGCAGCACCCAGAGCGGCGCGATGGGCCAGTCGTAGCGGAAGAGCACGTAGAGGCGGACCGTCAGGCGGTTCAGCCCCCAGCCCCACGGGCTCGTCACGAGGACGACGAGACCCACGGCGTAGACCGCCAGCAGCGCGACCACGTACCTGCGATCGACCACCCCGCCCACGCCCGCCACCCTAGAGTGACCGGCGTGAGCAGCGAGGGTCCGCCGCCCGAGGTCGTGGTGGAGGCGCTCGGCGTCCCTGTCGGGATCCCGGTCACCGGAGACGCCAGCGAGCGGCTGCGCCACCAGTGGAGCCGCGCGCTCACCGACGGCGCCGCGACGACCGTGGTCCAGCTCGACCACCTCGGGATCGAGCACGAGGTCGCCCACGACTACGCCGTCACGACCCTCGTCACGATGGCCGCGCTCGAGGCGACGGCCGGGCTCCGGATCAACCTCCACGCCGGCGCGGTCGCCGACGACCGCGGACGCGCGCTCGCCGTGATCGGACCGTCCGGCTCGGGCAAGACGACGGCGATCGGGCTGCTCGCGACCCGGCTCGGCTACCTCTCCGACGAGACCGTCTCCATCGACGAGTCGCTCCGCGTGCACGGGCACCCGAAGCCGCTGTCGGTCATCACCGACCCCGACGAGCCGCACCTCAAGAAGTCGATGTCGCCCGACGACCTGGGACTCCTCCGCCCTCCCCCGGAGGCCTACCTCCACCGGATCGTGCTGCTCCACCGCGGCGACGACGACTCCGGCCTGGTCCCGGTCGCCCCGGCGTACGCCATCGCGGAGGTCGTCGAGCAGACGTCCTCGCTGGTCCTGCTCGAGCACCCGATCCTGCGGCTCGCCGAGGCGATCGACGCCTGCGGCGGGGTCTGGAGCCTGCGCTACCACGAGATCGGAGCGCGGCTCGAGGAGCTGGTCGGCCTGCTCGACCGGGAACCGCGCCCCAGCCCGGCCCGCCGGCACCACCCGGGAGGCGGTCCGGTCGCCGAGCCCGTGGCCGGAGCGTGGAGCCGGGCGCCGTGGATCGACGCGGTCGAGTTCGACGACGAGATCGTGCTGATGGTCGACGACCAGGTCCGCGTCCTCGCCGGTCCCGGCGTCGTCGCCTGGCTCGCCCTCGAGACGCCGTCCACGACCGCGCGAGGTGGTCGCCGCGGTCACCGAGGTCCTCGGCGAGCACCCCGACGCCGACCACCTGGTCGAGGACGCCCTGCGGGCGATGGCTGACCAGGGCTCGTCGTCGACTCGACCAGCCCGCGTGAGCTCGACCAGCCCGCGTGCGGGCCATGAGCACCCGACTTCGCTCCCCGCTCGCTCGCACAACGCCTCGGCGACCCCGCATGACCGCCCGCCGCCAGCTGCCCACCGAGGAGTCGCGCGACCTCCTCGCGCTCACCCGTGAGATCGCCACCAAGGAGCTCGCGCCGCGCTCGGCGGAGGCCGAGGCGACCGAGACCTTCCCGCGCGACGTCTTCGCGCATGCTCGGCCAGGCGGGCCTGCTCTCGCTGCCCTACCCCGAGGAGATCGGTGGCGGCGACCAGCCCTACGAGGTCTACCTCCAGGTGCTCGAGGAGATCGGCGCCGTGTGGGCCTCGGTCGGCGTCGGCGTCTCGGTCCACGCGCTGTCGTGCTTCGGGCTGGCCTACTTCGGCACCGACGAGCAGCGCGCCGAGTGGCTGCCCGACATGCTCAGCGGCGACCTGCTCGGCGCCTACTGCCTCTCCGAGGCGCACGCCGGCTCCGACCCCGCCGCGATGCGGACGACCGCGCGCCGCGACGGCGACTCCTACGTCATCAACGGCGCGAAGGCGTGGACCACGCACGGCGGGCACGCCGACTTCTACAAGGTGATGGCGCGCACCTCCGACGACCGCAACGGCATCTCCTGCTTCCTCGTCCCGGCCTCCACCGAGGGCCTCTCGGCCGACCCGCCGGAGCGCAAGATGGGCCTCACCGGCTCCGCCACGGCGACGATGCGCTTCGACAACGTCCGCGTCGACGCCTCGCGCCGCCTCGGCGCGGAGGGCGAGGGCCTCAAGATCGCGCTCGCCGGCCTCGACTCCGGCCGGCTCGGGATCGCCGCCGTCGCGGTCGGTCTCGCCCAGGGCGCCCTCGACTCCGCGGTGGCGTACGCCCGCGAGCGCGAGACGTTCGGCACCCGGATCATCGACCACCAGGGCCTCGCCTTCGTCCTCGCGGACATGGAGGCCGCCGATCGTCTCGGCCCGCGCGACGATGCTCCACGCCGCCCGGCTCAGCGACGCCGGCCTCCCCTTCTCCCGCGAGGCCTCGGTCGCCAAGCTCGTCGCCACCGACAACGCCATGAAGGTCACCACCGACGCCGTGCAGGTCCTCGGCGGCTACGGCTACACCCGCGACTTCCCCGTCGAGCGCTACATGCGCGAGGCGAAGGTCATGCAGATCTTCGAGGGGACCAACCAGATCCAGCGGATGGTCATCTCCCGCTCGCTGGCGAAGGACAACGCGGGCGGGATCGCCTGACCCCTCTGGAGTCACCGGATATCCGGTGACCGCAACGGTTGTCAGCCCAGATCTCGGCCGACAACCATGGAACTCGGGTGCAAAGGTCCGTCAGACGTCGGTGACCCGGACGCCGGCGTGCGCCTTGTAGCGCCGGTTGATGGAGATCAGGTTGGCGGTGAGCGCCTCGACCTGGTGGGCGTTGCGGAGGCGACCGCCGTACATCCCCCGCATGCCGGGTACGACGTCCGCGAGCGCCTGGACGAGGTCGGTCGCCTCGCGGTCGTCGCCGAGGACGAGGACGTCGGTGTCGATCGACTCGACCGCCGGGTCCTCGAGCAGCACGGCGCTGACGTTGTGGAAGGCGCCCACGACGCGCGAGCCGGTGAGGATCGCGGCGGCCTGCTGGGTCGCCGAGCCCTCCTCGACCGGGAGGGCGTACGCCCCCTGCTTGTCGAAGCCGAGCGGGTTCACGCAGTCGACGACGACCTTGCCCGCGAGCTCGTCCTCGCAGCGACTCGAGCAGCTCGGCGTGGCCGTCCCACGGGACGACGACGAGCACGATGTCGCCGGCGGCAGCGGCCTCGGCGTTGGACGCACCGCGGACCCGACCCACGGACGCGAGGTCGTCGGCGGCGGACGCGGCGCGGGCCGCGTCGCGGCGAGCCGAGCACGACGTCGAGCCCGGCCGCGGCGAACCGGCGGGCCAGCCCGCGACCCTGCGGCCCGGTGCCGCCGAGGACGGCGATGGTCAGGGACGAGAGGTCGACGTCGGTCATGGCGGCGACGCTAGCGAACCCGCGCGAGCGCCCCACCCCGAGGGCTGTTGTCCGGCCCGCGAGGTGCGCGCGACGCGTGGGAGACATGTCCAAGCGCATCGCATTCCTGACCGCAGCCGAGGGCGTCGAGGAGGTCGAGCTGACCGAGCCGTGGAAGGCCGCCGTCGACGCCGGCCACACCGCCGAGCTCCTCTCCCTCGACGAGGGCGAGGTCCAGCTCTTCCAGCACCTCGACAAGTCCATCACCCAGCGCGTCGACCGCCGCGTCAGCGACGTCGCGATCGGCGACTACGACGCCCTCGTCCTGCCGGGCGGCGTCGCCAACCCCGACGCCCTCCGCAGCGACGAGACCGCCGTCGCGTTCGTCCGCGACTTCGTCGACTCGGGCAAGCCCGTCGCCGCGATCTGCCACGCCCCGTGGACGCTCGTCGAGGCCGACCGGGTGCGGGGCAAGCGCCTCGCCAGCTGGCCGAGCCTGCAGACCGACATCCGCAACGGTGGCGGCGAGTGGGTCGACGAGGAGGTCGTCGTCGACGGCAACCTCATCACCAGCCGCAACCCCGACGACATCCCGGCCTTCAACAAGGCCCTGCTCGACGCGCTCGGCTAGTCCGGGCTAGCTCGACGAGGGCGCGACCAACCAGCGCCCCAGCAGCGTCCCGTCCTGCTCGAGCAGCAGGGCGGGACGCAGCGCGACGTCCACGTCCGCCCCGGTGGCGATGCGTACGGCGTCGCCGCCGGTGAGCGCCGGCACGATCGTCAGGCAGAGCTCGTCGACGACGCCCGCCGCGAGCATGTCCGCGAACAGCGACGGCCCGCCCTCGCACAGCTGCTCCACCCACCCGCGCTCCGCCAGCTCGGCCTTGAGCAGGGTCAGGTCGATCTCGTCGTCGCCGAGGACGAGCACGTTCTCCTCGCCCAGGGCCTCCCGGGCCGCGGCGAGACCGTCCGACGACGCGACGGTCGCCATCAGGATCCGGCCGCGCGGGGCGTCGGCCAGCGTCGGCGGCAGGTCCGCCGAGCGGCTCACGACGACCAGCGGCAGTGCGGGGACGTCGTACTCCTCCGAGCGCAGGGTCCCGGCGCCGACCACGAGGCAGTGGGCGCGGGTGCGGAGCGCGTCGAAGACCCGCTTGTCGGCGTCGTTGTTGATCGACCCGCTCAGCCCGTCGGACCCCTGGGCGGCACCGTCGAGGGTGCTGACGAAGTTGACCCGCAGCCACGGCTCGCGCTCCGGCGTGTAGGCCGCCGCCAGCTCGTCATCGGTCAGGTCGGCCAGGCGGCGCAGCTCCACGGGTTCGGTCACCGTTCCATCCTGCCCTCTACCCTTTTGGACGTGATCACCCTCGCGGACCTGGCCGCCCTGCAGACCGCCTACGGCGACGCGTGGGCCTCCCCGGTCGAGCCGGTGGTCATCGACGGGCCGCGCGGCTCCGTGGCCATCGGCGACGGGCCGCTCACCGTGATGGGCTGCGTCAACCTCTCGCGCGACTCGACCTACCGCGAGAGCGTCGCGACCAGCCCCGCCGACGCCGTGCGCATGGGCCGGGTGCAGGCCGCGCAGGGCGCCGGGATCATCGACCTCGGCGCCGAGTCCAGCACCGCGAAGGCGGCCCGCGTCACCGCCGACGACCAGATCGACGCGCTCGTCCCGACCGTCAAGGGCCTCGCCGCCGAGGCGGTCGTGTCCGTCGAGACCTACGAGCCCGACGTCGTGCGCGCGTGCCTCGACGCCGGCGCCCGGATCCTCAACATGACCGGCCGCGAGCACGAGGACGCGATGCTCGAGCTCGCCGCGGAGTACGACGCCGCTGTCGTGCTGTGCTTCGGCGAGACGGCCAACGTCCGCGAGATCTCCGACGTGCCGCCCGACGCCGACCCGCTGCCGGTGCTGCTCGACCACTTCGCGCCGCGCATCGCCCACGCCCGCTCGCTCGGCGTCGACCGCGTCGTGATCGACCCCGGCATGGGCTTCTTCTACGGCAACCTCGTCGACCCGCTCACCCGCGCACGGCACCAGGCCCGCGTGCTCGCCCAGGGCTTCCGCCTGCGCCCCCTCGGCGTACCGGTGTGCAACGCCGTGCCGCACAGCTTCGACCTGTTCGGCGACGAGTTCCGCAAGGCCGAGGGCTTCTTCGCCGTGCTCGCCAGCCTGGGCGGCACCCACCTCGTCCGCACGCACGAGCCGGCCCACCTCCGGGTCGTGCTCCGCGCGCTCGGCGAGCTCGACGTGCGCTGAGGCCTCAGCCCAGGAACGACCGCACGCCGGCGACGAGCCCGCGGCCGTAGCGCGCCCGGCCGACCGGGGACGTCATCACCCGCGCGTCGGCCGCGCTGCGCATGTTGCCGAGCTCGACCATCACGGTCGGGACGTCGGACAGGTTGAGCGTGCCGAGGTCCGAGCGGACGTCGAGGCCGTCGCCCCCGGCGATGTAGTTCGCGACGGGGAAGTCCTGCCCGACCAGACCGGCCCGCACGTCCCGCGCCAGCCGCGACGACGACCCGAAGATGTCGTCGGTCCACGGCGCCCGGTCGGCGGGGGCGATCACGTGGAAGCCGCGGGCGCCGGCGGCGTACGACCCGTCGGCGTGGATCGAGAGCTTGAGGTCGGCACCGATCGCGTTGCCCGCCCGGCCGCGCGCGTCGACGCACGGACCCCACCGGTCCTGCCGGTTGCTGTGGCGGGTGAGGACGACGGTCGCGCCCAGGTCGCGGAGCCGTCGCGCGACGAGGCGGGAGACCTGCCACACGAAGGTGGCCTCGGGGTAGCCGCCGTCGGTCGCGGTGCCCGTGGTGTTGCACGGCTTGGTGAAGCCGCCGGCCGGGACCGGGCGGTCGATCTGCTGCGGGAAGCGGTGGTTGCCGAGCTGGTGCCCGGGGTCGATGACGATCGTGCGCCCGGCCAGTGGATCCCCGTCCCGCGGTATCCATGGGAGAAGTGGCTGCCCGAGAGCCGGAGAGGGAGCCATTGCGCCCATGGATATCGCGAGGACGGTGGCGAGCCCGAGCCCCGCCAGCCGACGGATCACCCCGCGAAGCCCTGCGGGTTCTGCGACTGCCAGCGCCAGGTGTCGGCGCACATGTCGTCGATCGTCTTCTGGGTGCTCCAGCCGAGCTCGGCGTTGGCCTTGGACGGGTCGGCGTAGGACGTCGCGATGTCCCCGGGACGGCGGGCGACGATCTCGTAGGGCAGCTCGCGGCCGACGGCCCTCTCGAAGGCGCGCAGCATCTCGAGCACGCTGGTGCCGGTGCCGGAGCCGAGGTTCCAGGTGTTCACGGCCTGGTCCGTGGTCTCGAGCGCCTTGAGGGCCGCGATGTGGCCGGCGGCGAGGTCCTCGACGTGGATGTAGTCGCGGACGCCCGTGCCGTCGACGGTGTCGTAGTCGCCGCCGAAGACCATCAGCTTGTCGCGCTTGCCGACGGCCACCTGCGCGATGAAGGGCACCAGGTTGTTGGGGATGCCGGACGGGTCCTCGCCGATCGTGCCGGACGGGTGCGCGCCCACCGGGTTGAAGTAGCGCAGCAGCGCGAACCGCATCTGCGGGGCCGCGACAGCGACGTCGCGCAGGATCTGCTCCTGCATGACCTTGGTCCAGCCGTAGGGGTTGGTCGCGTAGGTGCGCCGGTCCTCGGTCGCGGCGGCCTGGTCCTCGCCGTAGACCGTGGCGCTGGAGGAGAAGACGAGCTTGTCGACGTCGTAGCGCTGCATCGCGCGCACCAGCGAGAAGGTGGAGACGAGGTTGTTCTCGTAGTACTCCAGCGGCTTCTCGACGCTCTCCCCGACCGCCTTGTGGCCCGCGAAGTGGATGACCCCGTCGAAGTCCTCGGAGGCGAAGAGGTGCTCGGTCTTGTCGTGGTCGGTGAGGTCGAAGGAGTGCAGCGTGATGCGCGTCCCCGTCAGTGCCTCGAGGCGGCCGAGCACGGTCGGGTGGGCGTTGCTGAAGTTGTCGACGATGACCACGTCGTGACCTGCGGCGATGAGCTGGACGACGGTGTGCGAGCCGATGTAGCCGGCGCCGCCGCTGACGAGGATCTTCATGCGGATCAGCCTAACGATCGGACCTGCTGACAGAATGCGGCCCATGCCCAGCGCTCTCATCACCGGAATCACCGGCCAGGACGGTCTCTACCTCGCCGAGCTGCTGCTCGAGAAGGGGTACGACGTCCACGGCCTGATCCGCGGCCAGAACAACCCGCGCCGCGAGCTCGTCACGAACCTCGTCCCCGACGTGCAGCTGCACAACGGCGACCTCACCGACCTGTCCAGCCTGATGCGTGCGATGAACGACTCGCAGCCCGACGAGGTCTACAACCTCGGCGCGATCTCGTTCGTCGCCTACTCCTGGGAGAACGCCTTCGTCACCAGCGACGTGACCGGCATGGGCGTGCTCAACATGCTCGAGGCCGTACGCCTCCACGCCGGCAGCGAGCCCGGGAGCATCCGCTTCTACCAGGCCTCGAGCTCGGAGATGTTCGGCAAGGTGCAGGAGGTGCCGCAGTCGGAGAACACCCTGCTGTGGCCGCGCTCGCCCTACGGCGTGAGCAAGGTCTACGGGCACTACATGACGATCAACTACCGCGAGTCCTACGGCATGCACGCCTCCTCGGGCATCCTCTTCAACCACGAGTCGCCGCGCCGCGGGCCGGAGTTCGTCACCCGCAAGATCAGCCAGGCCGTCGCCAGGATCAGCCTCGGCCTCCAGGACGACATCACCCTCGGCAACCTCGACGCCCGCCGCGACTGGGGCTACGCCGGTGACTACGTCGAGGCGATGTGGCGGATGCTCCAGCAGGACGAGGCCGACGACTACGTGATCGCCACCGGCGAGACCTGGTCGATCCGCGACTACCTCGACCTCGCCTTCAAGCACATCGGGATCGACGACTGGGCCCACCTGGTCAAGCAGGACCCGCGCTTCATGCGTCCGGCCGAGGTCGAGCTGCTCATCGGCGACGCCTCCAAGGCCAAGGACAAGCTCGGCTGGACGCCCACGGTGTCCTTCGCCGAGCTGGTGGCGATGATGGTCGAGAGCGACATCGCCGCCGCCAAGGCGGGCTGGTGACGGCTCGCGCCCTCATCACCGGCATCGGCGGCCAGGACGGCACCTACCTCGCCGAGCGCCTCGTCAGCGAGGGCATGGAGGTCCACGCCCTCGTCCTGACCGCTGACGGCCACCCGGCGCACTGCCCGGAGGACGTCGTCCTCCACCCCGGCGACCTCGGCGACCTCGAGGCGACCCGCCGCCTGGTGCTGGGCGTGGCACCGGACGAGGTCTACAACCTCGCCGCGATCAGCTCGGTCGCGCAGTCGTGGGACGAGCCCGACCGCACCGCCCACGTCAACGGGCAGGCAGCGGTCGCGCTGATGGAGTCGGCGCGCCAGGTCGGCGGCGTACGCCTCGTGCAGGCGTCGAGCGCCGAGATCTTCGGTGAGGCGGCCGAGTCGCCGCAGACCGAGGCGACGCCGGTCCGCCCGCTGAACCCGTACGGCGCCGCGAAGGCCTTCGCGCACCTCTCCGCCGGCGTCTTCCGCCAGCGCGACCAGCACGTCTCGAGCGCGATCCTCTACAACCACGAGTCGCCGCGGCGCCACGAGCGCTTCGTGACCCGCAAGATCACCTCGACGGTGGCCGCGATCGCCCGCGGCGACGCCGACGAGCTGGTGATGGGCAACCTCGACGCCCGCCGCGACTGGGGCTGGGCGCCGGACTACGTCGACGCGATGGTCCGGGCCGCGCGGGCCGACCAGCCGGGCGACTACGTCGTCGCGACCGGCCGCGCGCACTCCGTACGCGAGTTCGTGGCCGCCGCCTTCGCGGCAGCGGGCATCGACGACTGGGAGCCGCTGGTGCGCCAGGACGAGCGCTTCTTCCGCCCCGCCGACCCGACCGAGCTGGTCGGCGACGCGTCGAAGGCCCGTGACGTGCTCGGCTGGGAGCCGACGGTGGGCTTCGAGGAGATCGTGGCCCGGATGGTGGCCGCCGACCTCTAGCCGTGCTGGAGCAGGCCGCGGAGGTACTCGCCGTAGCCGCTCTTGCGCAGCGGCTCGGCCCGCTCGAGCAGCTCGTCGTCGGTGAGCCAGCCGTTGCGCCAGGCGACCTCCTCGGGGGCGCCGACCTTGAAGCCCTGCCGGCCCTCGATGGTCCGCACGAAGTTGGACGCGTCGTTGAGCGAGTCGAACGTCCCGGTGTCGAGCCACGCGGTCCCGCGGGGCAGCACCTCGACGTGGAGGCGGCCCTCCTCGAGGTAGCGACGGTTGAGGTCGGTGATCTCCAGCTCGCCGCGCGGCGACGGCTCCAGCTCGGCGGCGTACTGCACCACGTCGTTGTCGTAGAAGTAGAGCCCGGGGACCGCGAAGTCGCTCTTGGGGTTCTCCGGCTTCTCCTCCAGCGAGAGCGCCCTGCCCTGGTCGTCGAACTCCACGACGCCGTAGGCCCGCGGGTCGGCGACGTGGTAGCCGAAGACCGCGGCACCCTCGAGGTCCTTGAAGCGCAGCAGCTGCTGGCCGAGGCCCGAGCCGTAGAAGATGTTGTCGCCGAGCACCAGGGCCGAGCGCTCGCTGCCGATGTGGTCGGCGCCGATGATGAAGGCCTGGGCGAGCCCGTCGGGCGAGGGCTGCGTGGCGAAGGTGAGGTCGATGCCGAACTGCGAGCCGTCACCGAGCAGCCGGTGGAAGGCGTCGGCCTCGTGCGGCGTGGTGATGATGAGGACGTCGCGGATGCCGGCGAGCATCAGCGTCGAGAGCGGGTAGTAGATCATCGGCTTGTCGTAGACCGGCACCAGCTGCTTGCTGATGCCCTGGGTGATCGGGTGCAGCCGCGAGCCAGTGCCGCCGGCCAGGATGATTCCGCGCATGGGGGCCACCCTATGGGCCCACGGGCCGAGGGGCGGACTGGCACCATGTGCGCATGTCCACCAGCCGTACGTCGTCGCGCTCGTCTGCGCGACCACGGCGGCTGCTGCGGCCCGGGACGATCATCGCGCTGCTCTTCCTGCTGCTGATCGTCCTCGTGCTGCTCGCCATCCCCTTCCTCAAGGCGCCCGGCAACGCCAAGGCGGCCAAGGCCGACCTCGAGTCCGCGAAGGTGTCGCTCGGCCAACGGCGACATGGCGGCGGCGCAGACCGCCGTCGAGAGCGCGCGCAAGCACGCCGACGAGCTGCAGGGCGCGATGCAGGGCATCGGCGGCGACATCTGGAGCCTGGTCCCCGTGGTCGGCGGCCCCGTCTCGGACGTACGCCACCTCGGCAACGCCCTCGACCACCTCACCTCGGCCGCGGAGATCGCCGTCGACGCGTGGCCGGCGATCAACGGGGACAACGCCACGCTCTTCGCCGACAAGTCCGTCGACGTCCCGACGCTGCGCACGCTGGTCTCCGCCGTCCAGGAGACCAGCACCCACCTCGACACCGCCCAGCTCGAGCTCGCGCGAGGTCCACGACTCGGCCCTCGGCGTGGGGACGATGCTGGCCGACGCGCGTGACGAGGCGACGACGGTGGTCGCGCCGCTCGCCAGTGACGCCCGCCGCGCCGCGCCGCTCGCCGACATCCTGCCGACCCTGTTCGGGGCCGACGGCGACCGCACCTACCTGCTGGCCCTGCTCAACCCGAGCGAGCAGCGCTTCTCCGGCGGCGCGCTGCTGACCGTGGTCCCGATGAACGTCTCGGACGGCAGGCTGACGATCGGCGACGCGCGCGACACCACCGACCCCGACCTCTTCCGGGTGGGCCGGTGGGACAAGGTCGAGGGCAACCCGTTCCACGACGGCAAGCTGCGCCTGTCGACGGCGACGTACGCCCCCGACTGGTCGGTGTCCGGCGAGGAGGTGCTGCGCGGCTGGCAGCGCCGCACCGGCGAGGACACCGACGGCCTCGTCGCCGTCGACGTCGTGGCGCTGGCCGACATGCTGCGCATCACGGGCCCGGTCGAGACCGACCTCTACGGCACCCTCGACTCCACCAACTTCACGCAGAAGCTGGTCGGCGACTACGACACCTACCCCGACAACGAGGCCCGCAAGGGGCTCAACCGCGCGATCGTCCCGGTGTTCGCCGACCGCCTCTTCGAGCCCGGCCAGGGCCTGGAGAAGATCGAGTCGATCCGCAACTCCGCCCGTGGCCGCCACTTCGCGCTCTGGATGCGCGACGAGGACGTGCAGGCCGCGGTCGAGGACATCGGGCTCGCCGGCGACCTGTCCGACACCGACCACGACTACGTCGCCGTCTTCAACCAGAACACCAACGCGAGCAAGTCCGACTACTGGCAGAAGCGCACGATCACCAGCGACGTCCAGCTCCGAGCGGACGGCTCCGCCGAGGTCGAGCTGACGATCTCGGTCTTCAACGACTCCCCGCCCTACGGCGCGAACAACATCTACGGCGACAACCGCGGCGGCAGCAGCCGCACCCGGTGGAACGGGATGACCGTCGGCGTCTTCCTCCCCCACGACGTGCGGATCTCCAGCGCCACGGCCGCCGGCAGGTCGCTCGGCACCGACACGTTCGACTACTACGGCCGCCCCTACAAGCTGGTGCGCCTCATCCTGCCGCCGCGCTCGACCCGGACGGCGACGCTGATCTACGAGGTCCCCGCCGCTGCCCGCGTCGCGGGCGACGACCTGACCTACCAGCTCGACCTGACCCCGCAGGGGATGGTGACGCCCGAGGCGGTGTCGGTCTCCGTCCAGTGGCCGGAGGGCTACCGCGTCGACGACCTGCCCGAGGGCTGGGCCCGCGACGGCCGCGGCCGGGCGACGTACGACGACCCGGGGCTCGTCACGCAGCCGCGCTTCAGCATCACCGGTTCAGCCGCCGGCAGCTGATCGCCCTAGACTCCCCGCCATGGAACGCCTTCTCGTGACCGGGGGCGCGGGGTTCATCGGATCGAACTTCGTGCACCACCTCGTCGAGCACACCGACTACGCCGTCACCGTCCTCGACAAGCTCACCTACGCCGCCTCGAAGGAGTCGCTGGCCGGCCTCCCCGAGGACCGGGTGCAGCTCGTCGTCGGTGACATCGCCGACGAGGACACGGTCGACCCGCTGGTCGCGGCCCACGACGCGGTCGTGCACTACGCGGCCGAGTCGCACAACGACAACTCGCTCAACGACCCGAGCCCGTTCATCAGGACCAACATCCTGGGGACCTACACGATCCTCGAGGCCGTGCGGAAGCACGACAAGCGGCTGCACCACGTCTCGACCGACGAGGTCTACGGCGACCTCGAGCTCGACGACCCCAAGCGCTTCACCGAGGACACGCCCTACAACCCGTCCTCCCCCTACTCCGCCTCCAAGGCCGGCTCCGACCACCTGGTCCGCGCCTGGGTGCGCAGCTTCGGCGTGCGGGCGACGGTGTCCAACTGCTCCAACAACTACGGGCCCTGGCAGCACATCGAGAAGTTCATCCCGCGCCAGATCACCAACGTCATCGACGGCATCCGCCCCAAGCTCTACGGCTCGGGCGAGAACGTCCGCGACTGGATCCACGCCGAGGACCACTCCTCGGCCGTGCGGACGATCCTGGAGAAGGGCGAGATCGGCGAGACCTACCTGATCGGTGCCGACGGCGAGAAGAACAACCTCGAGGTCGTCCGCCTGATCCTCACGATGATGGGCCAGCCCGCCGACGCCTTCGACCACGTCAACGACCGCGCCGGCCACGACCTGCGCTACGCGATCGAGTCGGGCAAGCTGCGCCAGGAGCTCGGCTGGCAGCCGACGTTCCAGGACTTCGAGTCCGGCCTCGCCGACACCATCGAGTGGTACCAGCAGCACGAGGACTGGTGGCGCCCCCACAAGGACGCGGTCGAGGCGAAGTACGCGGAGAAGGGCCAGTGAGCCTGCCCACGCTCGAGACGACGCCCATCCCCGGCCTCGTCGTCGTACGCCTCGACCGGCGCGACGACGACCGCGGGTTCTTCAAGGAGAACTGGCAGCGCGAGAAGATGCTCGCGATCGGCCTGCCCGACTTCGGGCCGGTGCAGAACAACGTGTCGTTCAACAGCGACCGCGGTGTCACCCGCGGCATCCACACCGAGCCGTGGGACAAGTTCATCTCGCTGGCCACCGGCCGGATCTTCGGTGCGTGGGTCGACATGCGCCGGGGCGACACCTTCGGCGCGACCTTCACCCTCGAGATGGACACCTCGGTCGCGGTGTTCGTGCCGCGCGGCGTCGGCAACAGCTACCAGGTGCTCGAGGACGCGACGGCCTACACCTACCTCGTCAACGACCACTGGCGCCCGGGCGTGACCTACCCCGCGCTCGCGCTCGGCGACCCGACGGCCGCGATCGACTGGCCGATCCCGCTGGGCGAGGCGATCGTCAGCGAGAAGGACCAGGACGCGCCGGCCCTCGACCCGAGCACCGCGATGGCGCCGAAGAAGACGTTGATCGTCGGCGCCCTCGGCCAGCTCGGCCGCGCGCTCTTCGCCGCCCACCCCGACGCCGACCGGGTCGACCTCGTCGCCGGTGAGGGAGTCACGCAGCTCGACCTCGCCGACACCGCCGCCGTCGACGCCTGGCCGTGGCACGAGTACGCCGTCGTGCTCAACGCCGCGGCCTACACCGCCGTCGACGCCGCCGAGACCCCCGAGGGTCGGGTGGCCTCGTGGTCGGCCAACGCCACGATGCCCGCGATCCTCGCCGGCCTGGCCCGCGAGCACCGCTTCACGCTGGTCCACTACTCCTCCGACTACGTCTTCGACGGCACCGCCGCCCTCGACCCCGGGCACACCGAGGACGAGCCGCTGTCGCCGCTCGGCGTCTACGCGCAGTCGAAGGCGGCCGGCGACCTCGCCGTCGGCCTCGCGCCGCGCCACTACCTGCTGCGCACGTCGTGGGTGATCGGCGAGGGCAAGAACTTCGTCCGGACGATGCGGTCGCTCGCGGAGAAGGGCGTCTCGCCGAGCGTCGTCGACGACCAGGTCGGGCGCCTGACGTTCACCGAGGAGCTCGTCCGCGCGACGCAGCACCTCTTCGCCACCGACGCCGCCGTTCGGCACCTACAACGTCTCCAACGGCGGCTCGCCGATGTCGTGGCGCGAGATCGCGCAGGCGGTCTTCGAGCGCTCGGGCCGCAGCGCGGACGACGTCTCCGGCACCACCACGGCGGCGTACGCCGAGGGGGTGCTGGCGCAGGGCAACCCGTTCGCCCCGCGCCCGCTCAACTCCGCGCTGTCGCTGGAGAAGATCCGGGCCACCGGCTTCGAGCCCGAGGACGCCCTCGTCGCCCTCGACCGCTACCTGGCCTAGCGGCGGCCGGAGGTCACCTCGGCCAGCGCCGGACGCACGTCGGCGATGTAGACGAGCGAGGCGATCGTGAAGACCAGGTGGATGATCCCGAGCGGCGAGGAGCTGATCAGGATCAGCTGGGCGGCGAAGCCCAGACCGGTGATCGCGCACCACGCCTGCTTGGTCAGCTTGCCGGCCGCCTCGTAGGCCTCGGCGGAGTAGGTCAGGGCGTTGATGAACGCGAAGCCCTTGACCGCGAGCAGCACCACGAGCACGACGAGCATGAACGTGCTGTTGAACGCGTAGATGTTCACGGGCCAGCGTAGGGGAATGACGAAGGACCCCCACCCGGATCGGGCAGGGGTCCTTCGTCAGAACAGGGTCAGCTGATCGACGTCAGCCTCGGGTGCTCTTCAGTCTGCCGACCTTCTCGGCGGCGTCGGCGACGGCCTTGACGGCGTTGGTCGCGGTCGCCTGCGCGGCGGTGGCGGTGGCCTTGGCGCTGCTCTGGGCGGTGGCGGTCTTCTTGGCCGCGGTCTTGCGGGCGGTCGTGGCGGACGCCTTCTTGGCGGCGGCGGTGCGCGTGGCCTTCTTGGCGGTCTTCTTCGGCTTGGGCGCGACCTTGGTGGCGGCGGTCCGGTCCGCGGCGGTGGCGTTGGCGTCGGCAGCCTTCTTGGCCTGCGTCGCGGTGGTCCTGGCCTTGGCGGCGGTGGTCCTGGCGGACGACACGGTGGCCTTGGTCGACTCCTGGCGGCGGATGCGGCTGACGAGGGACTCGCCGCGCTTGACCAGCTCGGCGTAGGCGGCGACGTTCTCGTCGACGAGGGTCGAGAGGTGGGCGGTGACCTTGGTCGGGTACGCCTTCGCCTCGGCCTGGAGCTCGGCCACGCGGGCCTCGATCGCGGCGCGACGGGCCTTGGCCTCGGCCTTGGCGTCGAACGTGCGCACGTCCTTCTGGACGGCGGCGACGCGCTTCTGGACGTCGGCAACGGCCTCGCGGACGGTCTCGACGGCGAGGTCGGTGACGCCGACGCCGGCGAGGACGGGCTTGAGGGCCTCGGTCTTGATGTCGAACTTGGTGGCCATTGCTGGTCTCCTTCTGTTGGGTGGAGCTGGGTGGAGCTGACGGGTGTGGGAGTCGCTCAGTCGGCGGAGGGTGCGCTGTCGCGCTCGTTGAGCGCGATGAACGACGCGTAGACGTCGAGCAGCGACTGCTTCTGCCGCTCGGTGAGCGCGGTGTCGGCGAGGACGGCGAGCTCGACGGAGCCCGCCTTGCCGGGGTCGGGGTGGACGATGCCGGCGCGGACGTAGAGCTGCTCGGCGGAGACGCGCAGGGCGCGGGCGAGCTGCTGGAGCACCTCGGCCGACGGCTTGCGCAGGCCGCGCTCGATCTGGCTGAGGTAGGGGTTGCTCACGCCGACCTGGTCGGCGAGCTGTCGCAGCGAGAGCTGGGCTGCCAGGCGCTGCTCCTTGAGGTAGTCACCCAGCGAGCCGATGGAGCCGACGACGGCGGCACTCGTCTTCGTCGACTTGGTGCTCTTGTCCTTGGCCATGCCTCCAGTGTGCTAACAACAGTTAGCAAAAGCAAAACGCGGCAGGGTGACTGTGCTCACAGATGCCCGCTTCGCGCTGTGACGCGCGGTGCTAGCTAGAAGGCAGCACGGATCACGCCGACGGGCCTGCCGCCGCCCAGCAGGTCGAGCCGGCCGGTCGCCTCGACCGCGTCGACGTCCACGCCGTCGTCGGCGAGCACGCCGGACCGGCGCAGCGCCTCGGCCATCAGCACCGGGCGTACGCGCGGCGGCTCCGTCGTCGGTCTTGAGCGCCCACGCGCGGCCGTCGGGCAGGGCGACGGCGTAGCAGGACTCCGCGCCCGCCTTGCCGATCAGCCCGGGCACGGCGCGGTGCAGGGCGAGCTCGTCGCGGGTCGTGCCGCTGACGAAGTCCGGGTGCCGCCGGATCGCCTCCGCGACGCGGTGCTCGGCGACCGTCGGTCGCCGTCGCCAGCGCGGCGAAGGCGCGCGCCAGGCCGGTGAGCGACGTGGACAGCAGCGGGGCGCCGCACCCGTCGACGGCGACGCTGGACCGGCTCACCGGTCACCGCGCGAAGGTCGCGGGCGATCGCGACCTGGAGCGGGTGCTCGGGGTCGAGGTAGGTGGCGGTGTCCCAGCCCTGCAGGACGCAGGTCGCGAGCATCGCGGCGTGCTTGCCGGAGCAGTTCATCAGGATCGGCGACCTGGTCCCGCCGGCGCGGATGACGGCCTCGCGGGCCTCGTCGTCGAGGGGGTAGTCGGGCGGCGTCTGGAGCGCCGACTCGTCGAGGCCGGCGGACGCCAGCGTGCGGCGTACGCCCTCGACGTGGAACGGCTCCCCGGAGTGGGACGCGCACGCCAGCGCGAGCAGGTCGGCCGGCAGGTCGAGACCGAGCTCGACCATCGCGAGCGCCTGGATCGGCTTGTTGCTCGAGCGGGGCAGCACCGGCGCGACGACCTCGCCGACCGACCAGTCGACCGTGCCGTCCGCCGCGAGCGCCACGATCGAGCCGTAGTGGTGGCCCTCGACGAACCCGGAGCGGACGATCTCTGCGACGACGGGCAGACCAGCGTGAGACATGCGCGCAGGCTACTCAGGCATCTCTGGAGAGGATGCGCGGGTGATCCAGCACTGCCCGACGCCGACCGAGCTCGACGACCTGGAGCTCCTCGTCTCCGGCGCCTACGCCCCGCTCACCCGCTTCAACGAGCCCGGCAGCCCGATCACCCTCGACCTCCCCGACGGTGCCACCGAGGCCGAGCTCGTCGACCCCGAGGGCCTGCCCCTCGCCCGGGTGCCGCCGACGGCAGCCTGGAGCCCCTGACGCCACGCGCAGTACGGCCCCTTCCGCCGGCTGCACCTCACGCCCGCGCAGGTGCGCGAGCAGCACGCCGGTGCCACGTTCGTCCCGGTCGTCGACGCACTCAGCGAGGCCGAGCTCGAGGAGGTCCGCGGCCTCGGCCGGGTGGTCCTCGTCGCGCTGACCGGCACCGGCACGGCCGACCTCTCCCCCGTCGCGCTCGTGCGAGCGTCGCTCGCGGCGGCCGAGCTGCTCGACGACGCGCACGTGGTCGCCGTACCCCTCCCGTCCCACGGCGACGCCGACGTCGACCACGAGCTCGGCGCGCAGGTGGTCGCGACCTACGCCGGCGACGACCCGGTGCACGCGCTCGCCGAGCACCCGGACGACACCTACCCGGCCGTCATCGCCGAGATCGTCGACGCCGACCGCCCCGATCCGGAGGACCAGGGCCTCGTGCTGTTCTTCACCGGCCTGTCCGGGAGCGGCAAGTCGACCCTCGCCCGCGCGCTGATGGACCTGCTGCTCGAGCAGGGCGGCCGATCGGTCACCAGCCTCGACGGCGACGTCGTACGCCGCCACCTGTCCGCCGGGCTGACCTTCTCCAAGGCGGACCGCGAGACCAACATCCGGCGCATCGGCTGGGTCGCCGCCGAGATCGCCCGACACGGCGGGGTCGCGGTGTGCTCGCCGATCGCGCCCTTCGCCGAGACCCGGGACCAGGTGCAGCAGATGGTCGAGGACGCGGGCGGCGCCTTCTTCCTGGTCCACGTCGCGACGCCGCTGGAGGAGTGCGAGCGACGCGACCGCAAGGGGCTCTACGCCAAGGCGCGCGCCGGCGAGATCCCCGAGTTCACCGGAATCTCCTCGCCCTACGAGGAACCCGAGGACCCCGCCGTACGCGTCGACACCACCGGTCGCACCATCGAGGACGCCCTCGACGACGTGCTCGTCGCGCTCGACGAGTCCGGCCTCCTCCACCTGACCCGCGGAGCCGCGGGCGCATGACCGAGCCACTCTCGGTGCTGTTCCTCTGCACCGCCAACATCTGCCGCTCGCCCGCGATGGAGATCATCGCGCGCGACCTGGCCGGTGACGCCGACGTCGTCTTCTCGAGCTCGGGCACCCATGCGCACACCGGCCACCGGATGAACCCGGTCCAGGCGGCCACGATCCCCCACCTCGAGGTCACGGGCTTCCGCAGCCGGCGGCTCGAGCCCGAGATGCTGCTGGCGGCCGACCTCGTGCTGACTGCGGAGTCCGTCCACCGCCAGCACGTCCTCGACGACTTCCCCCAGCTCCACCGCACGCTCTTCACGCTCGGCCAGTTCGAGGCGGCGATCGCCGAGATCCCCGACCTCACCGGGCGCGAGCTCGTGACGGCGGTCGGGGAGAAGCGCCCGCCGGCGCATCCCGAGCTCGACATCGCCGATCCCTACCGGCGTGGGGAGAAGGCGGCGGCCACCGCGACCGCCACAATCACCGAGATGTTGCGCGTCGTCGTCCCCCGTCTGACCGGAGACAGCTGATGGACTGGATCACCGTCACGTTCTTCTCGATCCTCGCTGCCGGCTTCTTCGTCGGCATCGTGGTCGGGCTGACCGGCATGGGTGGAGGTGCGCTGATGACCCCGGCGCTGCTCTTCCTCGGCGTCGGCGAGGCGGCCACCGTCGTGACCGCCGACCTCACCGCCGCCGCGATCTACAAGACCGGCGGCGCGATCGTCCACAAGCGTGAGGGCTCGCCCAACATGCAGCTGGCGAAGTGGCTGATGATCGGGTCGATCCCGATGGCCCTCCTCGGCCCGCACCTGGTCTCGTGGTTCACCGACGACGTCGACGAGCTCAACTACGTCCTCATCGTCTGCATCGGCTTCGCACTCCTGCTCGCGGCAGCGACCTACGCCCTCCGGCTCTACGTCAACCTGGTGCGCGTGCGCTCGGGCCGCCACGTCTCCGACGACAACCCGGCGATCCGCGTGGTCCCGACCCTGCTCGTCGGCATGCTCGGCGGCCTGCTGGTCGGCATCACCAGCGTCGGGTCCGGATCGGTCATCATGATCGCCCTCCTGATGCTCTACCCCGGCCTCTCCGCCGTGCGCCTCGTCGGCACCGACCTCGTGCAGGCCGTCCCGCTGGTGATGGCGGCGGCGATCTCCAACATCGCGCTCCACGGCATCGACTGGACGATCCTCGTGCCGCTGGTGATCGGATCGGTCCCGGGCACGATCCTGGGCTCCCTGCTCGCCCCGCGCGTGCCGCAGTCCTTCATCCGCCGCGGCATCGTGGTCGTGCTCACGATGAGCGGCGTCGCCCTGCTCGACAAGTCCGGCTGGGCGCCCCTCGGCGACGGACGAGACCCACCCGATGCTCATCGCCGGCATCGGCCTCGTCGTGCTCCTCGTCCTGCCCGTCGTCTGGGGGTTCATCCGCAAGTCCCAGGGCCTGCCGATGTTCGGCTCCCCGACGATCGCCCAGCTCGAGGACCCGGCCTACCGCCCCGGCGTGGTCGGGATGAAACGGGTTGACGGGACCTAGCCGGTCGCCTGTGAGCGGAAACTTTCGTGCAGGTGACCTCGACGCCCTCTCCGCGTGAGCGAAAGTTTCCGCTCAGGCCGGAGGCACACGTGCATCCACCGCCCGCGCCCACAGGGCCACCGCTCGGTCGTAGGTCGCCTCAGGGTCGAGGGCTCGGCGGACAGTCAGGCCCAGAGCGACGGCCCGCAGGACCTCGGCGTGTCGGCGACGTCGTCCGGAACCGACGGCCCAACCGACGGGAGACAGTGGCCTCGGAGACACGACTGTGCCGAGCGATGTCGCGCCGGGCCGGAAGCCGCAGTCCCGACTCGTCGACGGCCAGGAACAACGCGACGGCCATGTCGGCGACCCGGGTCGCGCGCGATGCGAGGTGGAGGGCGATGCGAGGCTCGGCGTCGTACATGTCCCCACCCCACCAGTGAGACGCCTGCCGCGCGAACGGCTCTCCACAGGCCTCACCGCAGGCCGAGCAGCTCCCGGCAGCCGGCGGGCGACATCGGCGTACGTTGCGCGATCCGCCCGAGGTCGACGGCTCGCTCGACGAGCTGGGCGTTGGACTCGACGGGCACCCCACGGCTGATGGTCAGCACGTCCTCCATGCCGACGCGCAGGTGCCCGCCCATCGACAGCGAGGCCATCGCGACAGCGAGGGTCGAGCGGCCGATGCCCGTGGCAGACCACGACGTCACCGCCGGAGGCAGCGCGGCGACGCCGGCGACGAGGGCGGGGGCTGTGCCGGGCATGCCGCCGGGGACCCCCATCACGAAGTCGACGTGGACCTTGCCGCCGGCCGGCACGCCGTACTCCCGCACGAGCCGTCCCAGGGCGTGCACCTGGCCGAGGTCGAAGAGCTCGAACTCCGGCGCCACGCCGCGCTCGAGCGTGAGCTGGTAGAGGTCCTTCACGAACGGCCACGGGTTGAGGAAGACGTCGTCGCCGAAGTTGGTCGTACCCATCGTGAGGCTGCACGAGTCCGGCTCGGCGTCGAGCACCTTCAGGCGCTCGTCGAGCGGGTCGTGCACCGATCCGCCGGTCGAGAGCTGGACCACCAGCGAGGACGACTCGCGCACGGCCGCGACCCACTCGCGCAGCAGCGACTGGTCGAGAGTCGGCGCGTGCGAGGTGTCGCGGACGTGGAGGTGGATCATCGCGGCGCCGGCCGCCTCGCACTCGGCCGCGGTGCGGGCGATCTCCTCCGGAGTGGTGGGGAGCTGCGGGCAGTCGGCCTTGGCGGTCTCCGCGCCGGTGGGCGCGACCGTGATCAGCAGGGCGTCAGACATGGGCGGCATCCTTGCACCATGCGCGCGGTCATCCAGCGGGTCCTCTCCGCCAGCGTCCGGGTCGACGGTGAGGTCGTCGGCGAGCTCGACGGGCCCGGCCTCCTGGTCTACCTCGGCGTCACGCACGACGACGGTCCCGCCGAGGTCGCGTGGACAGCGCCGGAAGGTCTGGGACCTGCGCCTGCTGCGCGAGGAGAGGAGCGCCAGCGACGTGGCCGCGCCCGTGCTGGTCGTCAGCCAGTTCACGCTGTACGGCGACGCCCGCAAGGGCCGCCGCCCGACCTGGCACGCGGCAGCGCCCGGGCCGATCAGCGAGCCGCTCTACGACGCGGTCTGCGCCGAGCTCGAGCGCCTCGGCGCCCACGTCGAGCGGGGGCGCTTCGGCGCCGACATGCGCGTCGAGAGCGTCAACGACGGACCGATCACCCTGGTCCTCGACTCGCCCTGATCAGCCCCTGATCAGCCCACCTGATCAGCCCTGCTCCGGACCGGTCTCCCACACGCGGGCCCAGTCGACCTCCATGGTCTCCGGCAGCTCGCCGTTGAAGCGCGGCAGCTCGTAGTCGGACGACAGCAGGCTCAGGATCAGGAACTCCCCGCGGCCCGACGTCTCCCCCTCGAGGCGCTGGGTGACCACTCCGTCGATGCGGAAGACGTACTCCTCCGGCGTCCACTCGACCGAGTAGACGTGGTACTCCTCGGCCCAGTCGTCGCCGAGGCGCTCGACGTCGGGCAGCCAGCCGCCGACGGTCTGCTTCTTCCCGTCCTCGTCGAGGAAGTAGGTGAAGCTGGTCAGCGCCGCCCTCGGGGTGGTCGTCGCCGAAGTACTCCATGACGTCGATCTCAGCTCCACCGACCGCCGGCCCGCCGGCCAGCTGTCCGCCGACCGGTTGCATCCAGAAGGCCGAGTGCTGCCCGCGTGCGGACTGCGTACGGATCCGCGCCGCGGCGTAGCCGTAGGTGAAGGAGTAGGACTCCTCGGTGCCGACGTGGCCGTTGAGGCGCTGCGGGAACTTCTTGCGCCGACCGGGCAGCTGGCACTCCCCGCCCTTCGGGTCCTCCATCACGCTCAGCACCAGGACGCCGTCAGCGACCTCCGCAGCACTGGGGTCGGCCCGCGAGCACTGGCGTACGCCGGCGAACCCCTGGTCGCGCGTGCCCCAGGTCGCGCCCGGACCATCGACGCTGTCCTCGTCGAAGTCGTCGGTGAACGACGCCTCGGGCGCGTCCGCGGTCGAGACCTCGGCACCGATGGCGTCGTCCCCCTCGCCGACGATGACGACGAGATCGCCGGCGGTGTCGCTGGTGAGCGCCACCCGGCCGTCCTCGTCCGTCTCGGCGTCCGAGACCGATTCCCACTCGCCGCCATCGGCCTTGGCGACCAGGGTGACGGTGGTGCCTTCATCCACGCCGTCGACGGTCGCCTCGACGACCCACGACGCGTCGTCGGCGGCCTCGACGTCCTCGCCGGTGGCCGCGATCTGGGGCAGGACGCGCGCCTGCACGTCCGTGCTCGCGCGGTAGGACGGTGCGTTGCCGTCGTCGACGGGCGAGGAGGAGCAGCCGGCCACCAGGGCGGCTGCTGCGACGAGGACCAGGGAGAGTCGGGGCTTGCGGCTCATCATCCGGCGAGTCTCGCCGACGTGACTGCGCGAGTGCGAATCGTCCACGGGCACGCCCGTCGCTACGATGATGGCTGCTGTCCCGAGAGAGGCCCTCCCTGCGTCATGACCAACACCCACGTCGACTACCAGCTGAGCCAGCTGGACCAGCTCGAGGCGGAGTCGATCCACATCTTTCGTGAGGTCGCCGCCGAGTTCGAGAAGCCGGTCCTGATGTTCTCCGGCGGCAAGGACTCCATCGTCATGCTCCGCCTCGCGGAGAAGGCGTTCTTCCCCGCCAAGCTGCCCTTCCCGCTGCTGCAGGTCGACACCGGCCTCGACTTCCAGGAGGTGCTCGACACCCGCGACTCGTGGGTCGAGCGTCTCGGCGCGCGGATGATCATCGCGACCATCGACGAGGCGATCGCCGCCGGCCACGTAGTCGACGACGGCAAGACCAGCCGCAACCGCGATGCAGATCGGCACCCTGCTCGGCTCCATCGAGGAGAACGGCTTCACCGCCGCCTTCGGAGGCGGCCGCCGTGACGAGGAGAAGGCCCGCGCCAAGGAGCGCGTCTACTCCCACCGTGACGACTTCGGCCAGTGGGACCCCAAGATGCAGCGTCCCGAGCTCTGGAGCCTCTTCAACGGCCGCATCCACTCCGGCGAGCACATGCGGGTCTTCCCGCTGTCCAACTGGACCGAGCTCGACATCTGGAGCTACATCGACCGCGAGAAGATCGAGATCCCTTCGATCTACTTCTCCCACCAGCGCGAGGTCATCGAGCGCGACGGCATGCTGCTCTCGCTCGGCCCGGACATCCAGCCCAGGGCAACGAGACCGTCGAGACCAGGACGGTCCGCTTCCGCACCGTCGGTGACTGCACGCAGACCGGGTGCGTGGAGTCCGAGGCCGCCGACCACCGCCGCGATCATCGAGGAGATCGCCGTCGCGCGGGTCACCGAGCGCGGCGCCACCCGCGCCGACGACCGGTTCTCCGAGGCCGCCATGGAAGACCGCAAGAAGGAGGGCTACTTCTGATGGCCACCACGGACAACGAGACCACCACCGTCGGCGACGTCGCAGCCGCCGTCGCCGAAACGCGACCTGCTGCGCTTCGCGACCGCCGGCTCCGTCGACGACGGCAAGACGACCCTCATCGGGCGCCTGCTCCTCGACTCGCAAGTCGATCTTCGAGGACCAGCTCGAGGCCGTCGAGTCGACCAGCGCCGTCCAGGGCTACGACTCCACCGACCTCGCGCTGCTGACCGACGGCCTGCGCTCCGAGCGCGAGCAGGGCATCACCATCGACGTGGCCTACCGCTACTTCGCGACGCCCCGCCGCAAGTTCATCATCGCCGACACCCCCGGCACATCCAGTACACCCGCAACATGGTGACCGGCGCCTCGACGGCCGACCTGGGCCTGGTCCTGGTCGACGCCCGCCAGGGCCTCACCGAGCAGTCGCGCCGTCACGCGGTGCTGCCGTCGCTGCTGCGCGTCCCGCACCTGGTGCTGTGCATCAACAAGATGGACCTCGTCGACTGGTCGCAGGAGGTCTACGAGAAGATCCACAAGGAGTTCACGACCTTCGCGACCAAGCTCAACATCCCCGACCTCGAGGTCATCCCGATCTCGGCGCTCCAGGGCGACAACGTGGTCAACCGGTCCGAGAACACGCCGTGGTACTCCGGCCCGACGCTCATGCACGACCTCGAGCACGTCCACGTCGCCTCCGACCGCGACCTGGTCGACACGCGCTTCCCGGTGCAGTACGTCATCCGACCCAAGTCGGATGCGTACCACGACTTCCGCGGGTACGCCGGCCAGGTGGCCGGTGGCGTGCTGAAGAAGGGCGACGAGGTCGTCGTTCTTCCCAGCGGCATGACCTCGACGATCTCGCGCGTGGAGCTGTTCGACCAGGAGATCTCCGAGGCGTTCCCGCCCATGTCGGTGACGGTCCACCTCGAGGACGACGTCGACGTCTCCCGCGGCGACATGATCGCCCGGCCCAAGAACGCACCGAAGCCGAGCCAGGACATCGACGCGATGGTGTGCTGGATGACCAACGAGCCGCTGCGCCCGCGCCAGAAGCTCGCCATCAAGCACACGACCCGCACCGGTCGGGCGATGGTCAAGGACATCCAGTACCGCCTCGACGTGAACTCGCTGCACCGTGACCAGGAGGCCGGGCGAGCTGGGTCTCAACGAGATCGGCCGCGTCCAGCTGCGCACCACGGTGCCGCTGCTGTGCGACCCGTACTCGAAGAACCGCACCACCGGGTCCTTCATCCTGATCGACGAGGCGACCGGCGTGACCGTCGGCGCCGGCATGATCAACAGCGGCAGCTGAGCCCGAGAAACGGGTAGAGCCCGACCTCGATCGCGGGACGTTCTCAGCACGTTCGCCGAACTCCGTCGGCCCTCGGTCCCGGCAGGGAAGGCACTCCTAAGTTAATACTTGACGCAATTGGACGCTTCTTGGGCAAACGTGTCGCACAATGTCCCCTATGGATTCGCGACTTGCGGCTGTGCTGGCGCAGACCGACCGTGTGGAGTGGGTGTCGGCTCAAGGCCGCGCGCCAGGCCCGCGGCCGACCAGGGCGAGGTGGCTGACGACGTGATGTCGGTGGCGTACCTCTCCCGCATCGAGTCCGGGCACCGACAGCCCACGGCGCTCGCCCTGGAGGCCTCGCCGTCCGGCTCGACGTCTCCATGGAGTCCCTCCTCGGGGTCGCGGACCGCCGCGAGATCCACGAGATGCGGCTCGCCCTCGACTACGCAGAGCTCTCGCTCGAGTCGCAGCCGGAGGACGCAGAGGCCCACCTGAGCAAGGCGCTCGACGCCCTCGCCAGCAAGGAGATGGAGGGCATGCGCGAGCGCGCCCGCCTGCTCCACGCACGGGCGCTGGAGGCCACCAACCGCGAGGACGACGCCGTCCTGGAGCTCGAGTCGCTGATCGAGGACCCGACCTCCAACGCCATGACCAAGGTCAAGGCCGGTATCGCCCTGAGCCGCATCTTCCGGGAGACCGGCGACCTCGGCCGTGCCATCGAGTGCGGCGAGCGCGTGATGACGCAGATCGAGGAAGTGGGACTCGGTGCCAGCGACGAGGCCGTGCAGCTCGCGGTCACCGTGGCGGCCGCCCACTTCGAGCGCGGCGACACCGCCCACGCCGTCCGCCTCTGCCGCAAGGCCATCGCCCGCGCCGAGGCGCTCGGATCGCCGCGCGCCCGCGCGTCCGCCTACTGGAATGCGAGTGTCATGCAGGCCAACCGGGGCGACGTCGCCGCTGCGGTCCCGCTGGCCGAGCGAGCCCTTGGCCTGATGGGCGAGGGGCAGGACTCCCGCAACCTGGCTCGATTGCGCACCGAGGTGGGGCGTCTCCACCTCGAGCTCGACCCGCCGGACCTCTTGGGAGCCCGGGAGAACCTCGAGCAGGCCGCCGCTGACATGCAGTGGAGCAGCGCGACCCCGGTCGACAGGGCGTGGACCCTGCTCGGGCTCGCCAAGGTCTCGTTCCTCGCCGGCGATCTCGCCGCGAGCCGCGACCTCATCGGCCAGGTGCAGGGCACCGCCGACGGCCACGCCCTGCTCGAGGCCGAGGCGCTGACCCTCGAGGGCAGGACCCGGGCCGCCGAGGGCGCGACTGACCGCGCCGCCGCCTGCTACCAGCAGGCCGTGCTCGTCCTGTCCGGCATCGGCGCAGACCAGAGCGCAGCGCAGCTGTGGTTCGACCTCGCCGACCTGCTCCACGGTGTCGGTCTGCACGAGGACGCGCTGGACGCCTACCGCCGCGCGGCGGTGTCGTCCGGACTGCGGGCGCGCATCGCCACGACGACGTACGCCCGCAGCTGAGGACTCGAGCCGTCAGGCTCGGGTCGACGATCGGGTCAGCAGCACCAGACGTTGCGCGACGCCGGCTTGGTGGGGGCAGCCTCGGCGGGGACGGTCATGCCGGCGACGCCGACGATCGCGATGAGGGCAACAACGAGGCGGGGGGCCTTGGTCTTCATGTGTGTCTCCAGGGGTTGGTGGTGCTGTGTGGGGTTGGTGAGCAGCGTCCCGAGAGAAAGCTGTCAAAAGAAATAGTCCCAAAACCTGTGCAGAGTGTGTCGTGCTTTGCAAACTTAGGCAAGAGCCGCTGGCAAATGCTCCTGATGGCAGATGTTGGCGACAGCCTCGTGAGATGGCCCCCACCTCGCGAGACACGCACCGGTCCCCACCCGGGTACGCGCCCGGACCCCCCGCACTCGTGCGGGGGGTTCTCGCGTTTCTGCCTCGGTGGGCGCGGGCGCGTTCGCTCGACAGGTCTGGACCAGTTGCCGCGATCGAGGGCGCGCGGCAGCCGTTGCCGGACCCGGCCGCAGGCCTTTGACACCGCATGGCAACCCTCCTCGCGTCTCAGGGACGTGACGCTAGGGGCAGGAGAGTGCGCGTGGGGCGTCGTAGGGGATACCTGCGGTCAACGTGAGGGCCAGGACGCGACCGGACTGGACCGGCTCGGTCAGCGGGGCAGCAGCACGCAGACGCTGGTGCCCTCGCCGAGGGTGCTCTCCAGCGACACGACGCCGCCGTGGGCCTCGACGATGCTGCGCACGATCGTGAGGCCCAGGCCGGTGCCGGGCACGCGGAGCCGGCGGGCGTTCTCACCTCGGTAGAACCGGCCGAACACCTGCTCGACGTCGGTGGGCTCGATGCCGGTGCCCTCGTCGGTGATCGTCAGCACGACGTGTTCGGCGTCGGCCAGGGTCGAATCGTCACGCAGCCCTTGGCGGCTGTAGGCGATGGCGTTGTCCAGCAGGCTGTCGCAGACCGCCGCAGCCGCCATCCCGTCGGCGACGGCGGGAGCCGAGCTGGGCAACCGTTCGTGATGGCGGCACGCCGCGGCTGTCGGCGTCGAGCGAGGCCGCGTCGACCGCCTCGCAGAGGTCACGGCGAGGTCGACCCGGTAGGGGTCCACCAGCGGCGAGCCGGCCGAGACGCGCGTGGTGAAGAGCAGGTCGGCCGACCAGGTGCGAGAGCCGCAGCATGTTGCGCCTCGCGGCGGTCACCTGCTGGTGGCCCTCGGGCGTGACGTCGTTCGACTCGTCGAGGAGCTCGAGGTAGGCCAGCGCCGCCGTGAGCGGCGTACGCAGTTCGTGGGAGATCGTCGAGACGAACTCGTCCTTCACGCCCATCGCGCGCACCAGGTCGGTGACGTCGTGGTAGGCCAGGACGGCACCTGTGCGCTCCCCGTCCGGTCGAGGACCCGGCGCGCCGAGACCCGACAGGGCCCGCCGCGAGTGGGGGTCCTCCCCACCCACAGCCGTACGTCGTCGAACTCCTCGCCGCGACGCGGCGGCGCACGACGGGCATGTCGCGCGCCGCGCAGCAGCTGCTGGTCGCGGTCGTAGGCGAAGCCGGTCTGCCCGGCCTGGCCGAGGTGACCGTCGGGGAAGGCGAGCTCGAGGAACTCACGGTGCCGGCCGTTGGTGGCGAGGTAGTGGCCGCAGGCATCGATCTGCAGCAGTCCGACCGGCGACGCCCTCGAGGATCGCCTGGGCCGTACGACGTCCGCCTCGTGCGGCCTCCTCGGCGGCGTCGAGCCGCTCGACGAAGGCCTGGCGCTCGCTGAGGTCGACGATCTGCGAGATGAAGTGGATCGGCTGACCGACGGTGTCGCGCAGGAGGGCGACGAGAGGTCGCCGACCAGGATGCTGCCGTCGGCGCGGAGGTAGCGCTTGGTGATCCGGTAGGAGCGATCTCCCCGGCGAGCGTCTGCTCGAACAGGCGCAGGTCGGTGTCGAGGTCGTCGGGGTGGGTGATGTCCTGGAAGGACTTCGTGATCGAGCTCGTCGGCGTCGTGGCCGAGCATCTCGCACAGCGCGACGTTGGCCGTCATGAAGCCACCCGTCGGGGACACGATCGCCATCCCGACCGGCGAGTGCTCCATCGTCAGGCGCCAGAGCTGGTCTCGAGCGTCCGGCGCATCTCAGCGACTCCACCTCACTCCTTCCCGACACGACCCAGACACGGCCAGGCCCGAGCGCCACGGTATCCGTGTTCCCCGCCGACGGGTGGGGGAACAGTGGCGAATGCGGAGAACGCCCCGCACGCCGGGGCGCGGGGCGGTCTCCGTGGTCTGGAGCAGTCGGGTCCTCAGGCGTGACGAGCACCTGCACCTCGGCGACGGAGCCCGTGGCGGCGACGACCTGGTGTCGACCGGCTCGGCCTTCGGGGCCAGCGTCCGCAGCGTCCACTCGCCGTCGCCGGCGAAGAACCGGAAGTGCCCGGTCGCGGAGGTCGGGACCTCGGCGGTGAACTCACCGGTGCGGTCGAGCAGGCGGACGTAGGCGTTGCCCACCGGCTCGCCGCCGCGCAGCGACCTGGCCCTGGATCATGGCCTCCTTGGCGACGTTGACGCCGTCGAGCGACAGGCCGCCCTCGGTCGCGCCGCACATCAGGCCTCCCCGGGCTCGTCGCCGAGGGCGACCGGGACGCCGACCAGCGAGCCGTACTCGGTCCAGGAGCCGTCGTAGTTCTTGACGTTCGCCTGGCCGAGGAGCTCCTTGAGCACGAACCAGGTGTGCGAGGAGCGCTCGCCGATGCGGCAGTAGGCGATGGTGTCCTTGCTCCAGTCGACGCCGGCCTCGGTGTAGATCTGCTTGCAGCTCGTCGTCGGACTTGAAGGTGCCGTCGTCGTTGGCGGCCTTGCTCCACGGCACGCTGGCGGCGGTCGGGATGTGGCCGGCGCGCTGGGCCTGCTCCTGCGGGAGGTGGGCCGGGGCGAGCAGCCGGCCGGCGTACTCGTCGGGGCTGCGCACGTCGACGAGGTTCTGCGTGCCGATCGCGGCGACGGTCTCGTCGCGGAAGGCGCGGATCGAGGAGTCCTGCTCCGAGGCGGTGTACGACGTCGCGGCGCGCGACGGCAGGTCGTCGGTCAGCTCGCGGGAGTCGAGCTCCCACTTCTTGCGGCCGCCGTCGAGCAGCTTGACGTCCTGGTGGCCGTAGAGCTTGAAGTACCAGTAGGCGTAGGCGGCGAACCAGTTGTTGTTGCCGCCGTAGAGCACGACGGTGTCGTCGTTGGCGACGCCGCGCTCGGACAGCAGCGCCTCGAACTGCTCCTTGTTGACGAAGTCGCGGCGGACCTGGTCCTGGAGGTCGGTGGTCCAGTCGAGCTTGATGGCTCCCCGGATGTGGCCCTTGTCGTAGGCGGTGGTGTCCTCGTCGACCTCGATGAGGACGATGCCGTCGGTGTCGAGGTTGTCCTCGACCCACTGGGCGGTGACGAGCGAGTTCTCGCGGCTCATGGTGGTGCTCCTTGTGGTGTGACAGTCGTGGATGGTGCTGGATCAGGCGGTGGCGATGAAGCGGCGGACGAGCAGGTAGACCTCGCATCCCAGGCAGAAGGCGAAGACGGCGTTGAGGAGGGCGGCGACGAGCGCGACGCCGACCGCGACCTGCGCGACGAGCGTCGCGCCGGCCAGGAACGCGACCAGCCCGACGAGTGCGAAGGTCAGGCCGACGGCCTGCGCGAAGCGCGGCGGCTCGGGGGCCTCGAGCTCGGTCGGGGCCGCCAGCCGCGGGCGCACCAGCGTGCGGAAGAGCCAGGCGTACGGCGTGGCCTGCACCCCGCGCACGGCGCCGATCCCGAACAGGACCGCCTGCACCGCGAGCAGCACCGTCGCGGCGGGCTGCGGCAGGAGCAGGACGACGACGAGGACCACCGCGGTGATGCCGGCAGCGAGCTGCGGGCCACGCGGGTCGATGCCGCGCGACGGGCTGTCCACGCCGGGCGCGGCGTGGGGCGATGCGGTGGTGGTCATGTCTCTCCTGGAGGAAGTCGGCGCAGCACAAGGGCCGGGCGCACCGGGCTCGACCCGGTGCTGGATCCCACCGTGGAGCATAGTCCAGTAACTACATGGACTTTGTGGCTCAGTTGGGTGGCGGGATCGTCACGACATTCGACACAGCGCCGAGCGCACGCGGCAGTGGTCCACTGCGCGGCGCTTGGTGAGCATGGTCGAGGACATGGCGACGACAGTAGGCGACCCCGGTACCCGATCAGCCGACTGTCTCACCATGTGACTCACGCATCCATATCGTGAGATCACGCCTGTGCCACCGCGCTCAGGACCTGGTCGCGGGTGGGCGCTCCGGTCGCCCGGGTGACCTCGACCCCAGCCGCATCCAGCACCACCGTGGTCGGCGTCCGCAGGATGCCGAGGGCCCTGGTCGCGTCGAGGTGGTGCTCGGCGTCGACCTCGACGTGCGCGACACCCTCGACCAGGCCGGCCACGTCGGCGAGGACCCGCCGGGTCGCCCGGCAGGGCGCGCAGAACGCGCTGGAGAACTGCAGCAGCGTGGCGCGCTCCCCCAGGGTCTGCCCCACGGCGGCGACCACGTCGGCGGCCGGCCGCTCGACCGGGGCGGCGGCGGCGCCCGGCTCGGCGGACCGGCGTACGGACGTGCGTGCCGCGGAAGCGACCGTCGGTGGCGAGCCGCCAGAGCCCGAACGCGAGAGCCAGCGCGACGGCACCGACGGCGATCCAGGCTCCGGAGGTCATGCCTGATCCAACGCCGACGGCCCCCGCGGGTGTTCCCGCGGGGGCCGTCGTCCTGCTGCGCTCAGCTGGTCAGCGCTTGAGCTTGACCTTCTTCTGGATGTCGCCGGAGCCGACCTTGCCCTTGCCCTTCACGGAGAAGACGAGCGTGTGCTTGCCCTTGCCGAGGGCCTTCTTGAAGCGCACGACGCCCGTGCCCTTCTTGATGGTCGCCTTGCCGAGCAACTTCTGCTTGTCGTCGCCGTTCTTCTTGACGCCGACGATCTCGAACACGGTGATCGTGGCCTTGACCTTCTTCGCCTTGAGCGGCTTGACCTTCAGGGTGATCGTGGCCGACTTCGCGCTCACCTTGGCCTTGACCTTCGGCTGGTAGCCCACCTTGGGCGTGGCGGTGGTGATGGCCTGGCCCTGGGCGAAGCCGGCGTCGTTGGTGACCCGACCGGTGAGCTTCTTGCCCAGCATCGCCTTCGTCACCTTGAGCGACTGGCCGGTGGCCACGACGGTGCTGCCGGCGAGCCACTCGTAGGTGAACCCTGAGCCGTCGCCCTGGGTGTTCCAGCGACCCTCGTCGATGCGGAGGGTCTTGCCCACCCACGCGTTGCCCGTGAGCTCCGGGCGCTCGACGGCCTTGACGTCCTTGGTCAGCGCCGCGGAGATCCCCGTCGTCACCTCACCGGGCTTGACGGTGATGGTGGTCGCGTTCTCGGGGAGCGCGTCCTTCCACCACTCCGCCACGTGGTCGGTGCCGTTGAACTGCACCGTGTAGGTGCCGGCCCAGACGTTGCGGGTCTCGTAGGTGCCGTCCCGCTCCGCCACGCCGTACCCGGCCTGGGCCCGGTCCAGGTCGTAGAAGGTGGCGTACGCACTGCTCGGCACGCCGCCGGCCTCGCTGGTCACCGAGCCGCTCACACCACCGGCGACCGGGAGGGTGAAGTCGAGGACACGCGGTGCGGCCGTGATGGCCAGCGCGGTGTCGTAGCCGCGCTTGTCGCCCGACCAGGTGGTGCGGCGCGCGAAGTCGCCCTCCTCACGGGCGTCCTCGCCGATGACGACGATCTTGAACTCGCTCTCCCCGCCGATGCGGTCGAGCTCGGTGAAGTAGTACTGGCCCGCGCGGTTGCTGTAGGTCACCGCGACGTCCTCGTGGTCGTCGGGGTTGGCCGGGGTGTTGTGCAGCTCGATGCGGTAGCCGATACCGATGTTGCCGAGCTGGTCGCGGACCGTGCCGCTCACGTCGACGCCGTTGGGCGCGACGACCGGTGCCGCGTCGAGCGCCGCGTCGACATTGGCGACGGCCTGGCCGGGAGCGACGGTGACGCGGTTGGCGCCGGCGAAGTTGTTCAGCGGGACGTTGTTGTAGTACTCACCGACGTACTCGCCGATCGGGTCACTGAACGACACGACGTGGTCGCCGGTGTTCACTCCCTCGAGGACGTAGGCCCCGTTGGGGTCGGTGTCGTCGCACACGTTGGTCGTGCACACCTGGGCCCGGTGGATCGCGACGCCGGCGGCGTTGGTGACCCGGCCGGAGATGGACCCACCGGCTGCCAGCGTGACGACGCCGACGTAGGTGCCGGAAGGCGTGGGCGCGACCGCGTCGGCGGTCGCCAGCGAGACCTTGTCGTTGTAGAACTCGGTGGCCAGCAGGTCCCCCGTGTCGGGGTCCGATCCGCTGAACTGCAGCTTGACCGACGGCACCGAGGTGGTGAAGCGGAACGCACCGGAGCTGTCGGGGTTGGTGGTGTCGATGGAGTCACCGGTGGACGCGTCGTAGACGGTGACGGTGCCGCTGTCGACGGGGCGGCCGTCGGCCGTGCGGATGAAGCCGCCGACGGACGGGCCGCGGTCGATCGTCCACGGCGCCAGCGTCTGGGCAGCGCCCGACACGGTGACGACGTCGGCCGTGGCCTCGTCGGCCTTGTCGCGGAACCACTCGCCGACGTACTCGCCCGAGCCGGAGTAGAACTCCAGCTTGTAGGAGCCGTTCTCGAGCGGGATGTCGAAGGCGCCGTTGCTGGTCGAGTCGCTCGCGACGGTGGTGCCGGACGTCGCGTCGACGGCGTAGACGGTGCCCGCCACATAGTTGCCTGCGGCGTCGATGAGGCTGCCGCTGACCATGACGGCGGCGTTCGCCGTGCCCATCGTCGCCAGGCTGCCGCCGACCATGCCGATCATGGTGGCCGCTGCCAGCGCACGACGAGAACGGCGCATCTGGGTGTGTCCCATGTGCGTTCCCTTCACTGTGAACCTTGCGGATCGCAGCGCACATGGGATTCCCCCGTTGGCAACCCCCGTATGCCTGCGGGCGAAGACTAGAGGATTCCTTGACGATGCGCAGCAAGGGGTCCTTGACGGACTACCCGCCCGCGAAGGGCGGCAGCAGCTCGACCACGGATCCGGGTGCGACGACCACCGTCGCGGGGTCCTGCGAGCGCACCGGCCGGTCCCCGAGGAGGACCGAGCAGACCGCGACGGTGCGGGCCATCCGGTCGCCGGGATGGCGCTCGAGGACGAGGCCGACCACCTCGGCCAGGGTCACGTCACCCTCGACCTCGAAGGAGTCCTCCGCCGTCCCCGCCGCAGCGCGCGCGCCCGCCCAGTAGCGGACGGTGACCGTCTCACGACTCCTTGCCCGACCCCTCCACACCTGCCATGCGGGATATCCTTGCTCATCGACCCAGCCGTGAGGAGGTGGTGGCATGAGTGCTCTGCTGCTGCTCACGGGCGCCCTCCAGCCCTCCGCCGAGGTGCTGCCGGGGCTGGCGCTCCTCTCGCACACCGTGAAGATCCTGCCGGCACAGGGCAGCGCGCTGCTCGACGCACCGCCGGCCGACCTGGTCCTCGTCGACGGCCGCCAGGACCTCGCCGCCGCTCGCGACCTGTGCCGGCTGATCCGCACGACCGGAGCCGACGCCCCCGTGCTGCTCGTCGTCACCGAGGGCGGGCTCGCGGTCGTCGCCCACGACTGGGGCATGGACGACGTCGTCCTGCACACCTGCGGCCCGGCCGAGCTCGAGGCCCGGATCCGTCTCGCGATCGGCCGCGCCGGCGCGCAGGCACCGGACGACCCCTCGGCCCACGTGATCCACCGCGGCGAGGTCGTCGTCGACGACGCGACCTACACCGCCCGCATCGGCGGCCGCCCGCTCGACCTGACCTACAAGGAGTTCGAGCTCCTCAAGTACCTCGCCCAGCACCCCGGCCGCGTCTTCAGCCGCGAGCAGCTGCTGCAGGAGGTGTGGGGCTACGACTACTTCGGCGGCACCCGCACCGTCGACGTGCACGTGCGCCGGCTGCGCGCCAAGCTCGGCACCGAGCACGAGCACCACATCGGCACGGTCCGCAACGTCGGCTACCGCTTCGTGGTGCCGACCCGCGAGGGATCGTCGGAGGCGGCGGCGCGCTCCTCGGCCGACGCCTGACCCGCCCGCCCGTCTGGCCTAGGGTCGCCGCATGGACGACGTCGCCGAGGTCACCCGCATCGCCGACGCCGCCGAGGCGGCCGACGGCGCCTCCCCCCTCGACGAGGCGGCCCGGATCGCGCTCGCGGACGGCGCGGCGACGGTCGCCGTCGAGGGCGACGGCTTCGCGCTCGTGCACGACGGCGACCTCAGCCTGGCGGTGCACCCGGACGCGCGCGGGCACGGCGTCGGCGCCGCGCTGCTGCAGCGCGTGGCGTCGTACGACGGCGAGCTGGTCGCCTGGTCGCACGGCAACCACCCCGCCGCGGCGCGGCTCGCGGCGGCGTACGGCTGGGAGCGGGTGCGCGACCTCTGGGTGATGCGGCGCGACGCCTCGCTGCCGCTGCCGCCGCGTCGAGCTCCCGGACGGTGTGACGATCCGGTCCTACGTCGACTCCGACGCGGACGCGGTCGTGGCGGTCAACGCGGCCGCCTTCGCGCAGCCACCCCGAGCAGGGCGCGATGGATCGCGACAACCTCGCGCGGCGGATGGCCGAGCCGTGGTTCGACCCGGCCGGCCTGCTGGTCGCGGAGGACGAGTCCGGCGTGCTCGGCTTCCACTGGACCAAGCAGCACGACGCCGAGCACGGCGAGGTGTACGTCGTCGGCGTCGTCCCCGCAGGCCCAGGGGCGTGGGCTCGGCCGGCTGCTCACCCTGGCCGGGCTGCACCACCTCGCCGGCCTCGGCGTCGGCGAGGTGCTGCTCTACGTCGAGGCCGACAACGCACCCGGCCGTGGCCGTCTACTCGCGCCTCGGGTTCGAGCACGCGGACGCGGACACCCACGTCCAGTACCGCCGCCGCTGCACCTGACCCCGGTATCTGGTCGTGCGGACGGCTACCAGGTCGCCCAGAGCGAGGGTCAGCGGAGGGCGGACGTGCAGGCCGACCTCGGGGTCGACGATGACCTCCTGCGCGGCGGGCATGTCGTCCACGCTGAGCGGCTGCGTCGACCGGCACGTTGCGCTTGACCAGCGCGAGCGCGATCGGGCCGAGCTCGTGGTGGCGGGCGCTCGACCCGACGAAGCCGACGTCGCGGCCGTCGTAGGACACCGGCGAGCCGGCGGGCGGCAGCCGGTTCTCCGAGCCGTCGAGGTGCAGCAGCACCAGCCGGCGGGGCGGGCGGCCGAGCGTGTGGACGCGGGCGACCGTCTCCTGGCCGCGGTAGCAGCCCTTGTCGAGGTGCACCGCCGGGCCGATCCAGCCGACCTCGTTGGGGATGGTGCGGTGGTCGGTGTCGAGGCCGAAGCGGGGCTCGCCCCGCTCGATCCGCAGCGCCTCGAAGGCCCAGAGGCCGGCGGCCGGGCCGGCAGCGTCGGCGTACGCCTCGAGCCGGTCGCGGGGAACGAGGTCGTAGCGACCTGCCCCGCCTCGCCCGGTCGCCACATCACGGCCAGGTCGTCGACCAGCGACACCTCGACGCGGGTCATGAACTTCATCCGCTCGAGCCACTCGACGAGGGCCGCGCCGGCGCCGGGCTCGGTGTGCGCGGTGAACGCCTCGCCGTCGTCGACGCCCGGCGAAGGCGTGCTCGACGTGGCCCTGCGGGCTCAGCACGAGCGCCTGCGTCCAGGTGCCGGGCGCGAGGCCGTCGAAGTACTGGGTGGTCAGGTTGTGCAGCCAGGCCAGCCGCTCCGGGCCCGAGATCCGCAGCACGTCGCGGTGCGACAGGTCCACGAACCCCTCGCCCTGCGCGAGGGCGCGCTGCTCGGTGTTGAACGAGCCGTAGTGCGCGGCCACCGGGGCGTCGATGCCGTCGCCGGCGACGGCCCCGGGCAGGGCGAGGAGGGGGCTGGACATGGGTCGAGTCTAGGTCGCCGCGGATGGGTCGCCCGCGCCGGCGCAGTCCGCGCACTCGCCGAAGATCGCGAGGTGGCCGACGTCGACGACGAACCCGTCGGCGGCGAGGGCGTCGACGAGAGGCTGCACCAGGCGGGGTCGTACGACCGCACCCTCCGGCAGCGGCGGCAGACCGCGTGGACGTGCTCGTGCTCGACGGTGGAGTGGTAGGTCGGCGCGCGGTCGCTGAGGTGCGTGTGGCGCACCAGCCCGAGCTCCTCGAGCACCTCGAGCGTGCGGTAGACGGTCGAGGCGTTGACCGAGCTGACCTGGCTGCGGACGTGGGCGAGCACCTCGTCGGGCGTCGCGTGGCGGAGGTCCTCGACCGCCCGCAGGATGAGCTGGCGCTGCGGGGTGAGCCGCAGGCCCTGCTCGCGCAGCCGGGTGGCGAGGTCGTCGCTCATGTCGGGCCTCTCGGGGTGGTCATGCCCGCTGCAGCCGGCCCCAGGTGTGCGGCTGGAGCTCCTGGCCGACGGCCGCCATGTCGTAGGCGTAGAGCAGGTCGCCCTCGACGTTGCCGTACATCCGCGAGCCGGCCGTGACCTCCTTGGCGGTCTCGGTGAAGGAGACGCCGGCGGTGTGCATCTCGACCTTGCCGGCGTCGGCAGCGCCGTACCAGATCTCGGAGAAGCCGATGTTGTGCGACAGCAGGAACTCGACCTTGCCGGGCTCGGGGCAGCGCAGGAAGCCGGTCTCCATCGCGGCGTCGCGGACGAACTCGCCGTCCTCGTCGACGATCCACGAGCGCGACATGTAGTGGAAGAACGGGCGCCCGTCGTGGGTGAAGATCAGCTCCTGGCCGAACTGGAAGGACTCGATCGTCGGGTACGCACCGTGGCCGTTGCCGCGCCAGGTGCCGAGGAGCCAGGCGACGGGGCCGCAGTTGGGGTGCAGGTTGTCCGGCAGCTCGAAGGGCATGGCAGCACTCTAGTGTTCGTCCATGGCTCGCTCACTGGTCGTCAAGGTCACCTGCGGCGCCGACGACGCCGAGCGCCTGAACCAGGGATTCACCGTGGCCGCCGCAGCGGCAGCGGCCGGCGCGGAGGTGTCGCTCTGGCTCACCGGGGAGGCGGCCTGGTTCGGCGTGCCGGGGCGCGCGGAGGAGCTTCACCCTCGACCTCGCCACCCCGCTCGACCAGCTGCTGTCGGTCGTGCTCGACGACCGGGTCGGTGACGGTCTGCTCCCAGTGCGCCGCCCGGCGCGGGATCACCGAGGACGACCTGCGCGAGGGCGTACGCATCGCGGGTGCGGCCGTCTTCGCCGAGCAGGTGCTGGGCGACGGCGTCCAGGCGCTCGTCTACTAGCGATTCCGTCATCCGACGTTCACCTCGCGGTGCCACACTGGGTCCCATGCCGGACCCCGCCACCCTCGCCAGCGCCGCCTCGCCGTCCGTCGACGAGGGCCCGGTCGCGGAGCCCTTCGGCCACCCCACCGACACCTTCGACGTCGAGCCGCCCTACACGCCCGACGCGGCCCAGATCGAGGCCGTCGAGAAGTTCGACGACCGCTTCATCGACCGCGAGGTCTCGTGGCTCCACTTCAACCAGCGCGTGCTCGAGCTCGCCGAGGACACCCGGCTCCCGCTGCTCGAGCGGGCTCCGGTTCCTGGCGATCTTCGCCAGCAACCTCGACGAGTTCTTCATGGTCCGGGTCGCCGGCCTCAAGCGCCGGATCGCCGCCGGCGTGGCCGTCCGTGCCGCCAGCGGGCTGATGCCGCGCGAGCAGATCGAGCACCTCTGGGCGACCAGCCGCGAGCTGATGGAGCGGCACACCCGCGCCTTCGCCGACCTGGTCCCCGAGCTCGGCGCCCAGGGCATCGAGATCGTCCGCTGGGCCGACCTCGACCGCGAGGAGCAGAAGGTCTGCAAGAAGCTCTTCAAGGACCGGATCTTCCCCGTCCTCACCCCCCTCGCCGTCGACCCGGCCCACCCGTTCCCCTACATCTCCGGGCTGTCGCTCAACCTCGCGGTCGTCGTACGCCACCCCAAGACGGGCACCGAGCACTTCGCGCGGGTGAAGGTGCCGCCGACCTTCGGGCGGTTCATCGAGCTCGGCAACCAGCGCTTCGTGCCGATCGAGGACGTCATCGGCGAGCACCTCAAGAAGCTCTTCAACGGCATGGAGGTGCTCGGCGCGCACACCTTCCGGGTCACCCGCAACGAGGACCTCGAGGTCGAGGAGGACGACGCGGAGAACCTCCTCAAGGCGCTCGAGAAGGAGCTGCTGCGCCGCCGCTTCGGCGCGCCGGTGCGCCTCGAGGTCGAGGAGTCGATCGACCCCAAGGTCCTCGACCTGCTGGTCTCCGAGCTCGGCGTCGGGCGCGACGAGGTCGTCTCGCTGCCCGGCCCGCTCGACCTCACCGGCCTGCACTCGATCGCCGACCTGCCGCGCGACGACCTGAAGTACGCCGCCTTCCTCCCCTCGACGCACCCGAGCCTGGCCGAGGTCGAGTCGGCCTCCCCCGTCGACGTCTTCGACTCGGTGGCGCGCCACGACGTGCTGCTGCACCACCCCTACGACTCGTTCGCCACGTCGGTGCAGCGCTTCCTCGAGCAGGCGGCCGCCGACCCGCACGTGCTGGCGATCAAGCAGACGCTCTACCGCACCTCGGGCGACAGCCCGATCATCGAGGCGCTCATCGACGCCGCCCAGGCCGGCAAGCAGGTGCTGGTGATCGTCGAGATCAAGGCCCGCTTCGACGAGCAGGCCAACATCCGCTGGGCGCGCAAGCTCGAGCACGCCGGCTGCCACGTGGTCTACGGCCTGGTCGGCCTCAAGACCCACTGCAAGCTCTCGATGGTCGTGCGCGACGAGCCCGAGGGCATCCGGCGCTACGTCCACCTCGGCACCGGCAACTACAACCCCAAGACCGCCCGCGTCTACGAGGACCTCGGCCTGCTGACCGCCGACCCGGAGATCGGCGAGGACGTCGCGCTGCTCTTCAACAACCTGTCGGGGATCAGCCGCAACCGCACCTACGAGCACCTGCTCGTCGCCCCGCACAGCGTCCGCGACGGGCTGGTCGCCCAGATCCACCAGGAGATCGCCCACCACCAGGCCGGCCGCGAGGCGGGCATCCGGATCAAGGCCAACTCGGTGGTCGACGAGGCGGTGATCGACGCGCTCTACCTCGCCTCGCAGGCGGGCGTGCGGGTCGAGCTGATCATCCGCGGGATCTGCTCGCTGCGCCCCGGCGTACCCGGCCTCTCCGAGACGATCCGGGTCCGCTCGATCCTGGGCCGCTTCCTCGAGCACAGCCGGGTCTTCTGGTTCGAGAACGGCGGCGAGCCGGCCGCGTGGATCGGCTCGGCCGACATGATGCACCGCAACCTCGACCGCCGCGTCGAGGTGCTCGTACGCCTGCGCGACGAGCACGTGATCGACGAGGTCCGCGCGCTGCTCGACCTGTCGCTCGACCCCGACACGACCGCGTGGGACCTCGACTCCGACGGCGAGTGGCACCTCCACACCGGCGAGCGGCACCTGCACGACGAGCTCATCCTGCGGCAGCGACGCCGCCGGCGCTGACGGCGTACGCCCTGCGTCCCGGGTCACACCCGGCCCTGAGCGGGGGTTCGCGGTTGCGCCCGTGAGCGGATCACCCCCTAGCATGAAGCACGGTTCATCCGTCCCCCCTCCGGAGTTCACCGTGCGTTTGAAGTTCCGTCCTGTCGACAGCTCGTTCTACGACCTGTTCAGCGAAGCCGCCAACCACCTCGTCGTCGGGGCCCAGCTCCTCAGCGAGATGCTGGCCGACGGCTCGTCCAAGGCTGAGATCGCCCAGCGCATGCGCGAGGCCGAGCACGCCGCCGACGAGACGACCCACTCGATCGTGAAGCGGGTCAACAGCACCTTCGTCACGCCGTTCGACCGCGAGGACATCTACAACCTCGCCTCGGCGCTCGACGACGTGATGGACATGATGGACGAGGCCGTCGACCTCGTCCTCCTCTACGAGGTCACCTCCCTGCCGCCCGAGACGACCCAGCAGGTCGAGGTGCTCCAGCGCTGCGCCGAGCTGACCGCCGCGGCGATGCCGTCGCTGGAGTCGATGGCCTCGCTGGACGAGTACTGGATCGAGATCAACCGCCTCGAGAACACCGGCGACAAGTCCTACCGGCGCATCCTGGCCAACCTCTTCAGCGGTGAGCACGAGGCGCTCGAGGTGCTCAAGCTCAAGGACATCGTGGAGTCGCTCGAGGGGGCGATCGACGCGTTCGAGAAGGTCGCCAACATCGTGGAGCAGATCGCCGTCAAGGAGTCCTGACTCGATGGAAATCGCGATCATCATCGCGGTGGTCGTCGTGGCCCTGGTGTTCGACTACACCAACGGGTTCCACGACGCCGCCAACGCGATCGCCACGTCGGTCTCGACCGGCGCGCTCAAGCCGCGCGTGGCCCTGGCCATGGCGGCGGTCATGAACTTCGTCGGTGCGTTCCTCGGCCAGAAGGTCGCCCACACCGTCTCCGACACCATCGACCCCGGACCAGGGACCCACGGACTGGTGATCGTGATGTGCGGCCTGCTCGGCGCGATCACGTGGAACCTCATCACCTGGTACTACGGCCTGCCGTCGTCCTCCTCGCACGCCCTCATCGGCGGCCTGGTCGGCGCCGCGGTGGCCGCGGGCGCGTCGGCCAACTGGGCGCTCGTGGTCGAGAAGGTCGTCATCCCGATGTTCGTCTCCCCCGTGGTGGCGTTCACCCTCGGCTTCGCGCTGATGCTCGCGATCATGTGGCTCTTCCGCAGCGCCAACCCGAGCAAGACCAACCGCGGCTTCAAGATCGCCCAGACGGTCTCGGCCGCCGCGATGGCCCTCGGCCACGGCCTCCAGGACGCCCAGAAGACGATGGGCGTGATCTTCCTGGCGCTGCTCACCGGTGGCTACGTCTCGGAGTCCGACGGCCTCCCGCTCTGGGTGATCCTCGCCGCGGCGACCGCGATCTCCCTCGGCACCTGGTCCGGCGGCTGGCGCATCATGCGCACCCTGGGCCGCCGCATCATCCACCTCGACCCGCCCCGCGGCTTCGCGGCCGAGTCGGTGGCGGCCTCCGTCCTCTACACGACGTCGTACGTCTTCGAGGCCCCCATCTCCACGACCCACACCATCACCTCCGCCGTGATGGGCGTCGGCGCCACCAAGCGCCTCTCCGCGGTCCGCTGGGGCGTGGCGAAGTCGATCCTCACCGCCTGGGTGCTGACCTTCCCGGCCGCCGCCCTCGCCGCCGCGGTCTGCTACGGCGTGATCCACCTCTTCCTCCCCTGACCCCTTTGGCGATATCCATGGGCGACATGGCTGCCCTGCGTGCCGCTAGGCCGCCGTTTGGCCCATGGATATCCCCCACCGTCAGGCGGCCCTACGCTGCCAGCGCAGCGCGGCCGCCCGCTGGTGCTCCGAGAGAGCGCGGCGCCGCGCGACGGTGGAGGTGTCGGTCCACCATGCCGGCTGCTCGATCGTCCACCCCCGCTCGCTGACCGGCAGACGGGACGCCCGGGCGTAGGCATCGTGGAGCCGGCGCACGAAAGGGTCGGGGGCGACGCGGTCCGCCGCGACCATGGTGACGGGATCGATCCCGACCCCGCGCACGACCCCGTCCCGACCGACGTCGTGATCGCGCACCGCCTGCAGGACGTGGACAGCCCCGGCGTACTCACCCGCCACGCCAGTGACCGGGTCGAGCAGGTCGGGGGTCGCGAGGTGACGCCCTGCGAGATCGAAGACGGGCACGTTGAAGAGCGGCGGCGGGCAGTCCGCGAGGACCGTCCAGTGGTGGAACATCTCGACCTCCATCGGTGACCACGCGTTCTCAGTCAGCAGCGGCCAGGAGTCGCGAACCATCCCGACGCCGGTCTTGCCGTTGAGCTCGCGCTCGGCGAAGTCCAGGAGCTCGACGATGGACACCAGGTCGCCGTACGACGCCTTGGCGAAGGTCTTCGCCGCCTCCAGGACGCCGCGGGCCCGTCGCATCTCGAAGGCGACACTCCGCACTGGCGTCGTGAGTCGTACGCCGTCGACACGCATCAGGTGGTGAGGTGGAACGCCTGCGTTGCTGACCAGGATGCCATCCTGCTCGGCCATCGGATGGTTCTGACCGACCGCGAGCGGCACGGGCGCCGGCGTACGACCGTCGTGCTGCCACCCGTCGAACCAGTAGCCGCCCAGCCATCGCAGCGCCGCCCACCCGGTGACCCCACCCCAGCCGTGCAGCAGGGCCGCCGCCTCGACGATGCGCTGCTCGACGGTGCGCTCGACGTCGGCCGGCACGTAGAGGCCGTGACTGGTACGGCGGTAGCGAGGGCCGCGGGCTGAGCCGCGGGTTGGACCATCGGTTCCCAGTGGATCGATGCCGACAGGCCATACCGTCCCGGGCCGCAGGCCCTCACGCGGACCGACTCCGCGTGCTGGTGCCGCGCCGACGCCGTACTCCGTCCCAGACATGCCCCGAGAGTGGGCCAGGAGCCATCACGACCGCTGGCGCCATCCACAGCACCTCGCGGAGTGAGCGTCTCGGGCGGCACTGTCCACAGGGCTGGCCGGGCAGGCTGGTCCTCGACGAGGGATATCCATGGGGGAAACGGCGCGCGATGTTTCGTGGCGGGAACCGTTTCGCCCATGGATATCCGGAGGCCGGGTGCACCCCCGTGCGCCCGGAGTCCAGGAAGGAGGGCCCCAGCGGGCGCCCCGCGTGGCTCAGCCGAAGCGGCCGGAGATGTAGGCCTCGGTGGCCTCGTTGTCCGGGTTGGCGAACATCTTCTGGGTCGAGTTGAACTCGACGAGGTGGCCGGGCTGGCCGGCGGCCTTGAGGTTGAAGAAGCCGGTCTCGTCGGAGACGCGGGCGGCCTGCTGCATGTTGTGGGTGACGATCACGATCGTGTACTCGGACTTCAGCTCGTGGATGAGGTCCTCGATCGCGGAGGTCGAGATCGGGTCGAGGGCCGAGCAGGGCTCGTCCATCAGGAGGACCTGCGGCTCGACGGCGATGGCGCGGGCGATGCAGAGGCGCTGCTGCTGGCCGCCGGAGAGGCCCATGCCGGGCTTGCCGAGGCGGTCCTTGACCTCGTTCCAGAGGTTGGCGCCCTTGAGCGAGCGCTCGACGATCTCGTCGGCCTCGGCCTTCTTCATCTTCTTGGAGTTGAGCCGGTTGCCGGCCAGGACGTTGTCGTAGATCGACATCGTCGGGAACGGGTTCGGCCGCTGGAAGACCATGCCGATCTGGCGGCGTACGGCGACGGGGTCGACCGCGCTGTCGTAGAGCGACTGGCCGTCGACCATCACCGTGCCCTCGACGCGGGCACCGGGGATGACCTCGTGCATGCGGTTCAGCGAGCGCAGGAAGGTCGACTTGCCGCAGCCGGACGGGCCGATGAAGGCGGTGACCGACCGCGCCTTGACGGTCATGCTGACACCCTGCACGGCGAGGAAGTCGCCGTAGTAGATGTCGAGGTCGTCGACGGTGATGCTCTTGGCCATGGGGGTGAGTCTCTCTTGTCTGTCTGCGAAGTCGGGAACGTCTGGTCGGCTCAGTGGCCGGTCTTGGGGGCGAAGATCGCGCCGATGGTGCGCGCCACGAGGTTGAGCAGCATGACGATCACGATGAGCACCAGCGCTCCGCCCCAGGCGATCTCGATGCCGGGCGGGGTGCCGCCGGGCGTCTCGGCGATGCCCGGGTTGGCGTTCTGCGTGAAGATCAGCACCGGCAGCGTGGTCATCCGGTCGGAGAACACGTTGAAGTTGGTGCGGGTCGTCAGGCCGGCGATCAGCAGCAGCGGCGCGGTCTCGCCGACGACGCGCGCGACGGCGAGGGTCACGCCGGTGACGATGCCGCCGAGCGCGGTCGGCAGCACGACCTTGACGATCGTGCGCCACTTCGGCACGCCCAGGGCGTACGACGCCTCGCGCAGCTCGTCGGGCACGAGGCGCAGCATCTCCTCGGTCGAGCGGACGACCATCGGGATCATCAGCAGCGACAGCGCCACCGAGCCGCCGATGCCCAGCCGGGTCGACGGGACCGAAGAGCAGGATGAAGAGCGCGAAGGCGAAGAGGCCGGCGACGATCGACGGGATGCCGGTCATCACGTCGACGAGGAAGGTGATCCAGCGCGCGAGCCGCTCGCCCTTGCCGTACTCGATGAGGTAGATCGCGGCCATGATGCCGATCGGGACCGAGATGATCGCGGCGAACAGCGTGATCAGCAGGGTGCCGATCAGCGCGTGGTAGATCCCGACCTCCTGGTCGAGGTCGGTGCGGTACATCGAGAAGGTCAGGAAGGTCGTGTTGATCGCGGGCATGCCGCGGTCGACGACGGTCCACAGCAGCGAGACCAGCGGCACGATCGCGATCGCGCAGGCGGTCCACACGAGGCCCGTCATGAGGCGGTCGGTGGCGCCGCGCCGACCTTCGACCACGCGGGCCCAGGCGGGCAGCGCGACGAGGAAGAGCACGCCGGCAGCGATCACCCAGGCGATCGGGCCCCAGCCCAGGAACAGCACCGGGAGGGCGGCTGCCGCGGCGGCCACGACGGCGACCAGGGCGGGCGCGAAGCGCGGGAGCTTCGCGGCCGTGAAGGACACCGACTGCGAGACCGGGCGGGTGGAGGTGACGGTGCTCATCGTCGGGGTCCCTCGGAGTTGTCGGGCGGAGGAGCGCAGCGGGGAGGCCGAGAACGTCGTGGGGTGGCTCATCGGTTGAGCCTCCTCTCGCCTCGCTGGACGACCCAGCGGGCGGCGAAGTTGACCAGGAAGGTGACCAGGAAGAGCACCAGGCCGGTGGCGATGAGGACCTGGATCTTGCCCGGCGTCCCCTCCTTGTAGTTGGAGGCGATGTTGGAGGCGATCGAGGCGGGGTTGCTGCTCGAGATCAGGTTGAGCGAGATCCCGCCGCCCGCCGAGAGCACCATGGCGACGGCCATCGTCTCGCCGAGCGCGCGGCCGAGGCCGAGCATCACCGCGGACACCATCCCGGAGCGCGCGTAGGGGAAGACGGCCATCCGGATCATCTCCCAGCGCGTGGCGCCGAGCGCGAGCGCAGCCTCCTCGTGGAGGCGGGGCGTCTGGGAGAACACCTCGCGCGAGATCGCGGTGATGATCGGGAGGATCATGATCGCGAGCACCAGTCCGGCGGTGAGGATGGTGCGCCCGGTGCCCGACGCGGGTCCGGCGAAGAAGGGCAGCCAGCCCATGTTCTCGTCGAGCCAGACGTACGCCGGCTGCAGCTGGCGGCGCGAGGACGCTGATGCCCCAGAGGCCGAAGACCACCGACGGGACGGCGGCCAGCAGGTCGATGACGTAGGCGATGGGCGTCGCGACCCGCCTCGGCGCGTAGTGGCTGATGACCAGCGCGATGCCCCAGGCGAGCGGCACGGCGACGATGAGCGCGATGACCGCCGCCAGCACCGTGCCGAACAGCAGCGGGGCGACGTAGCCCCCGAAGTTGGTCGCGTCGCCGTAGAACTCCGCGGGCTTCGCGAGGCCGGGCACGCCCTCGATCGCCAGGAAGATGAAGACGGCCGCCAGCGCGGCCAGGATCGCGATCCCGGCGCCCATGGCGAGCCGCGAGAAGACCAGGTCACCGACCCGGGCCCTGGCCCGGCCGGTGTCCTCAGCAACGACGGTGGTTGCCACGTGCTACCTCATTCAGGGGTGTCATGCGCCGGTGCGGCGGACCGGTTCCTCGGTCCGCCGCACGCGGTGCTGGGCGGTGCGGGGCGGTGCCCCGGACCAGGTGGATCAGCCGGCCGAGATGCCGTCGACGATGCCCTGGGCCTTCTCGGCGACCGTGCTGGAGAGCGGCGCGGAGCCGGCCTCCTCCGACGCGGCCTGCTGGCCCTCGTCGGACACGATGTAGGAGAGGTAGCCCTTGACGAGGTCGGCCTCGGCCTGGTCCTCGTAGGTCTGGCAGGCGATGAGGTAGCTCAGCAGGACGACCGGGTAGGCGCCGGCCTCGGTGCTGGTGCGGTCGATGTCGACGGCCATGTCGACATCGGCACGACCCTCGGCGGCCGGGGAGGTCTCGACGACCACGGCAGCGCCGTCGGCGGACGGGGCGACGTACTCCTCGCCCACCTTGACCGACACGACCGACAGGTCGCCGACCTGGCTCTCGTCGGCGTAGCCGATGGTGCCGTCGCCACCCGAGACGGCGGAGATGACGCCGGAGGTGCCCTCGGCGGCCTCGCCACCCTTGACCGGGAAGGCGTCCTCGGCCTCGTAGGACCACGAGCCGCTGGCCTTGCCGAGGTAGTCGGTGAAGTTCTTCGTGGTGCCCGAGTCGTCCGAGCGGTGGACCGGCGTGATCGCCGTGTCGGGGAGGTCCGCGTCGGGGTTCTCGTCGGCGATCGCCGGGTCGTTCCACGTCGTGATCTTGCCGTCGAAGATCTGCGCGATCGTGTCGGCCGACATGTTGAGCGAGTCGACGCCCTCGAGGTTGAAGGCGACCGCGATCGGGGACACGTAGGCCGGGACCTCGATCGGGTCCTCGCCGTTGCACCGCTCCTTGGCGGCGCTGAGCTCGCCCTCGTCGTCGTTGAGGTAGGAGTCGGAGCCGGCGAAGCTGACGCCGCCCTCGATGAAGTTGGTGCGACCGTCGCCGGAGCCGACGGGGTCGTAGTTGACGGTCACGTTGCCGTCGTTCATGCCCTGGAAGCCGGTGGCCCACGCGCCCTGCGCCTTCTCCTGCGAGGAGGCGCCCGCGCCGTTGAGGTCGCCGGAGAGGCCCGAGGTCTCACTGGAGCCGCTGTCGGAGCCGGTGTCGGCGTCGCTCTCGTTGCCCGCGCCACAGGCGGTGAGGGAGATGGTGAGGGCAAGCATCGCCACGCTGGGGGCGATGAGCTTGCGGGAAGAAGTGCGATTCACTTCGGTTGCTCCTGATGAGTCTGATGATGTGCTGACGTCGGTGACGCTAAGCACCTCAGGAGAACGAGCACGGCGCCGTCGGTGAACGCAGCGTGAACTCGACCGGACCGGATGGCGTCGCCCCCGTGGGCGTGAGACGGCGATCACATGAACACGGCCGTGCCCCCTTGACCGACGGGCGCACGCGGGTCTATCAGGGGGTGCGCACCTCGGTCGCCACGACCCGTCCCTTGCGGTGGTGGACCACCAGCATCGCGCCGGGCTCGAGCACCACGTCCTCGACGCCCAGCGCGTCGATCACGGTGGGCACCACCGGCCGGTGGGTGCACAGCACCGCGCCCTCCGAGCCGTGGAGGAGGGCGTCCACCAGCTCGACGACGGCGTCGACGCTCGCGTGCTCCTCGCTGAGCTCGTCGTAGAGCTTGGTGGGCCACCCCGTCGTGTCGACGTAGGGCCGCACGGTCTGCACGCAGCGCACGCTCGACGACGTGTGGGCCGAGGTGACGGCGAAGGCGGCGAGCAACGGCACGAGCCGCTCGGCCTGGGACTCGCCGAGCGGCACGAGCGGCCGGAGCCGGTCGTCCTTGGGCCAGCCGCCACGCGAACGGGCCTTGCCGTGCCGCAGCACGACCAGCGCGTGCGTACGCCGACGCAGCGCGCGCGCCTCGGCCAGGGTCTCGCGGTCGTGGGGGTAGGTCAGCCGGGTCGCCGCGGCCTTCCACGGCACCCACTCCACGACGTCGATCTCGTCGTTGGGCCGATAGCTGCCCACGTCGTCGCTGCCGACGACCTTCGCGGTCCAGTAGTCGACGTGCTTCGAGCGGCCGTTGGACATCCGGTAGCGCTGCGGGGTCAGCGCCGGCCCCAGCCGGATGTCGAGCCCGGTCTCCTCGGCCACCTCGCGGACCGCCGCGGTGACCTCGTGCTCGCCGGGGTCGAGCTTGCCCTTGGGGAAGGACCAGTCGTCGTACTTCGGCCGGTGCACGAGGAGCACCTCCCACGTCGACCCGCCCGCCGCGTCGCCCTTGCGCGTCACCACGGCACCGGCAGCACGCACGTCGAGGGGCTCACCCAGGGGCATGACCCGTAGTCTCACACCACCGGCCAGCCCGTGAGGAGACTGCCCGTGTCGCGTCGTGCCGTCGCCCTCGCCGCGGCCCTGCTCGTGGTGGTCGCCGCCGCGCTGGTCGCGTGGCGACTGCTCTCGCCGACAGCCCCGATGGCGGACGCGCTGTCCTACGTCCCCGACGGCACCAGCCGCGCCTCGTGGACCGACTGGGAGGGCGTACGCCGCGAGCTCGGCGCCGACGTCGACGCGGGGTCGTCGGCCGAGGAGGTGGACGCCTTCGTCTCGGAGGCCTTCGGCTCCGACCTGTCCTCGATGTCCGCCCTCGGCACCTCGGCCGGGACCATGCAGACCGAGCTCGGCTTCTCCCCCGCGACGCTGCGGTGGGAGCTGCTCGCGCAGTCGACGAAGGGGGCCGTCGAGGTGCTCGGGGTCGGGGACGACCTGTCGTTCGACGACCTGGCCGACCGGCTCTCCGACGCAGGGTGGACCAGGCCGAAGGACGACGACGGCGTCTGGGTCGGCGGCCCCGACGTGGTGGCGGGCGTCGGCCGGCTCACGCCCGAGCTCCAGCACTTCGTGCTGCTGGCCGACCGGGGCGTGGTCCTCGCCTCCGACCAGGCCCCCTACCTCGACCAGGTCCGGAAGGTGGTCGACGGCGACGCCGACGCCGCGACGGACCTCGCCGCCCTGGCGACCGCGCTCGGCGAGCCGGTCGCTGCCGCCGTCTACGACGGCGCCTACGCCTGCGAGGAGCTCGCGATGGCCCAGGCCGACGACGCCGACCAGGCCGAGGCCGACCAGCTGGTCGCCGCCGCCGGTGGCGTGCACCCGCTGACCGGGTTCGCGATGGGCGCGCTGCCGTCGGGCGACCTGCGCGCGGTGCTGCAGGTCGAGGACGCCGACGACGCCCCGGGCGACGCGGATGCCCGGGCGCAGCTCGCGGCAGGACCTGCCCCGGGACAGGGCGGGGACTTCGGCGACCGGTTCTCGATCGAGGCGGCCGGCTCGGACGGGCGCGAGATCACCCTCGACCTGCGGCCGGTGGAGGGGGCGTACGTCCTCTCGGACCTGACGAGCGGTCCGGTGCTGTTCGCGACCTGCTGAGCAGGGAACGGCGAGGAGGTCAGGGGCGACGCGGGTCGGGCGGGCGCGGGACGACGCCCAGCAGCCGGTCGATCTCGTCCTGCGAGAGGTGCTCCTCGGACTCGCTCGCCGCGATGATCAGCGTGGTGGTGAGCTCGACCTCGTTGAGCAGGTCGCCGTCCTCGAGGGTCACGTCGAACTGGTCGTGCACGTCACCCTCCTTGGTCTTCTCGGTCTTCCGACTGTAGGCGTCCGAGTCCATTGTGACGGACTCCACGCCCTGACGACATGGCCCGAAAGGGTCACTGTCGCATCTCCAGTGTTGCTCGCAAACGGGAAAGACCCCACCCCCCGAAGGGGATGGGGTCGATCCGTGATCAGATCTGGAACAGGTCCAGAATCAGCAGATCAGACCGGGCGAACGTTCTCCGCCTGGGGACCCTTGGGGCCCTGGGTGACGTCGAACTCGACCTTCTGGTTCTCGTCCAGCGACTTGTAGCCGTTGGACTGGATCGCCGAGTAGTGCACGAAGACGTCGTCGCCGCCGTCCTCCTGCGCGATGAAGCCGAAACCCTTCTCGGCGTTGAACCACTTCACGGTGCCTTGAGCCATGTGCTCGGTACTCCTGTTATCGGAAACGAGAAGCCGCCACTTCGGCGACTCCGCACCAAGTGCGGTGACACGTCGCTCCGACTCACAAGCTGGAAGGCCCGAAGATGGAAACGCCGTTGGATCACAAACTCCGCTGGCGTCAACCTGCTGGAACTTGCACCTGTTGCACCACAAACCCTACCAACAAATGCCGCCACGTCACCGTCTGGCTGTCACCTGTTCGTGAACACTGGACCAACGGGTGCGCCGAGGGGCACGTCGGCGGCCCCTGACACGATCGGGCGGTGACCCTCCCCCGGATCGCCGTCTGCGGCATCAGCCTCGAGGCCTCCACCTTCTCGCCGGCCCTGACCACCGAGGCGATGCTCGCCCCGCGCCGCGGGCACGAGGTGCTCGACGCGTGGGAGTTCTGGCGGGCGGGCGGATCCCTCGCGGACCGCGCCGAGTGGGTCGGCGTGCTGCAGGCACGCAGCATCGCCGGCGGCGCGATCCCGGCCGACGACTACGCCGTCCTCCGGGCCGAGATCCTCGCCGGCCTCCACGCGCTGGTCTCGGAATCGCCGCTCGACGGGGTCGTCCTCGACATCCACGGCGCCGCGAGCGTCGTCGGGATGGACGACATGGAGGGCGACCTCGCCGTCGCCGTACGAGCCGTGGTGGGCGCCGACTGCCTGATCAGCAGCGGCATGGACCTCCACGGCAACGTGTCACGGACGCTCGCCGAGACCGTCGACCTGCTCACGACCTACCGCACGGCGCCGCACGTGGACTGGCAGGAGACCAAGGAGCGCGCGGCCCGCAACCTCCTCGACCGGCTCGCGCTGCCCGCAGGACGACGTCGCCCGGCCAAGGCGTGGGTGCCCGTGCCGATCCTGCTCCCCGGCGAGATGACGAGCACCCGGCAGGAGCCGGCGAGCAGCCTCTACGCCCGGGTGCCCGAGATCGAGGCGCTCGACGGGGTCCTCGACGCGGGCATCTGGATCGGCTACCCCTGGGCCGACGAGCCGCGCAACTGCGCCGTGGTGATGGTGGTCGGCGACGACGCGGACCTCGCCCTCACGTCCGCGGCCGGCCTGGCGGGCGAGCTGTGGGACCGGCGCGAGGAGTTCGGCTTCGTGGCCCCGACCGGGACGTTCGACGAGGTGCTCGCGACGGCGATCGCCTCACCTGTCGCGCCCTACTTCGTCTCCGACTCCGGCGACAACCCGACCGCGGGCGGGGCCGGCGACGTGACGTGGACGCTCACCCGGCTCCTCGGGGACGCGGAGCTGGCGGCGAGCGGCAAGCGGGCGATCTACGCCTCGATCCCCGACGCGATGGGCGCGCTCGCAGCGGCCGAGGCAGGCGTCGGGGCGGACGTACGCCTCACGCTGGGTGCCCGCGTCGACGACCGGCCGGCCCCGCCCGTCGAGGTCTCGGGCCGGGTCGTCGCGGTCGTCCCGAGCGACGACAACCTCGAGGTCGTCGTGCGCACGCCGTCCGTGGACGTCGTGCTGACCCGGCGCCGCCGGCCCTACCACCTCGAGTCCGACTTCACCCGGCTCGGGCTCGACCCCCGACGGGCCGACGTCGTCGTGGTGAAGATCGGCTACCTCGAGCCCGAGCTCTTCGACATGGCCGCCGACTGGATGCTCGCGCTCACCCCCGGCGGGGTCGACCAGGACCTGGCCCGGCTCGGGCACCGGCGCATCCAGCGGCCGATGTTCCCGCTCGACGACGTGTCCGGCGTCGACCCGCTGGCGAACGCCGTCCTGTTCCCCGGGGACTCCTAGCGGCCGAGGGCCGCCATCACCTCGGCGAGGACCTCGGCGCTGGTGACGCTGCGACTGCCGCTGTCGTAGCCGACCGACGTCCCGGCGCCCACCACGGTGCCGGGCGCGCGCAGGTGCACCTCGCGGGCGCCGGTCTCGGCGACGATCCGGGCGACGTTGCCCGCCCGCACGCCGCCGCCGACCGCGATGCGCACACGGTCGCCGCCGCGCGCGACCAGGTCGGCCAGCATCGGCAGGTGGTCGACGGCCGGGCCGGACCCTCCGGCGGTGAGGACGCGACCGACCCCGAGCTCGGCGAGGAGGTCGAGCGCCGACGGCTTGTCGGGCACCGAGTCGAAGGCCTTGTGGAAGGTGACCGGGGCGTCCCCGGCCGCGTCCACGAGGCGGCGTACGGCGTCACGGTCGACGTCGCCGGTCGGCGTGAGCGTGCCGATCACGAAGCCGACCCGCGCCCCGGCCGGCACCGCTGCGAGGACCGCCTCGATGTCGGCGACCATCACGTCCACCTCGGCGGGCGAGTGCACGAAGTCGCCGGGCCGGGCGCGCACGAGCACCCGGTGCTCGAGGTCCGGCGCGGTCGCCACGCAGTGCAGGACGAAGCCGAGCGTCGGGGTCGTGCCTCCGTCGGCGAGACCGGCGCAGACCTCGACCGCCTCGGCCCCGGCGGCCGCGGCGACCGCCGCTCCCCCGACGTCCTCGAGGCAGACCTCGACCAGCGTCACCCCGGCACGCCCCGCAGCCGGACGGACAGGCAGGTCACGCAGCCCTCCATCTTCTCGAACTCGGAGATGTCGACGGTGACCACGTCGAGGCCGCGGTCGCGGAACAGCGCGGCCGAGGCGGGCGCCGATGCGGCCATCAGCACCGTGGACCCGCCCAGCAGCACGACGTGGGCACCCGACTCCTCGGGCACGGCGAGGAAGTGCCCGGCCCAGACGTCGGGGTCGTCGACCAGCGGCAGGTGACCGATCACCGTCCCGTCGGGCAGGGCGGTGACGGCGGACTTGAGGTGCAGCACCTTCGCGACCGGTACGCCGACCACCTCGGCGCCGAGCGGGGCGAGGAGCTCGCGGAGCTGGTCGACGCCGGCCTCGTTGGTCCGGCCACCGAGGCCGACCCACACGCGGTCGCCGTGCTTGAGCACGTCACCGCCGTCGAGGGTGCCGGGTGCCTCGATGTGCGCGATGCGGTAGCCGTGCGCGCGGACGGCGGCCTCGGCCGCCGCGGTCTCGCCGCGGCGCTCGTCGGCCCCGGGCCGGGCGATCACCGCGAGGTCGCCGTAGACGACCATCGTGTCCTCGACGAAGACGCCGTCGGGGTGGTCGTCCGCCGGCTCGACCTCGGTGGTGGTCCAGCCGGCCGCGTGCAGCGCGTCGACGTACGCCTGCCACTGGCGCCGCGCGAGGTCGACGTCGACCTCGCTGCGCTCGATGTGGGTGACGAGGCCGTCGCCCAGCCGCGGCGACGGCGTACGGACCAGGGCGTGGCGGGACTCCATGGGCCGAACGTACAAGAGCGCCCGGCTCAGCCGTTGTCGACCTTCAGCGGTGCGAGCGTGCCCAGCGACTCGGCGACCACGACGGCGTCGTCCCCGGGCTCGAGGCGGAAGTCGGGGCCGGGGTTGACGAAGGACCTCTCGTCGCGGCCGACCGCGAGGAGGGTCGCGTTGTGGTCGCTGCGCAGGCGCGAGGACAGGTCGTCCACGGACAGGCCGATGTAGCCCGTCGGGCAGGCTGACGCGGTAGAGCTCGGACCCCTCGCCGCCGGACACGATGTCGGTGACGATGCCGGCGATCCCCGGGTAGAGCGAGGAACGGGCGAGCAGCCGCGAGGCGATGCGTGAGGTCACCACGATCTCGTCGGCACGCGCCCGCTTGAAGTGCTCGACGTGCGCCGGGTTGTTGGCCTCGACCACCGTGCGCACCTGCGGGGCGATCGTCTCGATCGCCATCACCGTGAGGATCGAGCGCATGTCCGCGTCGTTGCTGGCGTCCGCGGGGCAGACGATCGCCGCCATCGCCTCCTCGATGCCGGCCCGCCGGAGGTCGTCGGTGTTGGTGCAGTCACCGCTGACGAAGTAGGCGAGCGACCCGGCCGGGTTCTTGTCGGCGTCGTGCACGACCACGACCTTCGGGCGTGTACTCGTCGGTGGAGAGCTCGTTGATCAGCTCGCGCGCGGTGGCGTTCCACCCGCACACCACGATGTGGTCGCGATAGCCCGATGCACCCATGCCCTGGCCTTCTTTCAGCAGGAAGTCGATGACGAAGCCCACCAGCGCGCCGGTGATGGTGGCGACGATCGCGACGCCGAAGAGGACGAGCAGCCAGCTCACGAGGTAGCCGGCCACGGAGGTGACGTACGACGCGTCGCCCGGCGCCCATGACCGTGGTGACGCCCCAGTAGAAGGTCGCGCCGAACGACTCCGCCGCGCCGCCCACGGAGTCGCGGCGCCCCTCGATCGCGGTGACCAGGACCGACGCGACCGCGACCACCGCGAACAGCCCCATCATCAGGCGGAGGAAGAAGCCCCGCTCGATGCTGCCGGTCAGCCGGTTGATGTGGAAGCCGATGCGGCGCAGCACCGGGGAGACGACGACGTGCTGCAAGCGACGTGCCAGCCGTCCCCTCATGGCATCCCTCGACCCGTCGGCAGCGGTGCCTCCGCTGACGCTCGGATGCTGCCAGCAGTGCCGCACCGCTGACCAGACCCGGTGCAGGTGGTCCAGACCCGGCCCGCCCTGGCGTCCGCGGGCCTTCTGAGATGATCGTCGCCGGCACGGAGACCGTGCCGGGGGCCTCTAGCTCAATTGGTAGAGCAGCGGACTTTTAATCCGTTGGTTCAGGGTTCGAGCCCCTGGAGGCCTACCGCTCAGCGGACCTTGACCGAGCCCACGCGATAGGAACCGGACGGGGTCCGGCCGCGGTTGGCGAGGTACATCGGCGCGGAGTAGCCCGTCGGGTCCACGACGCTGACCAGGACGTCGTACCTCCCCCTCGACAGCCCGGGCACGGCGACGCGCGCGCTGCGACGTGAGGCGTCGACGACGCCGCGCAGCTGCTCGCCCAGCGACACCGTCGTCACCGTGCCGTTGCGCGCGAAGGACAGCCGGACGTCCCAGCGGTCGTACGTCGGCGCGCTCCCCTGGTTGACCCACGAGGTCCGCACGGCGACCTTGTCACCCGCGTCGATCGAGCGCGGGAGGGTGAGCGAGCGCAGGCGCAGGCGGTAGCCCGCGGTCGCCAAGCGCAGTGTCGTACGCCGCCCGCTGGCGCGCGTCGAGGGCCGCGTGGTCCCACGGCATGTTGCCCGACGACAGCGTCGAGACGTGGAACCGGCGGACCTGCTGCGCTCCGAGCACCGGGTCGGCACGGGTGCACCACTCGGAGAAGAAGGGCCGCGTCCGCCACACGTCCTGCAGGCGCTCGTCGACGGCAACCATGGAGTACATGTCCGGGCACCCGAGGCTGTCGGTGCGGATGCCGAGGTTCGGGTTGGCCTTCAGCGCGGCCAGCGTGAAGTCGACCGACGTCATCGTGTTGATGAGGACGTGCTTGGTCGGGAACGCGGACGTCACGGCCTCGACGACCGCGAGGCCGGTGGCGTCGGAGATGCGGGCCCCTCCGTCCACGTGCCACTCGCCGTAGCTGCCGTAGCCGCCGACGTCGACGTAGCCCAGTCGCGGGTCGTCGCCGTAGCGACGGCCGAGCTCGGCCATCAGCTCGCGCCACTGGGCGAGGAAGGCGGGGTCGTTCCAGTCCGGGATCGTGGTGCCGGCCTGCAGCGGGACGAACGACGGCGTGACCGGCGGGAGGTCCGCCCGGTAGCCCATCCAGCAGCCGGGGCAGTAGGCCATCACCCGGAAGCCGAACTTGCCGCCGCGCGAGCCCGCGTCCGCGAGGCCCGCGTCGATCAGCGAGAAGTCCCAGGCGTTGTCGGTCTTCTCGATGCGCCCCCAGTAGACCTGGTCGCGGTAGTAGACGTCGTTGGACGTGACGGTCGCGGGCGTCGGCTCGGTCCCGAACCAGCGGTACTGACCACGCAGCGGGTTGGGCAGGTCGGCGCCGACGCCGACCGGTGCGAGGGCGTACGTCCGTTGCGAGGCGGCCGGCCGGCCGGTGGACGGGGCCGCGGCGAGCGTCAGGGCCGTGAGGACCGCAGCAGTGAGGAGCGCGAGGGCGCGACGAGGTGCCCTCGTCGACCGGGACCCGTCACGCCTGCGCACGGGAGCAGTCTGCGGACTCCCAGCGCATCCCGCAGGGATACCGGAGGAATCGTCAAGCGCAGGAGGCGCTCAGGCGCCGCCGACCCGGTCCGCAGGCACACCGCGTGCGCCGGAGTCGGTCAGCTCGGACTCGCGCTCGGCGGCCGCCTCCAGCTCCTGGCGACGGGTCTCCTCCATCATCGCGCGCGTGGCGTCGTAGATGCCCGGGTCGGAGACCAGGTCGGCCGCACCGCGCCGGAGCCGCGCGAGGGCGGCACGGGCGAAGATCTGCTGCTCGGTGGTGGTCCGCTCGGAGCGGTTGTTGCTGATGAAGGTGATCGCCCAGCGCATCAGCGCGGACACCTGGTTCTTGAAGCCGGTGAGGTAGACCAGGTGCACGCCGAGCCACATCAGCCAGGCGACGATGCCGGTGAGCCGCAGCCTGCCGACCATCGCGACCGCGCGGAAGCGGCTGATGATCGCCATCGAGCCCTTGTCGAAGTACTTGAACGGCGCCTGGGGCTGCTTGTCCTCGAGGCGGTTGCGGATCTCCTTGGCGGCGTACTTGGCGCCCTGGATCGCGACCTGGGCGACGCCCGGGAGGTTGTCGAGGGCGATCATGTCGCCGACCACGAAGACCTCGGGGTAGCCGGGCAGCGTGAGGTCGGGGTTGACCCCGATCCGGCCGGCCCGGTCGAGCGGCGCGCCGGACTGCTCGGAGAGCGTCTTGCCCAGCGGGTTGGCCTGCACGCCGGCGGCCCAGATCTTGGCGACGGAGTCGATCCGCTCGACCCGGCCGTCCTTGAACTTCACCTCGAGGCCGCGCTCGTCGACCTCGGTGACCATGCCACCGAGCATCACCTCGACGCCGAGCTTCTCGAGCTCCTTCTTCGCCTTCTCGCCGAGCTTGGCGCCGAACGGCGGGAGCACCTGCGGGGCGGCGTCGACGAGGACGACGCGCGCCTTGCGGGTGTTGATCGCGCGGAAGTCCTTGTTGAGCGTGCGGTGCGCGAGCTCGGCGATCTGGCCGGCCATCTCCACACCGGTCGGGCCGGCGCCGACGACGACGAAGGTCAGCAGGTGGTCGACGTCGTCGCCGCGCGTGGCGCCGAGCTCGGCCATCTCGAAGGCGCCGAAGATGCGACCGCGCAGCTCGAGGGCGTCGTCGATGCTCTTCATGCCGGGCGCGAACTCCGCGAAGTGGTCGTTGCCGAAGTAGGACTGGCTGGCGCCGGCCGCCACGAGGAGGGAGTCGTACGACGTCACGGTGTCGCGACCCAGCACCCGCGAGGTGACCGTGCGGGCCTCGAGGTCGATGGCGACGACCTCGCCCAGGATCACCCGGGCGTTGTCCTGGCCGCTGAGGACCTCGCGGGTCGGCGGGGCGATCTCGCCCTCGGAGAGGATGCCGGTCGCGACCTGGTAGAGCAGCGGCTGGAAGAGGTGGTGGGTGGTCTTCGCGACCACGGTCACGTCGACGTCCGCGCGGCGCAGGGCCTTGGTGCCGAACAGCCCGCCGAAGCCGGATCCGATCACGACAACCCTGTGTCGCGAGGTCTGCGTCGTGCTCATCGGAGCTCCTAGGTGTTGGGCCGGGTCGAGGGTCATCTGACGCTGTACGTACCATTGTCCTCCCGGCGCCGACCAGCGCGCGAAACGCCGGGCGCGTCTCGTTGCTCACATCCACTACCCAGTGTCGCGAGAAACTATGGTGATCGTCGAGGTTTGAACTACCCCTCGGCCGGGTAACCATCGCCCCACTGGACTGCCCACCCCCTCGAAAAGAGTCCCAGTGCCGCTGAGCTCAGAGTTGACGCTGGCGTCGTCGCCGCGCGCTGCTGCCGACGCCCGTCGCTGGGTGAGCGACGTCATCGCCCGGCTCGAGCGCGAGGACCTCGTCGAGTGCGCCGAGCTCGGCGTCTCGGAGCTGGTGGCCAACGCCGTCCTCCACGCCGATGCGCCGTTCAAGGTGCGCGTGCGTGGCACCGCGAGCCACCCGCGCATCGAGGTCATCGACGGCTCGACCAGCCCGCCGGTGCCACCCGCCCCGCTCGTCGGCGACGACCTCGACCTGCTGCTGACCTTCGGGCGCGGACTCTCGATGGTCGCGCAGTGCGCGATCGCCTGGGGCGCGACGATCGAGGCGGACAGCAAGATCGTCTGGTTCGAGCCGGCGGCCCAGATGAGCGACGAGGGCGGTGCGGAGTGGGTGATCGACGTCCACGACCAGCACGCCCCGGAGCCGGTCAGCGACACGGCCGTCGACGTGCGCCTGCTCGCCGTCGACGTCCCGCTCTACTCCTCGCTCGAGCGGCAGTACAACGAGCTGCGCCGCGAGCTGCGGCTCCTGTCGCTGTCGCACCAGTCCGACTACCCGCTCGCCGGCGACCTCACCTCGATGTTCGCCAACTTCGAGCGCCAGTTCCCCGACACGTTCGGAGACCCAGGTGCGCGCCGCCGAGCGTGACGCGCTCCCCCGCGTCGACCTGTCCTTCGCGATGGTGCCGGAGGCCGGTCCGATCTTCGTGACCATGACGGAGATGTTCGACGTCGCCGACGCCTTCTGCCGCGCCGAGCGCCTGCTGTCGATGGCTCGCACGCCCGCCCAGCGCGCCCTGCAGAACTGGCTGCTCACCGAGCTCGTGCAGCAGCTGGGCGGGGCCAGCGCCCAGCCGTGGGACCCGCAGGCGCACACCAAGCCGTCCACCAGCCAGGTCGGGTGAGCACGCGCCGCCCCGGCGCCACCGACCTCGTCGTCGTCTCGGTGGGCGGTGCCGCCGGTGCGCTCCTCCGCCTCGCGGTCGACACCGCGGCCCCCGACTCGCTCTTCCCCTGGCCGACCCTCGCGATCAACGTCGTCGGAGCGTTCGTCCTCGGGGCGCTGCCCGCCCTTGCGGTCGTACGTCGCTCGCGCCGCCTTGCGCTCGCCCTGGGACCGGGCCTGCTGGGCGGTTTCACCACGGTGTCGGCGTGGGCGGGCCAGGTCCGCGAGCTCGCGGACGACGGGCACGTCGGCCTGGCCGGCCTCTGCCTGCTGCTGACGCTGGCGGCCGGCCTCGGAGCCGCAGCGACGGGCCGGCACCTCACCCATCGCGCCGAGCCCGACGGGACTGTCGGATGACGGCCCTCCTCGTCGCGCTCGGCGCCGCCGTCGGTGCGCCGCTGCGCTACGTCCTCGCCCAGGCCCTCGACGGTCGGTTCCCGACCGGCCTGCTCGTGGTCAACGTGCTCGGCTCGGGCCTGTTCGGCGCGTTCGCGGCGCTGTCGCTGGACGACGCCGGCTGGGCGCTGCTCGGCACCGGCTTCTGCGGCGGCTTCACGTCGTTCTCCACCTTCGCGGTGCAGTCGGTCGAGCTGACCGGCGCGCACCGCGACGGCGTACGTCGTGGCGACGGCCGTGCTGTCCGTCGGCGCCTGTGCTGTCGGCTGGGGCCTCGTCAGCGCGTCGTGGGCTAGGCCACCGCACGGCAAAATCTGGACGATTGTCACGCACCCGGCGCTCAGCCCCAGCCGAGGTCGTGGAGGCGCGCGTCGTCGAGGCCGAAGTGGTGGGCGACCTCGTGCACGACGGTGATCCGGACCTCCTCCTCGAGGTCCTCGACGGTGTCCGCCATGTCGAGGAGCGGACCGCGGAACAGCAGGATCCGGTCGGGCAGCATGCCGGCGTGGTTGGCGGGCCGCTCGGTCAGCGCGAGTCCGTCGTAGAGGCCGAGCAGGTCCGGGTCGTCGTCGGGGGCGTCGGCCTCGACCAGCACCACCACGTTGTCGACGAGGCGTGCGAGCTCGTCGGGCAGGCCGTCGAGGGCGCGGCCCACCATGTCGTCGAAGGCGGTGGGATCGAGGTCGATCGGCATGGGATGAGCCTAGGAGCCGCAGGAAGTGCGGTGCCGGGCCCGGAAATGCCGACACAGGCTGAGCCTGGTGGCTCAGCCTGTGTGGCATGCAATGGCGACCCCGACGGGACTCGAACCCGCGGCCTCCGCCGTGACAGGGCGGCGCGCTAACCAACTGCGCTACGGGGCCTCATGTGGTGCTGGGTGGTGCGTGGGTGGTGCTGGTGAAGCGGGTGGAACTCTAACCCATGCTCTTCCGGGACCACCAATCGGCGTCCGACCCCGGTCGGGTCGCACCCCCAACCGGATTCGAACCGGCGCTACCGCCGTGAAAGGGCGGGGTCCTGGGCCGCTAGACGATGGGGGCCAGCTTGCCTGGGCGAGCCCATCCAAGCGACGCCCAGCATAGGGGCAGGCGGCAGCGCGCTCCCAACCCGCGACGCCCGGCGTCCCCTGCGTCAAGGTCGGTCAAGGTCGGTCGAGGCGGTCGGGCAGTCGGGGTTGGTCAAAGGTTGGTCTGGACTTGCCAGCGAAGTCTCTCAAGTTTGACTAGCCTTGACCGGTGAGCACGGGGGCCCCACAACTGCACTTCCTCGTTGTCGACGACAACGAGGACATCCGTGACGTCTTCTGCCGTCTCGTGCAGCGCGCCGGCCACCGCGCATCGACCGCCGTCGACGGGCTCGAGGCGGTCGAGATGCTGGGGCAGGACACCTACGACGTGATGCTCCTCGACCTCACGATGCCGCGGATGAACGGGGTCGAGGTGGTGCGCTGGATGCGGGACCACCCCGACGTGGGTGCCGAGATGCGCGTGGTGGTGATCAGCGCGTGGGCCGGCGAGCACCGGGCGGCTCTCCAGGAGCTCGGTGTCGAAACTGTGATGCAGAAGCCGCTGCGCATTCAGCAATTGACTGATCTGATTGCGGAGACGCTGCTCGACCAGGAGTCCTGACCCCCGACCCTGACAGCTTCACGGGGGTCCGGTCTCCGGGTGGCGTCGGGGCGCACCCGTTCGGGTGTGCTTCTCGTCAACTCCCCCTGGAGAAGACACATGATGAATCGCATCCGCACCCGCATCGAGTCCAAGCGCGCCAACAACCAGCTGCAGTCCTACTACATGTGGCGTCCGGCCCCCGGCCGCCGCTGACAGCTGGTGTGACGCACCGGAGACGTGATGCACACACAGTGATGCACCTGGACAGCGTCGAGTCGGCCGGTGGTCGGCTCGGCGCTGTCCTCTCCGCCCCTCGGTCGGGGGCCGTCGCACTCGGTCGCCACGGTCCGTGGCTGGTCACGACGCCGGCACTCGCGCAGCGAGGTGCTGACCGAGCCCGGTCGCTTCGACTTCCCCGGCGACGTGAGCCGCAGCGGCGACCTCTCCTCCAGCCGTGGCGACACCCGCTCGGGCCATGTCACTCTTCGCGCCCCTGACGCCCGGACGAGGTGGGCCGCGGCATGTCCATCTTCCGCAGCGAGTGGCACGCGGCCTCACCGCGCACGACCGCGCGGTCCCGGGGACGCCGTACGACGCGATGGACCTGCTGCGACCGCCCGTGGCCCGCTCGACGGTGGCGCGCGGTGCGTCCGTGCACCGACGCGCACCCGCGACCGGCTCGCCGACCTCACCCTCGCCTGGATCGACGCCCTCGCCCCGGTCATCTCGGCCCGCCGACCGCCCGGTCGCTGGAGCCGCGCTCGGCGCGCCGAGCGCGACGCCCGCTTCGCCCTCGACGACGCGCTGTCCGCGGTCCCCGACCTGCCGGCACCTCCGGAGCAGGTGGCGACGATGCTCGCCGCGGGCATCCAGGTGCCGATCGCGGCCGGCGCGTGGCTGCTGGCCTGGCTCGCGGCCCACCCCGCCGACCACGACCCGGTGGACGCCGTCTGGGAGACCCTGCGACTGACGCCGCCGACCTGGATCACCGCCCGGATCACCACGGAGACGGTCGACCTCGCCGGCACGGAGGTGCCGGCCGGACGGGTCGTGCTGGTCAGCCCGCTCCTCCTCGGTCGTAGCTCCCGCGCTGGTGCCGGGCGACCCGGACGGGCGTCGCGGAGTTCGACCCGATCCGGTGGGACCGACGCCGACGCCGCGGCCGGGCGCCTGGCTGCCCTTCGGCGCCGGACCGCACGCCTGCCCGGGCCGCACGCTCGGCCTGGCGCAGCTCGTCCACCTCGCGACCTGGGCCGGCCGGCACACGCTGACGTCTCATCGAGCCCGTGAGAATCGACCAGAGCCGCGGCATCGCACCGCTACCGTGTCGTTTCACCGTCGACGACGCCTGACAGGAGGCGCGTGATCGAGCACCCCGCCCTGCAGGACTCGACCTGGAGCGGACCCGTCGTCCGGTTCGGCCGCGGCCCTTGCGCGCGCGTCATCGACGAGGAGCCTCGGTCTCGACGACGCCCTGTCGCGCGTCGCCGACCACTTCCTCACCGAGGCAACGCGTCGAGATCGTGACCTCGGTGCTCACCAGCTTCACTCCGCACGACCCTGACGGCGTGGATCGCGGCTCGGCGGCCGCGCCTGGGTCCGCGAGTGGACTCACGCCGGGGTCGATGCGGTCACGCTGCTCCCGCCGCCGGGCGCCGGGCCCGAGGCGGCGCTGACCATGCCGTGGCTCTCGCAGCTCGCACGCAGCGGGCATCGTCGCGCTCACCGACCGCGACCTGCTGCCCGACGAGGCTGCTCAGGACCGGACCGAGCTGCTCCGCGCCGGGGTCCGCAGCCTCGTCGCCTCCTCGTTCAGCTCGCGGGGCGAGATGTTCGGCAGCCTCTCGCTGTGCGAGCGACGAGGCCGGCCCGTGGCCCGAGCAGCTGCTCGACGACTTCCGGCTGCTCGACCGCCGCGATCACCTCCCGGCTGGCGCTCGAGCAGGCCCGCCGCGCGCTGGCCGAGGCCATCGACGCCAGCGCGCGATGCCCAGCTGGGCTACCAGCAGCTCTTCGGCGCGCGTGGGGCACGAGCTGCGTACGCCGGTGTCCGCCGTCCTGGGCTACACCGAGGTGCTGCTCGACGACGCCGAGCACGGCACCCCGGACGACGTGGTGGCCGGCGATGCTGCGCGACGGGCCCCGGATCGTCCGGGCGTCCGAGCAGCTGCTCGCGATCGTCGACAGCCTGCTCGGCGCGGGACGCGCGCTCGCCGGCGACGACGCACGTCGAGACGTGGCGGTGGCCGACGCGCTGGCCGACGTCGTCCACTGGCACCGCACGCCCGCCGCGACCGCCGCGGTGGAGATGACGGTCGACGTCGACCCCGGCCTGACCGTGTGGGCCCACGCGGCGGGAGTGCGACAGGTGCTGACCAACCTGCTCGGCAACGCCATCGCCCATCACGACCCGGCGGCGGATCGGTCCACCTCTCGGCCGAGCCGGCTCGTCGGCGAGAGCGGGCTCCCGATGGTGCGGATCGTCGTGCGCGACGACGGTCCCGGCCTCGAGCCCGACCAGCTCGCCCGCGCCTTCGAGCCGTTCGTCCGGTTCGCCGCGACAGGGCGTCAAGGGCACCGGGCTCGGGCTCTCGATCTCGCGGACCATCGCCGAGCGCGACGGGGGTGCGGTGCAGGGCGAGTCCAGCCCCGGCGTCGGATCGACGTTCTGGGTGGAGCTGCCGGAGGCGGCGTCCCCGGCCGTGCCCGCGGGCGGCTGAGCCGATTCAGGCTGCACCAGCGGCCTCATGTATCCTCGTCCCCGCTTGGGCAGGTAGCTCAGTTGGTACGAGCGATCGCCTGAAAAGTGATAGGTCGGCGGTTCGACCCCGCCCCTGCCCACAAGCACAGGAGGGCCCCGACCACGTCCCGGTCGGGGCCCTTCTGGGTCTCGCGTCGGGAGGATGGCGCCCGTGCTCCCCCGCCTCGCCCCCTCGCCTCGAGATCGTCCGCCGGCTCCGGCCGATCGACCTCGTCGCCCCCGGGTGCGGTGCAGGTCGACACCGACCGGGGCGGGATCGTCGCGCTGCCCGCGGTGGCGCCGTACGTCGCCGCGACCGCGGCGGCACACGACGGCGCCGACCTCGCCCTGCACCTCTCGGGGGTCCGGCTCGCGGCCTCGCTGCGCGCGGGTCGGTGTCGCTCGACGTCGGTGGTCGCCAGCTGCGCAGCCGGAGGTTCCACCGGGCGGCCGAGCCGTCGGAGATCGGTCTCTCGCTGACCGGGACGCACGTGACGGCCTGGAGCCACGAGGCCGGGACGTGGGTGGCCCGCGCCCGGCACGACCTGCGCGACGAGACGGACACCCGCGACGAGTCCGCCCTCGCCGACCTCCGGGTGGAGCACCCCGACGGTGGCGGACTGGCCGGCGGGTTCGGCCAGCTCGGCCTGCGCGACGTCCGGTTCGTGACCGACGAGTCCGGACGACCGCTGCGGGAGGACGGCGCCCTGTGGCTGACCGCCACGTCCGCCGGCCCGGGCTTCTTCGACACGGCGCACACGAGCGTGTGGCGCTTCGACCCCTCGACCGTCGAGGTCGCGCACGCGGGCGACCTCTTCTTCCGCCGACCGGACCGCCCCGGCGTGTTCGGCGACCACGCGACCCACCTCGTCCGCACCGACGGTCGGTGGCTGGTGGCGACCAGCACGTGGGGGGACTTCGAGACGCCGACGACGCGCGCGGGTCGGCGTACGCCGGCGGGCCTGCGGGTCACCCTGGCCGAGTCGGACGCCGACCTCCTGCGCGGCACGCACGTCCTCGACACCCGCGAGCTGCCGCTGCCCACCGACGGGCTCGCCTCGATCGCCACGTGGGACCCGCACCTCGTGCGCCGCGACGACGAGTGGCTGGTCGGCTTCGTCAGCGCGCGGAGGTTCTTCGACTTCCACCCCGCGCTGGCGTCCGGGCCGTCGCTGGACGACCTGCGGCTGCGGGGCGCTGCCACCGACCGGACCGCGACCGAGGGAACGACGCTGGTCGAGGTCGACGGCCGGCTGGTCGTGCTGGCCAGCGACGGCCGCGACTCGCGGCGCGGCGTGCGCGCACGGTTTCCGGTCCTCGACCTGGCGCTGGCCGACGTCGGCGTGCTCGACGCGCCGTACCCGACCAACCTGCCGTGGCCCTCGCTCGCCGAGGTCGACGGCGGGTGGGTGATGGCGACCTTCGACGGGCGCCGGGCCGGTGGCGACCTGCTCGGCTACGGCACCCACGGCGACCTGGTGGTGATGCGGTCCCGGTGATGCGGGCCAGCACCGATCGGGCGGCGATACGCTGGTCGTGACGGCGGTCACCACCCCTCGACCGCGCCGACCAGGTCCGCACACCCCGCGAGCCGCACCCACCAGAGAAGGACGCATGAGCATGTCTGGAGCCGCCACTACCGGCGTCGACGTCTTCGAGCTCGGACACGAGCACGAGCAGGTCGTCTTCTGCAACGACAGCGCGACGGGCCTGCGGGCCATCGTCGCCCTCCACTCCACGGCGCTCGGCCCCGGCCTCGGCGGGACGCGGTTCTACCCCTACGCCAGCACCGACGACGCGATCGTCGACGTGCTCAACCTCTCGCGCGGCATGTCCTACAAGAACGCGCTCGCCGGCCTCGACCTCGGCGGCGGCAAGGCCGTCATCATCGGCGACCCCGCGGTCCTCAAGACCGAGGCCCTGCTGCGCGCCTACGGACGCTTCGTGCAGTCGCTCAACGGGCGCTACTTCACCGCGTGCGACGTCGGCACGTTTTCCGAGGACATGGACCACATCGCCCGCGAGTGCGACTACGTCACCGGCCGCACCGTCGCCCACGGCGGCGCGGGCGACAGCTCGGTGCTGACGGCGTACGGCACCTTCCAGGGCATGCGCGCCGCGGCCGAGCAGGTCTGGGGCGAGCCGACGCTCGCCGGCCGCACCGTCGGCATCGCCGGGGTCGGCAAGGTCGGGCGCCACCTCGTCCGCCACCTGATCGAGGACGGCGCGTCCGTCGTCGTCACCGACGTGCACGCCCCGTCGGTCGAGGCGATCCGCGCCGAGCACCCCCAGGTCACCGCCGTCGCCACGACCGACGAGCTGGTCGCCAGCGAGATCGACGTCTACGCCCCGTGCGCCATGGGCGGCGCGATCAGCGACGAGGTGCTCGACGTCCTGCGCGCCACGATCATCTGCGGCGCGGCCAACAACCAGCTCGCCCACGCCGGCATCGAGAAGCAGATCGCCGAGCGCGGCATCCTCTACGCCCCCGACTACTGCGTGAACTCCGGCGGCGTCATCCAGGTCGCCGACGAGCTCGAGGGCTTCTCCTTCGAGCGCGCCCAGCAGCGCGCGAGCGGCATCTTCGAGACCACCCGCCGGGTCTTCGAGCTCGCGAAGTCCGACGGCATCACCTCCGCCGAGGCCGCCGACCGGCTCGCCGAGCGTCGGATGCGCGAGGTCGGCCGCCTGCGCGGCATCCACCTCTGACGAGCAGGGGCATCTGCGCGCTGACAAGCGGTCGAGTCGGCGCATCTGCGCGCTGATCGACGGTCGAGTCGGCGCATCTGTACGCGCTGCAGGTGCAGATGCGCCGACTCGCCGTCGTTCTCACGGACACGTGCGCCGACTCGGCACCCTGTGCGCGAACATTCGCGCCGACTCGGCACTGATCTCGCGGACAGACGCGCCTGCTCGGCACCACGCGCAAGGCGCGGTCGTACGCCTCAGCACCCGGTCGCCCGGGTGGTGATCAGGTGCGATCAGGTGCGGTCAGTCAGTCTGCGCGACGACTGCGGTCGGCATAGTCCGACCACTCGTCCTCGTCCGGCTCGACCTCGGTCGGCCTGGGATGGGAGTTGTCACTTCCGTGCAGCTCGTTCGCCAGCGCCCCGAAGTCGGTCTCGTGAGTCCGGTACTTCAGGTCGCGTGCGACCTTGGTCTGCTTCGCCTTAGCTCGGCCGCGCCCCATAGGGTCGACCCCCTCGCACACTTGGACGGGGCGGCCTGAGGCGCGCCCGGTCTGATCGGTCACATATCGTGAGGACAACGCTACCTGAGCGGTGGCTGTTCCCGCACATCACATGGGTAATTCGGCGCGGCGTCGTCCGATTCGGCGCTCACCAGCCGGGGTGCTGGCCCTCCAGGAGCACGCGGCCGCCGTGGGTGTCGTCGAGGCTGACCTCGCCGGCGACCCACGCCCGGACGCCGTGGCCGGCGAGGACGGCGATGGCCGCGTCGACCGACTCGGGGGCGGTGAGCGACACCATGCCGACGCCGCAGTTGAGCGTCGCCTCGAGGTCGGCCTGCGACACCGAGCCCACCCGGCGTACGACGTCGAAGACCGGCTGCGGGGTCCAGGTGGCGCGGTCGATCCGCACCGACACCTCGGCCGGGAGCACCCGCTCGAGGTTGGCAGCGAGCCCGCCGCCCGTCACGTGCGACATCGCGTGGGTCTCGGTGCGGTCGGCGAGGTCGAGGCAGGCCTTGGCGTAGATCCGGGTCGGCTCGAGCAGCTCCTCGCCCAGCGTCCGGCCGAAGTCGTCGACCTGGCGGTCGACGGTCCAGCCGGCCTCGTTGAGGAGCACGTGGCGGACCAGGGAGTAGCCGTTGGAGTGCAGGCCGCTGGCCTCCATCGCGATCACCACGTCGCCGGGGCGTACGCGACCGGGGCCGAGCAGCTTGCTCGCCTCGACCACTCCGGTGGTGGCGCCGGCGACGTCGTAGTCGTCGGGGTCGAGCAGGCCGGGGTGCTCGGCGGTCTCGCCACCGATGAGCGCGCAGCCGGCGACGACACAGGCCTCGGCGATGCCCTTGACGATGGCCGCGATCCGCTCGGGGACGACGCGGCCGCAGGCGATGTAGTCGGTCATGAAGAGCGGCTCGGCGCCACACACGACGAGGTCGTCGACGACCATGCCGACGAGGTCGAAGCCGATCGTGTCGTGCACGTCCATCAGCTGCGCGATCGCGACCTTGGTGCCGACGCCGTCGGTCGAGGTGGCCAGCAGGGGCCGCTCGTAGCGGGTCAGCGCCGAGGCGTCGAAGAGCCCGGCGAAGCCACCGAGGCCGCCGATCATCTCGGGGCGGCGGGCCTTCTCGACCCACCCCTTCATCAGGTCGATCGCGCGGTCGGCCGCCTCGATCGAGACGCCGGCCGCGGCGTAGGCCCCGGGAGTGGACGCGGTGGGCTGGTCGGTCACGCGGGGCTCCTGTGGCGTACGACGGCGGGTCAGGGGTTGTTGAGGACCGGGAGTGCGCGGCCCATCGTGGGCGACTGCAGCGTGGCCTCGAGCAGGTGCTTGCCGAGCAGGCTCTCGTCGGGGAGCTCGACCGGGTACTCGCCGGTGAAGCAGGCGGTGCAGAGGGTGTCGCGCGTCTGCTTGGTCGCGTCGACCATCCCGTCGAGGGAGATGTAGCCCAGCGTGTCGGCCCCGACGCTCGCGGCGATCTCCTCGGGCGTCAGCCCGTTGGCGATCAGCTCGGCGCGGGTGGCGAAGTCGATGCCGTAGAAGCACGGCCACTTCACCGGCGGGCTCGAGATCCGGACGTGCACCTCGAGCGCACCCGCCTCGCGCAGCATCCGCACCTGCGCGCGCTGGGTGTTGCCGCGCACGATCGAGTCGTCCACCACGACGATCCGCTTGCCGCGGATCATGTGGTCGAGCGCGTTGAGCTTGAGCCGGATGCCGAGCTGGCGCAGCGTCTGGCTGGGCTGGATGAAGGTACGGCCGACGTAGGCGTTCTTGACGAAGCCCTGTCCGAACGGGATCCCGGACTCCTCGGCGTACCCCGCGGCGGCAGGCGTGCCGGACTCCGGCACCGGGATGACGAGGTCGGCGTCGACGGGGAACTCCCGCGCGAGCTGGCGACCCATCTCGACCCGCGACTCGTGGACGCTGCGAGAGTTGATGGTGGCGTCGGGGCGGGCGAGGTAGACGTACTCGAAGACGCAGCCCTTGCGGTCGGCCTCGGCGAACCGGTGCGAGCGCAGGCCGTTCTCGTCGATCACGACCATCTCGCCGGGCTCGACCTCGCGCACCACGCTGGCGCCGATGGTGGCGAGCGCGGCGTCCTCGCTGGCGACCACCCAGCCGCGGTCGAGGCGACCGAGCACCAGCGGTCGGATGCCCTGCGGGTCGCGAGCGGCGTAGAGGGTGCCCTCGTTCATCCACACGAAGCAGAAGGCGCCCCGCACCTGCGGCAGCACCTCGAGCGCGCGCTGCTCGAGCGAGGTGTCGGGGTGGTGGGCGAGCAGCGCCGTGACCAGGCTGGTGTCGTTGGTCGAGCTCTCGATGTCGCGCGACTGCAGCGGCAGCTCGCCGTCGGGGCCGGGCAGGTCGGCGACCATCTGCGCGAGCTCGTGGGTGTTGATCAGGTTGCCGTTGTGGCCCAGCGCGATGGATCCGTCCACGGTGGGCCGGAAGGTCGGCTGCGCGTTCTGCCAGGTGGAGGCACCGGTGGTGGAGTAGCGCGAGTGGCCGATCGCGAGGTGGCCCTTGAGCGAGTCGAGCGTCGACTCGTCGAAGACCTGGGAGACGAGGCCCATGTCCTTGTAGACGAGGATCTGGCGACCGTTGCTGACCGCGATGCCCGCCGACTCCTGGCCGCGGTGCTGGAGGGCGTAGAGCCCGAAGTAGGTCAGCTTGGCGACGTCCTCGCCGGGCGCCCACACCCCGAAGACGCCACAGGCGTCCTGCGGGCCCTGGTCCTGCGGGTCGAGGGCCGTGGTCAGGCGGCCGTCGCCACCCGTCCGCCTGCTCATCTGGTAGGGCACGCCCGCAGTCTACGGCCGGTCGGGGCCGCGTCTCGAAACCGCAGCGCACCCGAGGACGCAGCGGACGGATCCGGGAGCCACAGGCGTACGCCGTGTCCTCAGGTGGGGAGGATGGCGCGGACGCGGTGCAGGGCGAGCCGGGCCGCCGCGCGGGTGGTCGCGGGCAGCGGCAGCGCCTCGAGCAGGCGGTGCGGGCGGGTCCATGCGGGGTCGGAGGGCAGGGCGCCCTCCGGGCCGTCGTACGCCGGGTCGCTCGCGAGCTCGATCGCCTCGGCCAGCCCGAGGAGGGGACCGCCGTCGCGCGGCTCCCACGTGTGCCCGTCGCGACAGACCATGTCGTGGTGCAGGGACTCGATCAGCGACGTGACCGTGTGGAACGGCGCGGTCGTGACGAGGGCGGTGGCCAGTCCGACGATCGCGCTGGGCGCGACCGGTGCCGGGAGCCGTACGCGCGACAGCCCCGCGCCACGCGCGCAGGCACCCATCAGCCGGGGGTAGGTGACGACGTCGGGCCCGCCGATGTCGACGGCGCCGCGCGGGCCGTCGTCGTCGAGCGCCTCGCCGATCGCGCGGAGCACGTCGGAGACGGCGATCGGCTGCACGCGGTGGTGCATCCAGAGCGGCACGGGCTGGACCACGAAGAGCGTCGCGATCTGGCTGATGATCTCGAAGGACGTCGACCCGGCCCCGATGACGACGCCGGCCCGCAGCGCCGCGGCCTCGGCCTGCGTGCCGAGCAGGATCCGCTCGACCTCGAGCCGGCTCGAGATGTGGGCGGACAGCTCGCTCTCGGGCGCGTCGGGCACCAGGCCGGACAGGTAGACCAGACGGCGTACGCCCTGCTCGTCCACGGCCGCGGCGACGGTCTCGGCACCGAGGCGGTCGCGGTCGGTGAAGTCGCTGCGCTGGAGGGAGTGGACGAGGTAGACGACGGCGTCGACACCGGCCAGCGCCCGCGCGACGGAGGCCGCGTCGGTGACGTCGCAGCGGACCGCCTCGACGCGCTCGTCCCAGCCGAAGCGGTCGGGGTCGGGCGGCGAGGACGACGCGGCGACGACCTCGTGGCCGAGGTCGAGCAGGTGCGGGACGAGGCGCGAGCCGACGTAGCCGGTGGCGCCGAGGACGAGGACCCTCACGACTCGCCCAGGTGCTTGAGGAGGTTGCGCGAGAAGACCGAGCCCATGTGCTTCACGACCCCGGCCATCACCCGCTCGACCGCCGGACGGGCGAGGCCGGGCAGCGGGAGGTTGCACGAGATCTCGATGTCGATGCTCACCTCGGTGCCGCCGTCGGCGTGGTCGGCGAGGACGTAGGTCCCCTCGACGGCCGTCATCTCGTCGCGCCGGGCGGGGTCGTGCGTGAACTCGATCCGCTCCTCCGGCTGCAGCGCCATCACCTCGGTGAACTGCGGCGCGACCGAGATCCCGAGCACGGGGATGGTGCCCATCCGCCAGACCCAGCGCTCGCCGTCGACCGTGATGGAGGTGACGTAGGGCGTCATCTTCGCGATCAGGTCGGCATCGGTGAGGACCGACCAGACCTCGCTCCGCGGGGACCGGAGCACCGCGGAGGAACGGTCACGAGCACGGAAGGTCGCCATGCCGCGAGGTTACCGGCGGGTTCCCCACGGCCGGCGTGAGGGCGAGGAGCGGCGGGCTCGACGCGCGTGCCTGTTCACCATGGGATGTCGACCTGTCGGCACTTCCCCATGTCAATTGACCCGGGGAAGTGATTGTTCGCCGACATCCCATGGTGAACAGACGGACCGGGGGTCAGCGCGGGAGGTCGCCCAGGTTGCGCAGCAGGAACGCCTCGGCCTTGACGACCTTCTCGAACTCGGCGAGGTGCAGGCCCTCGTTGGCGCCGTGCGCGCGGGTGTCGGGGTCCTCGACGCCCGTCACGAGCACGCTCGCCTGCGGGAAGGCCTCGAGGAACTCGGCGATGAACGGGATCGAGCCACCCACGCCCATGTCGACCGGAGCCGTGCCGTCCCACGCCTCGGCGAACGCGGCCCGCGCGGCGTCGTACGCCGGACCGGTCGCGTCGATCTGCGTGGCCTCGCCGGTGTCGACGACGGTCGTGCTGAGCGTGGCGCCCCACGGGACGTGCTTCTCGAGGTGGGCCTGCAGGCGCTGCACGGCGTTGGCGGTGGTGTCGCCGGGCGCGATGCGGAGGCTGATCCGGCACCGGGCGGCCGGGACGAGGGTGTTGGAGGCGCCCTCGACCTTGGGGGCGTCGAGGCCGGTGATCGACAGGGCCGGCTGGGTCCAGAGCCGCTCGACGACGGTGCCGGTGCCGATCCACTCGATGCCCTCGGCGGCACCGGACTCGGCGCGCAGCCGGGCCTCGGGGTACTCCACGTCGGCGGCGGGACCCGCGTGCAGGCCCTCGATCGCGACGCTGCCGTCGTCGTTGTTGAGGCTCGCGATGAGGCGCGACAGCGTCATGATCGAGTCGGGCACCAGGCCGCCCCACATGCCGCTGTGCACGGCGTGGGTCAGGGTGCGGACCTCGACGTCCATCCGCACCAGGCCGCGCAGCGAGGTGGTGAGGGCGGGCTCGCCGATGTCCCAGTTGCCCGAGTCGGCGATCACGATGACGTCGGCCTCGAGCCGGTCCTGGTAGGTGGTGAGCAGCTCGACGAGGGTGTCGGAGCCGACCTCCTCCTCGCCCTCGATGAACATCACGAGGTTGACCGGGAGCTCGTCGCCGAAGATCCGGACCGCGCCGAGGTGGGCGGCGATGCCGGCCTTGTCGTCGGCCGCACCGCGGCCGTAGAGGCGCTCGCCCCGCTCGGTGGGCTCCCACGGCGGGGAGTCCCAGTCGGCGTGGTCGTTCTCCGGCTGGACGTCGTGGTGGGCGTAGAGCAGGACGGTCGGCGCACCCTCGGGGCCGGCCTTCCGGGCGATCACCGCCGGCGGCGCACCGTCGTGGGCCCGCACGATCTCGGCCTCGAAGCCCTCGGCGGCGAAGAGGTCGCGCGTCGCCTCGGCGCTGCGCTCGACCTCACCGGCGCGCGCGGGGTCGGCGGAGACCGACTGGATGCGGACCAGGTCCTCGAGGTCGCGGCGGATGCCGGGCATGACCTCGGCGAGACGGGCGGCGATGTCGACAGTCATGCCCTCACCCTAGGACTGCCGCCTCACGAGTCGAGCGTGGCCCACTCGCCGCTGCGCTTCTCCATCATCAGCTGGCGCTCGACGTCGGCGAAGCCGAGACGGCGGTAGATCCCGATCGCCTCACCGTCGGTGTCGGCGACGATCACGAGGGTGCGTACGCCCAGCCGGTCGAGCGCGTGCTGCCCGGCCGCGTGCACGACCGCCGCGGCGAGTCCGCGGCGGCGGTGGTCGGTGAGCGTCTCGACGCTCTGGAAGCGCGCGACGCCCTCCTCGGTGACGAAGATGCCGGCGGTGGAGACGAGGGCGCCGTCGACGAAGGCGCCGAAGCGGGTGCCGCGACCGGCGTCGACGAGGCGGCGCTCCTGGGCGTTCTTCTGGCGGGCGAAGGCCATGAACGCCTCCTCGGAGGTCTGCGGGTAGAGCTGCTGGCTCAGCCGCGCGCGTGCCTCCCAGTCGTCGTCGCCCGTCAGCTCGCGGACCTCCGCCTCCACCTCGCGCGGCTGCTGGAGCGCCCCGGTCGCGAGCACGGTGGCGACGTCCACGGTCAGGCCCGCGGCCTCGAACGCCGCCCGCGCCTCGTCGGTCAGCTCGGCGGTGTCGATGCCGATGCTGACGTGGTCGGCCAGCGGGAACTCGGTGTGGAAGGCGCCCACCACCTCCTTCTCGCCGCCCGGGACCGGCGGCCGGGCGAGGAGGAGGAAGTTGCCCCAGAAGTAGGACGGGTTGTCCGGCGAGCGCACCACGAGGTGCGTCCCCCGGTCCTCGATGACGCTGCCCGACGCGGTCAGCAGGGCCAGGTCGGTGCGGAATCCGAGGGAGCTCACGTGCATGGTGCGGAGGCTAGCCGTTCGTCAGTCGGTCAGCGGCAGGTAGGCCGACAGGTCGGTGCGCTCGCCGCTGGCGAGGACCCTGCCGCTGTCGAGCGCCTCGTGCCACGTCGTACGCCCGGTGGCGACCGCGAGCCACGTCTCGGCGTCGGTCTCGACGACCGCCGGCGGGGTGCCGCGGGTGTGGCGGACGCCGGGGACCACCTGCACGGCGGCGAAGGGCGGCACCCGGACCTCCACCGACCTGCCGGGCGCGCGCTGCTCGAGGACCGCGAGGTAGTGCTTGACCAGCGCCTTCGTGTCGGCGGTCGCCAGCTGCTCGGCGGAGAGGACCTTCAGGCGGGCGGGCACGGGTCGAGGCTAGTCCGACCACCGTCGAGGCGGGACTCAGCCGAGGAGGTCCCAGCGCTCGCGCTCGACCATCCGGTCGGAGTCGCGAACCCGCTCGCCGCGCTCCTTCTGGCTGAGCAGGGCCGCCTCCATCCAGCCACCGGCCGACATGTCCCGCACGTCTGCGCTGAGCCGCACGCGACGCCCGAACCGCAGCGGGCCGGAGGGCCGCACTCGCCGGGAGAACGGCCACAGTCGCATCCGGTGACAGTACGCCCGGTGAGGCCCCGTGCGGCGCGTTCGCCCGATCTCGCGACGTGCGGGACGACCGGAGTCAGCCCTCGTCGTCGGTCGCGGGGTCGGGCTGGGGCAGCAACATCGCGTGGAAGGCGTACGTCGTGCGCCCGTCGCCGCGGCCGCGGTTGCGCTCGGTCCAGCGCTGGACCAGCTCGCTGACCTCCGTCGAGAGCTGCGCCGCCTCCTCCTTGGTGAGCCGGACCGCGGTGTCCATGGTGGAGCGGTGGGTCTCGGGACGCCGGTCCTGGCCGTAGGCCGCCTCGACGAGCTGGTGGGCGTAGCCGGCGGCGTTGCGGAGGAAGACCGTCGCCGCCGCCCTGCCTCCCGGCTCCTTCTCCATCGCACCGACGTCGATGCTCAGGGTGCCGTCGTCCGCGGACCTCCAGACCCGGTCGCGCTGGTCGCGGGCGGCTTCGGGCGCCTCCTCGATCAGGCCGTACTTGGCGAGCTGGCGCAGGTGGAAGCTCGCCTGGTTGGCCGGGATGCCGAGCTCGCGGGCGATGTCGGCCGCGCGCATCGGACCGCCCGCGGAGAGCTCGGCGAGGATCCGGTTGCGCACGGGGTGGGCGATGGCCCGCAGCACGCGCGGGTCGTGCACGGTCCCCTGCTTGTCGGCCATGTGCCCAGCGTAGCAAGTTCCGCACGCACTATTGCGCAACACTACGTGCGCAACATATGGTGCGGACATGACCTCCTACCGCTCGCTCTCCCGCAACCGCGACTTCACCGCCCTCTGGACGGGCGAGGCGGTGAGCCAGCTCGGCAGCGCGGTGAGCATGTTCGCCTTCGCCCTGGTCGGCTACGCGCTGACCGGCTCGGCCGTGCTGGCCGGACTGCCGACCGCCGCGTTCACGCTCGGGATGGTGGCCGCGCTGCTCCCTGCCGGCGTCGTCGTGGACCGCAGCGACCGCAAGCGGCTGATGATGCTCGCCAGCGGATCGGGGTCGCTCGTCTACGGGCTGGTCGCCGTCGCCGCGCTGATGGGCGAGCTGCGGCTCTGGCACCTGGTCGTCGCCGCGCTGCTGACCGGCGTCGGCACCGGCGTCTTCGGCCCGGCCGAGGCATCGGCGGTGCGTTCGGTCGTCACCCGCGACGAGCTCCCGACCGCGCTCAGCCAGAACCAGGCCCGCCAGCACGTCGCCGCCCTCGTCGGCGGACCGCTCGGGGCGCTGCTGGTCGGACTGGGGCGCGCGATGCCGTTCGTCTTCGACGCCCTCACGTTCGCGATCTCGTTCGTCACGCTGTCGCGGATCCGCACCGACCTCTCGCCGCGGAGCGACCGGCCGCCGAGCAACGTCCGCGCCGACCTGGTCGAGGGCCTGCGCTACGTGATCGGTCGGCCCTACTTCCGCACCATGATGGCGTTCGCCGCCACCAGCAACCTCGCCGTCAACGCGGTCTTCTACGTCGCGATCATGGGCCTGGTCCAGGACGGCGTGCACCCGGGTGCGATCGGCGTCATCGACATGCTGGCCGGCGCCGGCGGCATCCTCGGCGCCCTCGTCGCCCCGCGGATCATCGACCGGGTGCCGACCGGTCGGCTCACCCTGGTGGTGGCGTGGAGCTGGGTGCCGCTGCTGGTGCCGCTGCTCTTCTGGGGCTCGCCGCTCGTGGTCGGTGCGGTGCTGTTCCTCGGCATCCTGCTCAACCCGGCCGGCAACGCGGGCTCGCAGTCGTACCGCATGGCCATCACCCCCCTGCACCTCCAGGGCCGCGTCGCGTCGTCGATGCAGTTCGTCGGACTGTCGCTCCTGCCGCTCGCCCCGATCCTCGGTGGGTTCCTGCTCGAGCAGCTCGGCGGGCGCTCCGCGACGATCGGACTCCTCGTCCTGGTCACGATCAGCGCGCTGATCCCGACGGCGAGCGCGACGGTCCGGCAGGTCCCGCGTCCGGCCGCGTGGCCGCGGCTCGAGGAGGAGCCGGGCGCGGCGCCGAGCCGGACGGTCGCCGCCGTCGCGTGAGCGGGACAGTCCGACGGGGGCCTCAGCCGATGGAGTCGAGGACCTTCACGCACGCGGCCCACGCGTCACTGGAGGTGTCGATGAGACCGAAGTGGCCACCGGTCACCTCGACGAGGGTCGCCTCGGCACCGGCCGCCGTCGCCGCGTCGACGTAGGTCGTCGCCTGGCTGAACGGCACGATGTCGTCGTCGCTCGCGTGCACCGCCCACATCGGGACGTCGAGCGGCACCTGGGCGAGCGGGTCCGCCTGGTCGTACGCCGTCCGGCTCGCCTCGCCGAGGAACGCGACGGTGGCGTCCGTGCCGAGCCCGTCCGCCACGGCGGCCTCCAGGTCGAGCACCCCGGCCTGGCTCACGACATGGGTGAGCGCCGGGCCGCCGGCCCACCGGTCGAAGCGTCCGCGGGCGGCGGCCCAGGTCGCGAGGTGCCCGCCGGCGGAGTGGCCGAGGGTGACCACGGGACCGTCCGCGCCCGGTCCTGCCTGGCCCGCGACCGCGCCGATGGCTGCGTGGATGTCGTCGAGGGTTTCGGGGAAGCCGCCACCGTTGCCGACCCGGCGGTACTCGACGTTGGCCGCGGTCCAGCCGCGCCCGACGAGGTCCTCGGCGAGCGGCGCGCCGTACTCCGCGCCGTACTCCGCCTTCCAGAACCCGCCGTGGATGACGACGACCAGCCCGCGGCTCTCGCCGTCGGGCGTGTGGACGTCGACCCACTGGCTCGGGTCGTCGCCGTAGGTGATCCGCTCAGGGCCGCCGGCCACTGGTCCCTCCCCTGCTCCTGTTGCTGGACTGGTCGTGCGCGAGCCGGGCGGCCCGGGCTCGGCGGCACAGCCCGCGAGCGCAGCGACGCCGAGCCCTGCGAGGAGGGAGCGCCGGCCGAGCCGGGGGTGTGCCATGCGGCGAGCCTAGGCGGACGTCCGGGAGAAGCGGGCGCCCACCTCGGCCACCCGCTCGGCGAGCTCGGGCGGGGACTCGACCACGAACTCGGCGCCCGAGCCCGCCACCACCATCACCGGCCACGAGAGGTCGTCGACGTTCATCTCGAGGACGCACCCGTCGCCGTCGGCGGTGACGGTCCCCCAGCGACCGACCTGCGGCGCGAGGTCGTCGGCGGGCATCGCCAGCCGCACGCGTACGGCGTAGCGCTGGGGAATCCGGCGGATGCCCTGCTGCACGAAGGCGAGGGCGTCGTCGGCCGGGAGGTCGCGGGCGCGGAACCGCTGGCCGGTGGGCTCCGGTGCGGAGATCCGGTCGAGGCGGAAGCTGCGCCAGTCCGCCCGGTCGCGGTCCCAGGCGACGAGGTACCACCGGCGGCCCAGGCTCACCAGCCGCAGCGGCTCGACCCGGCGGTGGGTCACCTCCGCCTCGCGCGCCGCGTAGTCGAAGCGGAGCAGCTCGCTGTCGCGGCAGGCCTGGGCGAGCGTGGTGAGGACGGCGGCGTCGAAGACCGGGGCGCCCTCCCACGGGCCGGGCGACTCGGTCTGGGTGGCGACGGCGTCCATCTGGCGGCGCAGCCTCGGCGGCATCAGGGACAGCACCTTGGAGAGCGCCTGCACCGACCAGTCGTCCATCCCGGCGACCGCGCCGGCCGCAGCCGTACGCAGCCCGACGGCGATCGCGACGGCCTCCTCGTCCTCGAGCAGCAGCGGTGGGAGCGACCCACCGGCGCGGAGCTGGTAGCCGCCGGCAGCGCCCCGGACCGCGTCGACGGTGTAGCCGAGCTCGCGGAGACGGTCCACGTCGCGACGAAGCGTGCGGGCGCTCACCTCCAGCCGGTCGGAGAGCTCCGGACCCGGCCAGTAGCGGTGGGTCTGGAGCAGCGACAGCAGCCGCAGCATCCGCTCGCTCGTGCTCATGTCGTCCAGAATAATCCGAATGCGGTCAGGAACTGACCTGATGCCTTCCTAGCGTCGTCCCCATGACCTACACCGACACCACCGGACCGGCGATCGTGACCCGTGGCCTGACCCGCCACTTCACCTCGCGCAAGCAGACCGTCGAGGCCGTCCAGGGCCTCGACCTCGAGATCGGGCAGGGCGAGCTGGTCGCCTTCCTCGGGCCCAACGGGGCCGGGAAGTCGACCACGCTCCGGATGCTCACCACCCTCATCCCACCCACCTCCGGCACCGCGACCGTCGCCGGGCACGACGTGGTGACCGGCCAGCGCGACGTCCGCCGGGCCATCGGCTTCGTCGGCCAGGGCAACGGCGCGGGGCACCGGCAGCTCGGCCGCGACGAGCTGATCAGCCAGGGCCGCGCCCACGGGCTGTCGCGCGCCGACGCGCAACGGCGGGCCGCCGAGCTGATCAGCGACCTCGACCTGGAGGCGGTCGCGGACCGCAAGGTCGCCTCGCTGTCCGGCGGCCAGCGGCGCCGCCTCGACATCGCGATGGGGCTGGTGCACCTGCCGCGGGTGCTGTTCCTCGACGAGCCGTCGACGGGCCTCGACCCGCAGAACCGGATCAACCTCCAGCAGCTCATCCAGCGCCTGCACGCGGAGACCGGCAGCACCGTCGTGCTGACCACCCACTACCTCGAGGAGGCCGACGCCCTCGCCGGCCGGGTGGTCGTGGTCGACCACGGCCGCGTGATCGCCGACGACTCGGCGGCCCGGCTCAAGAGCGGGCTCGGTGACCTCGTCCGGCTCGGCTTCGCCTCGGCGTCCGACGCGGCGCGCGCCGCCGCCCGCCTCGACCGGGTGCCCGACTCGCGGGTCGAGGTCACCGCGGACTCGGTCGACCTGCGGGTCAGGGACGGCTCCACGATGGTCGCCGGGGTGCTCGCCGACCTGGCCGCGGACGGCGTACCCCCGACGCGGGTGGAGGTCGCCCGACCGACCCTCGACGACGTCTTCCTCGACCTGACCGGTCGCAGCCTGCGCGAGGCGCAGCAGACCCCCGAGAGCCCTGAGAGCACCGAGACCACCGCCCCCGCCGAGACCAGAACGAGGTAGCAGCATGAGCACCTTCGCCCAGGACACCGTCAACGTGATGAACCGCGAGCTCAAGCCCGTCTGGCGCGAGCCGATGTCCGTCGTCTTCGCGATGATCCAGCCGCTGGTCTTCCTCGGGCTCTTCGCGCCACTGCTGCCGCAGATGGCCGACGGATCGGCGCTGCAGTGGTTCGTGCCCGGCATCGTCGCGATGACCGCGCTGATGGGCGCGTCCTTCACCGGCGCGAACCTGATGGAGGAGATGCAGTCGGGCTCGCACGAGCGCCAGCTCGTCTCGCCGCTCGGCCGTCCCGCGCTGCTGGTCGGCCGTGCCCTGAAGGAGGTCGTGCCGATGCTGATGCAGGTCGCGATCATCGTCGCGGTCGTGACGCCGTTCAGCTTCGACCTGCACCTCGCAGGCGTGCTGGCCGCGGCGCTCGTGCTGTCGCTGTTCAGCGTCGGGGTCGGTGCGCTGTCGTTCGCCCTGGCGCTCGCGTCGAAGGGCCAGGACTGGATGTTCTGGACGGTCCAGCAGACGCTGCTGTTCCCGGCGCTGCTCACCGCCGGCGTGCTGCTGCCGATGGACGGCGCGCCCCGCTGGCTGGAGATCGTCTCGATGCTGAACCCGATGACGTACGTCGTCGACGCCGTGCGGGCGCTCTTCGCCGGCACCTGGCCGGCCGACGTGGTCGCGCAGGGTGTCGCCGGGGCGGCGGTCGTCGCGGCGCTCGGGCTCGTCGTCGGCGTACGCGCGATGCGTCGCTCGAGCTGACCTCCTGGTGGTCCGGGCGTGGCGGTCACCGGATATCCGGTGACCGCCACGCTTGTCAGCCCAGATCTGGGGCGCTAAGCGTGGAACTCGGGTGCAGAGGTCGGCTCAGGAGCCGAGGGCTGCCGGCAGGGTCGCGCGCCAGGCCGCCTTGGCCTCGGCGACGGGGAGGTCGAGGACGCCCTCGATCGCCAGGGTGTCGCCGCCGGTGCGACCGAGCTGCGTGAGGGGTACGCCGTGCTGCTGGGCGAGCGCGACCAGCGCGTCGGCCCGGTCGTCGGTCGCCGTCACCAGCACCCGGGCGGTCGACTCGGAGAAGAGCGCGACGAAGGCGTCGCCCTCGAGGGAGACCGTGGCGCCGATGTCGCGGGTGAACGTCGACTCGACCAGCGCCTGCGCGAGGCCGCCGTCGGAGAGGTCGTGCGCACTCGTGACGACGCCGTCACGGGAGGCGTCCTGCAGCAGCGAGGCGAGTGCCTGCTCGGCGGCGAGGTCGAGCCGCGGCGGCAGGCCGCCGAGGTGGCCGTGCACGACGTGCGCCCACTCCGACCCCGACAGCTCGTCGCGGGTGTCGCCGAGCAGGAAGACCTGCTCGTCCGCGGCCTGGAACCCGGTCGGCGTACGACGCGTGACGTCCTCGATGACGCCGAGCACCGCGACCACCGGGGTCGGCAGGATGGCCGTCTCGCCGGTCTGGTTGTAGAGGCTGACGTTGCCGCCGGTGACCGGGACGCCGAGCTCGAGGCAGGCGTCCTTGAGGCCGCGGCACGCCTCGGCGAACTGCCACATCACGGCCGGGTCCTCGGGCGAGCCGAAGTTGAGGCAGTCCGACACCGCGAGCGGGCGGGCGCCGCCGGTGGCGACGTTGCGGAAGGACTCGGCCAGCGCGAGCTGGGCGCCGGTGTAGGGGTCGAGCTTGGCGAAGCGGCCGTTGCAGTCGGTGGAGACCGCGACGCCGAGGTTGGTGTCGGCGTCGACGCGGACCATGCCGGAGTCGGCCGGCTGGGCGAGGACGGTGTTGCCCTGGACGTAGCGGTCGTACTGGTCGGTGATCCACGACTTGTCGCAGAGGTTGGGCGAGGCGACGAGGCGGAGCACCGTCTCACGCAGCTCCTCGCCCGAGGACGGCCGCGCGAGGGAGTCCGCGGTGTCGGCCTGCAGGGCGTCCTGCCAGTCGGGCCGGGCGAAGGGGCGCTGGTAGGTCGGGCCGTCGTGGGCCACCGACCGGGGAGGTACGTCGACGACGCGCTCGCCGTGCCAGTCGATGTGCAGCCGACCCGTGTCGGTCACCTCGCCGACGACGACGGCCTCGACGTCCCACTTCTCGCAGATCGCCATGAAGGCCGCGACGTCGTCGGGCTCGACGACCGCCATCATCCGCTCCTGCGACTCGCTCATCAGGATCTCCTCGGGCCGCAGCGTCGAGTCGCGCAGCGGCACCCGGTCGAGCTCGACGTGCATGCCGCCGTCGCCGGCGGACGCGAGCTCGGAGGTCGCGCACGAGAGCCCGGCGCCGCCGAGGTCCTGGATGCCGGCGATGACGCCGGCGGCGAAGAGCTCGAGGGTGCACTCGATGAGCAGCTTCTCCATGAAGGGGTCGCCGACCTGGACGCTCGGTCGCTTGGCCGGCCCGCCCTCGTCGAAGGTCTCGCTGGCCAGCACCGACACCCCGCCGATGCCGTCGCCGCCGGTGCGCGCGCCGTACAGCACCACCTGGTTGCCGGTGCCGGTCGCGTTGGCGAGGTGGAGGTCCTCGTGCCGCAGCACGCCGACGCAGAGCGCGTTGACGAGCGGGTTGCCGGCATAGGTCTCGTCGAAGACCGCCTCGCCGCCGATGTTGGGCAGGCCGAGGCAGTTGCCGTAGCCGCCGACGCCGGCCACGATCCCGGGCAGGACGCGTGCGGTGTCGGGGGCGTCGAGCGGGCCGAAGCGCAGCGGGTCCATCACGGCGACCGGGCGCGCGCCCATCGCGAGGATGTCGCGCACGATGCCGCCGACGCCGGTCGCGGCGCCCTGGTAGGGCTCGACGAACGACGGGTGGTTGTGGCTCTCGACCTTGAAGGTCACGGCGTAGCCCTGGCCGATGTCGAGGACGCCGGCGTTCTCCCCGATGCCCGCCAGCATCTTGCCGACCGGCGTCTCCTGCGGGATCTCGCTGAACTGCTTGAGGTGCACCTTGGTCGACTTGTAGGAGCAGTGCTCGCTCCACATGACCGAGTACATCGCCAGCTCCGAGCTCGTCGGGCGGCGGCCGAGGATCTCGCGGATCGTGGCGTACTCGTCGGCCTTGAGGCCCAGCTCGGCCCACGGCTGCTCGCGCTCGGCGTCGGTCGACGCGATCGCGACCGTGTCGAGGGTGCCGGAGGCGCCCGAGGTGGTCGGCTGGGAAGCGGAGGTGGAACGGGGGGCGGCGCTCGTCTCGGGCACGGGAGCAATCTACCGGCGGTGGCCGGTGACTACTTCATCAGTCCGTCGGCGACGACCTCGAGCATCGGTCGCACGACCGCCGGGTCCAGCTCGGACTGGTCCGCGACGGTGGCGATGCCACCGACGAGGCGCGCGACCTCGAGCGGCGTGACGTCGTCGCGTACGGCGCCCTCGTCCCGCAGCCGGTCGAGGACCCGGCCGCCGGCGGACTGCAGCACCTGGCACTTGCTGCGGATCGGCGAGGCGTCGTCGCCCATCGCGCCGGTGATCTTGGCCGGCCCGCCCTTGTGCACGCTGATCAGCCGGACGTACTCCTCGAACCAGTTGACGAGCACGTCGCGCGGGCCGCCCTCGTGGGTGAGCGCCTTGCCGACCGTCTCCTCGACGTGGTCGACCCACGCCTGCATCACCGCGTCGATCAGGTCGTCCCGGGTGGGGAAGTGCCGGTAGAGGGTGCCCGGACCGACCCCGGCGTCCTTGGCGATCTGGTCGAGGGACGTGTCGTAGCCCCGCTCGCGGAAGGCGGTGCGAGCGGCCTCGACGATGCGGTCGTAGTTGCGCTGGGCGTCGGCACGCACCGGAAATCTCACCTCGCGGCTTGCTAAACGGAGACAGTCTCCGTATTGTCGGGGAGGAAGCGGAGTCACCCTCCGGATCTACTGTACCTCGGCCCACCGGGCCAGAACAGGACCCACTCTCATGTCATCCCTCTCCACCCGCGAGCTCCCCACCGAGCTCCCGCCGCGTGCCGGCCGCGCAGCCGCCGGCATCGCCATCGTGCTGGTCGCCCAGCTGATGATCGTGCTCGACGCCACCGTCGTGAACGTGGCGCTCCCCCGCATCGACGCCGACCTCTCCTTCGGGCCGGCAGCGCTGTCGTGGGTGCTCAACGCCTACACCCTCGCCTTCGGCGGCCTGCTGCTCCTCGGCGGCCGGCTCGGCGACGTCTTCGGTCGCCTGCGTGCCTTCCAGGCCGGCCTCGCGATCTTCACCGTCGCCTCGGCGCTCGGCGGGTTCGCCCAGACGCCCGGCCAGCTGGTCGCGACCCGCGCCCTCCAGGGCGTCGGCGCCGCGCTCGCCGCGCCGAGCGTGCTCGCCCTGCTGACCACGAGCGCCCCCGACGAGGCCGCCCGCAACCGGGCCTTCGCCCTCTTCGGTGCCGTCTCCTCCGGTGGCGCGTCCATCGGCCTCATCCTCGGTGGCCTGCTGACCGACGTGGGCTCGTGGCGCTGGACGCTCTTCATCAACGTGCCGCTCGGCCTCGTCGTGCTGCTCCTCGTCGGCCGCTTCGTCGACGAGACGCCCCGTCGCTCGGGTCGCTTCGACCTCGTCGGCGCAGCCAGCGCGACCATCGGTGCCGTCTCCCTCGTGTGGGCGCTCATCGGCGCACCCGAGCACGGCTGGGGCTCGGTGCGCACGATCGGCGGCTTCGTCGTCGGCGCCGCCCTGCTCCTGCTGCTCGCGCGCACCGAGACGCGGCACCCGCACCCGATGGTGCAGCCGCACCTCGTCCGCAACCGCCGTCGCGTCGGCGCCCTCGCGATCATGGCGCTGCTCATCGGCGCCAACCTGTCGATGTTCTTCCTCGTCGTGCAGTACATGCAGATCGTGCTCGGCTTCGGCCCGCTCGCGACCGGGTTCGCCTTCCTCCCCTTCAGCCTGGGCATCTTCGGGATGTCGCGCATCACGCCGTGGCTGATCGCCCGGGTCGGGCCGCGGGCGATGCTGCTGACCGCCACGTCCACCCTCGCGGTGGGCTACGGCTGGCTCAGCACCGCGGGCACCGACGGCACCTATCTCGCGACGGTCTTCGGCCCGATGCTGATGGCCGGCCTGGCCACCGGGCTGGCGTTCATGCCCCTCACGGTCACCGTCCTGTCCGGGGTCGAGCACGAGCACGCCGGGTCGGCGTCCGGCCTGCTGCAGACCACGCAGCAGCTCGGCAGCGCCGTCGGCGTCGCGGTGATCGTGTCGGTGTACGCCGCCGGCGCGGTGCCGGGACAGTTCGTCCCGGGCCTCCAGACGGCCCTGCTCACCTCGGCCGGCTTCGCGTCCCTCGCACTGCTGGTCGCGGCCACGGTCCTGCGCACGCCGCGCGCCGAGGTCGAGCCGCTCGCGACCGAGCCGGAGCTGGCGGCCGAGCTGGGGACGGACCCGGAGACCGACCTGGAGACCGAGGCCGCCTGACCCGGAGCCGGTCAGGACCGGCGTACGTCCTCCGCGCCTCCGGCGTCGGCCCGATCTCCACGGCCGGCGCCGGGGGCGTCGTCGGTCGGCGGCTCCTCGCCGGGCTCGTAGTGGACGACGGTGATCGCGGCCGGACGGTCCGTGGGCTCGTCGTCGACGTCGGCGCTCTCGTCGACGTCGCGGTCGTCCCGCTCGCGGTCGTCCTCGTCCTTCTTGTCCTTCGCGCCCTTCGTGCCGGAGCCCGGGGACTGGTCGCCCCGGCCCGTGCGCTCGGACTCCCGCTCGGCCCTGCGGGCGGCGCGCTCGGCACGCTTCTCCTCGAGCGCGGCGCGCTTGGCCTCCTTCTCGGCCTGCTTGGCCCGGGCGGCTGCGTCGGGGTCGTCCTCCCCCGTCATGCCCTCGAGCCGGGGCGTCGCTAGCCGACGGGCACCGGCGCGACCGCTGGCCATGCCGCGCGACATCGTCCCGCCCCGCGCACCCATCGCCCCCATGCCCATGCCCCCGGCGGCGGGCGGTGTGGTGCCGTTGCCCGAGGCGCGACCGCGGCCGGCCAGCCCACCCGCCGCCCCCGCGACGAACGGCGTCAGCGCAGCCGCGGACAGGCCGCTCAGGTGCGGCATCTCGACCGAGATCGGCGCGATGGGCGGCAGCCCGGCGGCCGTGACGCCGGACTGCGCGGACCCCGGCACGGAGGTGGACGCGACGGTGCCCACGCCCGTCTCCTCACCGAGGGGGTCGAGCACGGGGCCGAGGCCGTGGGGGCCGAAGGTGCCGCCGGCGAGCGTGGTGAGCTCGGTGCGGACGTTGACGAATTCGGCGCGCGCGTCCCGCAACCGGGTGCTCTCCTGGTCGAGGGACAGCGCGAGGCGCGAGCGGATCTCCTCGGTCTCGAGCTTGCCGCCGTCGACCTTGCCGCGACCGTCGTCGTCCTCCGGCCTGAAGACGAGGTAGCGCTGCTCGCCCACGACGTCGTGCGGGACGAGTGCGACCTTGGTCCACGCCTCGTCGAGCTCCTTCTGCGAGGAGGTGAGGAGCGAGCTGATCGCCTGCAGCGAGGCCGAGACCTGCTGGGCGAGGGTGGTGAACCGGTCGAGGTTGGCCAGCACCTGGCGCCGGTGCTGCTCGTAGCTCTCGGCGGCCACTGCGTCCCAGCCCTCGGTCGCCCGCCGTGCGGCGTCGATGATCTCGTCACCGCGGCGCGCCATCAGCGCGGCCACCTCGGCCCAGCGCGTCGCGGCGACCTCCAGCGGACGCACGTCGGCGCGCAGCTCCCACGGGTTGGCCGGCACGGTCAGCGACCTCCGCGGTCCGGCTTCGGGGCGAATCCCTCGCCCGACAGCTGGTGGGTGGCCCGCGTGAGCTCCTCGGCCACGGCGTCGTCCGCGCGAACGGCGTCCTGGGCGGCGTCGACGAGACCGGTGATGCCCATCTCGAGGGCCTGCATCAGCGCGGCCACGACCTCGCCGGCGTCGGCCAGCGAGTCGGCGTACGACGCCTGGACGTTGCGCGCCCCGGTGGCGTCGCCCAGTCCGGAGCACGCCTCGGCCAGGTCGGCGGCGGCGGCCTGCCAGTCGTCGGTCATCGCGTCGAGGATGCGCTCGGAGGACGCGGCGAGCTCGACCAACCTGGTCGGCTCGACCTGCATCACGGCTCGCTTGCCACCTTCGCTCACCTCACCGGGATACCCGCGCACGCAGGGCCCAAACACCCGAGGCCGCGCTGTGGGTAAACAAATGGGGTGCGCCGGTTTCGCCGGCGGCGGTTCGGGGAAAGTCGACAGGCACACCCCCAGCAACTCGGACGCACCACCGGATTTCTCAGGAGCCGCGATGAACGCCGTGATGACCGTCGACCTCTCCGAGCTCGATGCCTGGTCCGCCCAGGTCCAGCGAGCCAGCGACGACCTCACCGGCATCGCGCGCAACGGCGGCAGCGCGCTCGTGCAGACCGACTTCGGCCCGATCCTCGAGACCATGATGGGCGCCTACAACTCGCTGCTGCCCTCGGTGCACCAGTCGCTCGAGGACAACGGCACGGGCATGCGCGACCACGCCGAGGCGCTGCGGGCCACGGCCCGCGACTTCACGCTCACCGAGGACGGCGTCGTGCGTCGTCACAACGCGAAGGGCATCGACGGGCGCGACGGGTCCAGCTCGTTCTTCGACGTCGCGGACACCACGATCCGCCGGGCCGGCCCGACCGAGACGAGCCTGCCGCAGATCAGCTTCGGCTTCCCCTACGACACCGTCTGCGACCTGGTCAGGATGCTCACCGGGTTCGACATCCGTGCCGAGCTCGCCGAGAAGATCGGCGGCGACGTGGTCGGCGCCTCCTCGCAGGGATCGTCGTTCGGGGCGCTGGGCCAGTCGATGAAGGGTGTCGCCGACAACCTCCAGAGCGGCGGCCAGACGATCTCGAAGACCTGGCAGGGCGGCGCCTCCGACGCCGCGATCAAGCAGATCGGCACGTGGGTCGGCTCGCTCGACACCCAGGCCGGCCAGCTCGTGCAGATGGGCCAGAACGTCGTCCAGATCTGCAAGGACGCCTGGCAGACCGCGCTGTCGGTCGTGCAGTGCGTGAAGTCGGCCGTGCAGACCGTGTCGTCGGCGCTGGCCACGATGAGCATCCCCGGCGTCGGCTGGGCCCGCGTGGTGCAGGCCGTGTGGCAGGCGTTCCAGGCCGTGATGAAGGCCTACAAGGCGATCATGAAGCTGATCAGCATCCTCAAGCAGGTGAAGTCCTTCATCGAGACCGTGAAGAACTTCTTCGACGGCGACAAGGCGCCGGTCTCGACGCCGACCGCCCCGACCTCGACCGGTACGCCGAGCAGCGTGACCCGCGACCCGAGCTCGATCACGACGCCGACGATCGGCCAGCGTCCGGCCGCGGTGACGGCCGTCCCCGCGTAGCCTCCGACCATGACCGACACCCGCAGCCAGGCTGAGATCCTGGCGGCCATCAGCGAGGCCCGCGAGGACCTGTCGACCAGCCTGGCCGACCTCAAGGAGACGGTCGACGCGATGAACGCGCGTCCGCTCCTGACGCCCGAGGAGAAGGAGGCGCTCGAGGAGCAGGCCTCGTCGGGCGAGCTCGGTGACGACATGAAGACGCTGGTGGAGAAGATCCGCGGCGGCGAGGACACCTGGGACCAGGTCTTCTCCGGCGACTCCCCCAACGCGACCCTCCTCCAGGGCCACCTCACCAAGATGTTCGAGGAGCACAAGGAGGACATCGCGCTCGCCTTCGAGGAGCTCGTCGAGGCCGAGGAGGCCAAGGGCAACTTCCTCCTCGACGAGGTGCCCACCGGCGAGCCGGGAACTACCCCTCTGTAGTTCAGCCGAACCCCTGTGACGGGTGTGACTGGTGTGGTTCCCTTCTCGGGCCGCACCTTCCCCTGCCGTGGAGTCACCGATGCACCTCCCCTTCTCGACCCGTGCCCAGCGACGGCTCGTCGCCGCCCTGGCACTCGTCCTCGCCGCTCCCCTCGCCGGGACGACGCCGGCGCTCGCGGACGGCACGTCCCCGCGGGCTCCTGAGCGCGTGTCGCAGCAGCAGGTCGCGCTGGCCACGCCGGGCGACTTCACCGGCCACGGCTTCGACCAGTGCCTGGCCCCGACGCAGTCGGCGATGGACAGGTGGTGGGCCAAGTCGCCGTTCTCCGCGGTCGGGATCTACATCTCCGGGGACTCGCGCGCGTGCCGTTCGCAGCCCAACCTGAGCCCGGAGTGGGTCGCCGCCCAGGTCTCCCGGGGATGGCGGCTCCTGCCGATCGCCCTCGGCCCGCAGGCGTCCTGCCAGCCGCGCTTCCCGCGCTACAAGGACGACTTCAAGATCTCCAACAAGCCGGCCGACGGCTATGCCGCCGCGGCCGGCCAGGGCACCGTCGAGGCCGACAAGAACGCCGCCGACGCGATGGCGTACGGCATCGGGCCGGGCAGCACGATCTGGTACGACCTCGAGGGCTTCGACCTCACCAACACCGCCTGCCGCGAGTCCGCGCTGGTGTTCACCTCGGCGTGGGTGACGCGGATCAAGGCGCTCGGCTACGTCGCCGGCTTCTACTCCAGCGCCAGCTCGGGCATCAAGATGCTCGACGACGCCCGCGTCCTGCGGCCCGGCCAGTTCGCGCTGCCGGACCGGATCTGGATCGCCCGGTGGGACGGCAACGCCGACACCTCGACGACGTACATCCCCGAGGACGGCTGGCGTCCCGGCGGCCGGATGAAGCAGTACCGCGGCGGCCACAACGAGACGTGGGGCGGGGTGACGATCAACATCGACACGAACTTCATCGACCTCGGCGCCGGCTCGCAGCCCGTGCCGGAGGGGCGCTGCCCCGGCACCCGCCTCGGCTACTGGAACTACCCGGCCCTCACGCCTGCCTCCGCGCAGCCGACCAGGGTCAAGGTGCTGCAGTGCCTGCTCACCGAGCAGGGCATGTACTCGGGTCCGCTCAGCGGGACGTACGACGCCGCGACGGTCGCGGCCGCGCGGACGTGGCAGGCCAGCCGGCGCTTCACGCCGACCGACACCTTCGAGAAGCGGCACTGGACGGCGCTGCTCGCGGCCGGGGCGCGGACGATCGTCAAGCGCGGCTCGTCCGACGAGGCCGTCCACCGCCTGCAGCGCGCGCTCAACGCCGCGGGCGCCGGCCGGTTCCGCGCGACCGGGGTCTTCGACGAGAAGACCGAGGCCGCCCTGCGCGCCTACCAGTCACGGCTGCGCATCACCGTGTCCGGCGTGGCCACGCCGCAGACGTGGAACAAGCTCCAGCGGGGCCTCTGAGCCGTTTGCGCGATCCCCGGCTGACCGGCACTCACTGAACTTGTCAGGCCTTGCACGGGCCGACAAGTTCAGTGATCCCCGGCTGACCGGGGATCACTGGAAGAACGTCAGGCCGGCGGGCCGACGACCAGGGCGACCCCGGTCAGGCCGGCGACGGCGAGCACGGCGACGAGCAGGCCCTGCGCCGGACGGCGGAGCAGCCAGGCGGTCGGCTTCTCGACGAGGCCGCGGGGGTCCTCCGAGCGCAGCCGCCACGTGTCGCCGAGCAGTCCGGCACGCTCGGCGTACGACTCGAAGGGCACGGTCGCGAACGGCGGGACCGCGGCACCCAGACCGAGCACGAGCCGGCCGAGCGGCCACCGCTGGTCGACGGCGAGCAGCACGGTGGTGAGGCAGTAGGCGATGAAGACGACGCCGTGCACCATCCCGAAGACCTGCACGCCGAGCTCGGTGGTCTCGGTGACGTACTTGAGGAACATCCCCGTCAGCAGCAGCGCCCAGGTGACGGCCTCGGCACGCGCGACGAGGCGGTAGAGCCGGGTGGGGCTCACGCGGGGTCCCCGTGGCGTTGTTCGGAGGAGCGCAGCGGGGGAGAGGAACGTCGTGGGGTGCTCATGCGAACGCGTGCTCGACGAGCGAGCTGAAGAAGCCGAGCCCGTCGGTGCCGGGACCGGTGAGGTCCTCGACGGCGTGCTCGGGGTGGGGCATCAGGCCGACGACGTTGCCGCGCTCGTTGGAGATGCCGGCGATGTCGCGCAGCGAGCCGTTGGGGTTGTCGTCGAGGTAGCGCGCGACGACGCGGCCCTCGCCCTCGAGCCGGTCGAGGGTGGGCTCGTCGGCGACGAAGCCGCCCTCGCCGTTCTTGAGCACGATCGTGACCTCGGCACCGGCGGCGTACGCCGACGTCCACGGGGTGTCGACGCGCTCGATCCGCAGCCGCTGGTCACGGCAGACGAACTTGCGGTGGTCGTTGCGGATCAGCGCGCCGGGGAGCAGGTGCGACTCGCAGAGGATCTGGAAGCCGTTGCAGATGCCGAGGACGGGCATCCCCTTGCCGGCGGCCTCGATCACCGAGGTCATCACCGGCGCGAAGCGCGAGATCGCGCCGCAGCGCAGGTAGTCGCCGTAGGAGAAGCCACCGGGCAGCACGATCGCGTCGACGCCCCGGAGGTCGTCGTCGCCGTGCCACAGCGCGACCGCCTCGTTGCCACCGATGGTGACCGCGCGACGGGCGTCGCCGTCGTCGAGCGAGCCGGGGAAGGTGACGACGCCGACCTTCATGCCTGGTCTCCCGGCGGCGTGCACCTCGAAGTCCTCGATCACCGGGTTGGAGAGCAGCTTCTCGGCCATCTCGCGGACCTCCTCGAGGAGCGCGTCGCTGGGCTCGCCGTCGAGCTCGATCTCGAACCTCTTGCCCTGGCGTACGTCGCTCACGCCGGCGAAGCCGAGCCGCGGCAGCGAGCCGAGCACCGCCTTGCCCTGCGGGTCGAGGATCTCGGGCTTGGGCATGACATCGACGACGTAGCGCGCCACGGGGTGCTCCCTGCTGGAACCGGTCTGGACGGTGCGGTCCCATCCTAGGGAGGGTTGCTCACTCCACCGGGGTCGGGTCCGAGCACAGGACGTGCTGGGCGGCCACCGCGCCGCTGCCGTGCTGGAGCGTGAGGGTGCCGTCGGCACGGTCGAGCCCCCACGAGGGCTCCGGCTCGCCGGCGACCACCCCGAGGCAGAACTGCACGGACGTCACCGGGTCCGGCAGCGCGATCGGCCCGTCGCCCACGTCGTTGCCCCAGGGCGAGAGGCGCTCCAGCGGCAGCGGGACCGCGAGGTCGCGCTGGATCGTGGCGCCGGGAGCGAGCTCGGTCGCGCCGGCCCTCGGCGGCTGGGCGTAGGACATCGTCGTCTCCGGCATGGCGTAGAGCTGCTGGGCGACCTGCACGAGCCCGTCGTCGCCACCCACGACGTAGGTCGCCTGCGGGTCGTAGACGACCGCCGCCCCGGACGCGCGCGGGACGCGGTCGACGACGAGGAGCCGCTCGTCACCGGTGTTGGTCAGCGTCCACGAGACGGCGACGGCGTCGGCACCCGGCGTGACCTCGACGGAGAAGTCGACGTCCGGCCGCGGGGCGTCCTGGGCGGGCGTCTCCGGCCCGCCCTCGGTCGATGTCTCCACCGGCTCCTCCTGGGTGTCGGTCCCTGCACATCCGCCCACCGCGAGCAGGACCGCCGCGACCCCCGCCGCGATCCACCCGGACCGCCGGCGCGGGTCAGCGGTAGTGGTCACGGTTGGGCAGGCCCATCTCGTCGCGCATGCCGTTCTCGGTGAGCCCGATGTCGTGGTCGGGGTCGATGATCTCCGGCGTCGACGGGTCGTCGTCGTGGTCGATGGGCAGCCCGGTGGCCTGCCGCTCACCGGTCTTGATCCCGTGGTCGGTGGTGTCGTCGCCGTCGTAGGGGGTCGGCTCGAAGGTGTCGTTCATGTAGTCGTAGACGTGCGCGAACTCGTGGTAGAGCACCACGACCGGCGGCGCGCCGCGGAAGTCGTCGAGCCGGGTGTTGTAGTTGATCTCCGAGTTGGTGCCGTCGCTCGACGCGGTGCTGTTGTTGGGGTCCGCGGGGTTGTAGTACTCGCGGATCGTCAGCGTGTCGGGACCGTCGGCGATGTGCTGCTGGAGGTTGGCGATCATCTGCTGGCCCTCGGGCGAGCTGGCGAGCATCTGCAGGTCGGCCTGGACCCGCTCGACGAACTCCGGGCTGCCCTCGATCCTGATCCCGGCGAGGCCGTCGGGGATCTCGATGGTGACGGTCGACTCGACGCCCTCGTCGGCGTCGCCCGCCTCGCCGTTGGCGGTGTCGGACCCGGTGCCGCCCTGCGTGGTGTCGGTGCCGCGACCGGCGTACGACACGTCGTCACCGCTGCCGCCGCGGATCGTGTCGTTGCCGTCGCCGCCGGAGAGGATGTCGTTGCCGTGGCCGCCGGAGAGGGTGTCGTTGCCCGTGCCGCCCTCGAGGTAGTCCTGCTCGGCGCCGCCGGTGAGGACGTCGTCGCCGCCGAGGCCGTAGAGGGTGTCGCGGCCCTCGCCGCCGAAGATGCGGTCGTTGCCGCCCTGGCCGTTGAGGTAGTCCTGGCCGGCGCCGCCGGTGACGCGGTCGTCGCCCGTGCCGGCGTCGATGTTGTCGTCGCCGTCGAGGCCGAGCAGCGTGTCGTTGCCGTCGCCGCCGGTGAGGTTGTCGGTGCCGCCGCTGCCGATGAGCGTGAAGCTGATGCCGCCGCCTCGCGGCACCGTGATCGTGTCGTTGCCCTCGCCGCCGCGGATCACGACCTCCTGTCCCTTCGGGACCTCGTAGGAGACGCCGTTGATCGTCACGGTCTGCACGCCGGTGGCGGGGTCGACCGACACCGTGATGGTGTCGTCGCCGTCGGAGCCGTTCACGATCACCTGGTTGCCGACCACGATGAAGCCGACCTCGTGGCTGCCGGCAGGCACGGTGAAGCCGTCGGTGGTGCCGTCGGCGACGGATGCCCACTCAGCGGCGGTGCTGTTCCAGAGCTCGGTGGCCTGCGTCAGGGCGGCCGCGTCCTCGGCCAGCTCGACGTCGAGCCGCGAGCGGACCTCGTTGGCGCGCTCGATCGCGGAGCGGACCCGCGTCGACTCCGCCTCGTCGCGCGGCTGGAAGGTCAGCGAGCCCCCGCTGCCCGTGGACGGGATGTCGGACACGCTCGACCACGACGCGTCCAGGTCGGACTGCGCCTTGCGGATCGACCCGGCCGCGCGCTGCAGCGCGGTCGACACGCGGGCCGCGGAGTTGGTCGCCTCGTCGATCGACGTGACCAGGGTCCGGCGGTGGGCGTCGTACGACGTCGCGCTCTCGCCCTCCCAGGTGCCGAGCAGGCCGCTGGCCTTGTTGTTGACCGAGGTCGCGGCCTCGTCGACCTGCTCCCCCATGCCGAGCCAGGCGTGCGCCGCGGCGTCGAGGGCGTCGGGCCGCGCCGCGAGGTCCCAGAGCCCGGCGCTCATCGCGGCGTGCTCCCGCCCGTGATCCCTGCAGCGCCCTTCTTGTAGGCCGCGGCCGTGGTCTCGTCGGTCGTGGTCATGTCGAAGGCGACGGCGTAGAGGTCGTCCATGTCCTGCTCGAGCACGCTCGAGAAGCGGCCCATGACGAGGTCGGCCGACTCGCTCGCGCCGGTGTGCGCGCCGAGGAAGGCCGCGGCTCCGGGGGTGTTGCCGGCGACACCACCGCTGAGGGCGGCGAGCGGGCCGGACGCGTCGGTCCAGGCGTCGAGGACGCCCTGCGAGGCGCTCAGGCAGGTGCCGGCGAGCTCGGAGAGCTGTTCGGGAACGGTGTACATCGGCGACCCTCTCGTCGTGGTGAGGGAGGGATACCCGCCGCGGCGAGCGCCGAAACGCGGCGTTGGCCGCCTGTGCATCGGGGTACGTCACGCCATGATCCGCGTGGGCATCTCCGGCTGGCGGTACGCCCGGTGGCGCGGCTCCTTCTACCCGCCGGGCCTGCCCCAGCGACGCGAGCTCGAGCACGCGGCGGCGCGCCTCACGTCCGTCGAGGTCAACGGCTCGTTCTACTCGCTGCAGCGTCCGTCGAGCTGGCGGACGTGGGCCTCGCAGGTGCCGGAGGACTTCCTCTTCGCCGTGAAGGGTCCGCGCTACATCACGCACATGAAGAAGCTGGTCGACGTCGAGGCGCCGCTGGCCACCTTCCTCGCGACCGGCGTCCTCTCGCTCGGCGACCGGCTCGGACCGCTGCTGTGGCAGCTCCCGCCCCAGCTGGGCTTCCACCCCGACCGGCTGTCCGCGTTCTTCGACCTGCTCCCCCGGCGCACGTCGGAGGCGTCGGCGTACGCCGCTGCCCACCACGACCCGACCAAGCTCCGCGAGCCGGCCGACACCGACTCCCCCGTCGACCGGCCGCTACGGCACGTGCTCGAGGTGCGCCACGAGTCGTTCCGTACGCCGGCGTTCTGCGAGCTGCTGCGCGCCCACGACATCGGCATGGTGGTCGCCGACTCGGCCGGGACCTGGCCGATGTTCGACGAGGTGACCAGCGACCTGGTCCACGTGCGGCTGCACGGCGACGAGGAGCTCTACGCCAGCGGCTACAGCGACGAGGCCCTCGACCGCTGGGCCGACAAGGTGCGCGGGTGGTCGTCGGCCGGCCTCGACGTCCTCGTCTACTTCGACAACGACGCCCGCGTCCACGCCCCCTTCGACGCGATCGCGCTCCAGGAGCGGCTGGGCATCACGCCGACCTGACGCACGAGCGTCAGCTCGGGCGGCGGCGTACGGCGACCACGATCAGGCCGACGCCGAGACCGGCGAGGAGCGGACCGAGGACCGCCCAGAGGGTCTGGTCGGTCATCGGGCTGCCCTCGAGGTAGCCGAGGCCCTGCAGCGTCCAGACCAGCGCCGACGATCACCATGATCGCGCCGAACGCGATGGAGAGCGGGCGCATCAGCTGAGCTCGCGCTTGAGGATCTTGCCGGTGGCGGTCATCGGGAGGGCGTCGACGAACTGGACGACGCGCGGGTACTTGTAGCCCGCCATCTGCTCCTTGCCCCACGCGACCAGCTCGTCCTCGGTGACGCTCGCGCCCTCCTTGCGGATCACCACGGCCTTGATCTCCTCGCCGTGGCTCTCGTGCGGCACGCCGATCACGGCCGCGAGCGAGACGTCGGGGTGCGTGAGCAGCACCTCCTCGATCTCGCGGGGGTACACGTTGTAGCCGCCGCGGATGATCATGTCCTTGGACCGGTCGACGATGTAGTACCAGCCGTCGGCGTCCTTGCGGCCGAGGTCGCCGGAGCGGAACCAGCCGTCGACGATCGCGTCGTCGGTGGCGTCGGGGCGACCGTAGTAGCCCTTCATGATGTTGGGCCCCTTGATCGCGATCTCGCCGACGACGTCCTCGCCGTCCTCGAGGTCCTCCCGCACGCCCGGCTCCGGGTTGATCAGCTTCATCTCGACGCCGGGGATCGGCCGGCCGATCGAGCCGACCCGGGCGGGCTCGCCCCACACCGAGAAGCTGGACACCGGCGAGGTCTCGGAGAGGCCGTAGCCCTCGAGGATCGTCACGCCGAAGCGGCGCTCGAACTCCTTGTGCACCTCGACCGGCAGCGCGGACCCGCCGGCCGCGGCGACGCGCAGGTTCGCGGCGAGCTTCTTCACGTCGACGCCGGAGTCGTCGAGCGCGCCGAGCAGCCCCCAGTACATCGTCGGGACGCCGGCGAAGAAGGTGACGTCCTCGGAGTCCATCAGCGCCAGCGCCGGACCGGCCTCGAAGCGCGGCAGCAGCACGACGGTGCCGCCGAAGGCGAAGCCGGAGTTCATGATCACGGTCTGGCCGAAGGAGTGGAACAGCGGCAGCACGCACAGCAGCGTGTCGGGGTTGTCGCCGTCGGCGCCGAAGAGCGCGTCGCTCGCGAGGGCGTTGCTGATCATGTTGCGGTGCATCAGCTCGGCGCCCTTGGGCTGGCCGGTGGTGCCCGACGTGTAGAGGATGACGGCGGTGTCGTCGTCGTCCACGTCGACCGAGCTCGAACTGGGGCGACTGCCCCTGCAGCGCCTGGCCGAGGGTCTCGGTGCCCTCGATCGGCGACGCCGCCGCCGGGTCGGCGGTGATGACGAAGAAGTGCTCGCACGACGCGGTCTGCTCGAAGCCGGCGTGGCCCTCGGCCCCGATCGGCAGCTCGGGGGTGCCCTGGAAGCAGAAGTACGCCTTCGCGTCGGAGTCGTCGAGGTGGTAGGCCACCTCGCGCCCCTTGAGCAGCACGTTGAGCGGGACGACCGTGGCGCCGGCCTTGAGGATCCCGTAGTAGACGATCGGGAAGTAGGGCAGGTTCGGGCAGCTCAGCGCGACCTTGTCGCCGGGCTCGATGCCGCGGGACACCAGCAGGTTGGCGACCTGGTTGGACGCCGCGTCGACCTGGGCGTAGGTCAGGCGGGTGTCGCCCAGCACCACCGCCGTACGGTCCGGGTGGGCCTGTGCGGAGCGCTCGAGCAGCGAGGAGAGGTTCGACATGTCGACAACCTACTCACCGGTCGTGACGGCGGTCACCCGTTCCGGGAGGCGAGGATCCTGCCGGCCTTGCGCAGGTCGGTCGCGATCGCCTTCGACGCCAGCAGCCCGGCGGCTCCGGCCGGCACGGCCCAGGCGCCCTGGCCACTGACCGAGCCCTGCGCGCGGACCCGGCACCCGCCGGGGACGTCGGTGAACTGCAGCCCCAGGGTCGCGGTGACGCCGCGCCAGGTCCCGGTCTCGGCCCACGCGCGGAACGGCTGGAAGACCGTGGTCTCGAGGTGGGGGCGTACGCCCACCGCCGTGGTCTCGCTCCACCGCTGGCCGAGGTGCGGCTCCTCGTCGGGCGGCACGGCGACCGAGAGCAGCGACGACTGCCACTCCGGCCGGTTGCGCGGGTCCGACAGGTAGCGGAAGGCGGCCTCGGCGCTGACCGTCAGCTCGACGGTCGCGTCGATGGCCCGGGAGGTCAGAACGACTCCCCGGTCAGGCGCCGGTAGGCCTCGACGTAGCGCTCACGCGTCCGCTCGACGACCTCGTCGGGCAGCGACGGCGGCGCCTCGCCGGAGTGGCGGTCCCACCCGGACTCGCCGGTGAGCCAGTTGCGCAGGAACTGCTTGTCGTACGCCGTCTGGGTGCGGCCGGGCTGCCACTCGTCGGCCGGCCAGAAGCGGCTCGAGTCGGGGGTGAGCACCTCGTCGGCGAGGATCGTCGTCCCGTCCGGGCGACGGCCGAACTCGAGCTTGGTGTCGGCCAGGATGATGCCGCGCTCGCGGGCGAGGTCGTGCGCCTTGCCGTAGACCTCCATGGTCAGCATCCGCAGCTCGGCCGCGGCGTCGTCGCCGACGGCCTCGCAGACGGCCTCGTAGTCGACGTTCTCGTCGTGGTCGCCGAGGTCGGCCTTCGTCGCCGGGGTGAAGATCGGCTCGTGGAGGCGGCTGCCGTCCTGCAGGCCCGCCGGGAGCGCGACGCCGCAGACCTCGCCGTCGCGGTGGTAGTCGTCGAGCGCGGAGCCGGTGAGGTAGCCGCGGGCGACGCACTCGACCGGGAACATGTCGAGGCGCTCGCAGATGACGCGCGCGACCGGCCACGGAGGCCGGGACGTCGGACGAGACGACGTGGTTGCCGACGAGCCCGGAGAGCTGGTCGAACCACCACAGCGACATCCGGGTGAGGATCTCGCCCTTGTCGGGGATGGTCGTGTCGAGGACGAAGTCGTAGGCCGAGATGCGGTCGCTCGCGACCATCAGCAGCCGGCCCTCGTGCTCGCCACCGTCGATCCGGTAGAGGTCGCGGACCTTGCCGGAGTGGAGGTGGGTGGCGCCCTCGATGTCAGGGGCGGCGGGGATCATGGTGTCGGCCACGGGGCGAGCCTAGCCGCGTCGCGACCCGCTCAGCGGTGCAGCCACCACGACATGCGACGGGTCAGCCACGGGAGCACGACGTAGGTCATCAGCGGGGTCATCACCAGGATCGTCGCGAAGACGCGGAGCACGAGCGGCCAGTCGGCCAGCGCGGTGTGGGAGACGAGGACGTTGACCGCGAGGCTGAGCGGGAAGAAGCCCATGAAGATCACGACCATCTGCTTCCACCGCGGCGGCGCGGCAGGCGCGGCGCTGAGCAGCTCGACCGAGGCCGGCTCGTCGAACCAGCCCTCGATGCCCGTACGCCGTTCGCGACGGCTCTCCTCGACGCTGCCCTGCGCGGCCTCGAGCCACCATGCCCGCTGGGGCGAGGCCTCCCACGCGCCGAGGGACGCGGCGTCGGCGAAGCGGTAGAGCATGTGCCACTCGTCCGAGTCGGCGCTCGGCCGCACCCAGCCGGACCCGAGGAAGCCGTCGAACTTCTCCGCCATCGACGTCCCCGCCTGCATCCAGGCCAGCATCTGGGTGGTGTGCGCCGGGTCGACGTGGCGCGTGACGGACACGGTGACGGGGGCGCTCATGCCTCCAGTGTCGAGCGCGGCGGCCTCCGGGGTGAAGCCGGGGACGACGAGATCCGTGCCACGTCCGCCCTTCTCGTCGGGGGAGCCGCGGGGTATTGTCGAGTGAGTCACTAGACATTAGTCCTGGGAGGGACGCATGACCCGAGCACCGCGGCCCGACTTCCTCGTGATCGGCGCACCCAAGGCCGGCACGACCGCGCTGCACGCGGCGCTCGCCCAGCACCCGGACGTCTTCGTGTCCGACCCGAAGGAGCCGAAGTACTGGCTCTGCGACGGCGCGCCGCCGCCCGCCTGGTGCGGCCCCGGCGACAAGCACTCGCAGCAGGAGTGGATCTGGCGGGCCGACCGCTACTTCCCGCTCTTCGAGCCGGCCGCCGAGCACCAGGTGCGCGGCGAGAGCACGCCGTTCTACCTCTGGAGCCGCGGCGCGCACCGCCGGATCGCCGAGGCGCTGCCGGAGGTGAAGCTGGTCGCCGTCGTGCGCGACCCGGTCGACCGGGCCTACAGCAACTGGATGCACCTCTGGTCCGACGGCCTCGAGCCCGTGTCGGACTTCGTCACGGCCTTCGAGCGCGAGGACGAGCGGGTCCGCGCGGGGTGGGCGCCGTTCTGGCGCTACCGCGAGCTCGGCCGCTACGGCGAGCAGCTCGCAGCACCTCCACTCCTACGTCGACCCGGCGCGGATCCTGGTCGTCCGCTACCGCGACCTCGTCGACGAGCCCGGACGCGACCGTCGACCGGGTCGGCCGGTTCCTCGGCATCCGCGAGGGCCTCGTCGACTCGATCCCGCGCGACAACTCGCGCGGCTTCGTCGCGCCCGGGCCTGCGGCCCAGCGTCGTCGGACCGGTCGTGCGCGCCGGCGCCCGGCTCGGCCAGTTCGCCCCGCCGCGAGGTGTGGCGCGCGCCTCCACCCGCTGTCGATCGCGCTGCTCGGCGACAGCGACGCCGCGCACCGGCCCACGCCTGGACACCCTGCGGCGCGCAGCGGCTGCTGGACGTCGTACGTCGACGACATCGCGCCTGCTGGGCGAGCTCACCGGGCAGGACTTCAGCGACTGGCTCTCGCCCGCAGAGCCGCGGCTCCTTCAGCGAGCGCGCGACGGTCACCCGCCTGTGCCGACCCCGACGAAGCCGGTCGTCAGCGCACGCAGGTGACCAGGTCGTGCGCGCCGTCGGGGCGAGCGGCCTCGACGTAGTAGCGGACGCGGCCGTCGGGCAGCGGCACGGCGGTGGCGTAGCGGAAGGCGCCGTCGGAGTGCGGCGAGCTGATCGGCGGCTGGTCGAGCCGGGTCAGCGCGGTGCCGTCCCACGTCGCGACGCCGGTCGTCTCGAACCAGTTGGACTCGGCGTCGGGGCGGCCGTCGTAGAGCACCGACCCGTCGGGCAGCACGGCGCTGACGCGCGCGCCGCGGGCGTCCCACTGGCCCTCGCGCCCGGCGAGCACCTCGCCGTGGTCGGTCCAGTCGAGCCCGTCGGTGCTGGTCAGCCGGCGCGTCGTCATCCGGTCCTCGTGGCCGGGCTCGTCGAGGGGGTGGCAGCACAGCCACATCTCGTAGCCGTCGTCGCCGACGGTGATCACCGGGTCCTTGACGGCGGTGGCCGCGTCGCCCTCGTGCACCCGACGTCGTACGCCGTCGGGCAGGGCGTCCACCGTGTCCGCGGTCAGGCTGTCGACCCACCAGTGCTTGGAGCCGGGCGTCGCGCAGGAGAGGTAGAGCCGCCAGCCGCCCTCGCGCAGCGGCACCAGGACCGGCCGCTCGAAGGACTCGGCGCCGAACGCCTCCCGCGACACCTCGGCGACGGGCTCGAAGGTGAGGCCGTCGTCGGACCTCGCCACGACGACCGAGACGCCGCGCCCGTCCGTCAGCGGACGTCGTACGCGCCAGGTGAGCCAGAAGACACCGTCGACCAGCACCGCGCTGGCGGCACCCGCCCAGTTGCCCGCGCCCGGCCCGGGCGCGGGCACCACGACCTGGACGTCGTCGTAGGTGGGCGGGGCGGAGGTGGCCGTCGTCATGCGGACACGATAGTCGACAAGTTCACTGGAGTTTGCGCACCGCCGGCGCGGTGGTCACGGACAGCCCAGTGCCTCTCGCCAGCCCGCCGGCACCTGGCCCGCGGACATCTCGTCGGCGAGCTGCCGGACGACGTCGGGATAGTCGCCCGTGGCGTCCATCTCCTTCAGGACCGCCCAGTCCCGGCTGCTGGCCATCGCCTCGGCCGCGTCCGACGCCGCCGCCTGGTCACCGGCCCGGGTCGCGCGCTCGAACTCGCCGATCCACTGGCACGCCACGGAGCCGACGACCGCGGCACCGAGCTGGTAGCGGTCGGTGTCGCTCGAGCCGGGGTTCTCCCAGTCCGGGGGCATCGGCACGTCGCTGAGCATCTGCGCGACGACGTCGTCGCGCTCGTCGCCGGTGACCGAGGCCTCGGGCAGGGAGGTCTCGAAGCCGGCCTGGTCGGTCCAGTGCAGCTGGGCGACGAGGTCGAGGTAGGCCGCCCGGTCCATGCCCGCGCCGCGGACCTCGGGGTAGACCCCGTGCTCCGCGACGCCGATGGCGGTGTGGTCGGTGGCGGAGTAGGGCCACATGAGCGCGTCGGCGCCGGCCAGCCGGATCGGCGCACCGGGGTCCACCGTCGGGTAGTCGAGCCGTTGCCGGTCCTTGACGTAGTCGTCGTGGAGCCCGGCGCTCACGACGCTGATGTCGAGCCGCTGGCCACCCTTCTCGTACTGCACCTCGCGCCACCCGTCGGTGTCGGAGCTGTAGGCGACCTGCCAGCCGGCGGCGTCGAGGACGAGCCACTCGTGCCCGACCTCGTCCGTGGTCGCCGGGTCCTGCGAGGTCGTGGCGGACGAAGGGGACGAAGGGGAAGGCACGGTCCCGCCGCCGTCCGCCGGAGCCGCGGTGCCCGCGCCGTCGCGCGCGAGCAGGTAGGTCGGGGCGGCAACGAGGGCGGCCACCGCCGCCGCGGCGGCGATCGGTGCCATCCAGCGCCGGCGAGGGGGTGATTCCTCGGTCCGGGCGTGCTCGGCGACGGAGGTGGACACGATCTCCTCCAGCAGCTCGGCCCGGGCCGCGGCGAGCGGCAGCTCGGACACGGCCTGGTCGGTCAGTCGTGGCGTCATCTCGGGGTCCCTGCGGCGTTGTCGGACGGAGGAGCGAAGCGGGGGAGGCAGAGAACGTCGTGGGGGGATGTCACTGGTTCTCCTCGTGGATCGGGGTGGGGTGCATGTCCCGTACGTGTCCGGCCACCGGTGGATCGTTGCCGAGGAGGTCGCGCAGCCGCGCCCGGGCGCGGGACAGCCGTGGCCGGACGACCGTCGACGGCAGGCCGAGCACCTCGCCGATCTCGCGCGGCTCGAGCCCTTCCCACAGGTGCAGCTGCAGCACCTCCTCGTCGCGCGCGCTGAGGCGCGACATCGCGACGTCGACCGTGTGGTCCTGCACGACCTGGTCGCTGAGGTCCGGGACGACGACGGCGAGGTCGCGGCGCAGCCGCTCCCCCAGCCGGCGCCGTCGGAGCTCGCCGCGTCGCTGGTTCGCGAGCTGGCGGCGGGCGACGGCGTACAGCCAGGGCCGTGCCCCGTCACCGGACGGGACGTGCTGCATCCGGCGCCAGGCGACCAGGAAGGTCTCCGACGTGACGTCCGCCGCGTCCTCCGCGCGCGACGTACGACGCAGTGCATATCCCAGGACGCCGTCGAAGTGGGCGGCGTAGAGCCCGCGGAAGCGCTGCTCGCGCTCGTCCCCCGATGTGTCCATGCCTCCCCTGTGTCCGCCTGGCGCCGGATCGTTGCAGCCTCGCCCCGATCTTCCTGCGGGTCGTCAGTAGCGGGTCTCGAACGTCGTCGCGCCGCTCGGCGCGGCCTCCCGCACCGCCACGTCGGTCACCCGGGCCGCCGAGGGTCCGCGGCGGCACCACTCGACGAGCGCGTCGACCGGTGCGTCGTCGCCCTCGGCGTGGACCAGCACGGTCCCGTCGGGCTCGTTGCGCACCCAGCCGGTCACGCCGAGCGAGCGCGCCTGCTCCTGGGTGTACCACCGGAACGAGACGCCCTGGACCCGCCCGACCACCCGCACCTGCACCGCCTTCATGTCCCCGATCATGCACCGGGTGCAAGGCTGGCGGGGATGACGCAGAGCGAGAAGACGGACGCCGAGCAGGGCGACGCGACGTACGAGCCCGACCCCCGGCGCTGGCGGGTGCTGGCGGTGTCCCTCGTCGTCGGCTTCATGTCCCTGCTCGACGTCACGATCGTCAACGTCGCGCTCCCGTCGATCCGCGCCGGCCTCGACACCAGCGCGGCCACCATCCAGTGGGTGGTGTCGGGCTACGCCCTGGCGTTCGGGATGACGCTCGTCGCCGGCGGACGGCTCGGCGACGCGCACGGCCGGCGCAGGATGATGACGATCGGGCTGGTCGGGTTCGTCCTGTCGAGCCTGGCCGTGGGACTGGCTCCGAGCGCCGCGACCATCGTCGTCGCCCGGCTGCTGCAGGGGGCGAGCGCCGGGCTGCTGACGCCGCAGAACTCCGGCCTCATCCAGCAGCTCTTCCGCGGCGAGGAGCGGGGGCGCGCGTTCGGCATGTTCGGCTTCACCGTCGCGGTCGCCTCGGCCGCCGGCCCCCTCATCGGCGGCCTGCTGATCGGCCTGCTCGGCGAGGACAACGGCTGGCGCTCGCTCTTCCTCATCAACGTGCCGATCGGCCTGGTCGCGCTCGTGCTCATCCGGCGGCTGGTGCCCGACAACGACGCGAGCGCCGATGCGGAGAAGGACCCCCGCGTCGACCTCGTCGGGGCGCTGCTGCTCGGGCTGGCCGTGCTGGCGGTGCTCTACCCGCTGGTCAGCCTCGAGGGCGGCGCCGGCCCGACGCTCGTCCTGCTGGTGCTCTTCCCGCCGCTCGCGTGGGCGTTCGTGCGCTGGGAGGCCCGCATCGTCGCGCACGGCCGACCGCCGCTGCTCGACGTCTCGCTGCTGCGCGGGCTGCCCGGCTACGCCAACGGACTGCTCGTCGGCACGCTCTACTTCACCGGCTTCACCGGGATCTTCCTCGTCCTCTCGGTGCACCTGCAGGAGGGCGAGGGCTTCTCGCCGTTGAGGGCGGCGCTGCTGATGACGCCGTTCGCCTTCGGCGCGGCCACCACGTCGCCGCTCGCCGGCAGGCTGGTCGGGCGGCTCGGTCGCAAGGTCACCCTGGTGGCGCTCTCGGTGATGATGACCGGCACCGCGCTCGCGGCGCTGCTGGTGACGCAGCCGAGCGACCGGCTCTGGTGGACCCTCGCGCCGGCGATGTTCCTCGCGGGCGTCGGCGGCGGCGGGGTCATCTCGCCCAACTTCACCCTGTCCCTCGCCGAGGTGCCGCCCCAGATGGGTGGCGCGGCCGGTGGCGCGTTGCAGACCGGGCAGCGCATCGGCTCCGCCCTCGGCGCCGCCCTGCTGATGACGGTCTACCAGGCCGTCAACGCGGCCGCCTCCGCGCCCGTCGCGGCGCGGACGGCCCTGCTCGCGGCGCTCGTCGTGCTCGCGATCGCCCTCGCCGCCGCCGTACGGTCCTGGCGGCTCGGGGACTGAGGCCCGGGTCGCCGCTGGCTGCGTGGGTTGGCAAGGAGACCCCAGCTAGAGGATCGCGCCCGGGACGTACGCCGCGGCGTCGGGATACCGGGCCGCGAGCGCCTCGACCCGGGCCACGACCGCACGGGTCTGGGCGACCGCGGCACCGGTGAACTCGATCGGGTCGGCGACGAGCGCCTCGATCTGGTCGCGGGTGAGCCCGAGGCGCGTGTCGGCGGCGAGCTTGGCGAAGACGTCGTTGTCGGCCTGGCCGGCACGCATCGCCAGCGCGGTGCCGACGGCGGCCTCCTTGATCGCCTCGTGGGCGGCCTCGCGGCCGACGCCGTTGCGGACCGCTGCCATCAGCACCTTGGTGGTGGTGAGGAAGGGCAGGTAGCGGTCGAGCTCGCGCTGGATCACCGCCGGGAAGGCGCCGAACTCGTCGAGCACGGTGAGGAAGGTCTGGAAGAGGCCGTCGGTGGCGAAGAAGGCGTCGGGCAGCGCGACCCGGCGCACGACCGAGCAGGACACGTCGCCCTCGTTCCACTGGTCGCCGGCGAGCTCGCTGACCATCGACAGGTGTCCGCGCAGGATGACGGCGAGGCCGTTGACCCGCTCGCACGAGCGGGTGTTCATCTTGTGGGGCATCGCCGACGAGCCGACCTGGCCCTCCTTGAAGCCCTCGGTCACCAGCTCGTGCCCGGCCATCAGCCGGACCGTGGTCGCGAGGTTGGAGGGGCCGCTGACCAGCTGGACGAGGGCGGCGACCACGTCGAAGTCGAGGGAGCGCGGGTAGACCTGGCCGACGCTGGTCAGGGTCTGCTCGAAGCCGAGGTGCGCGGCCACGCGCTGCTCGAGGTCGTCGAGCTTGTCGGCGTCGCCGTCGAGGAGGTCGAGCATGTCCTGCGAGGTGCCCATCGGGCCCTTGATGCCGCGCAGCGGGTAGCGGGCGAGCAGCTCCTCGACCCGCTGGACGCCGATGAGCATCTCGTCGGCGATCGTCGCGAAGCGCTTGCCGAGCGTGGTCGCCTGGGCCGCCACGTTGTGCGAGCGGCCCGCCATCACGGTGGTCTCGTGCTCGGCGGCCAGCCGGCCGAGCCGGACCAGGGCGGCGACGGCGCGGTCGCGCACGACCTCGAGCGAGCGGCGTACCTGCAGCTGCTCGACGTTCTCGGTCAGGTCGCGCGAGGTCATGCCCTTGTGGATGTGCTCGTGCCCGGCGAGGGAGGAGAACTCCTCGATGCGGGCCTTCACGTCGTGGCGGGTGACGCGCTCTCGCGCGGCGATCGAGTCGAGGTCGACCCGGTCGACCACCGCCTCGTAGGCCTCGACGACGCCGTCGGGCACGTCGATGCCGAGGTCGCGCTGGGCCTTCAGCACGGCCACCCAGAGCTGCCGCTCGAGGACGATCTTGTGCTCGGGCGACCAGATCTCGGCGAGGTCGGCGCCGGCGTAGCGGGTGGCCAGGACGTTGGGGACGCTCACGTCCCGATTGTCCCATCCTGCGGGGTCCAGTCGTCCCACGGCGCCCACCAGCGGACGTCGTCGTCGAGGAGGGTGGCGACCTCGGTCGCGGCGGCCAGGACGGCGAGCAGCTCGTCCTGCGTGATCCGGCCGGACGCCAGCGAGGGCGCGAGGTCCTGCACGTCCTTCCATCGCCACGGCTCCCCTGCCGGGACGACGATGTCGAGCTGGAGGTCGTTGACGTCGATCCCGTCGGGCTGCCGGACGTAGGGCGTCTCGAAGTTGACGTACGACGACAGCCGGACGCCGTCGGCGTCGAAGAACGCCCAGACGGCGTACCAGTCGCCGGTCCGGCGGAGCTTGAGCACCGACGTGCCCTGCCACGCCTCGAGGTGGCCCCACGGGTGCGGCGTCGCGTGCGGCGGGAAGGACAGCGGCGTGCCGGCCGGCTGGAAGGTGGCGAGCACCCCGTCGGGTCCGTCGTCCGAGACGACCCGCTCGGGCCAGTGGGCCCACAGCCCGCCGTGCAGCACCTCGCGCATCACCAGCTCGCTCCCCGGCGGGAAGACGGCGTCAGCCACGCGACGCGGCGCCCTCGACGACGCCGAGCGGCTCGGCCGCGATGTCGCGGCGCCACTGGGCGCCCGGGAAGCTGATCGAGGAGATGCCCTCGTACGCCTTGGCGCGGGCGTCGGCCACGTCGGCACCGGTCGCGCGGACGGCGAGCACCCTGCCGCCGGCGGTCACCAGCCCGGCGTCGGTGCGCGCCGTGCCGGCGTGGATGACGTCCACGTCGGTCTCGACGGCGAGCGTCGGGGTGCCGACGATGACGTCGTTCTTCGAGGAACCCTCGGGGTAGCCGGCGCTGGCCATCACGACGGACACGGCGGCACCGTCGAGGAAGGCGGGCTCGGGGGCGTCGGACAGGTTCCCGACGGCGGCGGCGCGCGAGCAGCGCACCCAGCGGCGAGTCGAGCAGCGCGAGGACGGGCTGGATGTCGGGGTCGCCGAAGCGGACGTTGAACTCGATGACCTTCGGCCCGGCCGCGGTCAGTGCGAGGCCGACGTAGAGGCACCCGACGAAGGGCGCCCCGAGCCGGCGCATCTCGGCGAGCGTCGGCTCGACGACCTGCGCCATGACCGTCTCGACGGTGCCGGCGGGGAGCCAGGTGAGCGGGGCGTAGGAGCCCATGCCGCCGGTGTTGGGCCCGCGGCCGCCGTCGAAGATGCGCTTGAAGTCCTGGGCCGGCAGCAGCGGCCGGCCGATCGTGCCGTCGCAGACCACGAAGAGGGAGAACTCCGGGCCGTCGAGGAACTCCTCGACGACGACCCGCTCGCACCCCGCCGCGTGGGCGAGCGCCTCGTCGCGGTCGTTGGTCACGACCACGCCCTTGCCGGCGGCGAGGGCGTCGTCCTTGACGACGTGGGGGGCGCCGAAGGCGTCCAGCGCCGCGGCGACCTCGTCGGCCGTCGTGCAGGTGCGGGACCCGGCGGTCGGGACACCGGCGGTGGCCATCACCTCCTTGGCGAAGGCCTTCGAGCCCTCGAGCCTGGCGGCGGCGAGCGAGGGGCCGAAGCAGGCGATCCCGGCGTCACGTACGGCGTCGGCGACGCCCGCGACCAGCGGGGCCTCCGGTCCGACGACCACCAGGTCCGCGCCGATCGACGTCGCGAGCGCGGCCACGGCGGCGCCGTCCATCAGGTCGACGTCGTGGAGGGTGGCGACCTCGCCGATGCCCGGGTTGCCGGGAGCCGCGTGCACCTCCGTCACCGCCGGGTCGGCCGCCAGCGCCAGCGCCAGGGCGTGCTCGCGCCCACCCGTCCCGATGACGAGGACCTTCACCCGTGGACCACCAGGGTCTGCTCACGACCGGGTCCGACGCCGACGCCCCAGATCTTCGCGCCCGAGATCTCCTCGAGGGCCTGCACGTAGACCTGCGCGTTCTTCGGCAGCTCGTCGAAGGAGCGGCAGCCGGAGATGTCGCTCATCCAGCCGTCGAAGTACTCGTAGACCGGCTTGGCGTGGTGGAAGTCGGTCTGCGTCATCGGCATCTCGTCGACGCGCTCGCCGTCGATCTCGTAGGCGACGCAGACCGGGATCTGCTCCCACGCGCCGAGGATGTCGAGCTTGGTGAGGAAGAACTCGGTGAGGCCGTTGACCCGGCTGGCGTAGCGGGCGACGACGGCGTCGTACCAGCCGCAGCGACGCGTACGGCCGGTCGAGACGCCGACCTCGCCGCCGAGCTGCTGCAGCCGGACGCCGTCCTCGTCGAAGAGCTCGGTCGGGAACGGGCCGGACCCGACGCGGGTCGTGTAGGCCTTGATCACGCCGATCACCCGGTCGATGCGGGTGGGCCCGATGCCCGCGCCGACGCAGACGCCGCCGGCGACCGGGTTGGAGGACGTGACGAACGGATAGGTGCCGTGGTCGACGTCGAGCATGGTCGCCTGGGCGCCCTCGAAGAGCACCGTCTGGCCGGCGTCGAGGGCCTGGTTGAGCAGGAGCGAGGTGTCGCACACCATCGGCCGGAGGCGGTCGGCGTAGGCCAGCAGCTCCTCGACCACCACGTCGGCCTCGATCGCGCGGCGGTTGTAGACCTTGGTGAGCAGGTGGTTGCGCACGTCGAGCGCGGCGTCGATCTTCTCGCGCAGGATCTTCTCGTCGAAGAGGTCCGCGATCCGTACGCCGACCCGGTTGATCTTGTCGGCGTAGGCCGGCCCGATGCCGCGGCCCGTGGTGCCGATCTGGTTCTTGCCGAGGAAGCGCTCGGTCACCTTGTCGATGGTCGCGTGGTAGCTGGCGATCACGTGCGCGTTGGCGCTGACCTTGAGGTCGGCGACCTCGACGCCGCGGGCGATGAGCCCGTCGAGCTCGCGGAACAGCGCCTCGGGCGAGACGACGACCCCGTTGGCGATCACCGAGGTGGCGCCGGGGGTCAGGATGCCGCTGGGCAGCAGGTGCGTGGCGTACTTCTCGCCGTTGACCACGATGGTGTGGCCGGCGTTGTGCCCCCCGCTGGTGCGGACGACGAAGTCGATGGGATCGGTGGTGGCCAGCAGGTCGGTGGCCTTGCCCTTGCCCTCGTCGCCCCACTGGGCGCCGAGCACGACGATCGCGGGCATCTCAGCCCTCCTCGCATCACGTGGGAGAAAGAAACAGCTCCGGCACAAGGCACCGGAGCTCTTGCGACGCCACGCTACCGCACCGCCACCGTGCGTCGACTAGTGTCCGAGCGTGCGCTCGCTGCTGGTCATCACCAATGCCGATGCCGGCACGTCCGACGAGGAGACGGCTCGCCACGGCCCTGGACATCCTCCGCGAGGACGCGTCCGTCGAGGTGGCCAAGACGTCCAACCCCGGCGAGCTCGACGGAGTGCTGCACCGCGCCGGCGGACGTACGGTCGTCGTGGCCGGCGGCGACGGCAGCATGCACGCCGTGGTCACCGCCCTCTACAAGCGCCACGAGCTCGCCGGCTCGACCCTCGGGCTGCTGCCGATGGGCACCGGCAACGACTTCGCCCGCGGCAACGACATCCCGCTCGAGATCGAGGACGCGGCCCGCCTGATCGCTCACCGGCGAGGCCCGCAAGGTCGACCTGATCGTCGACGAGACCGGCAGCATCGTGGTCAACAACGTCCACGTCGGGGTGGGCGCGCAGGCCAGCCGCAAGGGCGCCAAGTGGAAGACCCGGCTCGGCGCGGTCGGCGTCGGCAAGGTCAACCTCGGCAAGCTCGGCTACCCCATCGGTGCTGCCCTGTCGGCGTTCAACCCGCCCGCTGGCGGCTCCGGGTCGAGGTCGACGGCGAGGTCGTCCACGACGTCGACGCACCCCGTCCTGATGGTGGCGATCGGCAACGGCGGCAACGTCGGCGGCGGCACCGAGCTCAACCCCGACGCCGACACCGAGGACGGCCGGCTCGACGTGATGATCAGTCGCGCGGTGAAGCCGATGGCCAAGGTCGGCCTACGTCGCCAAGCTCCGTCGCGGCGAGCACGAGGAGCGCGACGACGTGCTGTCGCTGCGCGGGAGGACCGTCAAGGTGAGCGGCGACGAGTTCTGGCTGTCGGCCGACGGCGAGATCTCCGGGCCCGAGCGCAGCCGCAGCTGGCGCCTCGAGCCGGCGGCGTACTCCATGATCCTGCCCTGACCGCGACCGGTCGAGTGCTCGCGCGGCAGTGGTCGCCGCAGGGCTGCGCACTCGACCCCGAGCCGCGGCTCAGAGCCAGCCGCGGCGGACCGCCTCGACCCCGGCCTGGAAGCGCGTGTCGACGCCGAGCTCGACCATCAGCCCGGCGATCCGGCGGCGGACCGTGCGCAGGCCGATGCCGAGCTTGCGGGCGATCACCTCGTCGGTCGCCCCGGCCATGAGCTGCTCCAGCAGGAACTGCCGGCCGTCCAGGCTGATGTCGCCGTCCTCGAGCTCCGGGACCGGCGCGGCGCTCGCCCACATCGACTCGAACCACATCGTCAGCGCCGCGACGACCGAGCGCTGCCGGACGTGCACGCGCGGCTCGTCGGCGAAGCCGAGCGGCTCGGGCAGCACGGCGTGGGCGGTGCCGAAGATGAACATGCGCGTGCGGACCTCCGACATGACGCGCACCTCCTCGCCCATCCGGGCGCGGGCGCGCAGGGCCTCGGGCGCCTCGGTGAGCGCGCGCACGGGGTAGATCGCGCGGGACCGACGGCCGGTCGCCATGGCCTCGGCGAGGATCTCGGTGACCGAGCGACTCCCGCGGCATCGCCCAGGCGTCCGGCCGCAGCCACAGCATGTCTCCGCGGCTGGTGCGGACCATGAGCTGGAGCAGCTCCAGCGGGTTGCCGCCCGAGCTGAGCTCGCCGTCGAGCGGGTGGACCTCGCTGAGGTGGTGACGGTCGGGCCGGGTGGCCGCGGCCACCAGGTGCGGCACGGCGCTCGAGAGCTCGGCGAGCTTGCTGGCCGAGGCGGCAGCCGTGCGCGCCTCGCGCAGCACGAGGGCCGAGAGCGCGTCGGCCAGGGGCGGGACGACCACGCGGTCCTCCGACACGACCACCAGCCCCCGGTCGAGCAGCGGGGCGAGGTCGCGCAGCAGCCTGTCGGGCTCTCCCTCGACCAGGTGGGCCACCCCCGTGAGCGTGTGCCCCGACACCGGGACGAGCCGGAAGTAGAGCTGTTCGGCCGCTCGGTCGAGCCCCAGCGCGGCGAGGACGGAGGACGGGTCGGCGGACACGGATGGCAGTTTAGTGCCAGCGGCACTCGCGACCCCTGTGGCAGGCTCCGGCCACTTCATACTGTGTGCGGCCAGTCGCGTGCGGGGGTGTGCGACCGGCCTGCTCCTCGTGAGCACCAGCGTCGGAGCCGCCACGGGGGACGGCTCCGACGCTCCCACGGCGCCACCGATAACCTCGGGACATGGCACGAGGCGGACAGAAGAGCAAGGGCGACCCGATCGACTGGGTGACGCGCGCGGCGGACGACGCCGTACGCCACGCAGGCGAGGGCAACCTCGTGACGGTCGCCTCCGGCGCCTCCCCGAGCGGGCCGATCCACCTCGGCAACCTGCGCGAGTTCATCACCCCGCACTTCGTCGCCGAGGAGCTGCGCCGCCGCGGCGTGCCGGTGCGCCACCTGCACTCGTGGGACGACTTCGACCGCTTCCGCAAGGTCCCCGCCGGCGTGCCCGCCGAGTGGGCCGAGCACATCGGCCGCCCGCTCACCGCCGTGCCCGACCCCTGGGAGTGCCACGCGAGCTGGGCCGACCACTTCAAGGCGCCCCTGCAGGAGTCGCTCCGCGAGCTCGGCGTCGAGATGGAGGAGGTCTCCCAGACGCGAGATGTACACCTCCGGCGCCTACCGCGAGCAGGTCCTGCTGGCGGTGTCGCGCCGCGACGAGATCGAGGCGGTGCTGGCCAAGCACCGGACCAAGAAGGTCGCCCCCGCCGAGGACGCGTCGGACCAGGAGGCTGCCGACCTGGCCGACTCCGTCGCCAACGAGGACGACGACGACGCTCCCGCCGGTGGCGACGCGATCGCCCGCTTCCCCTACCGCCCCTTCTGCCGCCAGTGCGGGCGCGACACCGTCACCACGACGGCGTACGACGACGCCACCACGACGCTGAGCTACACCTGCTCGTCGTGCGGCTTCGAGGGCACGACCGACCTCTCGACCGACACCGACGGCAAGCTCGTCTGGAAGGTCGACTGGCCGATGCGGTGGGCCTACGAGTCGGTGAACTTCGAGCCGGCCGGCCGCGACCACATGACGCCCGGGTCGTCCTACACGGTCGGCACCGAGATCGCCCCGTCGATCTTCGACTGGCGTGCGCCCGCCCGGGTCATCTACGCCTTCGTCGGCTTCGCGGGCGTGCAGAAGATGTCGTCGTCGGCCGGCGGCGTGCCGACCGCGACCGACGCGCTGCGGATCCTCGAGCCGCCGATGCTGCGCTGGCTCTACGTCCGCCGGGCGCCCACCCAGGCCTTCGACATCGACTTCGGCCCCACCGTCGTGCGGCTCTACGACGAGTGGGACGCGCTGGGCCGCAAGGCCGCCGACCCGGAGAAGTCCGACGTCGCGACCCTCGCCTGGCACCGCGCCGCCGAGACCGCCGCCGGTCCGCTGCCCTCGCCCGAGGTGGCCGTCCCCTTCCGGCTGCTGTCCTCGGTCGCCGACGTGACCGCAGGCTCCGCCGAGCACATCTCGCGCATCGTCGAGTCCTCGGGCTACCCCCACGACTCGGTGGCCGACCTCGAGCCGCGCCTGTCCAAGGCGATGCAGTGGACGGCCGAGCACGTGCCGCTCGAGGAGCGCACCACGGTCCGCGAGTCGCCCGACACCGACCGGCTCGCGTCGCTGAGCGAGGACGAGGAGCTGTGGCTGCGGATCTTCCTCGACCGGCTGCCGTCCGAGCCCGACCTCGACGAGGTGACCTCGGTCGTCTACGGCGTGCCCAAGGTCGCCCGCGGCCTCGGCTTCGAGGACGCCCCGACCGATGAGGTGAAGGCCGACCAGAAGGACTTCTTCCGGCTGCTCTACAACCTGCTCGTCTCCGCCGACCGCGGCCCGCGCCTGCCGACGCTCGTGCTGGCACTCGGGCCCGGACAAGGTGCGCCAGCTCCTCGGCGCCTGAGTCAGCGGCGGAAGCTCACCGGCTCGCCCAGGTAGCGCTCGAGGTCGGCGCGCACGGGGTCGCTGATCGTCCAGGCCGCCTGGGCGTGGTGGTCCCACAGCACGTTGACGCACTCCCAGACCGCGGCCGGGCCGCCGCCCGCCTCCACCCGGAGCTCGGCGGACACCGTGAACGACGACCGCCCGACCCGCGAGACCCACAGCACCGCGACGAACGGCTGGTAGGGCACGAACCGCATCTCGGCGTGGTACTCGATGCCCTGCGAGGCGACCAGCTCGGAGACCCCGGCGTCGACCCCGTGCAGCAGCCCGGTCGCTCCCTCCGGCAGGCCGGGCAGGTGCGCGAAGCGCAGGAACTCGTAGCGCGCCTCGTCGAGCACCCGCACGGCCTCGACGTTGTCGACGTGACCGGCGAGGTTGATGTCGCGGTAGCGGGCCTGGATCTCGGTCGTGAAGGTCTCGCCCATGGCGCCAGTCTGGCGGACGGCCCACGGACCTAGGGTGGGGGCCATGAGCACCTTCGGCGGCGACCTGATGGCCGGCCCTCCTCCCACCCACCTGCCCGCGGACCCGGCGGACGCCGAGCTCGCCGGCGGCGACGCACCGGCAGCGGTCGTACGCCGTCACCCGGCGTCGCCGGCCGCCTGGGCGGCGCTGGCGCAGCAGGCCCAGGACGCCGGCGCGGACGACGTCACGGTCTACGCCTACTCGCGCGTGGGCTACCACCGCTCGCTGGACATGCTGCGACGCAACGGCTGGAAGGGCCACGGCCCGGTGCCGTGGGAGCACGAGGCCAACCGCGGCTTCCTGCGCTCGCTCGCCCTGCTCGCCCTCGTCCGCCCGCGCGATCGGCGAGACCGACGAGTGGGAGCGCTGCTCGACCTTCCTCCGCGACTCCAGCGCGACGGCCGCGGACGCGCTCCTCGGCTGACCGTTCGTCGCGACGGACGGACCGCTCGTCGCGCCACCGCTGAGGGTGGGTGACGGCCGTCACCTCGGGAGTAAGGTCTCGCGGGTGAATTCCGGGAACACCTCTCAGCAGCCGCGCCCCGACCAGGGCCCGCCGCCCACCGACAAGACCAAGATGGCGATCGCTGCCGTCCTGCTCGCGATCCCGATCATCGCGCTCCTCTGGGTGCCGAGCTATGCGAAGGACGGACCCGGAGCTCTTCGGGTTCCCGTTCTTCTTCTGGTACCAGTTCCTGTGGGTCTTCCTCTGCTCCGCGCTGACCTGGACGGCCTACAAGCTGACCCTGTCGGCACGCGGGAAGACGACCCACGAGGGCGGTGAGGACCGATGACGCCGCAGGTGACGCGTGATGGCCGCCGAGGGCGGCGTCAACGGAGTCGCGCTGGGCGTGCTGATCGTCCTGTTCCTGCTGGTCACCGTGGCCGGCTTCATGGCCTCGCGCTTCCAGCGCGGTGAGTCGCTCGAGTCGCTGGACGAGTGGGGCCTCGGCGGTCGCAAGTTCGGCACGTGGATCACGTGGTTCCTGCTCGGCGGCGACCTCTACACGGCCTACACCTTCGTGGCGGTGCCCGCGGCGATGTTCGCGACCGGCGCCGTGGCCGGCTTCTTCGCGGTGCCCTACACGATCGTGCTCTACCCGATCATCTTCATCTTCATGGCCCGCCTGTGGTCGGTCAGCCACCGCCACGGCTACGTCACGACGGCCGACTTCGTCCGTGGTCGCTACGACAGCCGTGGTCTCTCGCTGGCCGTCGCGGTGACCGGCTTCGTCGCGACGATGCCCTACATCGCGCTGCAGCTCGTCGGCATCCAGGCGGTGCTCGAGGTGGCCGGGGTCGGCGGCGGCGACAACATCGTCGCCAAGGACGCGCCGCTCTTCATCGCCTTCGCCGTGCTGGCGGCCTTCACCTACTCCAGCGGGCTGCGCGCCCCGGCGGTGATCGCGTTCGTCAAGGACATCCTCATCTACCTCGTGATCATCGTCGCGGTGATCTACCTGCCGGGCCAGGTCGGCGGCTGGGACAACATCTTCGGCTCGGCGCAGGACAAGATGGCGACGGTCAACGAGGCCACCGGCAAGCCGACCGGCGCGTTCCTGCCCGGCGTCGGCGCCGGCTGGGCGTACGCCACCCTCGCCCTCGGCTCGGCGATGGCGCTGTTCATGTACCCCCACTCGATCACCGCGTCGCTGTCGTCCAACAGCCGCAACACGATCCGCCGCAACGCCGCGATCCTGCCGGCGTACTCCTTCGTGCTCGGCCTGCTGGCCCTGCTCGGGTGGGTGGCCATCGCGGCGGGCACCAAGCCGATCGGCCTCGACGGCGAGCCCAACGCCCAGCTCGTCATCCCGCAGCTGTTCGAGGACATGTTCCCGGCGTGGTTCGCCGGCGTCGCCTTCGCCGCCATCGCGATCGGTGCGCTCGTGCCGGCCGCGATCATGTCGATCGCCGCGGCCAACACGTTCAGCCGCAACATCTACAAGGAGTGGCTCAAGCCCGACGCGACGCCCAAGCAGGAGGCCCAGGTCTCCAAGCTGATGTCGCTGCTGGTCAAGGCGTTCGCGCTGGTCTTCGTCCTCACCCTGGACAAGCAGAACGCGATCAACTTCCAGCTGCTGGGCGGCATCTGGATCCTCCAGACCTTCCCCGCGGTCGTCTTCAGCCTCTTCACGCGCTGGTTCCACCGGTGGGCGCTGCTCGCCGGCTGGGCGGTCGCCATGGTCTACGGCACCTACGAGGCCTACCAGGTGGTCAACCCGGTGACCGGCAAGCACTTCGGCGGCTCGCTCGCCCTGATGCCGGGGATCGAGCAGATGGGCTACATCGCGATGACGGCGTTCGTCCTCAACCTCGTGATCGCCGTGGTCCTCAGCGCGATCCTCAACGCGGTGAAGGTCTCCAACGGCCGCGACGAGACGATCCCGTTCGACTACTTCGCCGACGCCGACGACCCGAAGGTGCAGAAGGACCTGGCCCAGCACGGCTCGCTCGAGGAGCCCTACGGCGACGCGGACGACATCCCGGGCAACGCACCCGCTCGCTGACGGCACACGAGCCCGGTGGGCACCCCGCGAAGGAATCGATGTCCGACGCAGGGTGTTCACTGGGATCGTGACCGCAACCCAGAGCACTGCCCCGACCACCGGTACCGAGGTCCGGCCGTGGCCCGCCCTCGGCGCCCTCTGCGTCGGCTTCTTCATGATCCTCGTCGACATGACGATCGTCTCCGTGGCGACGCCCGCGATCCTCGAGACCTACGCCCCGCACGGCGCGACCGTCAACGACGTCATCTGGGTGACCAGCGCCTACCTCCTGGCCTACGCCGTCCCGATCCTGATCACCGGACGCCTCGGCGACCGGATCGGCCCGAAGCGGATGTACCTCATGGGCCTCGTCCTCTTCACCGTCGCCTCGCTCTGGTGCGGCCTGGCGTTCCAGCTGTCGGCGAGCATCTGGATGCTCGTGGCCGCCCGGGTGCTGCAGGGCTTCGGCGCCGCGATGGTCGCGCCGCAGACGATGGCCGTGATCACCCGGATCTTCCCGCGCGAGAGCCGCGGCTCGGCGATGAGCCTGTGGGGCGCGACCGCAGGGGTCGCCACCCTCGTCGGCCCGATCCTCGGCGGCGTGCTCGTCGACGCGGCCGGCTGGGAGTGGATCTTCTTCATCAACATCCCGATCGGCGTGGTCGGGTTCTGGCTGGCCTGGCGGCTGGTGCCCACCCTCGAGGTGCACGAGCACTCGTTCGACTGGCTCGGCGTCGTGCTGAGCGGCGTCGCGCTGCTCCTGATCGTCTTCGGGATCCAGGAGGGCCACGCCCTGGACTGGAACGGGACGATCGTCGCGATGATCGTGGGCGGCCTGCTGGTCGGCGCCGCCTTCGTGTGGTGGCAGGCGCGCAACACGCGGGAGCCGCTGATGCCGCTGTCGCTGTTCCGCGACCGCAACTTCTCGCTGGCCAACATCGCGATCGCCTCGGTCGGCTTCGTCTTCGCCTCGATGGGCTTCCCGCTCATGCTGTGGGCCCAGCTCGTCCGCGGTGACTCACCGACGCAGGCCGGCCTGCTGCTCGCGCCGATGGCGGTCATGTCGATCGTGCTGGCCCCGGTCGCGGGCAAGCTGACCGACCGTGTCCACCCGCGCATCCTCGCCACCGGCGGGTTCGTGGTGCTGGCGCTCTCGCTCGTCCTCCTGGCCCTGGCGATCGGGCCCGACACCCCGCTCTGGCAGGTGCTCGGCGCGATGGCCCTGCTCGGCATCGGCAGCTCGTTCATCTGGGCGCCGCTGACCACGACCGCCAACCGCAACCTGCCGCTGCACCAGGCGGGCGCGGGCGCCGGCATCTACAACGCCAACCGCCAGATCGGCTCGGTCGTGGGAGCGGCTGCCATCGCGGTGCTGATCGACAGCCGGCTGGCCGCCAACGGGCTCGGCGAGGGTGGCGGCCCGAGCGAGGCCTCCCTCGGCGGCACGCTGCCGGACGCCGTCCACGCCGCCTTCAGCAGCGCGATGTCGCAGGCGATGTTCGCCCTGCCGGTGGTGCTGCTGCTCGGCGTCGCCGCGGTCCTGTTCTTCGAGCGCCCGGGCCACTTCGCAGGCGCGGCCGCGCCGGCCGAGCAGGCCGAGTCGGTGGCGCCCGCCGCCCACTGAGTCGGCGTACGGCCGCCGTAAACACATGGGCGGTGGTCCACCCACATGTCCGTCGACCGGAACGTAGGTGGACCACCGCTCACACGATGATCAGCTGGAGAGCGAGGTCCCCGCGGAGCGCAGGTTCTGGCAGGCCTCGACGATGCGCTCGGCCATGCCGGCCTCGGCCGCCTTGCCCCAGGCGCGGGGGTCGTAGAGCTTCTTGTTGCCGACCTCGCCGTCGACCTTCAGCACACCCTCGTAGTTGGCGAGCATGTGACCGGCGACGGGACGGGTGAAGGCGTACTGGGTGTCGGTGTCGACGTTCATCTTCACGACGCCGAAGTCGACGGCGTCGCTGATCTCCTGGGCGGTCGAGCCCGAGCCGCCGTGGAAGACCAGGTCGAAGGGACGCGCGTCGGCGCCCAGGCCGAGCTCGGAGGCAGCGGCCTCCTGGGCGAGCTTGAGGATCTCCGGGCGCAGCTTGACGTTGCCGGGCTTGTAGACGCCGTGGACGTTGCCGAAGGTCAGCGCCGTCATGTAGCGACCGCGCTCACCGGCGCCGAGCGCCTTGATCGTGGCGATGGCGTCCTCGGGCGTCGTGTAGAGCTGGTCGTTGATCTCGTTGGCGACGCCGTCCTCCTCGCCGCCGACCACACCGACCTCGATCTCGAGGATGATGTGGGCCGCTGCGCACTTGGCGAGCAGCTCCTCGGCGATCTCGAGGTTCTCGTCCATCGGCACGGCCGAGCCGTCCCACATGTGCGACTGGAAGAGCGGCGCCTCGCCGCGCGCGACGCGCTCGGCGGAGATGTCGAGCAGCGGGCGGACGAAGCCGTCGAGCTTGTCCTTCGGGCAGTGGTCGGTGTGCAGCGCGATGTTGACGGGGTAGTTCTTCGCGACCTCGGCGGCGTAGGCCGCGAAGGCGACGGAGCCGGTGACCATGTCCTTGACCGAGGGGCCGGAGAGGTACTCCGCGCCGCCGGTCGAGACCTGGATGATGCCGTCGGAGCCGGCGTCGGCGAACCCCTTGAGCGCTGCGTTGAGGGTCTGGGACGACGAGACGTTGATGGCGGGGTAGGCGAAGGACTTGTCCTTCGCGGCGTCCAGCATCTGCGCGTAGACCTCGGGGGTGGCGATGGGCATGCGGGGCTCTCCTCGGGAACGTTCCAACGGGCGCTGCCAACCCTAGTTGTTACCCGCGGGTCGGGGACGGCGGTCGTTTCCGTCTCACCACCTGGCGACCGGTGACAACCGAGGCGGGCCTCGCTCCGTCTTGACCGGTGCGAGACTTCACCTGGGGGGACCATGGGCACCGACATCGACTGGAAGCACGAGCTCGACAGCTCGTTCGGCTCCGGCCACGACCTGCCCCGGGGCACTACGTCGCAGCAGGGCGGACGGCCGTACGTCGTCGGCGGGCCGCGTCGTTCGCGATCGTCGCGTCGATGGTGGTCGGCGTGGGCGCCGCCTGGGCGAGCGGCCCGGGGACCGCAGCGCGCGGCGACGGTCCCGTGGCGACGCAGCGTCCGGCTCCCACGACGGACGCGAGGCCGACGATGTCGGCGCGCGAGGCACGGAAGGCCCGGCTCGAGCGCATGCGCGACGCCGCTCGCCAGGACGCCCTCCAGATCGGCAACCCCGGCACCCTGATGATGGATGGCTCCTTGGTGCTCGTGCCCGGCGCCGGCCCCGTCCTGGAGCGGGTGCCCAACCCGATGGGCTACACCAAGGACCAGGGGCGCTCGGTCGGAGTCCGGGTGATGGTGGACGGCAGGGAGCAGTACGCGCTGCTGATCGCCTATCCCGACGGCACGTCCGGCACGATCGTGTGGAAGACCGGCGACTTCGCCGGGTGGCTCGCGGGAGCCGTGCGCTCCCAGCAGACCCTCGACGTCGCCAACGGCGTGACGCCGTCGTCCGGTGACACCGGCGGCCAGCCCTGGCTGGTGCTCGACCGGTCCGGCAATGTCTCGACGCCCCGCCCGGGCGTGGTCATCGTCCAGCAGCGCCCCGGCGTCGACCTGGGAGAGAGCTTCGGGTCGGGCGCCACCGAGACCGGTGTCGTACGACTCCTCGTGGACGGCCGTTCGGAGTTCGCGGCCTACCGCGTGATCGGTGGCACGCTCGAGGTGATCCCGGCCGGCGGGACCTTCGCGTCGATGGACGCCTTCATCGACTGGGCCCGCGAGCAGTACTCCTCCGGGTCGGGCATGCGATGAGGGGCACGGACCGCGACGCCGCCTTCTCGGACTTCGTCGCCGCCCGGCAGACCCACCTGCGCCGGATCGCGTACGCGCTGTGCGGCGACTGGCACCGCGCCGACGACCTGCTGCAGACCGCACTGACCAAGCTCTACGTCGCGTGGCCGCGGATCCGGCAGGCGGGCGGCGAGGAGGCCTACTGCCGCCAGATCATGGTGCGCGCCAACATCGACGAGTCCCGCCGGCCGTGGCGCCGCGAGCGACCCAGCGACCGGCTCCCGGAGCACGCGGCGGACGAGCCCACCCCGGTCGAGGAACGCTCGGCGCTCTTCGACGCCCTCCAGGCGCTGCCCGAGCAGCAGCGCAAGGTCGTGGTCATGCGCCACTGGCTCGGGCTGTCGGTGCGGGAGACGGCGGGCGAGCTCGGCATCTCGCGAGGGCACGGTGAAGAGCCACAGCAGCCGCGGGCTGGCCGCCCTCGAGCAGGTGCTCGCACCCCAGCGCTGAGCCGCTCTGTCCAGGTTGGGGAGGGTCACTGCACCCTCACGGGTATGGCGCGACGCCCCGATCGCGCCTAGCGTGTCGCTCGTGGCTCGGCAGCACGCCTGCTGAGCCTGCGCAGCGGCCCGGGACGCGTGGGGACGCCCCGGGCTGCTGCGCCGAGCGGAGGCGGGTCAGCCCCGCCAGGCGTCGTCGCCGGCGAGGTCGGCGTACTCCCTCACCCAGCTGTGCATCGCGATCGCAGCCGCGGAGCTGGCGTTGATCGAGCGGGTCGAGCCGAACTGGGCGATCGAGAAGGTGCCGTCGCACACCTCGCGCGCCTGCTGCCGACAGACCGGGGCCCTCCTGGCCGAAGAGGAAGCACACGTCCCGCGGCAGCTCCATCGTCTCGAGGTGCGCCGAGCCCGGCAGGTTGTCGATGCCGAGCAGCCGGACCGGCCCGCCCGATGCGGGGGCAGCGCGTGGAGGTACGCCGCCAGGCTCGCGGCGTCGTCGTGGTGGCGGACGTGCTGGTAGCGGTCGGTCACCATCGCGCCGCGCCGGTTCCAGCGCCGGTTGCCGACGATGTGCACCTCGGCGGCGAGGAAGGCGTTGGCGGTGCGGACGATCGTGCCGATGTTGAAGTCGTGCTGCCAGTTCTCGATCGCGACGTGGAAGCCGTGGCGGCGGGTGTCGAGGTCGGCCACGATCGCCTCGAGGGTCCAGTAGCGGTAGCGGTCGACGACGTTGCGGCGGTCGCCGTCGCGCAGCAGCTCGGGGTCCCACCGCTCGCCCTCGGGCCACGGGCCCTCCCACGGTCCGACGCCGACCTCGGGCCGCCCGTGCGGCATCGGGTCGTAGGGCGCCCGGGCCTCCTCGTGCGGGTCCTCGTGCGGGTCCTCGTGCATGCGAGAAGACTAAGGAGGGGTGGCTAGGGTGACGCGCGTGAGCGTCTCCGACCTGTCCGGCCTGCCCGGTCTCGCCGTCACCCCGCTGCTCCTGGGCATCGACTGGATGGACCCGAACTACCTGCTCGACCGCTTCGGCACGGAGCTGTTCTGGATCAGCCTGCTGATCATCTTCGTCGAGTGCGGACTGTTCTTCCCGATCCTGCCGGGGGACACGCTCCTCTTCGCGATCGGCCTCTTCATCGTCACCGGGCAGCTCGACCTCTTCCCCGGCCCGCCGTTCGTCGAGCTGCTCATCGCGATGGCGTTCCTCATCGCGGGCGCCTTCCTCGGCAACGTGGTCGGCTACGAGATCGGGCGCAGGATCGGGCCACCGCTCTACGAGCGCGACGGCCGGATCATCAAGCGCAAGTACTTCGACCAGACCACGGCCTTCTTCGACCGCCACGGCAACAAGGCGCTCGTGATCGGGCGCTTCGTGCCGTTCGTCCGGACCTACATCACCGTGGTCGCCGGCGTGACCCGGATGGACCGCGCCCGCTTCTTCCTCTGGAGCCTCGTCGGTGCGGTCGGGTGGGTCATCTCCATCATGCTGCTGGGCTACTTCCTCGGCGATGCGTTCCCGACGCTCGGCGAGAGCATCGACAAGCTCGTCATCGTCATCGTCGCCTTCTCGCTGATCCCCGTCGCCGTCGAGTGGTGGCGCCACCGCCGCACCGGTGCAGCCGGCGCCGAGGTCGGCGAGCACGACGGCGGCCCGGACCGCGACATCACCGGTCGCGACCTCGACTGAGCAGCGAGAGGTCAGCCCGCCGAGGCGGCGTCCAGCTCGGCGCGGGTGAGGACCGGGCGGACCTCGAGCCCGACGTCGGCGAGCGGGTTCTCGTCGGCCGGTGAGCGGTCGATCGCGCAGACGACGACCTCGACGATCGCGCCGAGCTCGCGCAGGGCGTTCGTCGCGTCGCGCACGGCCCCGCCGGTGGTGATCACGTCCTCGATGAGGGTGATCCGTCGGCCGGCGACGTCAGGGCCCTCGGCGAGCTTGGCCGTGCCGTACTCCTTGGCCTTCTTGCGCACGAAGAGCGCGGGGAGACCCGTGCGCGAGCTCACCATCGTCGCGATCGGGACGCCGCCGAGCTCGAGGCCGCCGAGCAGCTCGGTGTCCTCGGGCAGGAGGTCGACCATCTGTGCGGCCACCCGGTCGAGCAGCGCGGGCTGCGCCTCGAAGAGGTACTTGTCGAAGTAGGTGTCGGCGACCTGCCCGGAGCGGAGCGTGAACTCGCCCGTGAGGCGGCAGGTGGCGTCGATGTCGGCTGCGAGCGTGGCGTCGGTTGTCACGGGTCCGACCTTAGTGAGGCGGATGGGTAGCGTGGGCGCGTGCCCACCAGCAAGCCCCTCGCCACCCGCCTGGCCCACATCCCGCCGACCATCTTCAGCGAGATGTCGGCGCTGGCGGTGCGGACCGGCGCCCTCAACCTGGGCCAGGGCTTTCCCGACGCCGACGGTCCGGCCTCCGTGATCGCGGCAGCCGAGACCGCGCTGGAGACGGGAGCGAACCAGTACGCCCCCGGCATCGGCGTCCCCGCGCTGCGTGCCGCCATCGCCCGGCACCAGCAGCGCCACTACGGCCTCGAGGTCGACCCCGATCGCGAGGTCGTCGTCACCACGGGGTGCACCGAGGCCATCGCGGCCGCGCTGCTCGGCCTCGTCGACCCGGGCGACGAGGTGGTCGTGCTGGAGCCCTACTACGACTCGTACGTCGCCATGCTCGACATGTGCGGCGCACGACGCCGCCCGGTCACGCTCCGCGCGCCTGACTTCCGGCCCGACCCCGACGAGCTGCGGGCCGCGATCACCGACCGCACGAAGCTGATCCTGCTCAACACTCCGCACAACCCGACCGGCACCGTGCTGACGCCCGAGGAGCTGCAGCTCGTGGCGGACCTCGCCGTCGAGCACGACGTCCTGGTGGTGACCGACGAGGTCTACGAGCACCTCGTCTTCGACGGTCGCGCGCACGTGCCGATCGCCACCCTGCCGGGGATGTGGGAGCGGACGCTGACGCTGTCGAGTGCCGGCAAGTCCTACTCGTTCACCGGCTGGAAGGTCGGCTGGGCCACCGGACCGGCGCCCCTGGTGCAGGCCGTGCTCGCCGCCAAGCAGTGGCTGACCTTCACGTCCGGGTCCCCGCTGCAGCCGGCCGTCGCGCACGCGCTCGACCACGAGCCGGACTGGCCCGTCGAGCTCGCCCGCGACCTCCAGGCACGCCGGGACCTGCTGTGCGACGGACTCGCCGCGGCCGGCCTGCAGCCGCGCGTCCCGGAGGGCACCTACTTCGCGACCACCGACGTCTCCCACCTCGGCTGGCAGGACGGACGCGAGCTGTGCCTCGCCCTGCCCGAGCGGGCCGGGGTCGTCGCGATCCCGACGCAGGGGTTCTACGACGACGCCGAGGCCGGGCGCCAGCTCGTGCGCTGGGCGTTCTGCAAGCAGCCCGACGTGATCGCGGAGGGCGTACGCCGCCTCGCCGCGGCGGACCTCAGCCGCTAGCGGCCCGGGTAGTCCCGGGGCGGGTGGTCGGACCCGTCCGAGCCGCCCTGGGCGGGCGGCTGGCCGTAGGGGTTCTCGCTCGGCGGCGGCGGGTACTGGCCCGACGACTCCTGCTGGCCGTAGGGGTTCTCCGACGACGGGTAGGTCGGGGCTGCCGGGGGCTGGTTGCTCGACGGCGACTGGCCGTAGGGCTCGCCGTAGGGGTTCGGGGCGCCGTACTGGCCCGGGCTCGGGAACTGCTGCGTGTAGCCGCCGTATCCCCCGGAGCCACCGTCCGCGGGGAGCCCCTTGAACCAGGCGCTCGCCCCGCCCACGAAGAGCATCGCGATCGTCGCGATGGCGGCGATCAGCGTGACGGCAGTGATCCCGCTGGTGATGGTCAGCAGCGACAGCAGGGCCGTCACCGTCGCCGAGATGACGAGCAGGATCCGGGCGACGTTGGAGCGCCGCAGCACGAAGACGGCGAGCACGATCGCGATCACCGACCACACGACGATGCCGAGCAGGACGGCGACGAGGACGCCCACAGCAGCGTCGGCGTCGATGTTGGCGTCCTGGAACTCCGGGACCTTCTCCATCTCGGTGATGACCTGGTCCCGGGCCACGACCAGCCCGAGCGTCGTGAAGCCGAAGATGGCGGCGACGATCGCGGAGAAGACGATGGTGATCCAGGCCGCCGCGGTCACGGTTCCGGGACGGCGGTCGCCCGCGGGCTGGGCGTACTGCTGGCCGTAGGGCTGCCCGTAGGGATCACCGGCCGGCGGCTGTCCGTAGGGGTCGGGCTGCCCGGACGGCTGGCCGTAGGGCGTGTGCGTCGGGCCCGGCTCTTGAGGATCGCTCATGCCGGTATTCCACCATGCCGGGCAATCCGCGGCCGCGTGCGAGGACTCAGCGCGACTCGAGGGCGAACCAGTGGCGCACCTCGACGCGCCGCAGGCAGATCACCGTCGCTGCAGCGGCCGCCGCCGGCAGGACCACGAGCGGGTTGGCGAGCACGAACACCAGGCAGCCGACGGCGCTGAGTGCGGAGACGGCCATGAGGCCGCGGCGGGCCCAGTCGCGACGTGCCATCGCGAAGCCGGCCAGGACGAGGGCGACGACGCACCAGACGATGAACGCACCGGCGAAGGCGAGCACCATGTCGCGCACCTGGTCGAAGCTCAGCCCCTCGTCGAACAGCTCGGGCTGCTGCTCCAGCACGCTCCGCAGGAACTCCGGCGACAGACCGGCGATCGCCACCCACAGCAACGACATCGTGAGCAGCCCGCCGGCCATCACGACGGTGATCACGAAGGCCGCGACCATGGCCGCGGGGCGGGCGTTCAGCAGCTCGTGGCGCTGCCACGCCGGCACGGCAGGACCGGCCGGTGGCGGCACCTGGCCGGCGGGCCACTGCTGGTGCGGCGCGGTGGGCGGCGGCGTACGGCGTGGTGCGGCGTCACGCGCCGGGGCCTCGGGCCGGGGCGCCGGGGGCGTCCACCTCCCGGTGGCGAACCACTCGCGGCCGGGCTGGAGCCAGAGCATCGCGGCGCCGGCGGCGACGAACGAGCCGGCCAGGCCGCCCAGCGACATCCCACCGACGAAGACCGGCACGGCGAAGATCGACAGGCCCAGGCGGGCGGAGCGGTCGGGCTTGCGGACGTACCAGCCGAGGATCGCGGTGGCGCACGCCGACACCGCGGCAGCCATCATCACCCACCGCAGGAGCTCGGAGGCCGACTGCACGTCGAGGCCGAGCGACGAGAACGGCGGCTCGGCCAGGACGGTCCCGATCGTCTCCTGGGTCTTCAGCGAGCCGAGCGTCGAGATCCGCTCCCACGCGGTGAGCAGCACGATGATCGACGCGAACATGACGATGCCCGACGCCAGGGTGACCTGGGGCGGACGCTGCTCGGTGGGCTTGCTCACGACCCCATTGTCCCCGCTCCGCCCCAGCGGGTGGCCCGGGGTCTTCTCAGGGTCGGTCTCGGGGGACGTCTCGGCACCTTCCCCGATGTGCGCGGGTGCCCACCGCCGCGAGGGTTGACCCATGATCAGCGTCGAGTCCCTCACCAAGCACTACGGCCCCTTCACGGCCGTCGACCACGTGTCCTTCACGGCCGCGACGGGCCGGGTCACCGGCTTCCTCGGTCCCAACGGAGCCGGCAAGTCCACCACCATGCGCGTCATGGTCGGGCTCACCCGACCCAGCTCCGGCCGGGTCACCATCTCCGGCCGCGACTACCGCGAGCTCCCCAACCCCGGCCTCGAGGTCGGTGTCCTGCTGGACGCCTCGGCCCAGCACGCCGGCCGCACCGGCCGCGAGATCCTCACCATCGCCCAGCAGACGATGGGACTGCCGAGGACGCGCGTCGCCGAGACCCTGGACCGCGTCGGCCTCACCGAGGTCGAGGCCGGCCGCCGGGTGCGCGACTACTCCCTCGGCATGCGCCAGCGCCTCGGCATCGCGACGGCCCTCATCGGCGACCCCGCGGTGCTGGTCCTCGACGAGCCGGCCAACGGCCTCGACCCGGCCGGCATCCGCTGGATGCGCGACCTGCTGCGCGGCTTCGCCGACCAGGGCGGCACCGTGCTGCTCTCCTCGCACCTGCTCCACGAGATCGAGGTCATCGCCGACGACATCGTCGTCATCGGCCAGGGCCGCATCGTGGCCCAGGGCAGCAAGAGCGAGCTGCTCGCCGCGGCCGGCACCCTCGTCCGTACGTCCGACCCGGCGACGCTCGCCCGTGCCCTGCACGAGGCGTCCGTCGTCACCACCCCGATCGACGGCGGCCTGCGCGTCGACGCCGACCCCGAGCTCGTGGGCGAGACCGCCCACCGCGCAGGCGTGGTCCTGCGCGAGCTCCGCCCCGCCGACGGCGCGGGCCTGGAGGAGATGTTCCTCGAGCTCACCGCCGACACCGCTCGTGAAGGAGCAGCAGCATGACCACCACCGCAGTCCTCGCCCCGTCCGCCACCGCGGACGCACCCGCGACGCCCCGCGTCGTACGCCCCATCCCCACCAGCCGGCTCGTCGCTGTCGAGCTCCGCAAGATGTTCGACACCCGCGCCGGATTCTGGTTGATGGCGAGCGTCGGCATCCTCGCCGTGCTCGCCACGGCGGCCGTCATCCTCTGGGCGCCCGACTCCTCGATCGACCAGGAGAACTTCTCCAGCGCCATCGGCTTCCCACTGTCGGTGGTCCTGCCGATCATCGGGCTGCTCTCGGTCACCAGCGAGTACAGCCAGCGCACCGGCCTCACGACCTACACCCTCGTGCCCTGGCGCGGCCGGGTGATCGTGGCGAAGCTGGTCGCCACCCTCGGGATCGCCGTGGCCTCGATGTTCCTCGCGCTGGCGGTCGGCGCGCTCGGCAACCTGCTGGGCGCTGCGATCACCGGCCTCGACCCGGTGTGGAACGTCTCGGTCCAGCAGTTCTCGCAGATCGTCCTGGGCAACGTGCTCGGCATGCTGATCGGCTTCACGCTCGGGGTGCTCCTGCGCAGCTCGGCCGCCGCGGTCGTCGGCTACTTCGTCTACTCGCTCGTGCTGCCGGCCGCCCTCGGCGCGCTCGCCGCCTTCCAGGAGTGGTTCCGCGACCTGCAGCCCTGGGTCGACGTCAACTACGCCACCACCCGCCTGTTCGACAACAGCATGACCGCCGAGAACTGGCAGCAGCTCGGCGTCACCACGCTCGTCTGGCTCTGGATCCCGCTGGCCCTCGGGCTGCGCGCGGTCCTGCGTGCCGAGGTGAAGTAGTTCCCCTGCTCACCTCGTGCGACTCAGCGGCTGCCGGTCGGGGGACCGGTGGCCGCTGAGGTCTTTCTGTGTGTGCTCCCTCTGGAGTCACCGGATATCCGGTGACCGCCATGGTTGTCGGCCGAGATCTGGGCCACGAACCGTGGAACTCGGGTGCGAAGTACGCCCGACCGGTCGGCGCTGACGGCCGGCTCCGGTTCTGACAGGCTTGCCGCATGCACCCCGACGCCTGGCTCGTCGTCATCGACCCGCAGCGGATCTTCGCCTCGCCCGAGAGCCAGTGGGGCTCGCCCATGTTCCCGGCCATCGTGGAGCCCGTACGCCGACTCGCGTCCGCGGCGGGCGAGCGCACGGTCGTCACGCGCTGGGTGCCCGCGCCCGACCCGCAGGGCAGCTGGGCCGCCTACATGAAGGCGTGGCCGTTCGCCGACGTGCCCGAGGGCGACCCGCTGCTCGAGCTCGTGCCCGAGGCGCGCGACCTGTCCACCCGGATCGTCTCGGTGCCGACCTTCGGCAAGTGGGGCCCCGACCTCGAGGCGATCACCGGCCCGACACCGCACCTCGTGCTGGTCGGCGTCTCGACCGACTGCTGCGTCGTCTCGACCGCGCTGGCCGCCGCCGACGCGGGCGCGACGATCACGGTCGTCACCGACGCGTGCGCCGGGTCGACGCCGGAGAACCACCAGGCGGCCATGGACGTGATGGCGCTCTACCCGCCGCAGATCACCCTCGCGACGAGCGCCGAGGTCCTGGCATGAACCACCCCGCCCAGTTCTCGGGCTCCCCCGCTTCGCTCCTCCGTCCGACAACTCGTCGGGGACCCCGGTGAGCCGCGTCATCCACACCGGGCAGGCGCTGGTCGACGTCGTCGTCGAGGTGCCCGACCTGCCCGCGCGCGGCCAGAACGTGATGGCGTCCTCGGCCACCGACTACGCCGGTGGCGCGGTGACGGTGCTGGTCGCAGCGGCCCGCTTCGGCGCCGAGTGCGTGCAGGCCGGCGCGATCGGCACCGGCCCGCACGGCGACCTGATCCGGACCGCGCTGGAGAAGGAGGGCATCGCCGCCTCCGCTCCGCCGGTCGCCGACCGCGACACCGGCATCTGCGTGGTGATGGTCGAGCCCAGCGCCGAGCGCACGTTCGTCACGACGCTCGGCGCCGAGCGCCAGATCTCGGTCGAGTCGCTGGGCACCTCGGACCCGCAGGCCGGCGACCTCGTCTGCGTCACCGGCTTCTCGTTCGCCCTCGCGAGCACCGGCGAGCCGCTCCTCGCCTGGCTGCCGACCCTGGACCCGGACGTGGTCGTCGTGCTCGACCCCGGCGCCGCCTTCGCCGGCCTCAGCGAGCACGTCCGCGCCGCGATGCTCGAGCTCACCGACGTCTGGTCGAGCAACGCCGAGGAGGCCGAGGAGCTGCTCCGCGCCGTCGGCCAGGAGCCGCCGACCGACCTGGCCGAGCTCACCACCGCCATCGCTCCCCTGCTGCGCGGCGACGCGGTCGCCATCGTGCGCGACGGGCCGGAGGGCTGCGCGGTGCACGTCGGCGGCGGCGAGACGACGTACGTCCCCGGCTTCCCGCAGACGCCCGTCGACACCAACGGCGCCGGCGACACCCACACCGGCGCGCTGCTGGCGGAGGTGGCGGCCGGTACGCCGTGGGTCGAGGGCTGCCGTCGGGCGAACGCCGCCGCCGCGATCAAGGTGACCCGGCGCGGGCCGGAGTCGGCCCCGACGGCCGCCGAGGTCGACGACTTCCTGGCTGCTCGATGACCGCCGACGTGCTCCTGGTCGGTGCAGGGGACCTCGGCGCGGCTGTCGGGCTGCGGCTGGCGGACCTCGGGCACGACGTCCTCGCCCTGCGGCGCAACGCCGCGCTCGTCCCCGCGCCGCTGGTCGGCCGCTCGGTCGACCTCACCACCGGGTCGCCGGACCTGTCGGACGTACGCCCGCGGTTCGTGGTCGTCGCGCTCACCGCCCGACCGCGCACCGAGGAGGCCTACCGGGCGACGTACGTCGACGGGATGGCGCGGGCGCTCGACGCCCTCGAGGTACCGCCCGAGCGGGCCGTGCTGGTGTCGTCGACCGCGGTGATGCCGAGCAGCGACCGGCCGCCGCTCGACGACGAGACCACGCCGACCGGTCCGTCGGACGGGCCCGGCCGGATGCTGGTGGCCGCCGAGGAGGCGTTCCACGAGCGGGTCCCGCACGGCACGGTGCTCCGCCTGTCCGGGCTGTACGGCGGCTCGAGCACGCGGCTGCTCGACCAGGTCCGCGAGGGCCGGATCGACGACCCCCACCGATGGACCAACCGCATCCACCGCGAGGACGCGGCGACCGCGGTGGTCCACCTGCTGACGACGGCCGCCTCGCCCGACCGCCTCTACCTCGGGACGGACGACGAGCCCGCGCAGCTCGGGGACGTGGCGGCGTTCCTCGCCGAGCGCCTCGGCGCACCCGCTCCCCCGCCGGCCGATCCTGACCAGGGGCACGGCAAGCGGCTGTCCAACGCGCGGCTCCGCGCCACCGGGTGGGTGCCGTCGTACGCCAGCTATCGCGAGGGCTACGCAGGCGTCACATCGTGACCGGGCCTCCGCCGGTGACGGCGATGACCTCGCCGGTGACGTAGCTCGACTCCGCCGAGGCGAGGAACACGAAGGCGGTCGCGACCTCGGCCGGCTGGCCGGCCCGCCCCAGCGGCGTCTGCTTCCCGAACTCCGCGACGGCGTCCGGGGGCATGGTCGCGGGGATGAGGGGCGTCCAGATCGGGCCGGGGGCGACCGAGTTCACCCGGATGCCCTTCTCGGCCACCGACTGGGCCAGGCCGCGGGTGAAGTTCACGATGCCCGCCTTGGTCGTCGCGTAGTCCAGCAGCTCGGGCGAGGGCGAGCTCGACTGCACCGAGGAGGTGTTGATGATCGAGGAGCCGGGACGCATGTGCGGCAGGGCGAACTTGCTCAGCCAGAACAGCGCATAGATGTTCGTCTTCATCACCCGGTCGAGCTGCTCGGTGGTGATGTCCTCGATGCCACCGGGCTGCGCCATCTGGTAGGCCGCGTTGTTGACCAGGACGTCGATCCGGCCGAGCTCCTCGACGGCCGTGTCGACGAGTGCGCGACACGCCTCCTCCTGGACCAGGTCGGTCGGCACCAGCACCGCGCGACGACCGGCGTCCTCGACGATCCGTGCGGTCTCCTGCGCGTCGTCCTCCTCGCCCTCGAGGTAGGCGATCACCACGTCGGCGCCCTCGCGCGCGAAGGCCAGCGCGACGGCGCGGCCGATGCCGGAGTCGCCACCGGTGATCACGGCCACCTGGTCGAGCAGCCGGTCGTGGCCGACGTACGTCTCCTCGCCGTGGTCGGGCTTCTCACCCATCTCGCCCGTCACCGACTCCTCGTCGCCGGGCTTCGGCAGCTGCTCGCCCTCGGTGTCGGGCTGGTCGTGCAGCTCGGTGGGGTCCTGACGGCTCTGGTCTGCGTCGCTCATCTCATCGCCTCTCTGTGGTCGACCGGTCGTCCCGGCGGTACCCGGCATACGACCGTCGATGCGGGGCACCGGGAACACGTGCCCCAGGACGCAGCAGTCGCCGCGACGGATCGCTGGACCGACCCGGACGGCTTCCGCGCGCCCGCGGGGCTCGTCCACGCCTGGCTGCGCGGCACGAACCAGACCCTGTGCGGAGTGCCCCTGAGCAGGGCCCGGCTGCACCGGTTCCCGCACGTGCAGTGGGTCGACGCCCAGCCGGCGACCGGTCGCGACGCCGACCGGGTCAGCCAGGTGTGCCACCGGTGTGCGGCCGCGACGGGCGCGAAGCGCGACAGCAAGCCGTGGACGCGGACCGACCCTCGGCCGTGACCTCGCCGGACGGGTGCGCCGTCAGCCGGCGAGCATCAGCCGCTCGAGCGCGGCGACCCCCGGCGCCGTCGCCGCCGCGAGCCGCTCGCGCACGGCGTCGAGCTCGGGAGAGGAGGAGCCCGGAGGGATCCGGGCGGGGTTGACCGCGACCGTGTTGGCCCAGGCCGCGATGTCGGGCTCGGCCCCGAAGGCCATGCCGGCACGGGCGCCGCGGACGTTCATCTCGGCCCACTGCTGGAGCGAGTTGCCGTAGCGCGAGGGCGGGCAGAGGCGGTTCTTCTCGGCGTCGTCGCGCCGGGTCGCCTCGACGTAGCCGGTGATCGCGGCACCGAAGCACGGGAACCCCGCACGCACCGGCTGCAGGGTGATCCCGGTGGCGGACCAGATCGGCACGAGCGGCGGGTTCACCAGGCCGTCCGCCGCGCAGTGCACGACGACGGCGTCGTCCGCGACCCTCACCTCGGACCCGTCGGCGAAGGACAGGAGACCGCGGGAGACCGCACGCAGGTGCCCGTGGCGTACGACGTCCTCGATCGACCGCAGCAGCTCGAGCTCCCACAGGCCGAGCGTCGGCGCCTTGGCCATCGTCGGAGTGAGGGACCGGTCGATGCGCATCATCACGCCCGCCTCCTCGAGGCGGAGGAAGACCTCGTCGAGCGACGACGACGCCGCTGCCGCCTCGAACATCGTGGCCGGCACACCGAGGTAGACCGACGGGTCGGGCTGGATCAGCGCGCGGTTCAGCATCCACGGCTCGCGCGGTCGCACCCAGCAGATCGCGCCGGGGTCGACGCCCTGCCCGAGCAGCCACACGCACGCGTCGGTGGCGGTCTTGCCCGAGCCGACGACGACGTACTGGCTCGGCGCCTCCTCGAGCCGCACCACGTCGTTGACCGTGACGACGCGCGCGTCGTCGGCGACGGCGAACGGCGGTGCCGTCTCGGCGGGGATCCGCGGCGCGAGGTGGTGGGCGTCGACGATCCGACAGGACGACGGGACGACCCACGACTGCCCGGAGATCCGGGAGACGACGGTCCCGTCGGCGTACGAGCTGGCGGTGAGCACCTCGACCCGACCGGTGCTCCGCAGCCGCTCGACCTGCTGCGCGAAGTAGTCGACGATCTCGGGCTGCGACGCGCGGACGTGGAGCCCGGCCTCGGGCCCGCTCTCCTGCCTCCGACCGCCGGCGAGCACCGACGACGCGACGCCGTAGAACGTCGAGGCCTGGTGCAGCCGGACGAAGGGGTAGTCCTCCAGCCAGTGGCCGCCCGCCGCGTGCCGACGGTCCACGATCGCCACCCGCGCGGACGGCGAGTGGTCGACGAGCGTGTCGACGAACCCCATCCCCATCGCGCCGGCACCGACCACGAGGTAGTCCACGTCGAGCGTCCGCGTCATGCGCACACGATGCACCCACCCGGAGGACGCGTCCATGATGACCCCGTGCAGATCACCCGCGCCGACTTCGGCGACCCGCGACTGGCGGCCTTCCTGCAGGCACACCTCGACGACATGGAGCCGACGGCGCCGCCCGAGAGCCGGCACGCCCTCGACCTCGGCGCGCTGCAGGGCGACGGCGTACGCCTCTGGGTGGCGACCGCGGACGACGCGATCGTCGGCACCGCCGCCCTGGCCACCGTCGAGGACCGGCACGAGGAGCTCAAGAGCATGCGCACCGACCCGGCGCACCGTGGCACCGGCGTCGCGCGCCGGATGCTGGCGCACGTCCTCGACGACGCCCGCGCGCGCGGCGTCGAGCGGGTGTCGCTGGAGACCGGAAGCATGGACTTCTTCGCCCCGGCGCGGAGGTTCTACGCCGGGGCCGGCTTCGTGCCGAGCGAGCCGTTCGGGTCCTACGTCGTGGACCCCAACAGCACCTTCATGACGATGGTGCTCCGCTCGGGTCGGGGCTGAGGGCGGGGTCGAAGGCGGGGTCGAAGGCAGGCAGGGTCACCGAGATCGTCGTGCCCTCACCGAGCCGCGAGGCCACGTCGACGTGGCCCGAGTGGCGGCGCACGATGCGGTCGACGATCGCCAGGCCCATGCCGGTGCCGGGCAGCGCCAGGGCGTGCGGGTTGGTGGACCGGAAGAACTCACGGAAGAGCTGGGCCTGGTCGGGCTCGGATATCCCGATGCCCGAGTCGGCGACGGACACCCGGACGAGGCCGTCCGTGCGCGCCAGACGTACGTTGATCGCCGATCCCTCGGGGGAGTACTTGATCGCGTTGCTGGCGAGGTTGGCGAGCATCCGGTGCAGCTCGAGCGGGCTGCCGGCGACGTGCACGGGCTCGTCGGGCGCGTCGATGCGGCAGTCCTGCGACTTGGCGGCCGCCGCGTGGTGGCACTCCTCGGCCACGTCGAGGAGGACCCGGCGCAGGTCGACCTGCTCGGCGGCGAGCTCGCGCCGCGGGTCGGCGACCTGCGCCATGGTGAGCAGGTCCTCGATGACGACGCGCATCCGCTCGGCACCGCGGGCGGCCGCGGCGACCGAGCGCTGGTCCTCGGCGCCCATGGCCTCGACGTCGAGCAGCTCGAGGTTGGCGGTCATCGAGAAGAGCGGCGTGCGCAGCTCGTGGCCGAGCGTGTTGACCATCTCCATCCGGTAGCCGTCGATGCGCCGGAGGTGGTCGGCGATCGCCCGTTCGCGACCGAGCTGGCGGGCGTTGGCGACGGCGCGACCGAGGTCGCGGCCGATGTCGAGAGCCGCGTCACGCTCCACCGTGGTCCACTCCGGGGTGTCGCTGACCCGCGTCAGCACGAGGAAGCCGAGGCACTCGGGGCCGGCACCGAGCGGCACGAACAGCACCGAGCCGATCCCGATCCGGTCGAGGAACGCCAGCAGTCGCTGGGCGTCCGACTCCGGCAGCCCGGGCTGTCCGGGATGGGCGCGGGAGAAGTGCGCGACGTACTGGTCGTCCCAGTAGCGGCGAGCCAGCCCGATCACCACGTCGTCGATCTCGGAGAAGGGCGGCGACGTGTCGTTGCCCGCGGCGTACGACGTGGTGGCGTGCTCGCCGTCGTCGTGGAAGGCCGTGAGCCACATGCCGGTGGCGGCGAAGCAGTCGACGACCGTCGAGCGGCACGCCTCCAGCACCAGCTCGAGGGACGGCTCGCCGAGGGCACGGCGCACGATGCTGCGCGCCTCGTCGGTGATCCGGACCCGCTCGGCCAGGCTCTCCCGCTCGAGCGCGAGCAGCAGCAGGGTGCGCGCCACACCGGCGTACTGGGTGAGCACCGCCATCTGCTCCGGGCTCGGTCTTGCGGCCGTTGCGCGGGCTGTCGACGGACAGCAGGCCGCGCAGCTCGCCGTCGTCGTCGCGGAGGGGCGCGAACAACATGTCGAGGGGGTGCCAGGCGTCCTCGACGTCGAGCGGCACCGTGTCGGGGATGTGGCTGTAGGCCAGCACCTCGGCGCTGGCGCGCTCGTGCGGGACGTAGCGCCACGCACCCCAGTCGTCGGCGCGCGACATCTCCTCCTCCATCGCCGACTTCGGCACCCGGGTGCCGGCGAAGCCGTCCGGCACGCCCGCCGCGACGAGGATCAGGTAGTCGTCCGGACCGCGCAGCGTGATCGCCGACTGCTCGAAACCGGCCAGCGTCGCCACGCTCTCCACCAGCACCTGGAGGTGCTGGAGGGTCTGCTGGACCGCCCACGGGGCAGCGTCGTGCGGCTCGTCCGGCACGGCTCTCCCCTCCCTCGGTCCAGGCACCTCCCCACACCCTCACAGATGAGGGGTGAGAAGGGGAACGGTTCGGTCGAACGTGCGGTCAGGCCCTGCGGGACCGGGGTGACCAGCTGACCCCGGTCGAGGAACGCCTCGACGTTGTCGAGCACGAGCCGCCCCATCGCCTCGCGGGTCTGCGTCGTCGCGCTGCCGACGTGCGGGAGCAGCACGACGTCGTCGCGGCCCAGCAGCGCGTCGGGCACGTGCGGCTCGTCGGCGAAGACGTCGAGTCCCGCGCCCGCGATCCGACCGTCCTCGAGCGCGGCGACCAGCGCGTGCTCGTCCACGACCGAGCCGCGAGCGACGTTGACCAGGTAGCCCTTCGGCCCGAGCGCGTCGAGGACGGCGGCGTCGACCAGGCCCTCGGTGCCGGCACCACCCGGTGTCAGCACGACCAGGACGTCGCTCGCAGCAGCCAGCGCGACCGCGCTGGCGTGGTAGGTCCAGGCCACGTCCTTGCGGTTGCGCGAGTGGTAGTGGACCTCGGCCCCGAAGGCCTCGGCCCGCTCGGCTGCTGCGGTGCCGATGCGGCCCAGCCCGAGGATGCCGACCACCGCGCCGCGCACGTCGCGGGTGAGCGGGAACCGCTCGCCCCGATCCCACGCACCGCTGCGGACGAAGCGGTCCGCGGCCGTGAGGCCCCGCAGCACGTCGACGACCAGGAAGATCGCGAGGTCGGCCACCGCGTCGGTCAGCACGTCGGGGGTGTTCGACACGACGATGCCGCGACGCGAGGCCTCCGCCACGTCCACGTTGTCGTAGCCGACACCGAAGTTCACGATCGCCCGCAGGTCGGGCAGCGCGTCCATCTCGGTGGCGCCCGCCGGAGCGCCGCCACCGACGACAGCCACCTCGACGCCGGCCGGATCGGTGAGGTCCGCCAGGTCCGGCGCGGCGTACCGCTCCACGAGCCACTCACGCACGAAGGGCATCAGCCCGCCGAGCTGGACGACACGGACCGGGTGCTGGGCGTCGGAGGTCACCGCGCCATCATGGCCTCGACGAAGGAGAACCCGTGACCGACCTGCTCGACCTCCTGCGTACGGCCGTCGGCGACGACCACGTGCTGACCGACGACGCCGACGTGGCGGCGTACGTCGTCGACTGGACGGGCGTCCACGCCGGCCGGGCCCTCGCCGTGGTGCGGCCGGGCTCGACGGACGAGGTGGCGGCCGTCGTCTCCGCGTGCCACGCGGCCGGGGTCGCGATCGTGCCGCAGGGCGGCAACACCGGGCTCGTCGGCGGCGGCGTCCCCGACGCCTCGGGCGAGCAGGTGGTGCTGTCGCTGGGCCGGATGCGTCGGATCCGTGACGTCGACCCGGTCGCCGGCACCGTCACCGTCGACGCGGGTGTCGTCCTCGCCGACGTGCAGGCGGCCGCCGCGCGCGTGGACCGGCTCTTCCCGATGTCACTGGGCTCCGAGGGCAGCTGCACGATCGGCGGCAACCTCGCCACCAACGCCGGCGGGACCGCGGTCCTGCGCTACGGGATGACCCGCGAGCTGGTGCTCGGCCTCGAGGTCGTGCTCCCCGACGGACGCGTCTGGGACGGGCTGCGGGCGCTCCGCAAGGACAACACCGGCTACGACCTGACCCAGCTCTTCGTCGGCTCGGAGGGCACGCTCGGCGTGATCACCGGCGCCGTCCTGCGGCTCTTCCCGGCCACGCCGCGGCACGCCACGGCCTGGGTCGCCGTGCCGTCGGTCGACGCCGCGGTGTCGCTGCTCGGCATCGCCCAGCAGCACGCGGGCGCGCACCTGGCCACCTTCGAGATCGCCAACCGCCAGGCGCTCGACCTCGTCCTCGCCCACCTCCCCGGCTCGAGCGACCCGCTGGCGGCGCCGAGCGACTGGTACGTCCTGCGTCGAGCTCGCCGGCGCCTCCACCGACACCGGCCTCGACGACGCGCTGGAGGCCGTCCTCGGCGACGCCGTCGAGGCAGGCCTCGCCACCGACGCGGCCGTCGCCGGCAGCCCTGCGCAGCGTTCCGCGCTCTGGGCGCTGCGCGAGGGGATCTCGGAGGCGCAGAAGGTGGAGGGCGCGACGCTCAAGCACGACGTCACCCTGCCGATCGCGGACCTCGCGTCGTGGGCCGGCTCGATCGGACCGGTCCTCGAGGCGATCCTGCCGGGCGTCCGGCCGGTGACCTACGGCCACGTCGGCGACGGCAACCTGCACTACAACCTCACCGCACCGGTCGACCGCGACGACGACCTCCGCGCCGCGGCCGCCGACCTGTCGACGGCGATCTACGACTCCGTCGCCGCCGGCAACGGCTCCATCAGCGCCGAGCACGGCCTCGGTCGGACGAAGGCCGCCGCGGGGGCGTCGTACAAGTCAGCGGTGGAGGTCGACCTGATGCGTGCGGTCAAGACGGCGCTCGACCCCGACGGGCTGATGAACCCCGGCGTCCTGCTGCCACTTCCCTAGGCCTTCCACGAGGACTGCCTAGGCTGGCGCCCATGAAGGCCCAGACGCTCGGACGGATCCTGCTCGGCTCGGCGATGGTGGGCGCGGGCGTGCTGCACCTGACCACGCAGCGCCAGGAGTTCCAGGCGCAGGTGCCCGACTGGTTCCCGCTCGACGAGGACCTCACCGTCATCGGGTCGGGCCTCGTCGAGATCACGCTGGGTGGCGCGTTCGTCGCCCTGCCGCAGCACCGCCGCACGGTCGGCGCGCTCCTCGCGGCGTTCTTCGTCGCGATCTTCCCCGGCAACATCGCGCAGTACGTCGAGGGCACCGACGCGTTCGGGCTCGACACCGACCGCGCCCGCTTCATCCGGCTGTTCTTCCAGCCGGTGCTCGTCCTCTGGGCCCTCTGGGCCGGTGGGCTGCTCGGTCGGCGCGCGGCGAGGCGACGGGACGAGGAGCTCGCGACCGAAGAGGTCGACGTCCACGAGTGAAGCTCCGCACCCCTGCCGGCACCCCTTCCGGCACCCCTGCCCTGCCGGCGGAGATCCGGGTCCTGCTGGCTGCCGCCTTCCTCATCGCGATCGGCTTCGGACTGGTCTCCCCGGTCCTGCCGGCCTACGCCCGCAGCTTCGACGTCGGCGTCGCCGCCGCCTCCGTCGTGGTCTCCGCCTTCGCGTTCTTCCGCCTCGTCTTCGCACCCGCCGGCGGCGCACTGATCCAGCGCCTCGGTGAGCGACCGGTCTACCTCACCGGGCTGCTGGTGGTCGCCGCGTCGTCGCTGGCCACCGCCTTCGCGCAGAGCTACGTGCAGCTGCTGGTGCTGCGCGGGCTCGGCGGCATCGGGTCGACGATGTTCACGGTCTCCGCGATGGCCCTGCTCGTCAGGCTGGCCCCGCCGGCGATCCGCGGCCGGGTCTCCTCGGCCTACGCCAGCGCGTTCCTCATCGGCGGCATGGTCGGTCCGGTGCTCGGTGGAGCGCTGGCGGGCTTCGGCCTGCGCGTCCCCTTCGTGGTGTACGCCGTCGCGCTGGTCGCCGCGGCCGCGCTGGTCGGCGTGCGGCTGGGCGGCGCGCGCCTCCGACCGGCCGACCACGCCGGACCGCTGGACCCGCCGATGCGCTTGGGCGAGGCACTGGGGAACCGGGCCTACGTCGCCGCACTGGGCTCCGGCTTCGCCAACGGCTGGTGCAACTTCGGGGTCCGGGTGGCCGTCCTGCCGCAGCTCGCGGTGGCCGTCCACGACGACACGTGGGTGGCGGGGGTCGCGCTCGCGCTCGCCGCGGCCGGCACCGCCGCGACGCTCCAGGTCTCCGGGCGCCTCGCCGACTCGCTCGGCCGCCGACCGCTGGTCGTCGCCGGCCTCGTCGTGACGGCCCTGTCGCTCGGCCCGCTCGGACTGAGCCACTCGCTCGTCGTGCTGCTCGTGCTGTCGGTGCTGTCCGGCATCGGCGCCGGACTGGTGAACCCCGGCCAGCAGGCCAGCGTGGCCGACGTCGTCGGGTCCGGACGCAGCGGCGGCACCGTGCTGAGCACCTTCCAGATGTCGCAGGACGCGGGCGCCATCCTGGGTCCGGTGCTGGTCGGCCTGATCGCCGACCGGGCCGGGTTCGGCTGGGCGTTCGCGACCACCGCCCTGGTCAGCCTGCTCGCGATCCCGCTCTGGCTCGCGGCCCCGGAGACCCGACCCGCAGAGGCCGCACCCCGCTCGACCCAGGACTAGAGCGTCGGCAGCCAGTCGACCCGGCCCGCGAGGGCGGCGTACCCCACGAACGCACCGACGTCGAGCAGCGTGTGGGCGACCACGAACGGCATCACCCGGCCCCAGCGGCGGAACAGCCAGCCGAAGAGGAGCCCCATCGCGAGGTTGCCGACGAACCCACCGAGGCCCTGGTAGAGGTGGTAGCTGCCGCGCAGCAGGGCCGCCAGGCCGATCGCCGCGGAGTCGCCGAAGCCGATCTGGCGCAGCCGCACCTGCACGAAGCCGAGCACGACGAACTCCTCGAGCACGGCGTTCTCGGCCGCAGCGAGCACCAGCACCGGCACCTGCCACCACTCGCCCGGGAGCGACTGCGCGACCACGGTGAGGTTGGTGCCGAGGGCGTACGTCGCGAGGTAGAACACGACGCCGACCGATCCGACCCCGAGCGCCAGCAGCGCCCCGCGGCCGAGGTCGCCGACGCGACGCCCACCGGCCACCGCGGGCCCAGACCTCCTTCAGACGGGAGCCCGACCGGACGAGGAGGTACGCCGCCAGCGCGACGGGCACGAGCGCGAAGCCGATCCGCAGCAGCTGGTAGGTCAGGTCGAGCCAGGGGCGCTCGGGGGCGAGCGAGTTGTTGAGGTTCGCCCCCTGCGCCGACAGCGGCCCCGGCGCGGTGAGCGCCGCGACGAGGTTGACGACGGAGTAGACCGCCGAGCGACCGAGCGACAGCAGCAGGACGATCGCCAGCTCGAACCAGAGCAGCGTCTTCGCCAGCTCGGGGACGCCGCCGGGCACCGGTGTGTCCGGGAGTCGCCACCACGCGCGGCGTGCGGCGGTCGACGTGCTCACGCAGGACAGCATCCCCCAGCCGGCTGAACGCCGGCTGAGGGCGGCACCGGTTTCGGCTGAGGGTCCGCGGGCACATGGCACCTGTGAAGCGAAGGATCCTTGCGTCCGTGGCGATCGTCGTCATCCTGGTGACGGTGTCCTTCGCCGTCCTGGTCCAGCAGTACGACGTCTGGACGACCGCCGACCTCGATCGCAACGTCGAGGAGTTCGTGCCGTCCGACACGCTCGAGTCCTGCATGGACGAGATCGACGGTGTGTGGTTGCCGTGGCTGGTGACGCAGGCGCGGGACATGTGCGCCGACGCCACCCGCGGCGACTGAGCCGCCGGCCCCCTTCCCAACGCGCTCGTCGTCGTACGACGATCGAGCGATGACCACGATCTACGAGGCGGCCGGCGGGATGGACGTCCTCGTGCGACTGGCCGAGGCGACCCACCAGCGCTGCCTGGCCGACGAGCTGCTCAACCACCCGTTCTCCCACGCGGACAACCAGCCCGACCACACGGAGCGGCTCGCCGCCTACTGGGCCGAGGCGCTCGGCGGCCCGGCGACGTACACCTCGCGGATGGGTGGCAGCGAGTCGCACGTGCAGCGGCTCCACGCCGGCGAGGGCGAGTACGCCGCCGAGGCGAGCCCGCGCTTCGTGGCGTGCGTCGTCGCGTCGTACGACGAGGCCGGGGTCCCCGACGACCCGCGGGTGCGGCAGGCGATCACCGACTACGTCACGTGGGCCGCACTGGGGCCGTTCCAGGCCTGGCCGAGCTCGGCCGACGACGTGCCCGACGACCTCGCCATGCCCCGCTGGGACTGGGACGGGCCGGTCCTCTCCGGTGGTTGAGGAGGGACGAAGTCCCGTCACGAAACCCGACGGCAGGACAGGGTCTCGTGAAGGGCGCCAGGGCGCCCTCCTCGACCAACGGCGGAAGGAGCACGCTCGCGACTAGCGGAGCACCAGCCCGTCCTCGCCCACGTCGACCGTCACGGCGCCACCGTCGGCCACCTCGCCGCCGATCAGCTTCCGCGCGAGCGGGTCGCCGATGGCGGACTGGATCAGCCGCCGCAGCGGCCGGGCGCCGTACGCCGGGTCGTAGCCGGTCTCCGCCAGCCAGGCGCGCGCCGCGTCGGTCACCGAGATGGTGATCCGCCGGACCGCGAGCCGCTTCTCCAGCAGGGCGAGCTGGAGGTCGACGATGTGCGCGAGGGCGTCCTTGCTCAGCGCCTCGAACATCACGACCTCGTCGAGACGGTTGAGGAACTCGGGCTTGAAGTGCCCGCGCACGACGCCCATCACCGACTCCTTCTTCACCTCCGGCTCCATCAGCGGGTCGACCAGGAAGTTCGAGCCGAGGTTGGAGGTGAGGATCAGGAGCGTGTTGCGGAAGTCGACCGTGCGGCCCTGCCCGTCGGTGAGCCGACCGTCGTCGAGCACCTGCAGCAGGATGTCGAAGACCTCGGGGTGCGCCTTCTCGACCTCGTCGAGCAGCACGACGCTGTAGGGGCGTCGCCGCACGGCCTCGGTCAGCTGGCCACCCTCGTCGTAGCCGACGTAGCCGGGAGGGGCACCGACGAGCCGCGACACCGAGTGCTTCTCGCTGTACTCGCTCATGTCGATGCGGACGATCGCCCGCTCGTCGTCGAAGAGGAAGTCGGCCAGCGACTTCGCGAGCTCGGTCTTGCCGGTGCCGGTCGGACCGAGGAAGAGGAACGACCCGGTCGGCCGGTTGGGGTCGGCGATGCCGGCGCGCGAGCGTCGTACGGCGTCGCTGACCGCGGTCACCGCGGCGCGCTGGCCGATGAGCCGCTCGCCGATCACCGACTCCATCTCGAGGAGCTTGGCGCTCTCGCCCTGCAGCATCTTGCCGGTGGGGATGCCGGTCCACGCCTCGACGACGTCGGCGATCTGCTCGGCGCCGACCTCCTCGCCGACCAGCGGCTCGAGGTCGACGGCCTCGGCCTGCTCGACCTCGGCGATCTGCTTCTCGAGCTCGGGGATCTTCGCGTAGTTGATCTCCGAGGCGCCGGCGAGGTCGCCCTCGCGCAGCTTCTTCTCGGCCTCGATCTTGAGCTGGTCGAGCTGGCGACGCAGCTCGCCCTCGCCCTGGAGCTGGTCCTTCTCCCGCTCCCAGCGCACCTCGAGGCCGCGCAGCTCCTCCTCGCGGTCGGCGAGGTCGCGGCGCAGCACGTCGAGCCGCTCGACCGACGCGACGTCGGTCTCCTTGGCCAGCGCGAACTCCTCCATCTTGAGCCGCTCGACCTGGCGACGGAGCTGGTCGATCTCCTCCGGCGACGACTCGTGCTCCATCCGCAGCCGGGAGGACGCCTCGTCGATGAGGTCGATCGCCTTGTCGGGCAGCTGGCGACCGGTGATGTAGCGGTCGGACAGCGTCGCGGCAGCGACGAGCGCGGCGTCGGTGATGCGTACGCCGTGGTGCGCCTCGTACTTCTCCTGGATGCCGCGCAGGATCTGGATCGTGTCCTCGACGGTGGGCTCGCCGACGAAGACCTGCTGGAAGCGCCGCTCCAGCGCCGGGTCCTTCTCGATGCGCTCGCGGTACTCGTCGAGCGTGGTCGCACCGATCATGTGCAGCTCGCCGCGGGCCAGCATCGGCTTGAGCATGTTGCCCGCGTCCATCGCGGAGTCGCCGCCGGCGCCCGCACCGACGACGGTGTGCAGCTCGTCGATGAAGGTGATGACCTGCCCGCCGGCGTCCTTGATCTCCTCGAGCACGGCCTTGAGCCGCTCCTCGAACTCGCCGCGGTACTTCGCGCCGGCCACCATCGCGGCCAGGTCGAGCGACAGCACGCGCCGCCCCTTGAGCGAGTCGGGCACGTCGCCGGCGACCACGCGCTGCGCGAGTCCCTCGACCACGGCGGTCTTGCCCACGCCGGGCTCACCGATCAGGACGGGGTTGTTCTTGGTGCGACGCGACAGCACCTGCACGACACGACGGATCTCGGCGTCCCGACCGATCACCGGGTCGAGCCGGCCGTCCTCGGCCGCCCGGGTGAGGTCGACGGAGTACTTCTCCAGCGACTCGTACGACGCCTCGGCGGCCTCGCTGGTCACCCGGCGGTTGCCGCGGACGGCCGTGATGGCCTCCCGCAGCCCGGCCGCGGTCAGTCCGGCGTCGGTGAGCACCTTCTGCGCCGGCGACTCGACGGTCGCGAGGGCGACGAGGAGGTGGTCGGTGGCGACGTAGTCGTCCTTCATCGAGCCGGCGAGGTCGAGCGAGGAGGCCAGCACGCGGGTCAGCGCGGCCGACGCGCTCGGCTGCTGGACCGTCGACCCGGTCGCGGTCGGGAGCGCGCGCTGGGCGGCGACCGCCTTCGCAAGCAGGTCGGTCGGGTCGACGCCCGCCTTCAGCACCATGCTGCGGGTGGACCCGTCCTCCTGCTGGAGGAGGGCGACGAGCAGGTGGACCGCCTCGGTGTGGGTGTTGCCGCCGGTGGTGGCAGCGAGCTGGGCTGCCTCGATCACCTCGCGGCTGCGCGTGGTGAACTTCTCGGCACCGAACTGACTCAACTCTGACCTCCTGGATCGAGCACGTGGATCACGGGACCACTGTGGTCCCACTCGTTCCAACGCGCCACAAGTTGAGTCGATTCCCCTCAACTCTGGGAATCTCGGGGCCCTTCACAGCGTCAGCCGAAGGCGTTCGGCAGCGCGCCGGGCAGTCCGGCGAGCAGCTCGCGGGCCCGCGCGGCGTGCTTGTTCTCCACCAGCACCTCGTAGCGGGTGGCCACCACCTGGGTGACGGAGGAGAAGTCGCGCTGGCCGCGGGTCATGCCGTAGCCGATCAGCGCCCACACGAGCCCGAACGTCGCGCCCATGAAGGCCGTGCTCAGCAGCACCGGCCAGAGGTCCTCCTCGGTGAAGAGCGCGAAGATCAGTCCGATGAAGATGCCGAACCAGAGCCCCGACAGGATGCCGCCGACCGCGATCTTCGACCAGGTGAGCCGGCCGGTGACGCGCTCGATGCGCTTGAGGTCGGTGCCGACGATCATCAGCTGGTCGACCGGGAACTCGGCGTCGGCGAGGAAGTCGACGCTCTTCTGGGCTGCGGCGTAGTCGTCGTAGACCGCCAGCGACTGGGGGAACTGCAGCTTGAGCGGTGAGCCGGGCTGCGAGCCCGGCATGAGGCCTGGAGTGGACATGTCTCCAGCCTACGGAGCGCTCCGGACCCAGCCACGGAAGTTTTACCGTCCAGCTGTTTCATTCTGGGGACAGCGGGGCATTCTTGGACTATGGACCAGTTCCCGATGCCGAAGTACCTGAACGACAACCGCGTCATCGTGGCGATCTTCTCGGTCCTCACGGTGGTCAACGCGTTCGCGATCCAGAACAGCTGGTACTGATCCCGCGTGACACCATCGGCCGGTGACATCGCCGGCCCTGAGGTCTGACTGCGCCAGCTGCTTCGGCCTCTGCTGCGTCCTGCTCCCCTTCTCCGCCGACTCCGGGTTCGGCGTCGACAAGCCGGGTGGACGCCCCTGTCTCAACCTCCTCGACGACGACCGGTGCGGCATCCACGCCACGCTCCGTGAGGACGGCTGGCCCGGCTGCACCGTCTTCGAGTGCTTCGGCGCCGGCCAGCAGGTCTCGCAGGTGACGTACGCCGGTGTGTCCTGGCGCGACGGCGGCAACCTGGGCGAGATGGGCGCCGTGCTCTCCGTGATGCGCCAGCTCCACGAGATGCTCGTGCACCTCGACGAGGTGGGCCGCCGCGCGCCCGATCCCGAGGCCGCGGCCGTCCGCGCCCAGGTCGAGGAGCTGACCGCCGCCGCCCCGGAGACCCTGCTCACCGCCGACGTCGACGAGGTCCAGGAGCACGTCGGCCGGCTGCTCGCCACCGCGAGCGCGCGCGTACGCCGTCGTTGGCCCGACGCGGCCGACCGCTCCCGCGCGGACCTCGCCGGACGACGCGTGACGGGTGACCTCCGCGGCTGCACGCTGCGCGGCGCCCTCCTCATCGGCGCAGACCTCAGTGGCGCCGACCTCACCGAGGCCGACCTGCTGGGCGCCGACCTCCGAGGGGCCGACCTGTGCGGGGCGGACCTGTCGAGCGCGCTCTTCCTCACCCAGCCGCAGGTCAACGGTGCCGTCGGCGACGCAGCGACGCGGCTCCCCGGCGGGCTGAGCCGCCCGGGCCACTGGACCTGAAGCCGGATACTCACGCGCCGCGCGGGGTCGGTGACCCACACTCGGCGCATGTCATCGAGCCCCGACCCCACCTGGCAGCGCCCCGGCCTCCGCGCCGCACTCCTCTACGCCGTCGCCGCGAGCCTCCTCGGCACCGTCGTGTCCGCGGTCAGCCGCCTCGAGCTCACCCGTCGCGCGGTCCCGGACGGCGAGCTCCCCGACGGCCCGCTCATCGTCGTCGCCAACCACACGAGCTTCGCCGACGGCATCCTGCTCGCCCTCGTCGGCCGGCGACTCGGTCGGTCGTTGCGGCTGATGGCGACCGGCGGCGTGTTCCGCTCCGGCCTGGTCGGCCCGCTCGCCCGCCGGCTCGGCTTCATCCCGGTGCTCCGCGGCACGGCCTCGGCCGCGGGCTCCCTCGACGCGGCAGCGACCGCGCTCGCCGCGGGCGAGGCCGTCGGCCTCTTCCCCGAGGGCCGGATCACCCGCGACCCCCAGCACTGGCCGGAGCGCTCCCGGACCGGGGCCGTCCGCCTCGCGCTGCGCACCGGGGCACCCGTCGTACCGGTCGCGATGGTCGGCGCCGAGCGCCTGGTCGGCAGGACCGGCATCGCGGCCCGGCTGCTCCGCAACACGGTCCTGCGTCCGCGGGTCGCGGTGGCGGTCGGCGAGCCCATCGACGTACGTCGCCTCGCCGGCGTCCGCGACGACCAGCCGGTCGACGACGCGACCGTGCGCCGGGTGGCGGACGAGGTGATGGCCGTGCTGGTGGCGCAGGTCGCGGAGCTCCGCGAGGAGCCGGCGCCGCACCCGACCGGTGTGCCCGAGGAGGCGCTCAGCGCCTGACCCGTCGTCAGCCCGTCGATCAGGAGTAGCGGTGGCTCTTCGCCGCGTGGCCCTTCTCGCGGGTGCAGGTGCGACCGCTCATGTTGCGGTGGCCGCACAGCTCCTCGTCGGTCGAGGCGACGGCCTCGGCCAGCGGGTCGCCAGCGGTCTTCGCGGGAGTCGCCGGAGCCACCGGCGCCTTCGGCCGGGCCGGCGCGGAGCTCGCACGCTTCTGGGACTCGGCGTACTTCGCCTCACGCATCGCGCGCAGGTTGTCCATCTTGCTCATCGGGTGATCACGCCCCAACCCTATGCGGCGGGACCGACGTCAGGTCCCGCGCCGCCAGACCACGACCGACTGGCCGACGGACTGGTGCAGCACCGGCAGCTTGTTGATCGGGGCCGACTGCGAGCCGGACTGCGCGGCGACGCGGGCCGCGAGGCCGTGGCGTACGGCGTCGAGCTCGGCCTGGAGCTCCTCGTTGCGGGCGCGCAGCGCGTCGACCTGGAGCTCGAGGGCCATGATCCGGCGGACGCCCTCGATCCCGATGCCGGCGCCGGTGAGGTCGGCGATCTGGCGCAGCCGCTCGAGGTCGCGGTGCGAGTAGCGCCGGCCGCCGCCGCCCGTGCGACCGGGGGCGATCAGCCCCATCCGCTCATAGGCGCGGAGGGTCTGCGGGTGCAGCCCGGTCAGCTCGGCGGCGACGCTGATGACGTAGACCGCAGCGTCCGGGCCGGGGGCACCGAACGGCGACGTCATTCGAAGAGTCCTGCGCGCAGCGGCGTGCCGGCCATCGCCGCACGGTAGGCCTCGAGGGCCTCGCGCGCGGTCTGGTCGAGCGTCGCCGGGACCTGCACCTGCACGGTCGCGAGCAGGTCGCCCTTGGAGCCGTCCTTCTTGGTGGCACCCTTGCCGCGCACCCGGAACGTGCGCCCGTTGGGCGTGCCGGGCGGCAGCTTGAGGGTCACCGGCGGACCACCCAGGGTCGGGATCTTCACCTCGCCGCCGAGGGCCGCCTCGTCGAACGCGACGGGTACGTCGAGGGTGAGGTTGTCGCCGGACCGGCCGAAGACGCGGTGGGGCGACACCTTGACCGTGACGAAGAGGTCGCCCGCGGGGCCACCCTGCTCGCCCGGCGCACCCTTGCCCTTGAGGCGGATCTTCGCCCCGTCCTTCACGCCGGCCGGGATCCGCGCCTGGATGGAGCGGGCGGACGTGCCGCGGCCGCTGCCGTGGCAGGTGGGGCAGGCCTCGTCGTACACGAGCTGGCGTCCCCCGCACCGCGGGCAGGTCTCGTTGATCGAGAACGCCCCGCCGGAGCCGGAGACGACGAACCCGGCGCCCTCACACTGCGGGCAGATGTGCGGGCGCGTGCCGGGCTTGCCGCCGGTGCCCTGGCAGGTGGGGCACGCGGTGTCGGAGGTCAGCCGCAGCGAGACGGTGACGCCGTCGAGCGCGTCGGTGAAGCCGATGGTGGCCGTGCTCTCGACGTCGGCGCCGCGGCGCGGTCGCGGCTGCGACGACGTACGCGCGCGCTGTCCGCCGCCGAAGAGGTCGCCGAACATGTCGCCGAGGCCGCCGCCACCGCCCCGCTCGCGCAGCAGGTCGTCGATGTTGAACCCGCCGCCCTGGAAGCCACCGCCACCGCCACCCATCCCGGGGCTGAAGCCCCCGCGGGCCTGCAGCGAGCGGAACTCGTCGTACTTCTTCCGCTTCCCCTCGTCGCCGACGACGTCGTAGGCCTCGGCGATCGCCTTGAACTTCTCGTGCTTGGCGTCGTTGCCGGGGTTGGAGTCGGGGTGGTTCTCCCGGGCGAGCTTGCGGTAGGCCTTCTTGACGTCGGCCGCGCTGGCGTCCTGGGCGATGCCGAGGACCTGGTAGAAGTCCTTGGTCGCCCAGTCGTTGCGGAAGCCTTCGGTGTCAGCCATGGGAGAACCCCCTCTCGGTCGTCGACGTGGTGATGGCGGTGGCGGTCGTGCCGGTGGTGACTGGTCAGCCCTCGACGGGGTCGACCACGAGGACCTGGGCGGCGCGCACGACGCGGTCGCCCATCAGGTAGCCGCCCTTGGCGACGTGCTTGATCGTCGTCACCTCGACGTCCTCGTCGGTGCCGAGGTGGCTCAGCGCCTCGTGGCGTGTCGGGTCGAACGCCTCGCCGGGCTCGCCGAAGCGCACCAGGCCGGAGCCCGCCACGACCCGCTCGAGCTGGTCGGCGACGGTCTTGAGGCCGCCGTCGAGCTCGCCGTGCTCCTTGGCGCGGTCGATGGTGTCGAGCACCTCGATCACCGGGGTCAGCGCCTTGTAGGACGCCGAGTCCGCGATGAGCTGGCGGTCGCGGTCGACGCGCTTGCGGTAGTTGGCGTACTCCGCCTGGAGCCGCTGGAGGTCGTCGGTGAGGCTGGCGACCTGGCCGCGCAGGGCGAACACCTCGTCCTGCTCCTGGCCCGACTCCTGGCCCGACTCCTGGCCCGACTCCTCGGCCGTGCCGGGGTCCGAGCCGGCGACGGCGTCGCCCTCGACCTGGGCCTCGACCTCGGTCGCGTCGGTCATCTCTCCGGCAGCGTCACCGAAGCCCTCCGGAGAGGGAGCCGCAGTGGGCTCCCCCTCCGGCACGTCGCTCGGGCGATCGGTCACTTGGAGTCACCCTCGGCAGCGCCGTCGGTGGACTCGCCCTCGACCGTCTCGTCGACGATCTCGGCGTCGACCACGTCGTCGTCGGACTCGCCGGTCGCCCCGGTGGCACCACCGGCAGCCGACTGCTCGGCCTCCGCGGCGGCGTACATCGCGGCACCCATCTTCTGGCTGGACTCACCGAGCTTGGTGACGCCCGCGGTGATCTCCTCCGGCGACGCGTCCTCCTTGGCGAGGACCTCCTTGAGCGCGTCGACGTCGGCACGGACCTCGGTCTTCACGTCGTCGGGGAGCTTGTCCTCGTTGTCGGTGAGGAACTTCTCGGTCGTGTAGACGAGCTGGTCGCCCTGGTTGCGGGCCTCGACCGACTCGCGACGCTTGGCGTCCTCCTCGGCGTACTGCTCCGCCTCCTTGACCATCCGGTCGATCTCGTCCTTCGACAGGGCCGAGCCGCCGGAGATCGTCATCTTCTGCTCGCGGCCGGACGCCTGGTCCTTGGCGGAGACGTTGACGATGCCGTTGGCGTCGATGTCGAAGGTGACCTCGATCTTCGGTACGCCGCGGGGTGCGGGCGGCAGGCCGGTGAGCTCGAAGTTGCCGAGCGGCTGGTTCTGCGACCACATCTGGCGCTCGCCCTGCGCGACCTTGATCTCCACCGACGGCTGGTTGTCGTCGGCGGTGGTGAAGATCTCCGAGCGCTTGGTCGGGATCGTGGTGTTGCGCTCGATGAGCGTGGTCATCACGCCGCCCTTGGTCTCGATGCCGAGGGACAGCGGGGTGACGTCGAGGAGCAGCACGTCCTTGACCTCGCCCTTGAGGACACCGGCCTGGAGCGCGGCGCCGATGGCGACGACCTCGTCGGGGTTGACGCCCTTGTTGGGCTCCTTGCCGCCGAGCAGCTCCTTGACGACCTCGCTCACCGCGGGCATCCGGGTGGAGCCACCGACGAGCACGACGTGGTCGATCTTGTCGACGGCGACGCCGCCGTCCTTGAGCACCGACTGGAACGGCGCCTTCGTGCGGTCGAGCAGGTCGGCCGTCAGCTTCTGGAACTCGCTGCGGGTCATCTTCTCCTCGAAGTGCAGCGGGCCGCCCTCGCCGTGGGTGATGTAGGGCAGGTGGATCGTGGTCTCGGAGCTCGAGGACAGCTCGATCTTCGCCTTCTCGGCGGCCTCCTGGAGGCGCTGCTTGGCGATCTTGTCGGCGCCGAGGTCGACACCGTTGTTGTCCTTGAACTTCTTGATCATCCAGTCGACGACGCGGTTGTCCCAGTCGTCTCCACCGAGGTGGTTGTCACCGGAGGTCGCCTTGACCTCGACGACACCCTCACCGATCTCGAGCAGGGACACGTCGAACGTGCCGCCACCGAGGTCGAAGACGAGGATCGTCTGGTCGTCGCCCTTGTCGAGGCCGTAGGCCAGGGCCGCGGCGGTGGGCTCGTTGACGATGCGGCTCACGTTGAGGCCCGCGATCTCGCCGGCCTCCTTGGTGGCCTGGCGCTGGGCGTCGGAGAAGTACGCCGGGACGGTGATGACCGCGTCGGTCACCGTCTCGCCGAGGTAGGCCTCCGCGTCGCGCTTGAGCTTCTGGAGCACGAACGCGCTGATCTGCTGCGGCGTGAAGTGCTTGTCGTCGATGTCGACCTTCCAGTCCTCGCCCATGTGGCGCTTGACGGACCGGATGGTGCGGTCGACGTTGGTGACCGCCTGTCGCTTGGCGACCTCGCCGACGAGGACCTCGCCGGACTTGGTGAAGGCGACGACGGACGGGGTGGTCCGGGCGCCCTCGGCGTTGGCGATGACGGTGGGTTCTCCACCTTCGAGGACCGCGACGACGGAGTTCGTCGTGCCGAGGTCGATGCCGACTGCTCGAGCCATGGTTGTTGCCTCCTGCATAGATGCGTCTGGGGTTCGTGCGTTGACAGCCATCCTGCCGCGCTGCCGGCGAGGAGGCAAGACAGTTGAGTCGCTGTCACTCAAGTCTGTTCATAGGTCTCAACGCACAGCGGCGCGAGGTGTTCCCGGAACGGGGCACCAATTCGATCTAGCCTTGGCGGCATGATCCGGCACACCGTGACCTTCCGGCTCCGCCACGAGCAGCGCTCGCCCGAGGAGGGGGACTTCCTCGCCGCGGCGCGGGCGCTCGCCGGGATCCCGGGCGTGGAGGCCTTCGAGATGCTGCGGCAGACCAGCGCGACCAACGACTTCACCCACGGCCTGTCGATGGAGTTCGCCGACGCGGCGGCGTACGCCGACTACGACGCGCACCCGGCCCACCGCGCCTTCGTGGCGAAGCGCTGGGTGCCGGAGGTGGCCGACTTCCTCGAGCTCGACTACACCCCGCTCTGAGCCGAGTAGGCGCGAGCGTTCCCGCCGGAGGCGTCGAGTAGGCGCCTGCGTGCCCACCAGGGGCGTCGAGTCGGCGCATGCGTGCCCTCTGAAGGCGTCGAGCAGGCGCGTGTGGGCGGCTTTCGGGGGCACAGGCCCCGACTCGGCACCGTTTTCGGGTGCACAAGCGCCGACTCGGCACCTTTTCCGGGTGCACGAGCGACAGGTGAGCGGGTCAGCGGGTCCAGACGTACGGCGTCGTCGTGGTGACCGCGCGCAGGCCCGAGCGCTCGAGGATCGGGCGCGACATGTCGGTGCAGTCGGAGTGGATGAGGCGGATGCCGCGCTCGATCGCCGAGGCCGCGCGGGCGGCGACGAGCGCGCGGTAGATGCCGCGGCCGCGGTGGTCAGGCAGCGTCGACCCGCCCCACACGCCGGCGAACTCGGTGCCCTGCACCGGCGTGAGCCGGCCGCCGGCCACCACCGTGCCGCCCACCTCGGCGACCCAGAACTCGGAGGCGCCCGCCTCGAGCTCGGCCAGCGACGACGCCACGGACGGGCCGCGACCGGTGCCGAAGACGGACTCCTGGGCCGCGAGCATCCGGGTGACGTCGCCCTCGGCGTCAGGGCCGGGCTCGATCCGGCGTACGACGACGGGGCCCTGCGGCGTGTCCTCGAGGGGCACGTCGACGGCGAGCAGCGACGCCTCGCCGACCATCACGGTCTCGACCGGCTCGGCCTCGAAGCCGTGGGCGACGAGCCGGTCGCCGAGGTCGGCGGGCAGGTCGTGGCCGCGCGACTTCCACTCGAAGGAGGCGACGTCGGTGTCGTCGCGGTAGTGCGCGACGGCCTGCTCGATGAGCGCGTCGAGCGCCTCGCCCTCGACCCCGCCGAGGTCGTGGTAGCTGATGAACCCGCCGTGGTCGAAGACCGCGCACAGCAGCGGCCCGATGCGGGTGACCTCGCGGGCACGGGCCACCTCGGCGTCGGTGCGGAGCTGGTCGTCGTAGGCGGTGAGGAGCTCGTCAGGGGTCACAGCCCGACCCTAGGGGCGCCGAACCCCGACATTCCCCTTGTTTTCCGCGAATCCGCTGTGCCTCCGGGCGATCGGGGCGCACACTTTCCTCGTGCTCCATCGGGGGAACCTGCGTCGGCTGACCGGCGCCTCAGTCGTCGTGCTGCTGCTCGCTGCCCTGATGGCCTTCTACGTCGCCGACCGCGCGGGCGCGGGACCGACCCGGTGCCAGCAGCACCGCATCGACGCCCGGGACCGGGCGGGCATGGTCACCGGCACGGGCCCTCGCGTCCTGGTGATCGGCGACTCGTGGTCCGTCGGGCTCGGGCAGGAAGACCTCGCCGACTCCTGGGCCGGGCGCCTGCCGGGCGAGGTGCACGTCGCCGGGTTCTCCGGGTCGGGCTTCAGCCTCCACGCGAGCCACTGCGGCCCGGTCTCCTTCCACGACCGCGCGCCCACCGCCCTGGCAGCGCGGGCGTCGCTGGTCGTCGTCGAGGGCGGCCTCAACGACTACGACCAGCCGGCCGACGCGATCGAGCTCGGCTTCCGCGACCTGATGGGCGACCTCGCCGGCCAGCACGTCGTCGTCGTGGGCCCGGCGGACGCCCCGCTGCGCGCACGCGCGGTGCCCCGCGTCGACGGGCTGCTGTCCCGCCTCGCAGCGGAGTACGGCGTGCCCTACGTGCGCACCAGCGACCTCGACCTGTCCTACCTCGGCGACGGGCTGCACCTGACCAGCAGCGGCCACCGGCAGTTCGGCGACGTGGTCGCCGACCGGATCGCCGCGCTGACTCCGGCGCGTCCGGCCGTGCTCGGCCGCTGATCCGCTCGCTCGTCCGGGCGCCGGAACACCCGATTCCGTCGCGCCCGATTATCGGACAGTTCCGCCGATCTTCGTCCGAACGATGCAGGTTCTCGCGCTGCATGAACCTGCAGTTCTCCGCGCATTGACGGGGGATCGTGCGATTGCGAACTTGTGCAGTGGTCGCACCACCCAATCCCTTTCTCGGGCCACCCGGCCCGAACTCACGATTGGAAACTCCCACAGTGAAGACACCTCGTCTGGCCGCCCTGGCCGGTATCGCAGCGACAGCCGTCGCCGCGTCGTTCCTGGCACCGACCGCCACCCCGGCCGATGCCGCACCCGCAGCGGGCAATCCCCGCGCGGAGGCCCAGGCCGCAGCCGCGGCATGGGTGAAGGGCCACGGAAACGCCCTCGAGCGCGCCACCTCGGACAGCTTCGTCCGCGTCGGCACCTTCGAGGGTGACGGCTCGGTCTACTCGATGGCCTACGAGCGGACCCACGAGGGCCTGCGCGTCGTCGGTGGCGACTTCGTCGTCCTGGCGAACCCCGACGGCCAGGTCGTCGGTACCTCGGTCGCGCAGGACGCGCCGGTCGAGATCGCCAGCACGACGGCCAAGGTCCCCGCCGCCCGTGCCACCGAGGTCGCCGGCACGCTGGCCGACCAGGGCGCGGAGACCTCCACGCCCGAGCTGGTCATCTGGCACCGCGACGCCGGCACCAAGCTGGCGTACGAGGTCGAGGTGCGCGGCACCCACGACGGCCAGCCCTCGTGGCAGCGTGCCTGGATCGACGCGGACACCGGCGCCGTGCTGGAGTCGCGCGAGCAGATCGCCCACGGCCAGGGCACCGGCAACTGGGAGGGCAACGTCACCATCCCGACGTCCGGCTCGGGCTCGTCGTACTCGATGACCAACCCCAACGCCACCACGATGAAGTGCCAGGACGCCGCCACCAACACGACGTTCTCCGGCACCGACGACCTGTGGGGCAACGGTGTGGGCACCAGCAGGGAGACCGGCTGCGTCGACGCGCTCTACAGCGCCGAGCAGGAGCGGCTCATGCTCTCCAGCTGGCTCGGTCGCAACGGCATGAACGGCAGCGGCGGCTGGGTGCCGATCCGCGTCGGCCTCAACGACGTCAACGCCTACTACGACGGCACGCAGGTCCAGATCGGCCACCGCCAGGGCACCAACGACTGGATCGGCGCGATGGACGTCGTCGCCCACGAGTTCGGCCACGGCATCGACGACAAGACCCCGGGCGGCATCTCGAGCAACGGCACGCAGGAGTTCGTCGCCGACACGTTCGGCACCGCGACCGAGTTCTTCGCCAACAACCCGGCCGACCCGGCCGACTACACCATCGGCGAGGAGGTCAACCTCGTCGGCTCCGGCCCGATCCGCGACATGTCCAACCCGGCCAACGTGGGCGACCCGTCCTGCTACTCCAGCTCGATCCCGACCGCCGAGGTCCACGCGGCCGCCGGCCCCGGCGACCACTGGTGGTACCTGCTCGCCAACGGCGGCACCTCGAAGTGCAACGGCCAGGCCGTGAGCGGCGTCGGCGTCCAGAACGCCATGAAGATCATGTACAACGCGATGCTCATGAAGACGAGCTCGGCGTCGTACGTCAAGTACCGCACCTGGACCCTCACCGCTGCGAAGAACCTCGACAGCACCTGCGCGCTCTTCAACTCCACGAAGGCCGCGTGGAACGCCGTCAACGTGCCGGCCCAGAGCGCCGACCCGACCTGTGGCGGCACCACCACGCCGCCCACCACCCCGCCGACCACGCCGCCCACCGGTGGCAACGTCCTCGGCAACCCGGGCTTCGAGTCCGGCGCGACCGTGTGGACCGGCACTGCGGGCCCGATCACGAACAACACCGGCCGCCCGGCCCGCACCGGTTCGTGGAAGCTCTGGCTCGGTGGCAACGGCACGTCCGGCACCGAGACGGTCAACCAGTCGGTGACCATCCCCTCCACCGCGACCGCGGCGACGCTGTCGTACTGGATCCGGACCGACACCGCCGAGAGCGGCTCGACGGCGTACGACACGATGAAGGTGCAGGTGGTGAGCGGCGGCGTCGCCACCACGCTCCGCACGTTCAGCAACGTCGGCACCAACGCGACCTACACCCAGTTCTCGCACGCACTGACGGCGTACAAGGGCAAGACGGTCACGATCCGCTTCACCATGACCGAGGACTCGTCGCTCCAGACGAGCTTCGTGGTCGACGACACCGCGCTGAACGTCTCCTGACGGTTCATCCGCACCCCGTGACGGGGCGGGGCAGCGCTGCTGCCCCGCCCCGTTCTTCGTCCCTACCTCTCGGAGTCCCCATGCGCACCCCTCGTTCCGTCCGTACGACCGCGATGTCCCTCGTGGCCACCAGCGCCCTGGCCGCCTCGGTCCTGGTCGGCGGCGGCAGCTCGCCCGCCGTCGCCGCCGCGTCGCCCGACCTGAGCATCACCAACGTCACCGCCCACCTCCAGCAGCTGCAGAGCATCGCGACCGCCAACGGCGGCAACCGCGCGACCGGCCGGCCCGGCTACAAGGCATCGCTCGACTGGGTGAAGGCGAAGCTCGACGCGGTCGGCTACACCACCACCGTCCAGTCCTTCTCCACCTCGTCGGGGACGTCCTACAACCTCGTCGCCGACTGGCCCGGCGGCGACCCCGAGCACGTCGTCATGACCGGCGCCCACCTCGACAGCGTGTCGGCCGGCCCGGGCATCAACGACAACGGCACCGGCTCGGCCGCCGTCCTCGAGGCCGCACTGGCCTGGGCGAGCAGCGGCAACAGCGCGCGCAACCACCTGCGCTTCGCGTGGTGGGGCGCCGAGGAGCAGGGCCTGCTCGGGTCGAACAAGTACATGTCGCTGCTGCCCACCGCCGACAAGGACCGCATCGACCTCTACCTGAACTTCGACATGGTCGGCTCGCCCAACCCCGGCTACTTCGTCTACGACGACAACGCCGTCGGCAACTTCGCGCGCGACGCGATGACGGCCTACTACACGTCGAAGGGGATCCCCTGGGAGTACATCGACGTGCAGGGACGCTCGGACCACGCGTCGTTCCGCAGCTACGGCATCGCCACGACGGGCATGTACTCCGGCGGGGAGACGACCAAGACGTCGGCGCAGGCGCAGAAGTGGGGCGGCACGGCCGGGCAGCAGTTCGACCCCTGCTACCACCGCTCGTGCGACACGATCTCCAACATCAACACCACGGCGCTCGACCGCAACATCGACATGATCGGCCACATGGTGTGGCTGTACGCCGACAAGGACTTCGGCACCACGACGCCCCCGACCACCCCGCCCGCCGGCGGCAACCTGCTCGCCAACCCGGGCTTCGAGTCCGGCGCGACGGGCTGGGGCGGCACGTCCGGCCCGATCACCAGCAACACCGCCCGCCCCGCGCGGACCGGGTCGTGGAAGGCGTGGCTCGGTGGCAACGGCAGCACGTCGTCGGAGTCCGTGTCGCAGCAGGTCACCATCCCGTCGACCGCGACCGCTGCGACGCTCGCCTACTGGATCCGCACCGACACCGCCGAGACCGGGTCGACGGCGTACGACACCCTCAAGGTGCAGGTGGTCAGCGGCACCACGACCACCACGCTGAAGACCTTCAGCAACGTCGGGACCAGCACGACGTACACCCAGCTCACGCACAGCCTGCTGGCCTACCGCGGGAAGACGATCACCGTGAAGTTCCAGATGAACGAGGACTCGTCGCTGCAGACGAGCTTCGTGCTGGACGACACCTCGGTCACCGTCTCCTGACCGACCTGGCGGTCGACCAGCCGAGCGAGGCGTGTCGAGACCTTGGTCATCGGGGTCTCGATACGCCCTGCTCGACCACCTACTCGGAGGCGAGCCAGGCAGCCCAGCTGTCGAAGGAGTAGGGCCGGCCGAGGAAGTCGGCGACCAGGTCGGCGGCGTCCTTGCGCCCACCCATCCCGAGCACCTTGTCGCGGTAGGCGTGGGCCACCTCGGGGGCGAACATGTCGTCCTCGTCGAAGGCGGAGAACAGGTCCTTCGCGATCACGAGCGACCACATGTAGGTGTAGTAGCCCGACGAGTAGCCGTCGAGGTGGCCGAAGGCGCAGTGCATGTGGGCGCCCTCGAGCGGCGGGAAGACCGAGTAGCGGCGCTGGAGCTCGTCGCCGTAGGCCGTCAGGTCGTCGTGCTGGGCGGCGTGGAAGAAGTAGGACCGGGCGGCGTACGACATCTGGTGCACGGCGTAGATGCCCTTGCCGAACTGGTCGGCCCGGCGCATCGCCGCGACCAGCTCGGCCGGGATCGTCTCGCCGGCGGCGTTGCGGGCGAAGGTCGCGAGCACGTCGGCGTCCCAGGCCCACTCCTCGAGCATCTGGCTGGGCGCCTCCACGAAGTCCCACTCGGTGGCGACGCCGGAGAAGCGCGCCCACTCCCCCTGGCCGCCGAGCACGTGGTGGACGAGGTGGCCGAACTCGTGGAACAGCGTGACGACCTCGTCGTGCTCCATCAGGCCGCGGGCGAAGTTGCACACGAGCACGCCCTCGGGCAGCTGCTCCCCGGCGACGCCCTTGACCATGTCGAACTGGGCCGCGTGCTTGAACTTGCCCTCGCGCGGGTGGAGGTCGAGGTGGATGCGCCCGATGCGGCGGCCGTCGAGGCCGACGTCATAGCTCGCGACCTCGTCGTGCCACGTCCCGGCGTCCTCGCGGGAGACCGGCGTCCAGTCGAGCCCGAACAGCCGGCCGGTGACGTCGAGGAGGCCCTGGCGGACCTGCTCGAACGGGAAGTAGGTGCGCACGACCTGCCCGTCGACGTCGTACTGCTCGCGGCGGACCAGCTCGGCGTAGTAGCGCGAGTCGTAGGTCGCGACCGCGTCGGCGGACGGGTCGTCGGCGCGCTTGCGCTCGAGCAGCACGGCGACCTCCTGGGTGGCGCGCTCGACCGCTGCGGCACTGATCCGCTCGATGAAGTCGGCGATGGCCTGGCCGGTGCCGATCATCTTGACCTCGGCGTCGAAGTCGGGCCACGACTCGTAGCCGAGGAGCGCGGCGGTCTCCCGGCGTACGGCGAGCAGGTCCTGCAGCACCTGGTCGTTGGCCGGCCAGGCCACGTTGTTCTGCGCCAGCGCCAGCTCGTGGCGGGCCTCGCCGTCGGACCCGAACGTGGTGAACGGGACGAGGTCGGGGTAGTCGGTGGTGATCGTGACGAGCCCGTCCTCGTCCGCCGGGTGGGACTCGCGGTAGTCGTCCGGCAGGCCGGCCAGCCGCTCGGGCGCGATCCGGATGGAGCGGACGTCGTCGCGGATGTGGCGGCCGAAGTCCTGCGACAGCCTCACCCCCGTCTCGCTCAGCTCGCGGAGGCGCTCGCGCGTCGCGTCGTCGCGGTCGACGCCGGCGCGGCGGAAGTCGCGCAGGGTGAGCTCGAGGACCCGGCGGGCGTCGTCGTCGAGGCCGTCGGCCTCCGGGCCGCTGGACAGTCCGTCGAAGACGGCGAACAGCTCGCGGTCCTGCCCCAGCTCGGTGACGTACTTCTGCACCTGCTGGCTCAGCTCGTCGGCGCGGTCGCGGACGGCGGCGTCGGGGTGGACCTCGGCCCACAGGTGCGCCACCTCGGCGTTGCCGATCGCGGTCTCGGCGCGGTTCCAGGCGGCGAGGACCCCGCCGCCGCCGGCCTTGACCTCGTCGACGTGGCGCCTGGCCTCGGCGAGCTGGCCCTCGCTCCGCTCGGTGACCCAGGCGAGCCAGTCGCCGGAGCCGGGGAGCTGGAGGGGATCGGGCGTGGCGGAGGTGTCGTGGGTCACGCCACGAGCCTAGGTCCAGCGCCCGACACGGCGTCCAGCGGAATACCTCGGGGAGCGGCCGGGTAGAGACAGGTATGACTGTTCCGAGCATCACCCTCCACGACGGCACGTCCATCCCCCAGCTCGGCTTCGGCGTCTTCCAGGTCCCGCCGCCCGAGACCGCGGCCACGGTCGCCACGGCGCTCGAGGTGGGCTACCGCCACATCGACACCGCCCAGATGTACGGCAACGAGGCCGGCGTGGGCGACGCGATCCGCGAGTCCGACCTGGACCGCGACGACCTCTACGTGACGACCAAGCTCAACAACACCTTCCACCGGCCCGACGACGCGCGCCGCGAGATCGACGCCTCGCTCGAGCGGCTCGGCCTCGAGCAGGTCGACCTCTTCCTCATCCACTGGCCGCTGCCCACCCGCTACGACGGCGACTTCGTGCAGACCTGGCGCGCGCTGATCGAGGCGCAGGAGGCCGGGAAGACGCGCAGCATCGGTGTCTCGAACTTCCAGCCGGCCCACCTCGACCGCATCGTCGAGGAGACCGGCGTGGTGCCGGTCGTCAACCAGGTCGAGGTGCACCCCTTCTTCGCCAACGAGGACGTGCGCGCCGCCAACCGGAGGCACGGCGTCCTCACCGAGGCGTGGTCGCCCATCGCCAAGGGCAAGGTCGTCGACGACGACACCATCGGCGAGATCGCCTCCCTCGTGGGTCGTACGCCGGCCCAGGTGACGCTCCGCTGGCACGTGCAGCGCGGCGACATCGTCTTCCCCAAGTCGATGAACGTCGACCGGATGCGCCAGAACTTCGAGATCTTCGACTTCGAGCTCGAGCCGACCCACATGTCCGCCATCGACGAGCTCGACAGCGGCGAGGACGGCCGGACCGGGCCCAACCCGGACACCTTCGACTGGATCCCCTGATCCGTCGCGGAGCGGTGGTCCAGCCACATTCCCCTCGCGGAGAGTGTGGGTGGACCACCGCTCCTCACCTTGGCCTGCCGCCGGCGGTGGTCCAGCCACGTTCCGCGCAGGCAGAAGGTGGGTGGACCACCGCCCGGCAGCCGGCTGAGAGGATGGGCCGGTGAGCTCGGGGGCGCAGGACTTCAGGTTCCGCGACATCTGGCTCGTGGCGTACGGCCCCTCGATCGTCTCCGCGATCGGGCACGGCGCGATGATGCCGGTGCTCGCGCTGCGGGCCCGCGACCTCGGCGCCGACGTGAGCACGGCGGCCGCGATCGTCGCGCTGACCAGCGTCGGCATGCTGATCACGAGCCTCCCGGCCGGCGCACTGGTGGCGCGGGTCGGCGAACGGCGGGCGCTCGTGGCGGCGGGCTTCGCCGACGCCGGCGCGATGGCCCTCGCCGCCGTCACTGACTCGGTGGCGTGGCTCGCGATCGCCGTGGTGCTGAGCGGCGCGTGCTGGACGATGTTCCTGATCGCGCGGCAGGGCTTCATGATCGACGTCGTCCCGGCCACGCACCGGGCGCGGGCGATGTCGTTCCTCGGCGGCTCCTACCGCCTGGGTGTCCTCATCGGCCCGCTCCTCGGCGCCGGGCTGATCGAGCTGAGCGGACTCAGCAGCGTCTTCTGGCTGGGCGCCGCGATGTCGATCTGCGCGGCGCTGCTCGCGGCGACCATGCCCGACCTCGGCGAGGAGAAGCGCGCCGCCGCGAAGGAGACCGGGCACGTCGGCGTGTGGACCGTCATCTCGTCCCACCGGCGGGTGCTGGTCACGCTCGGCAGCGCGGTCGTGATCCTCGGCATGAGCCGCTCGCTGCGGCTCAGCCTGCTGCCGCTGTGGGCCGACCACGTCGGGCTCTCGGCCTCCACGACCTCGCTCATCTTCGCCTTCGCCGCCGCCCTCGACGTGGCGCTGATGTGGCCGGGCGGCTTCCTGATGGACACCCGCGGCCGCCAGGTCGTGGCGGTGCCGGTGGTCCTGTCCATGGCGATCGCCTGCCTGGTCCTGCCGCTCGCGACGGGGGCCGTCTCGGTCGCCCTCGTGATGGCGCTGATCGCGGCCGGCAACGGGCTGGGCGCGGGCATCGTGATGACGCTCGGCGCGGACGCCTCACCCACCGACGGCCGCTCGCAGTTCCTCGGCGCCTGGCGCCTCTGCGGCGACATCGGCAACTCCGGCGGACCGCTCCTGGTCAGCGCGGTCGCCGCGGTCGCCCCGCTGGCGGTGGCGTGCCTGACGCTCGGCGTGCTGGGCCTCGCCGGCGCCGGGTGGGTCGGCTTCTGGACCGGTCGCGTGGACCGGGAACGGCGTACGACCGGCGAGGTCGCGACCGCGAAGGGACGCTAGCCGACGGTGACGGTGACCTCGTTGGAGGTCACCTGGGTGTCGGTGTCGATGACGCGGAACTGGTTGGCGCCCATCTGTCCCGTCCGGACGATGGTGCTGAAGGTGGCGCCGGACACGGACGTGGTCACCGGGAAGTCGGACCACTCCCCGTTGGAGAGGCGCTGCACCTGGAGGATCGCGCCCTCGCCGCCCTGGTAGGTGCCGGTGAGGTCGATCTCCTGCATCGGGCTGACCGACTGCTGCACCACGGTGAGCGAGATGGGCTGGGTCGGGGCCTCCGACGTCTCCTCCCCGGCGGACGGCTCCGGCTCCTCGGGCACCTGCTCGGTGCTGCTGGTGTCGGTGGGCTTCGGCAGGTTGAACGACGACGGGCTGGCGCTGCTGTCGGTGGCGGTCGCCGAGCCGTCGAGCCCGGTGGCCTTCACGCCCACCACGATCGCCAGCGCGCCGAGGAGACCGATCGCCACGGCGACGGCCACGAGGGCGAGCAGCCCCGCGAGCACGGGGCGGTCCTTCTCGGGGCGGGTGGCCATGGGCGCCATCATCCAAGATGGCTGGTGGCATGGCCAACCGGCGCTCCACCGACCTGGTTGTTTCACCATGGGATGTCGATCGACCTGCACTCCCCGTGGTTCGTTCACCCGGGGAAGTGCAGGTTCGCCGACATCCCATGGTGGAGCAGCAAGGCAGGATGACCCCATGCAGTCACCGTTGCGACACGGCAGGGCAGCCCTCGGCACGACGATCGCCACCGGCGCCCTCGCCGCGCTCTCCCAGGCGCCCGAGCGCGCGTCCCGCCTGCTCCGCCACCGCTACCCGACCGTGGCCGTCACCGGGATGACCGGGGTCGGCAAGACCCGGCTGGCGGACCGGCTCTCGCGGCGCGCGAGCGCCGAGGGCACCCAGGACGTGGGGTCGGCCGTGATGGAGAGGCGTACGCGCCGGGACCCGCGGCTGCGCGGCTACCGGTTCCGGGTGGTGCCCGGCGAGAACGCCGCGACCCGCCTCGGCGCCCTCGACGAGGTCTTCCACGACGAGCCCGTCGACGGCGTGCTGCACGTCGTCGCCAACGGCTACGCCACCCCGCGACGTACGGCCGGCACGACCGGCGCCGGCGCGGCGACCCGTGAGCAGCAGCTGGCCGCCGAGCTGGAGGACTGGTCGATCACCGCGCACCGGATCGCCGGCATGGCCGTACGACGCGAGCGCCCGACCTGGCTCGTCATCGCGGTGACCAAGGCCGACCTGTTCGCCGACGACGTCGACGCCGCGGTCGACTACTACTCCCCCGGCTCCGGCTCGCCCTTCGGCGACAAGCTCGACGAGCTGCGTGCGCTCGCGGGTGGCGCGAAGCTCTCGATCGACGTGCTCCCGGTCTCCGCGGACGGAGCCGGCAAGAAGCCGGACAAGGTCTCGGCCGACCTGCTGGGCCGGCTCGAGCTCCGGCTGGCGCAGCTCAGCGGCCACGTCTGATCCTCCGCCCGGGTGCGGCTCGGCGGGGGTGGCGGCAGATCGCACCCCGCCGGATCCATTCCACGCAATGTGCCGCCACCCCCGAGCCCTGCCTGAGCCGGGGGTGGCGGCAGATCGCACTCCGCCGGATCGATTCCACGCAATGTGCCGCCACCCCCCGCCGCGACGAGGCCCGGTCCAGACCGTCGGGCGACGTAGTTCACAACTTCACGACTTCGGGTTTCACCGCCGTTCATCGGGGCACAAGGTCGCCATGAGGCCGATCGCCATCAACCAGCGGGCGCTCCGCGGCGCCAAGGCGGAGCTCGACTCCGCCCGCGAGGACCTGAGGTCCGCGCTCGGTGAGGTCGACCACCCCGCCGACGACTTCCCGTGGCGCGACCTGATGGTCGAGGGCGTGCGCAGCCTCCTCGAGGACGCCGAGCAGGTCGCCACCCGCTGCCGCAACATCGCCGAGGCGATCGACGAGTCGGTCATCGACTTCGACGAGCTCGACTCGATGGTCGAGCAGGCCGCCCAGGTCGCCCTCCAGCTCGACCAGGTGAAGCCGTCATGACGAGGGTGGTCGTCGACCGGATCGAGACCCAGCAGGACCAGCTCACGTTCGGCGACCCGATCGGCTGCCACTACCACTGGACCGAGCCGGGCGACGTCGACACCTACGGCGACTCGGTGCGCCACCTCGCGGCCAAGGTCGAGCTCGCCGTCGATGCCTTCGAGCGCACGGCCGGCCTCTCCGAGGAGGTCTTCGCGGGCGAGGCCGCCGACACCCTGCGGGAGCGGGCCGGTCGCCGCCACGAGGAGTCGACGCTGGTCCGCGACAACCTGCGCGGCCTCGGCCGGGCGATCAACGCCTACTCCGACGTGCTCCGCCGTCACCGCGACGGCCTGCAGGAGCTGCGCGCGTACGCCGCCTCCAACGGCCTGGAGGTCCGCGACAACCGCATCTGGCCCCCGGTCGAGACCATTGCCGGCGACGCCTCCGAGAAGGAGATGAACGCCTGGGAGCGCGACTGGAAGACCTACCGGGCGTGCTTCGACCTCAAGATCGAGCTGCGCGACGCCCGCCGGGCCAGCACGCGCGAGCTGGTGAAGGCGCTCGCGGACTACGCCGGTGTGCACCCCGACAAGGACCGGAAGAAGCTCGTCGCGGCCAACGCGCACCAGGTGACGTTCGGCGACCTCCGGCGCGAGGCGGCCGAGGAGGCGATGGAGGCCGTGCAGGCCAACGACGCCGCCAGCGCCGCACAGCGCACGGTCGACGGGCTCAAGCGACGCGAGCAGGACGCCCTCGGCGACCTCGAGACGATGCTCACCTCGGGCAACGCGTCCCCGGAGGAGATCACGGCCCAGACCGACAAGGTCCAGACCCTGCACCGTGCGCTCACGGAGGCCCAGGTCGAGGCCCGCGATGCCGAGGCCGTCGCCGCCCGCGAGCAGGCGCAGGCCAACCGTGCCGCCCGCGACCTCGCGGCCGCCGAGCAGGGCAAGCCTCGCCTCGTCGGCGAGCAGGTGTCCCTGCAGCCGGTCACGAACCTGAAGGACCGCCTCGGCTAGAGCACCTCGAAGCGCGGCACCGGGTTGTCCCGCAGTGCGCCGCAGGTCAGCTGCTGCACGGGCCCGAGGACCCGTCGCACCTGCACCGTGACCTCGCGCCCGGCGGCGGCGAGGGTGACCGAGGTCAGGTCGCCGTCCGCGCGCACCGACGTGGGGCGTACGTCGTCGAGGCCGGTGAGGCCGAGGCGGCGCCGGACCTCGATGTCGGCGGCCTGCACCGGCATGGCGAGGTCGGACCGTCCCCGCAGGTGGTCGAGCTCGAGCCGTCCCTCGGCAAGGGCGTCGGCCACTGCGAGCACCGATGCCGGGTCGAGGTGGCCGTGGTAGAGCCCGCGGGGCAGGACGAGCACGTTGCCGGCGAACCGGTCGCCGCCGATGTGCGAGCACTCCCACACCGCGTCGGCGTGCCGGCTCGCGGCCAGTGCCGCGGCCAGTGGCCGGCCGCGCTCGGCGCAGCACGCGTCGTGGCGGCCGTGGGTGCAGACCGCCAGGACCGGGTCGGCGTGCGGCTCGAGTCCGGGCGAGCGGCCGGCACCGAGGGCTGCGAGGTCGACGTCGCGGACGTCCTCGATCGCGTCGAGGGTCGCCGACTCCAGCCACGAGTCGGCACCGGCGGCCCGCGCGGCGAAGACCCGGGTGCCGGAGGTGTCGCGCCGGCCGTGGCGGCGTACGAGCAGCACCCGGACCCGGTGGCGCCGGCCCTCCGCCGCCAGGTGGGCGCCCAGGCCGTCGGGGAGGCGGGCGTCGCGGAGCGCGTCGGCGCCCCACGGCCCGTCGTGCTCGACGAGCAGGAAGCTGCGCACCGTGGAGGCGGTGCCCGCGAGGTCGTCGCCCCGCGACTGGCTCGCCGGCGCGCAGCGGAACGTGCTCACCGGACGACCTCGAGCAGGCCCTCCCGCACCAGCCGTCGGCACAGGACGAGAGCGCTCTCGAGGTCGAGCGGGAGGTCGGCGGGCGTCAGCCGGTGCTGCGCGGCGACGACGTCGACGGCCTCGCGCAGCCGGGCCGGGACCCGCAGGACGCGGTCGCCCAGCAGCAGCCGGAGCGAGTCGCCGTCGGGCACGACCTCGCACGGGTGGCCGGTGCGACGCCGGAGCACGGTGTCGGCCCCGAGCCCGCGCGCGAGTGCCTCGCGGTCCAGGAGCGCGCCGGCCATCCGGGGTGGGCGACCGCTGAGGAACCGCTCGGCCTGGGCACGTGCCGCAGCCGGGGCGTCGAGGCGTCGTACGTCGTCCGCGACGGCGGCGAGCCGCTGGGCCAGCTCGGCCGACAGCCGGTCGGGGTCGTCGAGGTAGCCAGCGGGCAGGTGCTCGTCACCGACCTCACCGAGGACCTCCGTCACGAGCCGGGAGACCAGGTGGCGCCAGGTCACCTGGTTGATCCCGATGGTCAGGTGGAGCGAGACCGCCTCCTGCGCACGAGCGGCGTGGGGCGTGCCGGTCGGCAGGTAGGCGACGACCCCCGGCTCGAGGAGCAGCTCGCCGGGACCGCCGTCGCCGTGGATCTCCCAGAGCTTGGTGCCGTGGGTCTGCAGGACGAACACGTCGTGGGAGTCGGTGTGCACCGCGAAGCCCTGGGCGCCGGGCGGGGTGAGGTAGGCGTTGGCCTGGCACGGGTGGCCGAGCTCGAGCTCGAGCTCGGCGACGAGGTCGGCGACGGGTGTCCAGTAGCGCTGGAGCCCCTGCAGCACGATCGTGGCGCCCTCGTCGTGCAGGCGCATCAGCTTCACCGGGTCGACCAGGCCGGTCAGTGGCTTGCCGGCGAGGCTGCCGCCGCGGGTGAACCGCGACTCGGCGAGGACGGACCCGTCGTGGGCGACGCGCACCGCGGGCGCACGGATCGCCGTCTCGGTCAGCAGGTGGTCGACGTCCGCGAGCGACAGCACCGACGCGCCGAGGCCGGGGTCGGTGCGGTGGACGTGCACCGACGACGCCCAGACCTTGTCGATGAAGGTCTGGGCGTCACCGGTCAAGCGGTCGAGAGCGTTCAGGACGAGGTGCCGTCCGTGCCGTCGGCGTCGGTGGAGTCGCCGTCGGTCGCGTCGGTCGAGTCGCCGTCGGTGCCGTCGGCGTCCGCACCGTCGGCGTCACCGGAGGCACCGTCGGTGCCGTCGGCGTCCGCGCCGGGGCCGGCCGCGACACCGGTGGGGTCGACGCCCTCGGTGCTCATCTCGTCGTCGCCGAGCGGGTTGTCGGGAGTGGTCGTCATGGTTCCTCCTCCAGAGGCCGCGACGGACGGTCCGCCCCGGGTCGTACGACGAGTGTCGTGCGGTCGGCTCCCACCGTCCCACACCCCGAGGGGCGTGGTCAGCCGGCGATCGAGCCGGCGCCGTCGGCCGAGACCTCGATGTCCACCGGTCGGCCGTGGGTGCCGAGACCGGAGATGCGCGTCGCGCCGAACGTCCACGGCTGCACCGGGTCGACGGCGAGGGCGTCCCCCTCGGGCCGCAGGCCGAGGACGGAGGAGACCAGCGAGAGCGCGGACGCCGCCGACCAGGCCTGCGGACGGCAGGCAGCGGGGTAGGGCAGCGGCGCCGGCTGGGCCGAGCGCGCGTCGCCGGCGAACAGCTCGGGCGGCCGGCCGTCGAAGGCGGTCAGGGCGGCCAGCAGCGCGTCGGCGACCGGTCCGGTCTCGGGCCGCTGCTCGGCAGCGAGCCCGGCCAGGCAGATCGCGGTGTCGTGGGGCCACACCGAGCCGACGTGGTAGCCGGTCGGCGAGTAGCCGGCGGCCTGCGTCGACAGCGTGCGGATGCCGAAGCCGGAGAGCATGTCGGGCCCGACGAGCCGCCGCGCGACGACGTCCACGCCGTCGGGGTCGAGGATGCCGGTGCCGAGCAGGTGGCCGATGTTGCTGGTCAGCGACACGACCGGGCGCTTGTCGCGGTCGAGCGCGATCGCCGGGAACGCGCCGAGCGCGTCCTCGACCCAGAACCGCTGGGCGAACTCCCGGCGCAGCCGCTCGGCCCACTCCCGCCACCGGTCGGCTCCCGGCCGGCCGAAGGCGTCGAGCAGGTCGGCCCCGCGCACGGCGGCGGCGTAGGCGTACCCCTGCACCTCCGACAGCGCGAGCGGCGAGCTGGCGCGCGAGCCGTCGCTGCGGCGTACGGCGTCGCCGGAGTCCTTCCACCCCTGGTTGGACAGGCCGTGGCCGGAGCGGTCGACGTACTCGAGCAGCCCGTCACCGTCGGCGTCGCCGTGCTCGACCTGCCACGCCAGCGCGCGCTCGAGCGCCGGCAGCAGCCGCTCGACCTCGTCACCCGGAGCACCCCACCGCCAGGCGTCGTGGAGCGTCAGCGCCCACAGCGGCGTCGCGTCGATCGTCCCGTAGTAGACGGGAGGCAGGTGCCGGTCGCCGCCGTCGTCGTCGGACTCGTTGAGGCTGAACCCGGCCGAGCGGACCTCGTGGAGGATCTTGCCGGGCTCCTCCGCGGTCGCGTGGTCGGTGCGGGTGCCCTGCCGGTGCGCGAGCAGCCGCAGCGTCGACATGGCCAGGTCCGTGGAGACCGGCAGCAGCATCCGCGCGGTCCAGAGGCTGTCGCGGCCGAAGAGCGTCAGGAACCACGGCGCCCCGGCGCCGATGAACTCCTCCTCGACCCCGTCCGCCCCCGGCGCGGCGAGCCGCAGCAGCCGCAGGTCGTCCAGGCACCGCTCGACCACCGGTGCGAGCCGCCGGTCGGCGCTGTCCACCTCGACCCGGCTCCAGCCGGCCTCGCGGCTCGGCGCGGTGACCGCGGCGCGGGCGTCGTCGAGGGTGAGGAGCAGCTCGTGGGTGACCGACTGCCCCGGCTGGACGACGACGTCCCAGGCGGCGCGGGCGTGGTCGCCCTCGCGCGTCGTGCGCGCGCCGGGCAGCCGCAGCACCGCGCGCAAGGAGTCCTGCTGCCAGGTGAGCACCGGTCCACCCACGCCGTCCGGTGCCACGGCCGGACGACCGGTGCCGCCCTTGACGCCGTCGAGCGGAGCGAGGTCGGCGCCCACGAGCAGCCCGAGCGTGCATCGCACCGGCTCGGCCGCGGTGCTCGAGATCGTGTAGCGCTCGCGGACCAGCCCGGGCTCGACGTCGCGCTGCCGCTCGATGCGGACGGTGGGGTCGGGACCGGGGTCACCGAGGTGACGGGGCACGGCGACGTACGTCGTGGCGTCACCACGCACGCCGTGCGAGGCCACCGCCGCGGGCTCGCGGCCGTCGACGTCGAGCCGGAGCAGGCTCAGCACCCGCCGCTCGCCGTGGTGCACGCCCTGGAGCCCGCTGCTCGCGACCTGTCCGTCGGTGCCCGACCACACCTGCGTCGGTGCGGCGAGGGTGAGGGACAGGTCGTGCAGCCACGGCTGCTGCGGGACGTCGTGCTCCATCGAGGGACCCTTCGGTTCGGTGCGGGACGGGCGAGGTCGGGCGCCCCCCTCGTGCGGGGGGTGACACCGAGTGTGACGTGCGTTACCGTTTGAGCGCTCAAACATTTGAGCGCTCAAACACAGTAGTGGGCCGCCGCTCCGCCCGCCACCACCCCGCCAGATCACCCGCCAGACCACCCCCGCAACCGGACCGCCGAGACGAGGAGGGACCCGCGATGGCACTTCCCACGCCCGCCACCCTCGACTCGGTCGCCGCCCGCGCGGGCGTCTCGCGCCAGACCGTCTCCAACGTGCTGCGCCACCCCGCCCGGGTCGCCGAGGCCACCCGCGAGCGGGTCCTGGCCGCGATCCGCGAGAGCGGCTACCGGCCCTCCCTGCCCGCCCGCCAGCTCGCCACCCGGCGCGCGCACGCGATCGCCGTACGCGCCGAGCGGCAGCAGGACGGCATCTCGGGCCTGGTCCTCGACGCGTTCTACCACGGGCTCGCGGAGGCGGGTCAGGACAACGGGCTGCGCGTGGTGCTCTACGCCCAGCCCGCCGACGAGGCCGCCGAGCTCGAGGTCATCGACGACCTCGTGCAGACCGGCGGCGCCGACGCGGTGGTGCTCACCGCGACCAGCTCCGACGACCAGCGACCCGCCCACCTCGCCGGGAGCGGTACGACGTTCTGCGCCTTCGGCCGGCCGTGGGGCCACGACGACGAGCCGCACGACTGGGTCGACGTCGACGGCGCCGTGGGCACCGGCCTCGCCGTGGAGCACCTGCTCGGGCTCGGCCGACGCTCGATCGCCTACCTCGGCTGGCCCGGCGACGGTGCCGAGCCCAGCACCGGCAGCGACCGGCGCCGCGGCTGGCTCGAGGCGGTCCGCACCGCCGGCCTCGGCGCTCCCGTCGAGACGCACAGCCTCAACGACGCCGCCGCGGCCGAGGCCGCCGTGGCGTCCCTCCTCGCCGGGCCCGACGCCCCGGACGCCGTCGTGTGTGCGAGCGACACGCTCGCGCTCGGCGCGCACCGGGCCGCCCTGGCCGCCGCCGGCAGCGGCGCCCCCGCGACCGTCGTCGGCTTCGACGCGACCCCCGTCGCCGCGGCCCTCGGCCTGGCCAGCGTCGCCCAGCCCATCGACCAGGTCGCCCACCTCTGCATCGACCTGCTCACCGGCCGCTTCGAGACCCCGGACCGGCCGGCCCGCGGCGTCCTCGTGCCACCCGTCCTCCACCTTCCGGCCTGATCCCCGCACCATCCGTCCCCCGCACCAGCAACCGCACCCGCACCCGCACCGATGAAGGAGCTCCACATGTCCATCACCCCCGTGTCCCGCCACCGTCGCCGTACGTCCCTCGTCGCGCTGGCCCTCGGCTCGTCGATCGCGCTCGCCGCGTGCGGCGGCGGCGGATTCGAGGAGGGCGGCTCCGACGAGCCCGCCTCCTCCGGTGACGGCCCCGCCACGCTGCAGGTGCTGATCGGCTCCAGCGGCGACGCCGAGACCCAGGCCGTCCAGGAGGCGGCCGACGCGTGGGCCGAGGAGAGTGGCAACGAGGTCGAGGTCGTCGTGGCCAACGACCTCGCCCAGCAGCTCTCGCAGGGCTTCGCCGGAGGCAACCCGCCGGACCTGTTCTACGTCGACGCCGGCGTCTTCGGCGACTACGCCGAGGCCGGCAACCTCTACCCCTACATGGACCAGCTGGCCGACGCCGACGACTTCTACCCCAACCTGGTCGACTCGTTCACCCTCGACGGCGAGGCCTACTGCGCCCCGAAGGACTTCTCGACGCTGGCCCTCGAGATCAACACGGAGGCGTGGAAGAAGGCCGGCCTGACCGACGCCGACGTCCCCACCACCTGGGACGAGCTGCAGACGGTCGCGAAGGAGCTGACCACCCCCGACCAGGCCGGGCTGGTGCTCGGCATCGGTCGCGACCGGGTCGGTGCGTTCCTCGTGCAGAACGGCGGCTTCTGGGTCGACGGCGACGCCGGCGAGGCGACCGCGACCGAGGACACCAACGCCGAGGCGCTGCAGTACGTCCAGGACATGCTGAAGGGCGGCGAGGCCGTGCTGGCCCCCGACGTGGACGCCGGCTGGGGCGGCGAGGCCTTCGGCACGCAGAAGGCCGCGATGACCATCGAGGGCAACTGGATCCGCGGCGCGATGGAGAACGACTACCCGGACGTCGACTACACCGTCGCCGAGCTCCCCGAGGGCCCGGCCGGCAAGGGCACGCTGCTCTTCACCCAGTGCTGGGGCATCGCCGCCGACTCGCCCAACCAGGAGGCGGCCGTCGACTTCGTCGAGGCGCTGACCACCCCGGAGCAGCAGCTGAAGAACGCCGACGCCTTCGGCGTGATGCCGAGCCGTGAGTCCGCGCAGGCCGACTACGTCGACCAGTTCCCCGACGACGCGCCCTTCATCGCCGGCGGCGACTACGGCCAGGGCCCGGTCAACCTGCCCGGTCTCGGGCCGGTCGTGGCCGACCTCGACTCGCAGCTCGAGCAGCTCAAGACGGCTGACGTGAACGACATCCTCGACTCCTTCCAGAAGAACGCCGAGGCGGAGCTGCAGTGAGCCGAGGAAGCAGCACCCGGCGCGGCCAGGCCCTGGCGGGATGGACGTTCGTCTCGCCCACCCTGGTCGTGCTGGGCCTCTTCCTCGCGGTGCCCGTGCTGATGGCGCTGTGGGTGTCCTTCACCGACTGGAACGGCCGGGGCAGCCCGTTCGCGTCCGGCATCGGGTTCGTCGGGGTCGACAACTACCGCGAGCTGGTCGGGGAGCAGGGTGGGCTGACGAGGTCGGACTTCATGACCTCGCTGCGCAACAACTTCTTCTACGTCCTGCTCGTGGTGCCGCTCCAGACGGCGTTCGCGCTGTTCCTCGCGCTCGTGCTCAACCAGAAGATGCTCAAGGCGGTCGGCTTCTTCCGCACCGCCTTCTACTTCCCGTCGGTGGTCAGCTCGGTCGCGATCAGCCTGGTCTTCCTGTTCCTCTTCAGCGGCGGCGGCGTCATCAACTCCATGCTGGACGCGATCGGCGTCGACGGCCCCACGTGGTTCAACGACTCGCGCGGGCTGCTCCACCTCCTCGGTGACGGACTCGGGCTCTGGAACGCCTCCGACCCGCCGTCCGCGCTCGCCGACAGCGGCGCGCTCGGGCTGAGCTGGTGGCAGTGGATCTCCGGACCCAGCGTCGCCCTCTCGGTGATCATCATGCTGGTCATCTGGACGACCGCCGGCACCTTCATGCTGATGTTCCTCGCCGCGCTGCAGGACCTGCCGCTCGAGGTCGAGGAGGCCGCCCGCATCGACGGCGCCGGCAGCTGGGGCGTGTTCCGCAACGTCACGCTGCCGCACCTGCGCCCGACGATGCTGCTGGTCACCACGCTCGGCCTGATCGGCACGTGGCAGGTCTTCGACCAGGTGTACGTCATGACGCAGGGCGGGCCGGGCAAGTCGACGCTCACCCCGGCGTACCTGTCGTACTCCTACGCCTTCGACAACCAGAAGTGGGGCATCGCCGCCGCCATGGCCTTCGTGCTGTTCCTCATCATCTTCGCGATGACGTCGCTGCAGCGGTTCCTCTTCCGCGACAAGGACGCCATCGCCACCAAGCGGGCGGAGAAGCGGACGAAGAAGACGCGCGCCAAGGCCACGGCCGGAGGTGCCGCATGAGCACGTCCACCTCGACCAGCAAGCCGATGGTGCGCAACCGCACCGCGCTGTGGCTGTTCCTCGGCTATGCCGTCCTGCTCTTCTTCGCCTTCGTCTACCTCTACCCGTTCCTGGTGCAGGTCACGACGTCGTTCAAGACCAACACCGACGCGGTGGCCAACCCGCTGTCCCTCGTGCCGGAGCCGTTCTCCTCGGGGGCCTACAGCCAGCTGGCCGAGAAGGACTTCCCGCTCTGGTTCCGCAACTCGGTCATCGTCACCGTGCTCGTCACGGCGGGCCGGGTGTTCCTCTGCTCGCTCGCGGGCTACGCGCTCGCCCGGATCAAGTTCCGCGGCCGCGGCGCCGTCTTCACCGCGATCCTGGCGGTGATGGCCGTGCCCGGCGTGATCCTGCTGATCCCGAAGTTCCTGGTGCTCAACTACCTCGGGATCTACAACCACTGGCCGGCGCTCGTGCTGCCGCTGCTGGTCGACGCCGCGGGCGTCTTCATCATGAAGCAGTTCTTCGAGACGATCCCGGAGTCGGTGGAGGAGGCGGCGCGGATCGACGGCGCCGGCACCTTCCGGATCTTCTGGTCCGTGGTGCTGCCGATGGCGCGACCGGCGCTGATCCTGCTGACGATCCTGTCGTTCCAGGGCTCGTGGAACGAGCTGCCGCACTTCCTGGTCGCCAGCCAGGACCCGGACCTGTTCACCCTGACCAAGGGCGTCGGGACGCTGACCAGCGGACAGCTCGGGTCGGGCAAGCAGTACCCGATCTCGATGGCGGCGGCGCTGCTGATGACCATCCCGGTCGCGCTCGTCTTCTTCGTCTTCCAGAAGTACCTCGTCCGTGGCGGCACGGCCGGGGCGGAGAAGGGCTGACCCCACTACTCCGGCGTCGGGCGGGTTCGCCTCCTAGCACCGCCCGGCGCCGGCACACACCTCGTCGTCAGAGCGACGCGCGCACCTCGAAGCGCGTCGTCCCCTTGACCTTGTCGTCACCGCACGACTGCCGGCGTGACGGTCCCGGCACGGCGACGACCTCGTCGGCCGGGTCACCGCCGGCGAGGACGTGCAGCTCGCGGGCCTGGTCGACGCCGGGGCGGCCGGCGCGACCGCGGACGACGTCGAGCGGCACCTCTCCTCGGTCGACGGCCCGGCAGGCGGCCAGCGCACTGGTGGTGTCCAGCCGTCCGAGGGTGAAGCCGCTCGGCAGCGCGAGCAGCGTGCCGGAGAAGCGGTGGCCGCCCAGGTGCGTGGTCTCCCACGTCCCGTCGGGCCACTCCTCGCTGAGCAGCCCGGCGATCGGGCGACCGAGCTCGGCGCAGCAGCGGTCGCGCTTGCCGTTGGTGCAGACCAGCCAGAGCGGACCGTCGTACGACGTCAGGCTCGCCGAACGTGGGCCGAGGTCGAGGTCGAGCAGGTCCTCGGGCCGGTCGAGCACCGTGCCGCGGACGTCGTAGCCGTCGGCGGTCGCGGTCGCGTGGAAGACGCGGGTGCCGGGGCCGGCGCTGCCGTCGTACCTCCGGAGCAGGAACACCTTGAGGTCGAGCCCGGCGAGGTGCTCGCGCACGGCGTCGGGCAGGCGGTTGTCGGTGACGGCGTCGCGACCCCACGGGCCCGGGCACTCGACCAGCAGGATCTCGGTGTCGGTCGGCGCGGTGCCGATGATCGGCTCGGCGTCCTCGACGCTCGCGAAGGAGCAGCGGAAGTCAGGCACCGCACCAGTGTTGCCGACGGGTCGTGATCAGTAGCGCTGGCCCTGCCAGAGCAGGCCGGCGGCGGCGGACTCGGCCGGGTTGCAGTAGCCGCCGTAGGTGCGCTGGGCGCCCGGGGCGACGAGGAAGGTCGCGCAGTCCGCGGCGTGCTCGAGCGGCTCCCAGTCGGGCTGCATCGGCGGCGTCGGACCGCTGGGGTTCTCGTCCGCGACGAAGACCTCCGCGGAGCGCTTCACGAGGACGTCCCAGCCCTCGCGGGTGCCGCCCCAGTTGTAGAACTGCCGCGCGTGCGCGCACTCGTGGACGGCGATCGCGAGCTTGGACGCCTCCGGCTCCCCCGTGACGGCGGCGAGCTCGTTGGGGTCGATCGTGATGCCGTACTGCCACGAGAAGACCGCCTCGCGCTTGACCGCGATGGTGCCGTCGGTGTCGAGGGTGACGCTCGCGGTCGGGCAGAGGTTGGCGATCGGGGCGTAGAAGCGGGCCTGGTCGCCGGTGTACATCGCCTGGTTCTCGAAGCGCACCGAGACCGGCTTGGACGTGGTGCTGCGCCGGGCCTTGCGGGGGCCGGTCGTGATCTTCTTGGTCTTCAACCGGTAGTCGACCGTCTGCGCCGGCACGCCGGCGGGGACGACGTGGGCGGGCACGCGGGCGCGGACCAGGCCCCTCTTGCCGATCTTGCCGCGGGCTCCGGCGACCTTGGCCCACGTGCCGCCGTCGACGCGCGCCTGGACGAACACCTTCTTGGGCAGGATCGGCCTGACCCCGCGGTAGGTCTTCCACGCGACGCCGACCTCGATGCTCGTGCCGGAGCCGCGGACCGCGGTCTGGAAGGTGAAGCCGTCGATCCGGTTGTACTTCTGTCCCCAGAAGGCGAACAGCGGCCGGCGTGCGGCCCGGGCCGAGCCCGTCCGCGCGACGGGAGCCTTCAGGACGGCGGGCACGCGCGGCCGCAGCAGCTGGGCGTCGCGGGTGGTGAGGGCCGCGTCGGGCGTGCGGTCGGCACCGGCGGCCGGCGCCGCGGAGGCTCCGGTGGCCACCACGACGGGCGTGAGTGCGATCGCCGCCGCGGTGAGTGCGGTGGCCAGGCGTCGTCCTGCGTGCATGGGTGCTCCCGGGTGGTGCGGTCGAGGTCGGTACGCCCTTCCTACCCGTCCGCGGTCGGGCGAAACGACCGGTCTCAGATCAGGCCCCGCCGCCGGGCGACGGCGGCCGCCTCGGTGCGCGACGCGGCGTCGAGCTTGGCGAGGATGTTGGAGACGTGCACCGAGACGGTCTTGGTGCTGATGAACAGCTGCTTGCCGACCTCGCCGTTGCTGCGGCCCTCCGCGACGAGCGCCAGGATCTCGGACTCGCGCGGCGTCAGCGTGACCCCGTCGGTCGCGGCCGCCGTCGCCGGGGCGGGCGCCGACCCCTGGGCGACGAGCTCGTCGAGCAGCGGGCGGGCACCCATCGCGTGCGCGGCGTCGCGGGCCAGGTCGGCGGTCTCGCGCGCCGCGGCGGCGTCGCCGGTGGCCCGGAGCACCCCGGCCAGGCGCACCCGGGTCTGGGCGATCTCGGGCACGCTGCCGTAGGCCACCGCCGCCTGCTCGGCGGCTCGCCACGCGCCGACGAGCTGCTGTGCCGACGGCGGGTCGACCTGCGCGAGCCAGCGCCAGCGCAGGTGCTCGGCGGACCTGCGGGCGACCCACATCTGGTACTCCGGGCCGTGGTTGTTGTCGTAGGGCGCGTAGAAGTCGATGACCCGGCCGCCGTCGGCGACCATCCGCTCGACGTCGGCGCGCGCCGACTCGCGCTCGTCGGCCGACTGCCGGGGTGCCGCGCCGGCGAGCGCAGACACGACGAGCGTCGACAGCCGGAGCCGGGCCTGGAACCAGTCGTGCCACAGCGGGACGACCGTCGCCACGAGGTGGTCGTAGACCTCGACGGCGCTCGCTCCGTCGTGGGCCGCGCTCGCCCGCAGCAGCTCGGCGGCACCGGACGAGATGGCGGTGAGGCCGTCGGTGCCCCAGTAGTCACGGAGCCGCTCGAGGGCCTGCGGCTTGGTCTCGCCACGGATACCGATGAGGATCAGCATCTGGTGGGCGAAGTAGAGCCACTCGTAGACCATGGGCGGGTTCTGCCCGCTCACGTCGAGCAGGTCCCACGCCTCGTCGAGGCGACCCTGGTGGGTCAGCGCGACCGCCATGAGCAGGCGCGCCTCGGCCGGGTAGGGGGACCAGGCCAGCCCGCCGACCTCGCTGCGCTCCAGCACCTCGCCGTAGACCCCGATCGCGCCGTCGAGGTCGCCCTCGTCGTGGTGCAGCCGGGCGAGGAGGTAGAGGGCGCGGAGCTCGGGCTCGATGAGCCCGGCGCGACGGGCCCGGTCGGCCGCCGCGCGCCAGCCGGCGCTCGGGGACGAGCCGCCGGTCGGGTCGAGCCCCGCGACGGTCGTGTGGAGCTCCACGGCCAGGCTCGCGAGGTCGTTGCGCTCGGCGATGTCGAGCGCCTCGAGGGCCACCGCCCGGGCGTCGTCGGGGTGCCAGCCCGCCAGGCTCTGGGCCTGCACGAGGAGCGCCCGGGCCAGGAGCTTGGGCGGCGCGCCGCGCAGGAGCTCGACGGCCTCGGCCGACGTCTCGCGCGGGGAGTCGGTGGTGTCGGTGAGCAGCTGCGCCGACGCGAGCGAGGTCAGCAGCTGTCCCCGGTCGAGGTCGGAGCCGTCCGGCGCGAGGGTGGCGAGGCGGGCCCGCAGGATCTTGACGGCCTTGGGCACCCGGCCGGCCGCGACCAGCGCGTCGGCGCAGCGCCGGGTCAGGGCGACGGCGTCGACGTCGGGCACCGCGACGCGCGAGGTGTCGATGAGCTCGAGCGCGTCGAGGAAGTGGGTGGCCGCCTCCGACGGGCCACCGACGGCCAGCGCCTCCTCGCCGGCCTCGATGGAGGCGCGGACGGCGACCGGGCGGTCGTCGGCCCGGCGGGCGTGCTGCGCGAGCTCCGCCGCCGTACCGACGGCGCGCCCCTCGCCCAGCGCCGACACGAAGTCGGCGTGCAGCCGGACCCGCTCGCCGGGCAGCAGGTCGTCGTAGACGGCCTCGCCGAGCAGGGCGTGGCGGAAGGCGTAGGTGCCACCGCGGGAGGCGACGAGCACGTGCGACTCGACGGCGTTGCGCAGCGCCGTCTCGAGCTCGGCGGCGCCGAGGTCGGACACGGCGGCGAGGAGCTCGTGGCTGACCTGTCGGCCGGCCACCGAGACCAGCCGCACGACCTGGCGCGTCGTGTCGTCGAGGCGGTCGAGGTGGACGAGCAGCACGTCGGCGAGCTCGCCGGGGACCTGGCCCGACCACGAGGCGCCGACCAGCTCCTCGATGAAGAACGGGTTGCCCTCCGCGCGGTCGACGATCGAGGCGTACTCCGCCTCCGACATCGTCGAGGGGTTCAGGGCCCGGACGAGCAGGCGTACGTCGTCGTCGAGGAGCGGCTCGAGCTGGAGCCGGTCGACGCCGCGCAGCCGCATCCACTCCGCGACCTGGCGGCGCAGCGGGTGACGGCGGTGGAGGTCGTCGGCGCGGTAGGAGACGACGAGGGAGACGCCCGGGACGGGGCGGGAGAAGAGGAAGCTGAGCATGTCGCGGGTCGACTCGTCGGCCCAGTGGGCGTCCTCGACCACGACGAGGACCGGCGCGTCGTCCGCGAGGGCGGCGAGGAGGTCGCCGAACGCGTCGTAGACGTTGCCGCGGTCGAGGGCCTGGTCGCCCGACGCGGTCTCGCTGCTGCGGATCCGGCGGCCCGGCTGGAGCCGGGCGAGGGTGGGGTGCTGCTCGAGGACGCGGGTGGCGACGTCGGGCTCGTCGGCCATCACGCGGCCGAGGATCTCGGAGAAGGGGAGGTAGGGCAGGGAGCTGTCGGCGAGGTCGAGGCAGTGCCCGGCGACCACGTGCCAGCCCGCCTCGAGCGCGGTGTCGCGCAGCGCCATCAGCACGCGGGTCTTGCCGACCCCCGCGTCGCCGGCGACGAGCATGGCGCGGACGGACTGCTCGGTGGGCGCAGCACCACCACCCACGTCCCCGGACGCACGAATGCCGAGCTGGGAGCTCAGCTGCTCCAGCTCGGCATCGCGTCCGATGAGATCGGTGGTCCTCAGCGCCGGCACGGACGACATCATGTCGTGCCGCTGCGACACCTCGGCGCCGATCGCGCCGCGGGTCACTTCTGCGCGTCGACGGCCGTCGCGTCGTTGCGACGGACCCAGCGGCGCGGGCGGTAGTCCTGGCGGACCTTCTCCTGGCGGTACTTGATCTCGGCACCCAGGAAGCTGTCGGTGGTGAACATGTGCGTCTCCTCTACTCGGTCGGTCCCGTGGTGGACCGTGAGTAGAGAGTCCGTCGCTGAGGTAGGGGCGGACATCGGGCAGGCGCCCTATCTCCGGGTCGCCGGCTACCTCAGATCGGTGCGCGGGCGGCGTACGGCAGTCGTCTGAGGTAGCCCGCGCCCCGGTAGTTCAGGGCGAGATGGTCGTCCGGGTGCCGCTCGGGCGACCATCTCGGCCTGGACTACCCCAGGACCGGGCGGCCGGCCTGCCAGACGCCGGCCACGAGCGGGACGCCGGGACGGTAGGCGAGGTGGACGTAGGACGGCGCGTCGAGGAGGACGAGGTCGGCGGCCCTGCCGGGGGCGAGCACGCCGACGTCGTCGCGGTCGAGCGCTGCGGCACCCGTCGCGGTGGCCGCGTGCAGCGCCTCGGCGGGGCTCATCCGCATCTCCCGCACGGCGAGCGCGATGCACAGCGCCATGGAGGAGGTGAAGCAGGAGCCGGGGTTGCAGTCGCTGGCGAGGGCGACGCGTACGCCGGCGTCGAGCAGGCCGCGGGCGTCGGGGTAGGGCTGGCGGGTGGAGAACTCCACGCCCGGCAGCAGCGTCGCGATGGTCCCTGAGTCGCTGAGGGACTCGACGTCCAGCGGGCTCAGGTAGGTGCAGTGGTCGACCGCGACCAGGCCGAGCTCGCAGGCCAGCCGCACGCCGCCGCCGTACGTCAGCTGGTTGGCGTGGAGCCGGCCGCGCAGGCCGCTGTCGGTCCCCGCCGCGAGGATGGTGCGGGCCTGGTCGACGTCGAAGGCGCCGTCCTCGCAGAACACGTCGATCCACCGGGCGTGCGGCGCCGCGGCCGCGAGCATCGGACCGGTGACGAGGTCGACGTAGTCCTCGGGGGTCGCGGCGCCCCGGAACTCCTCGGGGACGACGTGGGCGCCGAGGAACGTCGTCTCGTCGGTGAACTGCGCGGCCACCGCGAGGCTGCGCGCCTCGTCGTGGACCGACAGCCCGTAGCCGCTCTTGATCTCCAGGGTGGTGGTGCCCTGCGCCCTCATCTCGGCGACGAGCCGGGAGACGTGGGAGGTGAGCTGCTCGTCGGAGGCCGCGCGCGTCCGGGCGACGGTCGTGCGGATGCCGCCGGCGGTGTAGGGCTGACCGGTCATCCGCGCCTCGAACTCCGCCGAGCGGTCGCCGGCGAAGACGAGGTGGCTGTGGCTGTCGACGAAGCCGGGGATGACCGCGCGGCCGCCGGCGTCGACCTGGACGTCGGCGGCGGGCGCCTCGGCGGCGGGGCCGACCCAGGCGACCGTGCTGCCCTCGACGACGACCGCGGCATCGGTGAGCAGCCCGAGCAGGCCGCCCTGGTCGGAGCGCGCGGGATCGTTGGTGACGAGCTCGCCGATGCCGGTGATCACTGTCGTGGTCATCTCAAGATCCTCCCGATCACGTCGTCGAGCTCGCGACCGACCTCGGCGCGGTCGCCGTCCTGGACGATCCAGCGGCCGTCCGCCATCACCCGGCGTACGTCCTCGGCGGCCGCCGCGAAGACCACGGTGTTCTCGTCGCGGCCGGTGCCGGCCGTGCGCGGGCTGGCGGGGTCGAGGACGACGAGGTCCGCGCGCATGCCCACCGCGATGACGCCCGCGTCGGCGAACCCGAGCGACAGGTGCCCGTGGCTCGTTGCCGCGGTGAGGAGCTCGGCGGCGGTCCAGTGGCCGCGCTGCTGGGTGGCCAGCCGCTCGTCGAGCTCGAGCGCGCGCATCTCCTCGAACGGGTCGATGACGGCGTGGCTGTCGGAGCCCAGGGTCACCGCGGCACCGGCGTCGTGGAGCGCTCGCGACGGGCCGATGCCGTCACCGAGGTCTCGCTCGGTCGTCGGGCAGAAGGACGCGAACGCCTCTGCGCCCCCGATCAGGCCGATGTCGTCCGCGGTGAGGTGGGTGGCGTGCACGAGGGTCGTCATCGGCCCGAGCACGCCGGCGTCGGCGAGCAGCCGTGTCGGCGTGACGCCGTACGCCTCGAGGCAGGCGTCGTTCTCGGCGACCTGCTCGGAGAGGTGGACGTGCAGGGGCCGGTCACCAGCCCACGCGGCGACGGCGACCGAGGTCGGCCGCGGGGACCGCGCGGACGGAGTGGATGGCTGCGCCGACCGTCGCCCCGGTGGTCGAGGAAGGACGAAGTCCTGTCACGAGACCGTCGACCCGCTCGGCCCACCGCCCCACCGAGCCGTCGCTGTAGCGCACCTGCGCCCCCTCGGGCGCGGCGCCGAAGCCCGACGAGAGGTAGAGCGTGTCGAGCAGCGTGATCCGGATGCCGGCCTCGCGCGCGGCGTGCACCAGCGCGAGCCCCATCTCGTTGGGGTCGGCGTAGGGCGTGCCGTCGGGCTGGTGGTGGAGGTAGTGGAACTCCCCGACGCACGTGATCCCGGCGGCCGCCATCTCGCGGTAGGTCGCCCGCGCGAGGGCGAGGTAGGTGTCGGGGTCGAGCCGCGCGGCGACGTCGTACATCTGGTCGCGCCAGGTCCAGAACGTCCCTCGCCCGCGCTGGGTGCGCCCGCGCAGCGCGCGGTGGAAGGCGTGGCTGTGCGTGTTCGCGAGGCCGGGCACGACGAGCCCGCGGACGGGGATCGCGCGCGGCGGGTCCGAGTCGGGCGTCACCGCGGTGAAGCGTCCGTCCTCGACCTCGACGAGGACGTCGTCGTGGAAGCGGTCGCCGAGCCAGGCGCGCTCGAGGAGGTACGCCGTCATGCCGGCTCGAGGGGTCCGGCCAGCTCGGCGAGGACGTCGGCCAGTGCCTCGACCCCGGCCAGGCAGTCGGCGGTCTCGGCATGCTCGTCGGGCGAGTGGGAGACGCCGGTCGGGTTGCGGACGAAGACCATGGCGGTCGGGATCCCGGCGTCGGAGAGGACGCCGGCGTCGTGACCGGCCTGCGTCGGGATGACCGGCCAGCCGCCGAGCGGGGCGAGCCGAGCGGCGAGGTCGGCGTCGAAGGCGACCGAGCCCGAGACCGACTCCGGGGTCACGACGAGCGAGGTCCCGTCGCGACCTGCCCGGTCCCCTCCCTGGCGCTCGACCTCGGCCACCAGCGACGCGAGGGCGTCGTCCGAGGAGGCGCGGGCGTCGAGCCAGGCGGTGACGAGCGACGGCACGGCGTTGGTGCCGTTGGGCTCGACCGAGATCCGCCCGAAGGTCGCCCGCTGCCCCGAGAGCCGCGCCTGCTTGTTGGCGGCGAGCGCGGTCATCGCGTAGGTGAGCATCGGGTCGTGCCGGTCCTCCATGCGCGTGGTGCCGGCGTGGTTGGCCTCACCGGCGAAGTCGAAGCGCCACCGACCGTGCGGCCAGATCTCGCTGGCGAGGCCGACGGCGACCTCCCGGTCGACGAGGTCGCGACCCTGCTCGACGTGGAGCTCGACGAAGGTGCCGACGCGAGCCAGGTCCACCAGGCCGGCCGCCGGGTCGAGCCCGGCGTCGGCGATCGCGTCGGCCAGGAAGACGCCGTCCCGGTCGCGCAGCTCGCGTGCGTCGTCCCAGGTCGTCGCGCCCGTCGCCAGCCGCGAGCCGAGGCAGGCGCGGCCGAACCGCGAGCCCTCCTCCTCGACGAAGACGCCGATCCCGAGCGGCCGCGCCGGCTCGAAGCCGCGCTCGCGAAGGGCGTCGAGGGCCGCCAGGGCGGACACGACCCCGAGCGGGCCGTCGTACGCGCCGCCGTCGAGGACCGAGTCGAGGTGCGATCCGGTGAGGACGCCCGGCCCCGACGCCGACCCCGGCGCCCACCAGGCCACCTGGTTGCCGATGCCGTCGGTCTCGACGGTGAGACCCCGTGCGGCGCACTGCTCGACGAACCACGACCGCAGCTCGGTCTCGGCGGAGGCCCAGGGCTGCCGGAAGTAGCCACCGGACGCGGCCGACCTGCCCACGGGCGCGAGGTCGCGCCACATCTCCTCGAAGTGTGCGGCGGCCATGCCAGCAGTCCATCGAAGTCGCCCGGCGCGGTCAACGCACCGGCCCGGCAAGTCGTCTCGGATCCCAGACGACCGTGACGTGCCGGGAATCTGCGGCTCCGCTGGGAGAACCGTCAGCGGTCAGCCGAGATGATGGGCCCATGGAGTTCCGTGACGTCGTGCGTCGCCGCCGGATGGTCCGCCGCTACTCGTCCGAGCCGGTGGACCCCGCCGCCGTCGACCGCATGCTCGAGCACGCGCAGCGCGCGCCCAACGCGGGCTTCAGCCAGGGCTGGGCCTTCCTGGTCCTCGACACCGCCGCCGACGTCGACCTGTTCTGGTGGGCGACCGGGGCCCGCTCCAACGGCGCGCACTCGCGACCCAACACCTGGCTGGAGGGGATGCGCACCGCCCCGGTGATCATCGTCCCGCTCGCCAGCAAGGACGCCTACCTCGACCGCTACGCCGAGCCGGACAAGGGCTGGACCGACCGCAGCGAGGACCGGTGGGCGGTGCCGTACTGGTACGTCGACACCGGCATGGCCTCCCTCCTCATCCTCCAGACCGCGGTCGACGAGGGCCTCGGCGCCTGCTTCTTCGGCGTCCCGGCCGACTACGTCGACGACCTCCGGTCCGCCTTCAGCATCCCCGCCGACCACACCCCGATCGGGGCCATCGCCGTGGGCCACCGCACCGAGGACTCCGGCTCGAAGGGATCGCCGGCCCGACGCGAGCGGCGTACGGACGTGGTGCACCGGGGGCGCTGGGAAGCCTGATGCAAACGCCCGGGAACCACTACGGTCTGCCCATGACCGACCGCGTGGTCACCGCGCTGCAGGCGCTCGTGCGCATCCCGACCGTCTCCGACCGCGACCCCTCGCGCGTCGACGCGGAGGCGTTCGACCGGCTGCTGGCCGAGCTGGCCGTGCAGTTCCCGCTGCTGCACGAGCGGCTGAGCCTCACCGTCGTCGGCACCCACGGGCTCCTCTTCCGCTGGCCCGGCGCGAGCGCCGAGCGACCGGTCGTGCTGATGGCGCACCTCGACGTCGTGCCGGTCGATCCCGAGGCACCGTGGCAGCACGACCCGTTCGGCGCCGAGATCCACGACAGCCCCACCGGACCGGCGATCTGGGGTCGCGGCACCCTCGACGACAAGGGCTGCGTCGCGGCGATCTGCGAGGCCGTCGAGACGCTGCTCGAGGCCGACCACACGCCGGCCCAGGACGTCTGGCTGTCCTTCGGCTGCGACGAGGAGGTCAGCGGCACCGCCGCCGTCGAGGCGGTCGAGGTGCTCCGCGGGCGCGGGGTCACGCCGTGGCTCGTCGTCGACGAGGGCGGCGCGATCGCGGGCGGCGCCTTCCCCGGGGTGAAGCCGCCCCTCGGCGTCATCGGCGTCACCGAGAAGGGCACCACCTCGCTCGAGCTGGTCGCCGAGGGTCGCGGCGGGCACGCCTCGACGCCGGCACGCAACGGCCCGACGGCGCGGATCGCCCGGGCGATCCTGCGGATCGAGAAGGCGCCGTTCCCGGCGTCCGCCCCGGCCCCGACGCTCGAGCTGATGCGTCGCCTCGCTCCGCACGTGCCCCTCCCCCTGCGCCCGCTGCTGGGCCGCGCCGAGCAGCTCGCACCGGTCGTCACCCGCGCCCTGCTGGCCGCCGGACCGGAGGCCGCCGCCATGACGCGTACGACGGTCGCGACCACGACGCTCAGCGGATCGCCTGCCCTCAACGTGATCGCCTCGACCGCCAGGGCGGGGCTCAACATCCGCGTGATGGTGGGCGACACGGTCGCCGGCGTCGTCGAGCACGTCCGGTCGGCGATCAAGGACGACTCGATCCGGATCGACGTCATCGAGTCGGGCGAGCCGTCGCCGATCTCGCCGATGGACGAGGCGTTCGAGCTGCTCGAGTCCTGCATCGGCGAGGTCTTCCCCGACGCGGTCCCGACGCCCTACGTGATGATGGCCGCCACCGACTCGCGCCACTTCACCGCGATCAGCGAGCACGTCTACCGCTTCGCGCCCTTCCGGATGACCAAGGCGCAGCGCCAGGCGATCCACTCCTACGACGAGCACATCGGCGTCGCCGACCTCGTCGACGGAGCCCGCTGGTACCAGCTGCTGATCGAGAGGCTGCCCGCATGAGCACCACCACCAAGCCGGCCGCGCAGACGGCCGTGAAGGGGCTCGCCGCGATCGTCGGCTTCCTCGTCCTGGTCGAGTTCGCGAGCGGGATCCTGCAGGGCTACTACACGCCGATCTACCCGCAGATCGCCGACCACCTCTCGATCGCCGAGGGCGACATCAACTGGTTCGAGGCCGCCCAGCTGATCGTGAGCGCCCTCTGCATCCCGCTGCTCGCGCGGCTCGGCGACCTCGTCGGACACAAGAAGGTCCTGCTCGTCTCGACCGCCGTGACCGCGCTGGGCTCGTGGTGGCTCGCCTTCGCCCCCGGCTTCACCAGCTTCCTGATCGGCTGGGCCATCCAGGGTGCGTACGTCGTCTGGCTGCCGCTCGAGATCGCGATCATCCACCGCCGCACCCGCGACTCCGGCCGCCAGGAGCTGCTGACCCGACGCGGTGCCGCGATCCTGGTCGGCTCGCTCGAGCTGGCGGTCATCATCGGCGCGCTGACCAGCGGGCTGCTCGTCGACTCCCTCGACATGAACGTCCTGCTCGCCATGCCCGCCGTCGTCGTGACGGCCGTCTTCTTCGTCATCCTCGTCGGCATCGAGCAGGCGCCCGGCGACGACACCGGCGGCGGGATCGACTGGACCGGTCTCGGACTGGTCAGCCTGGCCCTCAGCGTGCTGATGGGCGGCCTCGTCTGGCTGCGGCTCGACGGCGGCGGCAACCTCCTCGGCTGGCTGACCATCCTGGTGTCGTTCGCCGTCTTCGCGGCCTTCTGGCGCTTCGAGGCCCGCCACCCCGAGCCGATCGTCGACGTGCGGCTGTTCTCCGGCCCGGCCCAGTGGCCGGTCCAGCTCACCGCGTTCCTCTTCGGCGTCCCCGTCCTGGGCGGCCAGATCCCGCTGTCGACCTACGCCCAGGCCGACCCGGCCGTCCGCGGCTACGGCCTCGGCGCCGACTCGGCGTTCATCTCCACCCTCATCGGGCTGTACGTCGTCACGCTGGCGATCGGCGCCTTCACCCTGCCGCTCACGACGCGGCTGCTCGGCGGCGTACGCCGTGCGCTCGTCGTCGCCTGCTCGCTGGTCGGCGTCGGCTACCTGCTGTGGCTGCCGTTCCACGACCACACCTGGCAGGCGCTGATCAACATGGCGATCGCCGGCCTCGGCTCGGGTGCCCTCGTCGCGGCACTGCCCGCGGCCGCCGCGGCCGCCGCACCGCCCGAGCGCACCGGCATCGCGACCGGCATGACCAACGGCACCAAGACCGTCGGCGGCGCGATCGCCTCGGCGATCTTCGCGATCGCGCTCACGGCGACCGGCTCGCTCGACGCGACGGCCGAGAAGGTCGCGCCGCTCAGCGGCTACCTGACGGTGTGGGCGGTCTGCGCCGGTGCGTCGTTCCTCGCCGCGCTCGCGCTGCTGGCCGCGCCCGAAGCACGCCTTCAGCGACGCCCCGAGGGACGTCGGTCGCGCACTGACCTGCGGCCGCCTCGTTGACGCTTCACCATGGGATGTCGCTGGACCCGCACTTCCCATGGTCAACGAACATGGGGAAGTGCAGGTTGGCCGACATCCCATGGTGGAGCAACGCGACAACGGGGGTCAGCGAGCGGGGTACGGCGCGCTCGTCGCGGCCGCGACGCTGTCCTCCGACGGCATCAGGAACCACAGCACCGGGTAGACGAGGAACTGGCTGCCGGGGACCACCACGAGGGTCACCAGGAAGAGCAGCCTCGTCATCCACGGCCCGAGGCCGAGGCGGCGCCCGACGCCGGCGCAGACGCCGCCGATGACGGCGCGGTCGGTGGAGCGGACGAGGCCCTCACGGGCCAGGGCGGTGCGGATCTTTTCCATGCCTCCAGCCTGCGCCGCGCGGACGTCCCGCACCATCCGGATCACCCCCGGTCCGACCCCGAGAACCGGGCGACCTACCCCCGTGGTCACCCCGTGCGGCCGGACTCCTCGGTGACCTCGCGCAGCCGGGCGGCCAGCCCGGCCGTGAGCATCCCCGGCCCGAGCTGCCAGGACCAGGTGGCGGCGGTGCCCGGCGTGTTCATCCGGGCCTCCGAGCCCAGGGACAGCACGTCCTGTGCCTGGACCATCGCGAGCCGGCAGGGCGCGGAGTGCGCGAGGCGGACCATCGCCCACGCGGGATCGCGCTCGTCGATCCCGGCCGCGCGCCAGGCGCGCTCCGCCTCCCGTCGGCGCCGCGCCGGGAGGTCGGACCACCAGCCGACGACGGTGTCGTTGTCGTGGGTGCCGGTGTAGACGACCTGGTCGGCACGGAGGTTCTCCGGCTCGTGCGAGCGGTCCTCACCGTCCGGGTCGAAGGCGAACTGCAGGACCGCCATCCCGGGGAAGCCCAGCGACTCGCGCAGCCGGTCGACCGGGGCGTCGATGACGCCGAGGTCCTCCGCGACCACCGGCAGCGGTCCGAGCGCGGCCGTCGCGGCGTCGAAGACCTCGCGCCCGGGCCCCGGCTCCCAGCGGCCGTGCTCGGCCGTCGCGTGGTCGGCCGGGACGGCCCAGTAGGCCGCGAACCCCCGGAAGTGGTCGACCCGGACCAGGTCGTAGAGGGCGAGGCTGCGACGCAGCCGCTCGACCCACCAGCGGTAGCCGTCGGCCGCCAGCGCGTCCCAGTCGTAGAGCGGGTTCCCCCACAGCTGGCCGGTCTCGGTGAAGGCGTCGGGCGGGACCCCGGCGACGGCGTCGTCCCTGAAGTACTGCGGCCAGGCCGCGGCGTCCGCGCTGCCCGCGGCGACGTAGATCGGGATGTCACCCATCACCTGCACGCCGTGGTCCGCGGCGAACGACCGGAGGGCACGCCACTCCCGCTCGAAGCGCACCTGGTCGGCGAGGTCCCCACCGTGCGCCACCCACGACCCGGCCCAGTAGGCGTGCTCCTCGGCGAAGGCAGCCACCTCGTCGTCGCCGACCGGCGCGTCCGGGTCCTCGAGCAGCCCGGGCCACGCCGCGAAGGCGGACGGGGAGGCGTACGGCGACCCGTGGGCGTCGGGGACGGCGAGGGGCAGCACCTGCCACACCGACTGCCCGGCGGCGGCGAGCCACCGGACGAAGTCCCGGGCCGGCTCGCCGAGACGGCCGCCGGGGAGCGAGGTGAGGTGGAGCTGTACGCCGGCGGCTCGGTGCGGGATGGCGGCGGTGTCCATCGGCTCACCCTGCCACGAGCCCGGCTGCTGGCAGCACCGCCTAAAGTGGAGGTACCGGAGGTGATCACGATGTCCGACCTCGAACCGTCCGCCGGCGACACCGGCGCCGACCCGTCCCGCCGCCTGCCCGAGCGGGACGCCCGCACCGGCGAGTCCGCCGCCGCTGCCCGCATCGCCCACCAGTCCAGCTGGGTCGAGCAGCAGCTGCGCGTCGCGATGGAGCGCGGCGACTTCGACGACCTGCCCGGCTACGGCAAGCCGATCGAGGACCTCGGCGTCGAGCACGACCCCGACTGGTGGATCAAGAAGCTCGTCGAGCGCGAGAACATCGCGATCCTCCCGCCGGCCCTCGCCCTCCGCAAGGAGGACGCCGAGCTCGACGCGCTGCTCGACCGGATCAACGTCGAGTCGGAGGTACGCCGCGAGGTCGAGGACTTCAACGCCCGCGTCCGCAAGGCCATCTACACACCGCCGACCGGACCGTCCGGGCCGCCGGTCATCACCGCGCAGCGCGACGTCGACGCCGAGGTCGCCGCGTGGCGCGAGCGGCGTACGGCCCGCATCGAGGCGCAGCGCGCCGTCCGCGCCGCGGCCGAGGCTGCCGAGCCGCCGAAGCGCCGCTGGTGGCGACGGCGCTAGGCGCGAGACATCCGTCATATCGACGCACGCCCGGGCGACGGTAGTTTGCGCGCATGACGCGTTCCGCCAAGGACTTCTTCGCCCCGCTGGCCGTCGGGGCCCCCGCGCCGCTGCGCGACATCCCGGCCCGGCCGAGCCGTGCGATCCACTTCTTCGACCCGGGCAACGAGAAGATGGCCGCCAAGGTGCCCGACATGGTCGGCACCGTCGACGTCCTCCTCGGCAACCTCGAGGACGCGGTCAAGGCGGAGAACAAGGAGAGGTCGCGCCAGGGCCTGGTCGACATCGGGAGGTCCACCGACTTCGGCCCGACCCAGTTCTGGACCCGGGTCAACTCGCTCGACAGCCCGTGGGGCCTCGACGACCTCGTCACCCTGGTGAGCGAGATCGGCGACAAGCTCGACGTGATCATGGTGCCGAAGGTGCAGGGCGCCGAGGACATCCACTACGTCGACCGGCTGCTCGCCCAGCTCGAGGCCAAGGCCGGCCTCGACCGCCCGATCCTGGTGCACGCGATCCTCGAGACCGCCCGCGGCGTCGCGAACATCGAGGAGATCTGCGCGGCCAGCCCGCGGATGCAGGGCCTGTCGCTCGGCCCGGCCGACCTCGCGGCCGACCGCCGCATGAAGACCACCCGCGTCGGCGGCGGCCACCCCGGCTACCTGGTCCGCCAGGACCCGCCGCGCGACGAGCTCGGCGTGCCGCAGTACGACGGCGAGCGCACGACCTACCAGCAGGACCTGTGGCACTACACGATCGCCCGGATGGTCGACGCGTGCGCGATGCACGGGATCTACCCCTACTACGGGCCGTTCGGGGACATCAAGGACACGGTCGCGTGCGAGGACCAGTTCCGCAACGCGTTCCTCCTCGGCTGCGTCGGCGCCTGGTCGCTGCACCCCGCACAGATCGCGATCGCGAACCGCGTCTTCTCCCCCAGCGTCGAGGACGTCGCGCACGCGCGCCGCGTGATCGCTGCGATGGGCGACGGCACCGGCGCGGTGATGATCGACGGCAAGATGGAGGACGACGCCTCGGTGAAGCAGTGCCAGGTGATGGTGGCCCTCGCCGACGAGCTCGCCGCGATCGACCCCGAGCTGAAGAAGGCCTACGACCAGATCGAGGTGTCCGATGCCTGAGTTCACGCCGCTGCGGTCCGTGCTCTACATGCCGGGCTCCAACGAGCGCGCGCTCGAGAAGGCCAAGGGCATCGCCTGCGACGCGCTGATCCTCGACCTCGAGGACTCCGTCGCCCCCGACGCGAAGCCCGCCGCACGCGAGTCGGCCGCAGCGGCGGCGGCCAGTGGCGACTACGGGCGGCGTACGGTCTCGATCCGCGTCAACGGCATCGGCACCGAGTGGCACGAGGCCGACCTCAGCGCCGCCGCGCAGGCCGGCCCCGACGCCATCGTGGTGCCGAAGGTCGACAGCGTCGCCCAGGTGCACCAGCTCGTCGACATGATGGAGGCCGCCGGCGCCCCCGACCACACGCAGCTCTGGGCGATGATCGAGACGCCCACCGCGATCCTCGACGTGCGCGACATCGCCGCCGCGTCACCGCGGCTGCAGGCGCTCGTCCTCGGCACCAACGACATCGTCAAGGAGCTGTACGCCGAGCACGTCCCGGGTCGCGCGCCCATCCTGCCCAGCCTCCACACCGTGCTGCTGGCCGGCCGGGCCGCCGGCATCGCGGTGATCGACGGCGTCTACAACGACGTCAAGGACACCGACGGCTTCCTCGCCGAGTGCGACCAGGGCCGCCAGATGGGCTTCGACGGGAAGACGCTGATCCACCCCGGCCAGGTCGAGGGCGCCAACACGGCCTTCGCGCCGAGCGAGCAGGCCGTGGAGGACGCACGCGGGCTCATCGCGGCCTTCGAGGACGGCAGGGGCGCGGGCGTGGTGACCTACAACGGCAAGATGGTGGAGAACCTCCACGTCGAGTCGGCGCGACGGACCCTGGCGATCCACGAGGCGATCCAGGCCCTCGCCTGACGGTCGCCCCCCGGACCGGTCACACCCGCAGGGAGGGACCCGACTTCCCAAGTCTGCGGCACTTCGGCAGAGTGACACGGCCGCCCACCGTGGGCGTGTACCAAAGAAGGGAACCACCATGGTCGTCCTCGGACTCATCCTGCTGATCATCGGACTGCTCGTCGCCTCGGCCAAGATCCTCGTCACCATCGGTCTCATCCTGATCGTGGTCGGCCTGATCCTGAACTTCGTTCCCATCGGGGGCTCGAGCCGGCGCGTCTTCTGACCGCTGCACGTCTCTCCAGGGCCTCGGACACCTCAGGTGTCCGGGGCCCTGTGCATGTCCGGGCCGACCCACCCGGGACCCCTGCCGTCGCTGTCGGTGCCTGACGGCAGAATCGTCCGGTGAGCTCAACGGTGACCCTCCGACAGTTCTGGTCGCAGCTGTCCCCCGAGGGACGGTGGCTGCTGTCGACGGTCGCGGTGCAGACCCTCGGCCGCGGGCTCACCCTCCCCTTCACCGTGATCTACCTGCACGAGGTGCGGGGGTTCTCGCTCGACCTGGCCGGCACGCTGATGGCGTTCATCGCGGTCGTGGCCCTGGCGGTGACCGGGCCGGGAGGCGCCCTCACCGACCGCATCGGAGCGCGCCGCGTCCTGCTGGTCTCCACGACGTGCCAGATGGTCGGCTGCGCGGTGCTCGCCTTCGCCACGACGCCCGTCGTCGCCGGGGTGGCGATGGCGTTCCTGGGCATCAACTTCGGGATGTCGTGGCCGGCGTTCAACTCGCTCATCGCAGCCGTGACCACCGGTGAGCAGCGCCAGCAGTACTTCGGCATCAACTTCGCGCTGGTCAACCTCGGCATCGGCGTGGGTGGCGTCATCGGCGGCCTCTACGCCGACGTCTCGCAGCCCCACACCTTCACCGTGATCTTCCTCGGCGACGCGGCCAGCATGCTGGTCCCCATCGCCCTCCTGCTCGGCCCGCTGCGCGGTGTCACCGGTCAGCACGAGGCGCCGGAGGACGACGACGCGTCGAGCGGGTCCTACCTCGCCATCCTCCGCAACCCCGCCGTGATCGCGATGACCGCACTCACCTTCATCGCCGTGTTCGTCGGCTACGGCCAGCTCGAGGCCGGGTTCCCCGCGTTCGCCCGCCAGGTCGGACAGGTGTCGACGGGGGTGATCGGCATCGCCTTCGCGATCAACACGGCGGTCATCGTGCTGCTGCAGTTCGTCGTGCTGCGCCGGATCGCCGGCCACCGCCGTACTCGGGTGATGCTGGTGATGTGCGCCGTCTGGGCGCTGTCCTACGTCGTGCTCGGTGCGACGGGCGTCGTGCCCGACGCCTTCGCCGGGATCGGCGTCCTCACCTTCATGGGCCTGTTCGCACTGGGCGAGACGATGATGCAGCCGACGATCCCCGCGATCACCAACGACATGGCACCCGACCACCTCCGCGGGCGCTACAACGCCGTCAACGCCGGCGCCTTCCAGGCGGGTGCGATCGGCGGGCCGCTCTTCGCAGGCTTCGTGCTCGACCGGGGCTGGTCGTCCGCCTACGTCGTCGTCCTCGTCGCCGGCTGCGGCCTGATCGCCCTCCTCGCGCTCGTCGTCGAGCGACTCATCCCGTCCGCGGTCAACGGCGTCACCGACCAGCAGGTCCTGACCGCCGACCAGGTGTGAGCGTCAGGCGCTCTCGTTGCCCCGGCGGAAGCGGTCGTTGAGCCAGGTGCTCGCGCTGCCCATCCAGCCGGCGAGGTCGTGGACCAGCTTGCCGAGGGTGTCCTGGGTCCGCTCGAAGGCGACCGCGTAGCTCGCCGCGGCCTCCTGCGCGGCCTCGCTGACCGAGGCGTCGTCGTCGCCCTCGCGGCGCGGGTAGGCGCCGGCCAGGATCGCGGTGTAGGCGCCGGAGTCGATCCAGCGGCGCAGCTCGGTGGCGCGGACGACCGCGAACGGATGGGTCTGCTGCTGGAGCAGCGACAGCTTGATGAGCGACTCGCGCACGTCGCCGCCCTCGTCGTACTCCGCGCCCTGCGCGAGGAACGAGGTGACGTCGAGCTCGTCGAGCGTGCCGCCGCTGGCGATCTTCATGTGGGTGCGCAGCGCGGCGGTCGGGTCCTGGCTGGCGAGCAGGCCTGCGCGGTCGGCCGACAGCTCGGCCTTGCGTGACCACTCCAGCAGGCCGACGGTCACCATCCGGATGCCGAGCGCACCGCCCGGGATGGAGTTGAGGAGGCCGCCGAGGCCCAGCAGCCGCAGCAGCAGGGTGCGGTAGACCGCGTGCCCGCTGACGGCGTGGCCGAGCTCGTGGCCGATGACGAAGCGCATCTCGTCGTCGTCGAGGTGGTGCACCAGCCCGGAGGACAGCACGATGATCGGCCGGTCCATCCCGACGGTCAGGGCGCCCAGCGTCGGGTCGGCCTGGACGTACATCTCCGGCAGCACCGTCACGTCGAGGCTCTGGCCGACCTCCGCCAGCAGCCGGTGCAGCCGGGCGAACTGGCGCTCGTCGACGCGCACGGCCGACCCGAGCAGCGTCAGCCGCCAGGCCCGCTCGCGGAAGACGCCCGACATCGTCTTGAGCAGGACGTCGAAGCCCTTGAGCTTGCGCAGCGCGACCAGCGCGCCCTTGTCGGCGGGGTGCTCCCACGCCCGCGAGCTGATGTCGGTCAGGACGACGCGCGCACGCGCCGGCTTCTTCTTGTCCCCCGTTGCCATGGGGGGATCCTCACCTACCGCGCGCGAAAGTCAGGGTTCGGCGAGTCGTGCCATCGTGCGGTGCGGGCCCGACGCGTCGCCGGCGGCGTGCGACCGGCGTGTCACGGGGTCGTACGGCGTGTCGCGGCCGCCGTCACCCGTGCGGCCCCCGGTCAGCCGGCTGCCCGCGCGGCCGCCTCTACCCTCGGGTCAGTCGCGGCGCCGCGGCTCCACCGGCACCCGGACACCGCGCTCGTCGGCCACCTCGATCGCGCGGCCGTAGCCCGCGTCGACGTGGCGGATGACGCCCATGCCGGGGTCGTTGGTCAGCACCCGCTCGATCTTCTCGCGCAGCGAGCGTCGGTGCCGTCGGCGACGGTGACCTGCCCCGCGTGCGAGCGAGCGGCCGATGCCGACGCCGCCGCCGTGGTGGAACGACACCCAGGTCGCGCCGGACGCGGTGTTGACGAGCGCGTTGAGGATCGCCCAGTCGCCGATGGCGTCCGAGCCGTCGAGCATCGCCTCGGTCTCGCGGTAGGGCGAGGCGACCGAGCCGCAGTCGAGGTGGTCGCGGCCGATCACGACCGGGGCGCTGAGCTCGCCGCTGGCGACCATCTCGTTGAACTTCGCGCCCGCCTTCGCGCGGTCGCCGTAGCCCAGCCAGCAGATGCGGGCCGGCAGGCCCTGGAACTGCACCCGCTCGGCCGCCATGTCGAGCCACGCGTGCAGGCGGGCGTACTCCGGCTTCTCGTCCGCCGGGAACAGCTCCTTGATCGCACGGTCGGTGGCGTAGATGTCCTCGGGGTCGCCGGACAGCGCGGCCCAGCGGAAGGGGCCCTTGCCCTCGCAGAAGAGCGGCCGGATGTAGGCCGGCACGAAGCCGGGGAACTCGAACGCCCGGTCGTAGCCGCCCTTGCGGGCCTCGTCGCGGATCGAGTTGCCGTAGTCGAAGACCTCGGCGCCGGCGTCCTGGAGCTCGACCATCGCGCGCACGTGGCGGGCCATGGACTCCTGGCTGCGCTTGGTGAACCCGCGCGGGTCCTCGGTGCGCTCGCGCTCCCAGTCGTCGTACGACGTGCCGGCGGGGAGGTAGAAGAGCGGGTCGTGCGCGGAGGTCTGGTCGGTGACGATGTCGATGAGCGGACCGTCGGCCTCGTCGCGGTCGAGGTGGCGCTCGAGCAGCTCGGGCAGCAGGTCGGCGGCGTTGCCGAGCACACCGATCGAGAGGCCGCGGCGCTCGTCGCGGGCCTCGAGGGCGAGCTCGATCGCGTGGTCGAGGTCGCGCGCCTGCACGTCGAGGTAGCGCGTCTCGAGGCGGCGGTCGATGCGGTGCTGGTCGCACTCGATGCAGATCGCGACGCCGTCGTTCATCGTCACCGCGAGCGGCTGCGCACCGCCCATGCCGCCGAGGCCGGCGGTGACGGTGATCGTGCCGGCCAGGGTCCCGCCGAACTTCTTGTCCGCGATCGCGGCGAACGTCTCGAACGTGCCCTGGAGGATGCCCTGGGTGCCGATGTAGATCCACGACCCGGCCGTCATCTGGCCGTACATCGTCAGCCCGAGGTCCTCGAGCCGGCGGAACTCCTCCCAGTTGGCCCAGTCGCCGACGAGGTTGGAGTTGGCGATCAGCACGCGCGGCGCCCACTCGTGCGTGCGCATCACGCCGACGGGCTTGCCCGACTGCACGAGCAGCGTCTCGTCGTCCTCGAGGTCGCGCAGCGTGCGGACGAGGGCGTCGTACGACGGCCAGTCCCGCGCCGCCTTGCCGGTGCCGCCGTAGACCACGAGGTCCTCGGGGCGCTCGGCGTTGTCGGGGTCGAGGTTGTTCATCAGCATCCGCAGCGGCGCCTCGGTCTGCCACGACTTCGCGGTCAGCTCGGTGCCGTGCGCGGCGTGGATGGGCAGGCGGTCGTTGGTCTGGTCGGTCATGCAGTTCTCCGATCACGGACTCGGCGGCGGCGAGGACCGCGCCGGACTGGACGAGACCGACGGCGGCCTCGATCTCGGGCGAGAGGTGGCGGTCGGGGCCGGGGCCCTCGATGCCGGACTGGCGGAGCAGGGCCGACGACCGCGGCGGTGGCCGGCGACGGGGTGAGAGGGGCGCGCAGGTCGAGGGCGCGGGCTGCGGTGAGCACCTCGACGGCGATGACGCGGGACAGGCCGTCGACGGCGGTGCGCAGCTTGCGGGCGGCGTTCCAGCCCATCGAGACGTGGTCCTCCTGCATCGCGCTGGAGGGGATCGAGTCGACGGAGGCCGGGACGGCGAGGCGCTTGAGCTCGGAGACGATCGCGGCCTGGGTGTACTGGGCGATCATGTGGCCGCTGTCGACGCCCGGGTCGGAGGCGAGGAACGGCGGCAGGCCGTGGCTGCGCGCCCGGTCGAGGAAGCGGTCGGTGCGACGCTCGCTGATCGAGGCCACGTCGGCGGCGACGATCGCGAGGAAGTCGAGGACGTAGGCCACCGGGGCGCCGTGGAAGTTGCCGTTGGACTCCACCGTGTCGCCGATGACGACGGGGTTGTCGATCGCGCTGGCGAGCTCGCGGCCGGCGACGGTCGCGGCGTGCTCGACGGTGTCGCGGGCGGCGCCGTGCACCTGCGGCGAGCAGCGCAGGGAGTAGGCGTCCTGGACGCGGTTGCAGTCCCCCGTCCGGTGCGACGCGACGATCGCCGAGCCGGCCATCAGCGCCGTCAGGTTGGCCGCGGACAGCGCCTGGCCGGGGTGCGGGCGGATCGCCTGCAGCTCGGGGGCGAAGACCCGGTCGGTGCCGAGCTGGCCCTCGACGCTCATCGCGGCGGCGATGTCGGCGGTGCGCAGCAGCATCCGCAGGTCGGTGATCGCCATGACCAGCATGCCGAGCATGCCGTCGGTGCCGTTGATGAGGGCCAGGCCCTCCTTGGCGACGAGCTCGACCGGTGCGAGGCCCGACGGCGGCGAGCGCGTCGGCAGCCGGCATCAGCGTGCCGTCGGCGTCGCGCACGTCGCCCTCGCCCATCAGCGCGAGGGCGCAGTGCGACAGCGGCGCGAGGTCGCCGGAGCAGCCGAGCGAGCCGTACTCCCGCACGACCGGGGTGATCCCGTGCGACAGCAGGCCGGCGAGCAGCTGCGCGGTCTCCCGGCGTACGCCGGTGTGCCCGGTCGCGAGCGTCGAGAGGCGCAGCAGCATCAGCCCGCGCACGACCTCACGCTCGACCTCCGGGCCGGAGCCGGCGGCGTGGGAGCGGACCAGGGAGCGCTGCAGCTGGGCGCGCATCTCGGTGGGGATGTGACGGGTGGCGAGGGCACCGAAGCCGGTGCTGACGCCGTAGGTCGGCGTCTCGGCAGCGGCGAGGGTCTCGATGACGTCGCGGGCCCGGTCGATGGCGCCGAGCGCCTCGTCGGTCAGCGTGACGGACGCGCCGTCGCGGGCGACCCGGACGACGTCCTCGAAGGAGACGGGGCCGGTCCCGACCTGGATGTTCTGCATGCCGCTCATCCAACTCCCGGCCGGCCGGGCGCCGCCAGCACGGCGCGAGGACGAGGGTCTGACATACGAGACTCACCCGCGAGGGTGCAGATGCACTGGACACGACGCCGCGTGCTGCCAGACTGGCCTTCCCCTGTCGGAGCGAAGAAGGAATCTCGTGACCACCCTGATCATCGTCATCGTCGTCGTCCTGGTCGTTGCTGCTGTCGCGGCCTTCCTCGTCAACAAGCGCAACAAGGAAGCCAAGATCGCCCAGGCCGAGGAGCTGCGCGGCCAGGCCGCTGCGCAGGCCCAGACCACGATCGCACCGGCCCAGCAGGACGCGGCCGAGGCTGCGCGCAAGGCCGAGGAGGCGCGGCTGCAGGCCGAGCGGGCCGAGACCGAGGCGCGCGAGGCGCAGGTCGCCGCCCAGCAGGTCGAGGCCGAGCACGAGGCGCAGGTGCGCGACGCCGACCGCCTCGACCCGCGCGTCGACACGAAGTCCGACGACTACGCGCCCCAGGTCGGTGGCACGACGGACCAGGCGCCCACCCCGCCCTCCGAGGTCAACCGCACGCCGGACACGGCAGCAGAGACCGCGCCGCCCAGCAGCACGGACAGCACCACGGACACCACCGGACACCGACCGACCCACCGCGGACGCCACCGGAGACCGAGCCGGCGCGACCACCGCCGACGAGCAGGCGGCCGCCCCGGGTCTCCCGCAGCGCACCCGCGGCGCCCAGGAGATGCCGGGCCAGCCGATCGAGCAGACCGACGCCGGCGGCGGCTGGTTCACCCGCAAGGACTCCTCGGACAACCCCGACCGCGCCTGACCAGCACCACGGATCGACCGGGCACGGCCCCGTGAGCCAGGTCCCCGCTGCCACCCGCGCACTGCGGGTCCTGCGGTTCCTGGCCACGCAGGCCGACCCGGTGCCGCTCGACCGGGTGATGCGGGCGTGCGACCTGCCACGCAGCACGGCCTACCACCTGCTCAACACGATGATCGACGAGGGCTTCGTCGTGCACCTGCCCGACGAGCACCGCTACGGGCTCGGCGTCGCGGCCTTCGAGGTGGGCAGCGGCTTCACCCGGCAGGAGCCGCTGGCCCGGCTGGCCCGCAGACCGCTCGCCGAGCTGGTCGACCGGACCGGGCACGGCGCCCACCTCGCCGTGCTCCACGGCCGTGACGTCCTCTACGTCATCGAGGAGCGCGCGCCGGGGCGGCCGCCGCTGGTCACCGACGTCGGCGTACGCCTCCCGGCGCACCTGACCGCGTCGGGCCGCACCATCCTCGCCGCGCTGCCGGCGAGCCAGGTGCGCGCGCTCTACCCCGACCGCAGCGCGTTCGTGGACCGGCACGGCAAGGGACCGGCGTCGTTGAGCGGGCTGCGCGCACTGCTCGCCGAGACCCGTCAGCGCGGTCACGCCACCGAGGACGGCGAGGTGACGCCCGGGCTGCAGAGCGTCGCCGCGGCCGTGCTCGACCACAACGGGCACCCCGTCGCCGGGGTGGCGGTGACGTTCCCGAGCGACGAGGCGGCCGACGGCGCGACCATCGCGGCCGCGGTCACCGCCACCGCCGACCGGCTGACCCGGCGGGTCAGCGGCGGGTCGGCGGGGACGACCGCGCGGTGACGATGATCCGGCTGCGGTAGACGCCGGTGGTGCTGGAGCGGTCGTCGCACGTGACCCGTCGAGGGCGACGGTCGTTGCACCCCTGACGCACCTGCCGCCGACGTGACTCGAGGACCGCCGTGACCCAGACACCCCGCCACCTCCGTCGCACGCTCCTCTCGGTGCTGGCAGCCGGCGGGCTGGTGGTCGGCGGAGTGCTGTCGGTCGGTCCGGGCGGCCTGCCGTCCGCCAACCTCTTCTCGACGTACGACGCCGAGGTGCGCGCCCGCGCCGAGGCCCTGGCCGGTCCCCCGCCGATCACGGACCCCGGCGCCGCCGCGATCGCCCAGGTGGCAGGCACCGCCCGCCTCGACGGGCACGGCCACGTGCACAACGACCCGACCACCAAGAACGCCATCAGCCGCAGCGGCGAGGCCGCCGGTGCGCCCGACCGCACGACCCCCGCCCAGCGCGCCGCGAGCCGCGCCCGGGTCGCCGCACAGCGCACGCAGCGCGAGCCGCGCCTGGTCGGCGTACCGCTGAGGAGCACGCGGCAGCGGGTGCCCGAGAGCGTGTACGCGATGGCGGGCGGGTGCTACTCGCTGGGCGGGCAGCCGCTCACCTTCCAGGCCACCGGCCTCGGCAGCTACCTCCTCTACGCACCCGACCGCACGTTCCTCGCCGCGACCGCGTCCGGCGGCGCTGCGTGGGCGAGCTCCCCCTCGCCGGACTCGGACTGGACGGTCCGGGAGGCGGGCAGGGGCTCGTTCACCTTCACCCTCGCCGACGGCCGTGCCCTGCGGACCGCCGGCGGCGTGTTCGCCGTGGGGACGGCGGAGGCCTTCGCGCTGCGCCGCACGGACGGGTGCACAGCGTTCCCCGAGGTCGAGACCAACGTCAGCGGACGGCCGTTCGGCGGCGTCACGGGCTACCAGGAGGTCCGTGGCTACGTCGATCCGCACGTCCACGGCCAGACCCACGAGTTCCTCGGCGGCCGGGTCATCTGCAGCCCGCCGTTCCACAGGTACGGCGCCGCTGCCGCGCTCGTCGACTGCCCCGACCACCAGGTCGCGGACGGCCGCGGCGCCGCGCTCGAGGACGTGCTCGCCGGCAAGACCCCCGGCAGCGGCCACGACCCGGTGGGCTGGCCGACCTTCTCCTACTGGCCCAACCCGCACTCGCTGACGCACCAGCAGGTCTACTACAAGTGGCTCGAGCGCTCGTGGCGCGCCGGCCTGCGGATCCACACCAGCCTGCTCACCGAGAACAACGTCCTGTGCGAGATCTACCCGCTGAAGAAGAACTCGTGCGACGACCGCGACGCGGTCCGCCTGCAGGCCGCGGACATGCGGGCGATGCAGGACTACATCGACGCGCAGTACGGCGGCCCCGGCCGCGGCTGGTACCGCATCGTCACCAGCCCCTTCGAGGCCCGCAAGGTCATCAACGCGGGCAAGCTCGCCGTCGTGATGGGCATGGAGACCTCGGTCCCGCTGGGCTGCAACGTCCAGCTCGGCCGGCCCACCTGCACCGAGGCGCAGATGCTCGCCGAGCTCGCGGAGATGAAGAAGCTCGGCGTGAGCCAGATGGAGCTGACCAACAAGTTCGACAACGCCTTCACCGGTGTGGCCGGCGACGCCGGGTCGATCGGTCCGCTGACCAACGCCGCCAACTTCCTCAGCACCGGCTCGTTCCTGCGCATGCAGACGTGTCCGACGTCGTACGCCCCGGGCACCGAGGACCGGCTCCAGGCACCCAACCTCGGCGACCTCGGCGGGGCCGGGGCGCAGGGCGTCCCCGACCAGGACGCCATCTTCGGCGGCATCTGGAAGCTCTTCGGCGACCTCGGCGTCCAGCCGGCGCCGCTCTACCCGCGAGGTCCCCACTGCAACCAGCTCGGCCTCAGCCCGCTCGGCCAGAAGCTGCTCTCGGCGATGATCGACCAGAAGATCCTCTTCGACCCCGACCACATGAGCGTCGCCGGCCGCAACGCCGCCCTCGACTACATGGAGCAGCAGCAGGCCGCCGGCCGCCCGGTCGGAGTCGTCTCGTCGCACTCCTGGTCGACCCCGGACGCCTACCCGCGGATCTACCGCCTCGGCGGCTTCGTGGCCCCCTACGGCGGCGACTCGACCGGCTTCGTCGAGAAGTGGCGCCAGCACCTCGGCTGGACCGACGAGCGCTTCTACTTCGGCTTCGGGTTCGGCTCGGACATGAACGGCTTCGGCGCCCAGGGCGACCCGCGTGGCGCCGGCGCGCCCGACCCCGTGACGTACCCCTTCACCGGACTCGGCGGCGTCACGATCAGCCAGCAGCGCAGCGGCGAGCGGGTCTTCGACATCAACACCGACGGCGTCGCCCACTACGGGATGTACGCCGACTGGGTGGAGGACGTCGAGCACGTGGCCGGCGCCGACGGCCCCGCGCTCGCCGCTGACCTCAGCCGCGGCGCCGAGGCCTACCTCCAGACGTGGGAGCGGTCGTGGGGCATCGCGCCCGACTCGTGCCGCAACCCGGGGCTGAGGAAGTCGGTGGGCGCCTTCACCCGCGCCGCCGACACCGGCCTGCGCGCCAAGGCGCTGATGCAGCGGGTCGGCCAGCCGTGGCAGCGCCTGGGCCGGACGTTCACCTACTGCGCGAAGAAGCCCGGCAAGCAGCGGGTGCTGATGACCGTCGAGCTGTCGGGCAGGGGCAAGGTGGTCGGCGTACGCCGGGGGTGACGGGTCAGCGTCGCCGCCACCACCGACGCCGATCACCGGGGTCGTCGATGATCCATCGGTTCCCGTGGCCGTCGCGCGACAGCGCCACCGCCTCGTCGACGAACCGCGCCCGCGCGACCGACCAGTCGGCCGTCTCGACGAGAGAGCGGGGCGTGCCGCGATCACCCGAGTACCAGACGCGGTAGGAGTCATCATCGCGCAGCTCCAGGCCGACGTACTCGCTCGAGAGTCCGCCCGCCACCGGGCGTCCCCGGACGAAGAAGTCGTAGCCCTCCCACACCCCTCGGGCGACGAGGTGGTCGGCGACCTCGTGCAGCTCGTCCGGGATCCGGTGGGCGGCTGCGTCCGCCGCTCCCCGGTCGGTCGCGCGGCGGGCGAGGTCGCGAAGGTCCTCGGCGCGCAGTCCCGGCCACCCGTGGACCGCCTCGAGCCACTCCTCCGGCAGCGCGGACGCCCCGTGGGCCGCGCCGAGCAGCGCGCCGGCGATCGCCGCGACCGTGTCGGTGTCGTCCCCCGCGTGCACGGCGGCGTTGAGCGACGCGACGAGCGGAGTCCCGTCGCCGACGGGATGCCGGATGGCCGACCACGCCGCCTGGAGGGCGGTGACGACGTAGCCGTTGGGTGCGAAGTCGGACGGCGGTCGACGCTCGGCGTCGGTGATCCAGCCCGCCCACTGCTGCCGTCGGACGACCGGGATCACCTCGACCAGCGCCGCGAGGTCGGGCATCTCCCCGTCGAGCACGGCGCGCCGGATCGCGTGGCACCACAGCACGCAGGCGTCACCTGCCAGCGGATCGTGGTGGGTGGCCTCGGACACCCAGCGGGCCATCAGGGTGAGCACGTGCGGGTCGTCGAGGAAGGCGAGCGCGACCGGCGCGGTCCGCATCAGCGACCCGTTGCCCGCCGTCCTGCCCGTACGACGATGAAGTGCCGACGACTGCGACGACGCAGAGCTCCACAGCCGGGTGCTGCCGCTCTCCGTGACCCGGTCGAGCACCTGCCGCGTCTGGGTGCCGACGTCGGTCGCCCCGCCGTCGAGCCAGCCGACCCAGCCCGCGGACGACGGCGTCGAGTGACTGCACGGCCCGGAGACCTTGTCCCGCCGCCACCCGGGCGATGACGACCGCCATCTGGGTGTCGTCGCTCCACTCGCCGGGTGCGTAGGGCCCGAGCCCACCGCCGATCATCCGCGGCGCCTCGCCGGGAGCCAGCGGTGCTGACCCGAACTCGTACGGCACCCCGAGCGCGTCACCGCATGCTGCCGCCGAGCAGCGCGCCCTCGATGCGGTCCCGCCGGCCCTTCTCGGCGGACGTCGCCGGACTCGGGCGGATCGACGTCACCGTCGTGCGGACGTCGGTCAGCTCGGAGGTCGGGACGTTGCCACCCCACCCGTCGCGGACGTCCCCGATCAGGCCCTCACGCTCGGCCACCTCCCGGTCCCAGGTGTGGAAGCGGACCCGGTCCTCCTCGACGCCGCCGACGACGACCTCCGCGTCCTTCCACCGCGCGGTCGACCTTGACCCGCAGGAGGTCGTCGAGGTCGTCGACCTCGTGCCTGGTCTCACCGTCCGGGCCGGGCACCAGCACGTAGGTGTCGCCGCTGACCCGGACCGGGCGCTCGACGCCCTCGATCACCGCCCAGCGTCCCGGCTCCCTGATGGGGTCAGTGCTCATGGCTGCGAGCCGCCGTGACTCGAGACGACGAAGGTCAACGGCGAGAGCCGCCACGCGAGCGGGTCGGCGGCGCTCAACCTGTCCGACGGCGGAGCGGGGCTCCCGGGACCGAGGCCGGGAAGAGGACGACGGCGTCCGGGTCGGGCCGTGCTCGCGCCATGCCCGGGCGAGGACCTCAGTCACGTCCGGACTCGAGCTTCGCCGGTTGCCGTCACGACGCGTCCCGCCCTCGATCTCGGCTCTCACCGGAGCGGAGTCACCGGGCACGCGCAGGGCGACCGCGTCGGTGGACGCCGAGGCGACCTGACAGGTGACTCCGTCGATCACCGCGAAGCTCCCTCGTTGCGGCAGCGTCATCGGTTGCCCTGCGGGATCCACGTCGGCACGCCGTGCGGGAGGACGGGGATCTTCTCGCCTCCGAGCACGGCGTAGGGCCTCGGCGTCCTCATCTCGTCAGGGCTCACTGCGGGTGGTCCCTCGTGTCGGCGAGTGGACCCAGGAAGCGACCCGGGTCGCGCAGGCGGAGTGGGGGTTCGGCAGCCGCGCGCGCGATCAGGATGCGAATCGCGTCCCTGGCCCTCGACGGATCGAGGAGCGGGGGCGTGTCCGGCCCGCGCACCGTGTCGAGCTGATGGGCCAGCACCACGTCGAGCTCCACTTCCTCCACCTGCTCGCGCCACGACCCCAGGCACCGGAAGCGCGTGCCGGGGAGGAAGAACACCTCGCGCATCGCGGGCAACCCGGGCGGATCGTCGATCACCCGACCCTCGTCACCGATCACGCACCACACCGACGTCCGTTCGAAGTTGCGCGTGGCCACCCGGAGGTCTGCCGAGGTCGCCACCCCAGCCACGCTCGACACCTCGGTCCCGGCCGCGACGTCCGCGCCCGCCGGCCGCCCGCGGAAGGTGAGGCCGCGGAACATCCTGGCTCGATCGAGCGGGTGCGCCGCGGGCGTACCGGCGTCGTCCCCCCGCACCGTGAGCCACTGCTGCGGCGACCCCGGGTCGCGCCATGCGGGCGGACGTCCGTCCGAGAGCGCCGCCGTCCACGACGCCGCCTCGTCGGCGGAGACCGGCCACGACCAGACGTCGAGGCGCTGGCCGACCCCGGGCGGGTGCCATCCGCGGGGCGGGGTGCGGGCGGTCACGAGCAAGCTGAGCGCCTCGCCCCGGGGACCGCGCGGCCCCTCGATCCAGGCGTACGACGACCCACCGGTGTCGTGGGCGGAGAAGACGTGCCGCACCGAGACGGCGTACCAGTCGTCCCAGCCGTAGTGCTCGGCGCTGCCGATGCGCATCAGGAGATGCTCAACCGAACGGCCGACCATGTGGCGTCGACGAACCCGGCGTCGGCCCCGTCGAGACGGATCACCTCGAGATCGGCAGGAAGCTCGTGCCGGATCAGTCGCTCGACCAGTGCCGCGACCTGCTCGTCGTCGGCCTCGTGGGCCACGGCGATCAGCGGGACGGAGCCACCCGGGCGACCCGGCACAGTGCCCAGACCGGAGCGAGGTCGCGTGCGCGATCGGCCCCGAGCGCCTCACTGACGCGGACGTGCAGCGCGGGGAACGGGCAGCACGCTGGACGCCGCCCATCACCCTCGGCGTCCCGGCCTCGTCGAGCGCCTCGCCGCGGAGCAGGCTCAGCACGTCGGCGACAGGCACCTGAGTAGCGCGTGTCGAGGCTGGGCTCGAACAGCACAGCGTCCACCTGGAGGTTGCTGACCACCGTCGCGAACACGGCGGGGCGCGAGGAGCTGGATCTCGTGGGTGGAGCCGAAACGCTGCCAGGACTCGAACGTCACGAACGCGGGGAGCACCCGCGAGCCGTCGACATCGCCGACGCCGGGCGCACCGTCGACCACCTCGATGCCGTAGCTGATCGACCCGGCCAACCTCGCGGCCTCCGTGACGTCGCGCCGGGCCAGAGCCTGCGCGAAGGCGACCGCCTCGTCCTGCTCGGGCATCTCGTCCGTCCTCGTGGTCGTCATGGGGTCCAGTCACTCGTCGCCGTCGGTGGCGTCCAGTCCCCGGGCTGGTGGGTCCAAGTCTCGTTGACACCACCCACATCGCGCACCTCGACCGCGTCCTCGGCGTTCTTGATGATGTACTCCGGCCAGCCTCCCGGCTGCCCGTCGAGCGGCAGCGCAGGTCGTACGTCGTCCACGTGGCTCGGGTTGCGCAGGATGCCCTCGACGAAGAAGCGACCGGGGTTCTCGTCCGGGAGGCCCGCGTCGCGACGGAAGTCGCCCGACTCCAGGGGGTTGCGCGGCGTCCAGGACTCGCCGAACGGGCGCGAGCCGCGTTCGAGACCGCCCAGGTCGTCCTGCGACTCGCCGAACACCCGCCACACCCGCATGCCCTCGGTGGGGTTGTCGATGTCGAAGAGCTCCGCCTTCTCCTTGTTCGTCATCGTCGCGAGGTCCGGCACGAAGGGCTCGTCGAGACGGTTCAGGTCGTTCAGGTCGTCGAGGTCGTCGAGGTTGTCGAGCTGTTGAGGTCGCTGAGGTTGTCGAGCTTGTTGAGGTCGCTCAGCCCGTCGAGGACGTCCATGCCGCCCTTGGCGCCGCGGGTGGCGAGCGCGCCGGTGCCGGCGGTCGCGACCGCAGCGACCGCGTCGGGCACGAGGTGGCCGATCGCGCGGGCCGGGTCGTCGGCCCAGGTGTCCCAGTCGAGCAGCGACTTGCCGAGCTCCTTGCCGAAGCCGATCGGGTCGGTCGTCAGGCCGGTGTAGATGCCCGTCGCCATGTCCCAGGCGCTCTCCGCGGAGAGCTCGTACTTCTTCATCAGCTCCTCGGGCGTGAGGTCGCCCGTCGCGAGCTTGTAGGAGTCGATGACCAGGTTGACCGGGCTGAACGGCACCATCGTGAGCAGGTCCCAGACCGCCTCGCCGGCACCTTCGAGGATGCCGCCGACGAACTTGAGGCCGGACTCGAGCCAGTTGGGCTCCTCGGGCGCGTCGGCGCAGCCCGCCCTCACCTGCCCGGCACAGGTGTGGGCGGCGTTGTCGAGGTCGGCGCGCGCCGATGCAAGGTCCTGCAGGGCCGCCTGCTGGATCGGGTCACCCCAGTCGTTGAACGGCTCGGCCTGGTCGGTCCCGCCGCCCGCCCAGTAGGTGCGCATCCGGCCCATGTAGGAGTCGTACTGCGTGCGCGCGCTCTGCGACTCCCGCTGCCCGCGCTCGTACTCCGCCTTGGCCTCCGCGGCTCGGCGCTGCGCGTCCTCGAGCTCGCCGGCGTACGTCGTCAGCCCGGCGGCAGCCTTCTTGAAGCCGTTGCCGGACTTGATCCAGCGGTCCGGCTCCAGGTCGTGTGCCTCGCGGAACTCGTCGGCCGCGCGACCGGTCCAGCCGGACACGTCGATCTTCGACAGCGCGTCGCCGGTGTCGTAGAAGAGCTGGCCCTTCTGCTCCATCGTGAGGGCCTTGGCCCGGATGTTGCCGGGGTTGCCCTCGATCTCGAAGTCCGGCACCTCACATCACCTTGATCGCGGCGATCGTGCCCTTGAGCGCGGAGAGGGAGTCGTAGCCGGCCTTGTCGGTCTCGAAGTAGTTCATCGCGATCTTGCCGAGCCGCCCGGCCATCTCCTCGACGTCCTGGCAGAGGTTGTTGACGCCTTCCTCCCAGCGGCCCTGGAACTCGTCGAGCGCGTCCCAGACCGCGTCGTGCCCGACGTCTCCCTTGGACGGCACCAGGTCCTCGACGTCCTTGTCCTTGAAGAGCTGGACGGTCTCGCTGAGCCCCTGGGCGGCCTTGCCCATGCTCTCGAGGTCGACTTCGTAGTCGTAGGACGGCATGGCTTCCCGATTCCCCGGGACGGCCCGGCTCAAACCGCGCGATCTCATCCGCCGCGACGGGTGTGAAGACGGATCGGCGCGGGTAGGACCGAGGGCACCGCACGAGAGACAGCGAGAGGGGGCGGCCGTGGCCGTCGGACTTGTGTACGCCGAGATGCAGGCCGCCGCGCAGGCGGTGGCTGATGCGATCGAGCCGTTGCAGACGACGCTGAGCGACCTCGGCGCGACCATCGAGACCGAGGCCGGCGCGGGCTTCAAGGGCCAGGCGGCGGCCGGCTTCGGCGAGGCGGTCAACGAGTGGTTCAACGTCGCGGTGACCCTCGGCCCGATCCTCGAGGGCTACGCGCAGAACCTGATGTACGTCGCCCAGGAGCACCAGACCAACGACGTCGTCCAGGCAGAGCGCGCCGGGCAGCTGGCCGACCGCCTCGGCGGAGGTGCCCAGTGAGCGAGCGCGGACTGGTCGTGCACCAGGGATCCCTGTCGACGATGGAGACCGCACTGGCGGACGCCACCACGGCGATCACCACCCAGATCGCCGACCTCCTCGAGCAGGTCGAGACGCTCACCCCCGGCTGGGACGAGACGAGCGAGTCCCACGCCGCGCACCTCGAGCACCAGCAGAAGCTGCGCGACGGCGTCGAGGAGCTGACCCAGGCGCTGGACCAGGTGAAGTCCAAGCTGGCGACCTACCGCGAGGACGCCCGCGAGATCGAGGTCGAGAACGTCGCCATCGTGAACTGACCCACGTCTCCTCACGGATCGAAGTTACCTGCGGGTAGGCTTGCCCTCACTCGTGGGAGCCCCTGCCGCCGGCGCGTACGGCGGTCATATGCTCCGGCTCAGCACGCCCGATCCGAGGAGCAGCCCGTCATGCAGATGTTCGCGATCGTCGTCTCGTTCGCCCTCACCGTCGCCGCCCTGGCGATGCTGGTGCCGGCCGTACGACGCATGTTGGGCGTGATCCGGAGCGGGGAGGTCGACACCAGTCGCAGCGAGAACCCCGTGGGTCGCGCGGTCACGATGCTCAAGGAGACGTTCCTCCACACCCGGATGCTCCAGTGGCACTGGGTCGGCATCATGCACTGGTTCGTCTACGCGGCGTTCCTCTTCCTCTCGACCGCGGTGCTGGCGGCGTACTTCCAGCTGTTCTCGCCCTCGTTCGCCTGGCCGCTCGTCGGCCACTGGTACCCCTACGAGTGGTTCAGCGAGCTCATCGGCCTGCTCAGCACGGTCGGCATCGTCTACCTGATCGTCTACCGCCAGAAGCACCACCCGCGCACCGAGGGCCGCCGGAGCCGGTTCTTCGGCTCGACCTTCTGGCAGGCCTACTTCGTCGAGGCACTCGCCCTGCTCGAGGGTGGCGCCATCCTCTTCGTGCGTGCGGCGGAGTGGAAGCTCGACGAGGACGCGGGCCGCAGCCACTACCCGATCGCCTCGTGGATCGGCGACGCGTTCTACTCCAACGACCCCTCGACGCTCGAGAACATCGATCTACGGCATCGCCGCCTTCAAGATCGCGCTGGCGATGATCTGGCTGATGGTGATCGCCCGCAACATCACCATGGGCATCGCGTGGCACCGCTTCACCGCGTGGTTCAACATCTACTTCAAGCGCGAGTCCGACGGCAGCACGGCGCTCGGTGCGATGAAGCCGCTGACGTCCGCGGGCAAGCCCGTCACCCTCGACGACATCGACGACCTCGACGAGGACTCGGTGCTCGGCGTCGGCAAGGCCGAGGACTTCTCGTGGAAGGGCATCCTCGACTTCACGACCTGCACCGAGTGCGGTCGTTGCCAGTCGCAGTGCCCGGCCTGGAACACCGAGAAGCCCCTCTCGCCCAAGCTGCTGATCACCGCGCTGCGCGACCACACGTACGCCAAGCACGACGGGGTCGAGGGCCACGCCGAGCGCGCGCTGGTCGGCTCCGGCACGAAGGGCGAGTCGGCCGGGAGCGGCACCGACGTCCTCGACTACTTCTACAACCCCGCCGACGGCGACTTCGTCATCGACGAGGACGTCCTCTGGAGCTGTACGTCGTGCGGCGCCTGCGTCCAGCAGTGCCCCGTCGACATCGAGCACGTCGACCACATCATGGACATGCGGCGCTACCAGCTGCTCGTCGAGTCGAACTTCCCCGCCGAGCTCAACCAGCTCTTCAAGGGCCTGGAGAACAAGGGCAACCCGTGGAACATGTCCGCGTCCGCGCGGATGGACTGGGCCAAGGGCCTCGAGTTCGACGTGCCCGTCGTCGGCGAGGACCTGGAGTCGCTCGAGTCGGTCGACTGGCTGTTCTGGGTCGGGTGCGCCGGGGCGTACGAGGACCGCGCGAAGAAGACGACCCGCGCGGTCGCCGAGCTGCTCGACATGGCCGGCATCTCCTTCGGCGTGCTCGGCAACGGCGAGACCTGCACGGGTGACCCGGCCCGTCGCGCCGGCAACGAGTTCGTCTTCCAGGGCCTGGCCCAGCAGAACGTCGAGACGTTCAAGGAGTACAAGGTCAAGAAGGTCGTCTCGACCTGCGCCCACTGCTTCAACACGCTGAAGAACGAGTACAAGGACTTCGGCATCGAGCTCGAGGTCGTGCACCACACCCAGCTGCTCAACCGCCTCGTGCGCGAGGGGAAGCTGACGCCGGTCAAGGACGGCGCGGGCGCCGCGAAGCGCTCGATCACCTACCACGACCCCTGCTACCTCGGCCGCCACAACCAGGTCTACTCGCCGCCGCGCGAGCTGCTCGAGATCCTCCCCGGCGCCGAGTTCGTCGAGATGGAGCGCAACTCCGAGCGGTCCTTCTGCTGCGGCGCCGGCGGCGCCCGGATGTGGATGGAGGAGAACCTCGGCGAGCGGATCAACATGAACCGCACCCGCGAGGCCGTCGGCACCGGTGCCGACCAGATCGCCGTGGGCTGCCCGTTCTGCCGCGTGATGCTGTCCGACGGGCTGACCTCGCAGCAGGCCAGCGGCGAGGCCCGCGAGGAGGTCGAGGTCCTCGACGTCGCCCAGATGCTGCTCGCGTCGGTCAAGGGCGAGCCGGCGACCAAGGCCGCGCCGTCGGCTGCCCCCGCCGCCGCTCCTGCCGCCGCAGCCGCTTCCTCGGCCGCCGTGACGACGGACGTCGCGACCAAGGACGAGCCCGAGGCCGGCGACGTCACCATCACCGAGGACACGGTCACCGAGACCGCCGACGCCGGACCCGCCGCGAAGGCGTCGGGCGGTACGTCGCTCTTCGACACCCCCGCCACCGAGAGCGCGCCGGCGCCTGCCGCGAGCTCGGGGTCGCTGTTCGACACCCCTGCGCCCGCGACCGACGAGCCCACCCCGGCCCAGCCGGCCGCGGAGAAGCCTGTCGCGGAGAAGCCTGCTGCCGACCTCGGCGGCGGCGGCTCCCTCTTCGACCTCGGCGGGTCCGAGCCGGAGGCCACGCCCGCCGCCGAGCCGGCCGCCGAGCCGGCCGCCAGTCCGAGGCGCCCGCGCAGGCGAAGCCGGCAACGGCCGACCTGGGCAGCGGCGGCTCGCTCTTCGACGTCGGTGGATCGGAGCCGGAGGCCACCACCCCCGCCACCCCCGCCGAGCCGGCCGCCGAGCCCGAGGCGTCCGCGGAGACCGAGGCGCCCGCGCAGGCGAAGCCGGCAACGGCCGACCTGGGCAGCGGCGGCTCGCTCTTCGACATCGGTACGCCGGAGCCCGAGCCGGCACCAGCCGCCGAGGCCGAGACCCCCAAGGCCGAGGCCCCCGCCGCACCGGTCGCCGAGCCGAAGCCTGCAGCGAGCGGTCTGGGGGGCGGCGGATCACTGTTCGACATCGCCGCGCCCGAGCCCACCGAGCCGGCCGCGGCGCCGGTAGCGGCTGCTGAGCCCGAGCCTGCACCGGAGCCGGACCGAGCCGGAGCCGGAGCCGGAGCCCGAGCCCGCCGTGGCCGTTGAGTCTCCCAGCGACTCAACGCCCAGCGAGCCCGAGCCGGCGGCGTCATCCAGCGGTACGACGTCCACCCCGGCGACCGACGTGGACCTCTCGAGCGGCGGTTCGCTGTTCGACATCGAGGCCCCCGCGCCCGTAGTGGCCAGTGAGTCTCCCAGCGACTCAACGGCCAGCGACCCCGAGCCGGAGCCCACTCCCGAGGTTGAGTCTCCCAGCGACTCAACGGCCAGCGACCCCGAGCCGGAGCCCACTCCCGAGGTTGAGTCTCCCAGCGACTCAGCGGCCAGCGAGCCCGCGGAGGAGCAGACCGCAGCGGCGCCCAGCGCCCCGCCGAGCGGCGCCGACCTCAGCCGGACCGCGCTGTTCGCCGACCCCGAGGACGCCGCGGCGCCCGAGGAGTCGACGGAGACGCCGGCGCCCGAGACGGAGCCGCCAGGCGCAGGCCGAGGTCACGACCCAGGACACGGCCGAGGACGCAGCCGACGACCCCGAGACCATCCTCGACTCGGACGACGAGCCGGAGGCGCAGTCCGAGGAGCAGTCCGAGGAGAAGCCGCCCGCAACACCGGCTGCCTCGTCGGACGCACCGGGTCACACGCCGCGTACGGACGCCGACATCAGCGGTTCGGGATCCCTCTTCGACCTCTGACGAGCTGACGCTTGTGCACGCCCCACACCCGCCGAGCTGACGCTTGTGCACGCGCCTGGTGCACAAGCGTCAGCTCGGCACCTCGTCCCCTCCGTGCGCACAAGCGCCAGCTCGGCGCGGGTGACGTCGCCTGACATCACGCGTGACGTCGATTGACGTCACGCAGGTGTTGACATGACGTCACGGTGATGTCAGAGTGATGCACATGGACATCACCCCCTACGTCGACAGCCTGCGCCGCGACCTCGTCGCCGCGGCCGAGGCGGGCAGCGACGAGCTCAAGCAGGCGGCCGAGCGGCTCACCTTCGCGCTCGACCCGAGCGCCCGGCTGGCCCTGATGGAGGCCATCTCCCACGCGGCCGCCGAGATCACCGCCGAGCTGCCCGACGGCAGCGTCGACGTACGCCTCAACGGCCGCGAGCTGGACTTCGTCGTCGAGATCGCGCCCCAGACCGAGCTGCCGGCGCCTCCCCCGCCGCCGGCGCCGCCTGCTCCGCCCGAGGAGGAGGACGGCGACCTGGCCCGCGTCACGCTCCGGATCCCGGAGGCCGTCAAGGCCCGGGCCGAGGAGAAGGCCGCGGCCGCCGGGCAGAGCCTCAACACCTGGCTGGTCGGCGTGGTGCGCAGCGCGAGCAGCGAGCACGCGATCAACGTCGACATCGACCTCAGCAGCGTCCCCTTCGTGGGCTACGACCCGTTCGCCGCCAACCGCCGGCAGGGACCGGGCAACAAGCGCCGGATGTCCGGCTGGCTCTGATCCCGCTCCTGCCCCACCCACGCCGTCACGCCTGACGGCCCACCCCACCCACCGCCCCCAGCGGACCGGCACCCGCCGGCCCGGCGGGCGAACACACCCTCGACCCGACCCGTCTGGAGAGACCCATGAGCAACCAGATCGACCACACCTTCGACACCTCCGAGCCGATCGTCCTGCACGTCGAGAACGGCCGCGGCCTCGTCGACGTCACCGCGACCGACACGGCGCAGACCACCGTCCGGATCACCGGCGAGCGCGCGGAGGAGTACGACGTGCGCGACCTCGGAGACCGGATCGCGATCATCGCCCCGCAGCGCGGCGGCGGCTTCTTCGGCAAGGACGTGCGCGCCGAGATCGTCGTCGAGGTGCCGGTCGGCAGCGGCCTCAGCGCCAAGGTCGGCAGCAGCGACGTCGTCGCCCGCGGCCGCTTCACCGACACCCGCGTCGACTCCGGCTCGGGCGACGTCTCCCTCGACCGGGTCGACGGCGACACCTCCGTCCAGTCGGGCTCGGGCGACCTGGTCGCCGAGCACCTCGTCGGCGACGCCCGCATCAAGACCGGCTCGGGTGACATCCAGGTCGTCCGCGCCGACGCGGACGTCGTCATCACCACCGGCTCGGGCGACGTACGCGTCGAGCAGGCCGCCGGCGACCTGGCCGTCAAGACCGGCTCCGGCGACGTGCAGGTCGGCACCGCGGCCAGCGACGTGGTCTTCACCACCGGCTCGGGCGACCTCGCCATCGGCCGGGCGTCGACGGGCCGGATCACCGCCAAGACCGCGAGCGGCGACGTGAGCATCGGCGTCGTCGGAGGTACGCCGGTCTGGACGGACGTCCGCACCTCCAGCGGCCGCCTCTCCTCCTCGCTGCCCAGCACGGGCGAGCCCGCCGAGGGCCAGCCCTACCTCGAGGTCCGCGCCACCACCGCCTCGGGTGACGTCACCCTCCACCAGAGCTGACCCCCACGACCCAGGAAGGAGCACAGCCATGTACGACTCACTCACCGACATCGAGCTCATCGCCCGCCACCGCATCGCCGAGCGCGTGCGCTACTCGCCCCGCGCCCCCAAGCGCCGCTGAACCCCACGCTCCACGCCCGGACCCACCGTCCGGGCGTCGAGCACGTCAGCGTCAGGACCTCATCGCCACACCGCGGCGCCAGTAGCCCATGAAGGCCACCTGCCGGCGGTCGAAGCCCAGCTCGTTGACCAGGTGCCGCCGCAGGCCCGTCACGACCTTCGACTCCCCCGCGATCCAGGCGTAGGTGCCACCGACCACGGTCGCGTCGTCCGGCACGTCCTCGCCGGAGGAGGAGTACGTCGGCGTCTCCCACAGGTCGGGGTCGACCTCGTCGGCCGCCACCTCCACCTCGGCGTCGGGGATGCCGAGGTGCGCCACGACGGCGTCGTGGAGCGGCTCGCCGAGGAGCGCGTCCTCCCGCACGAGCCACGTGATCGAGACCCCCGCGGGACGGCGTACGTCCTGGACGTCACCGGCGTGCGGCACCTCGAGGAAGACCGCTCCCCGCGCGTCGTCCGGCAGCTGCTCGAGGACCGTGCACACCGCCGGGACGGCAGTCTCGTCGCCCACGAGCAGCAGGTCGGCGCCCGGCGCGGGCGTGAACTCGATCCCGCCGTAGGGGAACCCGCGACGCGGTGCCATCAGCACGATGCGGTCGCCGACCTCGGCGCGCGAGGCCCAGATGGAGCCCGGCCCGACCAGGTCGCCGTCGAGGTGGAGCACCATGTCGACGACGAACGTCGTGTGCTCGCCCGAGCCGCGCACGTCGCGGATCGTGTACGTCCGCATGTGGCCGCGCTCCTCCGGCGACCGCTCGAGCCAGGTGGCCCACCACGACTCGTCCGCGCCCTCGGTCGACGTGATGCCGCCCGTCACCGGGTCGGGGAGGACCAGCTTGATCCGCTGGTCCCAGCGCGGACCGTCCACGCCGAACTCGGCGAGCTCCGGGCCGGCGAGCTCGACCCGCGCGAACGACGGCGACAGCCGCTCGACCGAGACCACCTCGACCTCGGTGAAGAGCATGGGAAGCGTGGAGCTGACGGTCGAGGTCATCGGTTCTCCTGGAGTGGTGTGAGCGGGACGTGGCGGCCGATCGGCACCACGAGCGGGGTGTGCGAGACCGGGTCGTCGATCACGCGGTTGTCGAGGCCGAAGACGGTGCGGACGACGTCCTCGGTGACGACCTCGGCCGGCGTTCCCTCGGCCACGACCCGGCCGGCGTGGAGGGCGACGAGGTGGTCGGCGTAGCGGGCGGACAGGTTGAGGTCGTGCAGCACCATCACGACGGTCGTGCCGCGACGGGCGTTGAGCTCGACGAGGAGGTCGAGCATCTCCACCTGGTGCGCCACGTCGAGGTAGGTCGTGGGCTCGTCGAGCAGGAGCAGGTCGGTGCCCTGCGCGAGGGCCATCGCGATCCAGACGCGCTGGCGCTGGCCGCCCGACAGCTCGTCGACCGCGCGGTCGGCGAGGTCGAAGGTGTCGGTGAGGACCATCGCCTCCTCGACGGCCGCCCGGTCCTCGGCGGTCCAGCGCGTGAAGACGCCCTGGTGCGGGTGCCGCCCGCGGCCGACGAGGTCGGCGACGACGACACCGTCGGGCGCGATCGGGTTCTGCGGGAGGAGGCCGAGCACCTTGGCGACCTCCTTCGTCGGCCGGCGGTGGATCGCCTCGCCGTCGAGCAGCACGACCCCGCCCTGCGGTCGTACGAGCCGGGCCAGGCCCTTGAGCAGCGTGGACTTGCCGCACGCGTTGGGCCCGACCACGACGGTCACCTTGCCGTCGGGGATCGCGACGCTGACCTCGTGGACGACCTGACGTTCGCCGTAGCCGAGGGTGAGGTCCTGGGTGAGCAGCCTGCTGCTGCCCGTGCCGATGGGGTGGGTCATCCGGTCCTCCCGGTCGTGGCGCCGCGCGCCAGTAGCCAGAGCAGGAACGGTCCGCCGACCGCTCCGGTGACGATGCCGACAGGCAGCACGACATCGGGTACGAGGTAGGCCGCGGTGTGGTCGGCGAGCAGCATGAGGACGGCTCCGACCAGGGCGCCGGCCAGCAGGCTGTGCCGCCCGCCCATCAGGGCGCGCGCGATCGGGCCCGACATGAAGGCGACGAAGGCCACGGGGCCGGCCGCCGCGACCGCGACGGCGGTCAGCAGGACGCCCACGAGCAGGAGGGCGTCGGTGCGGTGCCGGCCGACGCCCAGGCCGGCGGCCGCCTCCTCGCCGAGCTCGAGGACCTCGAGGGAGCGCGACATCACGGCGAGGGTCGGCAGCAGCACGGCGAGCGCGAGCGCCAGCAGGCCGATGGTCGACCACGGGACGTTGTTGAGGCTGCCGACCAGCCACCGCAGTGCGAGCTGGACGTCGTAGGTGTTGGAGCGTGCGAGGAGGTACTGCACGACCGAGACCATCGCGGCCGCGACGCCGACGCCGGTGAGGACGAGGCGGTAGCCGCCGGTGGTGCCCGCGACCCAACGGACGACGGCCGACACCGCGACGGCGCCGCCGACCGCGAACGCCGACACCGCGCCGTCGCGCAGGCCGAGGGTCAGCAGCGCGAAGATGCCCGGCCGCGCTGGCGCCGAGGCTGACGCCGATGATGTCGGGGCTGGCCAGCGGGTTGCGCAGCAGCACCTGGAACAGCGAGCCGGCCGAGCCGAGCGCGATGCCGACGAGGACCGCCAGCACGGCCCGCGGCAGCTTGCTCTCCATCAGGATGAACGTCGAGACCGGCAGCTGCTCGCCGAAGAGGATCCGGAAGAAGTCGGGCACGGTGAACGTGTAGTCGCCGAGCAGCACGCGGATCGCGAAGGCGGCCACGAGCGCGAGCAGCAGTCCGCCGATCGCGAGGCGACGGCGCCGGCGTGGGCGCCGGGTGGCCGCGCGCAGGTCGCGCCGGACCTCGGGCGCGGTCGATCGTCAGCACGCTCACTAGAGCACCCATCCGTCCGCGACGGACCAGCACGAGGAAGAACGGCACGCCGACGACGGCCGTCATGATCCCGACCTGCACCTCCGACGGCGGCAGCACGATGCGACCGACGGTGTCGGCGAGCAGCACCAGCACCGCGCCGTACCCCGCGCTCAGCGGCAGCAGGTGGCGGTGGTCGGACCCGGTCCGGGTGCGGACGAGGTGGGGGACGATCAGCCCGACGAAGGCGATCGGACCGGCCGCGGCCGTCGCGGTGCCGGCCAGCAGCACGATCGCCAGCCCGACGAGGACCCGGTCGCGCGTCGTGTGGCGGCCGAGGCCGGCGGCCATCTCCTCGCCGAGCGCGAGGGCGTTCAGGGTGCGGCTGAGGGCGAGCGCGAGGACGGCGCCGACGGCGAAGACCGGCACCAGCGCGACGACGAGGTCCCACGACCGGCCGCCGATCGAGCCCACCTGCCAGCGGCGCATCACGTCGAGCGTGGTCTGGTCGACCAGCTGCACGGCGACCGTCCAGCTGCTCGCGGCGGCGGCGAACGCAGCGCCCGCGACGGTGAGCTTGGCGGGCGTCGCGCCGTCACGCCCGATGCCCGCGATGGCGTGCACGACGAGCGACGCGAGCGCCGCTCCGACCAGCGCCAGGACGACGTACGCCGTCATCCCGCCCGCCCCGAGGTAGACGATGCCGAGCACGATCGCGAGCGCGGCACCGGCGTTGACGCCGAGGATGCCGGGATCGGCGAGCGGGTTGCGGGTCAGGCCCTGCATGCAGGCGCCGGCGAGCCCGAGGGCGACACCGACGAGGACGCCGAGCACCGTGCGCACCGCGCGCACCTCCAGCACGGTCCGGTCCGGACCCGCATCGAGGAGCGCCGTCGGCGAGATCGTCCGCGAGCCGATGAGCACCGACGCGACGACGGCCACCGCCAGCAGCCCGAGCATGACGGCGTACGCCGTCGCCGGACCGGCCGCGGCGGTGCTCCGCGGCCGGTCGAGCCGGGTCAGCTGGGTGGTGGCCATCGTGGTGTCGGGTCGTCGGTCAGGAGGGCGTGGAGCCGTTGCCGTCGACCGCAGCGGCGACGTTCGGGATGTAGCGCTCCATGCCGACCGGGATCGACAGCGGCGACGGCGCCGAGAGTCCGATGGCCTCGGTCACGTCCACGGTGGCGTACCAGCGGTTGTCGGCGACGGCCGGGATCTGCTGCACCAGCGGGTCCTTGGCGAGCTCCTTGACGTTGGCCTCGGAGTTCGCGTAGGTCAGGAACACGTCGGCGTCGAGCTGGGCGGTGCGCTCGGAGGAGACGTTGAAGAGGAACTGGCCGGGCTCGCTGCGCTCCTCGACGATCGGGGAGTTGACCATCCCGAGCTCGACGAGCAGGCGGGGGCGGTTGTCCATCGACGTGTAGACGTAGAACGACGACGGGTCGGCGTTGGGCCCGGCGAAGGTGAAGGTCTTCCCCTCGAGCTGCGGGAACTTCGCGGCGGTGTCGGCGATGACCTGCTCGGTCTGCGCCGCGAGGTCGTCCGCGACGTCGCTGCGGCCGAGCGCCTTGCCGACCATCTCCAGCGACTCCTGCCAGGTCGTGTTGTAGGGGGCGTCGGGGTAGGCGACGACCGGGATGCCGGCCTCGGTGAGCTTGTCGTACTCCTCCTGCGTCATCCCGGACTGCGTCGCCGTCACGAGGTCGGGCTGGAGCTTGACGATCTCGTCGACCGGTACGCCGTCGGTGGTGCTGAAGCGCGTCGGCTGCTCGGCGCCGTCGATCTCCGCGAGCGCCTCGTCGAACCAGTCGGACGACCCGTTCTCGTTGCCGGCGTACTCGATCTTGTCCGCGCCGACCGGGACCACGCCCAGCGAGAGCGGGTAGTCGGCCTCGGCGTAGCCGACGGCGACGACGCGCGTCGGCTCCTCCTCGATCGTCGTCGTGCCGAGCGCGTGCTCGATGGTGACCGGGAACGCGTCGGCCTCCACCTCGGTGGTGGCCTTCGGCTCGGCGGCCGTGTCGGTGCTGGTCGATCCGGTGCTGCAGCCGGTCAGGGCGGCGACCAGCAGGGTGGCCGCGGCAAGCGTGCGCTTCATCAGTGCTCCGTCGAGGTGGTGAGGGTGACCTAAGTAAGGTCAGCCTAACCATGCGCCCGGCGATTAACGCAACGCGGGTGTGCCGTAATCCGTGATGTGGACTAGATCTGCGTGCGGTGGAACCCCTGGAAGGACCGGCTCGGGGTCGGGCCGCGCTGGCCCTGGTAGCGCGAGCCGTACTTCTCCGAGCCGTAGGGGTGCTGGCTCGGCGAGGAGAGCCGGAAGAAGCAGAACTGGCCGATCTTCATGCCCGGGTAGAGCTTGATCGGCAGCGTCGCGACGTTGGCGAGCTCGAGGGTCACGTGACCGGAGAAGCCGGGATCGACGAAGCCCGCGGTGGCGTGCGTCAGCAGGCCGAGGCGGCCGAGCGACGACTTGCCCTCGACCCGCGCGGCGACGTCGTCGGGCAGCGACACCACCTCGTAGGTGGACCCGAGGACGAACTCCCCCGGGTGCAGGATGAACGGCTCGTCGCCCACCGGCTCGACCTCGCGGGTGAGCTCGGACTGGTCGGCGGCCGGGTCGATGTGCGGGTAGCGGTGGTTCTCGAAGACGCGGAAGAACCGGTCGAGGCGTACGTCGATGCTGGACGGCTGCAGCATCTGCGGGTCCCACGGGTCCAGCGCGATCCGGCCGGCGTCGATCTCAGCGAGGATGTCGCGATCAGAGAGCAGCACGCGGCCAACCTAGCGTTTCACCTGCTGGTCGAGGAGCGACGAAGTCGCGTCACGAGACCCACGGCAGAATGTCCCGGTGACCTTCCACCGCTACGTCGCCCTGGGCGACTCGTTCACCGAGGGCGTCGGCGACCCCGACCCCTCGCGCCCCAACGGCCTGCGCGGCTGGGCCGACCGCGTCGCCGAGGTGCTCGCCACCCGGACCGACGACTTCGGCTACGCCAACCTCGCGGTCCGCGGTCGCAAGCTCGGCCCCATCGTCGACGAGCAGCTCGACGCCGCGATCGCGCTCGAGCCCGACCTGATCACCATCCACGGCGGCGGCAACGACGTGCTCCGCCCGCGGGTCGACATCGACGCGCTCGCAGCGACGTACGACGCCGCGATCGCACGCCTCGTCGCGACCGGGTGCGCGGGTCGCGATGTTCACCGTCTACGACCCCGGCGCCGGCGGGATCTACGGCCCGGTCCGCGGCCGGATGGCCATCTTCAACGAGTGGGTGCGCGAGATCGCCGACCGCCACGACGTCACCCTCGTCGACATGTGGCGGATGCGCGACGTCGAGATCACGGCCGCGATGGACACCGACCGGATGCACCTCAACTCCTTCGGCCACACCTACATCGCGCGCGCCGTCCTCGACGCCCTCGGCGTGACCCACACGATCCCGCCCGTCGAGCTCGACCCGCTGCCGGTCCTCGGGCGCCGCGAGGCCTGGGCCGCCAACGCCCAGTGGACCCGCGAGTTCCTCGTCCCGTGGGTGCACCGCCGGGTCACCGGTCGCTCGTCGGGCGACACCGTCTCCGCCAAGCATCCGGCGCTGTCCAGGGTGCAGTCGCAGGTCAGGTAGCCCCACTCCTATACTTCTGGGGAGCCGTCCACGGACGGCATGCGGATGTAGCTCAGCTGGTAGAGCGCGACCTTCCCAAGGTCGATGTCGCGAGTTCGAATCTCGTCATCCGCTCCAGTGTTCCGTCGTCGCGCCGAGCGCGACGCTCTGCCGTCGTTGCTCCCTCTGGAGTCACCGGATATCCGGTGACCGCAACGGTTAGTAGCCCAGATCTCGGCCACCAAGCATGGAACTCGGGTGCAAAGTACGCGCCGCGGCGCCTGTCACGAGGCCACCCTCGGTGTTGTGACCGGTGGGGAACTTGCGCCCGATGTGACCACAGGGGACAGTGAGGCGTCCGCGTTCTCTCGGATCGAAGGCCTTCCCCATGCCCGTTCTTCCCCGCTTCCTCGCCCACCGGATCGCCCACCGCATCGCCTCCGACGACACCAGCCGGCCGCTGTGGCGGCACCCGGCCACGATCGCCGCGGCCGCGCTCGCGCTGACCCTGGGCGCCGTACCGCTGCTCCCGGACGACGACGCGGACGAGCAGGGGGCGATCGCCCCGAGCGCCGAGACCACCAGCCGGGCCGGCACCGCCGGTCGCGGTCGGGTGACGGCCGAGATGCGGGCGGAGATCGAGCGCGTCGTCGCCGCCGGTCGCGGCGCGCGACAAGGCCCGGGGACGTACGTCGGCCGCGCGGGCGGCGGTCCGGTGCGCGACCTTCGACGGCCAGCGCTACTGCCTCGGGTTCGGCTGGACGCACCAGTCGCGCGCGTCCCTGGCCGCCCGGCTCGAGACACCGCCGACCACGGGCAGGAGGGTCGAGCGCACCGGCGACCTCGACGCGGACGGCGTCCTCGCCCGCACGACGGCACAGGGAGCAGCGGCCCGCGCCGAGGCCGAGCGGGCCGAGCTCACGATGGCCGCGGAGTCCGTCGGCAAGGTCTGGATGCTGCGCCACGAGATCCAGGGCGTCCCGCTGCCACCGGACTTCGCGACGGACCACCCCGAGGTCACGACGGGAGGGTCCGGGACCCGCGCGCGCGGCGGGTACGGCAGGTCGTACCCCACCAAGGACAAGATCCTCACCAGCAAGGTCGCGAAGGCGCAGAACGAGACGTGGTGGTGCGGTCCCGCGACGCTGCAGGCCATCGGCTGGAGCTCGCAGGGCAGGCGCAAGACCCAGGCCTACTGGGCCCGCCGGCTCGGGACGACGTCCGCCGGCACCGCGATCAGCGACATGGTGCGCGTCATCAACCGGACGACCACCTACGACGACACCACCGCCGCCGGCCCCTACGTGGTGCTCGACATCAGCGACTTCACCTTCAAGCAGTGGTACCGCGTGATGATGCGCCACGTCACCGACTACCAGGCCCCCGTCGTCCTCCACCCGGTCCTGCTCAAGCAGTACTTCCCCTACCTCGACGACGACGCCAGCGGTCACTTCCAGGTCGGCCGCGGCTACGACCAGGATCCCGACGGCAACCGCAAGATCGGCTACTTCGAGCCGTGGGACCAGTCGAGGTTCGACCCCAGCGAGCCCGCGATCGAGCGCGTCCAGTGGCGCAACGCCTACAAGGCCTACCGCGCCAACCTCGACCACTTCCAGCACAACCTCGGCGTCTGACGTGCGAGTCCGTACGACGATCGCGCTGGCGCTGCTCGTCGCACTGGCCGGCTGCTCCGGGACCGACGAACCCTCCCCCGACCCTCCGCCGAGCACCGACACCGTCGAGCCGACGACCCCGGCCCCGTCCGGCGGCACGGCCGACGACCCCACCGCCGTCGAGGCGACGACGGCGCTCCTCGACTGGCAGGACACCGGCGTCGCGCCCGGTGCCCGGTACGTCAGGGGTCCCGCCTGGGAGGCCCTCGTCAGCGAGGACGGGTCGAGCGTCGACCTGAGCAGCGACAGCGCCGGCACCGGGATGTCCGCCGGGACCGGGTCGGACGATCTCCGAGGTGCTGATGTCGGAGGACTGGGCGGTCGTCGTCCGGCAGGACACGGCGGAGTCCGACCCCAGCGAGGTCGACGTCGTCGACCTCACGAACGGGGAGCAGCGAGCGCTCGTCGGTCCCGCGCCGGCGAGCGGCGGCTCGTGGGCCCTCACCGGTGGCGACCTCTACTACCCGACGTACGGCGACGACCGCGCCTACTGCCTGGCCACCAGCGCGCTGGCCGACGACAACGGCGAGGACGGCTGGTGCGCCCCGGCGAGGACGGGCTTCACCAACCTCACCGCCAGCCAGCACGGGGTCGCGATGATGACCTTCGACGACGCGCGCCCCGCCTGCCGCACGGTGAACCTGCTGGAGGCAGGCGTGCCGCAGCCGCTCGAGGGCCCCACCGACTGTCTCGGCTGGGACGTCGCCGCCACCGCCGACGGCGCCGTGTGGTCGGAGGTGCCGAAGCCGCGCCGCCAGGAGGAGGCGGTCTTCCGGGCCTCCGCCGACGGCACGTTCTTCGACCTCGGTCCCGGCACCACCGGCACCGCGACGCCCTGCGGCGACTCGGTCTTCTTCGTCCGCGACCCGCAGGGTGCGGACGAGCCGGCCCGCCTGATGCGCTGGACCCCCGACCACACGCTCGAGGTCGCCTACGAGTCCTCGTCCACCGGCAACGCCTTCCTCGGCGAGCCGGCCTGCGGCGGCGGGGTCCTCGCGCTGTCGTCGTACGGCGAGCAGGGCGACGAGAGCGTGTGGGCTACCGTCACCTGACGTGAGCTTCACCGGATTCCCCGTCGCCGCGCTCGACTTCTACGACGACCTCGAGATGGACAACACCAAGTCCTTCTGGGAGTCCCACAAGCACGTCTGGAAGGAAGCCGTCGAGGCGCCGACGAAGGCCCTGATGGCCGAGCTCGAGCCGGAGTTCGGCCCGAGCAAGGTGTTCCGGCCCTACCGCGACGTGCGCTTCGCGAAGGACAAGACGCCGTACAAGACCCACCAGGGCGCCTTCGTGTCCGCCGGGCCGTCGATGGGGTGGTACTTCGAGATCTCCCCGCGCGGCACCCGTGTCGGAGCGGGGTTCTACGACGCCGACGGCCCGCGGCTGGCCGCCATCCGTGAGGCGATGGCCGAGGAGAAGTCCGGCAAGGCGCTCGAGCGGCTGCTGAGGAGGCTCGAGAAGGACGGCTTCGAGATCGGCGGCGACCGGCTCAAGACCTCGCCGCGCGGCTACGACGCCGACCACCCGCGGATCGAGCTGCTCCGCTGCAAGCAGCTGATCGCCAACAGGTCCTACGGCTTCGAGTCCGATGCCATCGACGCCGGCCTCGTCGACCGGGTGCGCGCCGACTGGAAGACCCTGCGCCCGCTCGTGAGCTGGCTGCGCGCGGTCCCGACCGACTGACGGCTACCCGAACCAGACCTCGCTCGTGGCGACCTGCGTCCAGCTGCTCGATCGACAACGGCGGCTGCGGCGCCAGCGGTGGGGAGTCCTTGCTGGTCGCGGCGTTGCACGAGTTCGCCGAGACCACGTAGCCGTGGCGGTAGGCGCTCACACCTTGGCACGTCACGCCGTCGGCAAGGGTCGGCCCCCAGGTCAGCTGGACCGTGCCGTCGGTCAGCTCGGTGCAGGCGCCATCGAGGTGTGCGTTGACCTCCTCACAGCGTGCGACGCTCAGCAGCTGGTTGAGCTGGAGGACGACGGCGGCCTCCATCCCCTCGTAGGGGAAGTAGGCGACCTTCTCGTCGTCGTCGTCCGCGATCGTGTCCGTCGGCCGGGGTTCGGCAGCCAGACCGGTCCCGACGATGCCGTTGACGATCGAGGGGACCTGGGCGGCACGGAAGTCGGCCAGGGCGCGCTCCGTGGTGGCGGGGGCGGGCGCCTCGGCAGTCGGCGTCGCCGTTGCGGACGGGCCCTCGGTCGCGATGCCGGGGTCCTGCGCGCTGTCGGCACCGTCCAGCTGGGGTACGACGGCCGCCAGCGCGCCGACGACGCCGATCACGGCGAGCGAGGCGACCGTCGTACCGATCCGGGCGCGGCGCTGGCGCGAGCGGCCGCGGGTGATGCCGCCTCGGACGAGGCGGTCGACGTCGGGGGCGAGGTCGTCGCTGGCGCGACGCAGCAGCTCGGTGACGCCTGAGTCATGCGGGGACATCGGGTTCTCCTAGGTTTCCAGCAGGTCGCGGAGGGACGGGCCCAGCACGGCGCGGAGGCGGTCGAGCGCGCGGATCGTGCGGTTCCGCACGGCGCCCGGGCTCACCCCCAGCGCGTCTGCCGTGTCGGCCACCGAGACGTCCTCGAGGTAGCGCAGGACCAGGACCGCTCGGTCCAGCGGCGCCAGCTCGTCGAGCGCCGCCCGGAGCGCGAGTCCCGTGGCGGCGTCTCCACGGCTCTCGGCGATCTCGGGCAGGCGCTCGGTGGGTGTCTCGTGGTTGCTGCGACGGCGCTGCGCACTGATGTAGGTGCGGGCCAGCGTCGTGTGGGCGTACGCGACCGGGTGCTCGATGGGAGCACCCAGCCGGCGGTGCCACCGCACGTAGACCTTGGCCAGGGTGTCCTGGACCAGGTCCTCGGCGCGATGGGCGTCGCCACACATCAGCCACGCCGCGCGGTAGAGCTGAGGGGTCCGCGCGATCGCGAACTCCTCGAACTCCTCGCTCGTGCGGGGCATGTCTCTCCCTGGGTGGTTCGGCGTCACGTAGGAGACGCACGGGGAGGCCGGGACGTCACACCCGAGAAGGTAAAGGACCATGCGGCGTTCGGGCCGTGTTCACGCGTACGACGTGTCCCCGGGCGAGGCTGGCGCCATGGCCAAGAGACTGTTCCTGCTCCACGTCGGTCCTGACGTGGTCGACCTCGGCGCGATGCGCGAGGGCCTCGACCTGGGCGGGCTCGCCACCCCGGACGTCGACCCCGAGGTGGTCGGCCGCGCCGGCATCGAGATCACCCGCACCCACAAGGCGGCCGGCCTCAGGCGCAAGCAGGTCGAGGGCGCGTGGGCGTCGGTGTGCCGCAAGGCCTGGAAGGCCAAGGCCGACGTCTTCGTGAGCGTGCCGGGGTTCTTCGGTGCCACGTCCGAGCAGGCCGCGCTCGCCCTCGACGGGCTCGCCGGCTTCAAGGTGGTGCTGGTCGTGACGAGCGGCTTCGCCGTCCAGCCGCCCGCTCCCTGGCTGTCGCTGGTCAAGGAGGGCCGGGTGCACGTGCTGCCCGACAACCTCGGTGACGAGCAGCTGGCCGCGCAGGTCGCGCGGATCGCGCTGATCGAGGAGGAGGCCCGCCTCGACAAGCGGCTGGCCAAGGTCTCCCGCCGCCGCAAGCTGGTCAGCCGGCGGCTGGCGGCCTGACGCTGGAGTCACCGGATATCCGGTGACTCCCACGGTTGTCAGCCCAGATCTGGGCCACGAAGCGTAGGACTCGGCACCGAAGCTCGCCTCAGTGCGGCTGCCAGGCGTCGTCGTCCTGGGTGAGCCGAGCGACGCCGTCGGGCAGCGTGCCGTCGGCGAGGTCCTGGATGGAGACCTGCTCGAAGACCGCACGCAGCGAGCTGCGGGCCGCGATCCAGACGTGCTGCAGCACCTGGGCCGAGTCGTCGTACTCGACGGCCTCGGGGCGCAGGCCGTAGACCGACACCAGCGGTCCGTCGACGGCGCGGATCACGTCGGCCACCGTGACGGTGCGCGGCTCCCGCGCGAAGCGCCAGCCACCCGACTGGCCGCGCTGCGACACCACGATGTCGGCGCGGCGGAGGTCGGCGAGGATGGCCTGGAGGAAGCCGTGCGGGATGCCCTGGGCCTTGCCGAGCTGCTCGGCGCTGACCGCCGTGCCGTCGGTGCGCACCGCGATCTCGATCAGGGCCCGGAGGGCGTAGTCGGCTTTGGCGGAGACGCGCATAGGTGCAGTTTGTCAGATATGTCGGCAGAGACAGTGGTGCTTGGGCGTCGGCGCCGCCGGACACGCACGTACGCCGCCTCCCCGCGCGGTGCGGAACGACGGCGTACGACGGTGGTGCGGGTCAGGCGGACGCGGTCTCGAGCTCGCGCTCGTCGGCGGCAGCGGCCCGCGAGAGGCGCTCCTGCTTGACCGCCCAGACGATGCCGGCGATCCACAGGACGAAGATGACCGCCGCGGCCAGGGCGACGCCGACACCCGGGACGCCGACGGCCTCGAGCAGCGTCTTGGAGTTGGTGAGGATGATCAGGCCACCGGCGGCCACACCGAGGACGCGGGCGGCGAGGTGCCGGACCAGCCAGGCCGCGATCGGGGCGGCGATGACGCCACCGGCGAGCAGCGCACCGGCGTAGCCCCAGTTGATGCCGGCGGAGCCGAGGCCGAAGATGAAGCCGAGCGAGGCGCCGACGGCGACGACGAACTCGGAGGTGTCGATCGAGCCGACGACCTTGCGCGGCTCGAGCCGACCGCTGGAGAGCAGCGAGGTGGTGCCGACCGGGCCCCAGCCGCCGCCACCCACGGCGTCGAGCGTGCCGGCGACGAGGCCCATCGGGGCGAGGAACAGCGCGGAGGGGTGGCCCTTGAAGGTCGGACGCTCGCCGCCGAGGCGCAGGAAGCGGTAGACGACGTAGAAGCCGAGGCTGAGCAGGATCACGGCGACGACCGGCTTGGCGACCGCGGCGTCCATGTTGGACAGCAGGGTGGCGCCGAGGAAGGCGCCGACGAAGCCCGGCAGCGCGAGGATCGAGACCGTACGCCAGTCGACGTTGCCGAACTTGTGGTGCGAGGCACCCGAGACCAGCGAGGTGCCGATCTCGGAGAAGTGCACGGCGGCCGAGGCGGCGGCCGGCGCCACGCCCGCGGCGAGCAGCAGGGTCGACGACGTCACGCCGTAGGCCATGCCCAGGGATCCGTCGATCAGCTGGGCGACGAGGCCCACGAAGCCGAGGACGATGAGCTTGCGCATGGGGGTTCCTCCCGGACGTGCCGCGTTGGTCGAGCGACTCAGGTATGTCAGGTGAAACAGTAGAGATAGTGCAGGTGATAGGCAAATCGCTCCGCACGCTCGGCGCGTCCTGTCACCACTGCCTGTGATGCGCGACTCCGGGCGTTCGTGTTGCGTGCCGCGCGCAGGCGAGGCATGATCTTGTTACCGGTCAGTAGACCCGTCAGTAGCCAGCACATCCCTCGCACATGGACAGGTGGAAGCACGTGAGCCACTACAAGACCAACCTCCGCGACATCGAGTTCAACCTCTTCGAGGTGCTCGGACGCGACGAGGTCCTCGGCACCGGCCCCTTCGGCGAGATCGACGGCGACAGCGCCCGCGAGATCCTCCGCGAGGTCGAGCGCCTCTCCCGCGAGGACCTCGCGTCCTCCTACGAGGAGAGCGACCGCAACCCGCCCGTCTTCGACCCGGCCACCCACACCGCGCCGGTCCCCGCGTCGTTCAAGGCGAGCTACCAGGCGTGGATGGACTCCGAGTTCTGGCGCCTGCAGGTCTTCGAGGAGATGGGCGGCACGCCCGCTCCCTCGTCGCTGATCTGGGCGATCGGCGAGATGGTGCTCGGCGCCAACGCCCCCGTCTGGATGTACGCCGCGGGTCCCGCGTTCGCCAACGTGGTCCACCGCAACGGCAACGAGCGCGACAAGCAGGTCGCCCAGTACATGGTCGACCGCCAGTGGGGCTGCACCATGGTCCTCACCGAGCCCGACGCCGGCTCCGACGTCGGCGCCGGCCGCGCCAAGGCGACCCCCAACGACGACGGCTCGTGGAACATCACGGGCGTGAAGCGCTTCATCACCAGCGCCACGCACGACATGAGCGAGAACATCATGCACCTCGTGCTCGCGCGCCCCGAGGGCGTCGAGGGCGTGGGCGGACCCGGCACCAAGGGCCTCTCGCTCTTCTGGATGCCCGAGCACCACTTCGACCTCGAGACCGGTGAGCTGACCGGCGAGCGCAACGGCGTCTACGTCACCAACGTCGAGCACAAGATGGGCATCAAGGTCTCCAACACCTGCGAGGTCACCTTCGGCGACCCGCAGGTCGGCGGCGGCGAGGCGGCGAAGGGCTGGCTGCTCGGCGAGGTGCACGACGGCATCGCCCAGATGTTCCAGGTCATCGAGAACGCCCGGATGATGGTCGGCACGAAGGCCATCGCGACCCTCTCGACCGGCTACCTCAACGCGCTCGACTACGCCAAGGAGCGCGTCCAGGGCGCCGACCTGACGCAGGCCGCCGACAAGACGGCTCCCCGCGTCACGATCACCCACCACCCCGACGTACGCCGCTCGCTGATGACGCAGAAGGCGTTCGCCGAGGCGATGCGCGCGCTCGTGCTCTACACCGCGACGTGGCAGGACCAGGTCATGCTGGCCGAGCACGCCGGCACCGGCGACACCGACGAGGCCCGCCTCGCCGCCGCGGTCAACGACCTGCTCCTCCCGATCGTGAAGGGCTACGGCTCCGAGCGCTCGTGGGTGCTGCTGGGCACCGAGTCGCTGCAGACCTTCGGTGGCTCGGGCTTCCTGCAGGAGTACCCGATCGAGCAGTACGTCCGCGACGCCAAGATCGACACCCTCTACGAGGGCACGACCGCCATCCAGGGCCAGGACTTCTTCTTCCGCAAGATCGTCAAGGACCAGGGCAAGGCGCTCGGCCACCTCGCGAAGGAGATCGAGACCTTCATCGCCTCCGAGGCCGGCAACGGTCGTCTCAAGAACGAGCGCGCGCTGCTCGCCACCGCGCTCGAGGACGCCAACGCGATCGTCGGCCACATGATCAACGACCTGATGTCGTCGGCCGAGGAGCTGCGCAACATCTACAAGGTCGGGCTCAACACCTCGCGCCTGCTGATGGTGCTCGGCGACGTCGTCTGCGGCTGGCTGCTCCTGCGCCAGGCCGAGGTCGCCCTGCAGAAGCTGTCGGGCGAGGTGTCGGCCAAGGACAAGGCGTTCTACGAGGGCAAGATCGCCGCGGCCCAGTTCTTCGCGCAGACCAACCTGCCGAAGATCTCCGCCGAGCGCGCCATCGCCGAGGGCATCGACCTCGACCTGATGGACCTCGACGAGGCCTCGTTCTGAGGCACCGCCCCTGATCGCGTGTTGCTTCACCATGGGATGTCGGTGAATGGGCACTTCCCCGGGTCAGTTGACCTGGGGAAGTGCCCATTCGTCTGCATCCCATGGTGAACAGGCGTGGCGGATGACAGGTGTCACGGCAAGGTCGTGACACATCCGTCATGGCCCCGGCGGCGTACGCCGACAGGCTGGGGTCATGACCTCCCCAGCCATCCACGCCACCGGGCTCCGCAAGTCGTTCCGCGCCACCGACGGCGCGACCGTCGCGGCGGTCGACGACGTCGACCTGACCATCGCGCCCGGCGAGATCGTCGCGTTCCTCGGCCCCAACGGCGCCGGCAAGACGACGACCGTCGACATGCTGCTCGGCCTGACCCAGCCCGACGCGGGCACGATCGAGGTCTTCGGCACCTCCCCCGCCGAGGCCGTACGCCTCGGGCGGGTGTCCGCGGTCATGCAGACCGGCGGGCTGCTCAACGACTTCACCGTCGCCGAGACCGTCCAGGCGATCGCCGCCCTCCACGGACGTCCCGACCGGGTCGACGTCGTGCTCGAGCGGGCGCGGCTCACCGGCCTGGCGAACCGTCGCGTCGAGGCGTGCTCGGGCGGTGAGCAGCAGCGGCTGAAGTTCGCCCTGGCGCTGGTCCCCGACCCCGACCTGGTGATCCTCGACGAGCCGACGACCGGCATGGACGTCGGCGCGCGCCAGGAGTTCTGGCAGGCGATGCGCGAGGACGCCGCGCTCGGTCGCACGATCGTCTTCGCCACCCACTACCTCGCCGAGGCCGACGAGTTCGCCGAGCGGACGGTCCTGATGAACCACGGCCGCATCGTCCACGACGCCGCGACCACCGACGTGCGGGCGGCCTACGGCGGGCGCACGCTCACCTTCCGCCCACCCGCCGACGTGGTCGGCACCGACGGCATCGACGCGGCCTGGCTGGCGAAGGTGCGCGCGGCGCTGGAGCCCCTCGGCGTCAGCGACCTCGAGGTCTCGGCCGCCAGCCTGGAGGCCGCCTTCCTCGCCCTCACCGCAGAGACCACCGCAGAGACCACCGCAGAGACCACCTCGCAGACCAGCGACGACCTGATCGGAGCCGCACGATGACCACTGCATCCGCCCTCCCCGCCACGGGCACCGGCACGCGCGAGCGGACGGCGCCGCGCCCCGCCATGGCGACGTACGCCCGACTCGACCTGCGCCGCCAGCTGCGCGACCGGATGGCGATGTTCTTCATCGTGGGGCTGCCGACCTTCATGTACCTCGTCTTCGGCCTCGGCTCGGACGATGCCGTCGGGAGCGGCAACGTCGCGATGTACATCATGATCTCGATGGCCTGCTACGGCGCGGTGACCGCGACGACCGGCATCGCCGGCAGTGCCGCGACCGAGCAGATGATGGGCTGGGGCCGCCAGCTCGGCCTCACCCCGATGCGGCCGCTCGCCTTCGTGGCGGCGAAGGCCGCCCTGGCGATGGTCGTCGCGGCGATGCCGGTCGCCCTCATCTTCGCGATCGGTGCCGTCACCGGTGCCCGCGGCGCGTGGAGCGACTGGGTCCTGGGGGCCGCGATCGTGTGGCTCGGATCAGCGCTGTTCGCGATCTACGGCCTCGCCGTCGCCCTGGTCTTCCGCGGCGCGAACGCCGCCGGCATCGCGTCCGGCTTCATCGTCATCATGGCGTTCCTGGGCGGCCTCTTCACGCCGATGAGCGGGGTCATGCTCGACATCGGGCGGTTCACGCCGCTCTACGGCTACGCCGCGCTCGCCCGCTACCCGCTGACCGACGGCTTCCTCCCGGTCGACGGCCGCGACCCGCTCTGGCTCCCGGTCGCTAACGTGCTCGCGTGGACGGTCATCTTCTCCCTGCTGGCGATGTGGGGCGTACGCCGGAGCCGGGCGCGCACGTGAGCGACACGGCGCTGCCGGACAACCCGTGGGAGAAGTGGGGCTGGGCGTTCGCGTCGATCTGGCTCTTCTTCCTGGTCTTCCCGATCTCCGCCACCCTCGACTCCGGTGCGCCCGCGGCGGCCCAGGTGGGCACGCTGCTGTGCATCGCGGGGTTCGCAGTGGCCAACGTGCTCGGCTACTCCCGCCGCCGCAGCACGTGGGCGAGCCTTGCCGTGATGGTCGCCCTCGCCCTCGCGACCGTGCCGGTGATCGGCCTCGACGTCATCTCGTTCACGCCCTACGTCGCGATCCTCTCGGCGCTCGAGCTGCCCGCCCCGGCGTGGAAGTGGGCCGTGGGCCTCTGGGCGGCGGTGCCGATGCTCTCGCTGCTCGACATCGACGGCTTCCCGACCTACTTCTTCCTCATGCTGTGGCCCGTCATCATCGGCGGGGTGATGCTGCGCCTCTTCGGCGAGCGCGAGCAGCTGGCGTACGCCGCTCGCAGCGAGTTCGCCCTGGTCTCCGAGCGCGAACGGGTGGCCCGCGACGTGCACGACGTGCTCGGCCACTCGCTGACCGCGCTCTCGGTGAAGGCCGAGCTGGCCGCGCGCCTGATCGACATCGACCCCGAGCGGGCGAAGGCCGAGCTGGAGTCGATCCAGGCGACCGCACGCCAGGCGCTCGCCGAGGTGCGGGCCACGGTCGGCGGGCTGCGGGCCGGCAACCTCGAGGCCGAGCTGTCCGCGGCACCCCTCGTGCTGGCCGACGCCGGCATCTCGGCGACGGTCGTCGGCGACGTCGCCGACACCGACCCGCGACACCGTGCCCTGATGGCCTGGGTGCTGCGCGAGTCGATCACCAACGTCGTGCGCCACGCGCAGGCGCGGTCGGTCGTCATCGAGCTCGGCCCGGACGGCATCACCGTCAGCGACGACGGCGCCGGCTGCAACGGCGCCGAGGGCAACGGCCTGCGCGGGATGCGCGAGCGCGTCAGCGGCGCCGGTGGGACCCTCGACGTCGCGTCCGGCACACCGGGCACCCGCGTACGGGTGGCGCTCCCGTGATCCGGCTGCTGCTCGCCGACGACCAGGCGCTCGTCCGCGGTGCGCTGGCCGCGCTCCTCGACCTCGAGTCGGACCTCGAGGTGGTCGCCCAGGTCGGCCGCGGGGACGAGGTCGTCGAGGCCGCGCGCTCCTCGCAGGCCGAGGTCTGCCTGCTCGACATCGAGATGCCCGGCCTCACCGGGATCGACGCCGCCGCCGCGCTGCGACGTGAGCTCCCGGACGTGCGGTCGCTGATCGTGACGACCTTCGGCCGGCCCGGCTACGTGCGTCGCGCGATCGAGGCCGGCGCGTCGGGCTTCGTCGTCAAGGACACTCCCGCGCGCCAGCTCGCCGACGCCGTACGCCGGGTGCACAGCGGCCTGCGGGTCATCGACCCGGACCTCGCCGCGGAGTCGCTGATCGACGGCCCGAGCCCGCTCACCGGTCGCGAGCGCGAGCTGCTGACGTACGCCCTCGACGGCTCACCGGTGGCGACGATCGCCGCCCGCGTGCACCTCTCGGAGGGCACCGTGCGCAACCACCTGTCCGCCGCGATCGGCAAGACCGGCGCGACCACGCGCAGCGAGGCCGCGCGGATCGCGCAGGACCGCGGCTGGCTCTAGCCACCTCACCGACAGCGCGGGGCCGCCGGACGCGCGGACGGCGCCACCCGATCCCCGCGGGGGTGGGTGGCGCCGTCCGTCAGCTGGTGACCCGGGTGGACCAGGTCACTTCACCTTGCCGACCTTGAGCTTCACCGACTTCGACGTCGAGGCCGGCGGTGCCGGTCACCTTCACCGAGAGCACCTTGCCCTTCATGGCCTTGGTGATCTTCAGCGTGGACTTCGTGGCCTTCTTGATCGCCTTCTTGCCGGCGAACCACTGGAACTTGTAGGTCACCGCGGTGCGCAGGTCGAGGTCGAGACCGGAGACCTTGACGGTCTTGCCGACCTTGGGCTTGCCGGCCACGTCGAGGGCCGCGAGCACCTTGGCCAGGGCAGCGGGTACGTCGACCACCGGGGCCGGCGGGGTGACCACCGGCGGCGTGACGACCGGCGGTGTGACGACCGGAGGAGTCGTCACCGGTGCCGTCGCCGACACGGGCGCGGTGGGCGCCGATCCCGCTGCACCGGTGTCGTAGCCGGAACGGTCGTAGTCGGCGTAGACCCACACGGTGATCGGCAGACCGAGGTCGTTCGCGGTCGGGACGTAGGTCGGACCGTAGGCGCCGTCGATGTAGTCGTCGCCGCGGAACCACGCGTACTCGAAGTCGGTCGGCTGGACCCCGCTGGAGTCGCTCGTCGTCCACGAGCCCGTCGTCGCCGTCAGGGTCTGTCCGACGACCGGTGCACCAGAGATGGTCGGCTCGGCCGTGGCGACGAACTGTTCACCGGTCTCGGAGTTGTGCTCCCCCACCACCAGCTGCGCGTTGATGCTGTCGACGGTGCTGTTGGCGCCCACGGGCACGTCCGTGGCGTTGCCGAGCAGGCGGACGTTCTTCCAGTACTCGCGGGCGTACCCGCCGAGGACCTCCCCGCCGAACTCGACGCGGTAGGTGCCGGCCGGGAGACCGTCGACGCGGTACTGGCCCGCCTCGTTGGTCTCCGCGTAGGCGACGTACTCCCACCGGTTGCCGACCTTGGTCAGCACGTCGACCTCAGCCTCGGCGACGGGTCCGGTGCTGTCGTCACCGGCACCGGTGACGGTGCCCGTGATCTCGGAGTCGAGCTCGAGCTGCGCGTCGATGTCCTGCACCCGTCCTGCGGTCTGCACCGCCACGTCCGTCGTGGCACTTCCCTCCAGGGCGCGCGCGTTCTCGTAGTACTCGGTGGCGTAGGTGCGCTCACCATCGACGTCGTCCTCGAACTTGATGCGGTAGTCGCCGGCGGCCAGGCCGGAGAGGTCGTAGGACCCGTCCGCCTCGGTGGTCTCGGACGTGACGTAGTCGTAGTAGCTCACGCCGTCCTCGGCGACGACCTCCTCGTAGGCGACCACCCGGATCCCGTCCAGTGATCCGGTGTCGCCCGGACCCGTCACCCTGCCCGTGATGTGGGCGGCGACGGCCAGGTCGGCGTTGACCACGACGGGAGCGGCCGAGGTCACCGAGACGGCGTCGGCATCGGCGTCGAAGTAGTGGCGCGCGTTGTCGTACGCCTCGTCGGCGAACTCGTCCGAGAAGTCGCTGAAGGTGATGCGGTACTCACCCTCCGGCACCGCGATGGAGTAGTCGCCGGAGCCGTCCGTCAGGTCGTAGAGGCGGGCGAAGACCCACTCGCCCCACTCCTCGTTGAAGGTGTACAGGCTGACCTGGGCGTCCTCGAGCCCTACTCCGCTGCCGGTCACCTTGCCGGTGATGGTGGACATGACGACCTCGGCCTGGGCCGCGGGCGCGAAGCCCAGCGCCGCGACGGACAGTGACGTGGTGATCAGTGCGACGGCAGGCCGACGCAGACGTGCATGCATGTGTACCCCCAAGTACGACGGGAGCGGCGCCGCGAGTCGGCCCGGTCCTCGCCGGTGACGCTAGGTGCGATCGGCGGAGATCGTGGTCGAACGACCGAACAGGTGGTGCGGAACTGTCCGACCGGCTCAGCCCGTAGGGGTGGGCCTACTCTTCCCTTCATGTCCGTGAACCAGACCGACACCTCTCCCGATCGGTCCCGCCTCGCCGCCCTCGTGGCCGTGTGGTGGGAGGCGGTGGACTCCTTCAGCCGCGTCCTCGAGCACGTCGGCGAGGACCAGTGGGCCACGCCGACCGACCTGCCCGGGTGGGACGTGCACGCGGTCGCCGCGCACACCGCGCACCTCGAGTCGCTGCTCGCCGGCCGGCGCCACGAGGAGGTCGACATCGGCGACGCGCCCCACGCGATCGGGACGATGGGCCGCTTCACCGAGCAGGGCGTCGTGGTGCGGCGCGACGAGTCGCCCGACGCCGTCATCACCGAGATCCGCGAGTCCACCACGGCCCGCCACACCCAGCTCCTCGCCGACCCGCCGTCGGACCCGTCGGCACCGGCGCCCGGGCTGTTCGGCGCGATCGGCTGGAGCACGGGCCTGCTGCTGCGCAACCGGCCCCTCGACGTGTGGATGCACGAGCAGGACGTACGTCGCGCGCTCGACCTGCCGGGCAACCTCGACTCCGCACCCGCACTGCACAGCGCGAGCTACCTGATGGAGAGCCTGCCCTTCATCGTCGGCAAGCGGGCCCAGGCACCTGCCGGCGCCGTCGTACGCCTCGAGGTGGACGGGCACGAGCCGGTCTCCGCCGTCGTCGGCGAGGACGGCCGCGGCCGGACCGCCGCGCCGGACGACGGGGAGCCGGCCGTCACTCTCGGCATGGACCGCGAGACCTGGATCGTGCTGGCCGGTGGGCGCCGACCCGCCGAGCCCGGCGTCGTACGCATCACCGGTGACGCCGACCTCGGCGCGCGGGTGGTCGCGGGACTGCGGGTGACGCCGTGAGCGAGGCCGCCTGGACGACCGACGACATCGGCGACCTCACGGGCCGCACGGCCGTCGTCACCGGCCCGACGCAGGGCGGGCTGGGCTTCCACACCGCCCTCGAGCTCGCCCGCCACGGAGCCCGGGTCGCGCTGGCCGGTCGTACGCCGGCGAAGCTCGACGCGGCCGCCGACGCCATCACGGCCGAGGTGCCGGACGCCCTGCTCGACCGGGTCGTCGTCGACCTGTCGGAGCTGGGATCGGTGCGCGAGGGAGCCGCCGCGGCCGCCGCCCTGGGCCCGATCCACCTGCTCGTCAACAACGCCGGCATCATGGCGACGCCGCAGCGCCGCACGTCCGACGGGCTCGAGTCGCAGATGGCGACCAACCACTTCGGACCGTTCCTGTTCACCGGTCTGCTGCTCGACCAGCTGGTCGCGTCCGGTGAGGGCCGGGTGGTGACGCTGTCCTCGCAGGCCCACCGGATGGCGCGGTCGGCGCCCCTCGGTGACCCGCGGGCGAAGCGGCGCTACAGCCGGTGGTCGGTCTACGGCCAGACCAAGCTCGCCAACCTGCTCTTCACCCACGAGCTCGACCGCCGGCTGCGACGGGCCGGTCTCCCCGTGTCGGCGCTCGCCGCGCACCCCGGCCTCGCCGGCACCCACCTCGTCGTCAACGGGCAGATGCGCGGCATCGAGGCCCGGGGCGCCGCGATCATCGACGCCGCGGTCAAGGCGGTGTCGCAGTCGGCGGAGGCAGGTGCGTGGCCGTCGCTGATGGCGGCGACCGCCGACCTGCCGGGAGGGACGTACGTCGGACCGGGTGGCCCCGGCCAGGCCGGCGGCCGCCCCCGGATCGTCGGGTCGACGCCCCTCGCCCGTGACGAGGTGGCGCAGCGCCGGCTCTGGGAGCTGAGCGAGGAGACGGTGGGCCTCGACCTGGCCCTGACCGGGACGGCCGTCCGTCGGTGGTCCTCAGGTCTCAGCGGCGGTCGCGGACGCGGACCAGTCCGGCGAGGGTGCCGAGCCACGCCGAGCCGTCGGGGCCGAGGGTGATCCGTGAGCCGTCGCTGCCGGCCATCAGCCCGGTGCCGGTGCGCACGCTCCACATCGAGCGACCGGAGCCGGCGTCGAGGGCGGTGAGGTACCAGGCGCTGACACCGGCGATCGACGGCCGCTTGGTCCAGGCGTAGACCAGCCCGTTGGGCCAGCTGGCCGTCGTGCCCGAGCTGGGTGAGACCGCCTCGCTGGTCCAGCGCAGCACGCACGCGCCGTCGACCAGGTCGACGCGGGAGATGCCGGGGTCGCTCGTGAAGCCGAGAAGGGTGCTGCGCGGGGAACGGTAGCCGTGGTTGTTGGCGACGACGACGCCGCGACCGAGGGACGCGAGCGTGCTGTCGGTCGACCCGTCGCCCTTCTCGAAGACCGACTGGCGGCAGAGCGCCGCGCCCGAGTCGCGCGCCAGGAAGGTCACCCCGAGCCGGTCCTCGAGCTCGTCCGTGATGGCCACGGCACCGCCGTCGAGCAGCACGGGCGCCGACCCGCTGCCGCCGGAGTACTCGGTGCGCCAGCCGACCTGGGGGGTCCCGTCCGGGCCGGCCGTCAGCCGGCGGAGCGCGTCCTCCGAGACGACGTACGCACCGCCCTGGTCGACGGCGAGGCCGTGGCGGACGGACTCGGCCAGGTCGATGACGGCGACGCGACCCGAGTCGGGCTCGATCGTGCCGACGAGGCCGTCGCGCGAGACCCACCAGACCAGGCCCGACCAGTCGGGTGCGATGCCCACGACGCAGTCCCCGAAGGGGATCCACGGCTTCAGGTCCCAGGTGGCGGCGACGTCGAGCTCGGCGTCGCCGGTGCCGTACGCCGACACCGACCGCCCGGCGGCCAGCACGGCTCGGTCGCCGTCGTCGAGGTAGAACGCGTCGACCGCGCACACGGGGTCTTCCTCGTCGTCGTCCATGTCGCCGAGGTCGTGGCTGGCGGTGGTCCGCAGCGTCTCCGGGTCGACGAGCCGCAGCTGCCATGCCGACCCGTCGCGGCAGCGCGCGACGAGCACGCCGGTCGAGGTGGGGGCGAGGTCACCGCACCGCTGGGTCCCCAGCCAGGCGGTCTCCACCTCGGGCTGGACGCCCAGCGGGCCAGGCCGAGCGGCGGGCGCACCCGCGGCGAGGTGCGGGTTCTGCGGCAGCTCGGTGGCGATCGGCTGTGGCGCGGCGGGGCGACCGACGTACGACGGGACCGCCCAGGCTCCGGGGGCGGGCGGGATGGGGAGCCAGCCGTCCGGGACCGCGAGCACGGCGGCCGCCACCACGGCGACGGTCGCGGCGACCACAGCGGCGGCACGTCGGTCGAACGCGAGCCGGTCCCGCACCCACCAGCGCACGCGCGGGATGCACAGCAGCGCGGCCGCGGCGACGGGGACCACGGGGCCCCAGGCCAGCCAGAGCAGCAGCAACGCACCGACCAGCCAGACCACCGGGAGACCCTAGGTCACCCGCAGCGCCTCCGCGGGGAGGCACGGCCGGGCAGCTGGTCCCGCCCTGCGGCGCTCAGTCCGTCGTGTGACGCCTGGGCGAGGTCACCGTGAGGTCGGCGTAGCCGCCGAAGCCGTCGGTGCCCCGCAGGAAGATCCGCGAGCGGGTCGGCACGGGGACCCGGACGGGCGGCGGCTCGTTGATCGGGACCGCGTCGGACTCGGCCCGCGGCCGCACCACGAGGGCACCGCTGAACTGCTCGAGCGCCTTGATCCGGCCCGCGACGTCCCACGCCTCGTTGCCGTCGTTCTCCTGCTTCCGCATCGCGGTCTCCTCTGGTCCCCAAGGCGGTCCCCCACGGACTGCCACACCCCCAAGGGTAGGAGCGCGGAGGTGCCGCGGACGGGACTAGGACGACCCTCCGGGAAGTCTGCGGAAGACGGTCCAGACAGGTGCCTCCAAACCGGGCAGGACCCCGTCCGGTCCCGTCGCGGACGGGTCCTGGACGGGTCCCGGACGGGTCCCGGACATGCCAACGACCGGCCCACGCATGGCGTGAGCCGGTCGGAGATAACTGTGCCGCAGCGACCCCTCCCCACAGAGGTCGCCGCGACCAGGTCAAGCAGCCGGCGGTCGTGCTGCCGAGCTGGTGTCGACCGCACCGCGCTGGCGCGGGATGACCGGCTGTGCCGTCTCCGCGCGGGCGTCGTACGTCGTCGTGGCCGTGGCCGGCCGGTCCTTCTGTCCTACTGCTCCGACCCTGATCATCGGGTCCTCCCTGATGTTGTCTGGTTCATCCGTGTCTCGATCCCCACGATCGATATCCCCTGCTAGGGAAGGATGGCTCCAGTGTGCTCCTGATACATCCGTACTACTACTGATGATCACCGATCTCTGAGACGGTCCAGACCAGCGGATTCCGTGGCAAGGATTGTCAAAGGCCGTGGAAACCGTCAGGCAGCGGCGCGGGCGTCGCTCTCCAGCTTGCGGCCGAGCAGGCGGCGCGTACGACGGTCGCCGGTGGCCATCTTGTAGAGGACGGCCAGCTGCTGGGGCGCGTTCTTGGTGGTGGTGGTGGCCAGCCAGCCGTTGGGCAGCGACAGCCGGACCACCTTGTGCCAGGCGGAGTAGACCTGCTGGGGCATCGGCCGGGCGCAGTAGGTGAGGTCGTACTTCTCGAAGAGCGCCTGCACCTTGGGAGCCACCTCGGCGTAGCGGTTGGACGGCAGGTCCGGGAAGAGGTGGTGCTCGATCTGGTGCGACAGGTTGCCGGTCATCAGGTGGAGCGCCTTGGACCCGGAGATGTTGGCGCTGCCGAGCATCTGGCGGACGTACCACTCGCCCTTGGTCTCGCCCTCGATCGAGCGCTTCTCGAAGGTCTCGACGCCCTCGGGGAAGTGGCCGCAGAGGATGACCGAGTTGGACCAGAGGTTGCGCACGACGTTGGCGGTGAAGTTGGCCGCGAGCGTCGGCAGGAACGAGCCGGTCGGGATCGACAGGGCCGGGTGGACGACGTAGTCCTTGGTGACCTGCTTGCGGATCTTGCCGAGGACCTGCTTGGCCCGGCGACGGAAGTCGGGGTCCTTGGTCTGCTTCTTGGCGATGACCGCGCCGAGCTCGAGGTCGTAGGCCGCGATGCCGTACTCGAAGAAGACGGCGTTGATGAAGCAGAAGAGCGGCTGGGCGAGCGAGGCCGGGGTCCAGGTCTGGTCCTCGTCGACGCGCATGATGCCGTAGCCGAGGTCGTTGTCCTTGCCGATGACGTTGGTGTAGGTGTGGTGCAGCTCGTTGTGGCTGTGCTTCCACTGCTCGGCCGGCGAGGCCATGTCCCACTCCCACGTGCTGGAGTGGATCTTCGGGTCGCGCATCCAGTCCCACTGGCCGTGGAGGATGTTGTGGCCGATCTCCATGTTGTCGAGGATCTTGGAGACGCTCAGGCCGAGCGTGCCGAGGACCCACGCAGGCGGGAACGCGCTGAAGAGCAGCACCGCGCGCGAGCCGAGCTCGATCTTGCGCTGGGTGTCGATCACCCGACGGATGTAGGCCGCGTCGCTGGCGCCGCGGTCGTCGAGGACGTCCTGGCGGATGGCGTCGAGCTCGATGCCGATCTGCTCGATGTCGGCCTCGGTGAGGTGCGCGATCGGGTTGTCCTGGCCGACGTGCGGCTTCTTCTGGATCGTGGTCATGAGGATCTCCTGGGGGTGTCGGGGAGGTCGGGTGTCAGTGGACGATGTGGCACGGGCCGGCGGCGGCGTTGATGCAGGTCTGCACCTTGATGTCGCCCGTCTCGCCGGGGACCGCGGTGGTGATGGCGCCGTTGCGCAGGTCGCGCACGCTGCCCTCGCGCAGCGGGATGACGCAGCCCATGCAGATGCCCATCCGGCAGCCGCTCGGCATCAACATGCCTGCCTCCTCGGCTGCGTCGAGGATCGGCGTGGCGCCGTCGAGGTCGAGGGTGGTGCCGGAGGTGAAGCTCACGGTGCCGCCGTCGCCGGGCTCGACGCGGGCGGTGCGGAACTGCTCCGTGGTCAGGGTGATGCCCGCGGCCTCGTGGTGGGCGGCGAGGGCGTCCAGCAGGCCGGCCGGCCCGCAGGCCAGCGTCGTGCGCTCCGCGAGGTCGGGCACGAGGGTGGCCAGGTCGGCGACGTCGAGGACGCCGTGCTCGTCGTCGTACCGCGCGACGAGGCGGATCGCGCCCGCGGCGTCGAGCGCCTCGAGGTCGCGGATGAAGATGGAGTCGGGGTGGCTGGGCGCCACGTGGACGACGACGATGTCGTGGACCTCGCTGCGCGGCAGGCGCAGCACGCCCTCGTCGGTGCTCGGGTAGAGGTTGCGCAGCATCCCGATGACCGGCGTGATGCCGGAGCCGGCGGTGACCATGAGGAACCTGCCGCCCTCGGGCGGCAGGACGAACTCGCCGGCCGCCTGCTCGAGGTGGACGAGCGTGCCGGGGCGGGCCTCGTGGACGAGGTGGTTGCTGACCAGGCCGTCGGGCACGGCCTTGACCGTGATCGAGATGCGGCCGTCGCGGCGCGGGCCGTGGGTGAGCGAGTACGCGCGCCACTGGCGTACGCCGTCGACGTCGATGCCGATCCGGAGGTACTGGCCGGGCACGTGGCCCGCCCAGTCGGCGCCGGGGCGGATCACGATGGTCGCCGCGTCGGCGGTCTCGGGCGTGACGGACTCGATGCGGCCGCGCAGGTCGCCGCCGGAGCGGAGCGGGGCGAAGAGGTCCATGAAGTCGGCCGGGAGGTAGGGCGTCGTGGCCGCCTCCGCCACCCGGACGAGCTGCTGGCTCAGTCGCCGGCTCCGACGGGCGCTGCCCGTGGACGGTTCGAGAGTCGTGGTCATGTCACTACAGTGCCCGGATCGGCCGCGGTTTACCTGCCCGGCGCACGTGAATCCGGGCTACGATGTTGTTCGCAGCGAACAACTCACGTCCCTTGGAGGTCGCGTGGATCAGCGTCCTGTGCGCCCGACCACACAAATTCGGACCGTCGTGGGTCTCGACCCGGTGGTGGCGGCGGCCCTGCGCGCCCGGCTGGCCGAGATCGCCGACAGCGCGGTCCTCTCCATCGTCGAGGAGGTGCCGAGCTATGCCGGGGCGTGGAGCGGGCGGATGGGCGAGGTGATCCGCAACGCGGTGCAGCTCGCGCTCGGCGGCTTCCTGACCCTCGCGACCCGGCTCGACGCCGAGACGCCCAAGGCGCCGGCGATCGAGGGCGCCTACCAGCTCGGTCGCGGCGAGGCCCGCCAGGGACGTACGGTCGAGGCGCTGCTCGCGGCCTATCGCATCGGGGCGCGGGCGTCGTGGCGCGACATGGGTGACGTCGCGGTCGGGGCCGGGGTCGACGCGGGGCAGCTCGCGCGGTTCGCCGAGCTGGTCTTCGCCTACATCGACGAGCTGTCCGCTGCCTCCGTCGCCGGCCACACCGACGAGCTCGAGAGCAGCGGCCGGGTCCGGCAGCGCAACCTCGAGCGGCTCGCGCGGGCGCTGCTCACCGGCGCCCCGGCCGATGCCGTGAACGCCGCCGCCGAGCGGGCCGACTGGGAGCCGCCGGGCGCGCTGACCGCCGTCGTCCTGCCGGAGTCGCAGGTCTCCCACGCACTGACCGCGCTCGACCAGGCCACGCTGCAGCCGACCGACGTGCCGGACCTGCCCGAGGGCCACGCGTCGCTCCTCGTGCCGGGCGCCGCGACACCCACCGCGCGGCGTACGTTGCTCGCCGCGCTCCGCGGCACCGAGGCCGTGGTCGGGCCGTCGACGCCCTGGCTCGAGGTGGGCGCCTCCCACCGACGGGCGGTGCGCTGCGCGGCGCTCGGCCTCGACGGCCTGGTCGACACCGACGACCACCTGGCGGCCCTCGTGCTGGGCGCCGACGCCGAGGCCCGCGCCGACCTGCGCGCCCGGGTGCTCGCGCCCCTGGCCGACCTGCGCCCCTCGACCGCCGAGAAGCTCACCGACACGCTCCGCAGCTGGCTGCTGCACCACGGCCGTCGCGACGCGGTCGCCGAGGAGCTCTTCGTGCACGCCCAGACCGTGCGCTACCGCGTCGGGCAGCTCCGGGAGGTCTACGGCGACCGGCTCGAGGACCCGGCCTTCGTCCTGGACGCGACGCTCGCGCTGGCCTGAGGCTGCCCGGCCGCCCTTGTAACGCCGGGTTAGTGCGACCACCCCCGGGCAACCCAGTGGGTAACGCAGTAACCCGGCGTTACAGCGGGGCGTCAGGGGCGGGCGTACGCCGCCTCGCCGGCGACCCAGGTCGCGACCACCTGGTCGGCGAAGGCCCGCAGCCGCGTCCGCGTGGGCGCGGTCGTCGCCACCGGCCCCGTCGAGGGGATCGGCGGCGAGGAGCACGAGGTCGGCGGGGTGGCCGACCGCGACCGTGCCCCAGCCGTCGGTGGAGGCGGCCAGCGCCTCGCGGGCGGTGATCGACTGCTCGGGGTGCCACGGCTCGCGCTCGTCGCCGGAGCGGTGGACGGCCGCGGCGACGGCCAGCCACGGGTCGAGCGGGGAGACCGGGGCGTCGGAGCCGAGCACCACGTCGACGCCGTCGTCGAGCATCCACCGCAGCGGGAAGCAGCGCTCCGCGCGGCCGGGCCACAGCCGCTCGGTCACGTCGCGGTCGTCGAGGAGGTGGGCGGGCTGCACGCTCGCCCGGACGCCGAGCTCGGCGAGCCGGCGTACGTCGTCGCGGGTGGTGAGCTGCACGTGCTCGATCCCGCCGCGGGCGCCGGTGTCGGCGAAGGCGTCGAGCGCCTCGGTGACCGCGCGGTCGCCGATCGCGTGCACGGCCACGTCGAGCCCACCGGCGGCGGCGCGGGCGAGCAGCGCGCGCAGCTCGGCGGGCGTCTGGTTGGGCTGGCCCTCCTCGAACCCGGGCACCGCCTTCTCGGCGTAGGGCTCGCAGCACCAGGCCGTGCGCGTGTTGAGCGAGCCGTCGCTGATGATCTTGAGCGGCCCCATCGTGAGCCGCGGGTCGGCACCGAGCGGGTCGCCCGACCGCAGCCCGCGCGCGAGCACGTCGTCGAGGCCGTCGGCGTAGCAGGCGTGGCGGATGCGCAGCAGGTCCGCGCCCGCGGACCACCGCTCGACCCAGTCGGCGACGCCGCCGCTGAACTCGAGGTCGACCAGCCCGACGACGCCCTGCGCGGCCGCCGCCTCCATCGAGCGGCGGTAGGCGTCCGGGCCGGTGCCGTCGGAGCCCATCACGCCCGCGAGCCGGCCGTAGGCCTGGAACCACTCGCCCTCGCTCACCACGCTGTCGCGGGTCGAGAGCGCCAGCATGTGCAGGGCGATGGTGTTGAGCCAGCCGTGGTGGCCGTCGCCGGCGATCAGCACGATGGGCTGGTCGGTCCCGATCGCGTCGAGGTCCGACACGGCCGGGTTGTCGGGCCACGCAGTGGGGCGGTGGCCCCACCCGATGACCGGCAGGTCGGGCCACTCCTCCAGCCGCGCCCGGACCGCGGCGACCGCCTCGGCGCTGGACCGCACGGCCGCGAGGTCGAGCCGCGCGGACGCGAGCGTCCACTGGCCGAGGTGCACGTGCTGGTCCCAGAGACCGGGCATCAGCCAGCGGCCCGCGGCGTCGTACACCTCGTCGTCGCCCGCCGGCAGCGACGGCCCGACCTCGGTGACGACACCGTCCTCGATGCGTACGTCGACCGGGCCGGCGACGCCGTCGGCCACCGGGGCGTCGAGCGCCACGAGGCGTGCGTCACGGATCAGCATGGCGCCACGGTAGGACCTGCGGGTCGGCGCTCGGCGGCGACCCCGTCCACCGCGCGCCATCGGGCGACGACGGTCGGGACCCCGCGTGACCTAGAGTCGGGGTCATGGATTGGCGGGGGCCTGCGGTGCTGGTCGCGCTCCTGGCGATCGGCAGCGGGAGCGGGTTCGCCGCGTCCGCCGTCTCCCGCGACACCAGCATCGGCACCGGCGCCGGGTCGCCGGTGCCGGCCCGCAACCCCGAGCTGCCGGTCGAGGCCGACCTCCCGTTCGCCCAGGACCCCGACGACCCGGCCCTCGAGCCCGGCCTGCAGATGCGGACCGAGACGCGGGGCTCCGGCAAGTTCGAGATCACCTTCCCCGCGCCCATCGGCTGGTCCACCAACGCCAACGCGACCAACGAGTGGAAGTGGAAGCAGCCGGGCACGTCCAACAACACCTACGTGATGCGCATCGAGCAGATCAACAGCCAGGACATCACCGTCGAGGACGCCATCGACGTCCGGATCGAGCGGCTCTCCCGCGAGCAGGAGGACGTCGACATCCTCGATCGCGGCTCCGACTCGCTGGAGTACACCTACCGCAGCAACGAGGGCAACGCCCGCCACAGCTTCATGCGGTGGCTCGACCTCGACCAGAGCGGGCAGGCGGACGTCGAGATCGTCGTGCACGGGCGCGAGCGGGACGTCCCGGGCAGCCGCGACCTCATCCGCCGGGTCGCCGAGGGGATGCGCGGGGCCACCGGTGGCGTCGTCCAGACGCCCTGACCACACGGTGCCGTGGACTAGGTTGACGGCCGTGACGTGGCGGGGGCCGGTGGTGCTGGTGCTGCTGCTGGCGCTCGGCGTCGGCACCGGCTTCGGCGCCTCCTGGGCGCTCGGCACGAACCCACCGGGCGACGGCGCGGCGTCACCACTGGCCGCGACGCCCAGCCTCCCTGTCGACCCGCGGCCCGACCTGTTCCCCGACCCGGACTTCCCGGCGCTCGCACCGGGCATCGAGCTGGTCGAGCAACGGGTGGGCACGGGCGACTTCGGCCTCACGCTCGAGGTGCCGGCGGGGTGGCGGTTCACCACCAACTCCCTCACCGAGTGGCAGTGGCGCCCCCGCGCCTTCCAGACCTTCGGCTACTACATGCGCGTCGAGCAGGTGATCAGCAACCGGCGCTCGATCGACTGGACGCTCGACCGCCGCATCGACGAGCTCCTCGAGGACGAGCAGTCCGTGTCGATCAAGAGCCAGGGCGGTGGCCGCCTGCACTACACGTACGTCACCAGCAACCACCTGCGGCACGGGTTCCTCACGTGGCTGGACCTCACCGGGTCCGACAACGCGCAGGTCGAGATCGCCGTCACCGGGCGTGCCGCCGACGTGCCCGGGATGTCCGAGCTCATCGGCCGGGTCGCCGGGTCGATGCGGCTGGGCCGGCGCGACGACCCCGCGGACGGTCCGGCCTAGGAGCTACAGGGCGTACGTCACCGACGCCAGCACCTCCGTGGCGGTGGGCCGGTCCGCGGCGGCCACCTGGATCCACAGCACGCGGTTGGTCGTCGCCTGCACGACGCGCTCGACGATGACGTCGGTGCCGGGGCAGCCGCCGAAGTAGACCGTCCGGGACTTGTCGCCGTCCTGCAGGTCCTCGATCGGCTGGCCCGCGCTCTCGCAGTCGGGGTGCTGCGGGACGCGGGCCGGGAGCTTCTCGCCCTCGAGCACCCCGATGAACACCCCGGGTGCGGGGTCGTCGGCGGTGTTCCACCCCGGCCGGGAGCCGGTGGCCAGGGCGGGCTGCTCGGTCTGCCCGTCGAGCGGCGGGGTCCACTGCTCGGGGTCGACCTGGGTCGTCCAGGACTCGGGCACCGTCACCTCGATGGTCCCGGTCGCGTCCTTGATCGTGCGCTCCGACGTCGCCGACTGCTCACCCGCCCAGCCGACCCCGAAGCCGCCCGCCAGGGCGACGACCCCGGCCACGAGCCACGGCAGCCGACGCCGACGCCGCTGCGCGGCACCGGGTCCGGGGTGCGAGTCGGAGTCGTCGAGCCGGTCGGTGCCGACCGGTCGCGCCGCGGCCTCGGTGAGCTCGGGATCGGCGGGGACCCACGCCAGCGGCGCCTCCTCCACCTGGCCGCCGAGCGCCTCGGCCAGTGCCGAGGTGAAGGACTCCACGTCCTCGAACCGGTCGTCGCGGTCCTTGGAGAGGGCCTTGAGCATCACGGCCTCGGCCTCGGGGTTCCCGATGTCCATCGGCGGTGGCGGCGCCGGGTCCTCGGCGGCGGCCAGCGTCGTGTGGTCGAAGGGCTGGCGGCCGGCCAGCAGGTAGTAGCCGAGCGCGGCGAGCGAGAACTGGTCCGCGCGCCCGTCCAGGCCCTCCCCCTGCGCCTGCTCGGGCGCCACGTAGGTCGGCGTGCCGCCCACCATCGTGAGCCGCGACGACATGTCCATCGCCTTGCCGAGGCCGAGGTCGCCGAGCATGGCGACGACCTGCGCACCACGCGCGCTCTCGACGGTGCGGAAGAGGACGTTGGCGGGCTTCACGTCGCGGTGCAGGACGCCCCGGTCGTGGAGCGCGGTGAGACCGCGCCCGACCTGGGTCAGCACGGTCAGCGCCTGCGAGGGCTCGAGCGCCGACAGCTCGAGCCGGTCGGCCAGCGTGCCCTGGTCGGCGTACGCCATCACGAGGTAGGGGCGCTCGTCGGGGAGCTCGCCGGCGTCGTAGACGGTGATGACGTGGGGCGACTCGACCTTGCGGAGGAAGCGGCCCTCCTCGACGAAGCGCTGGCGGATGTGGAGGTCGCCGGTCCAGTTGTCGGCGAGCACCTTGATCGCCACCGGCGAGTCGAGGTGCTCGTCGTGGGCGAGCCAGACGGTCGCGAAGGCTCCCGACCCGATGCGACGGCGCACCGGATACCGACCGAGACGAGAGGGAGCGGACACCCGGGCATTATCGTGCAGGGGTGACTGAATCGGGGGACGACGGTGCCGGGCTGACTCCGGACGACATCGACGAGCTGGCGCGCGACGCCCGCGACGGCGACCGGGACGCCCTCGAGTCCCTGCTGGCCGCGGTGCGCCCGCGGGTGCTCAACATCTGCCGGGGGGTGCTCCCCTACTCCGGCGACGCCGAGGACGCGTGCCAGGAGGCGATGCTCAACGTCGCCACCAAGATCGGTGGCTGGGGCGGCCGCGGCAGGTTCACCACGTGGCTGCACGTCGTGGCCGTCAACAGCGCGCGGACGACGTACCGCCGGCTGAAGAACCTGGCCACGCCGACCGACTTCGAGGACGGCGCCCACGACCGGCCCGACCCGCGCACGACGAGCGTCATCGCCGGCACCCGCCTCGACCTGCTCGAGGCGATGGAGACGATCGAGCGCGACCACCCGCAGTTCGTCGAGCCGCTGCTGCTGAGGGACGTCTACGGCCTGCCCTACGACGAGATCGCCGCGCTGGTCGGCGCGCCCCTCGGCACGGTGAAGGCGCAGATCCACCACGGCCGCAAGCTCGCCCGGCCCCTGCTGCGGGGCGAGCGGTGACGCTGCGCCGCCAGCTGCCCGTGCTGGTGGCAGGTGCAGTGCTGCTGGCCGGCTGCTCGTCGGAGCCCGGTGCCGGCGACGAGCTCGCCACCCCGCCCGCGTCGCCGTCGTCCGCCGCGACGACCGACACCGAGGAGGGCGCCGTGGCCCAGACCTCGGCGCCGGTGGTCGTCCCGGCGGTCGAGCAGGACCTCGACGCCGCCCTGTCCACGCCGGTCGAGGACAGCGTCTACCCCGCCGTCGGCGACCCGCGGGTCGACGCACTGCTCTACGACCTCGACCTCGACTGGGACCCGGGCGCACGACGCCTCGAGGCCAGCGCGGTCGTCACCTTCCGCGCCGCCCGTACGGCACCGCGCTTCCAGCTCGACCTCGGCCGCGGCCTCACCGTCGGGCGGCTGGAGCTCGACGGCGAGGGCGTCGCCTTCGCACGCCGCGGCAAGGACCTGGTGGTCAAGGCGCGCATCGAGGCGGACCAGCGCTACGAGCTCAGCCTCGACTACGTCGGCACGCCGAAGCCGGCACCGGCGCCCACGACGCGGAGCGACTTCTCCACGACCGGCTTCACCGTCACCGACACCGGCGAGGTGTGGACGATGCAGGAGCCCTACGGCGCCTTCACGTGGTACCCGGTCAACGACCAGCCGTCCGACAAGGCGCTCTACGACGTGACCGTCCACGCACCGAAGCCGTGGACCGGGATCTCCAACGGCCACCTCACCGGGCTGAGCGACGACGGCGGGAGCACCACCAGCTCGTGGCAGCTCACCGAGCCCGCGTCGTCCTACCTCGTCACCCTCGCCATCGGCGACTACACCCACAGCGCCAACACGACCGCCGGCGGCCTGCGCGTCGACTACTGGACGCCCCGCGGGCTGGTGAAGGGCATCGAGGGACTGCAGACCGCCGCCGACTCGGTGGACTGGATCGAGGGCAAGCTCGGCCCCTACCCGTTCGACTCCCTCGGTCTCGTCGTCACCGACTCGATGAGCGCCATGGAGACCCAGACGATGGTCACGCTGGGCAACAACGACTACGTCCTGTCGCCGCAGGTGATCGCGCACGAGCTCGTGCACCAGTGGTACGGCGACCAGGTCTCGCCGGCCGACTGGAGCGACGTCTGGCTCAACGAGGGCATGACGATGCTGATGCAGTGGATCTACGAGGACGAGCACGACATCCGTCCCCTGCGCGGCACGATCCAGGACGCGCGCGCCGGCGACCAGCGCCTGCGCGACGACTTCGGCCCGCCCGGGGCGTACGACCCGCGCCAGTTCGGCAGCTCGAACATCTACTACCCGCCCGCGCTGATGTGGAACGAGCTGCGCGTCGAGCTGGGCGACGACGAGTTCTTCCGGATCGCGCGGTCGTGGCTGGAGCAGAACGACAACACGTCGGTGACCCGCGAGCAGATCGTCGACCACTGGGAGGAGGAGACGGGGCGCGAGCTGTCGTCCTTCTTCGACGCCTGGATCACCGGTGAGCGCACCCCCGCCCCCGGGGTGCCGAAGGCGTGAGCCGCCTCTCCGGGTGACCGGGCTCCTGGTGTTGCTGCTTCACCATGGGATGTCGGTCAATCTGCACTTCCCCGTGTCAATGAACCCGGGGAAGTGCAGGTGCGTCGACATCCCATGGTGAAGCGTCAGCGGGGGACGCGAGGTCACTGCCGGGTCGAGGACTCCTCGGCGACCTCGTGGGCCTCGACGACCTCGGCCTCGGTGACCGGCTCGGGTACGTCGGCCTCGGCCGGCGCCTCGGCGGGTACGTCGGCCGCCGGGGCGGGCTGGGCCGCCGCGGGCTCGTCGGGGAAGGCCACGCCCGGGACCGTGCCGGTGAGGGTGGCGAGCATCTGGCGGACGTTGGAGAGCTGGGCGTTGATGCTGTCGCGGCGCTGGGCGGCGGCGGTGAGCTCACGGTCGGACTCCGCGCGGACGCGGTCGGCGGTGGCGCGGGCGTCGGCGACCATGGTGGTCGAGCGCTCCTCGGCATCGGAGAGCATCCGGGCGATGCGGGCCTCGGCCTCGGTGCGGTTGCGCTCGAGGGTCGCCTCGGCGTCGCGGTTGCGCGCGTTCATCGCGTCGAGCTCGGCCTGGGTCGCGGCCTGCTGGGCCTGGAACTCCGACGTCGCCTTCTGGCGGCGCTCGGCGAGGGTCGTCTCGAAGTCGGCAGCGGACTGCGCGGCCTTGGCGCGGGCGTCCTCGTGCAGCGCCTCGGCCTCGGCCCGCCGCGCAGACGCGTCGCGCTCGGCGGCGTCGCGCTCGGACTCGGCGGCCGTGCGTGCGTCGGCGAGGACGCGGCCGCCCTCGGCCTCGGCGTCGCGGCGGGTCTCCTCGGCGTAGCGGTCGGCCTCGGCCCGCACGGCGTTCGCCTCCTGCTCGGCCTCCTTGCGGAGGGCCTCGACCTCACCGGCCACACGGTCGCGGATCTCGGCGGCCTCGGTCTCGGCGAGGGACAGGATCTGACCGACGCGATCACCGAGGTGGGCGTACGTCGGCAGCTCGGGCTCCTGCGACTCGCGGGAGACCAGCGCCTCGCGCGAGGTGCTCGCCTCGCCGCGGGCCTGCTCGGCGTCGGCCTCGGCGGCCTGGAGCCGGGACCGGAGGGCGGCGACCTCGGACTGCGCCTGGCCGAGGGCCTTCTCGACCTCGACGGGGTCGTAGCCGCGGCGCACGGTCGTGAACATCTCGTCAGGCATCGGGGGTCTCCTGGGTGGGGGCAGGGGTGGGGGCGGGGGCGGGGGTGTCGTCCGGGTGGCGGGCGGCGAGCTGGTCGCGCTCGGGGACCGAGAGGGCCTCGATCACGCCGGAGAGCTGGCCGAGCTCGGCGGCGATGCCGTCGCGACGGGTCTGCAGCTGGGTGATCTCGGCGCGCGCCCGCTCGAGCGCCTGGCGGGCGCTGTCGCGCAGCTGCTCGGCCTCGGCGCGACCCTCGGCGACGAGGGCGAGCGACTCCTCGCGGGCCCGGCGGCGGTCCTCCGCGGCACTCGCGCGGCTCGCCGTCACCTCCTTGGCGACCAGGGCGCGCAGGCTGGCCGCGCCGGTCTCCGCCTCGGTGCGGCGGCGCTCGAGCCGCTCGACGGCACGCTGGGACTCGTCGGTCGCGTCAGCCATGATCCGGGCCGCCTCGGCGTGGGCCTGCTCGAGGGCGGACCGCGCCTCTGCTGCCCGCTCGGCGGCGGTGGTCGTCGCGGCCTGGGTGATCTCCTCGGCGCGCTGCTTGGCCTCCGCCAGCTCGATCGCCATCCGGCCGTTGACCGCGGCGATGATGCCCTGCACCCGCTCGCGCACCAGGCGTACGTGCTCCCCGGCGTCGCTGTGGGCGGACTTGCGGATCGAGTCCGACTCGGCGGTGGCGCCGGCGAGCACGGACTCGACGGTCGCGGTCGCCCACTCCGTCTGCTCGGCCGCGTGCCGCAGCTTCTCGTCGCTCTCGGTGCGTGCGGCGGCGAGCGTCTGCTCCGCGGCCTCGCGCAGGCGTTCGGTCTCGGCGCCGGTCGTACGCCGCAGCTCCTCGCTGTGCAGGGCCGCCTCGTCGCGCATCCGCGCGGACTCGCGCGAGGCGGTGGCGCGCAGCGACTCGGCCTCGGTGGTCGCGGAGTCGAGGTGCTGCTGGCCCGCGGCGCGGGCCTCCTCGACGAGCCGGGCCGCGGTCTCCTGCGCGGTGGCGATCGCCGCGTCGGAGTCCGCCTTGGCGGCGTCGAGCAACGCGGTCCGGTCGTTCGCGGCGCTGTCGCGCAGCTCCTGCGACTCCGCACGGAGCACGATCGCGTCGTCCTGCGCCTGGGCCCGCAGCTGCTCGGCCTCGGCCCGCGCGGCGGCGACCGCCTCGTCGCGGGCGCTCTCGGCCGAGCCCATCAGCAGCGCTGCCTGCTCGTTGGCGTCGACCACGATGGTCGCGGCCTCCTCGGAAGCCCCGGCGAGCACCTGCTCGGCCTGCTTGCGCGCGCGGCCCGCCTCGGCGCGGTCGGCCTCCGCCTCGGCGGCGAGCCGCCGGGCCTGCTCACGCATCACGGCGAGGTCGGCGGTCAGGCGCTCGGCCTCGGCCCGCGCCTCGGCCTGCAGCTGGTCGGCCACCTGCTGGGCGCGCGCCAGGAGGGCGGCCGTGGGCTCGCCGGCAGAGGCCGAGGAGGCCGTAGCGGCATCGAGGGCCATGTGCCCGCTCCCTTCGCGCGCATGTCCGAGAATCACCGAGAGCGATCATTGTGGCAGCGCGGCGGCACCGCTGACAAAGGGGTCCACCGCCGCGTGCGCTGACAGCGAACGGTCTTGTCGCCACCGCCGCGGCCCGCTGGAGTGGTCCCATGAAGCTCCTCGTGCTCGGCGGGACCCGGTTCCTCTCACGCGAGACCGCGACCCAGGCCGTGGCCCGCGGCTGGGACGTCACGTGCGCCTGCCGGGGCGAGTCCGGGCCCGTGCCCGACGGCGCGACGCACCTGCCGTGGGACCGGTCCGACGCCCCGCCGGCCGCGCTCGTCGACGGTGGCTGGGACGCCGTCATCGACGTGACCCGACTGCCGTCGCACGCGCGTACGGCGGTCGCTGCCGTGCCGGACGCGCACTGGGTCTTCGTCTCGACGATCAGCGTCTACACCGACAACGCGTCGTCCGCGATGGAGCCGCTGGCCGAGCCGATCACCGAGGACGTCGACCTCGCCGTCGAGCCCGACGCCTACGGCGGGATGAAGGTCGCCTGCGAGCAGGCGGTGCAGGAGCTCGCCGCGTCGTGCGTCATCACCCGACCCGGCCTCATCGTCGGACCGGGCGACCCGACCGGTCGCTTCGCCTACTGGCCGCAGCGCCTGGCCCGCGGCGGCGAGGTGCTGGCGCCCGGTCGGCCCGACGACGTCGTGCAGGTGATCGACGTGCGCGACCTCGCGACGTGGCTGCTCGACCTCGCCGGGTCGCGGACGACCGGGGTCCTCGACGCGGTCGGCACCCCGATGCCGTTCGCGGCGATGCTCGCCGGGCTCGCCGCCGGGCTGGGCACGGAGCCGCGAGCTGACCTGGGTCGACCAGGACTTCCTCGAGGCCCACGACGTCCTCCCGTGGGCGGGCGAGGGCTCGCTGCCGCTGTGGCTCCCGCGCCCGGAGTACGACGGCATGCTGGCGCACGACCCCGGCCCGGCCGTGGCGGCCGGGCTGCGGCTGCGTACGCCCGCCGAGACCGCCCCCGGCTGCCTCGACTCGCCCGTGTTCGCGCTCAGCGCGGAGCGCGAGGCCGAGCTGCTCGCGGCCTGGCACTCCCGCTGACCGTCCGAGTCGGCTCCTAGCGGTCGAAACGCGTCGAGCCGGCGCACCTGTCCGAACCGATGACCGAATGCGTCACCGTGACGATACACGCGCGCGCAGCGTCAGAAGAGGAGGGCCGTCCCCGGGTCCGACAGCATCCCGGCCACGTCGGCGAGGAAGCGCGAGCCCTTCTCGCCGTCGATGTGGCGGTGGTCGAAGGACAGCGCCAGCGTGGTGACGTCGCGGACGACGATCTCGCCCGTCTCCTCGTCGACCCAGGGCCGCTTGTTGATCGCGCCGAAGCACAGGATCGCGGACTCGCCCGGGTTGATGATCGGCGTACCGGCGTCGACGCCGAAGACGCCGACGTTGGTGATGGTGAACGTGCCGCCCGCCATCTCGGCCGGCTGGGTCCTGCCCTCGCGGGCCGTCGCGGTGAGCTGGCCCAGCGCCGCCGCCAGCTCGGTCATCGAGAGGCTGTCGGCGTCCTTGACGTTGGGCACCACCAGGCCGCGCGGCGTCGCGGCCGCGATGCCGAGGTTGACGTAGTGCTTGAGCACGACCTCCTGCGCGGCCTCGTCCCAGTAGGAGTTGATCTCCGGGGTGCGCTTCATCGCGAGGATGACGGCGCGGGACAGCACGAGCAGCGGGTTGACGCGGACGTCGCGCAGGTCGGCGCGCTTCTTGAGCCGCGCCACGAGCTGCATCGTCGCGGTCACGTCGACGGTGATCCACTCGGTGACGTGCGGGCTGGTGAAGGCCGACTGGCTCATCGCCGTCGCCATCATCTTGCGCACGCCCTTGATCGGCTCGCGGGTCTCCCGCTCGCCCGAGGACGCGGATCCCGACAGGCCGCGCTGCACCGAGGCGCCGTACGACGCTCCGGCACATCGGCGCCGGCGAAGGCCGCCGCATCCGTCGAGGAGTCCGTGGCGGACCCGCCCGACGCCGCACCCTGGACGTCGTCGCGGGTGATCGACCCGGACGGGCCGGTGCCGGTCAGCGTCGTCAGGTCGACCCCGAGGTCCTTGGCCAGCTTGCGCACCGGCGGCTTCGCCAGCGCGCGTACGTCGCCGGGCTCGGCCTGGGCCGCCGGGGGCACGAGCGCCTCGGCGGGGGCGGCTGCCGGCGCGGGTCGCTGGTCGGTGGCCGGCACCGGTGACTCGTCGGCGGGCAGCACGTCCTGCGACTGGGCACCGCCGGGCGAGAACGCGCCCTGCACCTGCAGCTGGGTGTTGGCCCCGGCCTCGGTGCTCGGCGAGGCCGAGCCGCGGCGGGCACGACGCATCGGGCCGCGCTCGGCCTTGATCCGACCGACGAGGGACGCACCCTCCATCGACCCGGACGCGGCCGGGTTGGAGAGGTCCATCTCCGTGAGGTCGGCCTCGGCCTGCCCCGCCTTCTCGGCCATGCCGAGGTAGGGGTCGGACTCGGTCTGCACGGTGGGCGCAGCAGGCGCGGCGACCGGCTCCTCGCCGGGCGCACCGATCGAGATGATCGGCGTACCGACGTCGACCATCACGCCCTCGTCGACCAGGAGCGCGAGGACCGTGCCCTCGAACGGCGAGGGCAGCTCGACCAGCGACTTGGCGGTCTCGATCTCGACGATGACGTCGTTGATCTCGACCGTGTCGCCGACCTTGACCTTCCACGCCACGATCTCGGCCTCGGTGAGGCCCTCACCGACGTCGGGGAGGAGGAACTCAGACATGGCGGGACCTCTCAGTAGGCGAAGCTGCGGTCGACGGCGTCGAGCACGCGGTCGAGGTCGGGGAGGTACTCCTCCTCGATGCGCGACGGCGGGTAGGGCATGTCGAAGGCGCCGACCCGCAGGACCGGGGCCTCGAGCGAGTAGAAGCACTGCTCGGTGACCCGGGCCGCGACCTCGGCACCCATGCCGAGGTTGACGTGCGCCTCGTGCGTGATCACGCAGCGACCCGTGCGGCGTACGGACTCGTAGACCGGCGCCATGTCGAGCGGCGAGAGGGTGCGCAGGTCGATGACCTCGAGGTTGCGTCCCTCGGACTCGGCGGCCTCGGCGGCCTTGAGCGCCGTCTTCACGGTCGGGCCGTAGGCGAGGACCGTCGCGTCGGTGCCGGCGCGGACGACCCGCGAGGTGAAGAGCGGCTCGGGCGTCGCGGACTCGTCGAGGTCGGCCTTGTCGGCGTGGTACTGCCGCTTGGGCTCGAGGAAGATCACCGGGTCGTCGTGGGCGATGGCCTGCTGGATCATCCAGTAGCCGTCGACCGGGTTGGAGCAGGCGACCACCTTGAGGCCGGGGGTGTGCGCGAACTGCGCCTCCGGGCTCTCCGAGTGGTGCTCGACCGCGCCGATGCCGCCGCCGAAGGGGATGCGGATGACGATCGGCATCTTCACCTTGCCCTGCGAGCGGTAGGTGTACTTCGCGACCTGGCACACGATCTGGTCGTAGGCGGGGTAGACGAAGCCGTCGAACTGGATCTCGATGACGGGGCGGTAGCCGCGCAGCGCCATGCCGACGGCGGTGCCGACGATGCCGGACTCCGCGAGCGGGCTGTCGATGACCCGGTCCTCACCGAAGTCCTTCTGCAGGCCGTCGGTGATCCGGAAGACGCCGCCGAGCTTGCCGACGTCCTCGCCCATGAGCAGGACCTTGTCGTCGGCCTCCATCGCCTTGCGCAGGCCCATGTTGAGGCCCTTGGCGAGAGTGATCTTCTGCGTGGCACTCATCAGGAGTGGCTCCCTTCGAAGGAGGCGAGGTAGGCGGCGAATCCGTCGCGCTGCTCGCGGATCTCGTCGGTCATCTCGCTGAAGACGTAGCCGAACTGGTCCATCGGCTTCGGGTCGGGCAGCGCCTTGCACCCCTCGCGGAGGTGGTGGCCCAGCTCCTTGGCCTCGGCGTCGAGGTCGTCGAAGAACTGCTGGTCGACCAGCCCGTTGCGGCGCAGGTAGACCTTGAGCCGCTCGATCGGGTCCTTGAGCTTCCAGTGCTCGAGCTCGTCGTTGAGGCGGTAGCGGGTCGGGTCGTCGGTCGTGGTGTGCGCACCCATCCGGTAGGTGTAGGCCTCGACGAACGACGGGCCGTTGCCCTCGCGGGCGCGCTGCAGCGCGGCCTTCGTGACGGCGTACGTCGCCAGCACGTCGTTGCCGTCGACGCGGATGCCCGGGAAGCCGAAGCCCAGCGCGCGCTGGTAGAGCGGGATGCGGGTCTGGCGCTCGATCGGCTCGGAGATGGCCCACTGGTTGTTCTGGCAGAAGAACACGACGGGCGCGTTGTAGGACGCGGCGAAGATGAACGCCTCGTTGACGTCGCCCTGCGAGGACGCACCGTCACCGAAGTGGGCGAGCACCGCCGAGTCGCGCTCGGGGTCGCCGGTGCCGACGACTCCGTCGCGCTGCATGCCCATGGCGTAGCCGGTGGCGTGGAGGGTCTGGGCGCCGATGACGATCGTGTAGAGACCGAAGTTGTTCTCGTTGGGGTCCCAGCCGCCCTGGTCGACCCCGCGGAAGAGGCCGAGGAGCCGCAGCGGGTCGACGCCCTTGCAGTAGGCGACGCCGTGCTCGCGGTAGGTCGGGAACGCGTAGTCCTGCGGACGCATCGCGCGGCCGGCGCCGATCTGCGCGGCCTCCTGGCCGAGCAGCTGGGCCCAGATGCCGAGCTCACCGTGGCGCTGGAGGGCGGTGGCCTCGACGTCGATGCGACGCGTGAGCACCATGTCGCGGTAGAGACCGCGCAGCTCCTCGGCGGAGAAGTCGTGGTCGAACTCGGGGTGGTGGACGCGCTCGCCCTCGGGCGTCAGCAGCTGGACGAGGTCGGGACCGCCGTCGGACTGGGAGGGTCCGAAGACCTCTGCCAGGTCGGGGCCGAAGCTCACTGGATCGGACAACTCGGATTCTCCTCACGACAGCTAGCGGCAGTCACGGGATCGCCGGACGCCGACGGCTTGCAGGGGTGGTCGCCGGCGTGTGTGACCCCGACCACATGGTGGGCCAAACGTAACGGCCGCAGCCTGCCAGCACCAATCAGGACCAGGCCGTCGGGGCTGGTCCGGACATGGATGAGCCGGCGCCGACGGACTCGTGGGTGACCCGTCGACGCCGGCTCGCCTCCATTGGGGGTGGAGGCTCCGGGCGGCAGAGACCGCTACCCGGCGTCAGGAGAGGCGTCGGGCCTCAGGCCGTGGCGGTCATGATCGCCGCCGAGCAGCGCGCCTCTGGCTGCTCGGGAGACCGTTGCCGATCAGGCCGCGGTCGCGCATGGGCGACGCTGGAACGTCGTGCGGCACGGGCCGTTGACGCGTGATCTGGCGCTCGATCCAGTACGTCGCGTCGCCGGCCCGTCCGATGCTGTTGGAGGTGGCCACGAAGTCCTGCAGGTAGACGCGCTCCTCCGAGGCCACGAGCGTGTAGTTCCCGGTGTAGCCGAACCGGTAACCGCGGTACTGGAAGTTGTCCGGCTTCGTCTGCAGGCCGGCGTCGGTCGGGGCCGTGCCATCGCTGCACCGGACCCAGCGCGGCTCCAACCGCTGTTGGCCGGCGTGGTGTCGAGGTCGGTGCGGACCCAGAGGGTGATCGACGCGTTCGTGTAGACCGTCGTTGAGGACGTTGCCCGTGCGGTTCGTGTCGATGAGTACGACGTGAACTGGATGAAGTAGTCCTCGGTAGACGGGTTGGTCACGATCACCGGGACGCCGTAGGATGCTTCGGGATGCAACCGCTGGTGCAGCTGTTGCCCGGGTTCTGTAGGCGTTCGTGAAGTCGATGAAGGGCGCGGGCGGTAGGAGGGACGCAGCGAACGCCGGCGCGTTGGCGGCGACGGCGATGACCGGCACGGTCCAGGCGGCCCCGCGGACGACGGTGCGGCGAGTGATGTCAGACATGGTTGTTTCCCCTTGGAAGTGGTGGGCGTGATCGGCGCCCCAAAGCCGACGACCACTGCATGCCGTCGCCCCCAAAGCGGACGGCTGCAGGGCAAGAGTCCCCCGCTGACAGGCCGCATCACAGGGGCTGAACCAAGGTGGAGGGCTATCTCCGCCGGGCCTTGACGGTTCGTAGGACCAGCACCGGGGTTAGGCCCCTCCCTGACTGGACATGCCCCGTTTTGGGGACGGCCACCGTGACGTCCTGGAGCCCTCGAGGTGCACGAGACCGGCACAGGAAACCGGCGCCGACGGACTCGCGGGGTCCGTCGACGCCGGCTCGCCTCCACGGGTGGAGGCTCGGGCAGCGGTGGGCGCTGCCCGACGAGCAGGTCAGGCGTGCTGGTGCACGCGGAGTGGTGCGCGGGCGCAGTGCCGCCCGACGCGGAGGCGCGGGGCTGGACGGCCGTCAGGCCTCCCACGGTCAGGAAGATCGCGAGCAGCGCGAGCGCGAGCCGGCGCATCAGACGACGGTGCCGCGACGCGGCGGGTCGTAGGTGGTGATGACGTCCTGCGAGCTGTCAGACATGTGGATCCCCTTGCTGCATTGCCGTGGAGTGAATGACCGGCGCCCCAGAGCCGTCGACCACCGCGTGCCGTCCGCCCCCCAGAGGCGAACGGCCCTGCAGTTGATTCGCCCTCCACTGTCACCCCGTGCGAGGCGGGCGGCGGACACTTGGCCGAGGCGGAGGGCTATCCGGATGCGCCCTTGACCGGTCCTTGCGCCACCGGTCCGGTTAACGAGCCGATGGACCAGACCTGTGGCTCACGCGGATCAGTCGACGGACGCGACGGCGACCCGGGCCTGCGGGCTGCAGGAGCTGAAGTCGGTCTGGTCGTCGTTGTTGGTGCCGACCGTGCGGATGATCGACACGTTGCGGGTGAAGGTCTGGACGTTGGTCCAGGCACCCGCCGCCACCGTCACCGGGTTGGTGCCCGGACCGTAGCCGGACGTCGAGCGCTGGAGGGTCCAGGTGATCGAGAAGTTCGCGTTCTGCGTGCGCGAGCGCCCGGTCGAGGTGCGGTAGGTCAGCGCGAACGTCTTGCACTCGCCGACCCCCTGCGCGTTGACGTCGAGGTAGACCGGCGGGCGGTAGCCGGCGCTGGGCCCGTCCTGGTCCACGTGGACCCCGTCGACCTCGATCTGGAAGCTGGAGAGCGTGTCGGTCTCGCGCCAGCGGTACCAGCCCTTGATCGAGTCGCAGGTGCACATCTGGAGGTACTGGGGCAGCTGCCCGGTGCCGTAGACGGCCTTGATGCTGGCCGGGTTGGGCTGCTGGGCCTGCGAGGAGCAGACCGCGCGGTAGGTGGTGGCCACGTTGGGCCCGATGGTGATGCCGCCGGTGACGCCGCACCGCGAGGCCGCGAAGGCGGGCACAGGAGCGACGACAGCGATGACCGGAACGGTCCAGGCGGCGCCTCGGACGACATTTCGGCGCGTGAGTGCAGACATGTATGACTTCCCCCCGGAAGTACTGCTCGCTCGGCGAGCAGTCGATTGATGGACGATCCCCACAGGCGCTGAGCGCCCGAGGCACCAGCCTCGCGGCACGGCAGGCGCCGCAGGAGGTCCTACGACGAGGCCGAAGGGTCCTTGGACGTTGCGTTGAGACGATCTCCGGGATTCGCCCCCGATAGCGGCCGACTGGACCAGACCGCTCGGGGCGGGCGCGGCTCCGGCCCACGCGACGGCGTACGACGAAAGAGCCGGCGCCGACGGACTCGTGGGTGTCCGTCGACGCCGGCGGCCTCCGTGTGGGCGGAGGCGTCTGGGGGCCAGGCCGTGCCTGGCAGGGGGTCAGCCGGTGCGCAGGCCCGTCCCGGGCAGCACGCCCGGCACTCGGCAGCGTCGCGGGAGCTGGGTCCGCTCGAGCTGGCGGGAGCCGGCCTTCAGGACGACGACGGCGCGTGCACCGCCGCGGACGGTGACCGTCCTGCGGCCGAGCGACTTCACCACGAAGCGGTGCATCGTCGTTCCGACGCGGAGGTAGTAGAAGACCGCGCGGCCCGACCGGTTGACGAGGTGGGCGAGCACGGTGCCCTGGCAGGTGGTCGCGGACCCGGCCGACGGCCTTGCCGAACGACTGCTCGCCCAGCACCTCGGGCTCCTGGCACACCGTCACGGTCTCGGTGTCGGTCGTGGCGTCGGCGGACTCGCGGGCGGTGTCGGTGTGGTCCGCGCACGGACCGTCGCCGAAGCCGAGCTCCAGCGACGACGTACGCACGAGCACGCGGTGGTCGGGTGCGGCCCACACGTCGTCCCAGTCGAGGGTGCCGAGCACGACCGGGGCCGCGTCGCCCGCGGCGGTCGAGACGGTGGTCAGCTCGTCGGTCTTCTGGTCGACGACGTAGTCGGCCTGCGCCTGCGCGCTGGCCGAGCCGGTGTCGGACGACACGGTCGCGGTGGTCGCGGCGGGTCCGGTCGGCGCAGTGCCGGGAGCGCAGGAGTACGCGAACGAGCTGGCGCCTGCAGGCAGGATCACCTGGACGCCGTCGGCCGGCGAGGTGTCGGTGGCGGCCACGGTGCACGCGCCGGCACCGGCGAGCTCCGCGGAGAGCGTGGCGACGACGGGCTCGCCCGGGTTGGTGACGCCGATCGATCCGGCGACCTCGAAGCCCGACCGCGCCGGCGGGCCGAGCGCGGTGACGCCGACGGCGTAGCGCACGGTGGCCGTGCCGTCGACCGGGGCGTCGGCGCGGTTGCGGTCGACGGCGTTCCAGACCTGCCAGGCGTAGTCGGCGTCATAGGTGGCGCTCACCGTGGTGGTCACGACGGGCGCGGACCCGTCCGCTGCGCTCGCCGCGGTCGGGACGGCCACGACCGGCACCGCCAGGGCCAGTGCCAGCACGGCGACGCGACCGACGCGTCGGGCCGGGTGCGCGGACGCACCGCCGATCGGCGAGCCGAAGAGAGTTCCCACAGTCGTCCCCTGTCGAGCGGCCCGGACCTGCCGGGCGGCCGTGCTCCCCACGAGTCGGCCTTGGAGGTCCCACAGTGGCGCACCGACACGCCCATCTGGCACTGCTGGGCCGAAACGCAGGACTACCTACGGGCGTCCTTGACCGAAACCACTGGTCACAGGGGTCCCACGTATGGTCAACCGTCCCGTCAGCCTCGTCCGTGGGGCTCCTGCCACACGGCCGGGTCGGGCCCGTCGGGCACGATCTGGGTCGGGTTGATGTCGGTGTGCACGACGTAGTAGTGCTTCTTGATCTGCTCGAAGTCGACCTCGTCGCCGAACCCCGGCGTCTGGAACAGGTCGCGGGCGTAGCCCCACAGGTGCGGCATCTCGGTGAGCTTGTTGCGGTTGCACTTGAAGTGCCCGTGGTAGACCGCGTCGAAGCGCACGAGCGTGGTGAACAGGCGTACGTCGGCCTCGGTGATCGCCTCGCCCATCAGGTAGCGACGGTCGGCGAGGCGCTCCTCGAGCCAGTCCATCGCGGTCCAGAGGCGCTGGTAGGCGTCGTCGTAGGTCTCCTGGGAGCCGGCGAAGCCGCAGCGGTAGACACCGTTGTTGACCTCGGTGAAGACCCGCTTCATCACCGCCTCCATCTCCTCGCGGACGTCGGCCGGCCACAGGTCCGGCGCGTCGGGGCGCTGGTGCTCGCGCCACTCGAAGAAGAGGTCGTGGGTGATCTGCGGGAAGTCGTTGGTGACGACCTTGCCGGACTCGACGTCGACGATCGCCGGCACCGTGATGCCGCGCGGGTAGTCGGGCTCGCGGGCGAAGTAGGCCTGCTGCAGCCGCTCGATGCCGAGGACGGGGTCCACGCCGCCGGGGTCGAGGTCGAAGGTCCAGCTGCGGGCGTCGTGGGTCGGGCCGGGCGCGCCCCACGAGATCACGTCCTCGAGGCCGAGCAGGCTGCGCACGATGATCGAGCGATGGGCCCACGGGCAGGCGCGGGCCGCGACGAGGCGGTACTTCCCCGGCGCGACGTCCCAGACCTCGACGTCGCGCGGGCTGTCCTTCGACCCGCTCGGGAACTGCTCGTCGAGCGGATCGGCCGACGTCCCGCCCGCCAGGACCCGGTCGGGGATGTAGGACATGTCGCGCTCGAAGGGCTTGCCCTTCTTCGTGTAGCTGGCCTCGTCGTTCATTCTTCAACCATACCGACCGACGCACGTCGTACGGTCGGTGCGTGAGTCCGACCTTCGCGACCAGCGACCCCCACGGCCACCTGACCGAGCTCACCGCTGCGCTGCGGGTGGCCGGCCTCCTCGACGACGAGTCGCACTGGGCGGGCGGCGAGGCCCGGCTGTGGGTGCTCGGCGACCTCCTCGACCGCGGGCCCGACGGGCTCGGTGTCATCGGTCTCGTACGCCGCCTCGTCGACGAGGCGGCGGCCGCGGGCGGGGCGGTGCTCCCGGTGCTCGGCAACCACGAGGTGATCGCGCTCGGCATGCGGCGCTTCGGCGACACCCCGGTCGTGCACCGCGGGGTGGTGCGGACCTTCGAGTCGATCTGGGCGCGCAACGGCGGCCACCACACCGACCAGGACGGGATCGACGACGAGCTGTTCGCCTGGCTCGCCGGGCTGCCCGCCGTCGGCCTCGACGGTGACCACCTCCTGATGCACTCCGACACCACCGAGTACCTCCAGTGGGGCGGCTCGGTCGAGGCGGTCAACGACGCGGTGCGCGCGATCCTGTCCGACGACGACCCGGTCGCCTGGTTCGACGTGCTCGTCGGCCTCGCGCAGCGCCACGAGTACGCCGGCAGCGCGGGACCGCTCGCTGCCCGCCGGCTCCTGCGCACCCTCGGCGGCCAGCGCATCGTGCACGGCCACAGCATCATCGGCGACCTGTTCCGCGAGCGGTTCGACTCCTACACCGAGCCCCGCCTCTACTGCGACGGCCTGGCGCTCGACATCGACGGCGGGATCTACGAGGGCGGCCCGTGCCTCGTCGCCCGGCTGACGGAGTAGTCGCGGCCCGTCACGGGTGCAGGCGCAGCCCCTTCAGCACCTTGTCGACCGCGTTGCGCGGGCCGTGCACGGCCAGGCCCACCAGGTCGAGCGCGTCCCCGGCGAGAGCGGCCACGACCGCACGGTTGTCGGCGTCGTGGCCGGTGCCGAACATGCCCGCGCTGTAGACGGCCGTGGCCATCTCCCGGCGTACGGCCCGCTCGCGAGCGGCCGCCAACGCCGGCCCCGAGCCCTCGAAGACCAGGACGGGCATGCCCAGCAGCGGCAGGTAGCCCTGGCCGTCGCCGTCGACGTAGGGACCGCCGACCAGCTGGGGGAACGCGGCCGCGACGCCGGACGCCAGGAAGGCGGTGACGTTGAGGCGTTGCCACACCTCGAGGTCGTCGCGGACGGCAACGGCGATCTTGGTGTCGAAGGGAGGCAGGAGCAGGTCGTCGTCGGGCATGGCACCAGGATCCGACCGCGAGCCGGCCTCCGTCTTGTACGTTCCGAGCATGGCGTCCTCGAGCCGCGCCCCGCTCGGGCAGTCCCGGCCCCAGCTGCAGGTGTGGGCCGGATCGGTGCCGGGGGTGCGCGAGGTGCTGCACGCCCGCTTCCCCGACCACAGCTATCCGCTGCACACCCACGACACCTGGACGCTGCTCACCGTCGACAGCGGTGCGGTGCGCTACGACCTCGACCGGCACGAGCACGTCACCGACCGGCAGGCCGTCACCCTCCTGCCACCCCATGTGCCGCACGACGGCAGGCCGGCCACGGCGGAGGGGTTCGTGAAGCGGGTCGCCTACCTCGAGGACCACGTCCTCGACAGCCGGCTCCTGGGCCGCGGGGTCGATCTCCCCGACCACACCGACGCGGACCTCCGCCGGTGGCTGGACGACTTCCACCGCGCCGCCACGACTCCCGGCGAGGAGCTCGCGGCGGAGACGTGGCTGGCGCTCGTGCTGGAGCGGCTGACCACCCGCCTCGAGGGCACGCAGCCGCCGGCGACGACGGGCAGCCGGGACGAGGCCCGGACGGCTCGCGCCGTACGTGACCAGCTCGACGCGCACGTCGTCGACGGCCTGACCCTGGCTGACGCGGCGGCGACCGTGGCGGTCTCGCCGGCGCACGCAGCGCGCGCCTTCGTCCGCCAGGTCGGGATGCCGCCGCACCGCTACCTGACCGCGCGTCGGGTCGACCGCGCCCGGCGGCTGCTGCTGGAGGGCATGACGCCCGTCGACGCCGCGGTCGCGGCCGGGTTCCACGACCAGCCCCACCTGAACCGCCACTTCCGGCGACTGCTGGGCTCGACCCCGGGGGCGTACGCCCGGGCCGCGCGCCGCTGACCTAGGGAGCGAAGCGGGCGGCGACCTCCACCACCCGGTCGAAGGCCTCGGCCTCACCGATGCTGACCCGGACGCCCGCACCGGCGAACGGCCGGACCGAGATGCCGACCTCGCCGCAGGCGGCGGCGAAGTCCATCGCCCGGTCGCCCAGGGGGAACCAGACGAAGTTGCCCTGCGCGTCGGGCAGCTCCCAGCCCACCTCGCGCAGCCGCGCGACCAGGTCGGCACGACGCGCGACCAGGTCGTCGACCCGCTCCATCAGCTCGTCGGTGGCCGCGAGCGACGCGATCGCGGCGGCCTGGGCGACGTGGCTGACCCCGAACGGCAGCGAGACCGCGCGGAGCGCTCCGGCCAGCGGCGCCGGGGCGACGGCGTACCCGACCCGGAAGCCGGCCAGGCCGTAGGCCTTGGAGAAGGTGCGGGTCAGCACGACGTTGTCGTGGCGTCGGTAGGTCGCCACGCCGTCGATCGCGTCGTCCATCCGCACGAACTCCAGGTAGGCCTCGTCGACCACGACGACCACGTGGGTGGGGATCTTCGCGATGAACGCGTCGAGGTCGGTCTGCGTCACGGCGGGCCCGGTCGGGTTGTTGGGCGTGCAGACGATGACCACCTTGGTGCGGTCGGTGACCGCGGCCGCCATCGCGTCGAGGTCGTGGCGGCCGTCCGCGGTCAGCGGCACCTGCACGCTCGTCGCGCCGCCCGCGGTGACGGCGATGGGATAGGCCTCGAAGGAGCGCCAGGCATAGACGACCTCGTCGCCGGGCTCGCAGAACGCGTTGACCAGCTGGTAGATCAGGCCGACCGAGCCCGTCGCCGCGGCCAGGTCCTCGACCGGCACGCCCATCGCCTCGCCCAGGGCGGCGTACAGCTCCGTGCTGCCCATGTCGGGGTAGCGGTTCATCTGCGCCGCGGCCTCGGTCGCGGCCTCCAGCACGCCGGGCAGCGGCGGGTAGGGGTTCTCGTTGGACGACAGCTTGTAGGCCGTCAGGCCCTCGCGGGCCACGGGCGGCTTGCCCGCGACGTACACAGGGATGGCGAGCACGTTGGGCCTGGGCTGGGGTGTGGCGGGCATGACCCCGACCTTAGTGAGCCGGATTCCGTCCCCGCCACGGGCGGGTGAGCGGCAGCAGCAGCACCCCGATCACGAAGCCCACACCGGCCCCGACGGTGTTGTCGACCATGTCGGTGACGTCGCACGCGCGGTCGATGCGCGCGAGCTGGAGCTGCATGACCTCGACGCCCACGCTGTAGGCCGCCAGCAGCGCCAGCCCGATGGGCGCCAGCACGACGCCCACCCACCAGCGCGCGACGGTGAGCACGAGGAAGAGACCTGCCGGCACGAAGAGCAGGACGTTGAGGGTGCGCTGGTCGAACCCGAGCCCTTCGTACGCCCCACCGTTGGGACCGCCGTAGTCCCACGAGCACGACTCGCTCCGGCCCTCCGCGGGGACGATCCCGACGCCCGCGCGGGTGGGCACCAGCGTCGCCACCGCGATCGCGGCCAGCGACCAGAGCAGTCCCGAGACGGCCACCGCCGTGACGGTGCCGAGACGGCTCCGGAGGGACAGCCCCACCAGGACGGCGACGACACCGGCGGACAGGACACCGAGCACCATCACGCCCGTCCCGCCACTGATCGCCACGCGGGGAGGGTAGCCGGGTCGAGGAGGCGCTCTGGCGCCCGTCACGAGACATCCCTTGGCTAGGGTCGTCGCATGCGCTTCGTGACGTGGTTGCTGACCTACGCCGCCGGGCTGGCCGTGGCCGCCTGGCTGCTGGACGGGATCTTCTTCGACGGACCCGCCAACGGGCAGGGCGAGATCCAGGAGAAGATCGTCCCGCTGTTCGTGGTCGCGCTGATCCTCGGCCTCGTGTCCACCTTCATCGAGCCGGTCATCAAGCTGATCTCGCTGCCGTTCATCATCCTCACGCTCGGCTTCCTGCTGCTCGTCATCAACGCGCTGATGCTGCTGCTGACCGCTCGCCTCGCCGACGCCTTCGACCTCGGCTTCCACGTCGACGGGTTCTGGAACGCGCTCCTCGGCTCGATCATCGTCACCATCGTGGGCTGGGGCGTCCGGACGGCGCTGCCGTCGCGGGACTGATGCCGGTGCCGCACGTCCCACCCCATCTCCCGCCGCCCCGCACACCGGGGAGCTACCGCATCGCCCTCGTCTGCCTCGGCAACATCTGCCGCTCCCCCACCGCCCACGTGGTGCTCGAGCAGCGGCTCCGCGACGCCGGCCTCGCCGACCGCGTGGAGGTCGCCTCGTCCGGCACCGGCGGCTGGCACGTCGGCAACCCGATGGACGAGCGCGCCGCAGCCACCCTCAGCGCGGCGGGCTACGACCCGACGCGGCACCGGGCGCGGCAGTACGACGCGACCTGGCCCGAGGCGTACGACCTGGTGCTCGTGATGGACGAGGCCAACCTGGCCGACGTCGGCGGGCGCACGGAGCGCACCGGGCTGTTCCGCGACCTCGATCCGATCGACCCCGGTGGTGAGGTGCCGGACCCGTACTACGGTGGGGCCGACGGCTTCGAGGAGGTGCTGGCGATGGTCGAGCGCACGAGTGACGCGATCGTGCGAGCCCTCACCAGCACCCTCGCAACGCCGGACGGGGACCGCACCTGATGGCTCGCCAGCCACTGGCGGCCAGGCGCGCCGAGGAGCTCCTCGGGGCGTCCGTCGTCGCGACCTCGCCCGTCGCGGGCGGCGACATCGCGACCGCGACCCGGCTGCGGCTCTCGTCGGGCCAGACGGCGCTGATGAAGACGCTGCCGCACGCGCCCGAGGGCTTCTTCGAGGCCGAGGCCGCCGGCCTGCGCTGGCTGTCCGCGGTCGAGGACGGCGTACCCGTCCCCGAGGTGCTCGCCGCGGCGAGCGACTGCGTGATCCTCGCCTGGGTCGAGCCGGGGTCGAAGACGCCCGCGGAGGCGGCGGCGACGTTCGGCCACCAGCTGGCGCGCACGCACGACGCCGGCGCCGACGGGTGGGGCCTGGACCAGGACGGCTTCATCGGCCGACTGCCGCTGCCCAACCGGACCGCGGGGTCGTGGGCGGAGTTCTACGCCGTGCGCCGGCTGCTGCCCTACCTCAAGCTCGCCCGCGACCGCGGTGCGATCACCGACGGTGACGCCGCCGTGATCGAGGCGGTCGTCGGCCGGCTCACCGAGCTCCTGCCCGAGGACTCGCCCGCCCGCCTCCACGGCGACCTCTGGAACGGCAACTGCCTGTGGGGCCAGGACCTGGCCATCCACGTCATCGACCCGGCTGCCTACGGCGGCCACCGCGAGGTCGACCTCGCGATGCTCCACCTCTTCGGCCTCACGCACCTGCCCCGGGTGGTCGCGGCCTACGACGAGGTGCACCCGCTCGCCGACGGCTGGGAGGACCGGCTCGGCCTGCACCAGCTCTTCCCGCTCCTCGTGCACGCCTGCATGTTCGGCGGGAGCTACGGCGCGCGCGCCGGTGCGATCGCCACGCGCTACCTCTGACCCACCCGACGGGCTGGTCCGCCCGCGGCCGGCCGGGGGCATGGTGGATCCATGGCGAACGATCCCGGGGCCGCCCAGTGGGTGCCGGACTCCCGCGCGCTGGACGAGCTGGAGTCCGCTGCGCACGAGTGCCGCGGCTGCGAGCTGTGGCAGCCGGCCACCCAGGTCGTCTTCTCCAGCGGGTCCCGGGCCGCGCGGATCATGCTGGTCGGGGAGCAGCCCGGTGACCAGGAGGACCGCGCCGGCGAGCCCTTCGTCGGACCCGCGGGACGGGTCCTCGACGAGGCGCTGGCGGAGGCCGGCATCGACCGGTCAGCGGCGTACCTGACCAACGCCGTCAAGCACTTCCGCTTCGAGCAACGCGGCAAGCGGCGCATCCACCAGAAGCCCGACGTGCGGCACCTCGTCGCCTGCCGGCCGTGGCTCGAGGCCGAGCTCGAGGCGGTCACCCCGGGCGTCGTCGTCGCGCTCGGCGCCACCGCCGCCCGGGCCGTGCTGGAGCGGACGGTCAGGATCGGGGAGGTGCGGGGCCAGGTCCTGGCGGACGGGGCGGTCCCGGTGGTGGTGACGACGCACCCGTCGGCGGTGCTGCGGCTGCGCGGCAAGGAGGGCTACGACGAGGCGTTCGCGGGACTGGTCGGCGACCTCCGCCTGGCCGCGCCGTACGCCTGACCTGCGCGGATCTCAGGCGCACCTCAGGAGCCGGTGGCATCCTGTGCACCGTGACCGACTCCAAGCCCCGCGTGCTCGTCGTCGACGACGACCGCGCGGTGCGCGACTCGCTGCGCCGGTCGCTGGAGTTCAACGGGTACGACGTCGTGCTCGCCGCCGACGGGGCCGAGGGCCTGGTGGCGGTCGGCGCCCAGCACCCCGACGTCGTGGTGATCGACGTGATGATGCCGCGCCTCGACGGGATCGAGACGACCCGTGCGCTGCGCGCCGCCGGCAACGACGTACCGATCCTCGTCCTCACCGCGCGCGACGCCGTCGGTGACCGGGTCGAGGGTCTCGACGCCGGGGCCGACGACTACCTCACCAAGCCGTTCGCGCTCGAGGAGCTGCTCGCTCGCCTGCGGGCGCTGCTGCGCCGGGTCGTCCCGGACGCCGAGGGAGACGGCGAGGTGCTGTCGCTTCGCCGACCTCACGATGGACGTGTCCAGCCGCGACGTCGCCCGCGGCGGTCGGCCGATCGAGCTGACCCGCACCGAGTTCACGCTGCTCGAGATGTTCCTGCGCCGGCCGCGCCGGGTGCTCGACCGCTCCTTCATCCTCGAGGAGGTCTGGGGCTACGACTTCCCGACGAGCGCGAACTCGCTCGAGGTCTACGTCGGCTACCTGCGCCGCAAGACCGAGGCCGAGGGCGAGTCGCGGCTGATCCAGACGGTGCGCGGCGTCGGCTACGTGCTGAAGGAAGCATGAACCGGGCCCTCGACCAGGGACGGTGGCACTACCGCCGCTCGCTCGCGTCGCGGGTCGCGGTCCTCACCACCGTGGCGCTCGGGGTGTCGATCGCGATCCTGTCGCTGACGGCGTACGTCGTGATGCGCCAGCAGCTGATGAGCTCGCTCGACCAGTCGCTGCTCAACCGCGCCCACCGGGCGACCGCCGACACCACGCTGTCACGCGTCACGGCGCGGGGGGTCCCGCCATGGGTGCTCGGCGCCGCCGACGTGCGGATCATGGTCGTGACCGCCGACGGCCAGGTCGCGGGGACAGACATCCCGAGCTTCACCCTCGGGCAGCCCGAGTACGAGGTCGTCACCGGTCGGCGCTCGTCGTCCTCGCGCACCCTCGTCACCGACGAGGGCGAGCGGTTCCGCGTCGCTACCGTCCAGGCGGGCAGCGAGCAGGCGCTGATCCTCGCCCAGCCCCTCGCGCCCAACGACCGCACCCTGGAGAAGCTCGGTGGGGTGCTGTTCGTCTTCGGGGCGCTCGGTGTGCTGGCTGCGTTGATGGCCGGCTGGATGGTGGCGCGCAACGGGCTGCGGCCGGTGCGCCGCCTCACCCGATCGGTCGAGCGCATCGCGGAGACCGAGGACCTCACCCCGCTGCGGATCGAGGGCGACGACGAGGTCGCGCGGCTCGCGACCGCCTTCAACCAGATGCTGCTGGCGCTCGGGGCGTCCCGCGACCGGCAGCGCCGGCTCGTCGCCGACGCGAGCCACGAGCTGCGTACGCCGCTCACCTCGCTGCGCACCAACCTCGACCTGCTCCGCCAGGCCGAGGGCAACACCGCGCTGCCGGCGCAGGCGCGGCTCGAGCTGCTCGACGACGTGCGCGGCCAGATCGAGGAGCTCAGCGCGCTGGTCGGCGACCTCGTCGAGCTCGCCCGCGACGAGCCGATCACCCACGTGGTCGCGCAGGTCGACATGGCGGACGTGGTGGACCGGGCCGTGACGCGCGTACGCCGCCGCGCGCAGGGCATCGCCTTCGACGTGGCGACCGAGCCGTGGGTCGTGGTCGGCGACTCCAGCAGCCTCGAGCGCGCGGTGACGAACCTGCTCGACAACGCCGCCAAGTGGAGCCCCTCGGGCGGCACGGTGACGGTCCGGCTCGGCGACGGCGCCCTCGTCGTCGACGACCAGGGCAGCGGTGTCGCCGAGGCCGACCGGCCCCACATCTTCGAGCGCTTCTTCCGCTCCGACGAGTCGCGCGCGATGCCCGGCTCGGGGCTCGGGCTCGCGATCGTGCGCCAGGTCCTCGACCGCCACGGCGGCCGGATCGAGGTGTCGCAGTCGCCGGAGGGCGGTGCGCGGTTCGTGCTGTGGCTGCCGGGGGTGGCGGCCTCTCTGGAGTCACCGGACATCCGGTGACCGCAACGGTTAGTAGCCCAGATCTGGGCTACGAACCATGGAACTCGGGTGCAAAGGTCAGTCGAAGACCCGCAGGATCCGCTCGGCCTTCCACTCCGACTCGGCCCACTCCTCGTCCACGTCGGAGCGGACCGTGATCCCACCGCCCGTGCCGAGGCTCCACGTGCCGCTGCCGTCGGTCGTGAGCGAGCGGATGACGACCCCGAGGTCGGCCGGACCGTCGCCGCTGATCCAGCCGAAGGCGCCGGCGTACACCCCTCGCGGGGTCGACTCGACCTCGCCGATGATCTCCATCGTGCGGAGCTTGGGCGCACCCGTCATCGACCCCGCCGGGAAGAGCGCGCGCAGCGCGCCGACGGTCGTGACGTCGTCGCGCAGCCGGCCGCGCACGGTCGACACGAGCTGGTGCACCGAGGCGTAGGACTCGACCTGCATCAGCGCCGGCACCTCGACCGAGCCGACCTCGCACACCATCGAGAGGTCGTTGCGGAGCAGGTCGACGATCATCAGGTTCTCGGCGCGGGTCTTGGGGTCGCTCGCGAGCCGCGCGCGCAGGACCTCGTCGTCCTCGGGCGTCGCGCCGCGCGGCGTCGTGCCCTTGATCGGCTTGGTCTCGAGGTGCCGGTCGGGGGTCACCAGGGCGTACCGCTCCGGCGAGCTCGACAGCAGCCACGCCCGCGCGCCGTCGACGTCGTGCTGGAGGAAGCCGCTGTACGGCGCGGGGTTGAGCTCGCGCAGCCGGAGGTACGCCGTCACCGGGTCGAGGTCGTCGGTGATCGTCAGCCGGTGCGTGAGGTTGACCTCGTAGGAGTTGCCCGCGTGGAGGTGCTCCTGGACGCGCGCGAAGGCGTCGGCGTACTCGCCGGGAGTCGGACTTGTCAGGCCCTCGCTGAACTTGTCAGGCCGTGCAGGGGCCGACATGTTCAGTGATCCCCGGTCAGCCGGGGATTCCGAAGGAGGGTGCTCGAAGACCCGCACCGCCGTCGGCAGCATCCAGACCGCGTCGGGAAGCAGCGGATCCCCCGCCGCCGGGAGGTCGGCGCGGGAGGCGTAGCCGAGGTAGCCGAACCACTGCTCGCCGGCGCGCATCCGCGCCTCGAGGACCGCGAAGACGTCGTCGCCCACCACGGTCGAGGTCCCGCCGACGTGGAGGGTCACCTCGCGCCGGGCCGCCGACCACGACAGCGACTCGTTGTGGTCCGCGAGCCACCCGATGATCGACCGGCGGCCGGACCACTCGCGCGCGCCGCCGCCGTCGAGCCAGAAGCACCGCTGGTGCTGGGCGGCGACGTCGAGGAAGAAGGTGGTGGCGTCGTCGGTCACCACAAGAAGTTCCTGATGATCGAGGCGCCGTGCTCGGACAGGATCGACTCCGGGTGGAACTGCACGCCCTCCAGCGGCAGGTCGCGGTGCCGTACGCCCATCACGACGCCGTCCTCGCTCCACGCCGTCGCGACGAGCGACGCGGGCAGGTCGACGGCACCGAGCGAGTGGTAGCGCACCGCGTCGAAGTCCTGCGGCAGCCCGGCGAACACGCCCTCCCCGTCGTGGCGGATCGACGCGACGTCACCGTGCGCCGGCGTCAGCCGTGCGACGGACCCGCCGTAGGTCGTCACGAGCCCCTGCATCCCGAGGCAGACCCCGAGCACCGGGCGGGACGCGTCGAGCAGGACGGCGGTCCCCACCGCGAAGTCGGCGGCCACGGCCGGGTGGCCGGGGCCGGGCGACAGCACGACGTGGGAGTGGCGCAGCACCTCGTCGGGCTCCACCTCGTCGTGCTGGACGACGCGCGGCAGCACGCCGGTCACGGAGGCCACGAGGTGCACCAGGTTGTACGTGTAGGAGTCGTGGTGGTCGACCACGATCACGTCCGGCGTCACGCGCCGACCCTAGTGCTACTGCCGCAGCGCCCGACACGCCTCCGACACCGGCTGGTCGCCCTGCTCGCGACACTGGTCGAAGGCGGCCAGCCTGGTCATCAGCAGGTCGACCTCGGGCTTGCGCTTCGCGCTCGTGAAGGCGTTGCGCCGCTCCCAGCGGTCCTTGCGATAGCTGTAGTACTCGTAGCCCCACGACGTCTTCGTCGGCCGCGGGTCGAGGTCGAGCCGCACCAGCAGCGCGAGCCGGCTCCGCACCGCCGTGTAGGACGGGATCCGGTCGAGCTCCGAGCCGCTGAAGGCCGCGTCCGGGTCGCCACCGGTCAGCGTCTGCTGCGTGTGCTCGAGGAACGCGTACGACTGGCGCACCAGCCCCGGCTGCGTGAAGGTCGGCGCCAGCGAGCGCCCGCTCCGGTAGGGCGCCGGCGCCAGGCCGGCGATCTCCTCGAAGGTCGGCGCGAGGTCGATGTTGCTGGTGACCTCCCGGCGCTGGCCGGGCACCACGCCCGGCCCGGTGACGAGCAGCGGCACCCGCACGTCGGTGTCGTACGCCGTCCCCTTGCCACGACCGAGCCCGTTCTGGCCGAGGTGGAAGCCGTTGTCGGAGGTGAGCACGACGTAGGTGTCCGGGCCGACCGTCCGCAGGATCCGCGAGACCAGCCGGTCGGCGGACTGCGACATCCGCGCGCGGTCGCGCAGGTCGCGCACGGCGAGGGACCTCGACAGCGGGGCGCCGGTGTTCCACGCGCGCGCCTTCTTGCCCGACGCGGTGCGCGGCCGGTTGTCCGACGCCCCGTCACCGAAGCCCGGCAGGTCGGCGGTGGTCAGCTTGGAGCACGCCACCCGGCCACAGCTCCTCGCGCCCGTGCGGTCGCGGAACATCGGCGGGAACAGCGGGTCACCGGGGTAGTGGCCCTGCGGCTGGGTGCGGTTGTGGGGCGCGTAGAGCGCGACCTCGAGGAAGTACGGCGCCGCCGCGGCCTCGTTGGCGGCCAGGAAGTCCATCGAGAGGTCGCCGATCACCGTGCCGGCGTACGCCGTGTCCTTGGCGCTGCTGCTGGCGCTCGCAGGTGGCGCGGGGTGCTGGACCAGGCTCATCCGGCCACCGGTCACCGACGTGCTCGCGAAGTCCCACCCGTCGTAGGCCGAGCCGAAGACGGTGTTGAAGGTCGACCAGCCCGGCACGACCGGCGGCAGCGCCCGGCCGGGCGACCACTCGTACTCGTTGAGGAACTTGCCCACGAAGCCGGTCGTGTAGCCCGACTCCTGCAGCCGCACGTTGAAGGCGCGCGCGGGGTTGCCGTTGGCGGCGTAGGCCTCCCAGCCGCCGAGCGTCGACCTGCCCTGGTTGCTGGTGTTGGTCAGGACGCCGGTCTGGTGGGGGTACTGGCCGGTGAAGAAGCTCGATCGCGACACGCAGCAGAGCGAGTCGGTGACGAACGAGTGCGGGTAGGACGCACCCGCCTTCCGCATCCGCTGCACCGACCGCATCGTCTGCACGAGGTCCATCGAGAAGTCGTCGAGCAGCACCACGACGATGTTGGGCCGCACGTCGGGCGCGGCCGCACGCGCGACCTCCCCCGACGGCAGGGACGCCGTGGCCCCCGGCGCTGTCCCCGCCAGCAGGGCGAGCAGGCAGAGCCCCGCTCCTGCCCACGCGCGTGCCCGTGTCCGTGCTCGTCCGACGTGCTGCACCGTGCCCCCGTGGTGTCCCGAGTCAATGTCTAGTCAATGACTCTACTTTGCCCTGCGTCGCTCAGCGCAGCAGGTCACGCACCGAAGCATGCAACAGGTCGTAGCCGTTCTCGGTGAGGATCGACTCGGCGTGGAACTGGATGCCGCGGTAGTGCGGCCCGATGACGGCGTGGATGTCGCCGGTCGCCTCGTCCGCCTCCACCCGTACGCCGTCGGGGAGGACGCCGTCGGACGGCACCCGACCCACGAAGGTGTTGTAGAAGCCGACCCGCTCGGTGCGGCCGTCGAGCCGCACCGGGGACTGCGTGCCCTGGAAGACCACGTCCTTGTAGCCGAGGTCGAGACCGAGCCGCTCGCACAGCGTCTGGTGGCCGAGGCAGACGGCCAGGAACGGCTGCTGGGAGGCGAGCAGGTCGTCGACGGCGCGACGGAACGCCGCGATCTTGGGGTGGTCGCCCTCGCGCGGGTCGCCGGGACCGGGGCCGACGATGACGAGGTCGGCGTCGTCGAAGGCGCCGGTGGCGTAGTCCTCGTGCCGCACGACGGTCGCCGTCATGCCGAAGACGCCGAGCACGTGGACGAGCATGTTCACGAAGTCGTCCTCGCCGTGGAGGATCACGACCGACTTCCCGGCGAGCGACGGGTCGGCGGGCTCGCCGGCCTGGTCGGTCAGCCAGAAGCGCGAGAGCCGCTGGTTGCGCGACCCCAGCGCCAGTACGACGTCCTCGTCCCGCGTCAGCTCGGCGATGTCCGCACCGTCGGAGACCGCCACCGGCACCAGGCCGAAGGCGCTGAGGATGCCGCCGGCCTTGGCCCAGGTCTCGGCGACCTCGTAGGCCGCGTCGGAGTCGCGCACCAGCGTCGCGCCGGCGGTGACCTTGAGCTCGCCGCTGGGCGAGACGTCGGCGGTGCGGATCAGGATCGGGCTGTCCATCGTCGGCGTGCCGTCGGGCGAGCGGCCGAAGAGCGCGAGCGCCGCGCCGTAGTAGCCACGACCCTCGGGCTCGTAGTCGGCGATCAGCCGGCAGGCGTTCTCGACCGGCGCGCCCGTCACCGTCGCGGCGTACATCGTGTCGCGCAGGATCTCGCGGTGGTCGCGGTCGGAGCGACCGGCGAGGAGGTACTCGGTGTGGATCAGGTGGGTCATCGGCTTGAGGAACGGTCCGAGCACCTGGCCGCCCTCGTGGCAGATGTCGCACATCATCTTGAGCTCCTCGTCGACGACCATGAAGAGCTCGAACACCTCCTTCTCGTCGGCGAGGAAGTCGAGGAGGTGGGCCTTGAGGTCGTCGCCGTGGCCGGCGACGCGGAAGGTGCCGGAGATCGGGTTCATCCGGACGTCGCCGGAGCGCACCGACACGTGCCGCTCCGGGCTGGCGCCGATGAGGAAGCGCTCGCCGGTGAAGAAGCAGAAGGTCCAGTAGGCGCCGCGCTCGTTGAGCATGAGGCGCCGCAGGACGGTGAGCGCCTTCGTCGCGTCCCAGTCCGCGAGGACCGCGCGGTAGTGGCGCCCGATCACCAGGTTGGCGCCCTCGCCCTGGCCGATCTCGTCGCGGATGATCGCCTCGACCACCGTGCCGTAGTCCTCGTCGGAGGTCGCGAAGCCGCCGCGGTCGGCGAGCTCGACGGGCACGTCCGGCAGCGCGGCGAGCAGGTCGTCGACCGACACCTCGTGCTCGGCCTCGATGTCGACGACCGTCAGCGGGGTGCCGTCGTCGATCGCCGCGAAGCCGCGCTCGCGCACCTGCCGGAACGGGACCGCGACGAGGCGGTCGGCGCTGCGGCCCGGCTCGGGCGGGCCGGTCTCCAGCGGGATGTCGAGCAGCGAGGCGACCTCGTGCGGCGTACCGCCGATCAGGCCGGCGGTCGGTGACGCCTTGCGCCGGATGACCGCCCACGCGCCGTACCCCTGGACCTGCTCCAGGAGGTCGGCCACGGACGGGGTCTCGGTCATGGAAGGAGACCCTACGGCGGGCGAGCCTGCCGCGGGTGCCGGGCGACACCGATCGACCACCGTTCGCTGCCGAACCGGGGTCGATCCGGGAACATCGTGGGCGGCCATGGCACCGTCCTAACCTCATCTGGTGGCGTCCGTGACGCCGGCCGTCGGGCCGGAGTCGCCGCCAACCCTAGACTCGATGGGGTATCCGTCCACGACGCGCAGGAGAGACCCTCGTGACAGCCACATCGACACCGTCGTGCTCGGTGGCCGCACTGACCGTGCTGTACGGCAATTCCCCGGCTGCGGTGACGCGCACCGTGGAGGCGTTCGACAACGCAGCCCGGATCGCCGCCGGAGCCGGGCTCCTGGATCGGCTGGAGCTCGCGTTCGGCGACGCGTCGCCGCAGCCCGTGTTGAGAGCCAGGCGACGTCTCGCGTCTCCGCGAGAGCACGTCGCACATCGACGTGACCTACGAGTTCTTCGACGACAACACGGGCACCTCCCGGGGCCAGAACCGCCTGGCGCGCTCGACCACCTCCGACCACGTGCTCATCTGCAATCCCGACGTGGACGCGATGCCGATCACGCTGTCGGTCAGTTCGTCAGCGGCAACTACGCCCCCCACAGGTTCGGGCTGTGACGGGGCACGCGCACGACCCCGACGCTCCGTTCCTCAGCGTCGTGATCCCCGTCGGCGCCGCGGGACACAGGCGCTCCGCGAGTCGCTGCTGTGCATGATGGGCCAGGAGGACGTCGACTTCGACGTCACGCTCGTCGTCGTCGCCCGAGGCCGACCCCGATCAGGCGGCCGCGAGTCGAGGAGGTCGTGGCCGACCAGGCTCCGCGTCTGGCGATCTCGCATCCGGGTCGTCCGAGGCGGATGCCGCGACACCGGGATCCGTCCGCAACGCCGGCCTGGCGGTCGCCCGCGGTCGCTATGTCTCGGTCCTCCCCGAAGGTGACCTGGCAATGGGCGGCTGGGTGCGGGCGTATCCATCGAGCAGAGCCGTCGTCGGAGGGGCGGATCCTGCGGGCGATAGGCGTCACCCAGGAGCACTCCGTCGTCGACGTGGCGGGACGGCCACGAGCGCGAGGTCGCCCGGCTCCGCCGGAAGCTCGAGCGGTCGCGTGCGGCCGGCGCCGGAGGCCGTACCGCCTGCGACTCCTCCGCCCGGTGCCACCGGCCGACGGTCCTGGCGTGGGCGCCGGGGCGACGACGGGTCCGCGACCTGAGCGAGGAGGACTCCGTCAGCGAGACGAGCGCCGTCCCCACGACCGCTTGGCGAGGCTCGGTCCGGAGCCGCCTGACCAGCGCCTTGAGCTCCTCGGGGGGCAGGTCCACGATCGACCCGGAAGGGCGCAGGTCCGGTCGCTCGGCCAGCAGGGTGTCTGCCTCGCGCAGCATCTCGAGGTGGTTGGCGTGCCGCTTGCGCATCTTCTCCCGCACCTCCTGGACCCGGTCGTGGGCGGCCTGGGCACGCTCGGACAGCAGCTGGACGTCCTCCACGGCCCGGTCGTGGGCGATCCTGACCTCCTCCATGCGCAGGATGACCTCGTGCTGTGACGTCGCGAGCTCACGAGCCTTGCGGTTGGACTTGTCGGAGTCGGCGCGCGCCCGCTCCAGCGCGGCGATCATCCGCCTCGTCTCCTCCGGCGACAGGAGCAGCACGGTCTTCTCGAAGGCCTGCTGGACCTTCGTGCGGGCGGCGGCCCACTCCTCCTTGGTGTGCAGCTCACGCGAGGAGGCACCGGTGTGCACCCACCAGCGGTAGACGCTGGTGACCTCGCGCACGGAGGCGACGCCGAGCACGGCCGCGGTGCGGACCACCAGGTCCCAGTCCTCGGTGGTGTCGAGCGACTCGTCGAACCGCAGGCCGAGGTCGTGGAACCCGCCTCGGGGGAAGGCGATGGTCATGATGGGGCTGTAGTTGGTGACCAGGTGGTCGATGAGGTTGAAGTCCATCGGGAACGGACGGAAGGGGTCGCCGACCGAGACCGCCCGCAGGTCGTCGGCGCCGACGGGGGCGACGTCCTGCCGGACGGCGACCGTACGCAGGACGCGCCCGTCGTTGTCCGCTGCGGCCGCCTTGTAGGTGGAGACGTAGTGGGCGAGGACCGTGTCGTCGTCGTCGAGCGCCACGATGTAGCGCCCGCGCGCCGCGGCGAACCCGTCGTTGAGCGGGGCTGCGCGACCGGGGCGCTCGACCTCGACCAGCGCGGACCTTGTCGCGCACCCAGGACGAGGCGGACCCGACGACCTCGCGCACCGCGGCGGTCTCCTCGGCCGTGGTCCGGTGGCACATCAGGAGCACCTCGAAGTCGCCGTCGCTCTGTCCCGCGAGACAGGTGAGCAGGTCCTCGAGGCAGTGCAGCCGCCGTCCCTGGGTGCGGGTGACGATCGTCAGGAACGGGCCGTCCTGCTCGCCGTCCATGCTCGCGCCTCCACCGGACGGAGGTCGAACTGTCCGGCGACGACGCTCAGCAGGCTCCCGGGCAGCTCGGCCGGGTGCGTGCGCGGGGTCCACGCGACCGCCCGCTCGGCCGGCGCCGCCACCCATCCGTCCATCCGGCCGTCCCAGCCGACGGCACGGCGCCTCGGCACGCCGGCCGGGCGTCTCAGCGGGTTGTCAGTCGAGCTGGGTGGCGATCCACTCCTGCAGCCCGGCGACGCCGTCGCGCAGGCTCACGCGCGGCTGCCAGTCGAGGGTGCGGACGGTGTCCTCGACCGTGCAGGAGGCGTGCCGGACGTCGCCGTCGCGGTACTGGCCGGTGACGTGCGGCTCCGGCGCCGAGTGGTAGCGGGCGATCTCGCGCGCCAGGTCGCCGATCGTGGTGCGTACGCCGCTGCCGACGTCGACGGTCCGCATGTGATCGGCGGGCTTGTGCGCGATCGCGGCGGCGAGCGCGCTGACGACGTCGTCGATGTGGACGAAGTCGCGGGTGATGTCGCCGTCCTCGTAGAGCGGGATCGACTCGCCCTCGCGGGCCAGCCGCGAGAAGAGGGAGACGATGCCGGTGTAGGGGTTGGACAGCGACTGGCGCGGGCCGTAGACGTTCTGCAGGCGCAGCACGGACAGGCGGGTGTCGTGCGAGCCGGTCCACGCCGACAGGATCTGCTCCTGCGCGAGCTTGGTGGCGCCGTAGACGTTGATCGGGTTCGGGTGGGTGCCGGCGACGGTGTTGGGCACGTGGGCCGCGCCGGTCGCCGTGGTCCCACGTCGCCGGCCTCGAGCTGGGCGTGGGTGCGCAGGCCGGGCTGGAAGGTCGAGCCGTCGGGGTTGCGCCACACGCCCTCGCCGTAGACCGCGCGCGAGCTGGACAGCACGAAGTGGCCCGGCACGTGGCCGGCCCGGGTGAGGGCGTCGAGCAGCTGGGTGGTGCCGACGACGTTGACCATGCCGTGGCGGGTGCTCTCGGAGAGCGACTGCGCGGTCCCGGTCTCGGCGGCGAGGTGCACGACGGTGTCGGGGCGGAGGTCGGCGACGACCGCGTCGAGGTCGTCGGCGCTCGTGACGTCACCGATCCGGAGGTCGACGGAGTCCGGCAGGTCGGCCGGCGGCTGCGACCCCGGGTGCACCTGCGGGTGGAGGTTGTCGAGGACGACCCACTGCTCGGCGGAGTCGGCGAGCCGGCGCGCGAGCGTCGTACCGATGAAGCCCGCACCGCCCGTGACGAGGACGCGACCCCCGGCCTGCTGCGATGACGACATGCGCCACACCCTAGGTGTCACCGGGCGAAACCCGGATGCCCACGCCGTCGGGCGCTGACAGACTCCGGCCATGAGCGAGCGGTCCCACCTGCGCGGACTGCTCGAGGTCGGCGCAGCCAGCGTCCTGTGGGGCACCGGCGGTCTGGCGGTGCAGCTGATCCGTGAGCACGAGGCGCTCTCGCCCGTGACGATCAGCGCGTGGCGGATGGCGATCGCCGCCGCGGTGCTGCTGGTCGCCCTGCGTCGCCCTGCGGCGCGGTGGCGAGCTCGTCGCCCTCGCCCGCCGACACCCCCGCCAGCTGCTCGTCGTCGGCGCCGGCACCGCGGCCTACCAGGGCTTCTACTTCGTCTCGGTCACCCAGGTCGGGGTCGCCGTCTCGACCGTGGTCAGCCTCGGCCTGGCGCCGGTGCTGCTCACCGTCTTCGAGTCGGTGCGCGACCGACGCGCGCCGGCTCCGTCCAGGCTCGGCGTGCTCGGTGCGGCCCTGGTCGGGCTGGTGCTGGTCAGCCTGGCCGGGCACGAGTCGTCGAACGGCCCCTCCCCGGTGGCCGGCGTGCTGCTCGCGGTCGCGTCCGGCACGACGTACGCCCTGACGACGGTGGCGGGCGGTTCGGTGAGCCGTACGTCGTCGCCGCTGGTGCTGACGAGCGGCATGACGCTCGTGGGGGCGGCCGTCCTCCTGCCCTTCCTGGCCGTGGTCGACGGGCCGCGCGTCACCAGCGACCCGGCCGCGCTCGCGTGGCTGCTCTACCTCGGGGCGCTGACGATGGCGCTGGCCTACGTGCTGCTCTACTCCGGGCTGCGCGTCGTCGCGCCCAGCACCGCGGTCACCGCCAGCCTGGTCGAGCCGGTGACCGCCGCCGTCGTCGCCGCGGTGGTCCTCGGCGAGGCCCTCGGCCCGCTCGCCGTCGTCGGGATCGTGCTCGTGCTCGGCGCCGTCGCCGGGCTCGGTCGTCCGGCCGCTGCTGCTGGTCCGGTGCTGCCGGACGCGCGTCTGGAGTGATCCCGCGCGACGGCTATGCCGTGGTGCGCACGAGGCGTACGCCGGTCGCGACCAGCCACACGAGCCAGGCGGCGTACCCGGGCATGCCGACGAAGAGGAGCGACGACCCGTCCGCGACCGGCAGGCACGCCAGTCCGGCAACGACCATCCCTGCTCCGCCCGCCAGTGCCAGCGGCCGCAGCCACGCGGGCGTCAGTCCGCTCGCGTGCACCGCCAGGGCGGCAGCGACGAACGTGGTGCCGAGCGCCGGCAGCACGAGCGCGAAGGCCGCCGCGTGCAGCTGCCAGACGAGCTCGAGCAACGGGGTCGGCGCGGTCAGTCCCTCAGCGGCCAGGACCACGCCGACCCACAGGACGGCGTAGAGGGCGAGCACCGCCGAGAGGGTCGCGCCGGCACGCGATCGCGAGCCGCGACCATCCCGTGCCCGCACCGCCACGGCGTACGACGAGCACGTGGAGGCCCACCAGGAAGCCGAGCAGCAGCGGGAGGTTCAGCGCCTCGAGGCCCACCGCGATCGCGACAGTGCCCCGGTGGTCCGCGTGCCAGGCGAGGACGTCCGTCATCGGGTCGGCGTAGCTCGGCGCTCCCGTCCAGATCACCACGGCGTTCTGGACCGCCACCGACGCGGCCAGTGCGAGCGCCGAAGCGGCCACGACCGCCTCGTCGCGTGCCGCTCGGATGCCTGGCAGGGCAGTCGTGGTCATCTCGTTGCTCCTTCGTCGCGGTCGGACGACCACGTGGCTCCACGGTCGCCGACGTGGACGCCGGGCGGATCGGACTGCGAGCCCGGACCTCGACCGACCGGACGACCGGTGTGGTGCTCGTGCTTTCGGCCGATGGGCCCGTGCGCGTCACGGACACCGCACAAGCCGCGCGCCGAGTGGCCTCAGGTCCGCTGCTCTGAGCACCGCGGATCGCCCGAGATCAGTGCGCGTCAGCGGAGACCGATGTCGCAGCCGCGGGCGGGTCTGGTGCAGCACGGGAACACGCAGGTCTGGTCGCGGAGGATGACCTGCTCGCGGATGCGGTCGGGGATGTCGTAGCCGGGTGCGGTCGAGGTGGGCGTTGAGGTCGATGACCGGCTTGATGGTGATCTTGGTCCGGGAGTCGCCGCACCAGCGCTTGAGCTGGTCGAGCAGGATCAGGCGCTGGCGTTCCTCGAGGCGGCCGGTGGGGCCGAAGACCGTCTGCTCGCCGACGGTCGCTGGCGTCGAAGTGGGCGTGGAGGACGACCTCCCGGGCGGCGGGGAGGTCGGGTCTCGATACGCCGGCTCGTTCCTCACCGGCTACTCGACCACCGGTGGCGGTCGGGTTCGCTGACCGGCTACTCGACCACCGGTGAAAGAGGAGGTCCAGGGCTGTCTGCGTGCGGGCGAGGTCGCCGAGGGCCTTCGAACGTCGTACGTCCAACGACTCCGTCGAGCCGAGGGCCTTCTGCTCGGCCGCCTTCTGCGCCAGGGACCGGTCGAGGTCGAGGGCGTCGGCGATGTCGAGCTCGGCCTCGAACCGCATGGTGCCGGCGAAGTGGACGTCCTCGTCGTGGAGCGTCGCGTGGCGTGGGTCGACGTGGAGGTAGCCGTCCTCCGGGTCGGCGGCCGGGTCGGCGGCGGCGAGGTCGTACCGCTTGATGGTCTCGGCGACGAGGCGGTCGAGCTGGGCGGGGCCGATGCGTCCGGCGACCGCAGCGACCTGCGCGTCGACGAACGCGGCGGCCTCGACGGGTCAGCGACGGGCGTGGTGTGGATCGTGACCTCGGCGACGGAGCGGGCTCGCCACGCCGGGACCTGCGCCGAGTGGACCTGCGACCACAGGCGCGGGAGGCGGTGGCGGAGCTCGAGGGCGTGACCGATGAGCTTCTTCGCCGACGTGGTCGAGATGCCGAGGACGGCGCCGAGCTCGGCGATGCAGAACTCCGCGACCAGCGGGCATCCCTCGCCGGCGATGGGTTCCTCGTGCTCGGAACCACGGACCTCGAACGCTGCAGCGGAGTGGATCGACTCCGGTGGGTGGAGGTCGGCCCAGCGGGCGGCGAGGTCGAGCAGGTCGGCGGCAGCCCGCGTTCTCGGCGGCTTGCGCTCGACGCGGACGAGCGCGAGCAGGTCGGAGGCGGTGAGGGCGTCTGCCTCACCTGTTCCGGGTCCTGCCAGCGTGTCGATCATGTGTTCGATCCTAGAGGGGACCACCGACAATCTCCCGGGGTCGATCGGGGGTTGTGGAGAGGTCTCGTGACGCGACTTCGTCGCTCCTCGACCAGCGGGTGCGGGGTCTCGATACGTCCGCTCGTTCCTCGCGGACTACTCGACCAGCAGGCGGGGACAGGTCTCGTGACGCGACTTCGTCGCTCCTCGACCAGCGGCAGGCGGGCTGGCTACGCGACCGGCGGGAGGCGGCAGGTCGCGGGTCGGGCGGGTAGCGGACCTCGACCCGCACCCAGTCGACCAGCATGCTGAACCGCTCGCCGCCGGGGACGGCGTGCTCGGCGGCCACGTCCTTGTTGGACAGCTTGAGGTAGAAGGGCAGGAGGTTGCCGGGGACGCGGCGGGGGTCCGGCGTGGTGCCGAGGGCGTAGGCCTGGTTGCCCAGGCCGTCCTGCGCGGCGAAGGAGACCTGGTCGCCGCCGACGGTGAAGACCGCGTCGTACTGCCAGTAGGTGTCCCACGGCTTCGCGCCGTCGGGGAAGTGGTCGCTGACGCCCTGCAGCTCGGGGACGAGGCCGGCGGCGCCGCACTCGTCGACGCCGTTGTCGAGCGACTCGTCGTAGCAGAGGTGCGAGGCGACCTGCGCGCCCGCGGGCTTGAGCGGGCCGTAGCTCTCGATGACGTCGATCTCGCGGGGGTCGAGCGGGGTCGGGTGCTGCACCCAGAGCGCGGTGTAGTTGCTGCCGGTGTCCGGCATCAGCAGGCTGGCCGACACCTTCACCGTCGTGCCGGCGGGCAGCAGCCAGCCGGAGGTGGACCGGAGCTGGGCGAGGGTCGAGACGTCGAGCTGGCCGGTGCCGTTGTTGACCGCGCCGTTCCAGCCGGGCATCGCGTGCCAGTAGGCCGGGGGCGTGCCGGCCGCGCCGTCGAAGTCGTCCTGGAACAGGACGTCCCAGCCCCAGGACGGCGCCGGATCGGACTCGACGCGGTCGCCGCGCGGGAGGTTCGCCTGGGCGGGGGCGGCCACCAGCGACAGCAGGAGGGCCAGGCACCCCACGGTGCGTGTGCGCCGGGACATCGGCCTCCCTCGGGGTCGTGGTGGTCGTGGCGGACGAGTGGGCGATGGTACGCAGGCACCACCGACACCCGCCCGGGCGAGGTCAGCCGACGGTGGTCAGCAGCTGCGTGGCACGCGTGAGCACCACGTAGAGGGTCGCGCGGCCGGTGGCCGACTCGTCCTCGATCTCCTGCGGCGAGACCACCACGATGCCGTCGAACTCCAGGCCCTTGGTGTCGAGACCGGTCAGCACGACGACGCGGTCCTCGCCGCTCGGCGTGACGCGGGAGTCCACCGCCGCGCGCGCACCCGCGGCGTCGGACTCGAGCTCGGGCCACGACGCCAGCCACGCGTTGACCTCGGACCGCCGGGCGACCGGGACGACGATGCCGACGGTGCCCTGCACGCGGCCGGCCGTCTCGGTGACGGCCTCGCGCACGGCGGCCTCGAGGTCGTCGACCGGACCGACGACGCGCGGTTCCTCGCCCGTGCGGCGTACGGCGTCGGGCAGGTCGGCGTCGAGCCCCACGCGCTGGGCGTAGTCGGCGGCGAAGGCGTAGATCTCGGCGGAGTTGCGGTAGTTGGTGGAGAGGTGGAACTCGTGGAGCTCCTTGCCCTCCAGCGCCTCGACGCGCGCCTGGGCGGCCTCGGGCGCGTCGGGCCACGACGACTGCGCCGGGTCGCCGACGATCGTCCAGCTCGCTGCCCGGCCGCGGCGCCCGACCATCCGCCACTGCATCGGCGTGAGGTCCTGCGCCTCGTCGATGAGGACGTGGGCGTAGCCGTCGTCCTCGATCCGGTGGGTCGGGGCCGACCAGGCCAGGCCGCCGGGGGCGTACTCGCGCTCGGAGATCGTGGTGAGCTCCTGCAGGTCGACACCGCCCTCGAGCAGGCCGGTCTCGTCGAGGTCGCGCTCGTCGTCGGTGCGCTGCGGCACGTCGCCGATGGCGTAGCGCAGCTCGTCGAGCAGCGGCACGTCCTCGATCGACAGGTCGGCCGGTCCCGACTGCCCGGCCCACGACTTGCCGAGCAGGAGCTGCTCCTCGCGGGTGACGACGCCCTCGCCGACCCGCGCGAGGAACTCGGGGTCGCGCAGCCAGCCGAACACGGTGGCGGCGTCGAGCGGCGGCCACCAGGCCGAGGCGAACTCGACGAAGCCGGCGTGGCCGAGCATGTCGTCGTCAAAGGCTTCACGCCCCCGCTCGCGGCCGCGCTCGCCCTGCACCTGGCGCCACATCGCGTCGAGGAGCGTGCGCGCGACGCGCGGCAGCTGGCGGTTGCGGCGGCCCTGCGACATCAGCTGGCGGCGCAGCCGGCCCAGCAGTCCGGGGTCGAGCACGATCGTGTCGTCGCGCCAGTAGATGCGGAAGCTGGTGGGGGCGCCGGGGGCGTGCTGGCGGGCCGTACGCCGCATCAGCTCGGCCATCCGGCTGGCGCCCTTGATGTCGGCGACCGCCGGCTCGTCGTGGCGGGTCGCGCGCACGCCGCCGACGACCTCGCCGAGCGAGCGCAGCGCGACGGCGGTCTCGCCGAGGCTGGGGAGCACGCGCTCGATGTAGCGCATGAAGACGCCGCTCGGACCCACGACCAGCACGCCGCCGCCCTCGTAGCGACGACGGTCGTTGTAGAGGAGGAAGGCCGCCCGGTGCAGCGCGACGACGGTCTTGCCGGTGCCCGGGCCGCCGGAGATCGACACCACGCCCTTGCCCGGCGCGCGGATCGCCTTGTCCTGCTCGGCCTGGATGGTCGCGACGATGGAGTGCATCGAGCGGTCGCGGGCGCGGGACAGCTGCGCCATCAGGGCGCCCTCGCCGACGATCGGCAGGTCCGTCTCGGCCTGGTCGTCGAGCAGCTCGTCCTCGACGCCGATGACGGTGCGGTGCAGCGAGCGCAGCACCCGACGGCGTACGACGCCCTGCGGGGTCGCGGCGGTGGCCTGGTAGAACACCCCGGCCGCGGGCGCGCGCCAGTCGATGAGCAGCACGTCGCGGTCGGCGTTGCGGACGCCGATGCGCCCGATGTAGCGCGGCAGGGCGTCGATCGACGGGTCGAGGTCGAGCCGGCCGAAGACCAGTCCCTCGTGGGCGGCGTCGAGCTGGGCGATCCGCTTGGCGGCCTGGAAGACCATCGCGTCGCGCTCGACGAGGCCGCCCTCGTGCTCCAGCCGGCCGCGGTTGCGCCCCTCGGTCGCGAGCGCCCGGGCGTTCACCATCGACGCCTCGAGCTGGACGTAGACCTCGTCGACGTATCGCTGCTCGGCGGCGATCTCCCGTGCTTCGAGCTCCTCGCTCACGTCCTGCTCCTCATCCCCCGATGAACCTGTGTCCAACCCGCTCGGACAGACCGACAAGCCTATCCCCGCATGGCCTCTCGCACTCATTTAGCGTGGAACCCGTGAGACGTCGTGGGGGATGGCCGGTGCCGGTCGCCGTCGTGGCCGGCCTCGTCGTGCTCGTCGCCGCCGTCGCCGTCCCGCGGCTCGCTGGACCGCGAGGAGCCGGCAGCGACCTCGCAGGGACCGGCGTGCGTCGCCCGCGCCACCGCACCCACCGGCGAGATCGGCGCGCAGGACGCGAGCTGGGTGCGGTTCTGCCCGCTGCGAGGACGAGGGCGCCACCCAGCGCGTACGCCATCCGGCGGGGGTGGTCACGGGCGACCTGGCGGTGGCGACCGCCGCGACGCTCTGGCAGACCCAGGACGGGCGACCCGTGTGCACGGAGGACGTCGGCACCGCGGCTGGACCGTCCCGACGGTTCCGGATCGAGGTGGGCCTGGCCGACGGTCGCGTCGCCGAGCTGGGTGGCGACACCGGGTGCAGCACGCGCGACCTCACGCTCTTCAGCCAGCTCGAGACGACCCTGCTGATGGACGCGTCCGGGCAGGCTGCCGCCGGCGCGACGCCCGACCCCGTCCGCTGCCCGGACCGCTTCACCACGACCGCGACCAACGCCGACGGCGCGTCCGCCGAGCAGCTCGTCGACGACGCCGAGCGCCCGTGGCAGTCGACCGTGCCACTGCTGCCGATGCCGGCGGTCGTCGCCGACGTGTGCGCCTACTCCGGCGCCGGCCCGCGCCGCACGCTCGTCGACCAGTGGCGAGCCGACCCGGCGACCTCCGACGCGATCCGCGCGACGGCCACGACCGGCTACGGGGACGGGAGGACCGACTGCGAGCCCGACGCCGGGGCGACGTCGTACGTCGTGGTGCTGGGTGACCAGACCGGCACGAGCCGGAGCCTCACCATCGACGCCGCCGCGTGCGGTGCGATGAGCGCAGCGGTCGGCACGCCGGCCACCGACACCTACCTCGGCCTGGCCTCGCCGCGACTGGTCAGGATCGTCGCCCGCAGCAGGCCCTGACCCGGGCGCCGGCCGGCTCACCGGACGAGCACCACCGCACCGAGTGCGCAGAGCACCGCCCCGACGGTGCGCACCCGGTCGGCCCGCCCCAGCCGGGCGAGCAGGACCACCCGCTCGTCCTCGCCGACCGAGGACAACCGCCCGTGGATCGGGGCGGCGACCGCCGCGGTCGTCACGACCGCGAGCAGCCCGCCGGCGACGGCCACCCAGGTGCCGACGGCGCGCGGCTCGGCCACGACGGCCCAGCCGAGCACCAGCACGAGCGGGACGTAGACCAGGCCCACCACGGGGGTGATCCGGCGCGAGTGGGCGGCATGGGCGCGCGGCCACGCCGCGGACCCGACCTCGCCGAGCGCGGGGTAGACGACGAGGTCGACCGTGAGCTGGAAGCCGAGGTGGGCACCGGCGACCAGCAGCAGCCACGGCGCGGGGTCGGTCACGGGTTGCCGAACGCCTCGGCGGGCAGGTCCTGCTCGCCCGCCGCGACGGCGTCGACGATCCGCCGGGCGACCTCGGCGGGGTCGTGCCCCGTCGGCAGCGCGGGTGCCTCGCCGGACAGGGGCCGCGAGGCGAGCCCGGTCTCGGTGTGCGGCGGGCGGACGTCGTACACGTCCACGCGGCTGCGCCGCAGCTCGGTCCGCAGCGCGGTCGCGACCGCGCTGAGGGCCGCCTTGCTGGCGGAGTACGCCGCCATCCGCGGCAGGGGGCGCTCGGCGACGACGGCGCTGACCTGGACCACGAAGCCCTGCGACTCCTCGAGCAGCGGCAGGACCCGGCGCAGCAGGAAGAGCGGCCCGACGACGTTGGTGAGGAACAGCTCCTCGACCACCTCGTCCGGGGTGTCGACCAGCGCCCCGAAGGCCACCACGCCGGCGGCGTTGACCAGCCCGTCGAGGCCGCCGAGGTGCTCCCGCGCGGCCGCGACGACCGCGTCCCCTCCGCCGGCGTCGCCGAGGTCGGCGACCACGGGCACGCCCGTCCCGAGCGCGGCGAGGCGGTCCGGATCGCGCCCGACCAGCAGCAGCCGGGCGCCGCGGCGCTCGAGCTCGGCCGCGATCAGCGAGCCGAGCGCACCGCTGGCGCCGATCACCGCGATCCGGGCGCCGTCCAGCTGCCGGGCGGTCGATGGCATGGGATCTCCTCGGGATCGGTCGTCGCTGGCGTCACCCGCTTCTCCGCCCCACCGGGCTCCGCGGATGCAGCCGTGGCCTGCTTCCGGCTACTTCCGGCGGGACAGGAAGGCGGTCATCGCCTCGCGGGCCTCGTCGCTCGCGAACAGCCGCGCGCTGGTGGTGGCCATCTCGTCGCCGAGGGCGTCGATCCGGGCGACGAGGTCGCGGTTGAGGATCCGCTTGGACTCGCGCAGGCCCTGGGCCGCACCGGTGGCCAGGCTCGTGCAGATCGCGGCCACCTCCTCGTCGAGGCGCTCGGCCGGGACGGCCCTGGTCACGAGGCCGTACGACGCCGCCTCGGCGCCGCTGAACACCTCGCCACCCAGCGTGGTGAGGGCGGCCGCACGCGGGGTCATCCGCTGGTGGACGGTGAGGCTGATGATCGCCGCGGCCAGGCCGAGCTTGACCTCGGTGAGCGCGAAGGTCGCGTCCTCGGCGCTGACGGCGATGTCGGCCGCGGCCACGATGCCGATGCCGCCGGCGCGGACGGCGCCGAGGTTCTTGGTGACGACCGGCTTGTCGAGCGTGACGATGAGCCGCTGCAGGTCGACGATGCGCCGCGCGCCGACCTCCATGCCCTCCGTGGTGGCCTCCGCCAGGTCGGCGCCGGAGCAGAAGACCTTGCCGCTGCTCTCGACCAGCACCACCCGTACGTCGTCGTCCGACCCGGCCCGCTCGAGGTGCCCGAACAGCTCGGTGACGAGCTGACGGCTGAGCGCGTTGCGGTTGGCGGGGCTGTCGAGCGTGATCGTGGCAACAGCGTCGGAGACGGCGTAGTGGACCAGCTCGGAGGAGGACTGGTCGGGGCCGTCGGTCTCGTCGGGCATGGCCGTCATCCTGCCGCACGGCCCATCCGCGGGGCCGCGCGCTCCGAACACCCGGCATGCAGACCTCCGCCCCACACAGCCGTTCCCGCACCCTGCTCTACGCGGCGTACGGCGTGCTCGCGACGCTCGTCGGCCTGGCCGCCGGGCACCTGGTCGCCGCGTTCACCGTGCCCGCCGCCTCCCCCGTGCTGGCGGTCGGCTCGACGGTCATCGACCTGACCCCGACGCCGCTCAAGGAGTGGGCGATCCGGCAGTTCGGCACCGCCGACAAGCTGGTGCTGGTCGGCTCGGTCACCGTCGTCGTGCTGCTGCTCGCCGCGGTCGCGGGCGTGATCGCCCACCGCCGCGAGACGGTCGGCCTGCTCATCCTCGTCGGGCTCGCCGGTCTCGCCGGCGTGCTCGCCGTCCTGCGCCCGGGAGCCGGGCCGCTGGACCTCCTTCCTGCCCTGGTCACCGCGGCCGTGGCCGCCACCTCGCTGTGGTGGCTGCACCGCGTGTCCGACCAGGGTGCCGATGGGCCGTCGCGTGGGGTCGACGGTCCGAGCCGGCGCGGGGTCGTGCTGGCCACCGGCGGTCTCGCCGCCGCCGCAGTGGCCATGGGGGCGCTCGGCCGGTGGGTGACGTCGTACCGCCTCGGCGGGACCGACATCGACCTGCCGGTGGCCACCGACCCCGCGCCTTCCTTCCCGCAGGGACTGGAGACGAAGTACGACGGCATCAGCCCCCTGCGGACGCCCAACGCCGACTTCTACCGCGTCGACACCCGCCTGACCGTCCCGGCCGTGGACGTCGACTCGTGGACGCTCACCATCGACGGCGACGTCGAGAAGGAGGTCACCCTGACCTTCGCCGAGCTCTCCGCGATGACGACCGTCGAGCGCGACATCACGCTCACCTGCGTGTCCAACGAGGTGGGCGGGCCCTACGTCGGCGGCGCCCGCTGGCTCGGCGTACCGCTCAAGGACATCCTCGACAAGGCCGGCATCGACTCCACGAAGGCCGACCAGATCTTCTCCACCGACGTCGACGGCATGACGATCTCGACGCCGCTCGACGTGGCCCTCGACGGCCGCGACGCACTGATCGCGATCGGCATGAACGGCTCACCGCTCCCGCGCGAGCACGGCTTCCCGGCACGCATGGTCGTGCCCGGGCTCTACGGCTACGTCAGCGCGTGCAAGTGGATCACCCGCATGACCCTGACGACGTACGACGCCCAGCAGGCCTACTGGACCGAGCGCGAATGGGCCATCGACGGCCCGATCAAGCTCTCCAGCCGCGTCGACACCCCCAAGCCGCTGTCGACCACCAAGCCCGGCAAGGTCGTCGTCGGCGGCATCGCCTGGGCGCAGCACGTCGGCATCGACAAGGTCGAGGTGCGCATCGACGGCGAGGCCTGGCAGCCGGCCAACCTCGGTCCGCAGGTCAACGACGACTACTGGCGCCAGTGGTACTTCGAGTGGGACGCCACCCCCGGCCAGCACTTCATCGCCTGCCGGGCCACCAACAAGGACGGCGACGTCCAGACCGACGTCCGGGCGCGGCCGTTCCCCAACGGGTCCAGCGGGCTCCAGGAGATCTCGGTCTCGATCGGCTGATCGTCCATCCCTGCACGTCCTGCACGTCACGGCGCGTCGAGCGGTGTGCGGCGCAGGTTCTGAGCCTCCGGAACCTGCGCTGCTCACCGCTCGACGCGATTTCGGACGATCTTTTCCCGCATTTCTCCCGGTTCTTCCCATCCACCCCGGGGGCAGCTCCGAACACCTCTCGACAGCGGGCCTCCGGGCCCACTCCACGACCTGATCTACCGAAAGGCATCGTCATGAACACGAAGCTCCGCACTCGCACCATGGGCCTCGCCGCCCTCGCCCTCACCGCGTCGATGGGTCTGGCTGCCTGTGGCAGCGAGGACGCCTCGACCTCGGCGTCCGACGACACCACCAGCTCGGCCACCCCCTCGGAGTCCGAGACCCCGACGGAGTCCGAGACCCCCTCCGAGGAGCCGGCAGCTGACGGCCCGTTCGGTCCCGGCTGCGCCGGCGTCCCCACCTCCGGTGAGGGCTCGGTCGAGGGCATGGCCGACGACCCGGTCGCCACCGCCGCCTCGAACAACCCGCTCCTCAAGACGCTGGTCGCCGCCGTCACCCAGGCCGGCCTCGTCGACACGCTCAACTCGGCCGAGAACCTGACGGTCTTCGCGCCCACCGACGACGCGTTCGCCGCCATCCCGAAGAAGGACCTCAACGCCCTCCTGAAGGACAAGAAGGCCCTGACCGCCGTCCTGACCCACCACGTGATCGGCGAGCGCCTCAGCCCCGCCGACCTCGCGGGTGACCACGAGACCCTGGCCGGTGACACCCTCACCGTCGAGGGCTCCGGCGAGGACTTCACCATCGGCGACGCCACCGTGGTCTGCGGCAACGTGCAGACCGCCAACGCGACCGTCTACGTGGTCGACCAGGTCCTGATGCCGCAGATGTGATTCGTCCCCTCGACGAATACGCAAGGATGCTGACGTGGACCACGTGAGGCCCGTGCCTGAACCGGACGGGGCGCCCGCCAAGGGCGCCCCGTCCGGGGGCGACGCCGCCCGGCTGGCCGGCCTGCTCGGACAGGCGGCCCTGGGTGACCAGGTCGCCTTCGCCGAGTTCTACGACGCGACATCCGCCCGGGCGTACGGACTGGCGTTGCGCGTCGTGCGCAACCCGGCCCACGCCGAGGAGGTCACCCAGGAGGCCTACCTCGACGCCTGGCGCTCCAGCGCCAGGTACGACGCCCAGCGAGGGAGTGCGGCCGGCTGGCTGCTCACCATCGTGCACCGCAAGGCCGTCGACCGGGTCCGCTCGGTCGAGGCGGCCACCGCTCGCGACGAGACCTGGAACCGCGAGACCACACCGATCGACCACGACCAGACTGCGGAGGCGGCACACGCCTCGCTGGACGCCACCCGCGTCCGCAACGCGGTAGCCACCCTGACCGACGTGCAGCGCCAAGCAGTGGAGCTGACCTACTTCGGTGGCTACACGCACACGGAGGTCGCCCGCCTGCTCGACGTCCCGTTGGGCACGGCCAAGACACGCATACGCGACGGACTGATCCGCCTGCGAGACCTGATGGGAGTTGCCTCATGAGCGATCTGCACAAGCTCACGGGCGCCTACGCCGTCGACGCCCTCGACGAGCTCGAACGCGCTCGCTTCGAGCAGCACCTCGACGAGTGCGACGACTGCCGCTTCGAGGTGGCCGAGCTGCGGGAGACCGCCGCCCTGCTCGCCGACAGCGTCTCGATGGCGCCGCCCGCCGGTCTCCGCGACTCGGTGCTGGCCGGGATCGCCCAGGTCCGCCCCCTGCCGCCCGTCGTGACCCCCCTGCGCGCTCCGGCGACGTCCATCCGGCGCCGCCTCCCTCTTCTCGTGGCTGCGGCCGCCGTCCTGATCGTCGGTCTCGGCGCCGTCGTGTGGCAGCCGTGGTCGGACGACTCCCCGGCCCGACTGACTGCCGCCGAGCAGATCCTCGACGCCCCCGACGCCCAGCGCGTCTTCCTCGACCTCGGCGACACCGGGCAGGCGACCGTGGTCCGCTCGAAGTCCCACGACCGCGCCGTGATCCAGACCGAGGACATGGCCGTCCGCACCCCAGGGCAAGGACTACGAGCTCTGGCTCATGTCGCCCGACGGCGTGTTCACCTCCGCCGGGCTGATGCCCGACGGTGGCGACCAGACCCTGGTCCTCGACGGCTCGGCGGCCGACGCCGCAGCGGTCGGCATCACCGTGGAGCCCGACGGCGGGTCGAAGGAGCCGACGAGCGAGCCCATCGCGCTGTTCGACCTGACGGAGGCGACGTGAATGGGGGCCCGGAGCGCAGGGTTGCCGTTGTCGGCTCCGGCGTCGCCGGGCTGACCGCTGCCTGGATCGCCTCGCGCACCGCCCACGTCACCCTCTTCGAGGCCGACGCGCGGCTCGGCGGCCACGCCGACACGCACCGGGTCCCGACCCCCGACGGTGAGCTGTCGATCGACACCGGCTTCATCGTGCACAACCGCAAGACCTATCCGACGCTGCTGCGCCTCTTCGCCGAGCTCGACATCGCGACGCAGCCCAGCGAGATGTCGCTCTCCGTGAGCGACGCCGGCACCGGCGTGGAGTACGCCGGTGCGCTCGGCGCGCGCGGCCTCTTCGCCCAGCGCTCGTCGCTGACCTCGCGCTCCCACTGGCGGATGCTCATCGAGATCCCGCGGTTCCACCGGCGCGCTCGCGTCGTGCTCGCCGCCGACGACGACGGCTCCGACCAGACCCTGCGCGAGTTCCTCGCCGAGGGCCGGTTCACCCCCGGGTTCGTGCGCCACTTCATGGAGCCCCTCGTGGCGGCCGTGTGGTCGTGCGACCCGGCGACCGCGCTCGACTACCCCGCGCGCTACCTCTTCACCTTCCTCGAGCACCACGGCATGCTCGGCGTCTTCGGCTCGCCGGAGTGGCGCACCGTCACCGGCGGCTCCGGGACCTACGTCGCGGCGGTCGCCGCCGGGCTCCAGGACGTACGCCTCGACACCAAGGTGACCTCGGTCCGCGAGACGGCCGACGGCGTCGAGGTGACCGACGGCAGCGGCACCACCACGTCGTTCGACGCGGTCGTCATCGCGACGCACCCGGCCCAGGCGCTCGGCATGCTCGAGGAGCCGACCGACCTCCAGCGCGAGCTGCTCTCCGCCCTGCCCTACAGCAGCAACCCGGCGCTGCTGCACACCGACACCTCGCTGCTGCCCGACGCCCGCGACGCGCGTGCGTCCTGGAACTTCTTCCGGCCCGCGGACGAGACCGGCGCCGTCACGGTGACCTACGACCTCACCCGCCTCCAGCGGCTGCCGACCGACACCCACTACCTCGTGACCCTGGGCGGCGAGGACCTGGTCGACCCGGCCACCGTCATCGACCGGATGGAGTACGAGCACCCGCTCTACACGCCCGAGTCCGTGGCGGCCTCGCGGCGCCTCCGGGAGATCGACACCGACCGGATCGCCTTCGCCGGCGCCTACCACGGGTGGGGCTTCCACGAGGACGGAGCGCGCTCCGGCCTGGCCGCCGCGACCCGCCTCGGGCTCCCGTGGGCCCGCACCGCGCCGGTCCTCCCGACGCCCGGCCGCTTCGCGACGACGATCCGCCACACCCGGCGTACGCCCTTCAAGCGGACCTTCGAGCACTCCTCCACCTTCTGGCTGGTCGACCTCGACGACCTGCCCGACCACGGCGTGCTCGCCCGCTTCGAGGCGCGCGACCACCTCGGCGACCCCGACCGCACCCTGCGCGCCAACGTCGAGTCCTTCCTGGCCCGGCACGACGTGCAGCTCGGCGCCGGCGGGACGAGCGGTGCCGGCACGATCCTGATGGCGGCGAACCCCCGCTCGCTGGGCCACGCCTTCAACCCCATCAGCGTCTTCTGGTGCTTCGACGACGACGGCCGCCAGGCCGGCGTGGTGGTCGAGGTGCACAACACCTACGGCGACCGCCACGCCTACCTCGTCCACCCCGACGAGCAGGGCCGCGCGACGACCGACAAGGCGATGTACGTCTCGCCCTTCCACGGCGTCGACGGCACGTACGACGTCGCGGTGCCGATCCCCACCGACCGTCTCCACGTCGCGGTGACCCTGCGCGGCCACACCGACAGCGACCGCACAGGCGGCGCCACGGAGGACGCCTCGCCGTTCAGCGCGAGCCTCACCGGCACCCGCACCGACGTCCCCCTCCGCCGGACCCTCGGAGCCTCCCTCCGCGGGAGCGCCCTGATCCGCACCCACGGCATCTGGCTGTGGGCGCGCCGGCTCCCGATCCGTACCCGACCGCAGGCAACCCACAGACAGGAGGGCGTGCGATGACCCTCGAGAAGAATCGACGCGACCAGGGCGCACCCGTCGCCTCCACCCAGGGCGTACCCGCCCTCGAGCCGCTGCGCAGCGGCCCCCGCACCGCGGTCTCCGCCGCCGTCGCCAAGCGCCTCTTCCGCGCCGCCGTCAACCGCCTCGACATCACCGTCATCGAGGGTCGCTCGGGCCGTCGGCTCGGCCAGGGCGGGCCGACGATGCACATCCACCGTCCCGACGAGTTCTACGCGCGCCTCGGTCGCGACCACCTCATCGGGTTCGGCGAGGCCTACATGACCGGCGCCTGGGACGCCGAGGACCTGGCCGGCTTCCTCACCGTCCCCGCTGCCCGGATGGCCACCCTCATCCCCGAGCCGCTGCAGCGGATGCGCGCCTTCCTCACGCCGCGCCTGCCCGGCAACCAGCGCAGCACCGAGGCCAACAGCCGCGCCAACATCTCGCACCACTACGACCTGTCCAACGAGATGTTCGAGCTGTTCCTCGACGACACCCTCAGCTATTCCTCCGCCCTCTTCGACACCTCCTCCTCGTCGGTCGGCAGCCGGGCCCGGCTCCGTCGGTGACCACCTCGTCGCCACTCCACCAGAGCCCAGTCCTTCGTGGGGGGACAGTGGGGACCCGGTCGTCCACAGCCCCGACCTCGCCGAGGCCCAGGGCCGCAAGATCGAGCGGCTCCTCGACGAGGCCGGCGTCACCGACGGCACCCGCGTCCTGGAGATCGGCACCGGCTGGGGCGAGCTCGCCATCCGCGCGGCCCGCCGCGGCGCGACCGTGCACACCATCACCCTGTCCATCGAGCAGCTCGAGCTCGCCGAGCAGCGGATCGCCGCAGCCGGCTTCTCCGACCGCGTCCGCGTCGAGCTGATGGACTACCGCGCGCTCGCCGCCACCGGAGCGACGTACGACGCCGTGCTGTCCGTCGAGATGATCGAGGCGGTGGGCCACGAGTTCTGGGGGACCTACTTCCGCACCATCGACAGCGTGCTCGCCCCGGGCGGCCGGGTCGCCATCCAGGCGATCACGATGCCGCACGACCGGATGCTCGCCACCCGCGACGGCCAGACCTGGATCAACAAGTACATCTTCCCCGGCGGCTTCCTGCCGAGCGTCGAGGTGATCGACGAGATCACCCGCGACGAGACCACGCTGCGCCTCACCGGCCAGCTGGAGATGGGCAGCCACTACGCGGAGACCCTGCGCCGGTGGGACACCCGGTTCCTCGCGCAGCGCGACGCCGTCCACGCCCTCGGCTTCGACGACCTCTTCATGCGGGTGTGGCACTTCTACCTCGCCTACTCCCAGGCCGGCTTCGCCAGCGGCTACATCAACGTCTCGCAGCTGACCTTCACCCGGGAGAACCCGTGACCCAGACCGCACCCCGCCCCGTCGCCACCACCCGCTCGACCGACGGCGTCGCCGGCCGGCTCGCCGAGGCGGTCCGCCCGTTCATCGGGGGCGACCTCCCCGTCCGGCTGGAGGCCTGGGACGGCTCGGTCGCCGGGCCCGAGGACGCGCCGCACGTCGTGCTGCGCTCGCCCGACGCCCTGCGCCGGCTGCTGTGGCACCCGGGCGAGCTCGGTGCCGCGCAGGCCTACGTCACCGGCGAGCTCGACGTCCCCGAGCAGGACGGCTGGACGCTCGAGTCCGCGCTGTCGCACGCCTTCGCCGTGGGCGCCGAGCGCGGCCTGTCCGGCGTACGCCTCTCGCCGCGCGCGATGGTCGACGCGATCCGCACCGCCGCCGACCTCGGCGCGCTCGGCCGGCCGCCCGCAGCGCCGGCCTCGCAGGCGCGGATCAAGGGCCGGCTGCACAGCCTGGCCCGTGACCGGTCGTCGATCAGCCACCACTACGACCTCTCCAACGAGTTCTACTCGCTCATCCTCGAGCCGCAGATGGCCTACAGCTGCGGCTACCACGCGACGCCCGACGTGCCGCTCGAGGAGGCGCAGCGCGCCAAGCTCGACCTGGTCTGCACCAAGCTCGGCCTGGAGCCGGGCATGAAGATGCTCGACGTCGGGTGCGGCTGGGGCTCGCTGAGCCTGCACGCGGCCGAGCACTTCGGCGCCCAGGTGACCGGCGTGACGATCGCGGCCGAGCAGAAGAAGTTCATCGACGCCCGCATCGCCGAGCGCGGGCTGCAGGACCGGGTCGAGATCCGGCTCCAGGACTACCGCGAGGTCCCCGAGCGCGACCACTTCGACGCCGTCGGCTCGCTCGAGATGGGCGAGCACGTCGGCGCGACCAACTACGCGACCTACGTCGAGGTGCTGCGCCGCGCGGTGCGACCCGGCGGCCGCGTCCTGGTCCAGCAGATGTCGCGCCAGGGCGCCGGCGGCGGCAAGCACCCCGGCGGCGGCCCGTTCATCGAGTCGTTCATCGCCCCCGACATGACCATGCGGCCGGTCGGCGAGACCGTCGGGCTGATCGAGGCCGGCGGGCTCGAGGTCCGCGACGTCCACGCGATGCGGGAGCACTACGTGCTGACCGTCGCCGGGTGGATGGACAACTTCGAGGCCAACCTGCCGCGCCTGCGCGAGCTGGTCGGCGAGGAGGTGGTCCGCGTCTGGCGGCTCTACCTCGTCGGTGGCGCGCTCGCCTTCCGCGACGGCCGGATGGGCGTCGACCAGATCCTGTCGGTGCGTCCGGGAGCACCGCACACGCTCCCCGCCGTCCGCACGTGGTGACCCAGAGCCTGGTCGCACTCCTGACCGCACTGGTGGTCATGGGCGTGACGGCGGCGATCAGCCGACGCCTCGACCGGGTCGCGGTCGTCGACGTCGCCTGGGGCACGTCGTTCGTCGCCATCGCCCTCGTGCTGGCGCTCGTCTGGCCCGACGGGCACTCGTGGCTGCTCGCCGTGCTGGTGACCCTCTGGGGCGGCCGCCTCGCGTGGCACATCGCGAAGCGCTCGGTCGGCCACGGCGAGGACCCGCGCTACGAGGCGATGCTCGGTGGTCCGGGGTGGCACGCCGGCGCCGCGAAGGTGCTGCTGCGGGTCTTCCTCACGCAGGCCGTCGTCGCGTGGGTGATCTCCTTCCCCCTCCACGTCGCCGCGGCGTACGACGTGCGCTGGTGGGCCGTCGTGTGGATCGGCGTGGCCGTGTGGGCCGTCGGGATCTTCTTCGAGGTCGTCGGCGACGCCCAGCTCTCGGCGTACCGCTCCCGTCCCCGCGACGAGCGCCCGCCCGTGCTCGACACCGGCCTCTGGGCGTGGACGCGGCACCCCAACTACTTCGGCGACGCGTGCGTCTGGTGGGGGCTGTGGATCGCCGGAGCGCTGTCGCTCGGGTGGCTGCCCGGCCTGCTGACCGTGTTCGCCCCGGTCGCGATGACCTTCTTCATCCGCAACGTCACCGGTGCCAAGCTGCTCGAGAAGACGATGTCGCAGCGCCCCGGGTGGGACGCGTACGCCGCCCGGGTCCCGCTCTTCTTCCCCCGCCCGCCGCGGGGCTGACCGGTCCGGTCGCGCGACACACCGACCGGCCCTGTGATCCGGCGGCCGGCTGCGGTAGAACCGCGGGGTGCACGGTCCAGATCCTCTCGACGCCGCCGTGGAGCTGATGCTCACCGGTGACGAGGGTGCGTTCCGTGCCGTCTACCGGGAGGTCCAGCCGCCGCTGCTGCGCTACCTGACCGTCCTGGTCGGCAGCAGCGACGCCGAGGACGTCGCCAGCGAGGCGTGGGCCCAGGCCTTCCGCGACCTCGACCGGTTCAGCGGGGACGCGGACGGCTTCCGGGGCTGGGTCACCACGATCGGGCGCCACCGGGCGCTCGACCACCTGCGCCGGGCGCGCCGCCGACCGACCGACGAGCGGACCGTCGAGGACCTGACGGACCTGCGCGACGACGTCGACGTCGAGGGCGACACGCTCGGTCGCGTGCACTCGCAGGCCGCGCTCGCGCTGGTGGCGACGCTGCCGCGGGAGCAGGCGGAGGCGATCATGCTGCGCACCGTGCTGGGCTTCGACGCGGCGACCGCCGGCCGGATCCTGGGAAAGTCGGCGGGTGCCGTGCGGGCGGCATCGTTCCGCGGGCTGCGCCAGCTGGCCAAGAAGATCGACCGCGAGCCGTAACACCGGCCGCGTCCGCAGCGCTGAGGGAGTGAGATGCGCATCCAGAGAGCACGCCTGTCCCGCCGGGAGGCCGAGCGACTGCTCGACGACCCCGCGGCGCACGGGAGCGCCCTCGGCACGTTCCTGGGAGCGGCCGGTGGTCCGGGGCAGCCCGCGAGCTGCACCGCGAGGACGCCACCGCGGCGGTGTTCCGCCGGACCGCGACCACCCCCTCGCCCGGCCGGTCCGACACGGTCGCCCCGCGGCCGCGGCGCAGTGGCCGAGCAGCAGCGCGCGCCGTCGTCGCCACCGGCGCCGTCGTCGCGCTGGCGTCGGGCGGTTTCGCCCTCGCGGGATCTGCTGACCTCCCCGACGTGCGTGGGCTCCTCGGCCGGTCTCCCGACACGAGCTCCGAGACGGAGACGCCCACCGCCGCGTCGCCGGACACCTCCAGCCCCCCCGGCGTACCCACACGCAGCCCCTCGTCCGGCACGGACCGTCCGGAGGCCACGCAGTCAGGGACCTCCGGATCCGGATCCCCGACGCCCACCTCGACTCTCACCTCCGGACCGTCCTCCTCGCCGACCTCCAGCCCGTCCAGGCCCACGTCGACACCGCCCTCGACACCCCCCTCGACACCCCCCTCGACGTCGCCGTCGACGCCCGAGCCGGACCTCGACGAGCTCTGCCGCGCCTTCCAGGCGGACATCGCCGGCGACGGGCTCGGCCCTTGCCGCCGCCGACCTCGAGACCCTGACCGAGGCCGCGGCCGAGGCCGGCGCAGCCGACGTCGCCACCTACTGCGTCGACCTGGTCGGTCAGCCCTCCGCCCTGCCGACACCCACCCCGAAGCCCGACAAGCCCGAAGCCGGACAAGCCCGACAAGGCCGATCACGGCGACACGGGGGACAAGCCGGGAAAGACCGACAAGGGCGAGGAGACCGACAAAGGCGACAGGGGCGACAAGCCCGACAAGCCCGCCAAGCCCGACAAGCCCGACAAGCCCGCCAAACCCGACAAGCCGGACCGAAGCCCGACAAGCCGGAGAAGCCGGAGAAGCCCGACAAGGGAAGCGGCACCACACCCTGAATGTCCGGTCTCTGATGAGACCGGAGCGGCCGCGTTCCGCGGGCCCGCACCCGACGCCACCGACGGCGACGGGCACGGGCTCCCCAACGCACTGCAGCGGCACGGCTTCCCCCCGGGGCCGTGCCGCTGCTCAACTCACCGATCTCCCGCTAGGTTCGGCCGCATGGCCCCGTCGCTGTCCGCCCAGGAGGACACCAACCGTCGGATGCTCCGGGCCCGCGACGAGATGGACCGCCGCTACGCCGAGCCCCTCGACGTACCCACGCTGGCGGCGATCGCCCACCTGTCGCCGTCCCAGTTCGGTCGGGTCTTCAAGGACGTGTACGGCGAGACGCCGCACCGCTACCTCCAGCGCCGGCGGGTGGAGCGGGCGATGACGCTGCTGCGCCAGACCGACCGGCCCGTCACCGACGTCGCGTGGGACGTGGGCTTCGCGAGCCTCGGCACGTTCAGCCGGACCTTCAGCAACATCGTCGGCGTCTCGCCGACCGAGTTCCGCGCGGCGCACCAGCCGGTCTCCGTGCCGTCCTGCTTCATCGCCGCGTGGACGCGTCCGCGCGAGACAGCGCTTTCGGAGAAGCGGACCGGGGCGGAGGCTCGTTAGCGTCCTCGTCATGAACTCCAACCACATCACCAGCCTCCACATCCGCTCCGTGCCCGTCCTCGACCAGGACGAGGCGCTCGACTTCTACACGACCCACCTCGGCTTCGAGACCCGCGACGACATCGACCTCGGTTTCATGCGCTGGCTGACCGTCGGCGTCCCCGGACAGGACACCTCGCTGCTGCTCGAGCTCGTCGGCGGGCCGCAGCACGACGAGTCCACCGCGTCCCAGGTCCGCGAGCTCGTCACCAAGGGCGCGCTCGGCGGGCTCTTCCTCCAGAGCAGCGACGTCCACGCGACGTACGCCGCCCTCCGCGACGCCGGCGTCGAGATCACCCAGGAGCCGGTCGAGCAGCCCTACGGCACCGACTTCGGCATCCGCGACCCGTTCGGCAACCACGTCAGGATCAGCCAGCCCAACGCAGCCTCGCCGCAGGAGGTCCAGGACCGCTACGAGGCGCTGGACGCATGAGCTACCCGCCGCCCCTCTACGACGGCGACTCCGGGGAGGTGTCCGCCCGCGTCGTGCGGGCCGGGATCGAGCCGGCCGTCGTCTACCCCAACGGCAACAAGGTGTTCTACCTCGCGCAGGGCAGCGGGACCCAGGGCACGTTCGGCCTCTACCGGTGGGAGTTCGCCGGGCCGCCGAGCGGTCCCGCGGCGCACTTCCACCGGACGATCACGGAGTCGTTCTACGTCCTCGAGGGCATCGTCACCATCTACGACGGCACCGACTGGGTGGCGTGCGCCGCGGGCGACTTCGCCCACGTGCCGGCCGGCGGGATCCACGGGTTCCGCAACGAGGACGGCCCCGCCACGATGCTCCTCCACTTCGCGCCGGGCGCCCCGCGCGAGGCGTACTTCGAGGGCCTCGCCGCCGGCATGGGCGACCTCGACGGCGACGCGTACGACCGCTTCATGCGCGAGCACGACAACACCTGGCTCTGAGACATCGGCGGGGAAGATCCTCGTGACATGTCAGCAGTGATCTTCCCCGGTGTCAGGCGTGGGGCCGATCGACCTTGTCGGCCAGGGTGGCCGGTGCCTGGAGGCAGTAGGAGTCGGTGAGCAGCTCGCCGAGCTCCTGCCAGTCGGTCCGGTCGTCGAGCACCAGCCCGATGACGTTGCCGCCCCAGCCGGAGCGGAAGTAGGGCCCACCCATGTGCTCGAAGGCCGCGACCTCGTCGGGCTCGCCGCGGAAGGTGATCCGGAAGACCTGGTCCTCGCCGCCGAAGACGTGCGCGACCGTCGCGCTGCCCACCCGCCAGCGGGTGCCCGTCCAGGCGGCCTCCTGCTCGCAGCGTGGCAGCCGGCCGAGCACCGCGTGGATCCGCTGCACCCACTCCTCGGGCACGAGCGGACGGTCTGCGAGGGCCACGGCGTGCATCCTGCCACCTGGCCCCGACACCCGCCCGGTGGTCGAGGAAGGACGAAGTCCTGTCACGAGACCCGCCCGATATCCGATGCGTCGGACATCGGGCAGCGGCGCTCAGTAGGACTTCGGCAGCCCCAGCGAGTGCATCGCGACGAAGTTGAGGATCATCTCCCGGCTCACCGGCGCGATCCGGCCCGCGCGGGCGGCGACGAGCATGCCGGCCATGCCGTACTCCTGCGTGATCCCGTTGCCGCCGTGGGTCTGCACCGCCGCGTCGACGGCGTGGACGGCGGCCTCGGCGGCGGCGTACTTCGCCATGTTGGCCGCCTCGCCCGCGGCCATGTCGTCGCCGGCGTCGACGAGCGCGGACGCCTTCTGGGTCATCAGCCGCGCGAGCTCGTTCTCGATGTGGGCCATCGCGAGCGGGTGGGCGATGGCCTGGTGGGAGCCGATGGGGGCCTTGAACACCGTGCGCTCCTGGGCGTACGCCGATGCCTTCTCGAGGGCGTGGCGGGCGAGGCCGGTCGAGAAGGAGGCCGCCATGATCCGCTCGGGGTTGAGGCCGGCGAAGAGCTGCACCAGGCCGCCGTCCTCGTCGCCGACGATCGCCGTCGCCGGGAGCCGGACGTCGTCGATGAAGACCTGGAACTGCTTCTCGGGGCTGACGATCTCCATCGGGATCGCGGTGAACTCGAAGCCCGGGGAGTCGGTGGGGACGACGAAGAGGCAGGGCTTGAGCTTGCCCGTCCTCGCGTCCTCGGCGCGGGCGACGACCAGCACGTTGGCGGACTCGTCGACGCCGGAGATGTAGATCTTCTGGCCCCGGAGCACCCACTCGTCGCCGTCGCGGCGCGCGGTGGTGGTGATGTTGTGGGAGTTGGTGCCGGCGTCGGGCTCGGTGATCGCGAAGGCCATGGTGGCGGTGCCGTCGCAGATGCCGGGCAGCCACTGCTGCTTCTGCTCCTCGGTGCCGTAGCGCGCGATCACGGTGCCGCAGATCGCCGGGACTGACGACCATCATCAGCAGCGGGCACCCCTGCGCGGCGAGCTCCTCGCAGACGGCGGCCACGTCGCCGATGCCGCCCCCACCCCCGCCGTACTCCTCGGGGATGTTGACGCCGAGGTAGCCCGCCTTGGCGATCTCCATCCACAGGTCGGTGGTCTTCTCGCCGGCGCGGGCGCGCTCGACGAACCACTCGCGACCGTAGCCGCTCGCCAGCTTGCGGACCTGGCGGCGCAGCTCGATGCGCTCCTCGGACTCGGTGAACGTGCTCATGCGGTCTCCTCCACTACTGCCAGGACCTCCCCGGCGGCGACCTGCGCACCGGGCTCGACGTTGATCTGGGTGATCGTGCCGTCGTGCGGCGCGGTCACGGTGTGCTGCATCTTCATGGCCTCGAGCACGAGGACGACGTCGCCGGCGGCGACCTGCGCCCCGGCCTCGACCACGACCCTGACGACCGTGCCGGGCATCGGCGCGAGCAGCGAGCCGCTCGCGACCGCGTCGGCGGGGTCGGTGAACCGCGGCAGCAGGCGCAGCCGTCTCGCGCACCATGCAGTCGTCGTCGAGGTGGACCTCGCCGGTCACTCGTCGATGTGGACGTCGAAGTCGATCCGGTGGCCGTTGACCCGCTCGACCACGACCCGCGTCGGGGTCGCCGCGAGCACGACCGCAGGTCCTCGCTCGGCGCGCTGCGGAACCCGTCGCGACCGGCGTACCACTCGGCCACGACCGGCTCGTCGCGGCCCGGCCACCTCGAAGGTCGTGCGGTGCGGCTGCGACACGACGTTGCGCCACCCGACCGGCACGCCCTGCTGCACGACGCGCGCTCGGCGTCGCGGGTGGCGAGCGCGATCGCGGCGACGAACGGGCGCGAGCTCGGGTGTCGGCCGTTCGGCGCGACGTCCGAGGAGCGGTCCCCGCGCCAGCCGGTGCTCGAGCGTCGACGTGGTCATCGTGCGCGTCCACGGTGTCGCGGTCGTGCGAGCAGCGGCATCGAGCAGGTCGCGGTTGGTGGTGATCCCGTGCAGCCGCGACCGCCGCAGCGCCCCCCTGAGCGACCGCAGCGCCGACGGCCGGTCGGGCCCCCAGCTGATGACCTTGGCGAGCATCGCGTCGTAGTGCGTGCCGACGACGTCGCCGCGACGCCGTAGCCGGCGTCGACGCGGATGCCGTGCCGGGCCAGCAGGTCGAACGTCGACGTCCGCGCGGGATCTCGAAGCGCGCGAGCCGGCCGCGCGGTGGGCTGCCAGCCGGCCGCGGGGTCCTCGGCGTAGAGCCGCACCTCGACGGCGTGGCCGCTCGGCGCCGGTACGCCGTCGGGCAGCAGCTCGTCGAGCAGCGTGCGACCCTCGGCGACGCCGATCTGGAGCGGCGACCAGGTCGAGCCCGGTGACGCACTCGGTGACGGGGTGCTCGACCTGGAGGCGGGTGTTCATCTCGAGGAACCAGAAGCGCTGCCGGTCGCGGCGTCGTAGAGGAACTCGACGGTGCCGGCGCCGACGTAGCCGACGGCGCAGCCCGGCGTCGACCGCGGCACCGTGCATCGCGGCGCGGACCTCGTCGGACAGCCCCGGGGCCGGGGCCTCCTCCATGCACCTTCTGGTGGCGACGCTGCAGCGAGCAGTCGCGGTCGCCGAGCGGCGACGCCGGTGCCGTGGGTGTCGAAGAGGACCTGCACCTCGACGTGGCGGCCGGACTCGACGTAGGGCTCGACGAAGACCGTGCCGTCGCCGAACGCGCTGCGCGCCTCGGCCTCGGCTGCGGCGACCTCGGCGTCGAGGTCCTCGAGACGGCGTACGACCCGCATCCCGCGACCGCCACCGCCCGCGCTCGCCTTGACGAGCAGGGGGAGGTCGGCCTCGGTGGGCTGGTCGGGCGCCTCGAGCGTCGGGCACGCCCGCGGCGCGCATGAGCTCCTTGGCGCGCACCTTCGAGCCCATCGCCTCGATGGCCTCCGGCGGCGGACCGATCCACACCAGGCCGCCGGCGATGACCGCGCGGGCGAAGTCGGCGCTCTCGGAGAGGAACCCGTAGCCCGGGTGCACCGCCTGCCCGCCGCTCCCGCGCACGAGCCGGACGATCTGCTCGCCGCGGAGGTAGGTCTCGGTGGGCGTGCTGCCCGGCAGGCGGGCGGCGTAGTCGGCGTCGCGGACGTACGGGCAGGTCGGCGTCGGCGTCGGAGAAGAGCGCCATGGTCTCGATGCCGAGGCGGCGGCAGGTGGCGAAGACGCGGCTGGCGATCTCGCCGCGGTTGGCCACGGCGACCAGCTGGATCGATGGCTCATGTGCGGAACACCCCGAATCCCTCGCGCACCGGTCCGGTGGTGTTGCTGATGACGCTCAGGCAGATCGCCAGGACGGTGCGGGTGTCGCGCGGGTCGATGACGCCGTCGTCGTAGAGCATCCCGGACAGGGCGTAGGGCAGCGACTGCTCCTCCACCATCTGCTCGACCATCGCGCGCATGCCGGCGTCGCCCTCCTCGTCGTACTCCTGCCCCTTGGCCTCGGTGGCGGCGCGGGCCACGATCGAGAGGACGCCCGCGAGCTGGGCAGGCCCCATGACCGCCGACTTCGCGCTCGGCCAGGTGAAGAGGAAGCGCGGGTCGAAGGCGCGGCCGTTCATGCCGTAGTTGCCGGCGCCGTAGGACGCGCCCATGATCACGCTGAGGTGCGGGACCGTGCTGTTGGAGACGGCGTTGAGCATCTGCGCGCCGTGCTTGATGATCCCGCCCTGCTCGTAGTCCTTGCCGACCATGTAGCCGGTGGTGTTGTGCAGGAAGAGCAGCGGGGTGTCGCTCTGGTTGGCGAGCTGGATGAACTGCGTCGCCTTCTGCGCCTCCTGCGAGAACAGCACGCCCTGCGCGTTGGCGAGGATGCCGATCGGGTGCCCGTGCAGCTGCGCCCAGCCGGTGACGAGCGAGGTGCCGTAGAGCGGCTTGAACTCGTCGAACGGCCGCCCGTTGCGCTCGCTGGTGCCGTCGACGATCCGGACGATCACCTCGCGCGGGTCGAACGGCTCCTTGAGGTCGGTCGGGATGAGGTCGAGGAGGGTGTCGGGGTCGGCGTCGGGCTCGGCGAAGGGGGCGCTGGTCGCTCTGGAGTCACCGGATATCCGGTGACCGCCATGGTTGTCGGCCGAGATCTCGGCCACGAAGCGTGGAACTCGGGTGCGAAGGTCGGGCTTGCGGCGGTTGAGCCGGGCCACGATCCGCCGCCCGATCCGGATCGCGTCGAGCTCGTCCTCGGCGAGGTAGTCGGCGAGGCCGGACACCTTGGCGTGCATCTCGGCGCCGCCGAGCGACTCGTCGTCGGACTCCTCGCCGGTCGCCATCTTCACCAGCGGCGGGCCGCCGAGGAAGACCTTGGCGCCACCTCGTACGAAGACCGTGTAGTCGCTCATCCCGGGGACGTAGGCACCACCGGCGGTCGAGTTGCCGAAGACCAGCGCGATGGTCGGCTGCTTGCGCGCCGACGACCGGGTCAGGTCGCGGAAGAGCCGGCCGCCGGGGATGAAGATCTCCTTCTGCGTCGGCAGGTCGGCGCCGCCGGACTCGACGAGCGAGACGGTCGGGAGGTTGTTCTCCTCGGCGATCTGCGAGGCGCGGAAGATCTTCTTGACCGTCCAGGGGTTCGACGCGCCGCCCTTCACCGTCGGGTCGTTGGCGCTGATCATGCACTCGACGCCCTCGACCACGCCGATGCCGGTGACGACGGACGCGCCGACGGTGAAGTCGGAGCCCCAGCCCGCCAGCGGCGACAGCTCGAGGAACGCCGACCCGGGGTCGACGAGCAGCTCGATCCGCTCGCGGGCCGTCAGCTTGCCGCGGGCGTGGTGCCGGTCGACGTACTTCTCGCCGCCGCCGGCCACCGCGACCGCGTGCTGCGCGTCGAGGTCGGCGATCTTCTCGAGCATCGCCTCGCGGTTGGTCGGTCTCGATACGCCGACTCGTTCCTCGCCGGCTGCTCGACCACCTACAGAAGTCACTTCTCGAGCACCCCCTTCATCCGCTCCAGCGTCGTCTGCATGCCCCGGCGGTTGGTGCGACCGCGCAGCGCGCCGAGCACGGTCCAGTAGAGGCGCGTCGGCAGCGACGGCTCGAGGCGGAAGTACTCCGTGACGAGGGTGCCGCCGTCCTTCGGCTCGAGGCGGTAGCCCCAGTTGTTGACGGTGATCGCGTCGGTGCCGACGGAGAACTCGAAGACCTTCTCGGGCTCGCAGACGGTGACGCGGCACGGCGACCAGTACGTCGGTCCGACGCCGTTGCGCTTCACGTGACCGGCGAAGTACGCGCCGACCTCGGGCCCGGTCGACCCGCGCGTCCACTTCGCCTCGAAGGTCTCCGGGCTGAACTCGCCGATGCGGGTCACGTCGCTGACGAGGTCCCAGACCTCGGCCGGCGGCGCGTCCATCCACACCGACACCTCGTCGCCCAGCGACGGCAGCTTGATCATCGAATCTCCCTCATGATGCATAACCCATCAGCTTGGCCGTCAGGTCGCGCAGCACCTCGTCGGCGCCGCCCCCGATCGGCAGGATCCGGGCGTCGCGGTAGTGCCGCTCCACCTCGGTGCCGTGCATGTAGCCGGTGCCGCCGAACAGCTGCACCGCGCGGTCGCAGACGTACGCCGCGCAGTCCACCGCGGTCTGCTTGGCCAGGCACGCCTCGGCGACCACGAACTCGCCCGCGACGTGGCGAGCAGCGACGTGGCGCGTGTAGGTGCGGGCGACCTCGACCTGGCGGCGCATCTCGACCAGCGTGTGCTGGACGGACTGGTTGCCGATCAGCGGCCGCCCGAAGGTCTCGCGCTCGCGGACGTACGCCGCCGCGAGGTCGAGCGAGCGCGGCGGCGATGCCGTAGCCGTGCACGGCCAGCGCGATCCGCTCGACGACGAACTGGTCGGCGATCTGGCCGAAGCCGCCGCCCTCCTCGCCGACGAGGTTGGCCACCGGCACCCGCACGTCGGCGAAGGACAGCTCGGCCGTGTCGGAGCAGTGCCAGCCCATCTTGCGCAGCGAGCGGTCGACGGTGAAGCCGGGTGTGCCCTTCTCGACCACCAGCAGCGAGATCCCGCTGTGGCCCGGCCCACCGGTGCGGACCGCGACGGTCACGAAGTCGGCGCGCACCCCGGAGGTGATGAAGGTCTTGGCGCCGTCGACGACGTAGTGGTCGCCCTCGCGCACCGCCGTCGTCCGCAGCCGTGCGACGTCGGACCCGCCGCCCGGCTCGGTGATCGCGAGCGACCCGATCAGGTCGCCGGCGAGCGTCGGCCGGACGAAGCGGTCGACCAGGTCGGCGTTGCCGCTCGCCGCGATGTGCGGCAGCGCGATGCCGCTCGTGAACAGCCCGGCCATCAGCCCGCTGGACGCACCGGCGTCGAACATCGCCTCCTGCATCGCCACCGAGTCGAGCAGGTCGCCACCGCTCCCGCCGACCTCCTCGGGGAACGCGACGCCGATCAGCCCGAGGTCGCCGGCGGTCCGGTGCAGCGCGCGCGGGATCTCACCCGCGTCCTCCCACTCCTGCAGGTGCGGCGCGACCTCGCGGCGCACGAACTCCGCCGCGGTCGCCCGCAGCGCCTCGCGCTCCTCCTCGCTCGTCGAGGCGGTCGAGGCGGTCACAGGAGCGAGTCCTCGATCGAGACCAGCCGCGAGCGCAGCCACTCCCCCAGCCCCTTGGCCTGCGGGTCGAAGCGCGTCGACGCGGCGACCCCGTCACCGAGCAGGCCGTGGACGACGACGTTGACCGCACCGAGGTGCGGCAGCAGCCAGACCTCGGTGTCGAGCCCGTCGGCCTCGGGGAGGAGCGCGGGGATCCCGCGCGGCGACATCAGCTTGAACAGCCACTGCACGCGGGCGTCGTACGTCTCGGCGTCGACGCCGTCGTGCGCCACCCAGAGCCCGACGTTGGCGTCGCCGCCCTTGTCGCCGGAGCGGGCGTGGACGAAGGTGCCGAGCGGCAGGCGGCGGGTGAGCACGTCGGTGCGGCCGGGGTACGGCGACGGGCGGGCGCCGGGTGCCTCGCCCTGGGGCACGCCGAGGCCGGGATCGGCGACGACCTCGCGGGTCCCGTCGGCGTGGACGACGGTCTGGGTGACGTCGGCGCGGTCGACGTAGGCCGCCCGGTAGATGCCGAACGGGGTGCCGGGCGCGGGCGGGGCGGTCATCGTGAAGCCGGGGTAGGAGCCGAGGGCGAGCTCGACCACCGCGGAGGTGAACGCACGGCCGACCGGGTCGGGCGAGGAGTCCTTGACGGTGCAGCGCAGCAGGGTCGAGGCGGACTCCTCGGTGGGTGCGTCGGCCGGCGGCTCGGTGACGTCGGACCAGACGACCTCGGCGGCCGTGAGCCGACCGTCGAGCTGGTCGCGCACCCACTGGGCCTTCGCCTCGACGTCGAGCCCGGTGAGGACGAACTCCGCGGTGTTGCGCCAGCCGCCGAGCTCGTTGACGCAGACCTTGAGCTGCTCGGGCGGCGCCTCGCCGACGACACCGGTGATCGCGACGCGGTCCTCGCCGACCTCCTCGAGCCGCAGCGCGTCGAGGTGGACGGTGACGTCGGGGCCGAGGTAGCGGGTGGACTGGATCTCGTAGACGAGCTGCGCGGTGACGGTGTCGACGGTGACCGCGCCCCCGGTGCCGTCGTGCTTGGTGATGACGCTCGAGCCGTCGGCGGCGACCTCGGCGACCGGGAAGCCGAGCGGACGGTCGCGGCGGGGGAGGTCGAGGAAGCCGCTGAAGTTGCCGCCCGTCGCCTGGGTGCCGCACTCGATGACGTGGCCGGCGACGACGGCGCCCGCCAGCTCGTCGTACGACGTCGCGCTCCAGCCGTGGTGCGCGACGGCCGGGCCGACGACGAGCGAGGCGTCGGTGACGCGTCCGGTGACCACGACGTCCGCTCCCGCGGTCAGTGCCGCGGCGATGCCGAAGCCGCCGAGGTAGGCGTTGGCGGTGAGGGCGTCCTCCAGCCCCAGCCGCAGGTGGCGTACGTCGTCGCCCTCGACGTGGGCGATCGCGGGGTCGAGGCCGAGCCCGCGGGCGACCTCGCGGAGCCTGTCGGCCAGGCCGGCGGGGTTGAGCCCACCGGCGTTGGCGACGATCTTCACGCCGCTCTCCAGCGCGAGGCCGAGGCAGTCCTCGACCTGGCGGACGAACGTACGCGCGTAGCCCAGGCCCGGGTCCTTCATCTGGTCCCTGCCGAGGATGAGCATCGTGAGCTCGGCGAGGTAGTCACCGGTGAGGACGTCGAGGCTCTGCCCGTCCTTGGTGGCGCCCTCGAGCATCTCGCGCATCGCGCTGAGGCGGTCGCCGTAGAAGCCGGAGCAGTTGCCGATCCTCACCGCGCTCATCGCGGCGCCCGCCCCTCACCGGGCTGGCCGGCGAAGGCCTGCGCGATGTCGAGCCAGCGGTCGACGTCCGGGCCGGTCGCGACGAGGTCGGTGTCGGCGCGGTGGACCCGCTGGGTGACGAGACGGCAGAAGTCGCCGGCGCTGCCGGTCAGGGTCTGGGCCGCGTCCTCCGGGCCCCACGTCCACACGTCGTCGGACGGCGAGACGAGGTCGATCCGGAACTCCTCGGCGGGTGCGTCGAGCCCGTGCACGGCGAAGGCGAAGTTGCGGGTGCGGACGCCGAGGTGCGCGACGTGGCGGATCCGGTCGGTGTCCTCGACCGGAGCACCGAGGCCCTCGTGGACGTCGAGGCTGTGCGCCCAGGTCTCCATCAACCGCGCGGTGGCCATCGACGTGGCCGACATCGGCGGGCCGAACCACGGCATCTTCTCGCCGTGGGGGTACGCCGTCAGCGCGTCGCGCAGCGCGGTGCGGCCGGCGCGCCAGCGGTCGAGCAGGTCGGGGGTGCGGGCGAGCGCGAGCGCCTCCTGGTCGACGAACCCGTCGGGGTCGTTGATCGCGGCGATCACGACCGCGTCCCACGCCTCCTTGTCGGTCGCCGCCTTCAGCGCGACGTCGTCGGTCCAGGCGAGGTGCGCGACCTGGGCGGCGACGTCCCAGCCGGCGGCGGGGGTCGGGGTCTGCCAGCCGGTGGCGTCGAGGTCGCGGACGAGGTCGTCGAGCCGGTCGCCCTCGGCGGCGAGGTCGGCGAGGACCTGGGTGAGCACGTCGGTCACGGTCGTCCTTTCGGGGTCCCCGCGACGTTGTCGGGCGCAGGAGCGGAGCGGGGGAGTCCGGAGACGTCGTGGGGTGGTGAGAGCTCCGTGTCGAGGACGTCCGCCCACTCGCGGAGGATGCGACGGCGGCGGGCGGAGTCGTCGGAGATCGTCGAGGCCAGGCCGAGGCCGCGGACCAGGTCGAGGGTGGCCTGGACGATCTCGCGGACCCCCGGCTCCGACTCGTCGGCGCCGAGCGCGGCCACGGTGAGGCGGTGCGTCTCGCGACCGACGCGCTGCTCCAGCGGGGCGACCGCGGCCCGGAGCGCCTCGTCGGTCCGCGCCGCGACCCACAGCTCGAGGGCCGCGGAGAAGACCGGGGAGGAGAAGTGGTCGCCCAGCATCTCGAGCACGGCGCGCGTACGCCGCTGCCCGCTCGGCAGGCGCGTCGCCGCCTCGGCGAGCTCGTCACCACGTCGCTGCGCGAGGTGCTCGACGGCGGCGACGACGAGGTCGTTCTTGGTCGGGAAGTGGTGCAGCTGTGCGCCCCGGCTCACGCCGGCCCGCTCGGAGACGAGGGTCGTCGAGGTCCCGGCGAAGCCGCGCTCGACCAGCACCTCGACCGTCGCCTCCAGCAGCCGCGCCCGCATCGCGCGGGACCGGTCGGCCTGCGGCACGCGGGCCGGGGTCTCGACGGAGCCGGACGAGGAGGGCACGACGCCAGCCTGCCGTCGTACAAACAAACAGTCAAGCCTGACTTTTTCTTCGCCGCTTGGTATCTAGGGACGATCTGGTGGGCGGAACCCCCGTTTCACCTACCAGATCGTCCCTAGTACCAAGCCGGGGCGGGCGACCGCGGTCAGTCGAGGCGAGCCACCAGCGGCAGCCGGGAGCGGGCGGACAGCCCGACGACCACCGCGGTCAGCAGCGGCAGGGCCACCACGACGGCCGCGACGAGGCCCCAGGGGATGGCGAGGTAGCTCGCGTGCTCGCCGATCATGTTGCCCGAGGTGTCGGTGGAGTACCCGCCGCTCATGGCCGTCAGCGGACGCGAGATCGCGACGCCGGGGATGAAGCCCACCGCGGCGCCGAGGAGGGCGCCGACGAAGCCGATGACGAGCGCGTACGCCGCCGCGACCCGTCGCCGGGTGCGGGGCGCGGCCCCGACGGCCGAGAGCGTCGCGAGGTCGGGACGGGCGTCGGACAGGGCGAGGAAGGTCGCCGTCAGCGTGCCGCCGACCATCAGCACGCCGCCGAGGGCGCCCAGGACGAGGAGCACGATGAGCGCCTCGGCCGGACGCTGGTAGCCGCGCTCGACGTAGATCCCGACGGTGCCGTCGACCGCGCCCGCGACGGCCTCCTCGACCCGGGTCTCGGTCGCCGGGTCGAGGTCACCCGTGAGGCGCAGCGACGAGGTGACGACGGACAGGCCGAGGTCGTCGGCCACGGCCGTGGGCACGATCGTCTGCGCCGGCGTGCTGCCGTCCCGCTCGTCCCACTGGACAGCCTGCGCAGGCAGGGTGTCGACCGACGTGCTCTCCGGCTCCTGTCCGCTGACGCTCCAGTCCTCGCGGTGCAGGTCCACCTCGGTGGCGCTCGAGGCGGACGACGTGAAGACGACCGCCCGTCCGTCGGCCAGCGCGGCGTCGACCAGGTCGGCCGCACCTCCTCCGATGCCCGCGTCCGCGGCCGTGTCGGCGACCCCGACGCTCGAGCCGTAGTAGGACGAGCCGGTCCCCTCGAGCCCGGCGGGCAGCTCGACGTAGGTCGTCGTGTAGCCGCGGCCGTCGAACGACTCGTCCATCCCGCGCAGCTGCTGCACGTCGACGTCGGGAGCCGTCTCGGCGATCACCTCGGTCATCCGGTCCCACACCGGACCGGCGTCGGGCGGCTCCTCACCGGGCAGCAGCTCGGCGCCCCAGGTGAGGTAGCCGGTGCCCATCTGCGCCTGCGGCGTGTAGCCCGCCTCGTTGGCCAGCTCCTGGCTGTCGGTCGAGATGCCGAGGGCGACGACCCCCGCGACCGTCGCGGCGACCGCGGCGACCGCCGGCACCGTCCGGGTCCGGTAGCGCGCGGCGTCGCGGGCGGCGTACCTCGCCGGCAGGGGCAGTCGACCCGCCAGCCGGGCGAGGGTCGAGACGACGACCGGGACGACCAGGATCATCCCGAGCACCGACACGATGGCGGAGGCGGCGATCCAGATGGCGCCGTTGCTGGTGTCGGAGGCCACCGCACCGTAGGACGAGGTCGCGATCCCGACGCCGAGCAGGACGAGGCCGACGACGGGCGTCGACGCGCGCGGGCGACGGTCGCCGCGCCGGCCGGCGAGCACGGCGACGACGTCCTGGCGGCTGGCCAGCCACGCGGGCACGACCGAGGCGAGCACCGCGGAGACGAGGCCGAAGGCGGTGATCGCGAGCAGGTAGGCCCACGGCAGCTCGAACGGGCCGAACCACTGGCCGTTGAACAGCTGCACCACCGGCAGCAGCGCCCACCCGACCACGATGCCCAGCACCAGCCCGGCCACCGAGGCGACCATCCCGAGCACCACGCCGCTGCCGAGGATGACGCGCCGCGACTGGGCGGGCGTGCCGCCGGACGCGGCGATCAGCGCGAGCGTGCGGGCATGGCGGCGCGCTCCGACGGCGAACGCCGGTCCGGCCAGCAGCACCACCTCGATCAGCGCCATCACGATGATGAGCGTGACCACGGCGAGCAGCTCGTTGCGCCCCGTGTCGTAGCCCATCTGCTCGGCCATCGACGCGATGTCGGGCGGGTCGGCGAGGACGGCGCGCGACGTCACCAGTCCGCCGATCTCGTTGAGCTCCTGCACCTGCGACCACGAGACGTCCCCGGCCCCGACCAGCCACTCGCGCACGTTGGTCGAGTCGCTCGGGAGGTCGTCGTAGGCGCCGAGGACGACCGGCTGGTCGCGGGTGGTGGCGTCCCGTCCGACGCCGACGATCGTCAGGGTGGAGCCGCTCACCTCGAGCTCGTCACCCACCGCGAAGCCCTTGGCGATCATGGCGTCGTTGACGACGACGTCGCCGGGCGCCGCGGGGAGGCGCCCGCTCCCCAGGTCGAACAGGCCCGCCGCGAGGGGGTCGGAGAGGTCGACGCCGCGGGTCGAGAAGTCGATCACGCGGTCGTCGAGGCGGGCGCGCGAGTACCCCGATGCGATGGGGACGAGCCGTGCGTCCACGCCGAGCGCCGCACGTACGTCGTCCGCGGTCAGCGGGTCGTCGTAGTCCATCTCCCCCATCTGGGCCCACTCGCCGCTGCTGGGGTCGGGTCCCTGCACCACCCGGCCGCGGCCCTCGGTGCGCACCCGGGCGTCGGCTGCACCGAGCGTGCGATCGGCACCCTCGATGCCGCTGACGTCGGCCGTCTTGATGATCACCGCGGCCGCGCTCACCGCGAGCACCGGCAGGCTGATCATGACCAGCACGAGGATGCTGCGGCCCCGGTGGCGCAGCGCGTCGCGCCAGGCGATGCGCAGGGCGGGGCGCCAGCCGCTCACCTCTGCGCTTCCTCGGCGAGGAGGGCCTCGGGCTCGTCCGCGCCCGTCTCGTCCACGACGACGCCGTCGCGGAGGAAGACGACCCGGTCGGCCCAGGCCGCGTGGCGGGCCTCGTGGGTCACCATCACCCCGGCGGCGCCGGCGTCGCAGCGCGCCCGGAGCAGCCTCAGGATCTCCTCGCCGGTGTCGGTGTCGAGCGCGCCGGTGGGCTCGTCGGCGAGGATCAGCCGGCGCTCGCCGACGATGGCGCGGGCGATCGCGACGCGCTGCTGCTGGCCGCCCGACATCTCGTCGGGGAACCGGTCGGCGAGGTCGGCGATGCCGACCTCCTCGAGGGCGGTCAGCGCGAGGCGCCGCGCGATCCTCGACTTCTCGCCGTCGAGCTCGCGGGGCAGGGCGACGTTCTCGGCGGCGGTCAGCGCCGGGATCAGGTTGAAGTCCTGGAAGACGTAGCCCACCGACGTACGCCGGATGCGCGCGCGGCCGGCGTTGTCGAGCGTGGCGAGGTCGGTGCCCTCGATCCACACCGAGCCCGACGTCGGGGCGTCCAGGCCGCCGGCGAGCGTCAGCAGCGTCGACTTGCCGGAGCCGGACGGCCCCATGACGGCGACGAGCTCGCCGGGGTGGGCGCGGAAGGTGACGCTGCGCAGCGCGTGCACCTCGGTGGCGCCCTCGCCGTGGATGCGCGAGACGGCGGCGAGGTGGAGGACGGCGTTCATCGCGCGGCCCGCTCGTCCGCGGCGGCGGGGTCCTGACGGCGTACGCCCTCGCGCTCCACCGCCGCGCGACGCAGCCTGGCCTCGCAGTGGTCGAGCCAGCGCACCTCGGCCTCCGCGTCGAAGACGAGCGCGTCGAGGACCAGGCTCCAGGCGAGGTCGGCCGGCTCCTGCGGGGTCGCCGCGCGACCGGTGCGCTTGAGGCGGGTGTAGTCCTGCAGCGAGGTCATCGTCGCGCTGCGCTGGCGCTGGATGATCGTGCCGACGTCCACCCCGGGCAGCGTGACGGCGATGGCGAGCTTGATCGCGAGCTCGTCACGCGGGGGCTGGGAGCGAGGCACCGGCGTGGCGAACCACTCCGACACCTCGCTCCGCCCGGCCTCGGTGGCGCGGTAGCTCACCTGGCGCTCGGCATGGTCGGTCTCGTCGGCACCCCCGTGCCCGACGACCTCGACCAGTCCGTCCCGCTCGAGCCGGGTGAGGGTCGTGTAGACCTGCCCGATGTTGAGCGGCCAGGTCTCCCCCGTCCGCTGCTCGAACTCCGCCCTCAGCTGGTAGCCGTACATCGGCCCCTGCTCGAGGATCGCCAGCATCGCCTGCCGGATCGACATCCGTGCCTCCGTGGTCCGTCCCACCGCCCCCGTGAGCGATGGATACCGGGTATGTATACCACGTATGCACGTTTGCCCGCGCGGTCGCGGGGCAGGAGGGGGCCGACCCGATCGCACCCCAGATCCACCCCAGATCCCGAGGAGCTCCCCATGTCCCAGCCCGGCGACCCCCAGAATCCCCAGAACCCCTACGGCGGCGACCAGCCCACCAGCCCCTACGGACAGGCCCCCGTCGGCGGGTCCTACGGCCAGCCGCCGGCCGGCTCCTACGGCCAGCCGCCCGCGGGCGGTTCCTACGGCGGCGGCTACGGCGGCGGCTACGGGGGCGGCGGCTACGACGGCGGGCCGACGGCAGGGTCGGCCGGCGGCAAGGGCTTCCTCGGCGCCCTGTTCGACCTGAGCTTCACGACGTTCGTGACGCCGAAGATCATCAAGGCCGTCTACGTCATCGGCCTGGTCGTGATCTGCCTCGCGACGCTCTTCTTCGCCGTGAGCGGCTTCTTCGGCGACAGCCCCGCCCTCGGCGTCGTCACCATCATCGTCGCGCCGATCGTCGGCCTGCTCTACCTGTGCCTGTTCCGGATGATGTGCGAGTTCTACATCGCCATCACCCGGATGAGCGAGGACATCCACCGGCGGCTGCCGGGCGCCTGAGGAGCCTCACACCGCGGCGACGGTGAGCACGATCCGCGCCCGCTCCGCCGGCGCGAGCCAGCGGCGGCGGGCGCGGACGAGCTTCCACACCGACCACGCCACGAAGGGTGCGGCCATCGCGAACGGCAGCCACACGACCGGCGTCGCGGCGACGCCGGTGAAGACCAGCGCGGTCATCGTCGTGGCCAGCGACAGCTTGCCGGCGTACGCCGCCATGGACGCGTGCGGCGCGGGAGTGGCGCGCGGCGAGGAGAGGTCGACGCCGTAGGGCGAGCGGACCGACCACGCCATCGACGTGGCGAGGATCTGCACGACGACGACGACCCAGCACGCGAGCACCGACAGGCCCGTCACGAGCGGCGGCAGGCCGTTGCGCACGACGGCCATCAGGACGGTCACGCCCGACACCGCGACCATGCACTCGGCGATGACGGTGGCGCGGGCGGCGAAGACGTCGGCCGCCGACACCGGGAGGGTCTCGCGCCAGATCATCCCCTTGCCGTCGAGGCACCAGGCGTTGACGGCGAACAGGAGCGCGGCGCCGCTGGCCGTGAGGCCGGGGAGGACGATCACCGTGCTCCACTGCAGGCCCGCCACCAGGGCGATCAGCGCCGGGCCCGGCCCCCAGCACGACCAGGCCGCGACGCATGCCGATCGAGCGCCAGACGGAGCCGCGGTCGAGGCGCCGCAGCAGGGCCCGGTCGGGCGAGCCCCAGCGGGGCACCGGGACGGGACGGGCCTCGTGCACGCCGGACTGGACGCGGAGCTCCTCGCGGGGCGGCATCCCGAGGGCCCACGCGGCCGGCCACGCCCCGAGCTGGACGGCGAGGACCGCGAGGACGAGGAGCCCGAGGGCCGCGACCCACCAGCGTCCGCCCTGCATGGCGTCGGCCAGCCCCGTCGTGGGGAGCGCGCGGACGAGCGGCGACAGCAGGCCGGCGAGGTGGAGCAGCGCCGACGGCGACGGCCACGACGGCGCCGCCGATCCGGACGGCCAGCACCCCGCGCGGGGTGCGACGCACGCCCTCGACCGCCCAGCCGATCGCCTGGCCGAGGGCGGTGGCGGCGAGCGATCCACGTCACCACGACGACCTGGGCGCCGACGAGCCGGTCGGACGGCGTCACCAGGGCGACGACCGTCATCAGGCCCCACATCTGGACGAACCACGCGAGGTTGAGCGGCGCCAGCGCGAGCGCTCCGAGGTGCTCGGTGCGGGGACTGATCGGGTGGATCGCGGCCTCGCTGCGCGAGAGGAGCTCACGCCCGCCGCCCGAGCTCATCGAGGAGCTGATCGAGAGCAGGAGGGTGCCCAGGAGCGCGGCTCCGACGTTGCCCCGCAGGCTGTCGACGAGGGAGTCGAGGATGTCGCCGAGCTGACCCGAGGCGTCCAGCGACGCCGGCCCGAAGGCGAACAGCAGGGTGAGCGTGAGCATGACGAGCACGCCGACGACGCCGGCGCTGCGCCGACGTACGGTCCGGGCGCGGAAGGCGATGAGCTCGCCGGTGTCGCGCGTGGCGTCGGCCCAGGAGTCAGTCGAGGAGCGCACGGTAGGCCTCGCCGGTCAGCTCGGCGGCCTGCATGGCGGCGACCCGGTTGCCGCCGCGCAGCACGACCGCCGTGCCGCAGGCCTCGAGGGCCAGGTCGCGCAGGTGGGTGGAGAGCAGCACGCAGGCGCCGCGGGCGCGGGCGTCGGCGACGACCTCGAGGGTCGCCTCGACGCCGAGCGGGTCGACGCCGTCGAAGGGCTCGTCGAGCAGGAGCACGGGAGGCTCGTGGAGCGCGGCGAGCACGACGCTGAGCCGCCGGCTCATGCCGTGGCTGAAGCCGCCGACGACCCGGTGCGCGACGTCGCCGAGCTCGAAGCGCTCCAGCATGTCGCGGCCGCGGTCCTCCCAGTCGTCCATCCGGCGCAGCCGGGCGCTGAGCTGCAGGTGCTCCCACGGGGTCGCCCGCGGCACGAGGCCGCCGACGTCGGGGCAGTAGCCGACGACCCGCTTCACGCCGAGCGCGTCGCTCGCCGCGTCGTGGCCGACGACGGTGACCTCACCGGCGGTCGGCGGCACGACGCCCGCGAGGACCTTCATGGTCGTCGACTTGCCGGCGCCGTTGCGTCCGAGCAGCGCGGTCGCCTGTCCGCTGTCAGCGGTCAGGTCGACGCCCGACACCGCCTCGACGTCGCCGAAGCGCACGTGCAGGTCGCGGACGACGACGGCGGGGGTCTGGCTCACCCGACAAGTGTCGCCGAGGCGGCGCATCTGTACACCGGAAACGCGTCGAGTCGGCGCATTGGTGCGTCCACGACCCGTCGAGTCGGCGCATGTGTACGCACCACGCCGTACAGACGCGCCGACTCGACCTGGATTTCGTGAACAGATGCGCCGACTCGGCGCCCCTGGCGCGAACAGATGCGCCGACTCGACGGTCAGGCGGGGAAGGACTCGCCCTTCGCCGCGAGGTCGCGGAGGTACGCCGTCGGGCGGAAGCGGTCGCCGTAGGCCTCGGCGAGCTCGTCGGCGCGCGCCAGGAAGGCATCGAGGCCGACCGGGCCGACGCCGTGGCCGGTCTCGTCGAGCGCCTGCCAGCCGGTCATGAACTGGGCGGCGCCGCCGGTGAGCGGCGGGAAGCCGATGCCCATGATCGAGCCGATGTTGGCCGCGGCGGCCGAGGTGAGCACGCCCTCCTCGAAGCACTTCGCGGTCTCGAGGGCCTCGATGAAGAGCATCCGGTCGCGCACGTCGCGGATCGGGACCTGCTGCTCGGCGACGGGGAAGTGCTCGGCGAGCCCGGGCCACAGCGTCGTACGCCGCCCGTTGTCGTCGTAGTCGTAGAAGCCGGCGCCCTTGAGCCGCGACGGGCGACCGAGGTCGATCATCGTCGCGATGACGTCGCCGGCCGGGTAGTCGCCGAGGTCGACGCCGTCACGTGCGGCGGCGTCCTCGGTGGCCTTGCGGATCTTGGCCATCAGCTCCATGTTGAGCTCGTCGCTGATCTGCAGCGGCCCGACCGGGAAGCCGGCCGACGTCGCGGCACGCTCGAGCGACACCGGGTGCACGCCCTCCGCGAGCATCGTCAGGCCCTCGTTGATCTGCGTGCCGATCACGCGCGAGGTGTAGAAGCCGCGCGAGTCGTTGACGACGATCGGCGTCTTCCTGATCTGCTGCACGACGTCGTACGCCTTGGCGAGCGCGAGGTCGGAGGTCTCCGCGCCGCGGATGATCTCGACGAGCGGCATCTTGTCGACGGGGCTGAAGAAGTGCAGCCCGATGAAGTCGGCGGGCCGGTCGACGCCCGTCGCGAGCTCGGTGATCGGCAGCGTCGAGGTGTTGGAGCACAGCAGCGCGTCGTCGTTGATGAACGGCGCGATCTCGGCGAAGACCTTCGCCTTGAGCGACGGGTCCTCGAAGACGGCCTCGATCACCAGGTCGCAGCCCGCGAGGTCCGCGGGGTCGGCGGTCGCGGTGATCCGGCCGAGCAGCTCGTCGGCCTTGTCCTGGGTGAGCTTGCCGCGCTCGACGCCCTTGGCGTTGAGCTTGGCGGTGTAGGCCTTGCCCTTCTCGGCGGCCTCGCCCGACACGTCCTTCAGCACGACCTGCATGCCGGCGCGCGCGCACGAGTAGGCGATGCCGGCGCCCATCATCCCGGCGCCGAGGACACCGACCTTGGTGGCCTGCCAGCGCTCGATGCCCTGCGGGCGCAGGGATCCGGAGTTGATGGCCTGGAGGTCGAAGAAGAACGCCTGGATCATGTTCTTGGACTGCTGGCTGACGACCAGGCTGGTGAAGTAGCGGCTCTCGATGCGCGACGCGGTGTCGAAGTCGACCTGCGCGCCCTCGACCGCGGCACTCATGATCGCGCGCGGCGCCGGGTAGATCGCACCCTTGGTCTGCTTGCGCAGCAGCGCGGGGAACGCCGGCAGGAACTGCGCGAGCGCCGGTGTCCTCGGGGTGCCGCCGGGCATCTTGTAGCCGGCGCGGTCCCACGGGTTCCTCGCCGCGTCCTCGTCGTCCCGGTGCTCGAGGATCCACTTCTTCGCGGCCGGCACGAGCTCCTCGCGGGTCGGCAGCACCTCGTCGATGAGCCCCTTGGCCAGCGCGCCCTGCGGGTCGAACTGCGTGCCCGGCATCAGCACGTCCATCAGCGCGGACTGCAGGCCCAGCATGCGTACGACGCGGGTGACCCCGCCGCCGCCCGGCAGCAGGCCGAGCGTCGACTCGGGCAGCCCGATCTTGACCGAGCGGTCGTCGACGGCGATGCGGCGGTTGGCGGCGAGCGCGATCTCGAGGCCACCGCCGAGGGCGGCTCCGTTGATCGCGGCGACGACGGGCCGCGGGAAGGTCTCGAGCCTGCGCAGGCTGGCCTTCACGGCCTCGCCCATCGCGAAGATCTCGTCGGCGTCGTCGGCGGTCGCCTTCACCATGCTCTTGAGGTTGCCGCCGGCGAAGAAGGTCTTCTTCGCGCTGGCCAGCACGACGCCGGTGACGTCGTCCTGCTCGTCGTACAGCCGCTCGACGGCCGCCTGCATCGACGACTGGTAGAGCTCGTTCATCGTGTTGGCGCTGGCCGTCGGGTCGTCGAGGGTCAGCGTGACGATGCCGTCGGCGTCGCGGTCGTAGCGGACGGCGGTCTGGGTGGTCGTGTCAGTCATGCGGGTGCTCTCCTTCGCGCCGCTCGGGGTGGCGGCACATTGCACGGAAGTCAGAAGTTCGGCTGCGATCTGCCGCCACCCCCGGCGGACGGACCCGGAGGGGTGGCGGCACATTGCCGTCCGAGAGGGTTGGTGGCCGCGATCTGCCGCCACCCCCGCGGACGGGGCGGAAGGTCAGACCAGCTCGACGATCGTCGCGATGCCCATGCCGCCGCCGACGCAGAGCGTGGCGAGGCCGCGCTTCTGGTCGCGCCGGGCGAGCTCGTCGACGAGGGTGCCGAGGATCATCGCGCCGGTGGCGCCGAGCGGGTGGCCCATCGCGATGGCGCCACCGTTGACGTTGGTGATGTCGTGGCTGATGCCCATGTCGCGCATGAAGCGCATCGCGACGGCGGCGAAGGCCTCGTTGATCTCGAAGAGGTCGATGTCCTCGACCTCGAGGCCGGCCTTGGCGAGCGCCTTGCGGGCGGCCGGGCGCCGGACCGGTGAGCATGATCGTCGGGTCGGCACCCGACACGGCGGTCGCGATGATGCGGGCGCGCGGCGTCAGCCCCATCGACGTACCTGCCTCCTCGGTGCCGATCGCCATCACGGCCGCGCCGTCGACGATGCCCGGAGGAGTTGCCGGCGTGGTGGACGTGGTCGATCGCCGGGACCCAGTGGTACTTCTCGAGCGCCACGTCGTCGAAGCCGGCGTCGCGACCGATCTGGGCGAAGGACGGCTTGAGGCCGGCGAGGCCCTCGACGGAGGTGTCGGGGCGGACGGTCTCGTCGCGGTCGAGCACGGTGACCCCGGAGAGGTCGCGCACCGGGATGACGGCGCCGTCGAAGTAGCCGTTGGCCCACGCCTTCGCGGCGCGGTGGTGGGACTCGGCGGCGTACGCGTCGACGTCCTCGCGGCTCCAGCCCTCGATCGTGGCGATCAGGTCGGCGCCGATGCCCTGCGGCACGAAGCCGGTCTGCAGCGCGGTGGCCGGGTCCATCGCCCAGGCGCCGCCGTCGCTGCCCATCGGCACGCGGCTCATCGACTCGACGCCGCCCGCGAGGATCAGGTCCTCGAAGCCGGAGCGCACGCGCTGCGCGGCCTGGTTGACCGCCTCGAGCCCGGAGGCGCAGAAGCGGTTGAGCTGCACGCCCGCGACGGTCTCGGGGTAGCCGGCCTTGAGGGCCGCGGTCTTGGCGATGTCGCCGCCCTGGTCGCCGATCGGGGTCACGACGCCGAGCACGACGTCGTCGACGCGGGCCGGGTCGAGCGTGGGGTTGCGGGTCTTGAGCTCGTCGAGGAGTCCGACGACCAGGTCGACCGGCTTGACCTCGTGCAGCGAGCCGACGGCCTTGCCGCGGCCACGAGGCGTCCGGATGTGGTCGTAGACGAATGCTTCTGCCATGCCAGCGATTGTGACACCATTACTGTCACAGTCCAACAGGTGTGGCACACGTCATGGAGGAATCGTGGAGAGCGACCTGCTCACGCTCGACGAGCTGACCGAGCGCACCGGGGTGAGCGCACGCAACGTGCGCTTCTACGCCTCGCGCGGCCTGGTCCCCTCGCCCGTGCGCCGCGGCCGGTCGGGCTACTACGGCCCCGACCACGTCGCCCGCCTCGAGCTGGTCCGCGAGCTGCAGGGCCACGGCTTCACGCTGTCGGCGATCGAGAAGTACGTCGACGCCATCCCCGCGACCGCCACCCCCTCCGACATCGCGCTCCACCTCTCGCTCCTCGCGCCGGTCACCGGTGACCGCGACGTCGACGTGCCCGGAGGCCTGTCGGGGATGGGGATCTCGCCCGAGGCGGCCGCGGCCGTCGCCGAGGTGTACGCCGAGCACGGCCGGCAGGTCGCCGAGGAGCTCTCCGAGATCGTCCGGACCATGGTGTGGCCGCAGTTCCGCGAGGCGGGCTACACCGCCGAGCAGCTGCGCGAGTTCGTCCACCGGCTCAAGCCGCTGACCATCGCCGGCCTGGTCTCGGCCTACGAGCAGGCGATCGACGAGAGCCAGGCGACGTACGACGGCAAGCGGCCGCGGTGATGCACGCCCATCCGGGTGTCACCGTCCGGCGCCGGGGCGAGGGAGGATGGGCAGAGTGCCTGACCTGATCCTGCGTCCCGACCTGCGGCTCCGATGACCGGCGGCGCGGTCTACTTCCTCTTCGGCCTGTCCCTGCTCCTGGCCATCGTGCTGCCGCAGGTGACGCGACGCATCGCGCTGTCACCCCCGATGGTGCTGGTCGGTGTCGGGATGCTCCTCGGGCTGCTGCCGCTGGCGGACGTGGTGAGCCTGGAGCCGCAGGACCACCGCGAGCTGATCACCCACGTCACCGAGTTCACGATCCTGGTCGCCCTGATGGGCGTCGGGCTGGCGATCGACCGCACGCTCGACCTCCGGTCGTGGCGCTCGATCACCACGTGGTCGCCGGTCTGGCGGCTGCTGCTGGTGACGATGCCGCTCACCATCGGCGGCACCGCGCTGCTCGGCTGGTGGGTGGCAGGGCTCGCGCCCGCGGTCGCGCTCCTGCTCGGTGCCGTGCTGGCCCCGACCGATCCCGTCCTCGCCTCGGACGTGCAGGTCGGTGAGCCGCTGACCGACGACATCGACGACCCGGACGACGAGGAGGGCCACCAGGAGGACGACGACATCCGGTTCGCGCTCACCGCCGAGGCCGGTCTCAACGACGGCCTCGCCTTCCCGTTCGTCCACCTCGCGCTCCTGCTGCTCGCGGGCGGCTTCACCGCGCTCGACGCGGGTGCGTGGCTGGGGTGGTACGTCCTGGGCAAGATCGCGCTCGGCGTCTCCGTCGGCCTCGCGGTCGGGTGGCTCCTCGGCCGCCAGGCCTTCCACGCCAAGCGGGACGACCTGCGACTCGCCGAGCAGGGCGAGCCCCTCCTGGCGCTCGCCGCACTGATGGCGTCGTACGGCGCGGCGGAGCTGGTCGGCGGCTACGGCTTCCTCGCCGTCTTCGCCTGCGCGATGTGCCTGCGCGCCACCGAGCGCGGCCACTCCTACCAGCGCGCCATGCACGCCGTGGTCGAGCGGCTCGAACGGCTGATGACGCTGCTCGTGCTGCTCGTGCTGGGCATGGCGATGACCCGCGGCCTGCTCGAGCACCTCGACTGGCGCGGTGTCGTCGTCGCGCTCGCCCTGGTCCTGGTGGTGCGTCCGGTGACGGGCTACCTCGCGCTCCGCCTGTTCTGTCGCGACGAGCCGCTCGACGGCGGGCTCGACCGCGGCGAGATGGCGGCCGTCGCGTTCTTCGGGGTCCGCGGCGTCGGCTCGCTCTACTACCTGGCGTACGCCGCCTCGCACGAGCACCTGCCCGACGAGGCGTGGCTGTGGTCGACCGTCGCCTTCACCGTGATCGCCTCGGTGCTGCTGCACGGCGTCACCGCGACACCGGCGATGGCGCGCATCGACGCCCGGCGCGGGCGCTCCCCTTCCACGGGCTGACAGCATGGGCGCATGAGCACCGTCCTCGTCACCGGCGCGACCGGCTTCATCGGCCGCCGCCTCGTCCCTGCCCTCCTCGACGCCGGGCACGACGTGCGCGCGATGACGCGCCGCCCGGAGAAGTACGACGGCCCGGGTGAGGCGGTCGGCGCCGACGTCATGGACGCCGACAGCCTCGGGCCGGCACTCGACGGCGTGGACGTGGCGATCTACCTCGTCCACTCCCTCGACGACCCCGACTTCGAGCGCAAGGACGCCGACGCGGCGCGCAACTTCAGCCGTGCCGCCGCGGCCGCCGGGCTGAAGCAGATCGTCTACATGGGCGGCCTCGGCGACGACGACGACCAGGCGCTGTCGGCGCACCTGCGCTCGCGGCGCGAGGTGGAGGGCCTGCTCGGCACCGACGGCGTGCCGGTCACCGTCCTGCGCGCCGCGATCGTGGTCGGCCACGGCGGCATCTCGTGGGAGCTGACCCGTCAGCTGGTGAAGAACCTGCCCGCGATGGTCGTGCCCAAGTGGGTCGGCACGCGCACCCAGCCGATCGCCATCGACGACGTCGTGCGCTACCTCGCCGGCGTGGTCGGCAAGGAGGAGGCGCTGGGCCGGGTCTTCGAGATCGGCGGCCCGGAGACGCTGACCTACCGCGAGATGCTGCAGGGCGTGGCGCTCGCGATGAACGGGCGCAAGCTCCCGATCGTCGTCATCCCGCTGCTGACCCCCGGCCTGTCCTCGCGCTGGCTCGCGCTCGTCACCGACGTCGACGTGACCACCGGTCGCAACCTCATCGACTCGATGTCGACCGAGGTCGTCGTCCGCGACACCTCGATCCGCGACGTCGTGCCGGGCGAGCCGCTGACCTACGAGGAGTCCGTACGCCGGGCGCTGGCCGAGCGGGCCTCGGCCGCGCGGGGCTAGCGACCGACGACCGCGAGCGTCAGGTCGGCTCCGCCCTCGAACGTCCCCAGGAGGGCGGGACCGGCCGGTGCGTCCCCGACGCGGCGCATCACCGTGACCTCGGTGCCCGAGGCGTCGACGACGGTGCGGTCGTCGCTGTCGGTGGCCGAGACGGGGAGGGCCGGGTCGTGGGTCGGTACGTCCGGCCCGCCGACCCCGCGCGCCGTCGCGACGGCGTCGCGGACCACCTCGGTCCCGTCCGCCTTCCGCAGGCGCAGGTCGGCCTGGCCACCGCCCGTACGGATCGTGTCGAGCAGGGTGGCCACGAACACCGGGTCGCCGCAGGCGTCGTACACGTGTCGGGTCCCGAGCACCGAGTGCTCCATCACGCCGATCAGGTGGTCCTCACCGCCGGGCAGGGCGGCACCGCGGTAGGTGACCGGGACGAACAGCGTCGAGCCGGAGGCCGAGCCGAAGAGGAAGCACTCGATGCCGACCTCGCCGGCCGGGTCGTCGAGGCGGAAGGTGCCGACCGGGCCTCGCTCGTCCGTGCCGTCCCACCAGCTGCGCGTGCGGAGCCAGGGACCGATGAGCTCGTCCTTGCGCGGAGTGATCGTCGCCTCGTGGAGGATCGCCATGGGACGAGGCTAGAACAGCAGCGGCAGGACGAAGAGCATCGAGAGCGACCACGTGATGTGGGTCAGGATCGGCGCGAGGATGCCGCCGCTGGCCCGACGCTCGAGTCCGCAGACCGCACCGAGGACGATCGCGGCGAAGCCGAGCATCACGTTGCCGGTCGCGAGCGTCGCCACGACGTAGGCCAGCGTCGTCCAGAACACCGGGTGCTTGGGGATCGCGGCATACATCGCGCCGCGGAAGAACAGCTCCTCGGCGATGCCGTTGAAGAACGTGATCACCGCGAGCAGCGTGAGCGAGCCCTCGTCGGCGTACTCCAGGACCGAGCTGACGTAGTCGGCCAGGGGCGGGATCTCGCGGACCACCAGCGAGCCGAGGACGAAGATCCCCACCAGCACGAGTCCCACCAGGATCGGAGCCAGGATCGGGCGGACGAAGACCTCGTTGCTGCGCGCCATCCGGCCCAGGTGGAGGCGTCCGGAGAGGAAGGCGCCCAGCGCCCAGACGCCGGCCAGCACGACGGCCGCGACGTAGAAGGTGTTGCCGCCCGGCTCGAGCCGCAGCGACCAGCCCAGGACGCCGGCACCGACGAGCACCACGATCGCCGCGACGACCTGGCGGCGCCGGAAGGCGGCGTCGCTGTCGCGCTGGTCGCGCGGGACGACGTCCCACAGCGATCGCTGGATGAAGGTCCGCATGTGCTCCAGCCTAGGCAGACGCCATGAGCTCGCGGACGCGCGGGACGACTTCCTCGCCGTAGAGCCGGATCGACTCGAGCCGCTGCTCGTGCGGGAGCGCGCCGACGGAGTACTTCAGCTGGAAGCGCGAGAGGCCCAGCGTCCGGGCCGCCCACGCGATCTTCTGCGCGACCGTCTCGGGCGAGCCGACGAAGAGGGCACCGGTCGGGGAGGCCGACTGCTCGAAGGCGATCCGGCTGTACGGCCCCCAGCCGCGCTCGCGACCGAGCCGGGTCACCAGCTCGGCCTGGTGCGGGTAGAGCTGCTCGCGCGCCTCGGCGTCGGTCGCGGCGATGTGGCCCGGCGAGTGCATGCCGATCGGCAGCTCGGGGAGCTCGAGCTGGCCGAGGGCGTCGCGGTAGAGGTCGGCGAGCGGCACGAACGCGGACGGCGAGCCGCCGATCACGGCGAGCATCAGCGGCATGCCGTAGCGCGCAGCGCGTACGACGGACTGCGGCGTCCCGCCGACGCCGATCCAGGCCGGCACCTTGCCGGCCGCGGTCGTCGGGTAGACCTGCTGGTCGACGAGCGGCGTGCGGATGCTGCCCTCCCACGTCACCGGCTCCTCGTGCTGCACCGCGGCGAACAGGTCGAGCTTCTCCTCGAAGAGCCGGTCGTAGTCGCCGAGGTCGAGGCCGAACAGGCCGAAGGACTCGATGAACGACCCGCGCCCCAGCTGCACCTCGGCACGGCCGTTGCTCACCGCGTCGAGGGTCGCGAAGCGCTCGTAGACCCGGATCGGGTCGTCGGAGGACAGGACCGTGACGCCGGTGCCGAGGCGGATCCGCTCGGTCTGGCCGGCGATCGCTGCCAGCACGACGTCGGGCGCGGAGATCGCGTAGTCCGCGCGGTGGTGCTCGCCGAGACCGATGTAGTCGAGGCCGACCCGGTCGGCGAGGACGGCCTCGGCGACGACCTCGCGGATCGTCGCGGCGTGGTTGCCCGGGGCGCCGCCGAGCGGCGCGTCGCCGAAGGTGTCGAGGCCGAGCGAGAGGTGCTCGCGCGTGCCGAGCACGCTGTGGTCGAAGTCCTGGACGTCGGTCATGTCATCCTCCGGGTTGGTTGAAGGATGAACCACCTGGCGGGCCTCGGCATTCCGCGCGGAGCCTGCCCCGGACGCGCCACTGGGCCTTGAGTCTCTCGGAGACTCAAGGCCCAGCGGGACCGATCAGGGGTGCGACACGCCCGGGATGCGCGTTGAGTCTCGGAGCGACTCAGTGCGCATGTCCGCAGGTCAGAGGCGTCAGCGGCCGCGCGAGAACGACGACGCGCTGTGGGCGCGGCCGCCGGTCGAGGTGCCGGCGGACTGGCCGCCGCCACCGGAGCGACGACGACGGTTGCCGCCGCCACCGCCCTGGCCTCCGCTGCCGCCCTGGCCGCCCTGGCCGCCGCCGGAGCGACGACGCTGGCCGCCACCGCCACCGGTGGACGAGCCGCCGCTCGGGGTCTCGCTGGTGTACGACGTCGGGTTGCCGCGACGCGACTGGCCGTTGGTCTGGCCGGTGCTGCGGGCGCGCTTGCGCTGGGCGTTGGCGCCGTTCGAGCGACCGCCGCCACCGCCGCCGGTCGAGGCCGGGGCCTCGATGACGAGGCCGCCGGGCAGGCTGCGCTCGCCGGGGGCGAGCTGGGCGAGCATCGCGTGGCCGGGGCCGCTGACCTTGGTCGTGGTCGGCTTGATGCCGGCCAGGCGGGTCAGGTCGCGCACGTCGCGCTGCTGCTCGTCGGTCATCAGGGTGATGACGGTGCCCTCGTTGCCGGCGCGGGCCGTACGACCGGAGCGGTGCAGGTAGGCCTTGTGCTCGGTCGGCGGGTCGGCGTGGATCACGAGCGACACGTCGTCGACGTGGATGCCGCGGGCGGCGATGTCGGTCGCGACCAGCGTGGTGGCGGTGCCGGAGTGGAACGCCTCCATGTTGCGGGTGCGCGCGTTCTGCGACAGGTTGCCGTGCAGGTCGACGGTCGGCACACCGCTCTTGTTGAGCTGGCGGGCCAGCGCCTTGGCGCCGTGCTTGGTGCGGGTGAAGACGACCGTGCGACCGGGCGCGCTGGTCAGGTCGACCAGCACGGGCACCCGCTGCTCACGCGAGAGGTGCAGCACGTGGTGGTGCATCGTCGCGACCGGCGACTGCGCCGAGTCGGCCTCGTGGGTCTTGGGCTGGTCGAGGTAGCGCTTGACCAGGACGTCGATCGCCTTGTCGAGGGTGGCGGAGAAGAGCATCCGCTGGCCCTGGCGGGGCGTCTTGTCCATGATCCGGCGCACGCCGGGCAGGAAGCCGAGGTCGGCCATGTGGTCGGCCTCGTCGAGGATCGTGATCTCGATCGCCGACAGGTCGGCGTAGCCCTGGCCCATCAGGTCCTCGAGCCGGCCGGGGCAGGCGATGACGATGTCGACGCCCTTCTTGAGCGCGGTCACCTGCGGGTTCTGGCCGACGCCGCCGTAGACGACGACGGACGACAGGTTCGCGGCCTTCGCCAGCGGCTGGAGGGCCGCGTGGATCTGGCCGACGAGCTCGCGGGTGGGCGCCAGGATCAGCGCGCGCGGCTTGCGCGACATGGCCGGCATCTTCGACGCGTCGAGGCGGGCGACCAGCGGGAGGAGGAAGGCGTACGTCTTGCCGGAGCCGGTGCGGCCACGGCCGAGGACGTCGCGACCGGCGAGGCTGTCGGGCAGCGTCGCGGTCTGGATCGGGGTGGGTGTGGTGATGCCCTGCTGCTCCAGGATCTGGGCAAGCGTGGTGGGCACGCCGAGGTCGGCGAAGTTCATGTGAAACCTTTTCGTTGGCGTCTCGCCAACACATCGCGCAGAGCGCGGCATGGCCTCGAAGAAGACGAGGTAGCGGACGTGTCCGCTGCGTCCCGGGGCAAGACTGGCCGGGGCGACTTCTGGGTCAACGCTAGTGGGACGCGTGATGTTCCTGCGAATCGGCGCCCGTGTGAGCCCCGACTCAGGTGCAGCAGGGCTGCGAGTCCCCGGTGAGGTGCTCGCGCGACTCCTCGACCACGACGTCGCTCGGGCCGGTGAGGTCGTCGGTGATCGTGTAGACCTCCCACCGCTCGCCGTCCGGCGTTCCCTGCACCCAGAACTTGTCCTGCTTGGCGTAGCAGCAGGTCGTGTCGCGCTCCTCGGTCGTGGCGAAGCCGGCAGCAGCGAGCCGGGTCAGCTCGGCGTCGACCGTGTCGACGTCCTCGACCTCGACACCGAGGTGGTTGACGCTGCCCCCGTGGCCGGGGTTCTCGATGAGGACCAGCTTGAGCGGCGGCTGGGCCACGGCGAAGTTGGCGTAGCCCGGACGCCGCTTGTGCGGTGCCGTGCCGAAGAGCGCGGAGTAGAACGCGACCGACGTCTCGAGGTCGTCGACGTTGAGGGCGAGCTGCAGGCGGGACATGACGTCTCCTTCACATTGATGGTTGTCGATGTGTTGAGATTGCAGTAGACATCGACGTCTGTCAATATTGACCTGTGTCGAAGTCTGCCGCCGTGTCCCAGCCGGCCCTCACCCCGGTCGAGACGGCCGCGTGCTGCTCGCCGTTGCTGCGCGAGCCGCTGTCGCTCGTGCAGGCCGAGCGTGTCGTGCCGCTGCTGAAGGCGCTGGCCGACCCCGTACGCCTGCGCCTGGTCTCGATCGTGGCCGCCAGCGAGGGCGGCGAGGCGTGCGTGTGCGACCTCAACGACGCCTTCGAGCTCTCGCAGCCGACCATCAGCCACCACCTCAAGGTGCTGCACGAGGCGGGCGTGCTCGACCGGACCAAGCGCGGCGTGTGGGTCTACTACGCCGTACGCCGGGAGGTGCTGGCCGACGTCGCCGCGCTCATCGGCGGCAGCGCGTGACCCCGACCCTCGTCTCCCGCGCCACCGCAGAGCTCGTCGGGACGATGCTGCTCGTCGCCACGGTGGTCGGGTCCGGCGTGATGGCCACCGAGCTGACCGACGACGTCGCACTCCAGCTCCTGGCGAACTCGCTCGCCACGGGAGCCGCGCTGGTCGCCCTGATCGTGTCGCTGCAGCCGGTGTCGGCGGCGTTCAACCCCGTGGTCACCGTGGTCGAGGTCGTGCTCCACGTGGTCCCGGCCCGCACGGGCGCCGTCCTCGTCCTGGCCCAGGTGGTCGGTGGTGCGCTCGGGGCGATCATCGCCAACCTGATGTTCGGCCTGGCGGCGGTCGAGCTGTCGACGCACGACCGCACCGGGAGCGGCCTGTGGCTCGGCGAGGTCGTCGCCACGGCCGGGCTGGTGCTCGTCATCCTCGGGTGCGTCCGCGCCGGCCGGAGCGACGCGATCGCGTGGGCGGTCGCGGGCTGGATCGTCGCGGCGTACTGGTTCACCTCGTCGACCAGCTTCGCCAACCCGGCGGTCACGATCGCGCGCACGCTGTCCGACACCTTCGCCGGGATCAGCCCGGCATCGGTGCCGATGTTCGTCCTCATGCAGCTCGTCGGCGGCGGCCTCGCGCTCGGCCTGCTGCGCCTGCTCCACCCGCCCACGCCGTCGAGCACCGCCCAGGAGGCACCCGTTGACTGAGACCGCCACCGTCCTGTTCGTCTGCGTCCACAACGCCGGCCGTTCGCAGATGGCCGCCGGCTGGCTGCGGCACCTCGCGGGCGACCGGGTCGAGGTGCTGTCCGCCGGCTCGGCCCCGGCGGGCTCGATCAACCCCGTCGCCGTCGAGGCGATGGCCGAGGTGGGCATCGACATCGCCGGCCAGCAGCCCAAGCTGCTCAGCGACGCGGCGGTCCAGCAGTCGGACGTGGTGGTCACGATGGGCTGCGGGGACGCGTGCCCCTTCTACCCCGGCACCCGCTACGAGGACTGGGCGCTCGACGACCCGGCCGGCCAGGGCATCGAGGCCGTCCGTCCGATCCGCGACGAGATCAGGGTGCGGGTCGAGGCGCTGATCGCGTCCCTCTGACGTCGCCGCGCCCGACGACCTACGACCAGCGCAGCACGCCGTCGTCGAGCTTGGCGGTGCGGAGCGACACTGCGTCGTGGAGGTAGCTCTGCTTGAGCGTCCACGGTGCCTCCGTGCCCTGCTGCGGCAGCGCGTGCAGGGCCCGGCGGACGTAGCCGGCGTCGAAGTCCATCAGCGGCTTGCGCTCGAGGTCACCCTCGAGCACCGGCGTGACCGAGCGTCGGCCGGTGGACCTCATCCGGCCGAGGAGGCGGACGACGTACTCCGCGACGAGGTCGGCCTTGAGGGTCCACGAGGCGTTGGTGTAGCCGATCGTGAAGGCGAAGTTGGGCACGCCCGACAGCATCATCGCCCGGTAGGCCACGGTCTCCGACGGCGTCACCTTCTCCCCGTCCACGACGAGGTCGGCGCCCCCGAAGATGCGGAGGTTGAGGCCCGTCGCCGTGACCACGACGTCGGCGTCGAGGTGCTCGCCCGAGGCGAGCTCGATGCCGGTCTCGGTGAAGGTCGCGATCGTGTCGGTGACGACGGAGGCCGTGCCCTTCTTCACCGCGCGGAAGAGGTCGCCGTCCGGCACCAGGCACATCCGCTGGTCCCACGGGTCGTAGGTCGGCTTGAAGTGGGTGTCGACGTCGTAGCCGGCAGGCAGCTGCGCGACGTTGGTCTTGCGGACGAACGAGCGCACGAGGTCGGGCCGCGCCCGGCTGATCCGGTAGAGCGCCGACTGGACCGCGATGTTCTTCCAGCGGGTCACGGAGTAGGACCGGCGCTCGCCGATGAGCGAGGTGAGCGTGCCCTTGACCGCGTCCTTGCGCGGCACCGACAGGACGTAGGTCGGCGAGCGCTGCAGCATGGTGACGTGCGCGGCGCCCTGTGCGGCCAGCGCCGGGACGAGGGTCACGGCCGTGGCGCCGGAGCCGATGACGACCACGCGCTTGCCCGTGGCGTCGAGGTCCTCGGGCCAGTGCTGCGGGTGGACCACCTGCCCGCCGAACCGCTCCCGGCCCGGGAGCTCGGGGCTGTAGCCCTGGTCGTAGTCGTAGTAGCCGCTGCACGCCCAGAGGAAGTCGGTGGTGAGCGTGCGGGTCTCACCGGACGACCTCGGCGGTGACGGTCCAGCGCGCGGTCGCCGTGTCCCACTCGGCCGCCACGACGCGGTGGCCGTAGCGGACGTGCTCGTCGACGCCGTACTCGCGCGCGGTGTCGCGGACGTAGTCGAGGATCGACTGGCCGTCGGCGAGCGCGACCGTCCCGCGCCACGGGCGGAACCGGTAGCCCAGCGTGTGCATGTCGGAGTCGGAGCGGATGCCCGGGTAGCGGAACAGGTCCCACGTGCCGCCGCTGGCGTCGCGCTGCTCGAGGACGGCGTACGACGTCCCGGGCAGGTCCTTGACCAGGTGGGCCGCCGCACCGATGCCCGACAGGCCTGCCCCGATGATCAGCACGTCGACGTGCTCGGCCTTGCTCATGCCGACCACAGTAGGTCGCGCCGGGTCGGATGTAACTATGAGTTACACCTCAGTCTGCACGGCCGCGCCGTCCTCGACGAGGTCGTCGACGTCCTCGATCCCCCAGGCGGCCAGCGCCTCGCGGGTGTGCTCGCCGGGCAGCGCGGGCGGGGCGTCGAGGGTCGGGGCGGTGCGCGAGAACCGCGGCGCGGGTGCGGGCTGGACGACGCCGTCGCGCTCGACGAAGGTGCCGCGCGCGGCGAGGTGCGGGTGCTGGGGCGCCTCGGCGAGGGGTACGACGGGCGCGACGCAGGCGTCCGTGCCGTCGAAGACCTCGGCCCACTCGGCCTGCGTCCGCTCCTTGAAGCGGGTCGTGAGTGCCTCCCTGATGGCTCGGGCGTTGGCCGGGTCGTTGCGGTCGGGCAGCTCGACGCCGATCCGCTCCACCAGCGCGGCCCAGAACTGCGGCTCGAGCGCGCCGACGCTGACGTGCTTGCCGTCGGCGGTCTCGTAGAGGTCGTACCAGGGCGTGCCGCCGTCGAGCAGCCCGCTGCGACGCCGACCCGTGTCGAGACCCACGGCCATGAAGGTCGAGGCGATCGCGTTGAGGTGCGCGGTGCCGTCGACGATCGCGGCGTCGACGACCTGCCCCTGACCGCTGGTGCGCGCCTCGAGGAGGGCGGCGAGGATGCCGATCACGAGGTAGGTCGACCCGCCGCCGAAGTCGCCGAGCAGGTTGCCCGGGAAGTGCGGCCGGTCGCGGTCCTGGCCGAGGCCGTGGAGGGCGCCGGTGATCGCGATGTAGTTCATGTCGTGGCCGGCGACCTCCGCCCACGGCCCGTCCTGCCCCCACCCGGTCATCCGGCCGTAGACCAGTCGCGGGTTGCGGGCCAGGCACGCGTCGGGGCCGAGCCCGAGCCGCTCGGTCGTGCCGGGGCGCATCCCCTCGACCAGGACGTCGGCGCCCTCGACGAGCCGCAGCACCGTCTCGACGGCGGCCGGCTTCTTGAGGTCGAGCGCGACGCTCGGCCGGCCGCGGTTGAGCAGGTCGGCGCGACCACTGGAGAACATCCCGCCGCCCGGCCGGTCGACCCGGATCACGTCGGCGCCGAGGTCGGCGAGCAGCATGCAGGCGTGCGGCCCCGGCCCGATGCCCGCGACCTCGACCACCTTCACGCCCCGCAGCGGCCCGGTGCCCTGGCCCAGCTCGTACGTCATGCGGCTGATCATGACACCGTTGCTGTCAGGGTCGCGAGGGTCTGGTCCGGCGGCTGGAGTCACCGGATATCCGGTGACTCCCATGGTTAGTAGCCGAGATCTCGGCTACTAACCGTGGCGAGTCCCCGGATAAGCGGTGACCGCAACCCGGGTGACCCAGCCCACCTTGCAACGAGTTGCATAGGTACGCCAGACTCCCGACATGGCCCTCGAGCACGCCCTCCTCGTCGCGCTCAGCGAGCGACCGGCGAGCGGCCTCGAGCTCACCCGCCGCTTCGAGAAGTCGCTCGGCTTCTTCTGGCACGCGACCCACCAGCAGATCTACCGCGTGCTCGCGCGGATGGAGGCCGACGGCTGGGTCACCGTCGAGGTGGTCGAGCAGGACGGCCGCCCGGACAAGCGCGTCCACACGCCGTCCGCGACCGGCCGCGAGGTGCTCGCCGACGTGGCTGGCCGCCCCGATGCCGATGGAGGCGTTCCGCAGCGAGCTCGCGGTCAAGCTCCGCGGGGCGTCGTACGGCGACCGCGCGAGGCTGCTCGAGCACCTGGTCGACCTGCGGGCGGACCACGGCACGCGGCTGGCGCACTACGAGAAGTTCGAGCGCGAGCAGTTCCCCGACCCCGCCGCGCTCGACGGCGCCGCGCTCGACCAGTGGCTGGTGCTGCGGGGCGGGCTGCGGCTCGAGCAGTTCTGGATCGACTGGATCACCGAGTACCTGCAGGCCCACGACAGGGAGACCACCCGATGACGCACGCCCTCTACCCCCACCTCCTCGAGCCGATCACCCTCGGCACCGGCCCCGACGCGCTGACCCTGCGCAACCGGGTCGTGATGGGCTCGATGCACACCGGGCTCGAGGACCACCCGTGGGACATCGACAAGCTCGCGGCGTTCTTCGAGGAGCGGGCGCGCGGCGGCGTCGGCCTGATCATCACCGGCGGCTACGCGCCGACGAAGCGCGGCTGGCTCAAGCCGTTCGCCTCCGAGATGACCAACCGGCTGCACGCCAAGCGGCACGAGCGGGTCACCGGTGCGGTGCACGACGCCGGCGGCGCGATCGCGCTCCAGGTGCTGCACGCCGGCCGCTACGGCTACCACCCGCTGTCGCAGAGCGCGTCGGACAAGAAGTCCCCCATCACGCCCTTCAAGCCGAGCGCGATGTCGTCCAAGGACGTCGACCACACCGCCACGGCCTTCGCCAGGAGCGTCGCGCTCGCGCGCAAGGCGGGCTACGACGCCGTCGAGATCATGGGCTCCGAGGGCTACCTCATCAACCAGTTCCTCGCCGCGCGCACCAACGACCGCGACGACCAGTGGGGCGGCTCGGCCGCGCGCCGCATGCACTTCCCGGTCGAGGTCGTACGCCGCTCGCGCGAGCTGGTCGGCGACGACTTCCCGATCGTCTACCGGATCTCGCTGCTCGACCTCGTCGAGGGCGGCCAGACCTGGGAGGAGACCGCCGAGCTCGCCCTGCACCTGCAGGCTGCCGGCGTCACCGTCTTCAACACCGGCATCGGCTGGCACGAGGCGCGCGTCCCCACGATCATCACGCAGGTCCCGCGCGGCGCCTGGCGGTCCTACACGGCTCGCCTCAAGCAGGTCGTCGACGTCCCGGTCTGCGCGTCGAACCGGATCAACACCCCCGAGCTCGCCGAGGAGATCCTCGCCGCGGGCGAGGCCGACCTCGTCTCGATGGCCCGCCCCCTGCTCGCGGACCCCGCCTTCGTCGCCAAGGCGATGGACGAGCGCGCCGACGAGATCAACACCTGCATCGCCTGCAACCAGGCCTGCCTCGACCACGTGTTCTCCAACGACCGCGCGTCCTGCCTGGTCAACCCGCGCGCCTGCCACGAGACCGAGCTGGTCCTCATGCCGACGCTGCGGAAGCAGACGGTCGCCGTCGTCGGCGCCGGCCCGGCCGGCCTCGCCGCCGCGGTCAGCGCGGCGGAGCGCGGCTTCGCGGTGACCCTCTTCGAGAAGTCCCCCGAGCTCGGCGGCCAGTTCCGCCTGGCGATGGCGGTCCCCGGCAAGGAGGACTTCGCCGACACGCTGCGCTACTTCACCCGTCGCCTCGAGGTCCTCGGCGTGGACGTACGCCGTTCGACGGAGGCCACCGCCGACGACCTCGCCGGCTTCGACCAGGTGATCGTCTCGACCGGCGTCGTGCCCCGGATGCCCGAGATCCCCGGCATCGACCACGCATCCGTGGCGTCGTACGCCGACGTGCTGAGCGGAGCGGTCGTGCCCGGCAAGCGGGTCGCGGTGATCGGCGCGGGCGGCATCGGCGTCGACGTGTCGGTCTTCCTCACCCACGAGGAGGAGGACCTGGACGACTGGATGGCCCACTGGGGGGTCGGCGACCCCGCCCTCACCGCGGGCGGGTTGACCGAGCCCAAGCCGCGGACCCCGGCCCGGGAGGTGACCCTCGTGCAGCGCAAGACCACGCCGATCGGCATCGGCCTCGGCAAGACGTCGGGCTGGGCGCACCGTGCCGTGCTCAAGCAGTCGAAGGTGACCCAGGTCAGCGGGGCGACCTACGACCGGATCGACGACGAGGGCCTGCACGTGACCGTCGACGGCGTCGCCCGGGTGATCGAGGTCGACACGATCGTGGTGTGCGCCGGCCAGGACTCCGTCCGGGGGCTGTACGACGACCTCGACCGCGACGCGTACCTCATCGGCGGAGCCGATGTCGCGGCCGAGCTCGACGCCAAGCGCGCGATCAAGCAGGGGACCGAGGTCGTCGCCGCGCTGTAGGGCCACCACATGACCACGGCGGACCCGATCGCTGGGATCGGGTCCGCCGGTCGGCCCCTGCCGATGTGGTCGGACCACTGTTCACGGATCACGGTCGCCGCGCAGGCGAGCCTGCGGAGCCCGTCCGCCCCAGGGGCGGGGCGAGGCCACCAGCCTAGGAGCCGGCGACGACGGGCGCACGTGGGTTCAGCCGCGCTTGGGCGGGGAGAACATCAGCACGACCATCACGATCGTCAGCACCACGCCGGCCGCGACGACTGCCTTGAGGCCCGCGGGGACGTCGACGAAGAAGGCCGGGAGCGAGGTCAGCGTGACCACGATCAGGCTGGCCGCGGCGAGCCGGTTCGCGGGACGGCTGCCCGAGCGCCAGGCGACGATCGTCGCGACGAGCGCGACGGCCGAGAGGATCGTGCAGACGAGCAGGATCGCGAACGGCGGTCCGGCCTCGCCGCCGGTGTCGGTCGGGAAGAAGACGCTCGGGAGGTTCGTGATCGCGTTGAAGAGCGCGAGGCCGAACCCGACCTTGTTCTTCGTGCTCCAGATCGTCCGGGTCGAGGTGCCGGTGGCGGTGATGTCGGTGGTGGTCATGGTGGTTCCTCCGGGTGGCGGTGGCTGCTGGTGTGACCACCGTGGTCGTCCCGAGGCGCGCCGGCATCGGCGTGCGCTCCCCATCCTCCGGGAGATCTCCCGGCTCCGATAGGTGCAGGATCCCGGGCCAACCGCCTCCCGACGCGGGAGCATGGGCCCATGGACCCGACCGCCCCGATCCGCGTCGTGCTGGTCGACGACCACCCGGTCGTGCTCGGCGGGCTGCGCGCCCTGCTGGCGTCGCTGCCGGGCTACGAGGTCGTCGGCGAGGCGAGCGACGGCGAGGCCGGCGTGCGCGAGGTGGTGCTCACGAGGCCCGACGTGGTGCTGATGGACATCCGGATGCCCGGGATCGACGGGCTGGAGGCCACCCGACGGATCCGTGAGGCCGTGGGCGGCGTGGCCGTCCTGGTGCTGACGATGTTCGACGACGACGACACCGTCTTCGGCGCGATGCGGGCCGGGGCGCAGGGCTACCTGCTCAAGGGCGCCGACCAGCACGAGATCGACCGGGCCATCCGCGCGGTCGTGGCGGGCGAGGCGATCTTCAGCCCGGGCGTCGCGCAGCGGGTCCTCGGCTACTTCGCCGCACCGCCGCCGGTCGCCGACCCCTTCCCCGACCTGACCGCCCGCGAGCGCGAGGTGCTCGACCTCGTCGCCGCCGGCGTCCGCAACCAGCAGATCGCCGAGCGGCTCTTCCTGTCCCCCAAGACCGTGGCCAACCACATCTCGTCGATCTTCGTGAAGCTCGAGGTCGCCGACCGGTCCGCCGCCATCGTGCGTGCGCGACAGGGCGGGCTGGGCGGGTCGTGACCACGACGCTGGTCGTCGTCACCGTCGTGGGCGTGATGACGGCGGCCGCCGGGTGGGCCGTGTGGCAGACCGGCCGCGCCCGCGTCAGCGCCGCGACCCTCCAGGGGGCCGGAGCACTCCTGGTCGCCGGAGCCGGGCTGGTCGTGGTCGACGCCGACCCCCTCGCCGCGACTGCGTTCCGCACCGGTGGCGCCCTGCTGCTGCCGCTGGCCGTGCTCGCCTATCCACGCCTGGCCTGGCGCGACCCGCTCTCCTTCGTCCTGGTGGTCCTGGTCGCCGGGAGTGGCGTGCTGGGCGTCGTGTGGCCGGTGACCCTCGTCCCGCTGGGCTACGTCATCGTCTCCGCCCTGCTCGTGCACGCGTGGTGGGCCTTCGAGCGGGGCACCGCCGAGGACCGCCGCCCCCTCGCGTGGAGCACGCTCGCGTGGGTCGCGGCCGGGCTGGTGGTCGCCTTCCTGGGGTTCCTCAGCGAGTCGGTCGGCACGGGCGTGGTCACCGACCTGGACTCGGTCTTCGTCGCGGGCCTCGGCGTCGGCCCGGTCGCGATGGCGGTCGGGGTCGTGCGGCCCGACGTGGTCGACGTACGCGGCCTGGTGACGCGCGCCGTCGTGACCGCGACGGTCTTCGTCGGCTACCTGGCCGCGGCCATCGGTCTCGCCTCCGGGGTGGAGGTCGCCACCGGCGAGCCCCTGCGAACCACGCCGATGGCAGCGTTGTGCGGGCTGCTCGCGTTCGGCGTACGTCCGGTGCAGGTGCTGCTGCGCGGCGTCGTCGACCAGCTGCTCTTCGGCGACCGGCCCGACCCGCTCGCTGCCGCGACCTCGGTGGCCGACCGGATCGGGGACGACCCCGCGCTTGCGCTCGACGCCGTCCGGGAGGCGCTGGTGCTGCCCTACGCCAGCATCCGCGTCGGCGGCGACGTCCTGGCCACGTCGGGCACCGAGGTGACGCACACCCGCGTCCTGCCGCTCCGGCTCGGCGAGGACGAGGTCGGCGAGGTCGTCGTCGGACTCCGCGCGGGCGACCTCTCGCTCTCGTCGACCGACGAGGACGTGCTGCGCATCGTCGCGCCCCTGCTCGCCCAGACGCTGCGCGCGCAGGCGATGAGTCGCGACCTGCGGGAGTCGCGCGAGGCCACGGTGACCGCGGTCGAGGAGGAGCGCCGGCGGCTGCGACGCGACCTGCACGACGGGCTCGGCCCGACCCTCAGCGGCGTGGCGTTCGCGACCGACGCCGCCCGCAACCAGCTGCGCACCGACCCGGACCGCGCCGACGCCCTGCTCGTGGGCCTGCGCACCGACACCGCTGCGGCGATCGCGGAGATCCGGCGGCTGGTCGAGGGACTGCGCCCGCCGGCCCTCGACCAGCTCGGCCTGGTCGGCGCCGTCCGGCAGCACGTGGCGACCCTGCACTCCTCGTCGGGCACGCCGCTGGTGGTCTCCGTCGACGTCACCGACGCGCTGCCCGCGCTGTCGGCTGCCACCGAGGTGGCGGCGTACCGCATCGTCGTCGAGGCGCTGACCAACGCGGCCAGGCACGCCGGCGCCACGAGCGCTGCCGTGGAGATGCGCGTCCGCGACGAGGCGCTGGTGATCTCGGTGCGCGACGACGGCCGCTCGGACGCCGACTGGACGCCCGGCGTGGGGATGTCGTCGATGCGCGAGCGCGCGCTGCAGGTCGGCGGGACGCTGACCGCGACCCCGACGGACGACGGTGGCGTCGTCCGCGCGTCCCTGCCGCTCGGCGCGGCCTGAGGACCGCACGGGCCGTACGGTCGAGCCCATGACTGCCCTGCTCGGCCTCACCGGTCTCCGCTCGCGCGCGCGTGCCGCGGCGGACGTCGACGCCCTCGCCGGCCCCAGCGGTCCGCCGCCGACCTGGGCGACGCTCGGCGAGCTCACGTCGCCGCTGGCCGCCGTACGCCTCGTCGGCGCGGTCCCGCGCCTGGCGTCGGCGCCTCGCGGTGACGGCCACCTCGTCGTCGACATCCCCGGCTGGCGGGCGCCGGAGCTGTCCGGGGCGCCGCTGCGGGGCTACCTGCGACGGCTCGGGTACGACGCCCGCGGCTGGGGCTTCGGGACCAACACCGGCGACCCGAGGCGGGACGTCGAGCGGCTGTCCGCCCGCCTGCTCGACCTCGTCGAGGCGGCGGGGTCGCCCGCGTCGCTGGTCGGGTGGAGCCTCGGCGGGGTGATCGCGCGCGAGGTCGCGCGCCGGCACCCGGACGCCGTACGACGCGTCATCACCTACGGCACGCCCGTCGCCGGCGGGGCGGCGTACACCTCCATCGCGCGCGCCTACGGGCGCAGCGGGGGCGTGGACGCCGACTCCGAGAAGGTGGCGCGCCGGCTGGACGCGAGGTCGCCGATCTCGGTGCCGCTGACGGTGATGTTCTCCCGGCGCGACGGCGTGGTCGCGTGGCAGGCGTGCATCGACCGCAGGACCGTGGGCGCCGAGCACGTCGAGGTGTCGTCGACCCACATCGGGATGGGCGTCGACCCCGACGTGTGGTCGGTCGTCGCGGACCGGCTCGCGCAGCCGGGGCACTGACGACTCCCCTCCCGAGGGGTGTGCGGCCACGTGCCCTCGCGGTCGTTCCGGCGTTGAATGTCGAGAACCCCGGCCACGCCGGACTGCACGAAAGGACCTCCATGACCCTCACCGCACCGGTCGACGACACCTCCTCCCCTGTCGGGCTGCCCGCCGTCACGTGCACGAGCTGGTGCGTCGACGGCACGGGCCACACGGACGCGCCGTTCCCCGAGGACCAGGTCTGCCGGGGCGCGACGATCGACGTCGAGCTGACCCGCCGGCCGCTCGTCGAGGTCGCCGACGACGAGTGGCAGCGCGAGACCGTCCACCTCTACCTCCTGCGCCGGCCCGGCCACAGCGCCACCGTGCAGGTCTACCGCGGCGAGCTCGGCGAGTCCGTGACCTTCACCCTCGCCGAGGCCGAGGCGCTCGGGCTGGCCCTCGTGCGGTCGGTGCTGGAGGCTCGCGCCTGACCTGATCGGCGCGCCTTGCGGGATCCCCGGCTGGCCGGGGATTCCGACAACAGTGCGGTTGCTGTGACGTGGCATCCACGTCACCAGCACCACACAAGCCTCGGGCGTCAGCCGAGCGGCGGCAGCGTCACGACCTGGCCGGCATAGCTGAGGCCGGCGCCGAAGGCGATCAGCAGCGCGGTGTCGCCCGCGGCGGCCTGGTCCTGGCGGATCATCGCCTCCATCGCGAGCGGGACCGAGGCGGCCGAGGTGTTGCCCGAGTCGATGACGTCCGTCGCGATGGCGACGGAGTCGGGGATGCCGATGTTCTTGGCCAGGGTCTGCGTGATCCGCAGGTTGGCCTGGTGGGGGATGAACGCGTCCAGGTCGTCGACGCCGAGGCCGGCGAGGCCGAGTGCCTCGTGGGCGACCTTGGCCATCGCGAACGGCGCCCAGCGGAAGACCGCCGTGCCCTCCATCTGGACGACGGGGTGGTCGGCGGCGGTGTGGTCGCGCACGCCCATGCAGCTCGGGGTCTGGGTGATCACGTGCGCCTGCGACCCGTCGGAGCCCCAGGCGGTCGGGCCGATGCCGGCCACGTCCGACGGCCCCACGACGACGGCCCCCGCACCGTCGGCGAAGATGAAGGCGGTGCCGCGGTCGGTCGGGTCCATGAAGCGGCTGAGCTGCTCGACGCCCACCACGAGCACGTGCGACTCGGCACCCGCCCGCACCATCGAGGCGGCCAGGTTGAGCGCGTGGCAGAAGCCGGCGCAGCCCGCGGAGATGTCGAAGGCGGCCGCAGTGATGCCGAGCGCCGTCGCGACCTGCGGCGCGGACGCCGGGGTGTGCTCGGGGTGCGTCGAGGTCGCGACGATGACGCAGCCGATCTGGGCAGCGTCGACGCCGGCCGCGGCCAGCGCGCGCTCCGACGCGCTGATCGACATCCCGATGAGGGTCTCGCCCTCGCTGGCGAAGCGCCGCGTCCGGATGCCCGAGCGCGTCTGGATCCACTCGTCGGAGGAGTCCAGCACCTCGCAGATCTCGTCGTTGGTCACGACCCGCTCGGGCCGGTGGACGCCGAGTCCGAGCATCGCGGCGTGGGTGAGCTCGGAGGTCTGCTGGATCGTCATGGAGCGAGCATAGGCACGACCGCCGCCGGGCTACAGGCCGCTGTTCGGCCGGGTCTGGGGGTCGGCCTGCGGCTCGGGCGGGTCGGGCACCTCGCCGGGTGCGACGGGGTTCGCCGCCGGGTCGCCGGACGGCACGATCTGCGGGTCGGACTCGGGCTCCATCGGTGTCGTGGTCATGCTCCAGTCGTACGCCTGACGCGCGATCACCACAACGAGCAGCCCACCCCTTGCGGTGGGATCGGCTCAGCCCAGGAGGCTGACGGTCCGCTCGTCCTCGCGCCCGTCGTAGAACCGCTCCAGCACCTCGCGGAAGACCGGCTCGTCCGGGTCGGCGTGGGCGAAGAGCGTCATCGACGAGCGCAGCTTGATCGCGTCGATCGAGCCGAGGACCTGCTCGGCGGTGAGGTCGCCGTCGAGGTCGAGCAGCGCCCGGCAGGACTCGCGGAGCCGCGGCCCGAGGACGTCGTGGTGGGCGTACGCCGACGCCTCGGCCAGGTCCGCGACGGCGTACTCCACCGACGTGCTGCTCAGGCCGAGGCCGGCCACCTGCGGGAAGACCCACCACATCCAGTGGCCCGTCTTCCGGCCGGCGCGCAGCTCGGCCAGCGCGCGGTCGTACGTCCCGGCCTGCGCGTCGACGAAGCGCTCGAGGTCTGCCACGTCGGAGCTAGGGCAGCGGCTCGGGCTCGGCGTCGGGGATGACGCCGGGGTCCTCGCCGGGGGCGACGGGGTTCGTGGCGGGGTCGCCCGACGGGACGATCTCGGGGTCGGTTCCGGGCTCCATCGGTGTGGTGGTCATGCCTCCGTCCTATGCCTCCGGGCCGCCGAGGGCAATGGCACCTCACCCGTTGTGAGGGGGCGTGCGGGCTAGGTTGACCGCGTGCCCGACGTCCCCACGCGCGCCGCCCAGCTCGGTGCGATCGCCTTCCTGCTGCGACCGACCTACATCGCGACCGAGGTCGTCACCGCTGCCGCCACCACCGGCGGCTACAGCTTCGTCTCCGACTCGGTCAGCAAGCTGGGCGAGGTGGGGTGCTCGGCGGCGTACTGCTCGCCGCGCCACGAGGTCATGAACGGCTCCTTCATGGCCTACGGCGTCCTCCTCGCCGGCGGCGCCCTGCTGATGGTGAAGCCGCTGGGTCCGTGGGTGACCGGTCTGCTCGTGGTGTCGGGCGTGAGCTCGTACGCCACCGGGCTGGCGCCGCTCGACCAGGACGCCGCCCTGCACGCGATGGTCGCGACGCCGCTGTTCGTCGGTCAGCCGCTGGCGCTGCTGCTGCTCGGGTGGCGGGTGCGCGAGGAGCGGCCGGGCCTGTCGAAGGCGCTGCTCGCGACGGGTGCGCTGACCGCAGCGGCGGCCGTCGGGTTCATCGTGTCGGGCGACGAGCAGGCCGCCGGGGCGCTCGAGCGGCTGGCACTGTGGCCGGTCCTCCTCGGGCTCGCCGGCTTCGCGTGGACCCACCTGCCGAGGCGAGGCGGGCGGCGGCGCCCGGTGGTTGACTCGACGCCATGAGCGGCGTCGTGACCTGGCAGGACCTGTGCCTCGACGCGCTCGACGTCGAGGCGATGAGCCGCTTCTGGGCGGCGGTGAGCGGCCTGACCGTGGCCGACCCGGAGCCGCCGGCCAAGCTCACCGGGCCGACGAGCCGCCACACCCTCTGGGTCAACCAGGTCGACCGGGCCCGGAGCTCGAAGAACCGCACCCACCTCGACATCCACTGCTCCGCGGTGGCCGACCTGGAGGCGCTGGGTGCCACGGTCACCGCCGCGGCCGAGGACACCGGCCTCGGCTGGACCCGGATGGCCGACCCGGAGGGCAACGACTTCTGCGCCTTCGTGCGGCCGCCCGAGCGGCTGCCGGCCTACCGCCTCCACGGGATCGGCATCGACTGCCGCGACGCCGAGGCACAGGCGAGGTGGTGGGGAGGGCTGTTCGGGAGCGAGCCGGCGTACGACGCCGAGCACGACGTGTGGACGCTCACCGGGGTCGCGGTGGACGAGACGATGACCCTCGACTTCGCGCCCGTCCCGGAGCCGCGGACCGAGCCCAACCGGCTGCACTGGGACGTGCAGGGCGAGGTGGACGACCTGCTCGCGCGCGGCGCCACCCACCTCTGGGACACACCGACGTGGGTCACGCTGGCCGATCCCGAGGGCAACGAGTTCTGCGTCTTCACGCCTCGCTGACCGCGGTCGAGGCGTGCTGCTGGGTCAGCGAGGACGCTGGCGCCGCTCCTGGACCTTGCGGACCGCGCTCTTGATCTTGGCCTGGTTGTGCGGCTTGCGCGCCTCGTCGTAGACCTTCTTGGCGACCGCCAAGGCCCCTGCCTTCTTCATGATTCCCATGCGACAACCCTGCCAGCGCTCGCCAACCGGGGCCGGACGGCCCCGCACGACGTTTCATCCTAAAGTCGCACATCCGTGACCCGGGTCACGCCGAACCACTGGAAAGCCGTCGACCACGGCGGCCTGCCGACGAAGGGTTCGACCCATGCGCCTCCCCAGTATCCGCCGCCCCTCCCCGTCCATGGCGGTCTCGATCATGGCCCTCCTGGTGGCCTCCACCGGAACGTCGTACGCCGCAGGGCTGATCGGCTCCGACGACATCAAGAACAACTCGATCCAGAGCAAGGACGTCAAGGACGGCTCGCTCAAGGGCCGGGACATCAAGGGTGACTCGATCGGGTCCAACAAGATCCGCAACGGCTCGCTGAAGTCCAAGGACTTCAAGGCCGGCCAGCTCCCCGCCGGCGCTGTCGGCCCCGCCGGTCCCGCCGGTGTCGGTCGCTGGGCGCTCGTCGACGCGACGGGCGCGATCATCGCCCAGTCCGGCGGCTTCTCCGTGACCGCGGCCTACCCGACGCTCGCCCCCGCAGGCGCCGACCTCACCGGCCTGCGCGCCAACGGCAACGTCTACATCAACGCCGGCGAGAACCTCTCCAACAACGGCATCCTCGCCGACGATCGCCCTGCAGAACACGGTCGACCAGAACGGTGACGGCGTGACCAACGGCCGCGCCACGACCAACAACGGCGCCGACGTCAACCCGGAGTTCTCCGGCGAGATCACCGCGGCGATGTGCCAGCCCAACGTCGTCAACTGCGCGCCTCCCGGCACCGGCAACACCAACCACCTCGTCGTGAGCCCGCGCAACAGCGACGGCAGCTTCACCACCGACGGCACCCGCAAGCGCTTCTACGTCATCGTCACCGGTGACTCCAGCGACCGGAGCTAGTCCCGCCCCGATCCGGGGGAAGAACGGCGTCATGCGGAGTGGTCCCTCCCGACCGCTCCGCATGGCGTCCCCCGACCCTCGACCGCGACGTGCGGCAGACTGACGGCGTGACTGCGAAGATCTCCGTCGCCGGGCTCGGCTACGTCGGGTTGTCCATGGCGGTGCTGCTGGCCCGCCACAACACCGTCGTCGGCCTCGACCTCGACGTCGCCCGGATCGAACGGCTGCGTCGCGGCGAGAGCCCGATCCACGACGACGACATCTCCCGCTTCCTCGCCGAGGAGCAGCTCGACCTCACCTTCACCACCGACGCCGAGGAAGCCCACACCGGCGCGGACTTCGTGGTCATCGCGACGCCGACCAACTACGACCCGGTGACCAACTACTTCGACACCGGGTCGATCGAGGCGGTGATGCGCGACGTCATCCGCATCGCCCCCGACGCGACCATGGTCGTGAAGTCCACCGTCCCGGTGGGCTACATCAAGGACGTACGCCAGCGGCTGGGCACCGCCAACGTCATCTTCTCCCCCGAGTTCCTCCGCGAGGGCCGGGCGCTGCAGGACAACCTCCACCCCGCCCGCATCGTCGTGGGCGACCAGACCGACGCGGCCCGCGGCTTCGCCGACCTGCTGCTGAAGGGCGCGGACGCCGACGACGTACCGGTCCTCTTCACCCAGCCCACCGAGGCCGAGGCGATCAAGCTGTTCGCCAACACCTACCTGGCGATGCGGGTGGCCTACTTCAACGAGCTCGACTCGTTCGCGATGTCCCACGGCCTCGACAGCCGCCACATCATCGACGGCGTCGGCCTGGACCCGCGGATCGGCACCCACTACAACAACCCGTCGTTCGGCTACGGCGGCTACTGCCTGCCGAAGGACACCAAGCAGCTGCTCGCCAACTACTCCGACGTCCCGCAGACGCTCATCTCCGCGATCGTCGAGGCCAACACGACGCGCAAGGACTTCATCGCCTTCGACATCATCGACCGCGCGCCGAGCGTCGTCGGCATCCACCGGCTGATCATGAAGGCCGGCTCGGACAACTTCCGCGAGTCCTCGGTGCAGGGGATCATGAAGCGGATCAAGGCCAAGGGGATCGAGGTCGTCGTCTACGAGCCCGAGCTCGAGGACGACACCTGGTTCGGCTCGGAGGTCACCAGCGACCTCGCCGGCTTCAAGGAGCGCGCCGACCTCATCGTGGCCAACCGGATGGTCGACGAGCTCCGCGACGTGGCCGACAAGGTCTACACCCGCGACCTCTTCGGCGCGGACTGAGCCGGTCCTCCTCGCGTCTGTTCACCATGGGATGTCGACCCGTCGGCACTTCCCACGGTCAATTGACCCGGGGAAGTGCCGGTTCATCGACATCCCATGGTGAACAGGCGGGTCAGCGGCGGCGGCCGAACAGGCCCCGCTTGCCCTCGTCGGGCTCCTCGGCGGGCGGGCTCTCCTCGGCCGGGCCGGCGACGGCGTCGGCCTTGCGGAGCGCCTTGACCATCCGCTGCTCCGACGTCTCCGGGTCCGCCGGCGGGCGGGCGGGGAGGGTGAAGCGCTCGACCTCGCGCTCCGCGGCCGGCACCCAGCCGACGTCGGACGCCGCGTAGGTCTTGGTGCCGAACGACTCGTCCAGCAGCGCGTCGAGGTCGTCGCCGTCCTCGGCCACCCGCCGCACCCGCGCCAGCGCCGAGGTCCGCTCGAGGCGTGCGACGGCACCCGAGTCGTACGCCAGCAGGCGCGCGCCGTGGTGGGTGCGCTCGAGGTCGTCGAGGACGGGCTGCAGCGCGTGGCGGACCGGGGCGTGCGAGACGTCGGGCAGGGTCAGGAGGAACTCGGCGTCGCTCGGTCCCTCGACGGCCTCGACGAGCGCGACCCGCGGGTCGTGGAGGTAGGAGCGGTGCACCAGCCGGGTCTCGAGGACCGGGTCCTCGACCGGCTGGACGCGGTCCTCGTGCACGGTCCCCCACGGCCCGACGACCGTCACCCGCAGGTCGGGGACGTCGCCGTCGAGCAGCGAGTCGACCACCCGGATCGTGTCGTCGGCGGGTCCGGCCGGGACGACGACCTCGAGGTAGGGCACCTGGTAGGTCCGTCCGCGCCGGTTGCGCTTGGGGCGCATCGTCGGCACGAGGTCGGCGAGGTAGGGGTCGTTGTAGCGGTTGACCTGCTCGGCGCGACGCAGCACCTGCGAGCGACCGAGGTGCCAGCTGCGGGCCTCGCGGTCGACGACGAAGACGCCGCCGGCCTGGGCGAGCGAGTGGCCGAGGTGCATGTCCTCGCCGAGCCGCAGCGAGCGGTCGAAGCCGTCGGAGTCGAAGTAGAGCGCCTTGGTCACCGAGCCGGTCATCCCGATGTGGAAGCGCTGCGCGCGCGGTCCGGCGGTGCGCAGGTCGTCGGTCTTCGCCCAGTAGTCCTCGACCCACTGGTGCGGCTCGTGCTCCTGGCCGGGGAAGAGGTCGGCCGCCTCGCCGGCGGCGATCCGGTCGCGTACGACGGCGGGGTCGGTGCCGAGCAGCGTCGCGGGGTCGACGAAGCGCTTGTCGCCGCCGGGGACGGCGTAGTCGACGAGGTGGTGCCAGCGGGCGTGGGCCTCGACCTCCTCGCGGTAGGCCAGCATGTCGGCGTCGTACCAGTGCAGGACGTCGCCCTCCGCGGCGAGCGCCCCGAGGTGGCAGGCGTTGGCGCGACCCCACCCGTCCTCGACGCGGATCAGCCGGGTGTGGTCCGGGCGGACCTCGGGCAGCTCCTGGGCCGGCGAGCTCTGGTCGTCGACGACCAGCACCTCGAGCAGGTGCGCGGGATAGGACTGGGCGGCGAGCCCGGCGAGGACGTAGGGCAGCGTGTGCTGGTAGTTGAACGTCGGCACCACGACGGTCACCGACAGCGTCGGCTCCCACGAGCCGAGCGCGGGCGGGGTCAGCGAACCCCAGTCGTTCTGGCGCACCACGGGTTGCCGAGGCACTACCCCTCACCCCCGTCCGGCCGGTCGAGCGGGTCGACCTCCAGCGCCAGGCTGGGCCGGAACCCCGCCCACTCGGAGGCCACGATGTCAGGTCGGCGGAACTCCTCGTCGTCGCGCTGCCAGGTGTGTCCCGCGCCGGTGCGGCGCAGGATGTAGCCGAGCCCGTGGGTGCGGTAGATCCGGCCGCCCGCGGCCTCGACGCCGGCCAGCAGCTGCGCGTCGACGAACTTGCGCACCCGGCGGAAGTCGCCGAGCGAGCGCAGCAGCCCGCGGTCGAGCAGCAGGGTGCCGCCGGCGACGAAGCGGGCGAAGAGCTCCGAGGGGTGGTTGCGCCGCACGGTGAGGGCGTCGCGGTGCCCGTTGGCGTGGAGGTAGACGAACTCCGAGGGCATGCCGACGACGTCCGCGCCGGAGAAGCGGCGCGCCATCAGCAGGTCGTGGACGGCGTCGGGTGAGTACCAGTCGTCGTCGTCGACCTTGAGCAGCACCTCGCTCGACGCGGCGCGCGCCGCGGCGGTGAGGACGTCGCCGAAGAAGTCGCCCCCGTCGAAGGTGAGCACCTGGTGCGGCCGGTCGCCCAGCGCACGGCGTACGGCGTCGCGGTCGGGCTCGAAGCCGTGCGCGGCGAGCACCAGCTCGACGTCCGCACCCCGCTGCCGGGCGACCTGGCGCAGCGCGAAGTCGAGCATCTCGGGCCGCCTGGTGGCGAGCAGCGCACTGACCGGCGGGAGGGAGACGTGGCGTACGCCGGCGCGCGAGGCGAGTGCCGAGCGCCAGGCCAGCGTCGAGTGGTGGTCGAAGGCGGCCCGGCGCACGGCCAGGCTGTGCTCCTCGCGCCGCAGCGCGTCGTCGAGGTCGACCGTCGCGGTGAGCGCGTCGACGAGGGCGGGTGCGAGACCGGACTCGGTGAGCCGGGCGGCGTCGACGCCGACCAGCGGCACCCCGGACGCGGCCAGCGCGAGCAGGTCGGCGGTCGGGGCATCGGCGGCGAGCCGGACGCCCTGGTGGGCGCGGGCGGACGCGACGACCGCCTCCGTCACGGGGCCGGCCAGCGAGATGACGGGCTCGTCCCAGTCCTTGCGGAAGCCGACGGGGTGGTAGATCCGCTCGTCCACCGGCTCCGGTCCGGGGTCGGTGACGACGGTCGGCGCGCGGTCGATCACGTGGTGCGGGGCGACCGTGCCGTCACGCCGGGCGACGACGACGTCCGGCGGCACGTCCCGCGACTCCTCGCCGGCACCGGCGGGGTCGGGGAGCAGCACGCTGCGGGCGTCGATGCCGGGCGCGGCGGGACGGCCGGCGTACGCCACCACGACGCCGCCGTGCGTGGTGTCGCCGGGTCCGGCGGCCTGGCGGGCCATCTCCATCACGACGAGCTGGGCACGCGCGCCCGAGCCGAACCGGACCACGGTCAGCACGCCGCGATCGGCGGCCGGGCGGGCCACCAGGTGCGCCAGCGGCGGCCACTCCGGACGCGGGACCAGCACCCAGGGCGTGGGGGTGTCGGTGAGCCAGCAGGCGACGGCCTTGCACTGCCCGAGGAGGGGTACGGCGCTCGCCATCCGTCGCAGCCGCGCGCGGTCGGCGGCGACGACGAGCACGGAGCCCCAGCCCTTGCGCGGCCCGTCGAGCGACGACAGCGGGACGATCGTCGGCTCGAGGCCGGGCGCGTCCTCGATGCCGTGCAGGGCGTCGAGGGCGAGTCCGTCGGAGTCGTCGACCAGGACCAGCGTCGGTCCGGGCATCCGCAGGTCGTCGAGCGGGTGGCTCATGTCCGCACCCTCTCCTTGAGCGAGGCGGGCAGGGAGTGCTTCACGAGCGGGCGGGGCTGGCGCCACAGCCAGTCGCGGCTGACGTGGTCGATCACGTGGACGCCGGCGGGTGCGGTGACCTTCACCAGACCGCCGAGCGCCTCGGGGTCGCCGTTGCGGATCGCCTCGTCCACCTCGAACTCGCGCAGCTTGCGGTAGAGCCGGGTGTTGGTGAAGTCGACGCCGTCGCGCCGCCAGTGGGCGTACTCGTCGGCGTCGAGCCACTTCACCTCGACCACGAGCCCCTGCTGCAGCACGATCCGCTCGATGCCGGGCGGCTGCTCGCGCAGCTCCCAGTCGAAGGCCTTCACGAAGGTCGTGTCCGGCCCCATCGGGTAGACCCACGGCTCGAGGAAGCGCAGCGAGAGGTCCAGCCAGCCGGTCGACTCGTCGACGACGGTCAGCGGGTGGCGCGGCATCGCGACGATCGCGCGGGTCGACTGGAGCTGCCACGACAGGTCGCGCAGGATGCCGGCGCCCTCGGGCGTGAGCACCATGTCGCCGTCCCACTTCATCGAGTAGGTGGTGCGGACGTGGGAGAAGCACCAGTTGTAGAAGTGGGTGAGCGAGTGCACGCTCGTCGCGGGCGTGGCGAGGTGCTCGCCGCCGGCGCGGGCGACCGGGTGCGGGTAGTCGAGGACGGTCAGCCGATCGGCCGCGCCGCACTGCTCCGCGACCCGCTGCGCCACACCGGCGGTGTCGTCGTCGGAGCCGTTGTCGACGAGCAGCACGTGGTCCACCGCGGAGAAGATCGGCGGCAGCACCCACGGCAGGTTGCGGGCCTCGTTGCGCACCCGGAAGACGCACGTCAGCCCGGGCTCGAGACGCTCTCCGGAGGTCCACGGCCAGGTCACGTCGTAGCCGGGATCCCCTTCCAGCGCGGCGATGTCAGGCATCAAGCAGTTCCCCGCTCGCGACCCATCGCCCTGCGCAGCTTCTGGCGGGCGGCCGGCGGCACCATCGCCCGCACGGCGTGCGGGATCCGGTCGGCGCCGCTCGCGCCGAGCTGCTCGGTCGCCGCGCGCCGGGCGTCCGCTGCAGCCGTACGTCGCTGGGCGACGACCGTCGAGTGGGCGAACGCCTCCGCGTCGGCGTACTGCGCGGCGTAGGCGGTGCGCAGCTGGTCGCACCACTCCCGGGTCTCCGGGGTGTCGTCGGTGGCGATCCGGTCGAGCGCCTGCCAGGTCTCGTCGGCGAGCTCGCGCAGCCGGTCGGGCACGCCGATGTCGTCCCACGTCATCGTCACCCGGCGCAGCGAGGGGTCGATGAAGCGGTGCACCTCGGCGATGTCGACCGCCATCGCGGTCTTCACGCCGTTGAGGTCGAACTTCTCGCCGAGCGCGAAGACCGGCTGCGTCCAGTCGTCGAGGAGGTCGCCGTAGCGGACGAACGCCCGCTGCTGGCCGCGGGTCGCGCGCTCGGTGTGGAGCATCATGTTGATCCACGCGGCCGTGCGGGTGATCGCGCCCTGGTCGGACCCGGCCCCCATCTGGCCGTAGTAGGTCTGCTTGGACCCGACGACCTCGGTGACCGGCCTCAGCATCGTGACGTACGACGACGTCGCGTCGCAGCGGTCGGCCGCGGCCCGCCAGAGGCCGAGGAACCAGGACGCGCGCGGGTCCTTGATCACCAGCTCGTCGCCGGCGCTGAACTGGTCCTCGAGCCAGGTGGTGACGCGCTCGCGGGTGGCGTGGTCGCCGCTGGTGGTGCCGGTGTCGAGCCAGGCCCGCGGGCGGGCGTCGGAGACCTGCACGTTGCTGCGCTGCAGCAGCTCGTGGTGCAGGTCGACCACCCAGCGCGGCTCGCCGAACCCCTTGGGGTTGGTGGCGTCGGCGACGACCTCGGGCTGCGGCACGTGGAGGCCGAGCGTGCGCAGGGTCCCGGCCATCGTGCTCGTGCCGCTGCGGCCCGAGCCGACGACGAGGACCACGCGCCGAGCACTCATGTCGCAGACACTATCGGTGGCCGCTCGGACGCTCAGAGGTGCTGGGGCTGCGCCGCGATCAGGTCGGCGTACCAGTGGAAGGAGTTCTTGCGCGTGCGCTCGAGCGTCTCGTAGTCGACGTGCACCAGGCCGTAGCGCTGCTGGTAGCCCTCGGCCCACTCGAAGTTGTCCATCAGCGACCAGCAGTAGTAGCCGCGTACGTCGACCCCGCGGGTGACCGCCTCCGAGACGGCGTTGAGGTGGGAGCGGAGGTAGTCGATGCGGACCTGGTCGTCGACCACGCCGTTCTCGTCCGGCCCGGTGCTGTAGCTGCAGCCCGACTCGGTGATGTAGATCGGCGGCAGGGCGGCGCGGAAGCGCGCGCGGAAGGTCACCAGCCACTCGCGGAGCGCGTCGGGCACGACCGGCCACCCCGACTCGGTCACCGGGTAGCCGACGACCTCGCGGAAGTCGAACGGGATGTCGGCGTCCTCGTCGGCGGCCGCGACCCGCAGGGGGCTGTAGTAGTTGACGCCGTAGAAGTCGAGCGGCTGGCGGATCGTGGCCAGGTCGCCGTCGGCCATCACGTCGTCGAAGAGGGGCATCAGGTCGGCGGGGTAGCGGCCGAGCAGCATCGGCTCGAGGAACATCCCGTTCCACAGGGCGTCGAAGATCTTGCTCATCCCGACGTCGGCGTCGTCGTCGGTGGCCGGCCAGATCGGTGAATGGTTGTTGGCGCAGCCGATCGACGTGGCGCCCGCCCGGCGCAGCTCGATCGCCGCGCGACCGTGCGCGAGCAGGATGTGGTGGGCCGCCGGCAGGCAGTCGAAGAGGAGCTTCTTGCCCGGCGCGTGGACGCCGGTGCCGTAGCCGAAGATCGCGGCCACGTTGGGCTCGTTGACGGGGATCCAGTGCTCGACGCGGTCGGCGAAGCGCTCCCCGACGATGGCGGCGTACTCCGCGAAGCGCTCGACGGTGTCGCGGTTGAGCCAGCCGCCGTCGTCCTCGAGGGCCTGCGGGAGGTCCCAGTGGTAGAGCGTCGCCATCGGCTGCTGCCCGTGCTCGAGGAGCGAGTCGATGAGCCGGTCGTAGAACGCCAGGCCCTGCTCGTTGGCCGGTCCGCGACCGGTGGGCTGGATCCGCGGCCACGCGATCGAGAAGCGGTAGCCGCCGGTGCCGAGCTCCTGCATGAGCGCGACGTCCTCGTCGACCCGGTGGTAGTGGTCGCAGGCGACCTCACCGCTGCTGCCGTCGGCGACGTGACCGGGCCCCGCGGTGAAGGTGTCCCAGATGCTCGGGCCGCGGCCGCCCTCCGTCACCGCCCCCTCGATCTGGTAGCTCGCCGTGCTGGTGCCGAACCGGAAACCGGGCGGGAGCAGGGGGAAGTCATGCGGGGGCGACACATCCGCGAAGATATCGGCATGGCAGTGGCCTTGTACGCGGGTTCGCAGAGGTCGTCCGCGACGGCACCGGGGCGTGTGACGCGGCACTCGTTCTCGTTCGGGGAGCACTACGACCCCGCCAACCTCGGCTTCGGCCCGCTCGTGTGCCACAACGACGACGTCCTCGACCCCTCCCGTGCCGACCCGGCCGGCTACCCCGACCACCCGCACTCCGAGCTCGAGATCGTGACCTGGGTGCTCGAGGGCGCGCTGGTGCACACCGACTCGACGGGCTCGCGGCACGTGGTCGAGGCCGGGCGCGCGCAGGTGCTGTCGGCCGGCTCGGGCATCCGGCACAGCGAGGTCGCCGACCCGGCGTCCGGGCGCTGCCGGTTCGTCCAGGCGTGGCTCGTGCCTGCCGTCCCGGGGACCGATCCGTCGTACGTCCTGGGCGAGGCGCCGCCTCCCGCGTCCGGCCTGGTCGACGTGGCGGGCGGGTCGGGCCTGCCGATCGGCGTCGCCGGTGCTCGGCTGCTGGTCGCGCGGCTCGACGCCGGTCAGTCGGTGACGCTGCCCGACGACGCGCGACAGCACGTCTTCGCGGCGACCGGTTCAGTGTCGCTCGGTGGGCGGTCGCTGCGGTCCGGCGACGCCGTACGCATCGAGGACGAGCCCGGGCACGTGGTCCGGGCGAGCGAGCCGACCGAGCTCCTGGTCTGGTCCTTCGCCCGCTGACCCTCCCTCCGTCCCTGCCTTGGGGTAGTCCAGTGACATCTGGTCGTCCGCCCGCGGTAGTCCAGTGACATGTGGTCGTCCCAGGACCGAAATGACAGCCATTCGCCACTGGACTACCCCGTGCCCCGGGGCGGGGCGGGAGCGATTACGGGATGAGGACGCCGGGATTGAGGATCCCCGCCGGGTCGAGCTCGGCCTTGACCGCCCGCAGCACCCGGACCCCGACCTCACCGATCTCCTGGGCCAGCCACGGCCGGTGGTCGGTGCCGACGGCGTGGTGGTGGGTGATGGTCGCGCCGGCCGCGACCATCGCGTCGCTGGCGGCCGCCTTGGCGACCTGCCACTGCGCGATCGGGTCGTCGCCCTGGCGCGCGGCGACGGTGAAGTAGAGCGAGCAGCCCGTCTCGTAGACGTGCGAGACGTGGCACAGCACCAGCGATCCCTCGCCGAGCGTCGAGGTCAGCGCCGCCTTCACGTCGGCGTACAGCCGCTCCCGGTTCGACCAGAACGTCGCGGTCTCGAGCGTCTCGACGAGCACGCCGTGGTCGAGGAGGGCGTCGCGGAGGTAGGGCGCGCCGAACCGGCCGTGCGACCACTTCTCCCCCGGCTCGGTGCCGAGAGGTGAGCCGCCGAGGCCGGTCAGCACCTCGGTGACCGCCGCCCGTCGCGAGGCGACCTGGCCGGGCGTGCCCTCGTAGCCGGTGATCATCAGGCAGCCGTCGCCGGACCCGCCGATCGACGAGGGGTCGGCGAGGTTGATCGCCGTCTCCGACTCGTCCGACAGCCGGATCACGGTGGGCAGCAGGCCCGCCTGGGCGAGGGTGCGCATCGCGTCGGAGCCGGCGTCGAAGGACGGCCAGCGCCACCCCTCGTACGCCGTCTCGGCGGGCGCACGCCGGACGCGCACGGTCACCGACGTGATGACGCCGAAGGCTCCCTCCGAGCCCAGCACCAGCTGGCGCAGGTCGGGCCCCGCGGCGTTGGCCGGCGACGACCCGAGCGACAGGGAGCCGGTCGGCGTGGCCACGGTCAGCCCGACCACCATCGCGTCGAAGCGGCCGTAGCCCGCGCTGGACTGGCCGCTGGACCGGGTGGCCGCGAAGCCGCCGATCGAGGCGTGCTCGAACGACTGCGGGTAGTGGCCCAGGGTCAGCCCGTGCCCGGCCAGCAGCGCCTCGGCCTCGGGGCCGCGCAGGCCCGGCTCGAGGGTCGCCGTCATCGAGACCTCGTCGACGGCGAGGAGGCGCTTCATCCGGACCAGGTCGAGGCTGACCAGTCCGGCGAAGCCGTCCCGGCGGGCCGCGAGACCGCCGGTCACGCAGGTGCCACCGCCGAACGGGACGACGGCGACCCGGTGCTCCGTGGCCCAGGCGAGCAGGGCGACGACCTGGTCGTGGCCGTCGGGGCGCACGACGGCGTCGGGCGCGTCGGTGAGGTCGCCGGCGCGGGCGCGCAGCAGGTCGGGCGTGGACTTGCCGCGCGTGCGCAGGGTCCGTGTCGCGTCGTCGACGAGGACGTGCTCGGACCCGACGATCCCCCGCAGCCCGTCGAGCAGGTCGTCGCCCAGGGCGACCGGCGGCGGCACCGCGCCGGTGACCGCCGGTCGGTCCTGCAGGCCGAAGGCGAGGTCGACCAGGCCGAGCGCGGAGTCGGGCAGCACCGTGGCGGCGTCGGCGGCCCCCCAGCGCTGCGGGTGCATCTCGGGGGTGTTCGTCGAGGTCATGCGTTACAGTGTGACATATGTCGTCACTTCGTCACACGCCGTCGTCGCTGGACCCGCGCCAGACGACCTACCTCGACGCGGCGCGCGAGTGCATCCTCGACGTCGGCTGGCGGCGTACGACGCTCACCGAGGTCGCGAAGCGCGCCGGGGTCTCGCGGATGACGATCTACCGCGCGTGGTCCGACATGGGCTCGCTGCTCGGCGACCTGATGACCCGCGAGTGGGTCAGCATCGCCGCGGCCACGCGGGTCGCCGCGGTCGACACCACGACGCCGGCCGGCATCGCCGCGGCCGCCCTGTCGACGATCCGGGCGCTGCGCGACAACGAGCTCTTCGTGCGCATCGTCGAGCTCGACCCCGACCTGCTCCTGCCCTACCTGATCTCGCGGCGCGGCCGCTCGCAGGAGGCGCTCGTCGAGATCATGGCGTCCGAGATCGAGAGCGGCCAGGCGACCGGCGCCATCCGGGCCGGCGACCCGATCCTGATGGCGCGTGCCCTCACCCTCGCCGGCCACGGCTTCGTGCTGTCCGCCCAGACGATGACCGACGCCGGGGTCGGCTTCGCGGACCTCGACGCGGAGTACGCGCGCCTGATCACCCGGACGCTGGAGCCGCGATGAGTGACACCGGGCCCCGCATCACGCCCGGCCTGGCCGGGATCCCGGCGGACGTCGACGTCGTGGTCGTCGGCCTCGGCATCACCGGCGCCGGGGTGGCCCTCGACGCCGTGACCCGCGGCCTCTCGGTGCTCGCGGTCGACGCGCACGACCTCGCCTTCGGCACCTCGCGCTGGTCGTCCAAGCTGGTCCACGGCGGCCTGCGCTACCTCGCCCAGGGCCAGCTCGCGATCGCGCAGGAGAGCGCCGTCGAGCGCGGGATCCTCATGCAGGTCACCGCGCCGCACCTCGTCCACGCACTCCCGATGCTCACGCCCCTCAACGACGCGATGCCGCGCACCCGCACCGCCCTGACGTGGGGCGGCCTGCGGGCCGGGGACGTGCTGCGCCGCACCGCCCGCACCAGCACCCGCACCCTGCCGCGACCCCGCCGGCTCAACGCCACCGAGACCCTCAGCCTGGCCCCGTCGATGCGCGCCGAGACCCTCCGCGGCGGGCTGCTCGCGTGGGACGGCCAGCTCGAGGACGACGCCCGCCTCGTCGTCACGGTCGCCCGCACCGCGGCGTCCTACGGCGCCGAGGTCCGCACGCGGGCGCGCGTCACCGCGGCGACCGGCACCGGCGTCGAGCTGCGCGACGAGCTCACCGGCGAGACGTACGCCGTCCGCGCGAGGGCGGTCGTCAACGCGACCGGCGTCTGGGCCGGCGACCTCGACGACCAGGTCCGGCTGCGTCCCAGCCGCGGCACCCACCTGGTGCTGCGCGGCTCCGCGCTTCCGCACACCCGCGTCGCGGTGATGGTGCCGATCCCCGGGTCGTCGTCGCGGTTCGCGATGGTCCTCCCCCAGCCCGACGGCACGCTCTACGTCGGACTCACCGACGAGCCCGTCACCGGACCGGTCCCGGACGTGCCGGTCCCGAGCGAGGAGGAGATCGACTTCCTCCTCGGGGTGGTCGCCTCCGCGTTCACCGTCCCGCCGACCCGCGCCGACGTCGTGGGTGCCTTCGCCGGCCTGCGGCCGCTGCTGGAGGTCGAGGGGACGGACGAGACGGCCGACCTGTCGCGGCGGCACGCGATCCTCACCTCGTCCACCGGGGTGACGACCGTGGTCGGCGGCAAGCTCACGACCTACCGCCGGATGGCCGAGGACACCGTCGACGCGCTCGGCCTCACCACCGCGCCGTGCCGCACCGCGTCCCTCCCGCTGCTCGGGGCCGAGGGGTCGTCGACCGCGCCCGCCCGGCTCGTACGCCGCTTCGGCTCGGACGCCGACCTGGTGCTCGCCACCGCCCGCCAGGTCACCGGCCTCCCCGACGACGAGCTGCTCGCGCCGGCCTCCGAGCACGTCCCGGTGACCCTCGCCGAGCTGGTCTTCGCGGTCACCCACGAGGGCGCGCACGACGTCGCCGACCTGCTCGACCGGCGTACCCGCGTGGGCCTCGATCGCGGCGGACCGCGCCGTCGCCGAACCCCTCGCCGAGCGCGCGCTCACGCTCGTCCGGACCGTGAGCCACGCGACAGGCAAAATCCCCCGGTAGTTCGGTCGATCAACGGACACGGCCCCGGGCTGATGGGATCGTTCTCCACGGCGCGCCCCTTGCCGACCCCATGCGGCAAGGGGCGCCCAGTCCATTTCATGGGCTCGCTCCGCTTCGCCGTGTCCGCGCGCTCGTCACCGGCTCGTTCGTCGTCGCGCCTGCGCCCTCCCCCGCTTCGCTCCTCCGGCCTGGGCGCTCCTCCTGCACTCCCCGGCGCGCGCGGACCTCACATCAAGCTCGCTCCTCCGGTAGTGACCCTCCTCCTGCACTCACGGGGCGCACCGCGGACCTTTTGCATGGGCCTCGCTCCGCTTCGCCGTGTCCGCGCGCTCTTCACCTTCAGCCCGCCGCCTTCTCGACTGGTTATCCGGCTCCGCCACCGGTTCCGAGCCCCGTCAGGTCAATGGCCGGTGGTGCCGTCCGCGGCGCGCCCGGGAGTGCAGGAGGAGGGCTGCGTCGGGAGGAGCGAAGCGGGGGACGGCGCAGCAACGACGACGAACGAGCGGGCTTGGGCGCCGCGGACACAGCGAGCGGAGCGAGCCATCAAACAGCCCTCAGCGCCACGACCACCTATTCAACCGTGACGGACTTGGCCAGGTTGCGGGGCTTGTCGATGTCGTGACCGAGGTGCTGGGCCGCGTGGTAGGCCAGCAGCTGGAGCGGGATGGTCAGCAGGATCGGGTCGAGCTCCGGCTCGTTGCGGGGTACGTCGATGCGGCGGGCGCGGACCTCGCCGAGGTCCACCTCGGCGTGGGTGATCACGACCAGCGGACCCTGGCGGGCGTCGATCTCGTGGAGCGCGCCGATGTTGCGCTCGGTCAGCTCGTCGCGCGGCACCAGCGCGACCGTCGGCACCTCGGGGTCGATGAGGGCCAGCGGGCCGTGCTTGAGCTCGGAGGTCTGGTAGGCCTCGGCGTGGCGATAGCTGATCTCCTTGAACTTCTGCGCGCCCTCGCGCGCGACCGGGAAGCCGCGCACCCGGCCGATGAAGAACAGGCTCCGCGCCTCGGCGAGCTGCTGCGCGACCTCGACGAGGTCGGCCTCGCCCGCGAGCACCTCCTCGATCTGCGACGGCAGCTTCTCGAGCCCGGCGACCAGCCGCTTGCCGTCGGCGATCGAGAGGTCGCGGGTGCGGCCGAGCTGCAGCGCGAGCAGCGCGAAGCCGAGGAACATGTTGGTCAGCGCCTTGGTGCTGGCGACGGCGACCTCGGGACCGGCGTGCAGGTAGATGCCGCCGTCGCACTCGCGGGCGATCGCCGAGCCGACGACGTTGACCAGGCCGACGCAGCGCCCGCCCTTGCGGCGTACCTCCTGGACCGCCAGCAGGGTGTCGATCGTCTCGCCGGACTGGCTGACCGCGACGTAGAGGGTGTCGGGCTCGATGACCGGGTCGCGGTAGCGGAACTCGCTCGCCGCCTCGGCGTCGGCGGGGATGCGGGCCAGCTCCTCGATCAGCGCGGCCCCCATCTGGCCGACGTAGTAGGCCGAGCCGCAGCCGAGGATCTTCACCCGACGCACCGCGCGGAGCTCGCGCGCGTCCATGTCGAGGCCGCCGAGGTGCGCGGTGCCGAAGCGGTCGTCGAGCCGGCCGCGCAGCACCGCCAGCGACGTCGTCGGCTGCTCGAGGATCTCCTTGCGCATGAACGACTCGTGCTCGCCGGCCTCGTACGCCGACGCGTCGATGTCGACCTGGCTCGCGGTCTTGCCGGTCGAGGCGAGGTCGCTGTGGCGCATCGTGGTGAACCCGGCCGCCGTCACGGTGGCCATCTCGCCGTCGTCGAGCATCGCCACCGTCGTCGTGTGGCGCACGATCGCGGCGAGGTCCGAGGCGACGTACATCTCCTTGTCACCCACCCCGACGACCAGCGGGCTGCCGTTGCGGGCCACGACGATGCGGTCGGGGAAGTCGGCGTGGAGCACGGCGAGCCCGTAGGTCCCGACGACCGAGCCGAGTGCGTCGCGCACCTTGCCCTCGAGCGTGTCGGCGTCGCTGCGCGCGACCAGGTGGGCGATCACCTCGGTGTCGGTGTCGCTGGCGAGCGTGACGCCGGCGTCGGTGAGCTCGGCGCGGAGCGCGGCCGAGTTGTCGATGATCCCGTTGTGCACGACCGCGACCCGGCCGGACTCGTCGACGTGCGGATGGGCGTTGGCGTCGGTCGCAGGCCCGTGCGTGGCCCAGCGGGTGTGGCCGATGCCCGTCGTGCCGGCGAACCGCTTGGGCAGCACCGCGCCCAGGTCACGCACGCGGCCGGCCTGCTTGGCCACCTTCACACCGCGTCCGCCGAGCACGGCGACGCCGGCGGAGTCGTAGCCGCGGTGCTCGAGACGGGTGAGTCCTTCGAGGACGACGGGGGCCGCGTCCTGGCGGCCGATGTAGCCGACGATTCCGCACATGTGAGGGGTCCTTGTCTGGTGGTCTAGCCGTAGACGATGCGACGCAGCTGGCGCTCGCTGAGCTCGGGCGCGGCGACGACGCGCGCGCCCAGCTCCTCGGCGATCTGCGCGAAGATCTCGGGGTTCTTGGCGCCGTACGTCTTGAGGTGGGCGTGCCGCGACCGGACGTAGTCCTCCACCGGCTGGGCGTGGAAGGCGATCACGTCGTCGATCACCCGGGCCGCCTCCCCCGGGGTCAGCGACGTGGTCGCGACGACGTGGGAGACGAGGACGGGGTCGGGCACCAGTGAATGGTGCGCTTCTCGGATCGGATTGCCAACTTCCTGCCCGAAATCGGGCAGATCCACCTCTGTCGCTCTGCGACAGACCACTACAGCGACCGCCACATGAGCCCCAAGTGGGGCGGCTGGTCCGCTCATCAGCGTCACATTGGTGTGCGAGTGGGGCGATCACGTCGGTCCTGAGCGAAATGCGTGCGCGCCAGTGGGGACGTGGTACCTTGGGTGAACAGAAGATGAACGGGAGGTGTCACATGAGCAAGCACCAGATGACCGACGCACCGGTCTGCACCTGGGTCGCTGTCACGGACGCATCCGGCCGCACGCGCATGGAGGCCCGCTGGACCACCGCCGCGAGCCTCGCCGCCGCCGCCGCCTGACCGCAGCCCGCACGCTCACGAGCCACGCCCCGCCCGGGGCGTGGCTCGTCTGCGTGCACGGGCTCTCGGAAAAAGAGTTCAGCGAAGAGGGAATGAATGTGGACCACGGTCCGTTACAGTGGTTGAAAGTTCTACCAACCCCGTCCATCCCCACCAGGAGCCCCGCATGTCCACCTCGTTCGACGCCCCCACCACCGCCATCAACGACATCACCGGTGACTACGCCCTCGACGTCAGCCACAGCCGCCTCGGCTTCGTGGCCCGCCACGCCATGGTGACCAAGGTGCGCGGCCAGTTCGGCGCCTTCACCGGCACCGCTCACATCGACGAGGCCACCCCCGCCAGCTCCAAGGTCGACATCTCCATCGAGGTCGCCTCGATCGAGACCGGCAGCGCGGACCGCGACGGCCACCTCACGTCCGGCGACTTCTTCGACGCCGAGACCTACCCCACCATCACCTTCACCTCGACCGACGTGAAGCGCGACGGCAACGACTGGCACATCACCGGTGACCTCACGATCAAGGACGTCACCAAGTCCGTCGTGATCCCCTTCGAGCAGACCGGCTCCGCGCAGGACCCCTTCGGCAACGTCCGCGTCGGCTTCGAGGGCGAGACCACCATCAACCGCAAGGACTGGGGCCTCACCTGGAACGCCGCGCTCGAGACCGGCGGCGTCCTCGTCTCCGAGAAGATCAAGCTCGAGTTCGACATCTCGGCCATCAAGAGCGCCTGACGAGTCGGCGCCTCCGTGCGCCCCACCCCCGCCGAGTCGGCGCATCTGTTCGCACCACGCGAGCAGATGCGCCGACTCAGTGCATTTCGGGCGCACACTCGCGCCGACTCGGTGCAGGTGCGGCGCGCAGCTGCGTCAGCTCAGCGGGGGTTCTTGCCCTGGTAGCCGCCGCCCTTGCGGTGGCCCGATCCCGAGCCGCCGT
>CAWCHD010000017.1:0-286471 GCA_963795275.1 uncultured Actinomycetota bacterium
CGAGCGCGGTGGTGCCGGTGGGGTCGCGTCGGAAGCGGTGGCCGTGGGGGCTGGTCCACTCGAAGCCACCGGGCGCGACCATGTCGTAGCGCCAGGCGGTGTGGGTCTTGAGGCGGTGGTGGAACCGGCACAACGCGGCGAGGTTGTCGCTCTGCGGTCGGTCCGGCCTGTGGTCGGTCTTCGGCTGCTGCGTCATGGTCGTAGGAAGTGACGTGGTCGATGTCGCAGCCCCGGGCCGGTCGGTGCACCACGGGAAGACGCAGGTCAGGTCGCGGAGGATGATTTGTTCGCGGTACGGTCAGGGACGCGTACCCGGGCGTTGAGCTCGTCGTTGAGGTCGATGACCGGCTTGATCGTGATCTTCGTCCGCGAGTCGCCGCACCACGTCTTCGCTGGTCGAGCAGGATCAGGCGCTGGCGTTCCTCGAGGCGGCCGGTCGGACCGAAGACCGTGTCTCACCGTCGATTGATGCGTCGAAGTGGGCGTGGAGGACGACCTCCGCGGCGAGGTCGGGGAGGTTTCGTCTCGGTCGGCTTCCTTGCGCCGGCTCGACCCTCGTGGCAGCGGTCCTTGATCCCGGTCTCGGCGCATCGGTCGCGACAGCGTCAGGTCGAGCGCGCTTGCGCAAGGTCGCCGAGGCCTTCGAGCGACGTCAACGGTCAGTGGATCCCAAGGCTTTCTGCTCGGCCGCGTGCGCCAGGACCGGTCGAGGTCCATGGCGTCGGCGATGTCGAGCTCGGCCTCGAAGCGCATCGTGCCGGCGAAGTGGACGTCCTCGTCATGCGACGGTCGCATGGCGCGGGTCGACGTCGAGGTAGCCGTCCTCCGGGTCCGCGGCCGGGTCCGACCGACGGCCAGCTCGAACCGCTTGATCGTCTCGGCGACGAGGCGGTCGAGCTGCGCGGGGCCGATGCGTCCGGCGACCGCAGCGACCTGCGCGTCCACGAAGGCGGCTGCCTCGCGGCTCAGCGCGGGAGCCGAGTGGATCGTGACCTCAGCGACGGCCCTCGCTCGCCACGCGGGCACTGCACCGTGTGGACCTGCGACCACACTCTCGGGAGGCGGTGGCGGAGCTCGAGCGCATGGCCGATGAGCTTCTTCGCCGACGTGGTGGAGATGCCGAGGACGGCGCCGAGCTCGGCGAGGCAGAACTCCGCGACCAGCGGACATCCCTCGCCGGCGATGGGTTCTTCGTGCTCGGGGCCACGGGCCTGAAGGCGGCCGCAGCAGTTGATCGACTCCGGCGGGTGCAGGTCGGCCCAGCGGGCAGCGAGGGTCGAGCTGTCGAGCCGCTCGGCGTTCTCGACGTTCCTTCGGCACGGATCGAGCGCGAGCAGGTCGGAGGCGGTGAGGCGTCTGCCTCACCCGCTCCGGGCCCTGCCGCGTGTGATCATGTGTTCGATTCTAGAGGTCAGGCGACAGTCGCCGCGGTCGAGCGAGACTGTGGACAGGTCTCGTGACGCGCTCGTCGCTCCTCGACCAGCGGCAAGGGGGCCGGTCGGAGGATCGGCCTGTGATCGGGGACCGGTGGGGCGTGAGCGATGCGGAGGTGGCGCGGCGCTACGGGTGCGACGACGTTCGTACGAGCGTCCCACGCTCCAGGCCTGGCGCGGGGTCACGGTGCACGCGGATGCCGCGCGGTGTGGGCGCGGGTGCGGCAGGTGCGGCTCGGCGCCGTACTCCTACGACCTCGTCGACAACCTCGGACGCCGGTCGCCGCGCGAGCTGCGGGACGTGCCGGAGCCGCGGCCGGGCGGTCCGTTCACCCGCGCGTTCGGCATCGACCAGGGTCGGGTGGTCGCCGTGGACCCCGGCCGCGAGCTGCACGGCGCGCGATCATGCGGCGCGCACATGTCGTACGCCGTCCTGCCGGAGGGCGACGCCACTCGCCTCCTGCCTCAAGGTCGTCATGCGGAGCGAGCCGGTGGCTGCCCCTGCGGTGTCCGTCGGCGACCTCGTGATGGCCCGCAAGCAGCTGCTCACCCTCAAGGAGCTCGCCGAGGGCGATCGAGCGCCAGCTGGGCGACCTCACGCTTGTAGCGACGCGCCGAGCGGTGCGGTGAGCACGTGACCACGGTCCGGACCGTCGCGCGCAGCGCCGCACGCTCGCGCTCCCCCGCCCCGTCCTGCATCCAGGCCAGGGCGTTGACGGCGTCACGATGCTGGCGGGACGCGGCTCGGGTCAGCTCTTGAACTCGGGGTCGTCACGAGGTCACCCATGAGCGCCTCGACGTCTCCCTCCTCGTGGGCCAGGTGGTCGTTGATGACCACCTCGGCCCGTGACGTCTCGTCTGCCGCGGCAGCACGCGTTGGCGGCCGTGGGGCGGCGACCAGGTCGTCGATCCGCGTGCTGACAGCCGCGAGCGCCGCCTTCATCGCGACGTGCTCGGCCTTCTCGCTCGAGGAGTGCCGGTCGGAGCCGCGTCTCGAGGAACGGCCAGCATGTGCTCGTCCTCGGCCTCGTGGTGGTGCGTCAAGCTGGCGCACCGGTCGCGCCAGGCGCGCTGCGCCTGCTGGCGCCCGGTCGCCGTTCCGTCGCGCGCCGGGCGCAGTGCCGGCCTCGGTCCGGGCGACGTCCGACGCACCGCGGCGTGGTCGACTACCGTTCATGCTCATGTCGTCGCCGTTCATGCCGGGAAGTACGTCGGGCGAGGACGGTGGTGACCAGTCGCCCACCCGGTCTGCCCAGCGTGGGGACATCGACAGCGAGCACCAGCGAGAGGCCCGGTGCCGGACACGACACAGGGAGGACCGTGCGTCGACTCGTCCGCGCGTGCCTGGCCACGACGCTGGCCGCGACCGTGCTCGCCACCGCTGCCGGCCGGCGTCCGCCGAGCGGTGGTGGGGACGAGACAGAGGCCGGGTGACGTGACGCAGTACCGCTACCTGCCGGATCCACCGCCGTGCGGAACGCTCCAGAGGCAGCCACGCCGGACGACGCCACCACCGACCTGGTCGGGCTGGGCGTTCGCCACGAGCACGGAGTCGTCGAGCTGCGGGTCCAGTTCGGTGACCTCACCACCTGGGGCGAGCGGAGCATGTCCTTCGAGCTGCAGACCGCCTCCGGCCGCTTCGACGTGTCGGTCATGCGGGGCATCCGGGGCACTGAGACAGGCGCGCTCTCCGCGCAGCTCTTCGAGCCGGGCCAGGCCGGCCCGGTGAGCGAGTGCGGCACGTACAGCTCGATCAGCCTGGGGCTCCCGTGCGACCACCTCACTGTCGACCGCTCACCCGCGCGCGACCTGCTGACCGTGGTGGTGCCGCGCGGGTGCCTGGACTCGCCCCGGTGGGTGCGGGCGGGCGCCTCGGTCTACCGACAGATCGGCCAGCGGGCGCGGTCCGACTTCTGGGGCACGCCGGTCCGACAGGACGACACGGCGTCTACGAAGCCGCGAAGAGCCCGCGGATCCGCTACACGCGCTAGAGCGACCCCACCCAGTTGCGCAGGAGCGCCGCGCCGGCGTCGCCGGACTTCTCCGGGTGGAACTGCGTGGCCGTCAGCGGTCCGTTCTCGACGGCGGCGACGAAGCGGTCGCCACCGTGCTCGGCCCACGTGACCAGCGGAGCCCGGGTGCGGTCGTTGGTCACCAGGTCCCACGAGCGCGCGGCGTAGGAGTGCACGAAGTAGAACCGCTCCCCCTCGACCCCGGCGAAGAGGCGCGTGTCCTCCGGCACCTCGACGGTGTTCCAGCCCATGTGCGGCACCACGTCGGCCTCGAGCCGCGTGACCAGGCCGGGCCACTCGTCGCACCCGTCGGTCTCCACGCCGTGCTCGACCCCGCCCGCGAACAGGACCTGCATGCCGACGCAGATGCCCAGCACCGGACGTCCACCGGCAAGGCGACGACCGATGATCCGCTCACCCTTGATCGCGCGCAGCCCCTGCATGCAGGCGGCGTACGCCCCCACGCCGGGCACGACGAGGCCGTCGGCCGCCAGCGCGGTGTCGAAGTCCGAGGTCAGCGTGACCGACGCGCCGGCGCGCTCGACCGCACGCACGACGGAGCGCACGTTGCCCGAGCCGTAGTCGAGGACGACGACCTCGCGATCGGGCCCACCGGTCACAGGGCGCCCTTGGTGGACGGCACACCCGTCTCGCGGGGGTCGATCGCGACGGCGTCGCGCAGCGCGCGGGCGAACGCCTTGAACTGCGCCTCGACGATGTGGTGCGGGTCGCGGCCGCCGAGCACGCGGACGTGCAGCCCGAAGTGGCCGTGCTGCGCGATCGACTCGAAGACGTGCTGGGTCAGCGAGCCCGCGTAGAGCACGCCGGAGCCGCCGATCGCGGCGTAGACCTGGCCCTCGGGCTCGCCCGTGTGCACGCAGTAGGGCCGGCCGGACACGTCGACGACCGCCTGCACGAGCGCCTCGTCGAGCGGCACGGTGGCGTCGCCGAAGCGGCGGATGCCGGACTTGTCGCCCAGCGCCTGGCGCAGCGCCTGGCCGAGGACGATCGCGGTGTCCTCGACGGAGTGGTGCGCGTCGATGTGGGTGTCGCCGTCGGTGTGCACGACGAGGTCGACGAGCGAGTGGCGCGCGAAGGCGTCGAGCATGTGGTCGTAGAACCCGACGCCGGTGGACACGTCGGAGCGCCCGGTGCCGTCGAGGTCGACCTCGACCAGGACCTGGGACTCGGTGGTGGTGCGCTCGATCCGCGCCGTGCGGCTCATGCGGGCTCCTCTGTTCCGATGACCTGCTGGGTCTTCATTGTCTCCGTGAGCGCCGCACGGAACGCCGCCATCTCATCCGCGGTGCCGACCGAGACCCGCAGCCAGCCGTCCGGCCCGGTCTCGCGGATCAGCACGCCGCGGTCGACCAGACCCTGCCAGACCGCGTGCCGGTCGGCGAACCGGCCGAAGAGGACGAAGTTGGCGTCCGAGTCGGCCACCTCGAGACCCTGCTCCCGCAGCCAGCCCACGGTGGCGTCGCGCTCGACCCGCAGGTCGTCGACGTGCGCGAGCAGCTCGTCGACGTACGACAGGGCGACGCTCGCGGTCGCCTGCGTGGTCGCAGACAGGTGGTAGGGCAGCCGGACGACCCGCAGGGCGTCGCAGATCGCGGGGTCCGCGGCCAGGTAGCCCAGGCGCGCACCGGCCAGGGCGAACGCCTTGCTCATCGTGCGGGTGACGACGAGGTTGCGGTGCTGCGGCAGCAGCTCGAGCGCGCTCGGCGTGCCGGTGCGGCGGAACTCGCCGTAGGCCTCGTCGACCACGAGCAGCCCGCTGTCGCCGACGGCCTCGCACAGCACCGACACCGCCTCGGGCGGCAGCGCCGTCCCGGTCGGGTTGTTGGGGCTGGGCAGCAGCACGATCGCGGGCCGTCGCTCCTCGATGAGGGCCCGCGCACGCTCGAGGTCGAGGCCGAAGTCCTCCTCGCGGTGTCCGACGGACCACTCGGTGAGGGTGTTGCGGGCGTACTCCGGATACATCGAGTACGTCGGCGCGAAGCTGAGCGCGAGCCGCCCGGGGCCGCCGAAGGCCTGCAGCAGCTGCTGCATCACCTCGTTGGAGCCGTTGGCCGCCCACACCATCTCGGGCGTGATGCCGCTGCCGCCGGAGGTGTTGAGGTAGGCCGCCAGCTCCTCGCGCAGCGCGACGAACTCGCGGTCGGGGTAGCGGTTGAGCTCGACGGCGACCGTCGACATCGCCTCGGCCAGCGACGCGGCGAGCGCCTCGGACGGGGCGTACGGGTTCTCGTTGACGTTGAGCTGGACGGGCGCCCGGTCGTGCGACATCTGGGGCGCGCCGTAGGGCTCGATCCCCCGCAGCTCGTCACGCAGCGGGGGGAACGGGGTGTTCACGTCTGGGACTCGAAGCGCACGGACACGGCCTGGCCGTGGCCCGGGAGGTCCTCGGCCTCGGCCAGCGTGACCACGTGGTGGGCGACGTCCGCAAGTGCTGCCCTCGAGTAGTCGACGACGTGCACCGACCGGGTGAACGCGCGCACCGACAGCCCGCTGGAGTGGCAGGCGCAGCCGGCGGTCGGGAGCACGTGGTTGGAGCCCGCGGCGTAGTCGCCGAGCGAGACCGGCGCCCACGGCCCGACGAAGATCGCCCCGGCGTTGCGGACGCGGGCTGCGACCGCGGCCGCGTCGCGCGTCTGGATCTCGAGGTGCTCGGCGGCGTAGGCGTCGACGACCTGCACGCCCTGGTCGACGTCGTCGACCAGCACGATCGCGGACTGTGGTCCCCCGAGCGCCGTCGTGACCCGCTCGGTGTGGCGGGTGGCGAAGACCTGCTTGTCGAGCTCCACCTCGGTGGCGTCGGCCAGCGCGAGGGAGTCGGTGACCAGCACCGACGCGGCCATCGGGTCGTGCTCGGCCTGGCTGATGAGGTCCGCGGCGACGAACGCGGGGTCGGCGGAGTCGTCGGCGAGGATCGCGATCTCGGTCGTGCCGGCCTCGGAGTCGATGCCGACGGTCCCGCGGACGAGCCGCTTGGCCGCGGCGACGTAGATGTTGCCGGGACCGGTCACGAGGTCGACCGGTCGGCACGGGCCGGCGCCGTGGGCGAACATCGCGATCGCCTGCGCCCCGCCGACGGCGTACACCTCGTCGACGCCGAGCAGCGCGCACGCGGCCATGATCGTCGGCTCGGGCAGACCCTCGTGGTTCTTCTGCGGGGGGCTGGCCAGCGCGATCGACCGGACGCCGGCGACCTGGGCGGGCACGACGTTCATCACGACGCTGCTCACCAGCGGGGCGAGCCCGCCGGGGACGTAGAGACCGACGCGGTCGATCGGCACCTTGCGGTGGGTCACGGTCGCGCCGGGAGCCACCTCGCTGGTCACGTCGCGCTCGAGCTCGGCCTCGCACGTGGCGCGCAGGCGACGTACGGACTCCTCCAGCGCCGCGCGGACGTCGGGGTCGAGCTCGGCCAGGGCGTGCTGCAACGCCTCGCGAGGCACCGTGATGTCCTCGCGGTCCACGCCGTCGAACCGTGCCGACAGCTCCACGATCGCCTCGACGCCGCGGGTGCGGACCGCGTCGATGATCGGCTGCACCTGATGCGTCGCGGCCTCGACGTCGAACGCGGCGCGAGGCACGCTCGCGCGGTAGTCGACGGACGCCGGATCGGCGCCCCGCAGGTCGATGCGGCGGATCAGGGACATGGGCTCGAGTCTAGGTTCCCCGGCGGGTCGCCCCCGAGTCACGGGTGCACCGTGGACGCGGGTGGTTAGGTAGGTCACGTGAGCGACCAGCTGCCGATGTTCCCGCTGAGCACCGTGGTGTTCCCGGGGATGAGCGTGCCGCTCCACGTCTTCGAGGACCGCTACCGCCTGCTGGTCCGGCACCTCCTCGAGGTCGACGACCCGGCCGAGCGCGTCTTCGGCACCGTCGCGATCCGCGAGGGCTACGAGGTGGGCGACCACGGCGCGCAGTCGGTCTACCGGGTCGGGTGCGTGCTCCAGCTCACCGAGGTCGACCGCAACGACGACGGCACCTTCGACATCGTGGCCGTGGCGCGCGAGCGGCTGGTGCTCGAGGAGATGCAGCGCGGGTCCGACTTCCCGCACGGCGTCGTCGCGGTGCTGCCGGAGCCCGAGGTCGAGGTGCCCGCCGAGGTGCTCGAGAAGGCCCGCGCCACCTTCACCGCCTTCCGGGTCGCGATGACCGAGCTGCAGGGCGACCCCTTCAGCGGCTCGCTCCCCCGCGACCCCGACTACCTGGCGTGGACGCTGTCGGCGCTGACCCCGCTGCCGATGGCCGAGCGCCAGTCGCTGCTCGAGGCGACCGACGCGACCGAGCGGCTCCAGCTCGTCACGCGGCTGCTCACCGAGGAGCTGCGCGCGATCAACGTCATCCCCTCGCTGCCCGCCACCCAGGTCGCCCGTACGGCCTGGTCGCCCAACTGACGGCCGGCCCCCGTGGCGAAGAAGTCCCGGGCCGCCGGTGGTACGCCGGCCACGGTCGCGCTGACCGCCGCCGGCATCGCGTTCGAGGTGCGGGCCTACGAGCACGATCCGCGGGCAGCCTCCTACGGCGCGGAGGCGGCGGAGGCGCTCGGCGTCGACCCGGCACGGGTGTTCAAGACGCTGCTGGCCAGCCTCGACGGCGCGCTGGTCGTCGGGATCGTCCCGGTGACCGGACAGCTCGACCTGAAGGCCCTGGCCCGGGCGCTGGGCGGGAGCAAGGCCGTGATGGCCGAGGTCGCCGCTGCCGAGCGTGCCACCGGCTACGTCGCCGGCGGCATCTCGCCCATCGGCCAGAAGCGCACGCACCCGACCGCACTCGACGTGAGCGCGCTCGAGCCACGCGACCATCCTCGTCTCGGGCGGCCGTCGCGGCTTCGACCTGGAGCTCGCACCCACCGACCTGGTGGCGATCACCGGAGCGGTGACCGCCACCATCGGTCGCTAGCGGGACCGGTCAGTCGGTCGTCAGCTTGAGCATGCCGTGGACGACGTCGCCGTCCACCCAGCCGCTGACGCCGAAGGCGGACAGCGGGGCGAGGTTGTCGCCGACCTCGGCGCCACCGCCGAGGTCGTCGGAGATCCGGACCAGCCAGTCGTCGTCGGCGTCGAAGTTGACGTAGAGCACCGACTGCGCGTCGCCGCCCTCGATCACCTTCGCGTAGTCGTCGCTGCCACCGAGGTCGCCACCGCTCTCGAGCGTGCTGCGGTAGGCGTCGGAGAGCGCGATCACGGCGTAGCCGTCGCCCTCGGTCACCTCGAGGAACTCCGCGGCCTCGGGCCCGGCCAGGTCGCTGATCTTGTCGAGCACGGCCTGGATCTCGCCCGCGTCGCCCTTGATCCGGATGCCGGCCGGGATCTCGCCGGGGCCGCCGTTGGTGATCGCATCGGGGTCGATGCCGCTGCCGAGCGAGATCGTCACGCCCTCACCGAGCAGGGTCTCGACGTCCTCGGGGAACGCCAGACCGGTCTCGCTCTCGAACTGGGCGAGCTGCTCGTCGATCGTGTCCGCCTCTTCCGGCACGCTGGTCTTCACGTAGTCGAGCAGGGCGTCGGCCCAGCCCTCCTTGAGCCCGAAGCCCATCGCGGCGATGGTGTCGTCGGGGAGGCTGCCGACCATGTCGACGCCGGCCTCGGTCGCGACGAACTTCGTCACGTCCTCCTGCCAGTTGGACATGGCGTACTCGACCTCGACGGACCCGTCGTCGAAGCGGACCGTGGCGGCGGCACCGTCGAACTGGTCGATGAGCTCCTGGAGCTCCTGCGGCACCTGCTCGTCGCCCGGGGTGGTGCCGTCCATGCCCTCCATGCCGTCCATCGACATGTCACCGAGCATGGAGCCCATGCCGGCCGCGTCGTCGAGGTACTGGGCGGCGGCCTTGGCGACGTACATCGTCATGAAGCCGTCGTCGCCGGCCTCGCCGGTCCACTGACCGAACGCCGAGTCGCTGGCGAGGGTGCCGCCGTCCTTGGCGTCGACCACCTGCTGGGCGATCTCCTTGGTCTCGCCGATGACCATCCAGTCACCGTCGACGACCCAGCCGCCGGCACTGTCGTCCTCGGCGCCGCCGCACTTCTCCACCAGGGTGGCCATGCCGTCCTCGGCCTTGCCGCTGTCGGTCACCTGGACCACGCCGACCGGGGTCGGCTCGTCCTCGCCGAGGTCGACCGCGGCCATCGCGGCCCGGGAGCCCAGCCACGGCTTGACGTCGGCGTCGTAGTCGAGGCCGTCGCACTCACCGGACTTCGTGATCTCCTCGAACATCCGCTCGCGGATGTCGTCGTCGGTCTCGAGGTCGACCTTGTCGTCGAAGGCCGGGAACTTCTTGAGCATCTTGATGGCCTCGATCTTCTGGCCACCGCTCGGGTCGAGGTCGACGCTGAAGTAGGCGATCGTCGAGTCGGGCAGGGCCTCGGCCGGCTGCGACCCGGTCGCGAAGAAGCTGGTCGCGGCCCAGGCGCCGCCGGCGATGACGGCACCGCCGGCCACGATCGCGCCCACCGCGATCAGGCGCTTGCGGTTGTCGTTGCCCGGCTCGTGGGCGTGGTCGCCGGCGTGGGCGGACCCTCCCGGGCTCGAGCCGTCCAGGTACTCCGGGTTCCCCGGTGTGGTGGTCATGACAGTTCTGCTCCCCCGTTGCACGTGTCCCGAGCTGCTCGGGACGGCCCACTTGTGGTCGCGGCCACCCTACCCACGCGAACGCCGCGCCAACCCCTGACTCCCGAAGAGAAACATCCCGACCAGACCAGTCATCGCACCCGCCGGGAAGGCGGCCAGCGCGGTCGAGTGCCACTGCGTGCGCCCGACGTCGGGCGCCGTGAGGCCGAGGTCGCCCGGGAGCGGGGTGTAGTCGGGACTCGCGGCCGCGAGGACCTGCGGATCGGGAGGTCCGAGCGCAGCGCCGACGGCGTACATCACGACGCCGGCAGCGGTCGCGGCGACGAGCACGGTGACCACGGTGGCCACCTCGCCGTCGCGCCACAGGCCGGCCACGACCGCGAGGAGCACGCCGAGCGGGAAGGCGATCAGCACGAACAGCGCGACCGACTGGAAGGCGACGTCGGGCCCGGCGGGCTCGAGGTACCAGGTGTCCTGGTAGGCCAGGCCCGCCGTCGGGTTCCACAGGCGCTCCCACAGGACCCCGCCCGCGGCACCGGCGACGAGGAACCCGAGCGCGGTCAGGCCCAGGCGGACCGCCACGGGCCTGGACACGCTCAGCCCGTCAGGCATCCGGGTCCCAGCAGCTGCTTGAGGTCGGCGAACAGGGCCGGGCTCGGGGTGACCCGCAGGTTGTCGTCGAGGCGCAGCACCTTGGTGGAGCTGCGGGTCAGCAGCCGCAGCTGGACCTCGGTCATGCCGGGGTGCGTGCCGAGCACGTCGCGCAGCTGGGCCACGACCGGAGGCGTGCAGCGCGTGGACGGCAGGCTGATCACGACGGGACCGGTCGGACCGTGCGTCAGGTCGGGCGCCGTGACCTCCTGCGCGCGCAGCTCGGGCTGCTCCTTGTCGCGGGAGAGCTGGCCCTTGATCCGGACGATCGCGTCCTCGACGAGGAGCGTCGAGCTCAGGGTGTACGCGCTGGGGAACAGCAGCACCTCGATGGCACCGTCGAGGTCCTCGAGCGTGATCGTCGCCCACGGGTCGCCGCGCTTGGTGATCTTGCGCTGGACCGAGGTGACCAGGCCGCTCACGGTGAGGGTCGAGCCGTGGGCGCGCTCCTCGTCGAGCAGCAGCTGGCCGATCGTGCAGTCGGTGCCCTGGGACAGGACGTGCTCGAGGCCGAGCAGCGGGTGGTCGGAGACGTAGAGCCCGAGCATCTCCCGCTCGTGACCGAGCAGGGTCATCTTGTCCCAGTCGTCGATGTCGGGGATGGTCACGCTCACCCCGAAGCCCGCGTCGTCCTCGCTGAGGCCGCCGAAGAGGGAGTCCTGGCCGATCGCCTCGTTCTTCTTGAGGTCGACGAACTGGTCGACGGCCGTCTCGTGCACCGCGGCGAGCGCACGCCGCTTGTGCTTCATGTCGTCGAAGGCGCCGGCCTTGATCAGTGACTCCACGACGCGCTTGTTGCAGACCAGCGCGGGGACCTTCTCCATGAAGTCGTTGAAGTCGAGGTAGCGGCCCTTCTCCTCGCGCGCGGCCACGACGCCGGCGACGACGTTGTGGCCGACGTTGCGCACGGCGGTGAGGCCGAAGCGGATGTCGTTGCCGACCGGCGTGAAGTCGGCGTGGGACTCGTTGACGTCGGGCGGCAGGACCTGGATCTTCATCCGGCGGCACTCGTTGAGGTAGATCGCCATCTTGTCCTTGTCGTCCTTCACCGACGTCAGGAGGGCGGCCATGTATTCGGTCCGGTAGTTGGCCTTGAGGTAGGCCGTCCAGTAGGTGATGACGCCGTAGGCGGCGGAGTGCGACTTGTTGAAGGCGTAGTCGGAGAAGGGGAGCAGGATCTCCCACAGCTTGTCGATCGCGACCTGCGGGTAGCCGCGCTCGAGCATGCCGGCCTGGAACCCGGCGTACTGCTTGTCGAGCTCCTCCTTCTTCTTCTTGCCCATCGCGCGGCGCAGGTTGTCAGCAGCACCCAGGGTGAAGCCGGCCAGCACCTGGGCGATGGCCATCACCTGCTCCTGGTAGACGATCAGGCCGTAGGTCTCGCCCAGCACCGACTCGAGCGCCTCGGCGAGCGCCGGGTGGATCGGCTCGATCGGCTCGCGCCCGTTCTTGCGGCGGGCGTACTTGTTGTGCGAGTCGGCACCCATCGGGCCGGGTCGGTAGAGCGCGCTGACGGCCGTGATGTCGGCGAAGGCGTCGGGCTGCAGCGAGCGGAGCAGCGAGCGCATGCCCGAGCCGTCGAGCTGGAAGACGCCGAGCGTGTCGCCGCGGCCCATCAGCTCGTAGGTCGCGCGGTCCTCGAAGCCGAGCTCCTCCAGGACGACCGTCTCGCCCCGGTTGACCCTGATGTTGGCGATCGCGTCGTCGAGGATGCGGAGGTTGGACAGGCCGAGGAAGTCCATCTTGACCAGCCCGAGCGACTCGCACATCGGGTAGTCGAACTGGGTGATCACCGCCCCGTCCTGGGGACGGGACATGATCGGGACGATGTCGATCAGCGGCTCGCTCGACATGATCACGCCGGCGGCGTGCACGCCCCAGTTGCGGATCTGGCCCTCGAGGCCGACCGCGGTCTCGTAGATCGTGCGGACCTCGGGGTCCTGGTCGTAGAGGGCGCGGAACTCGCCGCCGTCGCGGTAGCGCTTGTGGTCGGGGTTGAAGATGTCCTTGAGCCCGACGCCCTTGCCCATCACGTCGGCCGGGTAGGCCTTGGTGATCCGGTCGCCGATCGCGAAGCCGTGGTCGAGCACCCGGGCGGCGTCCTTGATCGCGGCCTTCGCCTTGAGCCGGCCGAACGTCGCGATCTGCGCGACGCGCTCGGCGCCGTACTTGTCGCTGACGTAGGCGATGACCTCGCCGCGGCGGGCGTCGTCGAAGTCGATGTCGAAGTCGGGCATCGAGGGACGCTCGGGGTTGAGGAACCGCTCGAAGAACAGGCCGTGCTCGAGGGGGCACAGGTCGGTGATGCGCAGGGCGTACGCCGCGATCGAGCCGGCGCCCGACCCGCGACCGGGACCCACCCGGATGCCGTTGTCCTTGGCCCAGTTGATGAAGTCGGCGACCACGAGGTAGTAGCCGCAGTAGCCCTTCTGGGAGATGATCGCGAGCTCCATCTCGACCCGGTCGCGCACCCCCTGGTCGAGCTTGTCGCCGGGGTAGCGGGCCTCGATGCCGCGCCACACCTCCTTGCGGAACCACGAGTCCTCGGTCTCACCCGCGGGCACGTCGGCCCGGGCCATGTAGCCGCCGGTGGACTCGGTGAACTCGACCTCGCAGCGCTCGGCGATGGCGAGCGTGTTGTCGCAGGCCTCGGGCATGTCGAACCGGTCGGCCCAGAGCTCGCGCATCTCGGCGGCCGACTTGATGTAGTAGCCGCCGCCGTCGAACTTGAGCCGGTTGGTGTCGGAGAGGCGCTTGCCCGACGCGACGCAGATCAGGGCGTCGTGGGCGGCCGCGTCCTCGGGGTTGTTGTAGTGGGAGTCGTTGGTGGCGATCGGCGGGATGTTCATCTGCTTGCCGAGCCGGAGCAGGTCGTCGCGGACCCGCTTCTCGATGTCGATCCCGTGGTCCATCAGCTCGAGGAAGACGCTGTCGCGACCGAACATGTCCTGGAGCTCGCCGGCCTCGCGCACGGCCTCGTCGTACTGGCCGAGGCGCAGCCGGGTCTGGATCGCGCCGCTGGGGCAGCCCGTGCTGACGATGAGGCCCTCGCTGTGCTCGGCGAGGATCTCCTTGTCCATGCGGGGCTTGTAGAAGTAGCCCTCCATGCTGGAGCGCGAGGAGAGCCGGAACAGGTTGCGCATGCCCTCGGTGCTCTCGGCCCACATCGTCATGTGGGTGTAGGCGCCGCCGCCCGCGACGTCGTTGCCGCCCTCCTCGGCGAGGTCGCCCTGCCCCCACCGGACCCGGCGGCGCTCGCCGCGCTGGGTGCCGGGGGTGATGTAGGCCTCGATGCCGATGATCGGCTTCACCCCGTGGCGCTTGGCCTTGCTGTAGAAGTCGTAGGCGCCGTGGAGGTTGCCGTGGTCGGTCATCGCGATGGCCGGCATGCCGAGCTCGCTGGTGCGGGTGAAGAGGCCGTCGAGCAACGAGGCCCCGTCGAGCATGGAGTACTCGGTGTGGACGTGCAGGTGCACGAAGCTGTCAGGGGCAACGGCCGACATGGAGGAGACTTCCGCACCTTTCGGGGGTCGATCGCGGTGCCGGTCCTTCGACTGCGGACTGGCGGGACTGCTGACTGCTCGACTCGGTCCGGTCGTGCGGTCGGAGAGGGGGAAGAGCAGTCAGCCTACGTCAGTGTGCACGGCCCCACCGACACGACACTCGCCGACGTCGACGTCCTGCCCGGCCTCCTGCCCGGCTCGCGTCACAGCCACGTCAGGGCGTGCCCGTGGCCGTGGCTCCAGGCGACGGGGACGCCGTCGAGGGCGGTCACGAAGCGCCCGGACGGGACCTCCGCGTCGCCGGTCACGTCGGGGAGGACCCGGCGTCCCTCGTTGCTGATCCACCGGCAGCGCCCCTCGGCGACCAGGCCGGTCATCAGCTCGTGGAAGCGCTGCCGGTCGGGCACCTCGAGGTAGGCGATGACGGCCGAGTGGAACACCACCGGGGTGCCGTGGGGCGCCGCCTCGTCGAGCAGGGCAGGCAGGTGGTCGAACAGGTCACCGCGCCGGAGCGCCGGCGGCTCGCGGCGGGCGACCTCGAGCGCCGCGCGCAGCCGCTCGCGGCGCTCGTCCTGCTCCGGCCAGACGAGGTTCTCCAGCCAGGCCGTCGCGTCGGGGTCCGCGACGTCGAGCGGGTTGAGGTCGACCCCGCCGCGCCACGCGACCTCCGGGTGCCGCCCGGGGACCGGCAGCGGTCCGGTCGCGGCGGCGGTCAGGGTCGGGCCGCCGCTCCCCCGCAGCTCTCCGGCCGGCGGCCAGGCGTAGTCGTAGCGGTCGGGATGGAGGCACAGCCCGGCGCTGGCGCCCACCTCGACGAGGGCGAGCGGTCCGTCGACGAGGGCGAGGACCGGGGTGAGCGTGGCGAGCCGCCCCACCTCGTTGGTCTGGGTGGCCCGGGCCATCACGGTGGCCCGGACGTCCGCCTCGCGCTCGAGCAGGACGCTGCGGAGGCCGGCGTACGCCCCGGGCGCGGGAGCGCCGTGCCAGCGCGCCGCCGCGAAGACCAGGTTGGGCTGGCGCTTGATCGGCGGCAGCGTCCCCAGCCAGGCGAGCACCTCGGGGTCCTCGGCCACCCCGAGCGCCCACGCCTCGAAGCACGGCGAGTCGCCGGCCGCGTAGGTGGCGAAGTCGCGGTACTCCTCGATCACCTCGTCGTGGAGCAGCACGTGGTCATCCTGCCGCGCGTCCGGACACGGCTCAGCGACGGGTCGGGAACGGGCCGCCCGGGCCGATGCCGGCGTTGCCCATCCGGATGCCGGAGAACTCGAGCCCGCGCTCGCGCACCTGCGTGAAGTGGGGCTCCAGCTCGGGCAGCACGAGCAGCTCGATGCCGTGCTGCTCGTGGAGCGCCACCAGGTCGCCGACCGCGCCGGGAGGGCCGAGCGGCTCGACCGGGCGCGTGGCGACGAAGGCGTGCGGCCGGTCGCCGAAGGGCTCGAAGTCGTCCGCGGCGAAGCGGTAGGTCCACAGCGCAGTGGCCCGGACGGTCGAGAGCCAGCGCTCCTCGACGGCGTGCACCCTCGTTGCGTCCGGGTCAGCGGCGTCCCACGAGCAGACGCGTGGGCACTGCCGGGGGAACCAGTAGCAGGGGCTGTTGAGCGCGTCGACGGTCCACACGTACGCCTCCGGCTGCTGCGCGGTGGCGGCCACGTGCGGCACGAACCCATCGGATCGACGGGTCCTCGCTGAAGTGCAGCAGCTCACCGGGGGCGGGCAGCGTCAGCGGGCGGCGTCGAGGGACTCGGTGATGATGACGTCGACGATGCGGGCGACGCGGGACTGGCCCAGCTCGGGAGCGAGCGCCGCCACCCGCCGGGCGATCTCGGCCTCGCGGTCGGGGTCGCGCTCCCCCGTGGGCTTCACCGACTGCACGGCACGCGTCAGTGCCGTGCGCCGCGCAAGGACGTCACCGAGCACGAGGTCGGTCTCGTCGATCAGTCCGCGCAGGAACGCCAGCGGGTCGGGACCGGGCCAGGCGACCCGGATGTCGGGCGCCCTCTCCTCGTTGGCCTCGCCGTCGGTGCGCTCGAGCTCGATGCAGCCGCGGCTCCGGTAGAAGCCGCGGGCCGGCGCGTTGGACTCGAACACCCAGAGGCAGAAGCCGTCCGGTCGCACCGAGGTCACCACGTCGAAGAGCGCCGCGCCCACACCGCGACCCTGGTGCTCGGGTCGCACGTAGAGGTCGTCGAGCCAGGTCTGCGTGCAGCGCGCGTAGCCGGCGACCTGCTCGCCGTCGGCGGCCACCCAGACGTCGTACGCCGCCAGGTCCCAGCTCCTCACCCAGGCGTGGACCTCGTCGTCGGTGTGGACGGGGGCCGGGAACGCCGCGCCCGCGCCGCGCCGCGCAGCGACGTGGACCTCGGCGATCGCCGTCAGGTCGTCGTGCGTCGCGGGCCTCAGCGTGAGGCCGTCAGTGTTCATCTCGGATGATCTCGAGCGCGTGGGCGAGGTCGTCGGGGTAGGTGGACTCGTAGGTGACGTGCTCGCCCGACTCGGGGTGCTCGAAGCCGAGCCGCATGGCGTGCAGCCACTGACGCTGGAGGCCGACGCGCTTGGCGAGCGTGGGGTCCGCGCCGTAGGTCAGGTCGCCGACGCAGGGGTGCTTGAGCGCGCTCATGTGCACCCGGATCTGGTGGGTGCGGCCGGTCTCGAGGTGGACCTCGAGCAGGCTCGCGAACCGGTGGGCCTCGAGCGTCTCGTAGTGGGTGATGCTGTGCCGGCCGTCGGCCATCACGGCGAACTTGTAGTCGTGCGCCGGGTGGCGGCCGATCGGCGCGTCGACGGTCCCGGCCAGCGGGTCGGGGTGGCCCTGCACGAGGGCGTGGTAGGTCTTGTCGACCGTGCGGTGGCGGAAGGCGTTCTTGAGCACGGAGTAGGCGTGCTCGGACTTCGCGATCACCATCACGCCGGACGTCCCGACGTCGAGGCGCTGGACGATGCCCTCGCGCTCCTTGGCGCCGGAGGTCGAGATGCGGTAGCCGGCACCGGCGAGGTGGCCGACCACGGTCGGGCCGCGCCAGCCCGGGGACGGGTGCACGGCGACACCGACCGGCTTGTCGATCACGACGATCGCGTCGTCGTCGTGGATGATCTTGATCCCCTCGACGACCTCGGCCTTCACCTCGAGCGGGTCGCGCTCGGCGGGGATCGTCACGTCGAGCATCGCGCCGCCGTGGACCCGGTCGCTCTTGCCGACCGCCGCGCCGTCGACCTGCACGAGGCCCTGCGCGATCAGGTCGGCCGCCTTGGTGCGCGAGAGTCCGAACATCCGCGCCATCGCGGCGTCCACCCGCTCCCCGGCCAGGCCCTCGGGGACGAAGACCGTGCGCTGCTCGGCGTGTGTCGTCATCGTGGTCCCCTCACGCCTGCGCGGCGGTGGACGGGGGCTCGGGACGCTCGTCCGCGTCGCGGCTGCCGTCGAGCGCCACGCCGCGGAAGGTCTGGAGGATGATCAGCCCGGCCGCGATGTTGATGCAGACGTCGGCGACGTTGAACACCGGCCAGTTGGGCAGCATGAGGAAGTCGACGACGTGGCCGTGGAACGGCTCGGGCTCGCGCACCAGCCGGTCGGTGAGGTTGCCGGAGACACCGCCCAGCAGCAGACCGAGGGCGAGCGCCCAGCCGGTGCTGCGGATGCGGCGGCTCAGCCACAGCACGACGATCACGGCGACCATGGCCAGCGCGGTGAAGACGACGGTGAAGCCGGTGCCGGTGCTGAAGGCCGCCCCCGGGTTGAAGGTCAGGTGCAGCGTGAACCAGTCACCGACCAGCGGCTCGTCGCCGTCGACCAGTGCGGACAGCGCCCACTGCTTCGAGCCGAGGTCGGCGGCGTACGCCGCCAGGGCGATCGCCGCGAACACCCAACGTGCGTCGAGGCGCCGCCGGGACGGGCCGTGATCGGCCGTGTCGCTGGGATTCAGCGACGCTCCTCGCGCTGCTTGCATGACATGCACAGTGTGGCATGGGGCACCGCCATCAACCGATTCTTGCCGATCGGGTTGCCGCAGGAGTCGCAGACGCCGTAGGTGCCGTCGTCGATGTGCGCCAGGGCCGTGTCGAGCTGGCCCAGCGTCTCCTTCTCCTTGGCCAGGACGGTGAGCTCGTGGTCGCGCTCGAAGCTCGTCGCGCCGACGTCGGCCTGGTCGTGACCGGCGCCGTCCCCGGCGTCGCGCATCAGGCGCGCGAGCTCCTCCTCGGCCTGGTCCACCGACGCGGTGAGCCGCTCACGGTGCTCCTTGAGCTCCTTGACGACCTCGTTGAGCTCGGCGCGGGTCCATGCCTCCTCGCCCTCGAGGACGACGAGCTTGGCCGGGGTCGCCTTGCGGGGTGCTGCCTTCTTCGTGGAGCCTGCGTTGGTCACGGGGGTTGCCTTCTTCGCGGGAGCGGTCGAGGTGGCCTGGGCGGCCGGGGTCGTGGTGGCGGGGGTCTTCCTCGCCGGAGTCTTCGGAGCGGAGGCCTTCTTGGTTGGGGCCTTCTTCGCGGGGGTCTTCTTCGCCGGTGCAGCAGCCGCGGGCGCCTTCGTGGCCGGGCGCCTTCTTGGCCGGGGCTGCCTTCTTCGCGGGGGCCTTCGTGGCCGGCGCCTTCGTGGCGGGAGCCTTCTTCGCCGGCGCCTTCTTGGCGGGAGCCTTCTTCGCCGGCGCCTTCGTGGCCGGCGCCTTCTTGGCCGGCGCTGCCTTCTTGGCGGGGGCCTTCTTCGCAGCCGCGGGCTTCTCGGCAGCGGACTTGGCAGCGGTCTTCGTAGCGGTCTTCGAGGCCGACGTACGACCGAGGACCCGCTTCGCGGCGGCAGCAGCAGAGCCGGCGAGGGACTTACGCGTGGTGCCAGCCATGTCCGAGGGCCTCCGCAAGCTCTGGGTGTGGCTCGAGCCACACGTCGCAGGGAGGGTATCCGCTGCCACGGGGCAGGCCAACCTCGGCTCGCCGAAATGCGAGAACGGCCACCCGGATGGGTGACCGTCCTCGTGTCGAGCGTGGTGCGGGTGGTGCGAGCGGCTCAGCCCTCGTCGTCACCCAGGACCGAGCGCAGGCGCTTCGGACCCTGACCGCCGTCCACCGGAGCCTGGCTGTCGGTGCCCGTCGAGAGCGCCTCCAGCTGCTGGGTGAAGTAGGTCTTGAGGCGCGAGCGGTACTCCCGCTCGAACTGGCGCAGCGTCTCCACGTCGCCGTTGAGCTTGTCGCGCTCCTTCTCCAGGTCGCCGAACATCTGCTGGCGACGCTCGGCCGTCTCGGAGTCGAGCATCTGCGAGCGCTGGCGGGCGTCCGCCTCCATGCGGTCGGCCTTGGACTTGGACTCGCCCTCGAGGCGCTCGGCCTTGGTGCGGGCCGACCCGACGATGCGGTCGGCCTCGTTCTTGGCCTCCTCGATGAGCTCGTCGGCGTTGCGCGTGGCGATCTCGAGCAGGCGGGCCGCAGCGTTGGACGCGTCGGCGATGTTGCGCACGGGCGGCGCGGCCGCCACGGGGGCCGCCACTGCGACGGGCTCCGGCTCCGGCTCGGGCTCGGGCTCCGGCTCGGGCTCCGGCTCGACAGGAGCGAACGACACCGGCGCGGGGGCCGGGGAGGAGTCGCCACCGGACTGCGCCGCGGACAGCTTGGACCGCAGGTCGTCGTTGTCCTTGGTGAGCCGCGCGAGCTCTGCCTCGACCTCGTCGAGGAACTGGTCGACCTCGCCCATGTCGTAGCCCTCACGGAGCCGGACAGGCGTGAATCGCTTGTTGCTCACGTCCTCAGGCGTCAGCGGCATGACCTCACCAATCTTTCTTCGAATATCACGGTGACTCTGGCTGTCAGAGACAATAGCGCCCGTCGGCTCGCGCAGCACAGTGACCCGTGTGGCGGGTGGTTCGGGCCGTTCTCGGGCGGACGTCGTACGACGTGCCCCCCGTCGAGCATCGGACCTAGAAGAACACGGTCTCGACCACGTTGAGCAGCAGCCATGCCGCCACCATCACCAGCAGGAAGCTCAGGTCGAGGGCGACCGAGCCGATCCGCAGCGGTGGGATGACGCGGCGCAGCGCCACGATGGGCGGGTCGGTCGCGGTGTAGACCCCTTCGAGCGCGACGAGGAGCGGGCCGTGCGGCTCCCAGCGACGCGCGAACACCTGGACCCAGTCCACGATGAACCGGATCCACAGCATCGCGATGAAGAAGAAGAGGATGTAGTAGAGCGTCAGGCCGAAGTAGTACACGGGAGAAGACTGCCTCAGCTCTGGTTGAAGAACCCGTCCTCGGCCATCCGCTCCTTGTCCTCCGCGGAGATGGTCACGTGGGGCGGGGAGAGCAGGAAGACCTTGTTGGTCACCCGCTCGATGGATCCGCGGGTGGCGAAGATGAGGCCGGCGGCGAAGTCGACGAGGCGCTTGGCGTCGTTGTCGTCCATCTCGCTGAGGTTCATGATCACGGGCGTGCCGTCGCGGTAGTTCTCACCGACGAGACGGGCCTCGTTGTAGTTGCGGGGGTGCAGGGTGGTGATGCGGCTCAACTCAGCCACGACTCCTGTCTGGACCGAGGCCGGACGGCGGCGCTCGGCGAGGTCGGACACGGGGGCAGGGCGTCGGTCACGCGCGACCGGACGCTGGTCCACAGCGTCGTGGGTCGAGGTCTCCGTGTCGCCGTCGTACTCGTCGTAGTGGCCGGTGTCCTCGAGCAGGCCGAGGTACTCGCCGATCTTCCTCATCGCGCCGCTCATGAAAGTCGTCCTCCGCTAGACCAGTGGCGCCCGTGTTCGGACGCCAGATGAGACGTTGTCGACATTACTTGACCTGAGGCCTCGGACCGAGGACCGCGGACCCGACACGCACGTGTGTCGCGCCGTGCCGGATCGCCGCTTCGAGGTCGCCGCTCATCCCCGCCGAGAGCACGGTCGCGCCGGGGTGCTGCGCCAGGAGGTCGGCGTGGATCCCCGCCAGCCGCGCGAAGGCCTCGTCGGGCTCCTCGCCGAGCGGTGCGACGGCCATCAACCCGCACAGCCGCAGCATGCCGGCCTCCTCGACCCGGCGGGCCAGGTCGGCGAGGTCGGCGGGGTCGGCGCCTGCGCGACCGTCGGCACCGGGCGGGTCGAGGCTGACCTGGAGCAGCACGTCGACGTCGTGGCCGCGCGTGTGGGCGCCGCGCGAGAGCGCACCGACCAGCTTGGCGCGGTCGACCGACTCGACCACGTCGGCGTACGACGCGACGGCGGCCGCCTTGTTGGACTGGAGCCCGCCGATGAAGTGCCACCGCAGCCCGAGGTCGGCGCACTCGGCGGCCTTGGCCTCGGCCTCCTGGTGCCGGTTCTCGCCGACGTCGGTGACACCGAGGTCGGCGAGCAGCCGCACGTCGGAGGCGGGGAAGAACTTGGTGACGACGACGAGCCGGACGTCGTCGGGGCGGCCCTGCCTCGTCGCAGGCGGCGGCGATGCGACGGCGTACGTCCTCGAGCCGGCCGGCGAGCTCGTCGCCGCGGGTGCTCATCGGTGGCTCCAGATGACGCCGGCGAAGCGGGTGGCGGCGGCGCCGTCGCGGCGGTAGGACGGCCAGGCGTCGTCCTCGCGCGTGCAGGCGCCGACGACGCGGAGGTCGGTGATGCCGGCCGCGGCGAGCTGGGCGCGCACGCCCGCGCCGAGGTCGAGCGCCGGCGTGCCCCAGGAGGTGGTCGACCGGGCCTCGGGCACGAGCGCTGCCACCTCCTCCTGCAGGTCGGCGGGCACCTCGTAGCAGGCGCCGCACACGTGGGGTCCGATCCAGGCGACCGACGGGTCGCCACCCCGGGCGCGCACGGCCTCCACCGCCGCCGGGACGACACCCGCGGCGAGCCCGGGCCGTCCGCTGTGCACCGCGGCGATCCACCCGGTCGCCGGGTCGGCCAGCAGGACCGGCACGCAGTCGGCGGCCCGCGAGAGGAGCGCGACCTCCGAGCGGTCGGTGATCATCGCGTCGGCGCTGGCCCTCTCGCTCGTGCTCGCGTCGTCGACGACCACGACGTGAGCGCCGTGGACCTGGTGCATCAGCACGGGCGTGGCGCCGGTGGCCTCGGCGACCTGGCTGAGGGCGTCGGCGCGCACGTCGTCGGTGGCCGCGTCACCGAGGCTGAGGGAGACGTCGGTGAAGGCGACCTCGATCACGAGGTCGCCTTCGAGCCGATCGTGGTGGTGGAGCAGGGTCACGAGCTCACTTCAGGAAGTCGGGGACGTCCAGGTCGTCGTCGTCGAACTGGACCTGCCTGGCCTGGCGCGGCGGGGCCGCCGGGGCGGACTGGGCCGGAGCCTCGGAGGGCGACGACGGAGCGAAGGTCGGCGTCGGTGCCTCGGACCGGGAGCCGGCCGGGGCCGCCGCCTTCGTCGCGAGCTGCTGGGCCGCGGCCCGCGTCTGCTCCTGGGTCTGCGCAGGCTGGGTGCGCTGCAGCACGTTGCCGTCGGAGCGGCGCTTGGGCATCCCGCCGTCGAAGCCGGCGGCGATGACGGTCACGCGGACCTCGTCGCCGAGGGCGTCGTCGATCGTCGCACCGAAGATGATGTTGGCCTCGGCGTGCGCGGCCTGCGACACCAGCGCTGCGGCCTCGTTGATCTCGAAGAGACCGAGGTCGGAGCCGCCGGCGATCGAGAGCAGCACGCCGTGCGCACCCTCGATGCTCGCCTCGAGCAGGGGGCTCGACACGGCCTGCTCGGCAGCAGCCACGGCGCGGTCCTCGCCCCGGGCCGAGCCGATGCCCATGAGGGCGGAGCCGGCGTTGGCCATGACCGACTTCACGTCCGCGAAGTCGAGGTTGATCAGGCCGGGGGTCGTGATCAGGTCGGTGATGCCGGACACGCCCTGGAGGAGCACCTGGTCGGCCTGCTTGAAGGCGTCGAGGATCGAGACGCTGCGGTCCGTGATCGACAGGAGCCGGTCGTTGGGGATGACGATGAGGGTGTCGACCTCCTCGCGGAGCTGGCTGATGCCCTCCTCCGCGGAGTTGGCCCGACGGCGACCCTCGAAGGCGAACGGCCGGGTCACGACGCCGATCGTCAGGGCGCCCAGCGACCGGGCGATGCGGGCCACGACGGGCGCGCCACCGGTGCCGGTGCCGCCGCCCTCGCCGGCCGTCACGAACACCATGTCGGCGCCCTTCATGACCTCTTCGATCTCGTCGGCGTGGTCCTCGGCGGCCTTGGCGCCCACCTCGGGGTTGGCGCCGGCACCGAGTCCGCGGGTGAGCTCGCGGCCGATGTCGAGCTTGACGTCGGCGTCGCTCATGAGGAGTGCCTGGGCGTCGGTGTTGATCGCGATGAACTCGACGCCCTTGAGGCCGACCTCGATCATCCGGTTGACGGCGTTGACGCCACCACCGCCGATGCCCACGACCTTGATGATCGCCAGGTAGTTCTGCGCTGCTGCCACGGCACGGGGCCTTCCTTGAGGGGACTGCATGTATGGAGGTGCTGCTCGGTGTGTCTGTGTCCGGGGAAGGAACGAGATCGGGTGCCACTCCCTCGGGGCGGCGGAACCTTAACCGTCAGCCTGAGGGTTATAGTTATGTCAACCTCGCCTTTCGAGAGACTGTAGGCAGCGACGCGGGCCGATCGGTGGCGGACACGCCCACGAGTTGTGCGTGTCGGGAAATCCGACGACGGCAGGGCCGGGTGGGTGGCGACCCGGTCAGGGAGTCGTGCGGTACGTCGGGTTCCCGGGGACGCTGACGTCGTAGTACGGCGCCTTCTGCGCGGCGAGCAGCTTGTCGACGACCTCGGCCTTGAGGGCGGACTGCTCCGCGCTCCCCCACAGCACCTGTCGCTTGTCGCGCATCACCAGCGTGATCTGGTCGACGGTCTCGACCTCGACGTGGTCGACCCGGCTCGCCAGGTCCTCCGGCAGGGCGGAGACCACCGTCGCCGCCTCCCTGAGGGCGTCGGTGCCGGCGGAGCCGCTGGCCTGGACGCGCGGCATGCCCTGGGGCACGTTCTTGTACTCGCGGAAGACCACGCCGTCGGCATCGAGCCCGCGGAGCCGTCCGGCCAGCTCGACCACCGCGACGGCGGTGCGCTCGACGACGGAGATGCGTACGCCGTCGGGCCAGGTGCGGGTGACGTCGACGGACTTCACCTCGGCGAGAGCGCCGACGCGGGCGTCGGCGCGGCTGAGGTCGACGAGGGCGAGCGGCTCCCCCAGCGGCACCTGGGCGATCTCCCGGACCCGGTTGTCGCTCAGCAGGTCGTTGCCGACGACCGCGACCTTCTTGACCTGGAGCGTGGTGGAGAAGAAGACGAGCCAGATCGACGTACCGACGAGTGCCGACGAGCACCAGCGCGACCAGCACGTAGCGCAGGGAGAGCCAGCGGCGCGCCCACTGCCGGCGCGCGAAGCGACGGCGGGTGCGCCGTGCGGCGCGGTCCTCGCGGTCCACTCACGCACCGCCCGGCTCGAGCAGCTCGAGCACGCGCGGACCGACGGTGGTGATGTCGCCGGCACCGAGGGTGATCACCAGGTCGCCGGGCCGGGACCGCTCGGCGAGGACCTGCGCGGCCGCACCGAGGCCGTCGACGTAGGTGACGTGCTCGGCCGGGAGGGGTACGGCGCTCGCGACGAGGTGGCCGGTGACCTCGGGGTCCGGGTCCTCGCGCGCGACGTAGACGTCGAGCACGACGACCTCGTCGGCGGCACCGAGCGCGACGCCCATCGCCTCGCCGAAGATCCGGGTGCGCGAGACGAGGTGCGGCTGGAAGGCCGCCACGACGCGGCCGTCGCCGGCGAGCGCCCGGGCGGCCTCGAGGTCGCCGCGGATCTCGACCGGGTGGTGGGCGTAGGAGTCGTAGACGCGGACGCCGGCCGCCTCGCCCTTGAGCTCCATCCGGCGCCCCGTGCCGGTGAAGCCGGCGAGGCCGTCGGTGAGCGCGTCGAACGGGAGCCCGAGCCGCAGGCCCATGGCGAGCGCGGCGACGGCGTCGAGGACGTAGTGGCGCCCGGGGATCCGCAGGCGCACCTCACCGAGGTCGGTGCCGGCGCGGGTGATCCGGCAGCTGGACGCGGACCCGTCGAGCGTCAGGTCGTGGATGCGGAGGTCGGCGTCGTCGGACTCCCCCACCGTGACGACGTCGAGGCCTCTGGTGCGCGCCGTGGCGGCCAGTGCGGCCGCTCCCGGGTCGTCGACCACGCAGACCAGGAACCCGTCGGGGTCGATCGTGTCGACGAAGTCCTCGAAGGCGCGGTGGTAGGCCTCCTCCGTGCCCCAGTTGTCGAGGTGGTCGGCCTCGACGTTGGTGACGATCGCCGCGTGCGGTCGGTAGTGCAGGAAGGCGCCGTCGCTCTCGTCGGCCTCCGCCACGAACAGGTCGTCGCTGCCCGCGTCGGCGTTGCGGCCCGTCGCGGTCAGCACACCGCCCACGGCGTACGACGGGTCGGTGCCGGCGGCGAGCAGGGCGGAGGTGAGCAGCCCGGTGGTCGTCGTCTTGCCGTGCGTGCCGGCCACGGCCAGCACCCGCGAGCCGGCCATCACCGCCGCGAGCCCGGCCGAGCGCGGCAGGACGCGCAGCCCGCGACGCTGCGCCTCGAGGACCTCGGGGTTGTCGTCGCGTGCGGCCGTGGTGACGACGAGCGTGTCGGCGTCGCCGACGTGGTCGGCGTCGTAGCCGAGGTGGCAGGTGACGCCGAGCTCGCGCAGGGCGGGGAGGAACGGGGTGTCGTGGTCGTCGCTGCCGGTGACGGTGATGCCGCGCCGGGCCATGATGCGGGCGATGGCGGAGATGCCGGCGCCGCCGATGCCGACGCAGTGGACGCGGCCGAGGTCGGCGGCCGGGAGGATCTCGTCGGGGACCGGGATCCTCACGACGGGGTCCCCGCGGCGTCGGCGATCATCCGCGCGAGCTTGTCGTCGGCGTCGAGCGGGATGACGCCGCGGGCAGCGACGCCCATCGCGGCCAGCCGGTCCGCGTCGTTGAGCAGGCCCGGGACGCTCGCGGCCACCCACTCCGGGGTCAGCGCCGCGTCGGCCACGAGCAGCCCTCCGCCGGCGTCGACGACGGGGCGGGCGTTGAGCGCCTGCTCGCCGTTGCCGATCGGGAGCGGGACGTAGATCGCGGGCAGGCCGACGCCGGAGACCTCCGTGACGGTGTTGCTGCCGGCGCGGCAGAGCACGGCGTCGGCGGCGGCGTAGGCGAGGTCCATCCGGTCGACGTAGGGCAGCACGACGTAGGGCACGTCGCCCGAGTCGACGGTGAGCTCGTTCTTCGGCCCGACGACGTGGAGCACCTGCACGCCGGCGGCCGCGAGGTCGGCAGCGGCACCGGACACGGCCGCGTTGATGCGGGCCGCACCCTGGGAGCCGCCGGTGACCATCAGCACCGGCCGGTCGTCCCGCAGCCCGAACGTCGCCAGCGCCTCGGCCCGCAGGGCGGCCCGGTCGAGGGTGGAGACCATCCGACGGATCGGGAGGCCGGTCCACACGGCGTGGGGCAGGTCGGTGCCGGGGAAGCTGGTCGCCACGTGCCGCGTCATCCGCGCGCCGAGCTTGTTGGCGATGCCGGGGATCGCGTTGCCCTCGTGCACCACGATCGGCACCCCGCGCTTGCGGGCGGCGAGGTAGGCCGGGACCGAGACGTAGCCGCCGAAGCCGACGACGACGTCGGGCCGCACCCGGTCGAGGACCTCGAGGGCAGCGGCGCGCGCGGCGCGCAACCGGGTCGGCGTACGCAGCAGGTCGGGGCCGGGGCGACGCGGCAGGGGCACGCGCGGGACGTACTCGAGCGGGAGACCGGCCTCGGGGACGAGCCGTGCCTCGAGGCCCTCACGCGTGCCGAGGCAGGTGATCGCGGTCGCGGGATCGAGCCGTCGCAGGGCGTCGGCCGTGGCGAGCAGGGGCGAGGTGTGACCGGCGGTTCCACCACCGGCGAGGAGTACGCGCATCGGTGCAGATGCTAGTGGCGGGTCGAGGCCGAGAGACCGGCGGAGCGGTTGCGGCGGCGTGCCGCCAGGGCGGCCGCGGCCTCCGGCTCGCGACGGGCGAACCCGATGATCATGCCGAGGGCGACCAGCGACGGCAGCAGCGCCGAACCGCCGTAGGACACGATCGGCAGCGGGATGCCGATGACCGGGAGGACGGCGAGCACCATGCCGACGTTGATCATCATCTGGCCGAGCAGCCAGACGATGACGCCGAAGGTGGCGTAGCGCACGAACGGGTCCTGGGTGCTGAGCGCGACGCGGATCGCGGCGTAGGCGATCGTGAAGAAGAGGGTGACCACGAGCAGGGTGCCGACGAGGCCGAGCTCCTCCCCCAGCACCGCGAAGATGAAGTCGGTGTGCGCCTCGGGGAGGTCGCCCCACTTCTGCTGGGAGGCGCCGATGCCCTGGCCGAACCAGCCGCCGCTCGACAGGGCGAACAGGCCGTGCGCCGGCTGCCAGCCGGCGTCGGTGTAGTCCTTGAACGGGTCGGTGAAGTGCGTGATGCGGTTGAGCCGCTCGGGGTCCATCGCGGCCAGGGCCGCAGCGGCGGCACCGAGGACGGAGATGCTGAGCGCGAAGAGCCGCATCGGTGCGCCGACGACCCACAGCATCCCGAGCATGATGAAGCCGAGCACCATCGCCGTGCCGAGGTCGCGACCGACCAGGACCAGCGCGATGACCGCCATGAGGCCGGGCACCACGGGGACCAGCAGGTGGTGGAGCTCGCGGAGGCGGCGCTCCTTGTGGGCGTAGATGTTGGCGGCCCACAGCACGATCGCGAGCTTGGCGATCTCGGCGGGCTGGATGTTGACCGGGCCGAGCGCCAGCCAGTTCTTGTTGCCGTTGATGAGCACACCGAAGCGGGCGACGAGCCCGAGCAGCACGAGCGCCAGCAGGAAGCTGGGGTAGGCCAGCCGGCGGATGTGGCGGATCGGCAGGCGGGACGCCACCCACGCGGCGGGCAGGCCCAGCGCGACCCACATCAGCTGCCGCTTCACCACGGCGTAGGAGTCGTCGTAGATCACGTAGGACCGCACGCTCGAGGCGCTCAGCACCATGATCACGCCGATGGTGAGCAGCAGCGCCGACGAGCCGAGCAGCAGGTAGTAGGACGCGAGCGGCTTGTCGAGCGCGGCGCGCACCGAGCGCCAGCCCGACAGGTAGGGCTCGAGCAGCCGGAGGACCGACTCCCGGCGGGCGCGCCAGCCGGACGACGGGGCGACGTCCTCGGGGTTCGCGGTGGTCACTGCTCGCGCTCCCCTCAGGAGTAGGTGTCGGCTCAGTCGGTGGTGCGGGCGATCCTGCGGCGTACGGCGTCCGCGAACTCGTCGCCGCGGTGGGCGTAGCTGACGAACATGTCCATGGAGGCGCAGCCCGGTGCCAGCAGCACCGTGTCACCGGGCCTGGCGAGCCCGGCAGCAGCGTCGACCACCCGCTCCATCGGATCCCCAGTGTCGTCGGCGCCCACATCGATGACGGGCACATCGGGCGCGTGTCGCGAAAGAGCGTCGGCGATGACCTGGCGGTCCCGGCCGAGCAGCACGACGCCGCGCAGCCGGTCGCGGGCGGCGACGACGAGGTCGTCGAAGCGGGCACCCTTGGCCAGCCCACCGGCGACCCAGACCACCGGGTCGTACGCGCCGAGCGAGGACTGTGCGGCATGCGGGTTGGTCGCCTTGGAGTCGTCGACCCACGCGACCTGGTCGTGCTCGGCGACGAGCGCGATGCGGTGGCCGTCGGGACGGAAGGCACGCAGCCCGTCCCGCACGGCCTGCTGGCTCACGCCGTGGGCGCGGGCCAGGGCGGCGGCCGCGAGCGCGTTGGCGACGAAGTGCGGCGCCTGCGAGGCGAGGTCGTCGAGCGTGCAGAGCTCGGCAGCGCTGGAGGACCGCTCCTCGATGAACGCGCGGTCCACGAGCAGGTCCTCGACCAGGCCCACGTCACCGCTCGACGGCGTACCGAGGGTGAAGCCCACGGCCCGGGCGCCCTCGACCACGTCGGCCTCGCGCACCATCTCCTCGGTCGCGGCGTCGGCGAGGTTGTAGACGCACGCACGCTGCACGCGCTCGAAGATCCGGGCCTTGTCCGCGGCGTAGTCGCGCATCCCGTCGGCGCCGTCGTACCAGTCGAGGTGGTCCTCGGCGAGGTTGAGCACGGCGGCGGCCTCGGCGGACATCGAGTGCGTGTAGTGGAGCTGGAAGCTGGAGAGCTCGACGGCCAGCACGTCGTAGGGATCGGGGTCCATCACGGCCTCGACGATCGGCAGTCCGACGTTGCCGACCGCGGCGACCCGGAGCCCGGCGGCGAGCAGGATCGACTGGAGCATCTGGACGGTCGTGGTCTTGCCGTTGGTGCCGGTCACCGCCAGCCACGGGGCCGCGGTGTCGGGGTCGCGCAGCCGCCACGCGAGCTCGACCTCGCCCCAGACCGGGATCCCGCGCTCGGCGGCCTGGACGAGCAGCGGCGCCGAGGGCTTCCACCCCGGCGAGGTCACCACGAGGTCGACGTCGTCCGGGAGCACGGCGGTGGCGCCCGCCTCGAGGCGTACGGTCGCGCCGAGCGTCTCGAGGAGCTCGGCCTTCTCCGCCTTCGCCTCGCTGGTCGCCTCGTCGAGCGCGGTCACCTGCGCGCCGAGGAAGAGCAGGTTGTCGGCGGCGGCGTAGCCGGAGACGCCGAAGCCCGCGACGACGACGCGGACGCCCGACCAGTCGCTGGTGCGACCGAGGGCGTCGAGCGCGTGTTCATCCAATGCCGGCGACCCACTCGGCGTAGAAGATGCCGAGGCCGGTGGCGACGGCGAGGCCGGTGACGATCCAGAAGCGGATCACGATCGTGACCTGCTCCCAGCCGAGCATCTCGAAGTGGTGGTGCAGCGGTGTCATCCGGAACACCCGGTGGCCGGGACCGACCCGGAAGACGCCCCGGAACAGCCCGCTGGCCCGGCTGAGCTTGAAGACCGAGACCTGGATCATCACCGACAGGGTGATCGCGACGAAGAGACCGCCGAGGACCACGAGCAGCAGCTCGGTGCGGGTCATGATCGCCAGGCCCGCCATCGCCCCACCCAGGGAGAGCGAGCCGGTGTCGCCCATGATGATCTGCGCCGGCGAGGCGTTCCACCACAGGAAGCCGAAGCAGGCGCCGGTGAGCGCGGCCGCGACGACGGCGAGGTCGAGCGGGTCGCGGACCTCGTAGCACTTCGGCCCGGCCTCGAGGGCGCAGGACTGGCTGTTCTGCCAGATGTTGACGAGCGTGTAGGCGCCGAAGATGAAGAGGGAGGACCCGGCCGCGAGGCCGTCGAGCCCGTCGGCGAGGTTCACCGCGTTGCTGAAGCCGGTCACGATGAACCAGATCAGCAGCAGGGCCAGCACGGCCGGGAGCGCGAAGCGCTCGTAGTCGCGGATGAAGGAGATGTGGTCGGACGCCGGTCGCCAGCCGCGCTCGTCCTCGAGCATCGGCGACAGCGCCAGCACGCCGAACACGAGCGCGACGACGGTCTGCCCGATCATCTTGGCGCGGCTGCGGAGGCCGGTGCTGTGCTGGCGGCTCACCTTGAGGAAGTCGTCGAGGAAGCCGACGAGGCCGAGGCCCACGAGCAGGAAGATCAGCAGGAGCGCCGACGCGGTCGGCGCCTGGCCGGTGATCAGCTTGGCCGCGAAGTAGCCGACGACCGTCGCGAGCACCACGACGGCGCCGCCCATGGTCGGGGTGCCGCGCTTCACGTGGTGGGTGGTGGGGCCGTCGTCACGGATCGGCTGGCCGAAGCCCTGCCGGGTGAAGAACCGGATCGCGTAGCGCGTGCCGAGCAGGGAGATCAGCAGGGAGAGCCCGCCTCCGAACAGGATGGCTCTCATCTGGTGCTTCTCCCTTCACCCTCGGACCCGAGGAGCTCGTCGGCGATCACTTCCAGCGCGGCCCCCCGCGATGCCTTCACCAGGACGACATCAGCAGCCGAGACATTGTGCCGCAGCCAGTCGACGGCCGCGGCACGCCCCGCCGTGGCGATGGCCACACCGGCCGATCCGGCGCTCGCGGCTCCTGCCTCGAAGCCGCGCGCGATGGCGGCTCCGGCCGCGCCGACGGCCACGAGGACGTCGACCCCGACCTCGGCGGCGTACGCCCCCACACCGGTGTGCGCGTCGACCGCACCGTCACCGAGCTCGAGCATCTCGCCCAGCACGGCGACCGTACGGCGACCGCTGCCGGCGCCGATGCCCGCGAGCGTCTCGAGCGCGGCCCGGACCGACTCGGGGTTGGCGTTGTAGGCGTCGTTGAGGACGACGAGGCCGTCGGCGCGCTCGGTGAGCTCCATCCGCCAGCGGCTCGCCGGGACGGCGTCGGCCAGCGAGTCGGCGATCGTGTCGAGGTCGAGGCCTGCGGCCAGGGCCATCGCGGCGGCCGCCGCGGCGTTGCGCCACTGGAAGGCGCCGACCTGGGCGAGGTGCACCGTGGCACCCGAGCCGCGGTGGACCAGCTCGAAGGACTGGCGGCCGAGCTCGTCGGCGGTCACGTCGCTCACGGCGACGTCGGCCGGCGCGGCGCCGAAGGTGGTCACGGTCGCGCGGGTGCGCGAGGCCATCGCGGCGACCAGCTCGTCGTCGGCGTTGAGGACGGCGGTGCCGTCGGCACGGAGCGCCTCGACGATCTCGCCCTTGGCGCGAGCGATCGCCTCGCGGCTGCCGAACTCGCCGATGTGGGCGCTGCCGACGTTGAGCACGGCAGCGACGTGCGGCGGCGCGATCTCGCACAGCTCGGCGATGTGGCCGACCCCGCGGGCCCCCATCTCGACGACGAGGTAACGGGTGTCCACGGTCGCCCGCAGGACCGTCAGCGGGACGCCGAGCTCGTTGTTGAAGTTGCCCCGGGTCGCGACGGTCGGCCCGGACTCGCCGAGCAGGTGGGCGAGGTAGTCCTTGGTGCCGGTCTTGCCCTGCGAGCCGGTCATCGCCAGCACGACGGTGTCGGGCAGCCGGTCGACGACGTGGCGGGCCAGCCGGCCCAGCGCCGCCGTCACGTCGGCGACGACGACCGTCGGCAGGTCGGTCGGTCGCGTGCCGAGCGCGGCGACCGCGCCCGCTTCGCCGGCCGCGGTGGCGAAGTCGTGGCCGTCGACCCGCTCGCCCGCGATCGCCACGAAGAGCCCGCCGGGCTCCGGGGTGCGGGTGTCGATGAACGCGCCGCCGGTGACGGTCGCCTCGCCGTGCGCCACGCCGTCGACGACGTCGGCGATCTCGGCCAGCGTCATCTCGATCACGGGGACGTCCTGCCCGCCGACTCCAGCACCGCTCGGATCTCCTCGGCAGCCACGACGCGGTCGTCGAAGGGGTGCTCGACCGACCCGATCTTCTGCCCGGTCTCGTGGCCCTTGCCGGCGATCAGCACGACGTCGCCCGCCCGTGCGCGGCGTACGGCCTCGCGGATCGCCAGGCGGCGGTCGCCCTGCTCGACGACCTCGGCCCGACCGCCGCGGGCGCCCTCGAGCACGGCCGCGCGGATGGCGGCGGGGTCCTCGCTGCGCGGGTTGTCGTCGGTGACCACGACCAGGTCCGCGGCGCGGGCGGCGATCTCGCCCATCACCGGCCGCTTGAGCGTGTCGCGGTCGCCACCGGCACCGATGACGGCGATCACCTGACCCGTGGTGAGGGGGCGCAGGGTGGCGAGCACGGCCTCGAGGGCGTCGGGCTTGTGGGCGTAGTCGACGACGACGGTGAAGTCCTGGCCGCACGCGACCGGCTCGAGCCGGCCGGGAACGCCGTCGACGCCGGCGATGCCGTCGGCCACCTGCTGCGGGTCGAGCCCGGCCATCGCGGCGGACGCGATCGCGGCGAGCGCGTTGGAGACGCTGAACTCCCCCGGCAGCCGCACTCCCGCCCGCACCTCGACGCCCGGTCCGACGACCGTGAAGGTGGCACCCGACGCGGACAGCTCCACGTCGGTGGCGCGCCAGTCGGCGTCGCCGCGCAGCGAGTACGTCGACATCGGGACCGTGGCGACGTCGAGCAGCCGCCGGCCGAACTCGTCGTCGACGTTGGTCAGGCCGACCTGCGCGCGCTCGGGCGTGAACAGGCCGGCCTTGGCGGCGAAGTAGTCGTCGACGTCGCTGTGGAAGTCGAGGTGGTCGCGGCCGAGGTTGAGGAACGTGGCGACGTCGAACACGACACCGTCGACGCGGCCGAGGACCAGGGCGTGGCTCGAGACCTCCATCGCGCAGGTGTCGACCCCGTGCTCGACCATCACGGCGAAGAGCCCGTGCAGGTCGGGCGCCTCGGGGGTGGTGAGCTCGGTCTCGACGTCCTGGCCCGCGATGCGCGTGCCGACCGTGCCGACGACGGCCGAGGTGAGGCCGGAGGCAGTCAGTCCCTGCTCGAGCAGCTGCGTGGTCGTGGTCTTGCCCTGCGTGCCGGTCACGCCGATGACGCGCAGCCGGGTGGCCGGGTCGCCGTAGACGGTCGCGGCCAGTCGGCCCAGCACGCGGCGCGGCTCCGCGACGACGACGGCCGGGGTCCCCGGCGGCAGCCGGTCGAGCCCGGCGGTGTCGGTGAGCACGCCGACGGCGCCCGCCTCCAGCGCCTGCGCGGCGAAGTCGGCTCCGTGGGCGCGCGTGCCCGGGAGGGCGGCGTACACGTCCCCGGGCTGCAGGCGCGCGGTGCTCAGCGAGATGCCCGTGACGGCCACGTCGAGGTCACCGTGCCGCTCGACGCCGGTGACGGGTGCGAGCCCGTCGGCCAGCTCGGCGAGCGACGTCGAGGTCACCCGCTCCGGACGCGTCGCGATCTCTGGTGCCACCGACGGAGCGTATCGACTCACCACTCGACGGGCAGGCGCGACGGCGTGCCGTTGGTGGGCTCGACGCCGTAGCGACCCAGCACGTAGCCCATGATCCGCGAGAACACCGGACCGGCGATCGAGCCACCGCCGCCGTCGACCCCGGGTGCGTGCACCACGACGTAGACGGTGAACCGGGCGTCGTCCGCGGGGGCGAAGCCGCCGAAGGAGACCGTGGTGCTGCCGTCGTAGCAGCCGCAGTCCGGGTCGACCCGCTGCGCGGTGCCGGTCTTGCCGGCGACCAGGTAGCCGGGCACCGCGGCAGCCGGAGCGACGCCGTCCTCGGGGTCGACGACCTTCTCCATCATCTTCGCGGTGCCGCGGGCGGCTTCCTTGCTGACGACGCGGGTGCGGGTGGTCGTGTCGGTGCCGACGGTGAGCCCGTCGTCGGTGACGGCCGTGCCGGAGATCAGGCTGGGCGAGACGCGCACGCCCTCGTTGGCGATGGTGTTGACCGCGGCCGCCATCTGGAGCACGTTCACCGACAGCGACTGGCCGAACGCGACGCGGTCCTTGGTCTGCGAGGTCATCTGGTCACCGGGCGTCAGGATGCCCGGCGTCTCGCCGCTCACGCCGACGTTGGTCTTCTGGCCGAGGCCGAACTGCTGGAGGTAGTCGACGAGCTGCGGCGGCGTGAACGCGTCGGCGGCCAGCACGGTGCCGATGTTGGACGACTTCGCGATGATGCCGGCCAGGGTCAGGCGGATGTTGCCGTGGTCGAACCAGTCGCCGATCACGCGGTCCTGGCGGGCCAGGTTGGGCGGCACCTTGAACTTCTGGCGCGGGAAGGCCTTGCCGGCGTCGATCAACGACGAGACCGTGAGCACCTTCTCGACCGAGCCGGGCTCGTAGGTGTCGCTCATCGCCCGCGACCCGCGGTCCTCCTTGTCGACACCGGGCGCCGTCGGCTTGTTGGCGTCGAAGGTGGGCACGTCGGCGAGGGCGAGGGTCTCCCCGGTCCGGGAGTCCATCACGACCGCTGAGGCGCTCTCGGCGCGGTACTGCCGGACGGCCTGGGCCAGCACCTTCTGCGTGAACCACTGCAGGTCGCGGTCGATGGTGGTGTGCAGCGGCTGGCCGTTCTGCGGCTCCTTCAGCGTGCTCTCCCGCAGCGGGATGCGTACGCCCTTGCCGGAGGTGGACTGCCAGGTGGCCCGGCCGTCGACGCCGGCGAGCTGCTTGTCGAAGGTGCGCTCGAAGCCGCCGAGCGGCTCGTCGGTGCCCATGTAGCCGATGAGGTTGGCCGCGACGTCGCCGGCCGGGTAGTCGCGGATCGGGTCGTCCTCGAGGGTGATCCCCTCGAAGCCGGCCTCGTCGAGGGCGTCGAGCGTGTCGGCGGCCAGCGTGCTCGGCACCCGGCGGGCGACGTACTCGAAGCGGCTGCCGGTGTTGCGACCGCGGAGCGCGGAGAGGGTCCTGAAGTAGTCGATCGACAGCCGGTCGGACAGCAGCCGCGCGAGGTCGGGGGCCTCACCCGCGGTGAGGACCGGGTCGGCGATCACCATCTTGCCGCGGATCGAGTCGGCCAGCGGGACGCCGTTGCGGTCGAGGATGTCGCCGCGCTCGGCCTCGAGGGTCAGCTTGGCGGCGCCCTCCGCGGCGGCCATGGCGGCGTAGGACCGCGGGTCCACGCCCTGGAGCTGCACCAGTCGCGCACCGAAGAAGGAGAGGACGATCGCGATCATGACGAACCCGGCGCGCAAGCGCATCAGGGGCGCGCCGCGCGAGGCGCCACGCTTGCCGGTGCGGGTGGTCGGCACGGTTCTCCTCACGGTTCCTGCTCGGTGTCGACGACGACGTCGACGAATCTAGGTGTGGCGCGGCGCGGATCGACGCGCCCGCGCCGTCAGCGGTTGCGGTTCTTGCGTCCCTGCGCGTTCTTCGCCCGGTCGTTCTCCCGGTGTTCTTCTGCGTGTCCGTCTCGAGTCCGTGTCGCCTGCTCCTGCGTGTCCGCCGGGGCCTCGGTGGCGGGATCCGGCGTGGTCGGCGCCGGGACCTCGACCACGGTCGGCGCCGGAGCGAGGATGGCGGGCTTGGGGGGCACCGGCGGCAGGAGCTGGATGGCCTCGGCCGGGGTCGACGGCGTGCGGACGCCGGAGGTCTTGCCGGTCCTCAGGTCGAGGAACACCGGCGCCGCCGGGATGACCATCCCCATGGACTGCGCCTTCTCCGCCAGCTGCTGCGGGTTGCGCAGCTCGTCGAGCTCCATGCGCAGCGTCTGCTCGCGGGCGGCCAGGGTGTCCGCCTCGGACTGGAGCGAGGCCGCGGCGAACGACGCCTGCTGCATCGAGGTGTTGAACAGGAGCAGCCCGACGATGCCGGCGACGAGGACGAGGCTCACCAGCGTCACGAACGGCACCCGCGGCGCCCGCGTGCGGACCCGCGGCACGACCGTGAGGCGCGCCTTCTCCACGGCCTCCTGGGCGAGCCGGGTGACGCGGGTCCGGGGCTGCAGGACGGGACTGCTCATCTGACGACTCCTGGGGGAAGGTGGCGGGAGCTGTTGCGGTGGCGGCGGGCAGGACGCGCTCGACGGCGCGGAGACGGACGGAGGCGGCGCGCGGGTTCTCGGCGATCTCGTGCTCGTCGGCCTGCTCGGCACCGCGGGTGACCAGGCGCAGGGCCGGCTCGGCGCCCTCGGGGACGAAGGGCAGGTCGTGCGGCACGTCCAGGCGGGTGGCGTCGGCGAACGCCCGCTTGACGAGCCGGTCCTCGAGCGAGTGGTAGGACTCGACGACCACGCGGCCGCCGAGCCCGATGGACTCGATGGCGGCCGGGACCGCCCGACGCAGGACGGCGAGCTCGTCGTTGACGGCCATCCGCAGCGCCTGGAACGTCCGCTTGGCGGGGTGCCCGCCCGTGCGCCGCGCCGGTGCCGGGATGGTCGCGTAGAGCAGCTCCACGAGCTGGGCGCTCGTGGCGAACGGCTCGGACTCGCGACGTCGTACGACCTCGCGGGCGATCCTGCTGGCGAACTTCTCCTCGCCGAAGTCGCGCAGGATGCGGGTCAGCTCCTGCGGCGTGGCGGTGTTGAGGAGGTCGGCGGCGGTCTGGCCGGTCGTCGGGTCCATCCGCATGTCGAGCGGGGCGTCCTCGGAGTAGGCGAAGCCACGGTCGCGGACGTCGAGCTGCATCGAGGAGACACCGAGGTCGAAGAAGACCGCGTCGGCGTGGTCGAGGCCCAGGGAGCCGAGCACCTCGGGCAGCTCGTCGTAGACCGCGTGGACGGCGGTGAAGCGGTCGCCGTGCGGGGCGAGTCGCTCACGCGACATCTCGAGGGCGGTGGGGTCGCGGTCGATGCCGACGACCCGTGCCTGCGGCAGCCGCTCGAGCACGGCCTCGCTGTGGCCGCCGAGCCCGAGGGTGCAGTCGACGTAGACCGAGCCGGGGGCCTCGAGGGCAGGCGCCAGGAGGGCGACGACCCGGTCGAGGAGCACCGGGGCGTGGCTGGGAGAGATCATCGAGTCAGCCCTGGGATGCCAGGTGCGTCAGCAGGAGCAGCCCCAGCGCGAGCGCCGACGCGGTGGCGGCGGAGAACGCGATCAGGGCGGCCGCCTCGCGCGCCTGGTCACGCACCCGCAGCGGCCTGGCCACTGCGGTGCGTCCCAAGGGCTGGGTGGTGCTCATGGTCTCGACCCCACTTGTTGCGTGCTGCTGGATGACGACGTCTCTGGCGGGTGCTGCGTGGCTGGAGCTGGCGGTGCGGCTGACACGCCCCGACGAAGTGGCACGGGGTGAGCCGCCGCACCAGGTCCCTGCCCGCTCCCTGGCTTGGGGAGGCCCTCTGGTGCCGGGGAAGTGCCCCAGAACGCCTGCGAGGGAGCGGGCTCGAGACCTGGTGATGCGGGTCGCGATGTCAGCTGTGTGGAGTTGTCGGTGCGTGCGGTGGATCGGTGGATCGGGTGCGGTTCAGATGCCGGGGAAGACCTCGTCGCTGAGCTCGGAGAACTTCTGCTCCTGCTCCTCCGAGTAGGTCGCCCACGACGTGGGGTCCCAGATCTCGATGCGGTTCATGGAGCCGATGACGACGCACTCCTTGCGGAGCGAGGCGTACTCCCGCAGCGGTGCCGGGATGTTGATCCGTCCCTGCTTGTCCGGCACCTCCTGGCTGGCGGCGGCGAACAGCATGCGGACGTAGTCGCGGGTGCTCTTCTGCGTGACCGGCGCCTCGCGGAGCCGGTCGGTGAGCCTTCCGAAGTCCTCCATCGACCAGACGGTGAGGCAGCGCTCCTGACCCCTGGTCACCACGAGTCCCTCCGTCAGCTCGTCCCTGAACTTCGCCGGGAGGAAGAGCCGACCCTTCTCGTCGAGCTTGGGCGTGTAGGTGCCGAAGAACATCCGGCACCTCCGTCAGCTCGGCGGGCAGATCGACCCTGTCCCCCACTTCGCACCACATTACTCCACTTCACTCCACCGTCAACCGAAACGCGGGCGATTCACGCGTGAATTTGCGCCGCTCGTCCGGGCGCGCCACGGCGCGCCTCTCGGGCGGTGCAGCCGCCGCTGAGCGTGGATCGGGCGCGAACCACGCTCCCGGGGCGCCGGGTGGAGGGAAGTGGGGAGAACTGGTCACCGGGGGTGGGGAGAAGTGGGGCGCAGTCCGGCACCGGTGCGGACCGACGCAGCCGACCGGCGGTGGAGGACGGGTATGTTGCGCGCACCACATACCGTGGAGGGCGCGGGTGACCCCGCGCGGGAAGGGCTACGAGGGGATGGGCACGACGTGAGCACTGGGCCAGCTGGAGGGCCGACCGACCACACCTACGGGCAGGCTCCCGACCTCGACACCGTGCGTCGGGTGACCGGGGCCGTCCGTCAGAACATCGAGCGCGTGATCGCCGGCAAGCCGGACGTCGTCAACGCCGCGCTCGTCGTGCTGCTCGCCGAGGGCCACCTCCTCATCGAGGACGTGCCGGGCGTCGGCAAGACCCAGCTCAGCAAGGCGCTCGCACGCAGCATCGACTGCACCGTGCGGCGCATCCAGTTCACCCCGGACCTGCTGCCGTCCGACGTCACGGGCGTGTCGATCTTCAACCAGGACACCCGCGAGTTCGAGTTCCGGCCCGGCGGCGTCTTCGCCAACATCGTGGTCGGCGACGAGATCAACCGCGCCTCCCCCAAGACGCAGTCCGCGCTGCTCGAGGCGATGGAGGAGCGCCAGGTCACCGTCGACAACGGGACCTACATGCTCGAGAAGCCGTTCATGGTGATCGCGACGCAGAACCCGATCGAGATGGAGGGCACCTACGCCCTTCCCGAGGCACAGCGCGACCGCTTCATGGCCCGCGTGTCGGTCGGCTACCCGGTCGAGTCGGCCGAGATCGCGATGCTCGAGGGCCACACCGCGCACAACCCGCTCGACGACCTCGAGGCGGTGACCGACGCCGGGGAGATCCGCAAGGTCATCGAGATCGTCGGCCGGGTGCACGTGTCCTCGGCCGTCCACCGCTACGCCGTCGCGCTGACGACCGCGACCCGCCAGAGCAACGACCTGCACCTCGGCGCCTCGCCCCGCGCGACGCTCCACCTGGTGCGGGCCGCCAAGGCCGTCGCCGCGACCCAGGGTCGCGACTACGTCCTCCCCGACGACATCCACGGCATCACCTCGCCGGTGCTCGCGCACCGGCTGCTGCCCAATGTCGAGGCGACGATGAGCGGGCGCACCACCTCCGCGATCCTGTCCGGGATCGTGGAGTCGGTGCCGGTCCCCGACGCAAGCCGTGCGTGAGGCCCTCGGTGCACTGACCGTCCGCGGACGGGCGTTCCTCGCCGCCGGCATCACGACGATGGTCGCGGCCATCATCGTCGGGCACTCGTCCGTCGTCCGGATCGGCGTGCTCGTCGCCGCGCTCCCCCTCCTCACCGCGTGGTGGGTCGGACGGTCGCGCTACCGCCTCGCGCTGGTGCGTACGGTCTCCCCGCAGCTCGTCGCCGCCGGGCAGCCCGCCACGCGTCGAGCTGACCGTCTCCAACGAGTCGCGCACGCCGACCGGCGTGCTGCTGCTCGAGGAGCGCCTTCCCTACGTCCTGGGCACGCGCCCGCGCTTCGTGCTCGAGGGCCTCGGCCACGGGTGGCGCCGCCATGCGACGTACGCCGTCCGCTCCGAGCTGCGCGGCCAGTTCGAGATCGGGCCGATGTCGGTGCGCGTGACCGACCCCTTCGGGCTCGTCGAGCTCAGCCGCACGTTCCACGCCACGTCCCGCCTCACGGTCACCCCGCGCACCATCACCCTGCCGACGATCCCGCTGGGCGGCGCCTGGACCGGGTCGGGCGACAACCGGCCGCGCGCGTTCGCCACGGGCAGCGCCGAGGACGTGACCGTCCGCGAGTACCGCCGCGGCGACGACCTGCGTCGCGTCCACTGGCGCAGCTCGGCGCGCGTCGGCGAGCTCATGGTGCGGCGCGAGGAGCAGCCCTGGCAGTCACGAGCCACGGTCTTCCTCGACAACCGCGGCACCTCCCACCGCGGACAGGGCGCCGCCAGCTCGCTCGAGGGCGCGGTCTCCGCGGCCGCGTCCATCGCGGTCCACCTCACCCACCTCGGCTACACGGTGCGGCTGGTCACCGCCTCCGGCGACAGCCGTGAGACCCAGTGGCACTCGCACAGCGGCCAGGCCAGCACCGTCCCGCTCCTCGAGGCGCTGGCCGTCGTGCAGCTCGACCACTCCCCCGCACCCGACACGCAGTGGCTGGCCGAGCCCGGTCACGGCGGCCTCGTGGTCGGCGTCTTCGGCGGCCTCGGCGACCCGGACCTGCCCTTCCTGCGGCGGCTCCAGCACCACGCGTCGTCGAGCCTGGCGATCGCGCTGGACGTCGACGCGTGGGCACCACACCTGCCGGTGCAGCCGGGCCTCGGCTCGGGCGCGCACCTCACCGCGAGCGGCTGGCGCTCGATCACCATCGGGCCTCGTGACCGTCTCGACACCGCGTGGCAGGAGCTCGGCCTGCTGCAGAGCCGGGCCACCGCCTCGACAGGAGCAGCGCGATGAAGGCGACGTCCCGCTCGTGGAGCAGCCTGCCCCAGCAGCTGAGGACGGCCGGCATCGCGATGCTGGCCGCGTGGGTCACCGTCCTGTCGTGGCGGGTGCTGACCGTCAACTTCGCGGAGGTCGGCTTCCCGCTGCTCTTCATCGGCGTGGTCATCGCCGGTCTCGGAGCGCTCGCGCGCTGGAGCCGGGTCCACCCGGCGGCGATCATCGCCGGCCAGCTGGTGATCGGTGCGCTGCTGGTCCTCGGCGTCACGACCGGCTCACCGTTCCCCACCCCCGCCAACGTCGACGCGTTCCTCGCCGCCATCGACGCCGCGCTCGAGAGCTCGCGCAGCTACGCGGCCCCCGTCCAGGCCGGCGTGCCGCCGGTGCACCCGCTGCTGCTCATCGGCGGCACGCTGGTGATCGTCGCCGTCGACGTCATCGCCTGCACCCTGCGCCGCGCACCCGTGGCCGGGCTCGCGCTGCTGACGGCGTACACCCTCCCCGTCGCGGTGACCGGGCAGGCCGTGTCGTGGTGGCTCTTCGCCGTCGTCGCCGGGCTGTTCCTCACCCTCGTCTTCCTCCAGCACAGCGACCACGTCACCAGCTGGGGACGCGCCCCCGACGGCGAGAAGGGCTCCTTCTCGGTGCGCACCGGGGCGATCGGCAACACGGCGCTCGCCCTCGGCGCGGCAGCGATCGCGCTCGCCGTGGTGGTCCCGGTGGCCGTGCCCACGATGAGCATGAGCGTCTTCGACGGCAACGGACCCGGCACGCGCGAGGTCGAGGTCAAGGACCCGATGGTCGACCTGCGTCGCGACCTCCAGCGCGGCGAGGACATCCCGCTGATGCAGGTCCGGACCGCCGGCCCGAAGCCGACCTACTTCCGGCTCTCGGTCCTGGCCCGCTTCAACGGCTCGCAGTGGACCCCCGGCGACCGCGACATCCCCGACACGCAGGCAGCCACCGGGACGCTGCCGCCCCTCGACGGCGTCGCGACCAGCGTGAAGCGCCGCGACTTCACCTACGACGTCAGCGTCGGGCCCGACTTCCGATCGACCTGGCTGCCCACGACGGCGCAGACCACCCAGATCGCCGCCGGCACGGACTGGCGCTACGACCTCACCACGCGTGACTTCATCGCCGCCCAGGACGACGTCACGACCGCCGACACGTCCTACAGCTTCACCGGTGTCCAGCTGACCTACGACGCCGAGTCGATGAACAGCGCGGTCTCCGGCGCCGGCTCGGTCGCGGGCATCTTCACCGACATCCCGCCCAGCCTCAACAACGAGATCCGGCGCCAGGCGGCGATCATCACCGCCGATGCGCCCACCCGCTTCCAGAAGGCGCAGGTGCTGCAGCAGTACTTCCGCAAGGACGGCGGCTTCCGCTACGACCTCAACCAGGTGGAGTCGGCCGGCAGCGGGGGCGCCGACCTGCTGGCCTTCCTCGAGGACAAGGTCGGCTACTGCGAGCAGTTCGCCGCCTCGATGGCGATCATGGCGCGCGTGCTCGGCATCCCGAGCCGGGTCGCCGTCGGTTTCCTGGAGCCCGAGAAGACCGCCGACGGTGCGTGGGAGTTCTCCGCCCACGACCTCCACGCGTGGCCCGAGCTCTACTTCCCCGGGTCGGGCTGGGTGCGCTTCGAGCCCACCCCGCAGACGCGGGCCACCGACGTCCCCGAGTACTCCGTCGCGGACATCGCCCCGGTGACCGAGTCGCCCTCGCCCAGCGCGAGCCGCTCCACCGAGGCGCTCCCGGACCGCGGGGCGAGCCCGAGTGCCGACGCCGGCTCCGCCGACGAGAACACCTCGTCCCTGCCGCTGCTGCCGATCCTCGCCGGTCTCCTCGCGCTCGGCGTGGTGGCGCTCCTGCTGCTCACCCCCCGCCTCGTCCGTACGTCCCGGCGCCGGCGCCGGATGTCGGGCGACATCGAGGACCTGTGGGTGGAGCTGCGCGACGTGGCGGCCGACCTCGGCCACGCCTGGCCGGTCGGTCGCTCCCCGCGTCGTGCCGGCGAGTGGCTGGGGCGGCTGCTGGCCGCGCCCGTCACCGGTGCCGAACGGCCCGACCGGCCGCGCCGGGGTCGCGAGCAGGCACCCGAGGCCGCGCAGGCGCTCGACCGGCTGGTCGGCGCCCTGGAGCACAGCCGCTACTCGCGCCACCCGGAGAGCTTCACCGCCGAGCGCTTCGCCGCCGACGCCGACCTCGTCGAGCAGGCACTTGCTGCCGGGGTCACCCCGCGCGACGTACGCCGCGCCCAGTGGTGGCCCGCCTCCGTCGTGGGACGGCGCACGGCCTGGCGTCCGCGGAGGTCGCGGGCCAGCCAGACCCGTACGCCCGTCGACCACGAGACCAGCGAGACGGTGGACGAGCTCGTCGGCTGACGTCCCCAGCAGGTCCCGGCAGTCCGGGGCACGTCGACAGCCCCCCTCGATCGATGGGGCAGTGACAGGCACGCCGGGACAGCCCGATCGACCGGGACCACCGCGGCCGGAGAGGCCAGGGCGTACGACGACGTGCCAGCGGGGCGACCCGCGAGGACGAGGTCAGCGGGTCAGAGGCCGCGCTCGCGGCGGCGGCGCCACCGCTCCTCCATGCGCTGCATGAAGGGAGCGCTCGAGCGCTGGCGCGAGGGCCGGTGCTGCCGGCCGCCGTCGACGACGCCGAACCCGGTGCGGCCGGAGGCGCGGACCTTGGGGGAGGCGACACCCGGACTGCGTCCGGAGGTCAGGGCGAGGATCGCGCCGCCGAGCATCACCACGAAGCCGAGGACGCCGACGATCGTCTGGACGATGGCGGTGAGGTCGAGGAGCACAGCAGCGATGAGGAGCCCGATGCCGGCGAGGAGCACCACGCCACCGATGACCATCCGGCGGCGAGCGGCGCGCTGGAACGACGTACCGCGGAGGGTGGAGGCGAACTTCGGATCCTCCTCGACGAGGGCGCGCTCCATCTGCTCGAGCATTCGCAGTTCTTCCTCGGAGAGCTCCACGTTTCCTCCTCGCCTCTCTCGCTGCCAAGTCTAGGCACGTGACGGGGCACACGGTAGGCGTCCTACTGAAATTCACCCCGAAGCGGGGTCGCATCTTCGGTCCACGTCACGCGTTGCGTGCCCGTACGCCCACCAGGCTCGCCGGGCGCACCGCCGACGAGCCGAAGCGACGCGTCGCCCGGTCCACCGCCCGGTCGGCGTCGGACCAGCCGTGGTCGGGCTCCCCCAGCACGAGCTGGTGGTGCACCGTGGAGCGCGGGACCAGTCCCTCGACGCGGACGCCGACCAGGCGCACCGGCGTCCGCTCGAGGCCGAGCGCGTCGTAGAGGCGGGTGACCGCGCGATGGATCTCGACCGTGACGTCGGTGGCCTCGGGCTGCGTGCGCGAGCGGGTGATGGTGGTGAAGTCGGAGAACCGGACCTTCAGCGTGATCGTCCGGCCGGCGACGTCGGCGGCACGCATCCGCCCGGCCACCCGGGCCGACAGGCGCAGCAGCTCGCGCACGATCACCTCGCGGTCGTCGGTGTCGCGCGCGAAGGTCTCGTCGGCACCCATCGAGCGCTCCGGCTCGTAGGGACCGGACCGCGGTGTGAGCGCGCTGCGGTCGGTGCCCCACGCCAGGTGGTGCAGCTCGCGCCCGAGGTGGGTGCCGACCATGCGCTGGAGGGTGCGGAGCGGCGTGTGCGCCACGTCGCCGACGGTGATCAGCCCGAGCCCGTGCAGCATCGCCTGCGTCTTCGCCCCCACGCCGTAGAGCTCGCCGACGTCGAGCGGGTGGAGGAAGGAGGTCACCCGCGAGGGAGGCACGACGATCACCCCGTCGGGCTTGGCGCGCCGGCTGGCGAGCTTGGCCACCGAGATCGAGGCGGCGACCCCGACCGAGCAGGTGATGCCCTGCTCGTCGTGGATGGTGGAGCGCAGCCACTCGGCGATCTCGCCGGGTGTCCCGAGCCGGCGGGTGGAGCCGCGGACGTCGAGGAAGGCCTCGTCGAGCGAGATCGCCTCCACCAGCGGCGTGACCTCGCGGAACGTCTCCATCACCGAGGCCGAGACCGTCGTGAAGGTGGCGTAGTCGGGCGCGAGCACCACGACGTGCGGGCACAGGCGGCGTACGCGAGCCATCGGCAGCGCGGAGCGCACGCCGTAGCGCCGGGCGACGTAGTTGGCGGCCAGCACCACGCCCCGGCCGCTGCCGCCGACCACGACCGGCTGGTCGACGAGGTCGGGTCGCTCCCGCAGCGCCACGGAGGCGTAGAACGCGTCCATGTCGACGTGCAGCAGCGGGGTCTCGATCGCGTCGGCCGTCATCGCGGCCGACCGCTCGGGTCAGCGGCGGGCGATGACGTGCAGCTGCGCCGCGAGCGGGAGGTACTCGGGACGCGTGGCGACGGCCCGCTCGAGGTCGACGAGCGCGGCGCTCGCGCCCGGCTCGAGGTCGAGGAGGTTGCCGGGGACGAGGTCGGCGAAGACCCGGACGGCCTGCACGGAGGTGGGCTGCAGGCCCGCCGCGGCGAGGAGGTCGACGACCTCGTCGTGGGTGAAGCGGTGGCCGCCGCGACCGGGCCCGCCGACGGGCGCGTCCCCGTCGAGCAGCTCGCGGGCCGCCTGGAAGTGTCCGGCCATCGCCCGCGCCACGACGGCCGCGTGGCGCTGGGCGACGAGCAGGCTGAGGTGGCCGCCGGGGCGGAGGACGCCGGCGATGGCGGCGAGCGAGGCGGCGGGGTCGTCGACCATCTCGAGCACGCCGTGGCACAGCACCAGGTCGGCCTCGCTCGACCAGCGCCGGCCAGGTCGGCCAGGTCGCCCTGCTGGCCGGTGATCCGGTCGGCGACGCCGTGCTCGCGGGCGCGCCGGTCGAGCGAGGCCAGCGCGTCGGGGCTGGGGTCGATGACCTGCGACGCGGTGGCCGAGCTCGGCCAGGGGCACGGCGAAGCCGCCGGTGCCGCCGCCGACGTCGACGATCCGCGCCTGGCTCGTGCGCCGGCGCCGTCCAGCACGGCGCGTACGCCGTCCCACACCACGCCGGTGCGGACGGACTGGCGACGGTCGCTGGCGGAGGGCTGGGCCATGCGGGCAACCCTAGTGGCGCGCGGGTCCCGGAGGCGACGCTGGTCCGGCGACCACGGCGGGCCTCACGCCACGCCGGCGTGCGGCACCAGCCCCAGCGCCTGCTCGATCACGGCCAGGAACCGGTCGGCGTCGCGGACCAGGTCGTCGGCCTCGCGCTCGGTGACCGCGCGGGTCGAGCCCGCCTCGGCCGCGGCCCGCTTGGCGGCGCCGGCAGCGAAGAAGCTCGCCCACTCCGTCAGCTCGGGCGCGACCTCGGCGAGCAGGACCCAGGCGTTCTTCTGGCGTCGCCCGCGGGCCGCGGGCTTGGCGCGCGCCGCGAGCAGCGCGGCCGCGGCACACAGGGCCGCGACGTGGGCGCAGGCGTAGCGGGTGGGCACGTCGCGCGCCGTGATCGCGTCGTGGAGCGAGGTGGCCGAGCGCTCGAGGTAGGAGTGGGCGGTGGCCGGCAGCAGGTGGGGTCTCATGGCAGACATGGACACGCCCCTCAGTCCTGGCACCCGACGAGCTGCCAGCGCCCGTCGGTCCAGTCGAGGGACAGGTCGAAGACGCCGTAGCCCTCGGCATCGGCAGGCTGCAGACCACGACCGGCCTCCACGCGCCACAGCTCCCGCTCCGCGACGCCGTCCTGCGTCGCCCCGCCCGGGTCGGCGGACGTCGTGCCGTGCCACCACGGACCGGTCTCCACCCAGTGCGCCAGCACCGCGCGCACCTTCCACAACCGCCCGCGCCACAGGAACTGGTCGGGGTCCTCCGCCTCGCCTCGTCGCACCTCGACGGGGTCGTCGTACTGCCTCATCGCGCCTCCTCGCACTCGTCGACCCCGGGGTCGACCCGGGCGGAGGTGGGGGTCGAGGTCACCGCCACCCGGGTCGCATCGAACATCTGTTCGAACACCCCGCACGCTACTACTCCCCACCGACAGCCCGTCAAGGGCACGATCGGGAAACGGTGCGGAAACGCGGAGAACGGTGTGGGGAGCTCAGCCGCGCACGTAGGCGGTGGTCTCGCGCTTCCAGAGGAAGTAGGAGAGCACCAGGCCCTCGACGATCACGAGCGCCGAGAGGACGATGAAGATCACCGGCAGGTGGTTGTCGAGGCAGACCGCCCCGACCAGGACGCCGACGGCGGCCGTGGCGGTCAGGACCGGCCGCGTCCAGCCGTGGCCGCCGAGGAGGAAGGAGCCGAGCACCATCGCGAGCAGCGCGTAGCCCACGAACGCCACGATCGCCAGCGGGAGGAAGCCCGGCACGATGGGGCTCTCGCGCAGCTGGTCGATGCCACCCTGGTCGAGGAGCTCCTGCGCGGACGGGTTGCCCTTGGCCCACCCGAGGATGATCTCGTCGAGCATCAGCCAGATCAGCAGGGTGATGACGCCCGAGGTGGCCACGATGAGGCCCAGCACCCGTACGGCGTTGGCCACTGACCCGGGCACGTCGCGCGCCATCCGTCACTCCCTGAGGTTCGTCGTTGTCGTCGCTAGGCTCGCACCATGTCGACCGAGCACGCATCCATCACCTCGTTCCGGGGCGAGCACGCCCGGCTGCGGCGGGACGGGTGACGTGGTCATCCTGCCCGACAGCGCCCACACTGCGGCACTCGCCGCGGCGGCGCTCGGGTGCGAGGTCGGCGCCATCGCCAACAGCCTGCTCTTCGACGCCGAGGGCGAGCCGGTCCTGATCCTCACCTCCGGCGCCCACCGGGTGGACACGGCAGCGGTCGCCGGGCGCATCGGCGTCGCGCGGCTCAAGCGCGCCGACCCCGAGTTCGTACGGCAGCACACGGGGCAGGTCATCGGCGGCGTCTCCCCGCTCGACCACCCCGCGCCGGTCCGCACCTGGATCGACCCGTGGCTGCGGCAGCACCCGGTGGTGTGGGCGGCTGCCGGTCACCCGGCCGCCGTGTTCTCGACGACCTACGACGAGCTCGTCGAGATGACCGGCGCCGTCGAGGTGGAGGTCGAGGCCGAGGTCCGGGAGCGGACGGACTGATGGACGCCCTGGCACTGACCTTCTCCAGCGGCTGGGCGAGCGGGATCAACTCCTACCTCGTCGTGCTGGTGCTGGGCCTGGCCGACCGGTTCGGCACGTTCGGCGAGATCCCCGACGTGCTGGGGCGGTGGGACGTGCTGGCCGTGGCGGGCTTCCTCTACGCGATGGAGTTCATCGCCGACAAGATCCCCTACATCGACTCCACCTGGGACGCGATCTCGACCGCGATCCGGCCGACGGCAGGTGCCGTCATCGGGGTCCTGCTCGCGGGCGACGCCTCCTCGCTCGACCAGGCGGTGCTGGGCGTCGTCGGGGGCGGTACGGCGCTGCTGAGCCACCTCGTCAAGGCGGGCGGACGGCTGGCGATCAACGCCTCCCCCGAGCCGGCGAGCAACGTCATCGCCAGCCTGACCGAGGACGCGGCCGTCCTGGGTGTCGTGTGGTTCGCCCTCGACCACCCGGAGGCCGCCGCGGGGATCGCCGGCGTCCTGCTCCTCCTCGGCCTGGTGATGCTCTTCTTCGTCGCCCGCCTGGTCCGACGCGGCTGGCGACGCTGGAAGAAGCGGGGCCCGATCCACCAGACCGCCTAGGGTCTGGCTGTGGCTCGCGTCGTGGTGGTGGGTGGCGGCTTCGGTGGCATGGCCGCCGCCGCACGGCTCGCCAAGCTCGGGCACGACGTCACCCTGCTCGAGCGCTCGGACACCCTCGGCGGGGCGTTGAGCACCGTCGAGCGCGACGGCTTCGCCTGGGACGCCGGTCCGACGAGCACGCTGCTGCCCGCGGTCATCCGCGACCTCTTCCGCAAGTCCGGGCGTCCCCTCGAGCGCGAGGTCGACCTCCAGCCGCTCGACCTGGTGCGCGAGCACCGCTTCGCGGACGGCTCGTCGCTCCGCCTCCCCGGCTCGTCGCGCGCGGCCCAGCTCGCCGCCGTCGACCAGCTCGGCCCGGGTCTCGGGCAGCAGTGGGTCGACCACGTGGCGTCGTACGGCGAGACGTGGGAGCTGCTGCGCCGGGAGTGGTACGAGCGGCCGTTCGACGACGTCGTCGCGCCCCGTGAGCTGACGGCGCTGCTCGGCGCGCGCGAGTCGCTCGAGAAGCGGCTCCGGAAGACCTTCCGCGACGAGCGGCTGCGGCTCGTCGCCGGTCACCGGCTCGTGATGGACGGGCACGACCTGCGCGACGTCCCGGTCCTCGCCGGCGTCGACGTCTACCTCGAGCAGCGCTTCGGTGCGTGGACCGTGCCCGGCGGACTGGCGGCGCTCGGTACGGCGATGGCCGACCGGCTGGCCCTGCGCGGCGTCACCGTGCTCACGGGCACCCCGGCGGTCGACCTCACCGTGTCCGGCGGCCGCGTGGTCGGCGTACGCACGGCTGACGGGGAGCTGGCCGCCGACCTCGTGGTCGTCGCCATCGACCCGCGCCGGCTGCCGGCGCTCGCGTCGTACGTCCGTCGCACGATGCCCGCGATCCCTCCGGTGGTGTGCCACATCGGGCTCGAGGGCGCCCCCGACCTGCCTCACGAGGTGGTGCTGCACGGCGACCCGCTGCTGGTCGTCCGCACCGGCGGCCGCGCACCCGGCGGCGGCGCTGCGTGGACGGTGCTGGCCCGCGGGCGGATCGCGGAGGACGTGCTCACCGCGCTGGCGCGGCACGGCATCGACGTACGCCGCCAGGTCGTGGCCCGCGTCGACCGCAGCCCGCGCGACCTCGTCGAGCAGTGGGGTGGCTCGCCGCACGGCGTGCTGTGGCAGGGGCCGCGCACCGCGCGGACGCGGCTCGGTCCGAGGACGCCGATCGACGGCGTGCTGACCGCGGGTGCGCACGCGACGACCGGCTCGGGGCTGCCGTTCGCGGGGCTCAGCGCCGCGCTGGTGGCCGAGGTGGTCGGGCGGGCCTGAGGGTTCGGATCGTGACACCCGGTGGCGGCAGGGCTAGTGGACGAGCTCCCACACCACGGTGATCGACACCGTGACCGAGGACTCCCCCGGCTCGAGCCCGCCGCCGGAGTCGCGCACCATCGCCATCTTGGGCATCGGCCCGGGGCCGGGCGCCGCGTCGCCCTCGATGATCGTGCGCACCGAGCCGAGGCCGGCGCCCGCCATCCTGGCGAGTGCGGCCGCGCGCTCCCGCGCGTCCTGGAAGGCGGCCTCCCGAGCCGCTGCTCCCGCTCCGTGGTCCTGGGTGACCTCGAGCCCGACGCCGTCGACGACCAGCGCGTCGCCGACCTCGGTGGCGAGCTCGCGCAGCATCGCGCCGGCGGCGACCAGGTCGTCGCAGCCGATCGAGAAGGAGTGGCGGGCCTCGTAGCCGTCGCGCACCCCGGAGCCGTCGTGCCACGGCCACACCGAGACGCCGGTGGAGCCGATGCGGCGCTCCTCGGTGTGCCGGCCGGCGACCTCGACGAGGGTCGCCGCGGCGGTGGTCATGGCGTCGTACGCCTCGGCGACACCGGCACCCCGACCGACCGCACCGAGCCGGGCGACCGCGCTGTCGGGCGCGACCCGGCTGGTGCCGGTCCCCGTCACGGTGACGGTGTGCATGTCCGCGGGCTCTGGAGGCATGGCCCCAACCTAGAGGGCCGCCAGGTCAGACGGTGATGCGCAGGTTGGCGAAGATCTCGCGCGTCGCCTTGGAGCGGTTCAGCGTGTAGAAGTGCAGCCCCGGCGCACCCGCGTCGAGGAGGTCCTCGCACAGCTCGGTCGCGATCGCGATGCCCTCGGCGCGCAGCGCGACGGGGTCGTCGGCGTACGGCGTGAGGCGGGCGCTGATCTCCTCGGGGAGCTGGCGGCCGGAGAACTCGACCATCCGCTCCATCGAGCGCAGGTTCAGGATCGGCATGATCCCCGGGATGATCGGGAGGTCCGCGCCCACGGCGGCCGCCCGCTCGACGAGCGCCGCGTAGTCGGAGGCGCGCAGCACCATGTCGGTCACCGCGAACTCGGCGCCGGCGTCGTGCTTGGCCTTCAGGACGCGCGCGTCGGACTCGAGGTCCGGGGCGTCGACGTGGCCCTCGGGGAACGCCGCGACACCGATCCGCATGTCGGCGCGCTCGCGGATCAGCTCGACCAGCTCGCTGGCGTACGTCAGGCCGCCCTCGGTGGGCGTCCACGGCGTGCCGGGCCCGGCGGGCGGGTCGCCGCGCAGCGCCATCACGTGGGTGACGCCCGCGGCGTGGAGGTCGTCGAGGATCGCGCTGAGCTCGTCGGTGGTGTGGCCGACGCACGTCAGGTGCGCGACCGGGAGCATGGAGGTGTCGCGCGCGATGCGCGCGGTGATCGCGACGGTGCGGTCGCGCGTGGTCCCGCCGGCGCCGTAGGTCACCGAGACGAACGTCGGCCCGTAGGGCTCGAGCTCGGTGATCGCCTGCCACAGCTGCTGCTCGCCGGCCTCGTCCTTGGGCGGGAAGAACTCGAACGAGAAGGAGCGCCCACCGGTGGCGAGGAGCTCGCTCATGCTGCGTCCGGGTGCGTGCGTCATGCGCAACAGCCTACGGACGACGCGTGCCCGTCTCCCGCATCGTCCCACTGGCTAGGCTCCGGGCGTGACGACCTGGGACCCCGCACCCTTCCGCGACCAGGTCCAGCAGGTGCTGGATGCGTTCCTCGACGACCGCGAGGCCGAGCTGGCCCCCCTCGGCCCGGACGCCGGACGGCTGATCGCCGAGGCGCGTACGTCGCTGCGCGGCGGCAAGCGGTTCCGCGCGGCGTTCTGCCACTGGGGGCTACCGGGCGATCCGGCCGGAGCCGGTCGACGACGCCGCCCTGGCCCGCGCCTGCGCGTCGCTCGAGCTGCTCCACGCGAGCGCGCTCGTGCACGACGACTTCATGGACGCCTCCGACACCCGGCGCGGTCGCCCGGCGACCCACCGGGCCTTCGCGGCCGAGCACACCGCGGCGGGCTGGCGGGGCGACCCCGACGCAGTACGGCGCCGCTGCCGCGATCCTGCTCGGCGACCTGCTGCTCGGCTGGGCCGGCGACCTGCTGCGGGGCTCCGGCTTCGCCGCCGACGAGGTCGGCCCCGGGCTCGACCTCTTCGAGCGGTGCCGCACCGAGGTGATCGCCGGCCAGTTCCTCGACGTGTCGGTCCAGGCCCGCGGGCGCGCCGACGTCGACACCGCGATGACCGTGCTGCGCTACAAGTCCGCGAAGTACTCCATCGAGCGGCCGCTGCACGTCGGCGCCGCGCTCGCCGGCGCCGACAGCGACCGGATCGAGCAGCTGAGCCGCTTCGGCCTGCCGCTGGGCGAGGCCTTCCAGCTCCGCGACGACCTGCTCGGCGTCTACGGCGACCCCGCCGAGACCGGCAAGCCGGCCGGGGACGACCTCGTCGAGGGCAAGCGCACCGTGCTCGTGGCCCTGGCCCTCGACGCCGCTCCGCCGGCTGCGGCCGAGCGGCTCGACAGCGCGCTCGGCACCCCCCTCTCGGAGGCGGACGTGGACGAGCTCCGCGCGATCATCGACGCGTCCGGGGCGCGGGCGCAGGTCGAGGAGGTCATCGGCTCGCTGGCCGACCACGCGGTCTCCGCGCTCGACGCGGCCGACGTGGACGAGCGGGCGCGGGTCGTGCTGACCGAGCTGGCCGAGGCCGCGACGCAGCGGACGGTCTGACCGATCCTGGGGGGTCCGCGGCGCTCCCGGGAGTGCGGAGGAGCACCAAGGCCGGAGGAGCGAAGCGGAGGAGGCCGCAGGTCGCGACGACGAACGAGCGGGCCGCCAGCGCCGCGGACACGGCGAAGCGGAGCGAGCCCAGGTAACTAGTCGAGGCGGAGGATCCCGGGGACGACCGGGCCGTCGCCGCGCAGCAGGACCGAGAACGGGACGCCGCGGTCGGCGTGGACCCGCGACCCGAGCACGCTCAGCGCGATGCTGAAGGCCTTCTCGTCGGCGCGCGCGAGGGTCGCCCAGCCGTCCCAGAGCAGCACCACCCCGTCCGCGCCGGAGCCGATGTCGTGGAGGCAGTCGGCGAGGGCGTCGAAGTTCTGCCCGTACCAGTCCGGGAAGCCCAGCGTCTCGCCCACCTCGGCGAGGAAGGCGGCCTTGGTGTCGGAGCGCGTCCAGCCGTCGACGTACCCGAAGCCCCACCCGGCGTGCTCGACGGTGTGGCGTACGTCGGCCACGTCGGACGCGCTCGCCCACAGGTGGATGCCGGGTGCCTCGCGCCCGGCCAGCACTGCTGCCAGTCCGCTCATCCGGGGTCCCTCGCGATCCGGGAGAAGGAGTCGTAGTGGTCGTCGGTCCAGTAGTACTCGTCCTCGTCGCCGGTGACGATGCGGCGCGGCCCGCGCACCCGCGGTGCGGTCTCGACGGTGTACTCGCGGTAGTAGCCCCGCGGCTGGTCGGGCAGCAGGTCCTCGCGGTTCTCGAAGGTCACCCCGTCGTTGTCGGGGTACTTGAACGGGCCTCCCGCGTCGATCCGGGCGAGCACGTCGCGGGCCTCGCCGGGCAGGCTCGCCTCGTCGACGTACGGCAGGCCGCTGTCGGGGTCGACACCGCCGGCCGTCGGCGGGAAGCCGGTCTCGTCGTCGGTGGAGGTGGCCGAGGGGACGGCGGACGGCGACGGTGGAGGCGGTCCCGCCATCGTCGTCGGGCGCGGGCGTGAAGAACCAGACGACCAGGATGGCCACGGCGGCCAGCAGCACCAGCCACCGGTAGCGCTGGCGACCCACGCCACCGTCGGTCATCAGTACTCCAGCACCTGCGCGCGGCGCTTGACCTCGCTGCCGCGGTTCTCCCGGAGCGCGTCGATCGGACGACCGGGCAGGTCGTCGTCGGTGAAGAGCCACGCGATGCACTCGCGGTCGTCGAAGCGGTGGTCGTGCAGCATCACCAGCAGGCCCGACAGGCCCTTCACGACGAGGCCGTCCTGGATGAAGAGGGCCGGGACCCGCGGTCCGGCGCCCGGCGCGGACACGGCCTGGGCCAGCTCGTGCTCGCGGATCATCGTGCGGACCTTGCTGGGCGTCACGCCGAGGAGGTCGGCGGCCTCGCTCCAGGTGAGCCAGTCGGACACGAGGGCAGCGAGGTCACGATCGGCGAGGGGCACGTCGGTCATGGGCGCAGCCTAGAAGAGGTCGTCCGTGGCAGCGAAGCCGGTTTGTCACCCCGGCGGGTGATCCGTAGCGTGTCGGGGATGCGCCCCCTCAGATCTGCGCTCGCGGCCGCCCTCGTCGGCCTGCTGGCGTTCACCCTCTCCCCGGCCGTCTCCCCCGCCCGGGCCGACCACGTCCACGGTGCGCCCGGCCCGATCCACGCCGGCAACACCTTCGGCTGGTACCAGTACGACGTCTTCCGCCAGGAGTTCGTCGGCCCCAAGCCCGCCTTCTGGAAGCAGAAGGGCCGCGGCATCGTCCGGACGCAGAACGGCATGCTCACGCTGATGAGCACCCAGCGCGGCAGCGTCTCCGCGACGCTCGACCTCAAGGGCCACGCCTACGGTCGCTGGGAGATCCGGATGCGCGCCCGCACCATGTCGAAGGCCAAGGGCGGCAAGCCCTTCAAGGTCGTCACCGAGCTCGTCCCCGGGGGCACCCGCGACCAGCACTGCGGCGGCCGCGACATCGGCATCGAGAACTTCACCCTCGGCAGCAACACCGTGAAGTCCTACGTGCACACCCTCCCCAACAGCTCCTACCGCGGTTTCCTCGGTCGGCACCTGCGCAACGACCGGTGGCACACGTACGCCGTCGAGGTGGCCCCCGACCACGTCTCGTGGTTCGTCGACGCCCACGTCATCAACACCGAGCGCCGCGACGAGGCGCTCGACCCGATGCCGCGCCAGCTGAAGTTCGAGCTGCGCGCCCGGGACGGCAAGACGATGGACCCGGCCCGGATGCAGATGGACTGGATGCGCTACTGGTCGATGCGCGCGCCCAACGAGAAGTCGATCAAGGCGCCGCCGCTCGAGCTGAGCACCTTCAACGGGGCCTGCTGAGGCTCCGCGCCCGCTCCCCGCGACACGCCCGAGGGGTCCTTCGCCTCGCGAGGGACCCCTCGTGGCTCGCTAACGTCGAATGCTCGTCCGGCGCGCTTCCCTCCCGCAGGGCCCCCGGTCCCTCGGGCGCAGCCGGCGAGACGAGGAGTACGCCCGTGCCCCGACCTGTCCGCTCGCTGACCGCGCTCGTCCTGGGCGCCGTCCTCTCGGTCCCGCTGTCGACCGTGGTCGTCGCGCCGGCCCACGCCGACCACGCCCAGCTGCCCGACGACCGCCGGAAGAAGGGCGGCGGGACGGGACGGTCCACGACGATGTGGCAGCACCCCGACCGCGACCGCGAGAAGGTGCGCCGGGTGATCGCCGGCGCGGCCCGCCACCACGACGTCGACCCGCAGCTGGCGCTGGCGATCGCGTGGCAGGAGTCGGGCTGGCAGATGGGCGTGGTCTCGAGCGCCCACGCGATCGGTGCGATGCAGGTGCTGCCGTCCACCGCGCGGTGGATGGAGCACTACGCGGGTCGCCGGCTCCGGCTGCACAGGCTCGGCGACAACGCCACGGCCGGGGTGCTGCTGCTCCGGGTGCTCTCGCGCCACACGCACCGGCGTACGCACAAGATCGGCGCCTACTACCAGGGCCTCGGCGCGGTCCGCGAGCACGGGCTCTACGCGGAGACCCGGACCTACGTCCGCAACGTCGTGGCGATCAAGGAGCGGCTGGAGGACGGTCGACCGCCGTCCTGATCGACGCATGCTCCCCTGCACGCCACGCCGGAGGCTCCGCCTGAGCGTGGCCACCGGGGCCGTTTCCGTAGAGTGGTGGCGCCGGATCCTTCCCCGTCCGGCAGCTGGAGGTCGACAGTGGAGCCACCCGAGCACGCCCGCGCAGCAGCGCCCGGCGTCTCTGGCGACCCCCTGGTCGGGCGCCTGCTGGAGCGCCGCTACCGCATCGGCGCCCGGGTGGCGCGCGGTGGCATGGCCAGTGTCTACGAGGCCACCGACATCCGACTCGACCGCACCGTCGCGGTCAAGGTCATGCACCCGGGCCTGGGCGACGACCAGGAGTTCGCCGAGCGCTTCGTGCGCGAGGCGCGCGCCGCAGCCCGCCTCAACCACCCGCACGTCGTCGGCGTCTACGACCAGGGCGACGACACCTCCGACGGCCAGGACACGGTCTTCCTCGTCATGGAGTACGTCCCGGGCCACACGCTGCGCGACGTGGTCCGCAAGGAGGCGCCGATGCCGCCGCGGCGCGCGCTCGCCCTGCTCGAGCCGGTGGTCTCCGCGCTCGGCGCCGCGCACCGCGCCGGACTGATCCACCGCGACGTGAAGCCCGAGAACGTGCTGATCGCCGACGAGGCGCACGGCGGGCGGATCAAGGTCGCGGACTTCGGGCTGGCCAAGGCGGTCAGCGCCGACACCCAGCACACGGCGACCGGCGGCGTGCTGATCGGCACCGTGTCCTACCTGGCACCCGAGCTCGTCATCGACGGCCGGGCCGACGCCCGCGCCGACGTGTACGCCGCCGGCGTGGTGCTCTACGAGCTGCTGACCGGCAGGAAGCCGCACGAGGGCGAGTCGCCGATCCAGGTGGCCTACCGCCACGTGCACCACGACGTGCCGATGCCCTCGCTCCTCCAGCCCGGCATCCCCGACTACGTCGACGCCCTCGTCGCGCGCGCCACGTCGCGCGACCGCGACCAGCGTCCCGCCGACGCCACGGTCCTGCTCCACCACCTCCACCGCGTCGAGCTGGCGCTGCGCGACGGTCTGGACTCCGACCCCGAGCTGGCCGCCGACCTGCTCCCCCGCCGGGCTCCCGTCCCCGAGTCGGACGAGGCGGACGAGTCGTCCGAGCGGGCCAACGACACCACGCCCGAGCCGTTCGACGCGGGTGCCCTCGCGCTGCTCACCGAGGTCGACCCCCGCGACTCCGGCCTCGTCACCGACGGCAGCCCCGACCGGACCACCGCCCTCGAGCGGCACCCGGTCCCGCCACGCGGTCCGGCCGAGGCGCCGGTGACCGAGCCGATGCAGGCTGTCGCGCCGGCCGCCGCCGCGGCGACGGCGGTGCACCCGGCCGCCCCCGCGGAGGCCGCGCGCCCCGCCCCCGGACGTACGCCCGGCAAGCCCCCGGCAAGTCCCCCGGCAAGCCCCCCAGCAGGATCGCCCCCGTCGCCACGACCGCCCGCCGCCGCTCGCGGAAGGGTCCGGTCGCGCTGCTGCTCGCACTCCTGCTCGTCGCCGGCGTCGGCGCCGGAGCGTGGTGGTTCGGGTGGGAGCGCTACACCACCACCCCGGGCGTGCTCGGCCTCGACGAGGCCGCGGCCGGCGCGGAGCTGGAGACGGCCGGCCTGGAGGCGGAGGCCGGCGAGCCGGCGTTCAGCGAGAACGTCGACAAGGGCCTGGTCATCGCCACCGACCCCGAGCCGGGCGGCAAGGTCCTCGACGGCGGCACGGTGACCCTGGTGCTGTCGCTGGGGCCGGAGCGCTACGACGTGCCCGACCTGGCCGGGCAGACCGAGGACCAGGCGCAGGACGCCATCGCCGCGACCAACCTCACCTTCGGCACGAGCAAGGGTCGCTGGAGCGAGACCGTCCCCGAGGGGCAGGTCATCCGCTCCTCGCCCAAGGCCGGCACCACCCTCAAGCCCGGGGCGACGGTCGACCTCGTGCTCAGCCGCGGCCGCAAGCCGTTCGAGGTCAAGGACTGGACGGGCAAGGACTACGACTCCATCAGGGCCGCGCTCGAGAAGCGGGAGCTCCAGGTCGAGGCGAGCGAGGAGTACAGCGACACCGTCGCCCACGGGCGACATCATCTCGCAGGACCCGCCTGCGGGGACGACGCTCTACCGCGGCGAGACCGTCTCCTTCGTGGTGTCGCAGGGGCCGGAGCTGGTCGAGGTGCCGCAGGTGAAGGCGATGGGCGTCGAGGCCGCCACCGAGCTGCTCGAGGGACTCGGCTTCGAGGTCAGGACCGAGCAGGCCGACATCTACCTCGGCATCGGCTACGTCTCCAGCTCCGACCCCGGCGCCGGCGAGGAGATCCCCAAGGGCTCCACGATCACGCTGTTCGTCGTCTGAGGTCCTAGCGTTCGGGCGTGACACCCGAGCAGACCCGGCGTACGACGCTGCTGGCGTCGCTCGCGCTGCTGGCCCTGGCCGCGTGCTGGGGATCGACGTTCTTCCTCATCAAGGACCTCCTGGACCGGGTGCCGACGCTCGACTTCCTGGCCGTCCGCTTCTCCATCGCCGCGGTCGCCCTGCTGGTCGTCGCGCCGCGCGCGATCGGACGCCTGTCCCCCGTCGTACGCCGCCATGCCGTCGTCCTCGGCCTCCTCTACGGCGTCGCCCAGATCCTCCAGACCACCGGCCTCGCGCACACGCCGGCGAGCGTCAGCGGCTTCGTCACCGGGCTGTACGTCGTCTGCACGCCGCTGCTCGCGGCCGCGATCCTGCGCACCGCGATCCCGCCGATCACCTGGGTCGCCGTCGTGCTCGCCACCGTCGGCCTCGGCGTCCTCGCCCTGCGCGGCCTCAGCGTCGGCTACGGCGAGCTGATCACGCTGGCCTCGGCCGTGCTCTACGCCCTCCACATCGTCGGGCTCGGCGCGTGGTCGACCGCCCGGGACGCGGTCGGGATGACGATCCTGCAGGTCATCGTGATCGCGCTGGTGTGCACCATGGCGACCGCGCACGACGGGATCGTGCTCCCGACGCGCACGGGCGACTGGGTCTCGCTCGCCTACATGGCCGTCGTCGTCGGCGCCGCCGGGCTGCTCGGCCAGACCTGGGCGCAGGCCCACCTGCCGCCGACCCGCACCGCCATCATCATGAGCATGGAGCCGGTGTTCGCCTCGGTCTTCGCCGTCTGGCTGGGCGGCGAGGACCTCACCCGGCGGCTGCTCCTGGGCGGCTCGATGGTGCTCGTGGCGATGCTGGTCGTCGAGCTCGCGCCCCGGCGCGTGGTCGAGGGCGAGGTCGCGCACATCGCGGTCTGAGCCCGCCCGAGCACCCCGTCCTCACCCGGACGCGGGGCACGCACGTGCCACGTCCCCCTATCGTGGCCCCGTGGACACGTGCGTGGTGTGCGGGGCGGCCCTCGGCGTGGGCCGGTTCTGCCTCAACTGCGGGCACCCGATCGGGGAGCCCGCGCCGATCGCCGCGACCCCCGCCGCGCCCGTCGTGGCCGACCTCGCTCCCCCTCCGGCCCCCGCCGTCGAGACCGCGCCCGAGCCGCGGACCGAGCCCGAGCCCGACCCGGCGATGCTGCCCGTGCAGGCGGCCGACCCGACCGCCGTGGCCCCGGCGACTGCACCGCTGGGCGCACCGGTCGAGCCGGTCACCGACCTCGCCCCCGTCCCGGCACCCCGCCGGCCGGTGCCCGAGTCGACCTGGGACCCCCGCGAGGAGCTCCTGCCGTTCGAGGAGGTCGACGACCGCGAGGTCGCCGACCCGGTGCCCGGACGCGCCTGGATCCTGTGGGTCCTCGGCGCGGTGCTGCTGGTCGGCCTGGTCTTCGTGCTGCTGCGGGTGTTCGGCACCGACGAGGACGACACCACGGCGACCGACCCGACGACGAGCGAGTCGTCGGCTCCGGCGGACGACGCGTCCGCGGAGCCGGAGCCCGAGTCGCTGCCGGCGGGCGTCGGCAAGCGGATCGACCTCGCCGGCGGTGCGACCTTCGAGGTGCCCGGCACCGCGCCGCCGACCACCGACTTCGACGGCAACCTGGTGGCCTACGAGGCGACCCAGATCAACGACGGCAACCCGAGCACGACGTGGCGCGTCGAGGGCGACGCGACCGGTCAGACGATCACCGTCACGCTGGCCGAGCCGGCCGTGATCTCCCGGGTCGGGATGGTCAACGGCTACGCCAAGCAGGTCGCCGGGGTCGACTGGTACCCCAACAACCGCCGCATCCTCGCCGTCACCTGGGGCTTCGACGACGGGACCACGGTCGAGCAGACCTTCGAGGAGCGGCCGGAGATGCAGCTGCTCAAGGTGTCGCCGGTGGAGACGTCGACGGTGACGATCACGATCACCTCGGTGACGCCCCCGGGCAGCGGCAACCTCGGTCGCGACTACACCGCGATCAGCGAGGTCGCGATCAGCGGTCGACGAGCCGGCTGAGGACGAGCGCCGCCCGCTCGGCGTCCGCGCGGGTGACGTCGAGGTGGGTCACCAGGCGTACGGCGCGGGGTCCCACCGCCGCGATCCGGACGCCCTCGTCGGCTGCCGCGGCGACGAACGCCGATGCGTCGGGCCGGTCCACCACGACGATGTTGGTGTCGACGATGTCGGGGTCCAGGCCCAGCGCCTCGCCGAGCAGACGCGCGTGGGCGTGGTCGTCGGCCAGCCGCTCGACGTGGTGGTCGAGGGCGTACGCCCCCGCTGCCGCGAGCACGCCGACCTGGCGCATCCCGCCGCCCATCCGCTTGCGGCGGACGCGGGCCTCGTCGATCGCGTCGGCCGAGCCGACCATGAGCGAGCCGATCGGCGCACCGAGCCCCTTGGAGAGGCAGACCGCCAGCACGTCGGCGATCCGGCCGTAGTCCGCGAGCGGGGTGCCGGTCGCGACGTGGGCGTTCCACAGGCGCGCGCCGTCGAGGTGGACGGCCGTGCCGGTGGTGTCGGCCCAGGCCCGCAGGTCGCGCAGGTCCTCGAGCGGCAGCACGGCGCCGCCCGCGAAGTTGTGGGTGTTCTCGACCGAGACCGCGGCGGTGCGCACGAAGAACGGCCCCATGTCCGGGGCGTACATCGACTCGATCGCCGCCAGGTCGAGCTGGCCGCGCGCGCCGGTCCACGTGCGCATGGTGATCCCGCTGATCGCGCCGTGCGCGCCGAGCTCGGCCCGCGCGATGTGGGCCGAGGAGTCGCACAGCACCTCCTCGCCGGGGCGTACGACGCTCGCGACCGCCAGCACGTTGGCCATCGAGCCGGTCGGGGTGAACAGCGCCGCCTCGTGGCCGAACATCGCCGCCACCCGCTCCTGCAGCGCGGTGACGGTGGGGTCCTCGCCGTAGACGTCGTCCCCGACCTCCGCGCGGGCCATCGCCGCCCGCATCGCCTCGGTCGGCCGGGTCAGGGTGTCGGAGCGCAGGTCGATCACGGGTGCGAACCTACCCGTGTCCGTGTCACGCTCCCGAGCGGTGGTGGAGCCACATTCCCGGTCCGCCGAATGTGGGTGGGCCACCGCTCGTCAGCGTGCAGCACGAGGACTCGCCGACCAGCGGTGGTGGAGCCACATTCCGGCTCCGCCGAATGTGGGTGGACCACCGCCCAGGACGAGCCTCAGGCCTTGCGCAGCATCTCTGCGACGAGGAAGGACAGCTCGAGGGACTGGACCCGGTTGAGGCGGGGGTCGCAGACCGACTCGTAGCGGTTGGCCAGCTGGGCCTCGTCGATCTCCTCGCCGCCGCCGATGCACTCGGTGACGTCGTCGCCGGTGAGCTCGACGTGCACGCCGCCGGGCCAGGTGCCGAGGCTGCGGTGGACGTCGAAGAAGCCCTGCACCTCCTCGATCACGTCGTCGAAGCGGCGGGTCTTGTAGCCCGAGGACGCCTCGAAGGTGTTGCCGTGCATCGGGTCGCAGACCCACGCCACGTTGAGGCCCTCGGCGGTGACCTTCTCGACGAGGGCGGGGAGGCCGTCGCGGATCTTGTCGGCGCCGAAGCGGGTGACGAAGGTCAGTCGGCCGGGCTTGTTGTCCGGGTTGAGGCGCGCGGCGTAGGACAGCGCGTCGTCCGGAGTGGTCGTCGGCCCGAGCTTGATGCCGATCGGGTTCTGGATCCGCGACAGCAGCTCGACGTGCGGGCCGTCGAGCTGGCGGGTGCGCTCGCCGATCCACACGAAGTGCGCGGAGACGTTGTAGGGCTGGTCGGTGCGCGAGTCGATGCGCGTCAGCGCCTGCTCGTACTCCAGCAGCAGCGCCTCGTGGCTGGAGTGGAAGTCGACCCGGTGGAACTCGTCGGGGTCGGCGCCGATCGCCTTCATGAAGGTGAGCGCGCGCTCGATCTCGTCGGCCATCGCCTCGTAGCGCTGTCCGAACGGCGAGCTCTGCACGAAGTCGGTGTTCCAGGTGTGCACCTGGCGCAGGTCGGCGTAGCCGCCGGTGACGAAGGCGCGGACCAGGTTGAGCGTCGCGGCCGAGGAGTTGTAGACGTCGACCAGCCGCTGCGGGTCGGGGATGCGCGCCTCGGGGGTGAAGTCGTAGCCGTTGACCGCGTCGCCGCGGTAGGCCGGGAGCGTGACGTCCCCGCGGGTCTCGAGGTCCGAGCTGCGCGGCTTGGCGTACTGCCCGGCGAGGCGGCCGAGCTTCACGACCGGCACCGAGGCGGCGTAGGTCAGCACGACGGCCATCTGGAGCAGCACCCGCAGCTTGTTGCGGACGTTGTCGGCGGTCACGCCGGCGAAGGTCTCGGCGCAGTCGCCGCCCTGCAGCAGGAACGCCTCGCCGCGGCTGACCGCGGCGATCTTCTCGGTCAGGTCGTCGCACTCACCCGCGAAGACGAGCGGCGGGACCGTCCGCAGCCGGGCGACGGCAGCGTCGACCGCACCGGCGTCGGGGTAGGTCGGCTGCTGCCGGGGTCCGAGCGCGTGCAGCTGCTCGAGGGTGGGGATGGCGTTCACCGCACAAGGGTACGGCGACCGTGCCGCCCTGCCCGAACGGTGACCGCCTGCCGGATCAGCGGGGCGCGAGCACCCCGGCCGCGTCGTCGACGCGGACGCCCTCCGGACCGCGTCCTGCTGGCCTCCAGCGTGCCGGTCACGATGGAGGCGTCGGGATAGCTGATGTGGCCGGGCGCGCCCTGCCGCGAGGTGGTCCAGAGCCGGTCCTCGAAGCCGATCTCGCCGCGGAACTGGTGGTTCTCCAGCACCAGCCGGTCGGCGGTGGCCTGCCCGACGACGTAGGACGCCTCGCCGCGGTAGAACAGCGAGCCGTGGGACACCTGGAGGATGCCGTCGACGACGTGCACGGTCTGGTCGTGCACCTCGCCGCTGAGGTAGACGTCGACGCCACCGTCGACCATCGCCCTCCACAGCGCGGAGCGGTCGCCCTTCTCGTAGGTGAGGTGGCTGGAGTTGCGGGCGCGCACGTCGCCCGTCATCGGCACGTGTCCCTGCACCATGACCCACGGCACGTCGTCCTTGCGGGCCTGGCGCAGCACCCGCTCGAGCCAGCGCAGCTGGTCGGGGTCGACGGACATGTGCACGTCTCCCCCGCGGCGCTCGAAGACGTCGAGGGTCACCAGCAGCACGTTGGCGTCGAGCCGGACGGCGTACGCCGTGTGCCTGGCCGGCCCCTTGGACGGGTGCTTGGAGAAGCGCGGCCGGCCGCCGGCCGTGGCCAGCATCTCGTCGGCGAAGATCTTCTTGAACTCCGGCACGTGGCTCCGCTTGAAGTCGATCCAGCGGTCGCGCGGCGCCTTCCACGGGTCGTCGCCGATCTCGTGGTCGCCGACCGCGGGGAAGGTCCGCAGGCCGTGGTCGGCGAAGCGCTGGCGGTAGGCCGGGTAGTAGACGGCCGCGGCCCGGCGCCACGCACGCATCCGCTGCGCGTCCGTGCGGACGGGCCCGAAGACCCCGCTGCGCGAGTCGTCGCGCCCCCAGCGACCCTCGACGAGGTCACCGGCGACGAGCACGTCGCGGGTGCCGTGGGACGCCATCTCGTCCATCACGTGCGCGAGGCCGGCGTCGTACTCCTCGTTGGTGGAGTTGGCGACGTCGCCGGTGCGCGGGTCGACGTACTCCTGGCGGCCGCCGGCGGTCAGGTCGGCGACGTCCTGGTTGAGGAAGTCGGGTGCGGAGACGAAGCGGTAGGCGCCACGCAGGTCGGGCGCGGCCGGGACCGACGGACGGTCACGCGGACCGCCCAGCGGCAGCCGGCCCTCCGGGCCACCGTCCGCGGTCGGCGTGGTGGTCGCGGAGTGGTCACCGGTGGGGGTGGCGCTCGCCGACGGCGGCTGCGGCGCGACCGACGTGCAGCCGAGCGCGGACGCGACGACGACGGCTGCGAGGAGTCCGAGAGGTCGTCGAGTCACTCGGCCCACCGTAGACGGCGGACCCGACACGGCGGGCGGAACCCGCCGTGTCGGGCGCCGGGGCTACTCCAGGTGGTCGATGTCGCGGAAGCCGGTCTTCTTCGCGCGGACGCCGCGGTTGGTGAGCCAGGTGAGCGCCCAGAGCACGACGCCGACCGCGAGCAGGCCGCCGGCGATCTTGTACTGGATCATGTCGGCCTCGAGCCGCGCCCAGGGCCCGAGGAGGTAGGCGCAGCAGATCGCGCCGACCACCGGCAGGAAGGTCGGTGCCCGGAACGCATTCTCGGGGGTCGGGTCGCGGCGCAGGATCAGGCACGCGATGTTGACGATGGTGAAGACCGCCAGGAGCAGCAGCGCCGTCGTGCCCGAGAGGGCCGCGACGACCGAGTTCTCCGCGTCGAGCGAGACGACCGTGATCAGCGCCAGCGCGAGGAGGGTGGTGAAGAGGATCGCGGTCCACGGCGAACGACGCCCCGGCAGCACCTTGCCGAGCGAGCGCGGCAGCACGTCCTGCTGCGCCATGCCGTAGATCAGCCGGCTGGCCATCAGCATGTTGATCAGGGCCGTGTTGGCGACGGCGAAGACCGTGAGGAACGGGAAGAGCTTGTCGATCGGGAGGTCCGGGGCACCGGTCTTCACGACGTCGAGCAGGATGCCGGCCTCGGCGTTGGTCGGCTTCGCGATGTCGCCCGCCGGGATGACCGCGACGACCGAGATCGCGACCAGCATGTAGATCACGACCGCGATGCCCAGGCCCGTGAGCATGGTGCGCGGGAAGATCTTCAGCGGGTCCTGGGTCTCCTCGACCATGTTGACCGAGTCCTCGAAGCCCACCATCGAGAAGAACGCGATGGCCGTGGCGATCGTGACCGCCATGAACAGGCCCTTGTCGTCGGGGCTCTCGAAGACGGTGATCCGGCTGAGGTCGCCGTCGCCGCGGCCGATCACCCAGATGCCGATGCCGATCACGATGGCGAGCGCGGTCATCTCGACGAGGGTGAGCAGGACGTTGAACTTCACGCTCTCGCCGACGCCGCGCAGGTTGATGGCGGCGAGCACGAGCATGAAGACCAGCGCCGTGACGAGGGTGGTGACCGAGCTGGGGTCCTCGTTGCCGAAGCCGATCAGCAGGTTGGCGGCCAGCAGGTTGGACGAGGTGGACGCACTCGTGATGCCCGAGCACACGACGGTGAACGCCACGAGGAACGTGATGAAGTGGATGCCGAACGCCTTGTGCGTGTAGAGCGCGGCGCCGGCGGCCTGGGGGTACTTGGTGACCAGCTCGAGGTACGAGAACGCGGTGACGGTCGCGACCGCGAAGGCCACCAGGAACGGCAGCCACGCGACGCCGCCGACCTGACCGGCCAGCTTGCCCGTGACGGCGTACACGCCCGCACCGAGGATGTCGCCCACGATGAAGAGCAGCAGGAGCTTGGGTCCCAGGACGCGCTTGAGGTCGGCGTCCTCCGGACCGTTCACATCGGGTTGCGCGGCTTCCGTCGTGCTCATCGAGACCCCTCTCATCGGTCCGTGCCCTGCACGGTCAGGCTCACCCTGACCTGTCTGGACCGGGCGAGCAACCATCCGGCCCCGCTGGGGTGGGTGTGTCGTGCTCCCCGGCGGCTCGCCCCTCGGACCATTGGATCGTTCCAAGCCGCTTGCCCTACCCTGCTGCCCATGCCGACTCGCGTTGCGCTCCTCACGGCCGGTGGCTACGCCCCGTGCCTCTCCTCCGCCGTAGGTGCCCTGATCGAGACCTACGACGCCACCGACCCCGGGATCGAGCTGATCGCCTACCGGCACGGCTACCACGGCCTGCTCACCGGCAACAGCCTCGTGATCGGTCCCGAGGAGCGCGCCGGCGCGGCGCTGCTGCACCGCTTCGGCGGGAGCCCGATCGGCAACAGCCGGGTCAAGCTCACCAACGACGACGACTGCCGGCGTCGCGGCCTGATCGGCGAGGGCGAGACCGCGCTCGAGGTGGCGGCGGCGCGGCTCCAGGCCGACGGCGTGGACGTGCTGCACACCATCGGCGGCGACGACACCAACACCGCGGCGGCCGACCTGGCGGCGTACCTCCGGACGCAGGGCTCCGAGCTCACGGTCGTCGGCCTGCCGAAGACCATCGACAACGACATCGTGCCGATCCGGCAGAGCCTGGGCGCCCAGACCGCGGCGCAGGAGGCCTCGCGCTTCGCGCAGAACGTGCTCGCCGAGCACGGCTCCAACCCGCGGATGCTGATCGTGCACGAGGTGATGGGCCGGGCGAGCGGCTGGCTGACGGCGGCTGCGGCGCGCGACTACATGGCCTGGCACGCCGAGCAGGAGTGGCTGCCCGGCATCGGGCTCGACCCGCGCCGCTGGGCGATCCACGCGATCTACGTCCCCGAGCTCAGCATCGACCTCGCCGCCGAGGCGACGCGGCTGCGCGCGGTGATGGACGAGATCGGGTGCGTCAACATCTTCCTCGCCGAGGGGGCCGGGATCGACGACATCGTCGCCGACCTCGAGTCCGCCGGCGAGACCGTCGGTCGCGACCCCTTCGGCCACGTCAAGATCGACACGATCAACCCGGGCCGCTACTTCGCCGACCGCTTCTCCCGCGAGATCGGCGCGGAGAAGCAGATGGTGCAGAAGTCCGGCTACTTCTCCCGCTCCGCCCCCGCCAACGAGACCGACCTCGCGCTGATCCGCGAGATGGCGACGCTGGCCGTGACCTGCGCGATGGAGGGCACCCCCGGCGTCATCGGGCACGACGAGGAGCGCGGCGACGAGCTGCGGGCGATCGAGTTCGAGCGGATCGCGGGCCACAAGGCGTTCGACCCGTCGCAGGAGTGGTTCGCCGAGCTGGTCCGCGGGACCGGCCAGGCCTGAGGTCCTCCGGGCCTTGGGGGTGGCGGCACATCGCACACGCCCCCAGGCCCTTCATGCAATCTGCCGCCACCCCGGTTACTCGGGCGAGGCGACGGCCTCCGAACGATCGGTCACCCGGAGGGCAGCGGCGGGGAGGGTGCGCGGGAGCGAGCGGAGGTACGCCGCGGTGCCGAGCGCGACGAGCGTCAGCACCCACCACAGGCTGGTCCGGCCCTGCGCGAGCAGCCAGGTGAAGGCGATCGGCGTGACCGCACCGCCGATGCCCCAGCTCAGCTGGAACAGCCCGAGGTAGCGACCACGCAGGTGGTCGGGGGCGGCCTCCGCGGCGGTCGCGCTGAAGACGGGGCCGCCGACCAGCTCGCCGCCGGTGTAGACGGCGGCGCCGGCCAGCATCACCACGACGGCCAGCCAGACCGGCAGGAAGCCGGCGACCACGAACAGCAGGTAGCCGGCGACGAAGACCAGCTGCGCCAGCGCCATCATCCGGCCGCGCACCTGCCCCGTCATCCGGCGTACGACGAGTCCCTGTCCGAGCCCGACGAGCGCGGTGTTGAGCGTGAAGATCGCGCCGACCACCCACCCCGGCAGGTCGATCGTCTCGGCGACGTAGACCGGGAGCGCGAAGTTGAGCACCATCATCCCGACGACGAAGCCGAACTGCCCGACCACCAGCCGCAGGTAGGCCCGGTCGCGGAGCACGACGCCCCAGCCCTCGACCGGTGCGTCCTCGTCGTGGGCGACCCGGTGGTCGGGCACGTCGAGGAGCAGCACGAAGGCCAGCACGAACGTCGCGGCGTTGACGACGACGACGGACAGGTACGCCATGTCCGTGCCGATCTGCAGCGCGATGCCCGCGAGCACGCCGCCGACGGAGAAGCCGAGGTTGCGCACCGCCTGGAGGAAGCCGAACCAGATCTCCCGCTCCCCCGGCGCGGAGATGGCGGTGACGACGTTGCCGAAGGACCCCCAGAACGACTGGCGGCCGAGGTTGAGCAGGGCCGTCCACAGCGCCACCGCGAGCAGCGAGTCGGCCCAGACGTAGGCCACCATGCCGGCGGCCTGCACGAGGTTGCCGACCAGCATCATCCGGCGCGGGCCGAAGCGGTCGACCATCGTGCCGATGACGAACGACGCGGGCAGGCTCAGCAGCGCCGACAGCGAGAGCGCGGAGCCGATCTGCACCAGTGACAGGTCGGTCATCGCGAGGAAGTAGAGCAGCGTGATCGGCATGAAGAGGCCGCTGCCGACGGTGTCGGCGACGATCGCCGCGACGAACCGTCGGTGCTCGCCGATGCTGGGAAATCCGAGACGGTTGAGCACGGAGCCAGCCTAGGACGGAGGCCGGAGGGACCGCGCCCCGATATGTTTCGGCACATGACGTTCTCGATCGTGGCCCGGTCCGACGACGGCGAGTCCTGGGGCGTCGCCGTCGCCTCGAAGTTCCTGGCCGTGGGGTCGGCCGTCCCGGCCGCCGCGGCAGGAGTCGGTGCGATCGCCACCCAGGCCGACGCCAACATCTCCTACAAGTACCTCGGGCTCGCCCACCTCGACGACGGCGCCACCGCGCAGGTCGCGCTCGACCGCCTGGTCGAGGAGGACGACGGGCGCGAGCACCGGCAGGCCGGCATCGTCGACTCCGACGGCAACGCGGCGACCTACACCGGCACCGAGTGCTTCTCCTGGGCCGGCGGCGTGACCGGTCGCAGCGGCGAGAGCGGCGGCTACGCCATCCAGGGCAACATCCTCACCGGCCCCGAGGTGGTGGAGGCGATGGAGCTGGCCTGGCAGGGCGCGCCCGACCTCTCGCTCGAACGACGCCTGCTCGCCGCCCTCGCCGCCGGTGATGCGGCGGGAGGCGACAGCCGCGGCCGGCAGTCGGCGGCCGTGCTCGTCGTACGCGACGGGGCGGGCTACGGCGGGCACGACGACGTCGCGGTCGACCTGCGCGTCGACGACCACACCGAGCCGGTCACCGAGCTGGCCCGGCTGGTCGACCTCAACGAGCTCTACCTGACGGCCTCGACCGACGAGGAGAAGGTGCCGGTCGACGACGCGCTGATGATGGAGCTCGAGGCGCTGGCGAAGGCCGACGGCAAGGACAGCTTCCACATGTGGGTCGGCTCGGAGAACTACGAGATGCGCGTGGGCCCCGGCGCCCGGCCGGAGTGGATCGACCGCCGGATCCTGGCGATCATCCGGGGCGGGGACGAGGCATGAGCGTCCTCGCGATCGATGCCGGGACGACGGGCGTCACCGCGGTCGTGGTCACGCCCGACGGGCGGATCCAGGCCAAGGGCTACGAGGAGTTCCGCCAGCACTTCCCGCAACCGGGCTGGGTCGAGCACTCGGCGGAGGACATCTGGCAGGCGACCCTCGAGGCGACCCGGGAGGTGCTCGGCAAGGTCGACCAGTCCGAGGTCACCGCGCTCGGCATCACCAACCAGCGCGAGACGATCGTGCTCTGGGACCGCGAGACGCTCGGCTCACCCCGCCGCGCGATCGTGTGGCAGGACCGGCGTACGGCCGACATCTGCGACCGGCTCCGCGACGAGGGCCACGAGGAGCGCGTCGCCGAGCTCACCGGGCTGCGCCTCGACCCCTACTTCTCCGGCACCAAGCTGCGGTGGCTCGCCGAGAACGAGCCGCACACGTGGGCGCTGGTCGAGTCGGGGAGGTACGCCGTCGGCACCGTCGACTCCTACCTCATCGCCCGGATGACGCGCGGCACCTGGCACGTCACCGACGTCTCCAACGCCTGCCGCACCCTGCTCTTCGACCTCGAGGCCGGCGACTGGTCCGACGAGCTGTGCGACCTCTTCGGTGTGCCGCGCGACGCGCTGCCCGACCTGGTGCCCAACTGGGGCGAGGTCGCGCCCACCGACCCGGCGGTGTTCCTCGGCCTCTCGCTGCCGATCGCCGGGATCGCCGGCGACCAGCAGTCCGCGCTCTTCGGGCAGACCTGCTTCGAGGAGGGCGAGTCGAAGTGCACCTACGGCACCGGCTCGTTCATCCTCACCAACACCGGCTCCTCGGTCGTGCGCAGCGACGCCGGCCTGCTGTCGACGGCCGCGTGGCGCTCCCCCGGCGGCGAGATGACGTACGCCCTCGAGGGCGCGATCTTCGTGACCGGCTCGGCCGTCCAGTGGCTGCGCGACGGCCTGCAGATCGTCGGCAACGCCGCCGAGACCGCCGCCATCGCGTCGACGGTCGAGGACACCGACGGCGTCGTGTTCGTGCCGGCGCTGACCGGGCCTGGGCGCCCCCCACTGGGACCCGCACGCGCGCGGGATGATCATCGGCATCACCCGCGGCACGACCCGCGCGCACCTCGTGCGCGCGACGCTGGAGGCGATCGCCTTCGAGGTGCGCGACGTGCTGGAGACGCTGCCGGAGCTGAAGACGCTGCGCGTCGACGGCGGGGCGTCGGCCAACGACATGCTCTGCCAGTACCAGGCCGACCAGGTCGGCCGGGCCGTCGAGCGGCCCGAGATCGTCGAGACGACCGCCCTGGGCGCCGCCTTCCTCGCCGGCCTCGGCACGGGTGTCTGGGAGTCGACCGACGACCTCCGGGAGACGTGGGCGCTCGACCGGCGCTTCGAGCCCGGCGGTGACCGCGAGGCGCTCGACGCGTCGTACGCCCGCTGGAACCAGGCGGTCGAGCGGTCGAAGGGCTGGGCGACCTAGGTCGTCGAGCAGCGGGCGTCGCGGGACCTACAGCTTCGAGCGCGCGTCCTTGGCCGCGTCGACCTCGCCCTGCGCCTCCTCGACGGCGTCCTGCGCCTCGGCCTCCACCGCCTCGGCCTCGCTCAGCTCGTCGTCGACCTCCTCGACCTCGGCCTCGAGCGTCGCGATCCGGCTGCGCAGCTCGTCGAGCTCCGACTGCAGCTGCAGGGTCTTCGCGCGGAGCTTCTCCACCGCGCGTCGCGCGCCGCGCTGCTCCTTCTCGGCCACGCCCAGCGCCTCCCGCGCACCGGCCAGCCGCTCGTCGGCGGCCTTGCGGGCCTTCACGTCGGCCTCCGGGTCGGGCACGACGGTGAGCCGGGGCCGCTGCGTCGGGTCGGGCTCCTCGAGCGGACGCGCGGTCGCGCTGAAGCCGAGCGCCTCCGGCAGCGCCACGGCACCGCTGAGGTCGAGGTCGCCGAGACCGGTCGCCGCCAACGACGTCACCAGCAGTCCGCTGCGCACGGCCTTGGCGGCGTCGGGCTCGAGCATCGCAGCGGTGAGCGTGGCCTCGATCTGGTCACCGACGGACTCGGTCGTCCTCACGCCCTCCTGGCGGGCGATCCGGCGGGCCTTGGTCGTCACGGACGCGGTCAGCTGGCGCCGCTGCTTGGTGAACTCGCGCAGCTGGGTGGCGTCGAGGTTCTCCTGGGCATCGCGCAGCGCGGCACCGACGGCGAGCACCTGGTCGACCTGGTCGGGGTCGCGGCGCACGAGCAGGTTGAGCACCCAGGCCGCGACGGAGGCCTTGCGCAGGCCCTTGATCCCCGCCGCCAGTGCCTTGTCGGCCTTGTGCTCCTTGACCAGCGCGTCGCGCGCGGGCGTGAAGTCCGCGAGCGGCAGGGCGTAGAGGTCGTCGGCGATCTCCAGCAGCGGGTCGGCCATGGACCGATCCTAGGGAGCGCTCGGTGCGACGTACTCGAGCTCGGTCGGGTACGGCGGCCACGGGCACTCCTGCTGGTCACCGCTCGGCGCCCAGCCGAACGACTCGTACATCGCCCTCGCCCGGCCGTTGAGGTCGAGCACCCACAGGCGTCGCGCACCCGCGGCCTCGGCGCGGCGGAACCCCTCGCGGCCCAGCCCCGCACCCCACCGGTCGGGGCGTACGGCGAGGTGGCGCAGGCTGTCGCCGTCGTGGGCGGACAGCGCGACGAGCCCCTCCGCGTCCTCGACCACCTCGACGACGACCGTGGGGTCGTCGAGCAGCAGCGCCCAGCGGGCGAGCACGTCGTCGTCGGGGTAGGGCAGGTCGCCGAAGACGTGGGCCAGCCCGACGACGCTCGCCGCCCGCTCGAGGTCCCGCAGGGCCACCACGTCGTCCGCCGACGCACGGCGCCACGCGATCCGGTCCAGCTCGATCACGGTCGACCCGCCTCGTCCCAGGCGCGGTGCGCGGCGAGCGTCCGGTCCCACAGCGACGTCCACTCGTCCGGCGTCACGTCGTCCACCGGCAGGAGGAGGTCGTCGACCAGCGCGCCGCGCCAGTCGTCGTACGACGTCAGGTCCCGCTGCTCACGGCCGTCCGGTGTCCACGCCTGGTGCACGAGGCCGCGGACGACCCGCTGCACCCGCCCGTCGATGCGTTGGGCGACCACGACGCGCAGGAAGGGCGACCCGGGAGCGGTGCTGAGGAGCTCGTGCGAGACCGCGACGGCCTCGGCGGAGTGGTCGCGCGAGGTCACCACGACGCCGCGGACGACGCCGTCGGGCAGGTGGCGGTAGGTCCAGGCCGCCGGTCCGGTGGGACGTCCCGCGGCCTGAGCGCCGTAGCCCGCACCGATCCCGAAGGACCAGCCGTCGACGTCGTGGTCGCCACGCACGAGCGGGAGCGGCTCGGCGAAGCCCTCCCCCATCCCGGCGTCCGCCCACCAGTGACCGCCGGGGTTGTCGTCGGTGGCCAGTCCCGACACGACCAGGACGAGGTGGTTCAGCTCGGTGCCGAGCTCGTGCTCGGGCCGCGCCCAGACGTGGCCGTGGCGCCGGCTGACCGAGAAGCCGAGCTCGGTGAGCAGCCACTCGAGAGCGCTGTTCTGGTGGAAGCAGTAGCCCAGTCGTCCACCCGCGACGACCCGGTCGACCGAGGCGGACGCGTCGACCGGGTCGGGCCGGCCGAGCATGATCGAGAGGTTGTCGTAGGGGATGCGGGCGACGTGTGCGCGGTGCAGCCGGCGCAGCCCGGCGAGGGTGGCCGGCGGAGGAGACGTGATCCCGATCCGGGTGAGATACCGGTCGAGCCGCGGGTCAGCATCCACGCGAGCAACCTACCCACAGGGGTTCGGCTGACGTCTCCGCGTACCCCAATTCAGGGTTGAGGGTCGTCCGGGTCGGTGTTGGAGTGAATCGTGGCTCCACGTCAGGAGTCGCCTTACTGGGGGTGATGACAGATGCGGCGACTCGTTCTCCTGGCTGGCAGCGGTCCTGCTGATGGGCATGGGGCTCAACACTGCCGACTCCCAGGCAGCCGCGCCCCGACCGGCACGCGTCACCTTCGTCCAGGCCGTGCCCGGTGCGAACGTCACCGTGACGGTCGACGGTCGCGAGCTGGCTGCCGACGCGAAGGTGGGCGAGGTGGTCGGTCCGTTCGAGCTCATGGCGGGCACGCACGACGTGACGTTCACCGGGCACCGACCTCGAGGTGGAGTCGACCCTCGATGTCGCGCCGGGCGACATCAGCGACGTCGTCCTGCACCTGCCCGCCGAGGTCGGCGGCGCGCCGGTGGTGCACTCCTACCTGGCGCCGACCGGCGCGATCGGTCCGGGCAAGGCACGGGTCATGCTGGCCCACACCGCCACCGTCGCTCCCGCCGACGTCCAGGTCGACGGCGAGACGGTCTTCACCAACATCGCCAACGGTGAGTTCGCGGACGCCGACGTCCCGCAGGGCACCATCGAGGTGGCGCTGCTCCCGTCCGGGTCCGCGGGCGACCCGATCCTGGGCCCGCTCGACGTGAGCCTGGAGGCGAGCACGCTCTCGATGATCTACGCCTATGGCAACCCGCGGGACGGGTCGATGAACGTCATCGCGCACACCGCCGAGCTCGCCCCGGACGGGAGCGTCCGCCCGTCGAGGATCGACACCGGCTCGGCAGGGCTGGTCACCGGGCAGGTGACGGAGATCGGCGGATCGCGCGGGCACGGCGACGGGCTGCTGGTGGGCCTGATCGCCGCGGTGGGCATCGCGGGCATCGCCTTGGCGCCCCGCTCCCGTCGACGTCGGGGCACCACCCGCCGTACGGCGGGATGAGACGGGACGCGACGGCGGTGGGCCTGGTCGCAGCCACGCTGCTCCTCACCACGTCGGGCTGTGCCGAGCGAGTTCCCCCGCAGGTGGAGCCATCAGGAGCGACCACCTCGCGCCCCGCAGGCGCGACCTCGACCCCGGTCACCTCACCCTCGGCCACGCTCGTCGCACCCGCCAGTCGCGCGCCGTCGGTCGTGGCCGCCGGAGGCCCCGACCCGTGCCACCCTGCCCAGCGGACGGTCGGTGACGATCAGGAGCGTCGGCACCACCGCCGCCGGTGTGCTCGACGTGCCCGACGACATCAGCGTCGCCGGGTGGTGGCGCGGGGGGTCCCGCCTCGGAGACCCGTTCGGCTCCGTCCTCGTGGCCGCCCACGTGGACTCGCGGACCCAGGGTCTCGGACCCTTCGCCGAGCTGCTCAGCGTCCCCGCCGGCGCGCGCATCCGCCTGCGGTCCGACAGCCTCAGCCGGACGTACGAGGTGCGCTCGCGCCGGCTCGTGCCGCAGGGACTCCTCCAGGACGACTCATGGATCTACGACGCATCCGGCGAGTCACGGCTGACCCTGGTGACCTGCGCTCCGCCCTACGACGCGTCCCGCGGTGGCTACCAGAACCTCGCTGTCGTGACGGCGCTGCCGGTCGGTCCGCCATGAGCAAGAAGGGCTACCAGAAGCGACTGCCCACCGTGATCGTGCCCGCGCAGCGGTCTGCGCCGGAGCAGGAGTCGCTGCCCAGCGCCGAACCCGACCTCGCACCGGATCCTGCTCCTGCTCCTGCTCCGCGCTGCGCCCGTCGCCGAGCGGTCGCCGGCCCCTCCGCCACCCGCGGACGTCGGTCGGTCGCCGTCCCGCGCCGGCCTCGTCGGGCTCCTCGTCGCGGCGAGCTTGCTCGTGGTCGGGGCGATCGTCGGACCACGCCTCGCGGAGGACGACGCTGCCCCCCGGACACCCCCGGCCGAACCCGGAGTGGCGACGAGACCACCGATCGCCGAGGAGTCCTATGTGGAGTCAGAGGTTTCTGCCGACGGCACCATCGCCGTACGCCAGTTGATCCGTTCGACTCGACCGCTGCGACGCGTGTCGCTTGCGCTCCCGGACGCCCCGGACGGGGTGGTGCTGGCCAGCGGAGGACGTGCGGGTCCTTGCCGACGGGGACCCTGCGTTCGGTCCGGCCGGCATCGACGGTCAGCGCACGACGTACCGCTTCGCCCCCGCCACGACGGTTCGGCTGCAGCTACGTCCTCGTCGGCGCGGTGACCGTCAGCGACGAGGAGACGGGGCGGGCGCTCGCCCTGGCGACCGCGCTGGACGTGCGCTACCCCCATCGCCCCGCAGCCGAGACCCGGGTGGTCCGTGCCCCGGCCGTGCTCGCGCTGGCGTGCACGCCGTCCGTGGAACGCGTGCCCGAGCCCTGCGGAGCACCTGACGGCGACATCTGGCGCGTCGAGCTGGAGGGACCGGACGTCGACGACCGGGTGGTCGCCCAGCTCGAGCCTCGGGTGACGCCTCAGGCAGGCGGCGTCGCCGTCGAGACCGTGCTCGATGGCCCACCGGGTGAGCTGCACGCGGTTGTTCATCTGGAGCTTGCGCAGCGTGTTCTGCACGTGGTTCTGCACGGTGCGGTGCGAGAGCACCAGCCGGCCGGCGATCTGCTTGTAGCTCATGCCGGTGGCGACCATCTTGAGGATCTCGGTCTCCCGCTCGGTGAGCTGGTCGACCGGGCTGTCGGGTGGCCCGTCCGCGATGCGCCGGAACTCGCCGAGCACCAGGCCGGCCAGGCCCGGGGTGAACACGGCCTCGCCGTCGGCGACGTGCACCACCGCGTCGATCAGCTCGGCGCTCGACGCCGACTTCACGAGGTATCCCGTCGCCCCGGCCTTGATGGCCTCCAGCACGTCGCCCTGCTCGCCGCTCGCAGAAAGGATGAGCACGCGCGCCGTGGGGTCGTGCTCCAGCATCATGCCCGTGATCTGGACGCCTGTGTTGTCCGGCAGCTGGAGGTCGAGCACGACGACCTGCGGGGCTGCCGCGGGAAACCGTGCCATCGCCTCGCGGCCGTCAGCGGCGACCGCCACCACCTGGTGGCCGGCCGACTCCAGGTCGCGCTCGACCGCGTCGCGCCACATCGGGTGGTCGTCGACCACCATGACCTTCACCATGTCCGCGCCCCCCGGCTCCGTCGGTTGCTCGGAATGGTAGCGATGTCAGACCCCGGGCGGGAGGTAGCGACCACGTCGGTGGACGAGCGGGTCGTCGTCGTCACCGACGACGACCTCGCGCAGCACGCAGGTCACCAGCCGCGACCAGCCCGCCTCGACGTCGGACTCGACCTCGACCGTCGCCCAGGCGCTGGCGTGCGCCAGCCGCGGGCCGTGGGCGGTGTGCTCCCACTCCGCCATCCGCCACGGTCCCCCGGGTGCAGGCGCCGTGCCGGCGAACGCGTCGGCGAGCGAGCGGTCCTCCCACGAGAGCAGCTGGAGCACGCCCCGTCCCGTGTCGAGCAGCACGTCGGTGAGGTCGGCGTCGGGGTCGAGCAGCGCGAGGGCGCGTCCCGGCTCGCCGCCCGCGACCAGCCACGACGAGACCGTGAGACCCGCCCTGTCCTCGGGCGTGCCCGCCGTCCACAGCGAGACCGTCCCGCCGAGGCGCCCGCGCAGGCGGCGTACGGGATCGCGGTCGCCCTCCGGCTCGAGGAACGGGTGCGTCGAGTGGATCGTCACCCGCCTCACGCTAGCGGCACGACGAGCTCCCACTCGGTGCCCCACTCGCCGCTGTCGACCGTCGCGGTGCCGCCGAGGTCCTCGATGCGGCCGCGGATGGACGACGCGACCCCGAGACGGCCCTCGACCTCGGCCCGGTCCAGCCGACCGGCCTCGATGCCCGGGCCGTCGTCGCGCACCGAGACCGTGATGGCATCGGGTGCGGCCTGGGCCAGCACCCACGCACGGCCCTGCGGACCGACGTGCGCCAGGACGTTGTCGAGGCACGCGCGCACCGCGGCGACCGTCTCGGTCGCGACGTGCTCGTCGACCAGGACCGCGCCACCGGGCGTGGCCACCTCGACGCGCACGGGGTGGGCAGTGGCCATCGCCTCCAGCGCACCGGCGAGGTCGACCCGGCCGCCCGACGCGGCCGGCACCGTGTCCTGCTGGCGGATGAGCGAGCGGAGGCTGCGCTCCTGCTCCCCCGCGAGGCGACCGAGGTCGGCCCACTCCCCGCCGGCGGCCGCCCCGCGACGCTGGGTCATCGCCAGCACCTGGAGCACCCCGTCGTGGACGGCCCGGGCGAGCCGGGTGCGTTCCTCGGCCGCGGCGGCGGCACGCTCGGCGGCGTCGCGCTCGCGCGCCATCCCCTGCAGGGACGCACACATGAAGCCCACGATCGGGCCGCCGATGAGGATCAGGAAGACGTTGCCGTAGTTGCCCTGGTCGAGGTGGTTGCGAGGCGCCACGTCGAAGAGGGCGATGAGGCACGAGGCGACCAGCCCGCCCTTCCAGTGCCAGTGGATGGCCCAGGCGAAGAAGACCCCCATGACGTAGAACCCCGGGATGGTCGCGTTGAAGTCCGGCGACTTCACCCACGGGGTCGCGGCCAGCGCCGCGAGCACGACGGTGAGGTCGGCGACCAGCAGCGCGGGCGTACGCCGGGCGCGGTCCTGGTAGAGCCAGATCGCCACGCCTGTCCACACCGTCAGCGCGACCACGACCAGCATGCCGATCGTGGGGTGCTCGAAGTTGTCGCGGCGGTAGGCGTTGAGGCCGACCATGTTGATCGTCACGACCACACGCACGATCGCCAGTGCGGAGTGGAGACGGTCCTCGACCGCCAGCGCCGAGTCGGGGCGCGGCGCCGAGGCGCGCCCGTCGGCGTACGTGCTCAGGACGCCTTCTTCTCCGGCTCGGCCTTGTCGCCCTCGGCCTGCTCCGCCGCCGCCCGCTTGGCCTTCTCGCGGTCGAGCTCCTTGGCCTTGCTGGCGTAGAGGTCGACGTACTCCTGGCCGGAGAGCCGCATGATCTCGTACATGATCTCGTCGGTGATCGAGCGCAGGATGTAGCGGTCGTTCTCCATCCCGGCGTAGCGGGAGAAGTCGAGCGGCTTGCCGAAGCGCACCACCGGTCGCGTCCACGTGCCGTAGACCTTGCCGGCGGGCGCGACGACGTCGGTCCCGACGACCGCGCACGGGATCACGGGTGCCCCGGACTCCAGGGCCAGCCGGGCGACGCCGGTCTTGCCGCGGTAGAGCTTGCCGTCGTGGGAGCGGGTGCCCTCGGGGTAGATGCCGAACAGGTCACCCTCGCCGAGGATCTTCATCGCCGACTTCATCGCGCCCTCGGCGGCGTTGGCCCCGGAGCGGTCGATCGGCACCTGGCCCGCGCCGGAGAAGAACTTCTTCTGGAACCAGCCCTTCACGCCCGGGGTCGTGAAGTACTCCGCCTTGGCCACGAAGGTCACGCGCCGGTTGAGGGTCAGCGGCATGAACAGCCAGTCGGCGTAGGACAGGTGGTTGCTCGCCAGGATCGCCGGACCCTCCTCCGGCACGTGGTCGACGCCGTAGGCCTTGGGCCGGAAGACGAGTCGCAGCACGGGCCCGAGGGCGATCCACTTCAGGAACCAATAGAGCACGGGCCGAGACTATCCCTGCTGCTGCGCGGTGACCCGCTCGATGAACGCGGCCGACTCCTCGAAGATGCGCGGGGCGTCGTTGTCGAGCGTCGCCACGTGGTAGCTGTTCTCCAGCACGCGCTCCTCGAAGTCCTTCGACGACAGACCGGCGTTGAGCGCCCGCGAGCTCGAGATGTCGACGACGTGGTCCTCCGAGGACCGGAAGAACAGCACCGGGACGGTGATCTTCGGCAGGTCCTTGCGGAGCTCGGCGTACCCCGCGAACATCGAGGCGGCCGCCTTGAGCGGCGTGGTCGGGTAGCCGTGCTCGTCCGCGCCGGGCTTCTTGATGTCGTTGGCGATGCCGGGCATCCCCGGGACGACCAGCTTGAGCGCCGGCAGCAGCTTGACGTCCTTGCGGAGCGTGTCGACCGCCGGGTTCACCACGCAGATGCCCGCGAGCCCGTCGCCGTGGTCCGCGGCCAGCCGCAGGCAGAGCGCGCCGCCCATGGAGAGCCCCACCGCCACGACGGCGTCGTTCTCGGAGGCGAGCTTCTCGTACGCCCCCTCGACCGTCGCGACCCAGTCGGCCCACGTGACCTTGTTGAGGTCCTGCCAGCGGGTGCCGTGACCGGGGAGCAGCGGCATCTCGACGGCGTACCCGCGCGCGGCGAGGTCCTCGGCCCAGGGCCGCATCGACACCGGGTTGCCGGTGAACCCGTGCTGGACGAGCACGCCGATCCGGCGACCGCCCGTGAGCTCGGGTCGGGCCGGTGACGACATCGGCGCGACGAGGGCGGGATCGAGGGGGGCCGCCGGGCCGCCGAGGAAGGGGATCTTCACGGGCACAGTGTGCACCACACAGATCGCCGGTCGAGTAGCACGCGAGTGCAGCGAGCGGCGTATCGAGACCCACCACCGGACGGCTACCGTTGCGGCGTGACGACGCCTGGCGACGAGAGCCGCACCGAGCTGGCCTGGCGCGAGATCGTGGAGCACTACGGCGACCGCCCGGTCCTCGACGACGACGCCCAGCCCGAGCCTCCGGCCGGCGCTCCGCGGACGACCGAGCCGGACTCCACCGCCCAGCTCGTCGATCCCGTCGAGGAGACGGACGAGGTCGCGACCGTCGACCGCTTCCGGCCGCCTCCCGCGCCACCCTTCCCCACCCCGCGCACCTGGCAGCGCGGGCTCGCGTGGTCCGGCATCTTCGTGGCCCCCGTGCTCGCGCTGGTGATCGCACTGTTCTCGATCTACGTCGCGCCGCTCGTGGGATGGGCCCTCGTCGCATGGTTCGTCGGCGGGTTCGGCTACCTGGTGTTCGTCATGCCCCGCGCACCGCGCGACCCGTGGGACGACGGCTCCCGCATCTGATCCGACCGCCCGCCGCGGCGCGTGACCTGACGCCTGTCACAGCGTCCTTGACGACGTAGGGTCCCGCCCGTGGGCACGAGCGAGACCGTCGAGATCACCGGACACCTGATGGACAGCGGCATCCTGTCGCGCATCCTCGACGACATCCGTGACTACGGCGCCGACTACACGATCGACACCTTCGACGTCGGGCACGAGGCGCACGACCCCAGCAGCGCCCGGATCACGGTGCGCGCCGGCGACGACGCCTCGCTCCAGCGGCTCCTGATGCGCCTGCAGACGCGCGGCGTGAACCAGCTCGACCCGGGCGAGGCGGCGACGGCGACGGCCGACCGCACCGGGGTGCTTCCTGACGGCTTCTACTCCACCACCAACCTCCAGACCCGCGTCCGCGTCGACGGCCAGTGGTACGAGGTCGAGAACCCGGAGATGGACTGCGGCCTCGTGCTCGCCGACGCGGCCGACGGCACCATGCGGGTCCGTACGGTCCCCATGTCGGACGTCCGGCCCGGGATGCGCATCGTGGTGGGCGCGGCCGGCATCCAGGTGTCGATCCCGAGCCCGCCGACCGGGCAGTCGTTCGCACCCGCCGTGGGCGAGGCGTCGTACGAGAAGCCGCAGGCCGTCCTCGTACGCCAGGTCGCCGACGGCATGCGACAGGCGCGCGACGCGGGCAAGAAGCTGCTCTGGGTCGCCGGTCCCGGGATCGTCCACACCGGCGCGGTACCGGCGTTCGTCGCGCTCGTCCGTGCCGGGTTCGTCGACACCCTCTTCGCCGGCAACGCCCTGGCCACGCACGACATCGAGTTCTCCCTCTACGGCACCAGCCTCGGCCTCGACCTCGGCCTCGCGCAGGGTGTCGAGCACGGTCACGAGCACCACGTGCGGGCGCTCAACACCATCCGCAAGTCGGGCTCGATCGCCCGCGCCGTCGAGGACGGCGTGGTGACCAGCGGGATCATGCACGCGCTGGTGACCACGCAGAAGCGCTTCGTCCTGGTGGGGTCGGTGCGCGACGACGGCCCGCTCCCCGACGTCTACACCGACGTGCTCGAGGGCCAGCGCGCGATGCGCGCCGAGGTCGCCGACGTCGGCTACTGCCTGATGATGGCGACCCAGCTGCACTCCGTCGCGACCGGCAACATCCTTCCGGCGACCGTCCCGCTGGTGTGCGTCGACATCAATCCCAGCACCGTCACCAAGATCGCCGACCGAGGGTCCAACCAGGGCCGCGGCATCGTCACCGACGTCGGCCTCTTCCTCGAGCAGCTCGCCCTCGAGCTGGTCCCGGACTACCGCAACACCTGACCCTCGTAGGCGCCGCTGGTCGAGGAGGGACGGACTCCCGTCACGGGACCCGCTGCTCGATGAGGAGCGCCCCGCCGATCATCCCGGCCTCCGGTCCGAGGGTGGCGGCGACGAGGTCGGGCACCCGCCGGTGCGCGCCGCCGACGAGCGTACGACGCAGCGCTGCGCGGGCCGGGTCCAGCAGTCGGTCGCCGGCGGCCGACACCCCTCCCCCGACGACCACCAGCTCGGGGTCGAGCGCCGCGACGAGGTTCGCCGTACCGATCCCGAGCCAGTCCCCCACCGAGGCGAAGGCCTGGCGGGCCACGAGGTCCCCGGCCTCGGCGGCGGCGGTCACCATCGGGCCGGTCACGCGCTCGGGTCGCCCGCCGCTCGACTCCGTCAGCACGGAGGGCTGCTCGGCCATGAGCGCACGGGCGTTGCGCACGAGGGCGTTGCCCGACGAGTACTGCTCCCAGCACCCGCTCTTGCCGCACTCGCAGGACTGCCCGCCCGGCACGACCTGCATGTGGCCGAACTCCCCCGCCATGCCGTTCGCACCGCGCAGCACCCGGCCGTCGAGCAGGAGCGCTCCGCCGATGCCGGTCCCCATCGTGATCATCAGGGCCGATCGCGCGCCCCGGGCGGCGCCGTGGTGCGCCTCCGCGCGGGCGGCGCAGTTGGCGTCGTTGTCGAGGAGCACCGGACAGCCGAGGCGCGCCTCCAGCAGGTCCCGCAGCGGCTCGCCCTGCCACGGCAGGTGCGGCGCGAACATCACCCGCTCGCCGGCCGGGTCGACGAACCCCGCCGCCGCCACACCGACTCCCGCCAGGGGCCGGCCGGCGGCGGACTCGAGGATCGCCTCGACCATGGCGTCCTCCGCCTGTCGGGTCACGCCGCGCCGGCCGGGCGTCGTACGCAGCGCGGTGGACGACACCGCGCCATCGCGGTCGACGACGCCGGCCAGCACCTTGGTCCCGCCGATGTCGACGCCCACCACCACCGGCGGACCGGCTGTGGTCACTCCCGGGGCCCTTCGTCGTCCCGCGACGCCGGAGGGACCGGGGTCGCCAGCAGGGCCGCGGCGGCCTGCGCCAACGAGGTGAACGCCGATGCGAGGTGCGTGGTCACCTCGGGGCTGACCTGACGCACGGCGTTGATCGAACGGCACAGCGGGCACACCGTGCACTCGGCAGAGCCCGTGGCCAGGTGCTCGTCGACGTCGTCCATGGCTCCGGCGACGTCGGAGACGAGGGCCGCCCACCCCTCGCTGGCGTGCCCGGACTGGTCCTTGGCCCAGCCCGACAGCGCGCCGAACAGCTTGGCGGCCTCCTCGCCGAGGGGACCGACCTCGTCGGGCTCGCTCACGTCGTCTCCTTGCGGGTCAGAGCTGCTCGACGCGCTTCTTGAGGCCCTTCAGCGCGGTGTCGATGAGGATCTTCTCGCCCTTGCGCTTGAGCATGCCGATCAGCGGGATGCTCACGTCGAGGGCGAGGCGGTAGGTCACCTCGGTGGTGCCGTCGCCCCGGTCGGCCAGGGTGTAGGCGCCGTCGAGCATCTTCAGCATGTTGCCCTCGACGAGCGTCCAGGTGACCTCGCGGTCGCCGTCCCAGTCGTAGGCCAGCGTGTACTCGTCCTTGATCGGCGAGACGTCGAGTGCGAAGTAGACCTGCTCGGCACGTCCGCCGGCGCCGGGCACGGTGACCTCGGCCTCCTTCACGCCCTTCGCCCACGCGGGGTAGGACGCGAAGTCGGCGATGACGGCCATGACGTCGGCCGGAGGAGCGTCGACGACGATCGACGAGGAGGTCTGTTCGGCCATGTCCGGAGCCTAGCCGAGCGGCACCCCGGGCTCGGCGCTAGCCTTCTCAGCGCTGTTGTCATCCACGCAGGAGGTCCCCGTGCGCGAGTTCGCCGCACCGCTCTCGACCACGATCCCCACCACGGGCAACCTCACCGACGACGTCGTCGCCAACGCGCGCGACGCCGGCGAGACCGCGGTGTTCAGCCGCCGCACGCCCGACGGCTGGGTCGACGTCACCGCACGGGAGTTCCACGACGAGGTGCGAGCCGTGGCCAAGGGCCTGGTCGCTGCCGGCGTCGAGGCGGGCGACCGCGTCGCCCTGCTGTCGAAGACACGCTACGAGTGGACCCTGCTCGACTACGCCATCTGGTTCGCCGGCGCGGTCTCCGTGCCGATCTACGAGACCTCGTCCGCGGAGCAGATCGGATGGATCCTCCAGGACTCGGGTGCCCGCGCCGTCGTCGCCGAAGGCCCCGACCACCTCGCGCGGGTGCGCGAAGCACGGCAGTCGGGCGACCTGCCCGAGCTCCAGCACGTCTGGTCGATCGAGGACAACGCCGTCGACGTGCTCGAGCGCCTCGGCTCGGACATCCCCGACGACGTCCTCGAGCAGCGGCGTACGTCTGCCACTCCCCTCGACCTCGCCACGCTGATCTACACCAGCGGCACCACCGGCAAGCCCAAGGGCTGCATGCTCACCCACGGCAACTTCATGTTCGAGCTCGGCGTCGCGGTCGACGAGCTCGGCGACCTCTTCGACACCGAGGACGCCTCGACGCTCCTCTTCCTCCCGCTCGCACACGTCTTCGCGCGGATCATCCAGGTCGGGTGCGTGAAGAGCCGCGCCCGGATGGGGCACAGCGCCGACATCAAGAACCTCGTGGCCGACCTCGGCGAGTTCCGGCCGACCTTCATCCTCGCCGTGCCGCGCGTCTTCGAGAAGGTCTTCAACACCGCCTCGCAGCGCGCGACCGCGGACGGTCGCGGCAAGGTCTTCGACCGCGCCGCCGACGTGGCGATCGCGTGGTCCCGCGCGCAGGACGGCAAGCGGGTGCCCGTCCGCCTCCGCGCCCAGCACGCCCTCTTCGACCGGCTCGTCTACGGCAAGCTCCGGCAGGCGCTCGGCGGCAGCTGTGCGTACGCCATCTCCGGTGGCGCGCCGCTGGGTGAGCGCCTCGGCCACTTCTACCGAGGCATCGGCCTGGTCGTCCTCGAGGGCTACGGCCTGACCGAGACGACTGCGGCGCTGTCCGCGAACCTCCCGGACGCGACGCGCATCGGCACCGTCGGGCGCCCCCTGCCCGGCACTGCGGTCCGGGTCGCCGACGACGGCGAGCTGCTCTTCCGCGGAGGCCAGGTGTTCGCCGGCTACTGGGGCAACGAGGCGGCCACCAGCGAGGCCCTCGACCGCGACGGCTGGTTCCACACCGGCGACGTGGGCGAGGTCGACGACGAGGGGTTCGTCCGGATCACCGGGCGCAAGAAGGAGATCCTGGTGACCGCCGGCGGCAAGAACGTCGCCCCGGCCGTGCTCGAGGACCGCCTGCGCGCGCACCCGCTCGTCGACCAGTGCCTGGTGGTCGGCGACGGCCAGCCCTTCATCGGTGCCCTCGTCACCATCGACCGCGAGACCTACCCCGCGTGGGCTCAGCAGCACGGCAAGCCCGCCGACATCGCCGACGTGGTCGATGATGTCGACCTCGTCGCCGCGGTGCAGGACGCCGTCGACGAGGCCAACAAGGCCGTCTCGAAGGCCGAGGCCATCCGCAAGTTCACGATCCTTCCCGGCGAGTGGACCGAGGAGGGCGGGCAGCTCACGCCGAGCCTCAAGCTCAAGCGCAACGTGGTGGTCCGCGAGTCGCGCAAGGAGATCGAGGCGCTCTACCTCGGCTGACGGCTCCGAGATGGCGAGCGTGCTTGGTGGACCCGGCCATCAGGTTGGCAGCAGTCGGCTGATCGGTGGCTTGCCTCGGAGTGGGCCGTGGCGGCGTTCAGTGTTGTCGTGCTCGATCCAAGGCGGTCGCGGCCATTGGCTCGCCAGCCGCCGCCGTCGAGGCTGCGGCCGAGTTCCCTTGACGTCCACGTCCACGTGCACCAGCTCGACGGGCCACTCGCGTTCGGGCGGACTGCTACCGACGTCCGGGCTGGGTGCATCTCGGCGCGACTACTTCCGCCTAGTCATTTCGGGCTACGTCGGAACTACCTTCGGGCGGTTTGTGCGGTTTAGCCCACGGCCCGATTCGTGCGCCTCTACATTCGATCCGCTGGGAGGGCACCGGGGCTCGATGTCAACGCACGGTCTCCGGATCCGCCTACGCGACCGACCCCCACTGTGGGGACCCCATGACCCGCGAAGGACCGCACCATGGCTCGCCGTTCCGTTCTCCTGCACGTCGCCGCCCTCATCGCCCTGGTCGGCACGGCCATGATCGTGCTCTACGTGCAGGGCATCGACGCGCGAGCCACGAAGGACCAGGAGCTGGTCGAGGTGCTCGTCGCCACCGAGACCATCGACGTCGGTGAGAGCGTCGCCGACGCGCAGGAGGCCGGCAAGATCGACAAGGCCGAGGTCCGGCGAGCCGACCTGGTGGACGGCGCTTGTCGTCGACGACCGTCGGTCGCGGACGTCGTCGCTGTCGGCACGATCTACCCGGGCGAGCAGTTGATCGCAAAGAAGTTCGGCACCCTGGGTGACACCCAGAGCCTCGTCATCCCCGACGACAGACCGCCGTCTCGGTCGAGCTGACCGACTTCGAGCGCGTCGCGGGCTTCGTCAACCCGGGCAACGAGGTCGCCGTCTTCGTGACGGTGATGGCGCGATCCTGCGGAGAACGAGGAGCAGAAGCTCGTCGCTACACACGCATCGTGCTGACTCGCAGCCGGTCCTCGGTGTCGGCACACGACCGTCACGTCGCGGACGACCCAGGACGAGGACGGGGCCAGACCGAGGAGATCGCCCGGACCATCCTCACGATCGCAGTGACCCAGGAGCAGTCCGAGAAGCTCATCTGGGCCGACCGCTTCGGCGAGCTCAACTTCGCACTGCTGACCGAAGACTCCAAGATCGTCGACAAGGACGGCACCTAACGCGGCGCACGCTGTACCCCGAGCTCCTCACGGCCGGCAGTCGTGACCGCCGTTCTCGAGCCTGACGCCGCTCAGCGGGCCATCCTGCAGGCGATGCTCCACGGCTCCGTGGCCGTCGGGACCTCGACGACCTCGACGCCGCACGTCCGCGGCGACCGAGGAGTTCGCGGTCGTCATCGGCCCCTCCGTCACGAGCGAGCAGGCCGCCGAGCTCGCGCCAGTGGGCCCGGGTGAACCGTCCCGACCTCGGCGTGATCCTGCTCCGGCACGACGTCGACAGCGCCGCGCTGTCGCTGGCCCTGCGCAGTGGCATGCGGGAGGTCGTCGCCGCCCGGACCTCGCCGGCATCACCACGGCCGTCCAGCGGGCACGCAGCGTCGCCAACGCCATCGGCCAGTCCATGATCGACGAGATACAGGCCGCGGTGGAGTCGGGCGGGCCCAGGTCGCGGCCGAGGCAGCCGCGGCCGCCGCGTGCCGGCGGAGGCGACGCCCCGCGCGGCAAGCTCTTCACGGTCTTCTCGACCAAGGGCGGGGTCGGCAAGAGCCTGGTCGCCACCAATGCGGGGTGGCGCTCGCGGGCGAGGGTCACTCGCGTGTGCCTGGTCGACCTGGACGTCAACAGCGGCGACGTCGCGATCATGCTCCAGCTCACGCCGCAGCGCACGGTCAACGATCTGGTCGGCTTCGACGGGGTGATCGACGCCGAGGGCATCCCTCGACTCCTCACCCCGCACTCGGAGAACCTGACGGTGGTGGCCGCACCGGTGCACCTCGACTCCCCCGACCAGGCCACGGCAGGAGGACGTCGCGAAGCTGCTCGACGCGTTGCGCCGCATGGTCGACTTCGTCGTGGTCGACACCTCGGGCATCTTCGACGACCTGGCGCTGTGCGCCCTCGACCGGTCGGACACGATCATCCTCGTCGGCACCCTCGACATCCCTTCGCTCAAGTCCCTCAAGCTCGCCACGAGCACCCTCGACGTCCTCAACTACGAGAAGTCCTCGTGGCGCTTCGTGCTCAACCGCGCCGACGGCAAGGTCGGCCTCACCACCGAGGAGTACGAGAAGACGCTCGGCCTCAAGGCCGACTCGTCGCTCGTCTCGAGCCGAGAGGTGCTCGCCGCGGTCAACCGCGGTGAGGCCCTCGTCCAGGCCTATCCCAACCACCCCAACTCCAAGGCCCTCGTCACGTTCGCCAAGAGCGTGGCCGCCAGCATCGGCGAACCCGCCGCCGCCGCCGAGGGCGTCCCATCCAGCCGGAAGCTCAGCGGCTCCCGGCTCCGCCTGAGGAGGGCATGACGTGAGCCTCACCGATCGCCTGGCCGCTGCGCGCGGCCGTACGCCGGAGACGAGCGACGCACCAGCCGCCGCGGCGCCCGCCAGCAACACTCCGGTCGCGCAGAGGGCCGCCGTTGCCGCGGAGACGAAGAAGAAGGCCGGCCCCAAGGTCGACCCCTTCCAGGACCTCAAGCGCATCGTGCACCAGCGCCTCGTCGAGGCCCTCGGCCCCAAGCTCTACGACGCTCACATGACGCAGTCCGAGCTGGAGCAGCAGGTCCGCCTCGCGCTCCAGACGGCGATCGCCGACACCGACATCCCCATGTCGTCGGCCGACCGCACGCGCGTGTCGATGGAGATCGCCGACGACATCCTCGGCTACGGGCCGATCGAGCCCCTGCTGCGCGACTCGAGCCTCACCGAGGTCATGGTCAACACGTTCCAGGACATCTACGTCGAGCGCAACGGCAAGCTGGTCAAGGTCGACACGTCGTTCACCGACGAGACCCACCTGCGACGCACCATCGACAAGATCGTCAGCAAGATCGGTCGACGCGTCGACGAGACGAGCCCGATGTGTGACGCCCGCCTACCCGACGGCAGCCGTGTCAACGCGATCATCCCACCCCTCGCCCTCGACGGCTCGAAGCTCACGATCCGAAAGTTCTCCGAGGACCCCTACACCGTCGCGGACCTCATCAACTTCGGCACCCTGACGCCGGCCTCGGCCGGCCTCCTCGAGGGCTGTGTCCGCGGTCGGCTCAACATCCTCGTGTCCGGAGGCACCGGGTCGGGCAAGACCACGACCCTCAACGTGCTCTCCTCCTTCATCCCCGACGACGAGCGCATCGTCACCATCGAGGACGCCGCCGAGCTGCGGCTCGGCCAGGACCACGTGCTGCGCCTGGAGTCGCGTCCGGCCAACATCGAGGGCAAGGGCGCGGTGACCATCCGCGACCTGGTCAAGAACTCCCTGCGCATGCGGCCCGACCGCGTCGTCGTCGGCGAGATCCGTGACGCCGCCGCGCTCGACATGCTGCAGGCCATGAACACCGGCCACGACGGCTCGATCTCGACGCTCCACGCCAACACCCCGCGGGACGCCCTGGCCCGCCTCGAGACCATGGTGCTGATGGCCGGCATGGACCTCCCGGTCCGCGCCATCCGCGAGCAGGTGGCGAGCGCCGTCGACCTGATCATCCAGCAGACGCGTCTCAAGGACGGCACGCGTCGCATCACCGCGATCACCGAGATCGTCGGCATGGAAGGCGACATCATCACCACGCAGGACGTCTTCCTGTTCGACTACGCCGCCGGTGTCGACGACAACGGCAGGTTCAAGGGCGGCCTGAAGTCGATGGGCCTGCGTCCCCGGTTCCTCGAGCACCTCGCGGACCACGGTGTGCATGTGGACCCCTCCATCTTCGCCACGGGTGGGACGCTGCGATGAGCCGTTGTCACATCGCGCGAGCAGGACGAGCGACCGCGGCCCTGGTGGCCGGCGGCCTGCTGACCCTCTCCGGGGCGCTGCCCGCGCACGCCGAGGACGAGGTCAACATCGACCACGTCGAGAGCGTGGACGGCGCCGTGTCCCTGGTGCTCGCTGTCGACGGAATCCCCGGCGGCGCCGACGTCGACCCGGGCTCCGTCTCGGTCGAGATCGACGGCCGCGCCGTCGACTCCTCCGGCAAGGTCATCACCGCCGGCGACGTCGAGCGCACCACCGTGCTGGTGTTCGACGCGAGCAACAGCATGCAGCAGGGCGACAAGTTCGCCGCAGCCACTGCGGCCGTCGACGCCTTCCTCTCCTCTGCTCCCGCCGACGTGAGCATCGGCCTGGTCGCCTTCGCCGGCGACCTCGGCGAGGTCGTCGAGCCGACCACCGACCACGAGTCCGTGCGAGCGGCTCTGGAGACCATCGAGCTGCGTCCGGGCACGGCCGTCTACGACGGCATCGCCAAGGGCGTGGAGCTCGCCGGGACCGAGGGCTCGCGATCGCTGCTGGTGCTCTCGGACGGCGGGGACACCAACAGCTCCACCACGCTGGACGTGGTGAGCACCGACGCGAAGGACCGCGGTGTCGTCGTCGACGTCGTCTCCCTCGCCAACCCCAAGAACGCCGAGACCATGGCCGACCTGGCCGACGTCACCGGCGGACAGGTCATCCCGGCCGAGCAGGGCGCCCTCAGCGCCGTCTTCGCCGCACAGGCCGACGCGCTGGCCACTCAGCTGCTGGTGACGTTCGACCGGCCCGAGGGCATCAGCGACGAGGTCAACGTCGGCGTGACCGTGGACGCAGGCGGAACGCCGTACACCGACTCCGCCTTCGTGGGCCTCGGCACCGCCGATTCCGGCCCGGACATCGTCGCCACCGGCAAGTCGCTGGTCGGCACCCCGGGGATGCTCGCCGGGGCGCTCGCGCTGGCGCTCGGCCTGGCCGGGCTGCTTGCGGTCGTCCTGGGCGGGGCCAACAAGTCGTCCGCCGACCGGCGTCTCGACGCCTATTTCGGCGACGCCAAGGGCAGGCGGAAGTCCGACGCGAGCGCCGACATCAGGGGCTCGGCGGTCGCGATGACCGACAAGGTGCTTTCCGCCGACCTCGAGTCGCGGGTCTCCGGGCGTCTCGCCGGTGCCGGATCGGCGCTCACCGCCTCCGAGTGGCTGCTCCTGCACGCCGGCATCGCGGTCGGCTCCGCCGTGCTGGGCTTCATCCTGAGCGGTGGAGGATTCGCGATCTTGGGCCTCGTGCTCGGCACCGTCGGCCCGTGGTTCTACCTGAGGTTCCGGCACTCGCGTCGACTCAACCGCTTCAACGGCCAGCTCGCCGAGACCCTGGGGCTGATGGCCGGTGGCCTCCAGGCAGGTCTGTCGCTCCCCCAGGCCGTCGACAGCGTCGTGCGCGAGGGCAGCGAGCCGATGGCCGGCGAGCTGCGCCGCGCCCTCGTGGAGCAGCGCCTGGGTGTCGACATCACTGACGCCCTCGACGGGGTCGGACAGCGGATGAACAGCGAGGACTTCGACTGGATCGTGATGGCCATCCGCATCCAGCGCGAGGTGGGCGGCAACCTGGCCGAGATCCTCCACACCGTTGCCGACACGCTCCGCGAGCGCGAGTACCTCCGCCGCCAGGTCAAGGCGCTCAGCGCCGAGGGCCGGCTCTCGGGATACATTCTCGTCGGCCTGCCGCCACTGATCGGGGCGTACATGATGCTCGTCAACCCGGAGTACATCCGGGTGCTCTACACGACCCTGCCGGGCTTCATCCTCCTCGGGCTGGCCACGGGGCTGCTGCTGCTGGGATCGTTCGCCATGTCCAAGCTCGCGAAGGTGCAGGTGTGAGATGAGCACGACTCTGTTGCTGGGAGCTGCACTCCTCTGCGGCGCGATGATCCTGGCCCTCTCGGTGATCGGTGTGGTCACCACGGAGCGGCGCGGCGTGGCTCGGTCGGTGGCTGCGATCCAGGCCTTGGACTCGGCCCCGGACGTGCTCAAGGCCGAGGTGGAGCGTCCGTTCGCGGAGCGCGTCATCGCACCCCTCGGCGAGCGGATGGTCGGTCTCGGGCGCAAGCTCGTACGCGCCGACACCGCCCGCAAGATCCAGTACCGGCTCAACGTCGCGGGCAACCCGGAGGCGTGGGACGTCAACCGGATCCTGGGGCTCAAGGTGCTCGGCGCCGGCGTCTTCACCGTGCTCGGCTTCCTCTACCTGCTGGGCCGGGACTGGCCGTTCTACAAGCTGGGTGTCGCCACGGCCCTCGCCGGCCTCTTCGGATACGTGCTGCCCAACATCCTGCTCTACAACGCGGGCCAGAAACGCGAGACGCTGATGCGCAACGCACTGCCCGACGCCATGGACCTGCTGACCATCTCGGTCGAGGCCGGACTCGGCTTCGACGCCGCGGTCAGTCGCGTCGCGAAGAACGGAGAGGGCCCCCTCAACCAGGAGTTCGCCCGGCTCTTGCAGGAGATGCAGCTCGGCCGCGGCCGGACCGAGGCCATGCGCGCCATGGCCGAGCGCACCTCGCTCGCCGACCTGAAGTCCTTCTGCCTGGCGATGGTGCAGGCCGACAGCCTGGGCATCCCGATCGCTCGCGTGCTGCGGATCCAGAGCAAGGAGATGCGCACGAAGCGTCGCCAGCGTGCTGAGGAGAAGGCGCAGCAGGTGCCGGTGCGGATGATGATCCCGCTCGTGCTGTTCATCCTGCCGTGCCTGTTCATCGTGATCCTCGGCCCGGCCGGCATCCAGATCGCCGACACGTTCTCCAACATGTGATGGAGTCATGACCCCGACGGTCACCCACGACTCGGGTGTCTCCCGGCCGGCACTCCAGTCCTGGCGGACGACGACGGCCGTCCGGGTCTTCGCGCTCGCCCTGGCCACTGGAACGGTGCTGAGTCGCGGGATGTTCGTCGAGTCCGCGCCGATGATGGTCGTGATGACCCTGGTGGCGGCCGTCTCGTCGACGCTCGAGTGGATGACGCGCAACCGCCCGACGCACTGGCACGCCATGGGCGAGGCCGTGGTGGTCACCACGCTGGTCCTTGCCACGCACTCCGTCTCGGACCTCGGTGCCTACCTGGCCGTGCCGCCGATCGTGGCCGGCGTACGCCACGGGCTCGTCACCACCGTCAACGTCTCGCTCGTCTCCGGCCTCACCGTCGCCGGGACCGTCGCCGCCGACCCGGCCAACGACTCCCTCTCCCGCATCGGAATGACGCTGCCGTGGCTGGCCATCGGGCTGGGTGTCGGGCTCCTCGCGAGCTGGCAGTCTCGCTCCACCCGCGACCAAGCGGCCCGCCAGGCGCCCTACGCCGCCGCGCACCAGCTCATGGCACGCATCCACCAGCTCGCCAGCTCCGGATCGTTCGGGCTCGACAGCGCCTCGCTGGCCGACGAGCTCGACACCGCCATGCGCCACGCGACCGGCTGCGCCCGTGCCACCGTCTTCATCGTCGACCCCGACGACGCGCTGCGGCCCATCAACGGCGGCGACGACGTCGAGCGACTGGCGCAGGAGGTCAGGTTCGACCCGACCGATCGCACGCCCGGAGCGGCGGTGGTGCCCCTGCGGGGCGCGCACCATGTGCTGGGCTACTGCGTGCTGGTCGGCGTCCCGCGCTGGACCCCCGAGCTGGACGAACGCGCGCTCGAGGTGGCTGACGACTTCTCGGTGCGCCTCGACACGGCCGTGCTCTTCGACGACGTCCGCACCCTCGCCACGTCGGAGGAGCGCAACCGGATCGCCCGCGAGATGCATGACGGGGTGGCGCAGGAGATCGTAGGCCTGGGGTACATCGTCGACGAGATCGAGTCGACGAGCGAGGACGAGACGACCCGCGGGCTGGCCGCCTCCCTGCGCGAGGAGATCACCCGGCTGGTCTCGGAGATCCGCTTCTCCATCTTCGACCTGCGCCACGAGGTCACCGACGGGCGCCTCGCCGCGTCCCTGGCCGACTACGCCCGCGAGGTCAGCCACGCGACCGGGCTGCGCGTCCACCTGTCCTTGGCCGAGTCCGGTCCGCCACTCCCGCCGCGCACCGCCACCGAGGTGCTGCGCGTCGCGCAGGAGGCAATCGGCAACGTGCGCAAGCACGCCCGGGCACGCAACCTGTGGGTCACCCTCGACTCCGACGGATCGACTCTGGTCCTCACCGTGGAGGACGATGGCGTCGGCAACGCGGAGCCGCGAGAGCACCACTGGGGACTTCAGACCATGCGAGAGCGAGCCGAGGGCGTCGGCGCCCGGCTGGTCGTGTCCCCCCGATCCGACGGCGGAACCGTCGTGAGCCTGCGGTCGCCGACGACCGCCACCTCAGAGGGAGAGAATGCCCATGGGCACCACCGTGCTACTGGTTGACGACCACGAGCTGATCCGACAGGGTCTCGCGCGCGCGTTCGAGCGGGACGACGACATGACCGTCGTCGGTCAGGCCGGCACCGTCGCCGAGGGTGTCTCCGCCTGGGCGGACCTCAGGCCGGACGTCGTGGTCACGGACCTGCAGCTGCCCGACGGGCACGGCCTGGACGTGGTCCGCGCCGTCCGCGAGAAGAGCGACACCACAGGTGTCGTCGTGCTGACCATGCACGCAGGTGACGACCAGATCTTCGCGGCCATGGAGGCCGGCGCCTCTGCGTTCGTGGGTAAGGACACCCGGGCCGCTGAGGTGGTCAGCGCAGCACGGCACGCAGCCGTCGCGCCCCGCACCTTTCTCTGCTCGGGCCTGAGCCAGGCAGTGATGCGCCGTGCCACCTCCCCCGCCCCGCCACGGCTGTCGGGCCGCGAGACCGAGGTCCTGTCCCTGCTGGCCGATGGGCTCGGCACCAGCGAGATCGCTTCGTCGCTCTACATGAGCGAGTCGACGGCGAAGACCCACATCACGCACATCTACCAGAAGCTCGGCGCTGCCAACCGTGCGCAGGCCCTGGTGACCGCCATGCGGCTCGGGATGCTCGACCACGCCTCCCCCCAGCGCTTCTGACGCCTGATCGACCCGGGCCCCGCCCGGTGCCGTGCGGGTGATCCGAAGATAGTCACAAGGAACTACCAACCCGGGACCGATCACCCGATTCGACGGGCTCGGAAACTTGGCAGAGTTCTTCTCGACGGGTCCTCGTGGGCTCGGAACCGAGAACTCACACAGACACAAGGGGAACACCATGCTGCAGAACTTCATCGCCATCATGCTCGCCGGCCGCGACGAGGAGAAGGGCGCCACCGCCGTCGAGTACGGCCTGCATGGTCGCGCTGATCGCCGTCGCCATCATCGGCACCGTGACCGCCCTCGGCGGTGGCCTCAACGGCCTGTTCACCAAGATCACGGGTTCGCTCTGATCTCACGGACGAGCAAGGGGCCGGCGGTCTGAGGGTCACCTCGACGCCGGCCCTGTCCGTATCACCAGCCCGAACCACCCGAGGAGCACGCATGAGGCACCTGCTTCGCGTCCGCGACGAGCGCGGCGCCACGTCCGTCGAGTACGGTCTGATGGTGGCGGGGATCGCGATCGCGATCATCGCAGGCGTCACGGTCTTCGGGCTCGGCGTCAACGCCCTGCTGACCGTCCCGACCGGCGTCTTCAACAAGTGACCAGAGCTCACTGAGGCGGTCGGTCCGGGCCATGGGTGCCCAGCAGCTCGGGGTCGGATCCGCCGATCGGCGACGCGACCAACATTGATCAACGCCACTGGAGGCGGTCGGGAAACCGGCCGCCTCCAGCGCGTATCAGCGAACCACGCGTGTGATCAGCGCCTCCCTGCTCAGCGAGACAGGGCCTGCAACCGGCTCCTCCACGCGGCCGTGAGTGCCGGGAGCGGAAGTCCAGCGTCAGGGAGCACACCGTCGAGCTTCGCGCCCCGCATCGCAGCCGCGTAGACCCCCACGAGTCCCTGCTCCCCCAGTCGCTTCGCCGACGATCCGGCACGCGAGCCAGGCCTCCTCGTAGCGGGCTTGCAGGTCTCGAGCCCGGGTGTCGAAGTCGGCCGCGCCGGGAAGTTCGTCGGGAACGCCGTCACGGCGCGCGGCGGCGATCGCCCGACCGAGCGTGACTCGGTCCGGCAGTCCGGTGTCGCGCAGCGCGACGTAGTCGGCGAACCCCTCCGAGAGCCACGGCTCCACCGGGCGGCGCACGGCATCGGTGGCCAGGTGGACCAGCTCGTGACTCATGACCACCTGCGCACCGGCTCGGCGCAGCCCGGCCGTCACGTCCGGGTTCACGAAGACGTGGACCGGCGCACGGTCGCCCGACGCGCTCCCTGCGCTCGCCGTCACAGCGGCGATCCCGGCGTACGTCCCGTCCGCCGCCCCCAACGTCTCGTCGAGGTCCGCGGCGCTCGCCGGGACCTCGACGACGACCGGAGCCCGCCAGGCGGGCAGGACCCGGCGTACGACGTCGATCCCCCGGGTCACCCGGTCGGCGACGGCGTCGGCCTCGGCCTGCGTACCGTCCGCCATCACCAGCACACCCGGTGCCGCGCGCCACGGACAGCTCGCCCCGCAGCCACAGCGGCACGCGCCCGGTGCCGCCCCCGCCGAAGCCGGCGATGGCCACCCCGTCGTCGTCCGGGACGAGCCTGACCACGACGTCCGCCTGCGACGCCACGGCGTCACCGTCCACCCGCCAGGCGACCTCGGCCACGGCCGACCACGACCCGTCGGACGCCACCGCGCCCGCCTGGTCGACGTACCGGGCCGACACCTCGCTCAGGTCCAGCGACTCGGCGTTGGCCGCGATGCCTGTCAGCACCTCCTCGGCGGCCGGGTCCCCGGGCGCCGCGAGACCGGCGAGCGCGGCCGCGTCACGGTCCGCGATGCCGGTGACGAGGGATGCCAGCGTGGCTGCCGCCTCCGCCGGGCTGGCTCGGAGTGCGTCGACAGGTCGGGTGTCGACCTCGTGGCGGTCGCCGCGCTGGACGACGAGCAACGCCACGACCACCGCGACGACCACGAACACAGAAAGGCCGGCCGCCCACAGACGTGGGCGACCGGCCTTCGAGGTCTGCTGGTCAGCCAGGACGGACCGCGCCGACGTAGGGCATCGAGTAGAGGCCCGAGACGGTGACGCCGGTGCCGGGGTTGGCGGCGTGGACGATCATGCCGTTGCCGATGTACATGCCGACGTGGCTGATCGGGCTGTAGTAGAACACCAGGTCGCCGGGCTGCAGGTCGCTCGCGGCGATGTGCGGGCCGGAGCCGTACTGGGCGCTCGAGGAGTGCGGCAGCGACACGCCGGCCTGGGCCCACGCACGCATGGTGAGGCCGCTGCAGTCGAAGGCGTTCTCGCCCATCGCGCCGTAGACGTAGGCGTCGCCGACCTGTGCCATCGCGTAGGAGACGGCAGCCGCCGCGCGGCCCGAGGCCGGGACGGAGGCCGGCATGCGGGTGACGCTGCCGCGGGAGGCGAGCAGCCGCTCGCGCTCCTCGGCCTCGAGGTCACCCAGCAGGCTCTTGGCCTCGGCGAGCTTGTCGTCGACCGTCTCGCTCTCCGTGCTCAGCTGCTCGGTGAGGTCGGCGATCTCCTTGGTGCGCGAGTCGGTCGCCTCGCGGCGGATCTCGAGCGCCTCGAGCTGGGTGTCGTAGTCGGCCAGCATGGACGACTGCAGGTCGTTGAACGACGACATCGTCGAGAGGGTGTCGAGGAACGCGGTCGGGTTGTCCGAGACGACGACCTGGCCGACGGTCGAGACGCCCTCACCCTCGAGCTGGCGCACGACGGCGTCGGAGACCTGGTCGCGGACCTCGTCGAGGCGCTGGCCCTGACGGGCCTGGTCGGCCTTCAGTCCTGCGAGGTCACGACGCAGGTCGGCGAGGTCGATCTGGGCGTCGTGCAGACGCTCCTGAGCGGCCTCGGCCTCGTGGTAGAGCCGGTCGACGCGAGCCTTGACGTCCTTGATGGATGGGTCGGCCTGGGCAGGGGTAGCAGGCACGAATGCGATGGCGGCGATTGCTGCAAGACCAAGTGCGGTCGCGCCGGCACGCTTGCGGGTGTGAGCCACGAGCGGGGGAACTCCTCGGGGGTGTCGTACGCCTACCAGGTGAGCTGACGGGTTCGGCACGACGTTGCCTACCCCTGCTCCACGCACCGCTCACGCAGTACGCCTCGCAGAGGATTCACCCCAGGGGGAAGGTTGGTTCCCCGGCTCGTCGGCCACGATGCTGCGGGGGTGTGGACGACGACTCGGCGCGACCTCCGCGCGGGCCGGGTGACCCACTTCCACGGAAGCCAGCCTGAAGAGTAGACCGCATCCGCGAGCCCCGCCAATCTTCGGGGGAACTTCTCGAGGCGTGTCTCACGCCGACTCGATGACGGGGCCGGAAACCGGCTCCACCAGTCGAAGTGGCGGGACCAGTCCCCCGCTGGCGAGCACGTCGAGCGCGACCATCTCGTCGTCGTCGATGGTGAGCTCCGGGGGTGGGCCGAGCAGCACCGTCACCACGCAGTCGTGGCAGTGCAACCCGCGCACCACGCAGGTGTCGCAGTCGATCCGTGTCGTCATGTCCACAACCGTGACAGGACCCACCGACAACGGGCCTGTCGGCGTGTCGCGTCGGGCGTCGCCGCCTCACCTACGGACGTAGCACACCCAGTCCTCGCCGCACGGGATCGCGCTGAACCCTGGATCATCCTCGACGAGCGCGGCCGGTGCCGAGTCCTTCCGAACCACCACTACGTCCGACTCCGCCAGAGCGGGCCCGGCGCTCGGCAACCCGTCCAGGAAGTCGAGGTACGCGGCCTGGTCGTCGTGCGCGAAGGCGTCGAGGGGATTGGTCGCCCACAGCCGGACACCCGCCACCGCAAGCGACTCAGCAAGAGGAGCCGGTGCCAGGACCGTACCGTCCTGCGCGACGTCCGCAACGGCTTCCACGACGGCCGGTTGCCCTCCGAGGACGACGTCACCGCGCGCCAGGGCGACGGGCAGTGCGATGCCGAGGGCGAGGGTCGCGGACACCAGGGCCGGTGCGACCTCGTGGATGCGGGTGCCACTCGTCGTCCGGTCCCGGACGGTCCGCGTGCCGGCGGACACCACGACGAGCAGCGCCAACAGCCAGACGCCGTTGCGGGAAGCGCTGGCGGTCGCGACGACCAGGCCCGCACAGGCGACGTACTCCCAGACGCTTCGCCGCGACCGGAGGAAGAGGACGAGAAGGACAGACACGGTCGCGAGCATGACGAGGTCGAGCGGCATGGTCAGGCTGGGCCTGGCCCAGAGCCCTTCGGCCCGCTCGGCGGAAGCGTTGTCGAACACGTGCGCGTAGTAGGACGGGGTTCGCCACAGCTGAGGGTTCGCGCAGAGCGCCAGCACGCTCGCCAGACCGACCCCGACACTCCGCCAGAAGTCGTCGCGCATGCGGCCCAGCAGCAGATAGCCGCCCAGGACGCACACGCCGAGAAGAGCGGCGCCATGGAGGTTGCCCCACACCGCGACGAGCGGCACCGCCCACCAGATGCGGCGATCGGGGCGCCGCGCCTGCGATGACACGAGCACGACCATGAGCGCGAAGGGCACCAGCGAGAAGGTCTGAGCACGCACGATGACGAGGGTGGCGAGGCTGCCGAGTCCCAGTCCGGACACGGCCACCGCGGTGGCGACATCGCTGGCGCCACGGCTACGGGCCTCGAGAGCCAGGACCACCAGCATCACGACCACCAGCACGAGGTGGGCGACAACGGCGGCCCTGCCCGCCCACGCGTGCAGCACAGACGCTGCGAGCTCTGCGAGGACGGGAACGTTGTTCCATCCAGCGGTGTCGGCCGCGGCGTACGGCACCTCACGGGGCACGGACCCGGACCGACGGATGTGGTCACCGAGCGCCACCAACCAGTCCCAGTCGGCACCGACCCTGACGAAGCAGGCGATGAAGGCGGCGACGGACACGCAGGCGAGCGCCGTCCAGCGCCAGCTCGCGATGGGCGACAGCACCGACGAACCGCTCACCGGATCAGGCCCAACAGCACATGGGCGGGCACCGCCCGCGCTCCCTCGCGCACGATGTCGCGTGTGACGGCCTGGTCACTGCTCACCACCACCACGACCCGCCCGCGCGGCTCGGCCGCGACGAGCTGGCGGATCACGTCGTCGGCGATGACGCCTGCCGGGCTGAAGACCACGCGCACGCCGCGCGGCGCGGGCATCACGGTCCGCGCGGTGGACTCGGCCGCGTCGAAGACCACGGTGGTCTCGGCGCCGGACCGGGCCACGACGGGCCCGAGCGCGGCCACCAGCCGGCTGCGCTGCGCCTCGAGGGTGGCGGTCGGCCACGTCGCCTTGGTGACGTTGTAACCGTCCACGATCAGCCGCGAGTGCGGCAGTGCGAGCAGCTGCTCGAGCATCGCCGGCGTGGCGGGCGCGCTCGTCGCGGGAGCCGCGGCGCCTGCGAGACCAGCCTCGACCGCGTCCCCCGGCGCGCCCTCCACGGCCGGCAGCCCGAGCTCGCGGCGCAGCCCCGTCGCGGAGTCGACCACGGCGTCGAGCAGCAGCCGCGCACGGATGGTGGCGGCATCGCGGTCGGACCGGGCGTCGCGACGGTTCGCGGCGAGACCCGACTCCGCCTCGTCGAGCTGGGCACGCAGGCGGCGTACGTCGGCCTCGGCCGTGCGCGTCGCCCTCTCGGCCGCGGCCACCGCCTCGTCCCGGGCGGCGATCGCCCCGTCGCGCTCGGCCTCGGCAGCCCGCAGCGCGCTCCGCGCCTCGCCGAGGCGCTGGCGCAGCACCTTGTGGTCGGCCGCCGCACGCTCGAGCTCGTCGCGGTGGCCGGCCCGGCCAGCGGCCAGCTCAGCCTGCAGCGCGGCGACCTGGGCCGAGAGGCGGCCGAGCTCGGCGCGGCCCTGGTCGTCCCGGACGTCCTCGGTGGTCAGCGTCGCGGTCACCGCGTCGACCCGTTCACTCCACCCGTCCTCGCGCGACAACCACGCGCGCGCGGCGTCGTCCAGCGGGTCGTCGGTGACCGGGATCGTCGCGACCTGCACGGCTGCGTGGCGGCGGAACTCGTCGTCGGCGAGCGCGTCCCAGATCAGGCTGCCCCCCAGCCGGGCCCGGCGTGCCGGCGCGAAGCCGGCGACCTTGCGCAGGGGCGGCGGCACGGGGGCGACCGACGGCAGGACCGCCGACACGAGCGCGACCACCCGCAGGCGGAGGCGCTCGGGAAGGGCGGCCGCGTCGGTCACGGGCAGCCCGTCACCCGGCCGCCGGGTCGGCGGCGAGGTCGGCGTCCGCGCGGTCGACGACCTCGATCGCGTCCGTGCGACCGCACCACCGGCAGGAGACGGACTCCACCGACTCGGCCAGCACCGTCTGCTCCTCGACGCGGGGGGTGCCGGCGAGGTCGACGTGCCAGTAGTCCGTCGTACGCCGCGTGCGGGTGACGTCGAAGCGGGTGAGGTTCCCGCAGCCGGCGCACCGCCACCGCTCACCCTCGCCGGGAACGCGCAGGTCGGCGGTCGGGTCTGCCACAAGGGACTCCTCTGGGTCGGTCCGGGTCTGTCCGGGTAGCTCTGGGTCGGTCGAGGTCAGGCGCGGGCCAGCGTAGTGCGCGCGCCCTCCGGCCATTGTCGGATCCCACGTCTAGCGTCTGGAGGCATGAGCACGACGGCCCACCGACCAGCGCGGGAGACATCCCGGTGGGAGGCGCAGCGCAGCTTCGACGAGCTGGGGCGGCCGCTGCGCGACCTGACCTTCTGCGTGGTCGACCTCGAGACCACCGGCGGTTCGGCGCAGGGCGGTTCGATGATCACCGAGATCGGGGCCGTGAAGGTCCGCGGCGGCGAGGTGCTCGGTGAGTTCCAGACCCTCGTCAACCCGCACACCGAGATCCCTGCCTTCATCGCCGTCCTCACCGGCATCACCAACTCGATGGTCCACGACGCCCCGCCGATCGAGTCGGCCCTGCCGGCGTTCCTGGAGTTCGCCGCCGGCTGCGTGCTGGTCGCCCACAACGCACCCTTCGACATCGGCTTCCTCCAGCACTTCGCCCGCGAGCAGGGTCGGTCGTGGCCGAAGTTCGAGGTCCTCGACACCGCCAAGCTGGCCCGCCGGGTGATCACCCGCGACGACGCCCCCAACTGCAAGCTGTCGTCCCTGGCCAAGGTCTTCAACGCAGCGGTCACGCCCAACCACCGCGCGCTGTCCGACGCACAGGCGACCGTGGACGTCCTCCACGGGCTGATGGAGCGCCTGGGCGGGCTCGGGGTGCACACGTTGGAGGAGCTGCAGACCTTCTCCTCGAGGGTCAGCACCGCCCAGCGACGCAAGCGCCACCTCGCCGAGGGTCTCCCCCACGCTCCCGGGGTCTACCTCTTCCGGGACGACCGCTCCCGCGTGCTCTACGTCGGGACGTCGCGCGACCTCCGCACCCGCGTCCGCACCTACTTCACGGCATCCGAGACGCGCAGCCGGATGGGCGAGATGGTCGGCATCGCGACCTCCGTCACCGGCATCGAGTGCGCCACGCCCCTCGAGGCCGAGGTGCGCGAGCTGCGCCTCATCGCCGAGCACAAGCCGCGCTACAACCGTCGCTCGCGGTTCCCCGAGAAGGTGCACTTCCTCAAGCTGACCCGCGAGGCATGGCCGCGCCTCTCGCTCGTGCGCCGGGTGCTCGACGACGACGCCGACTACCTCGGCCCCTTCTCGTCACGGAAGACGGCGGAGAAGTGCCTGGCCGCGCTCCACGAGACCTTCCCGGTCCGTCAGTGCAGCGGACGGCTGCCGGTGGTGCCGTCCGGGTCGGCGTGCGTGCTGGCGGAGATGGGGCGCTGCCTGTCGCCCTGCGACGGCTCGACCGACGAGGCCACCTACGGCGCCGTCGTGCGCCAGCTGCGCGACACGCTGCTGCGCAGCCCGCAGGACGTCGTCGAGGCGATCAACGAGCGGATGACCGCCCTCGCCGACCGCGAGCGGTTCGAGGAGGCCGGCGTCCACCGCGACCGCCTGGCCACCTTCGTGCGCGCGGCTGCCCGCACCCAGCGGCTGTCGGCGCTGACCCGGTGCCCGGAGATCGTGGCCGCCCGGCGGGAGGACGACGGCCGGTGGGCGGTCCACGTCGTGCGCCACGGCCGGCTCGCCGCGGCGGGTGTCATCCCGTCCGGAGCCGACGCCCACCAGTACGTCCGCGAGCTCAGCGCGAGCGCGGAGACCGTGGGCGGAGCGCCTGGCCCCGTCCCCGCCGCGACTGCTGAGGAGTCGGAGAAGGTGCTGCGGTGGCTCGAGTCACCGGGCGTGCGGCTGGTCGACGTCGACGGCGAGTGGACCTGCCCGCTGGGCGGCGCTGCGCGCCACCTCGCGCGTCTACGACGCCGCGAACCAGTCGCGGTTGTCCCTGGTGCCCGTTCGACGAGAAGAGACTGCCCTTGCTGGCGCACCGACCGGTGCGGTGAGGTCGCCGAGCAACATCGTGGAACCACCGGCACCCGCGCCGGCCAGCCCGTACGATCCCGCAGGTCCGCCCCTCCGATCCGCGCGTGCGAAAGCAGAGGCATGCCCCTACCCGACGTGAACAGTCGCCGATGGGTCGTCGTCCCCCTGACGATCTTCGCGATCACGCGTCTTGTCTCCGGGATCATGCTGGCGCTCGGTGCCGACAAGCAGGTCGCGCTCGTCGACGGCAGCACCGGCTACAAGATCACCGTGCCGACCCCGGCGTCCCCGGGCTACCTCGGCGTGGTGTCCAACTGGGACGGGCAGTGGTTCCGAGCCATCGCCGAGCACGGCTACCCGACCACGCTGCCGCGCGTGGGCGGCGACCTCGTCTCCAACGAGTGGGCCTTCACGCCCGGCTACCCGTTCCTGGTGCGCGCGGTCATGACGCTCACGCGCGTGGACTTCCCGCTGGCCGCCACGATCGTGAGCCTCGTGTGCGGCGCAATCGCCATGGTCGTGCTCCACGGCATCGTGCGGCGCAGCATGGACGACTTCGCCGCCGGGACCCTGGTGCTCGGCCTGTGCTGCTTCCCGGCGGCGCCGGTGCTGCAGGTGGCCTACACCGAGTCCATGGCGCTGCTCGTCGTGGTCCTCGCGCTCCACGCCCTCACCCGCCGACGCTACGGCCAGCTCGTCCTGTGGGCCGCCGTGCTCGCGTTCACCCGTCCGGTCCTCCTCCCGCTCGCGCTCCTGGTGGCCGTGGTCTGGCTCGCGCGCTGGAGGCGTCGCGACGTCGAAGAGTTCCCCGTCCGCGAGCGCTGGACCCTCGCCGCAGCCATGGCGGCCTGCGTGGCTCTCGTAGGCGCCTGGCCGGCCGTCGCCGGGCTGGTGACGGGCGAGCGCAGCGCGTTCACCGAGACCATGGCGGCGTGGCCGGTGAACAAGGAGTTCGGCGGCCCGATCGTCAACTGGCTCACCCTCGCCGCCGGCGACCCACTGGGCTGGGGCGTCGTGGTGGCGCCTGTGGTGGCCTTGGTCGCCTGGTCCGCGTTCCGTCGCCCCTCCCGCACGATCCCAGGCGAGGTGCGGTGGTGGGCGCCGGTCTACATGCTCTACATCCTGTCAGCGACCAAGCCCAGCGCGGGCCTGCTGCGCTACCTCCTCGTCGCGGTCTTCCCGACGATTCCGGTGATCGAGACCTACGACTCAGCCCAGTCCCATGCCGACCGGGCGATGCGCCTGGTGCTCATCGGGGGGGTGGCGCTTGCCGGGCTCGTGGGCCAGTACTTCTGGGTGATGCGGATCTTCACGATCCACCAAGCGCCCGAGCTGCAGACGTTCCCCTGAGGGATCAGTCGAGCCCGATGCTGAAAGCCGACTCCAGGTCGTGCTGCGAGTAGGTCCGGAAGGCGATGTGCGTCTCGGTCTCGGTGACCCCCTCGACCTTGTTGAGTCGGTCGGCGACGACGGACGCGATGTCCTCGTGCTCGCGCACACGCACGAGGGCGATGAGGTCGATCTGACCGGTCACCGAGTAGACCTCGCTGACCCCGTCGAGGGACGCGATCGTCTCGGCCACCTCGGGGATGCGGGCGACGTCGGCCTTGACGAAGACGATGGCGGTGATCATGACCTCACCGTAGCGCCACAGCGCCCGGGCCGAGCGGGCTGACCGATCGGGCGGTCCGACTAGTCCTTTGTGACCAGCCACGGGCCATTTTCCCACCGCGGCGGGCAGCCGAGACCTAGCGTGACCGGGTCTGGGCCACTGAAGCAGGGGGAAACCAAGGATGTTGCAGCGAGTTGACCGTCGGCGCACGGCCACGAGCGCGACCATGACCGCAGTAGCGGCACTGGCGTTGACGACGCTGGCACCGCTGTCTGCGGCGTACGCCGTCCCGCCCACCCCGCCCGTGGTCCAAGCGGCGCAGCAGCCCGATGGGTCCACGGTCGTGCTGTCGTGGGACCACTCGCCGGGCGCCTCGCGCTACGACGTGCAGGTCGATGACAACGCCGGCTTCAGCAGCCCCGAGATCTCCTCGAGCACTGTGAGCAACCGCTTCGTGCCGACGCTCAATCTCCGCCCGGGCCTGCAGTACTGGCGCGTCCAGGCCGTGAACGGCACCGGCGAGTCCTCCGGATGGTCCGAGGGAAGCTTCACCAAGGCGATCGTCGAGGTCCCGGTGCTGGTCAGCCCGGCCGAGGGCACGCCACTCGCGCAACCCGACAACGCACCGCTCCTACGCTGGAATCCCTCGCCCGGGGCACTGTCCTACTTGGTCGAGGTGGACGACAACAGCGACTTCGTCGGCTCCACGACGTACGACACCCGTAGCACGTCGTTCGTCGTTCCCGATCCCCTGACGAGCGGTGACTGGTTCTGGCGGGTGGTCGCGACCAAGGAGAATCCCGCCAACCTCAACGCACCCTTCAAGTCCCAGCCCAGCGCCGCCCGCTCGTTCGTCATCGAGCCCATCCCTGCACCCCAGCTGACGGCGCCGCCCAGCAACCCCGACCACGAGCTCCAGGACGTCGTCCTCGACTGGACTCCGGTCAACGGCGCCGTGTCCTACGAGGTCGAGGTCGCCACCAACACCGACTTCTCCGACGGCTCCCGGATCGATCGCCGCTCCGGCATCCGCGGCACGCGGTACTCACCCGCGATCACCTACGACAACAACCAGTACTACTGGCGCGTGCGTGCCTACGACACTGCCGGACAGCCCACGCCGTGGACCGAGGCGCGCTACGACTTCAACCGCACGTGGCCCGAGCGACCCACGGCCGTCTACCCGGCAGCCGCGGGTGCCGAGGACGTGCCTGCACCGCTCTACTTCCAGTGGACTCCCGTCGCGCCACGCCTCGGAGTACGAGCTCCAGGTCGGCACGCAGGCGAACTTCACCGACGGCACCTACCACAGCTGCCGGACGGCCGGTACGACGTACACACCAGGCATGTTCGCGATCAACACCAACGGCCAGCCCTCGGCGTTCCGTGAGAACGAGGACTGCGAGCCGCAGATCGGCGAGATCAACTACTGGCGGGTCCGCCCGCTCGACCGGCCCTTCACCAAGCCGGGCAGCGTCCCCGGAGTGCAGGGCATCTACTCCGAGACCCAGTCGTTCCGCTACCTCCCCGCGCAGATCACGTCCATGTCCCCGACCGGTGGCGAGACGGTGGACGTCCCGACGCTCCGCTGGACGCCGGCCCTCGGAGCGGACGTGTACACCGTGACGATCCGGACGGCGTCGGCAGCTCGGTCATCAGTGCGACGACGTCGGCCACGTCCTACACGATGAGCGGCGAGGCCAAGCTCGCGCCCGGCTCGCTACCGGTGGACGATCCAGGCTTCGTCGGTGCGCGGGCCGAGCTCGTTGCTCTACACCAACGAGTTCCAGGTGAGCGGCAACGTGCCGTCCGGGGCCGAGGCCGGGCTCACCCCCCTCACCCCGACCGCCACCACCCCCGGCATCCAGTCGGCGCCCGAGCTGACCTGGGCACCGGTGGCCGGCGCGGCCTACTACAAGGTCAACATCGGCAACGCCAGCGACAGCAACCAGGTCTGGTTCGGCAGCTCGTACAACAACCTGTTCAGCGCGGCCGTGCCCTACCCGTCCATGACGGAGATCTCGAACCGCCTGATGCTGTCGGGTACCTACGACTGGCAGGTCGAGGCCTACACCGCCGCCGGCAACCGGATCGGAGCCCGGGCCCCGAGGGACGCTTCACGGTCCAGCCGATCCGCGCCTCCAGCGGCCATGCCCTGGCCCTGGGTGGTCAGCAGCTCGACGCCAACTACACCGGCCCCAAGAACCCCTGCACCACCTCGACCGGCGGATGCACCGTGCCGACCACGCCGGTGCTCAAGTGGGACGCCGGATCCCCGCGTCGCCTGGTACATGGTCTATGTCAGCGAGGACGCCAGCTTCACCAACCTGCTCGAGCCCGGCAATGCCATCCCGGCAACCAACAACTCGATGTACGCACCGGCACTCGACAACGACGACTGGACCTACGGTGACAACCAGGCCGGCAAGGCGTACTTCTGGTACATCCGGCCCTGCCGTGCCGTGCTCGACTGCGGTCCCGACCCGGTCTCGACCATCGACAGGGCGCAGGGCACCTTCATCAAGCGCTCTCCCGCGGTCACCGGCCTGACCAGCAGCCCGGGCACGGGCGGCGAGATCACCTTCAGCTGGGACGACTACTACACCAGCAACCAGGCCTACACGTGGCCCCAGACCGGCGAGAAGAGCCCGCAGGCCGCGAAGCAGTACCGCATCGAGGTGTCGATCAACGGTTCGGTGGTCGAGTCGGCCCTGGTCGACCAGACGACCTACACCTCTCCCCTGCAGCTCTACCCCGGAGGGCACGCTGACCTGGCGTGTCCAGGCCGTCGACTCCGACGACAACGGCCTGACGTGGTCCTCCATGCAGACGGTGGTCAAGAGCACGCCGCGCATCACGCCGACCTCGCCCGTGGGCTCCGCCGTCGTGGAAGGCACCGTCCCGCTGCGCTGGCCTGCCCAGACGTTCGCGTCGTCGTACGACGTCCAGGTGGCGCGTGACGAGGACACGACCTTCTCGAGCGGCAGCCTCGTCGTCGACCGACGGGGCGTCCGGACGACCGCGCTGACCCCGCTCACCCAGATCCCGGCAAGTGACAGCCTCTACGTGTGGCGCGTCCGGAAGGTCGACGCGAACGGCAACGATGGTCCGTGGTCCCTCCCGGCCCGGTTCCGCGTCACGACGTCGACGATGAGCGCGCTCGCCCCGACCGCGGGCTCCGCAGTGCCGCCGAACGGCATGGTCGTGCAGTGGAGCCCAGTGGCATCGGCCGCGCGCTACAACGTGACGCTGCGTCCGGCCAACGGTCCCACGCTCTCGGCCAACACCGTCGCCACGGCCTGGTCGCCCGCGAGCTTCCTGTCCCTCGGCAGCTACACCTGGACGGCCACGGCCTACGACGCCAACGACCGGCAGCTGGGATCGACCTCGTCCAGCTTCACCGTGGACTCGCGGATCATGGCGGTCCAGGCGCCGGAGATCCAGTCACCCGGCGGCCTCGGCGTGGGCAGGACCCTCACCGTCCGCCCACCGCAGTGGAGCGTCGCCGGCGTCGACACGGCCTACCAGTGGATCATCGGCGGCCAGGAGCCGTGGACGGCCACCGGCCCGACATACACGATCATGGCCGGCGACTACGGCAAGACGATCTCGGTCCGGGCAACCGGCACGAAGGTCGGCTACCTCGACGGGACGTCGACCAGCAGCCCGGTCACGGTCACGGCGGGTGATGCGGTCAACAACGTCACGCGCCCCACGATCAACGGCTCCCCCGTCGTCGGCAGCTACCTGACCGCCAACGCCGGCACCTGGTCGGGCACCGGCGTCAGCACGACCGTGCAGTGGATGCGGGACGGTGTGCCGATCCAGGGCGCCACCGGGGGCCTGTACCAGGTCGTTGAGGCCGACGGAGGGCACGAGCTCACGATCAGGGTCATCGCCACCGCCGCCGGCTACGCCGATGGCCAGGCCTCCTCTGAGCCGGTCCTCATCCAGACGCTGCGAGCGACCAGCCCGGTCGTGATCTCGGCTCCCTCGGGCACCGGCGTCGGCGCCGAGCTGAACGCGACCCCGCCCGTGTGGAACCAGACCGACGTCGTCACGAGCTACATGTGGCTCAGGGACGGTGTGCCGCTGTGGTCCAGCACCGGGGCGACGTACACGATCTCCCCCGACGACGTGGGCAAGGCCATCTCCGTGCGGGCCACGGGCAAGAAGCCGGGCTTCCCTGACGGGACCTCGACCAGCAGCCCTGTATCAGGCACCAGCGGAGCGGCGCCCGTGGCCCTCACCGCTCCCACCATCAAGGGAACGGGTGCGGTTGGCCAGTTCCTGTCCGTCGACCCGGGGAAGTGGAGCGTGTCGTTCCCGACGTACAGCTACGCCTGGCTGCGCAACGGGTCGGTGATCCCCGACGCCACCGGTGGCACGTACGCCATCACCGCGACGGACGCGGCCAGCCAGATCAGCGTTCGCGTCACCGTCTCCTCGAACGGGCGCGCCGACGGCGTAGCGGTGACGGCGCCGGTCGCGGTCGCGCAGCTGGTGTCAACGACGTCCCTGTCCGTCCTGCCCACCGCGCTGACGAAGGGCAAGCGGGGCAAGCTCACCATCACCGTGGCTGCGTCCGGCCTGCCGGCGCCGACGGGGACCCTGGTCGTCAAGGACGGCAAGAAGACGCTCAAGAAGCTGACGCTGACCGTCAAGAACAAGGGCATCATCACCTTCAAGCTGCCCAAGCTCAAGGCCGGGAAGCACAAGCTCTCCGTCGACCTATTCCGGCACTCCCACGGTCAAGCAGTCGATCGGCAAGCTGAAGGTGACGGTGGGCAAGTAGTCGGCCCTGCAGCGAGCCAGTTCGCGTGCGGATAGTCTCCCGCCGTGACCTGGCTCGCTGACCACTGGCTCGACGTCCTCGGATGGGGCGGGAGCGCCCTCCTGGTCTACTCGCTGCTGCAGGCGAGCGTCCTGCGGCTGCGTGTCCTCAACGCGATCGCCTGCGTCATCCTGATCGTCTTCAACGCCATGCTCGAGGTGTGGCCGATGGTCGGCATGAACACCGTGCTGGTGGCCATCAACGCGTGGTTCATCGTGAAGATGCTCCGCGAGCGGCACGACGAGACGGCCTACCAGGTCCTCGAGGTCTCCCCCGGTGACGAGTACCTGCGCCACGTGCTCCGTGTGCACGGCGCAGACATCCTGAAGTTCAACCCCGACTTCGTGCACGACCCCACCGAGAGCCAGGGCGCGTTCCTGGTCCAGAAGGGTGACGAGACGGTCGGTGTCGTGCTCCTGCACGAGGACGGCGACACCGCCCAGGTCATGCTCGACTACGTCACGGCCCGCTACCGGGACCTGTCCCCCGGCGAGTTCGTGTGGCGGAGCAGCGGCCTGCTCAAGGACCGCGGGATCCGCAGGGTCGTCACCCGTCCCGGGATGGTCGGCGCCTACTACGACCGGCTGGGATTCCGTCGCGAGGGCGACACCTACGTGCTCGAGCCCTGAGCGGACGTCGCGGCCACCCAGCGGTCCAGCGCGGCCCGCGCGGCACCCGAGTCGATGGCCGCGGCAGCCTTCACGATCCCCGCCGTCGAGCGCGGACCGGACGTCCTCGTCCGGAGAGTCGTAGACCGCGAGCGCTGCGCCCGCGTTGAGCACCACGGCGTCCCGGACCGGGCCGGTCTCGCCGCCGAGGAGTCGGCGTACGACGTCGGCGTTGTGGGCCGCGTCGCCTCCGCGCAGGTCCTCGGTCGTCGCGCGCGCGATGCCGAGCGTGGCGGGATCGATGGTGAGCTCGGTGACCTCTCCCCCGTGGACGCGCCACACGGTCGAGGTGGTCGTCGTGGTGAGCTCGTCGAGGCCGTCGTCGCCGCGGAACACCCAGGCGTCGACGCCGCGCTCGGCCAGGACGCCCGCCATCACCGGCGCCATCCGCTTGTCGGCGCACCCGATGGCCTGAGCCTGCGGACGGGCCGGGTTGGTGAGCGGACCGAGGATGTTGAACGTCGTCGCGATGCCGAGCTCACGCCGCGGGACGGCGGCGTGGCGCATCGCGGGGTGGAACGCGGCGGAGAAGCAGAAGGTGATGCCCGCCTCCTCCGCGACCTCCGCCACGCGGGCCGGCGGCAGGTCGAGGCGGATGCCGAGCGCCTCGAGGACGTCGGCCGAGCCGGACTGGGAGGACGCGGACCGGTTGCCGTGCTTGACGACGCGCGCGCCCGCGCCGGCCGCGACGATCGCCGCCATGGTCGAGATGTTCACCGACATGGACCGGTCGCCACCCGTGCCGACGATGTCGAGCAGCCGGCCAGGCACCGAGATCGGGTTGGCCGCGGCGAGCATCGCCGCGGCAAAGCCGGAGACCTCGTCGACGGTCTCGCCCTTGGCGCGCAGCGCGACCACGAACGCGGCGATCTGGACCGGCGTCGCCGCCCCGGCGAACAGCTCGCCGGTGGCCCATCGTGCCTGCTCCGACGTCAGGTCGCGACCGGCGACCAGCGTGGAGAGGACGTCGGGCCAGGTGTGGGACATGGGGGCGAGTGTTCCAGATCGGACGTACGACGGATCGGGTCGGCCGGGTCTCGATACGCCTCTCGTCCCTCGCTCGGCTGCTCGACCGGCTGGGTCCGCGTCAGGAGGTGGCGGGCACCGACGGGCGCATCAGGCCGATGACGGCCTCGGCGAGCTGGATCGGGTCGATCGGGTGCGGCACGGCGGCCTCGGCGCGCGACCAGGTGGCGAGCCACGCGTCCTGCGGGCGGCCGGTGAGCACCACGATGGGCGGGCACTGGTAGATCTCGTCCTTGAGCTGCTTGGCGATGCCCATGCCGCCGGCGGGGACGGCCTCGCCGTCGAGGATGGCGAGGGAGATCGTGCCGGAGTCCATGTTCTGGAGGACGACGGGCTCGGTGGCGACCTCGACGTACTCGAACTCGGGCAGGTCCGGGTGGGGACGGCGACCGAGCGCGAGGATCACCTGCTGGCGCGTGTTGACGTCGTCGCTGTAGACGAGGACCTTGACCGGGCGGGCGGCGGGGGCATCAGTCACGGGGGAATCGTAACGGTCGCCGGCACGAGGTCTGCTACTCGACCAGCGAGGAGGATGCGCGCCGCTCTTCGAGGTCGAGGCGCCGGTCCTCGCGCGCGGCCTCCTTCATCGACGACCGCAGCCACTGGACGAAGAGCACCCCGAAGAACAGCACGCCGATCAGGTCACCGGTCGCCCAGAGGATCCCGCCGGCCAGGTGCTGGTCCTCCAGCGCGGGCGGCAGCCAGGCGCCCATCGGTCCCTCGCGCAGGGCCAGGTAGTGCTCGCCGCCGATCAGGGTCGTCTGGCCCATGATCGTGACGCCGAGGAAGGCGTGGAAGGGCAGCGTCATGATCGTCAGCAGGACCCGGAACGGGTGGCTGACGCGGCCGGGGACGGGGTCGATGCCCATCAGCGGCCAGAAGAAGAGCGTCCCGACCGCCACCAGGTGCACGTGCATCATCTGGTGGACGAACGCCGACGCCAGGCTGGCGTCGTACCAGGACGAGAAGTAGAGCGCCCACGGCGAGGCGACGTAGAGGGCGAACGCCAGCGGCGGGAAGGCGAGCACCTTCGCGAACCGCGAGTGGAGGAGCGCGAGCAGCCACCGGCGCGGGGTCGCCGGGAGCGTGCGCAGCGCCAGCGTGACCGGCGCGCCGAGGGCGAGCGCCAGCGGCACCACCATCGACAGGATCATGTGCTGGACCATGTGCACGCTCAGCAGGGTCGTGTCGTAGCGACCCAGCCCGGACGCCGTGGCGAAGAAGAACGAGCCCATCCCGAGGCCCACGAAGGCGAGCGTCCGACCCGACCGGCCAGCGGTCCCCGCGACGGTGCAGCACGCTCACGCCGAAGAGGTACAGACCCGCCGCCCAGACGGTCACCACGAAGGGAATCGGGTCGATCCCCCAGTCGGTGAAGACCCGCCCGAGGGTGAATCGCGGGAGGACCTCGAGGTCGGTCGACGGAGGGTCAGAGGAGGGTGGAGAGGGCGGGCAACACACTGTGAACTTTATGACCCTGTTGCACAGGGGGTCGGGGTGCCCTCAGTAGGACCGAGAAGCCATAATGATGAGGTGGCGACAGCAACAGCGACGATTCCGGCATCCCGGCTGCACGGGCACCACGACCGACCCAGCATGGTCAGCGTGGGAACGATCATCTGGCTCTCCAGCGAGCTGATGTTCTTCGCCGCGCTGTTCGCGGCCTACTTCACCATCCGCGCCGTCAGCCCCGAGCTGTGGGCGCAGGAGACGGGCAAGCTCAACGTCCCCTTCTCCACGGCCAACACCGCGATCCTCGTCGCCTCGTCGTTCGCCTGCCAGTGGGGCGTCTTCGCCGCCGAGCGCGGCCAGGTCGGGCGCACCGGCTCGCTGCTCAACTTCACCAAGTGGGGCCTGCGCGAGTGGTTCATCCTCACCTACGTCATGGGCGCCATCTTCATCGGCGGCCAGGCCCTGGAGTACGCCGAGCTGATCCACGAGGGCGTCACCATCCCGAGCTCCGCCTACGGCTCGATGTTCTACCTGACCACCGGGTTCCACGGCCTGCACGTGACCGGTGGACTCATCGCCTTCCTCTTCGTGCTGGGCCGCACCTACCTGGCCCGACGCTTCACCCACGAGCAAGCCGTGACCGCGATCGTCGTGTCCTACTACTGGCACTTCGTCGACGTGGTCTGGATCGGGCTCTTCTTCACGATCTACGTCATCAAGTAAGCACCACCCCGGCAGCTACCCCCGTCGAACCGGCAAGGACTCAAAGTGCGCGTGCTCAACCGAACCGCTGGTCGCCTCTCCCGGCATCGCCGGGGACCACTCGCAGGTCTCGCGGTGCTGCTGCTCGGGCTGCTGATCAGCGGCTCGCTCTACACCGTCTTCGCCCCGGCCCAGGCCCAGAGCCAGGCCAGCGAGACCGAGCAGGTCGCGCAGGGCAAGGAGCTCTTCCTCGCCAGCTGCGCGTTCTGCCACGGCAAGAACGGTGAGGGCATCCCGACGGTCCGCGACGGCTACCAGATCGGCCCGTCGCTCGTCGGCGTCGGCGCCGCGGCGGTCGACTTCCAGGTCGGCACCGGCCGCATGCCGCTCGCCCAGCCCGGCGCGCAGGCACCGCGCAAGAAGGTCGCCTTCGACGACGAGGAGGTCGCCGCCCTGGCGGCCTACGTCGCCTCGCTGGGCCCCGGCCCCGCCATCCCCGACGAGTCGGACTACGGCATCGAGGGCCTGTCGGAGGACGAGCGCCAGGAGGCCATCTCCCGCGGCGGCCAGATCTTCCTGACCAACTGCACCGCGTGCCACAACTTCAACGGCGCCGGCGGCGCGATGCCGCGCGGCGGCTACGCCCCCAACCTGCACGGCGTCGAGGGCAAGTACATCTACGAGGCGCTGCTGACCGGGCCGCAGAACATGCCCAACTTCAGCAACGGCAACCTCTCCCCCGACGAGAAGCGCGACGTCATCGCCTATCTCGGCAGCATCCAGGAGACCCCCGAGTACGCCGGCTTCACGCTCGGCGGCCTCGGCCCCGTGTCGGAGGGCCTGTTCGCCTGGCTGCTCGGCATCGGCGGTCTCGTCGGCGCGGCAGTCTGGATCGCCTCGCACACCACCCGCACCAAGAAGGACAAGGTGAACGCGTGAGCAACTACAGCCACGACCACCCGGTCAACGGCCCCGACGGCACCCCGGAGCCCCACGGCGACCCGTCGGGCTCGCAGCACCGGCGACGTACGACGAGTCGCACGTGCCGGCGCACCGAGCAACTCCGAGCCGATCGCCGACCCGGGCCTGCCGCCGCACACGTGGCGCCCGACCGACGTCGACCCCAAGGCCGAGAAGCGCGCCGAGCGCCAGATCGCGGCCATGTTCATCGCGGCGATGGTCAGCGCGGTCCTCTTCGTCGTCGCCTACTTCTCGCTCTCGGTCGGCGACAACTGGGACACGTTCGCCGGCATGGGTGCCTCGACGATGGCGCTCGGCGTCACGCTCGGCCTGTCGCTCCTGCTCATCGGCATCGGCATCATCCACCTCGCCCGCAAGCTGATGGCCGACCACGAGATGGTCGAGATGCGGCACCCGGCCGCCTCCCCGCAGGAGGACCGCGACGCCACGATCCAGGCGCTCAACGACGGTCTCGACGAGGCCGGCATCGGCCGCCGTCCGCTGGTCCGCAACACGATGCTCGGCGCGGTCGGCATCCTCGGCCTCCCGGCCGTCGTGATGCTGCGCGACCTGGCCCCGGGCAGCGCGCTCGACATCGACAAGCTGGCGCACACGATCTGGGAGCCGGACATGCGGCTCGTCCGCGACGTGGTCGGCACCCCGATCCTCGCCAGCGAGATCGAGGTCGGCGACCTGATCAACGCCGCGCCCGAGGCGATGTTCCCCACCGAGGAGAACGGCTACCCCGAGCTCGAAGGTGCCGAGGAGCAGTCCGAGAAGGCCAAGGGCGCGATCATCATCGTGCGCATGGACCCCGACGACATCACCCCCGGCGAGGGTCGCGAGAAGTGGACCGTCGACGGCATCATCTGTTACTCCAAGATCTGCACCCACGTCGGGTGCCCGATCTCCCTCTACGAGCGCACCACGCACCACGTGCTGTGCCCGTGCCACCAGTCGACCTTCGACCTCGCGGACTCCGCCAAGGTCGTCTTCGGTCCGGCTGCCCGCCCCCTCCCCCAGCTGCCCATCAAGGTGGACGGAGAGGGCTACCTGGTCGCACAGCGCGACTTCACAGAGCCCATCGGGGCCAGCTACTGGGAGCGTGAGAAGCATGAGCAGCGACTCCAGGATTGACACCAGCAAGGTCGCGACCAGCAACGGCGCGACCGCAGCGACGGCCTCCAAGCCGGGCCCGGCGGGCTCGCTCGCCACGTGGGCCGACGACCGTCTCGGCCTCGCGACGGCGATGAAGAAGAACCTGCGCAAGGTCTTCCCCGACCACTGGTCGTTCATGCTCGGCGAGATCGCGCTGTGGAGCTTCGTCGTGCTGCTCCTCACGGGCGTGTTCCTCACCCTGTGGTTCAACCCGTCGATGGGTCACGTGACCTACGAGGGCTCCTACGACCAGCTCCGCGGCATCGGCATGTCGGAGTCGATGGCCTCGACGCTGCACATCTCGTTCGACGTGCGCGGCGGCCTGCTCATGCGCCAGATGCACCACTGGGCGGCGATGATCTTCATCGCCTCGATGATGGTGCACCTGCTCCGCGTCGCCTTCACCGGCGCCTACCGCAAGCCGCGCGAGCTCAACTGGGTCATCGGCTGCATCCTGCTGCTCCTCGGCACGCTCGAGGGCTTCACGGGCTACTCGCTCCCCGACGACCTGCTGTCCGGCACCGGCGTCCGCGCCGCGGACGGCTTCCTCAAGGCCACGCCGGTCGCCGGGACGTACATGTCGTTCCTGCTCTTCGGTGGCGAGTTCCCGGGTGAGTCGATCATCCCGCGGCTCTACATCGTCCACGTGCTGCTGATCCCGGGCATCCTGCTGGCCCTGATCGCGGCCCACATGCTGCTGCTCGTCTACCACAAGCACACGCAGTGGCCCGGGCCCGGACGCACCGAGCAGAACGTCGTCGGCTACCCGATGCTGCCCGTGTACGCCGCCAAGGCCGGTGGCTTCTTCTTCATGGTCTTCGGCGTCATCGCCCTCATGGGCGGCCTGATGTCGATCAACCCGGTCTGGAAGTTCGGGCCCTACGACCCGACCAAGGTGACGGCCGGCTCGCAGCCCGACTGGTACATGGGCTGGCCCGACGGACTGCTGCGCATCATGCCCACCGGCATGGAGACGGTGATCTTCGGCTACACGATCTCGTGGAACGTGCTGATCCCGATCCTCCTCGTGCCGCCGCTGATGCTCGTCGTCCTGATGCTCCTCCCCTTCATCGAGGGCTGGATCACCGGCGACAAGCGCGACCACCACCTGCTGCAGCGCCCGCGCAACGCGCCGACCCGCACCGCGGTCATGGTGGCCCTGATGACGTTCTACGGGCTCGCCTGGGCCGCCGGCGGCAACGACATCATCGCGATCAAGCTGCACGCCAGCATCAACCAGATCACCTACTTCATGCGCGTGGCGATCTTCCTCGGCCCGCTCCTGGCGTTCTGGATCACCCGACGCTGGTGCATCTCGCTGCAGCGCCACGACAACGAGAAGCTGCTCCACGGCTACGAGACGGGCATCATCACCCGCTCGGTCGAGGGCCAGTACGCCGAGCGGCACCTGCCGATCAGCGGCTCGAGCGCCTACACGCTCACCGCGCGCGACCGGGACGAGATCTACTCGGTCGAGGGCGACACCGACGCCGCCGGCGTGGCCGCGCCCAACTCCCGCTCGGAGAAGCTGCGCGCCAAGCTGTCGTCGTGGATGTACGTCAACAACGTGCAGAAGCCCACCCGGGCCGAGCTCGAGGAGGCGCACCACCACGCCGATCACGAGGCGGAGCTCCAGTCGGGCCTCGACCACCCGGCCGACGGTCACCAGTTCGACGACCACCGCCTGCGGGACACCGACGAGGTGCCGCTCCGCGACCACTGAGTCGCTCGTACGACACCGAAGGGCCCGCCGGTATGACCGGCGGGCCCTTCGTCGTTAGCGCGTCTGCCGTGGAGCGGTGACCCACCCACAGTCCTGAGGCCCGGAAGTGGCTCCGCCACCGCTCCCCCGCGCGCCGACCTATGACACGCGGATCGGCGGTGGCCCACCCACAGTCCCGGCGCCCGGAATGTGGCTCCGCCACCGCTCCCCCGCGCGCCGACGTACATGGACCGCGCACCGCGTCGGCGCGTGAGCGCCACGGCGGGCACAGTCCCGGCGCCCGCAATGTCGGCTCCGCCACCGCTCGCCGCGTCCTGGGCGGTGGGCGAGCAGGGTGAGCCAACACCTCAGGAGAGGGCGGAGCCGGCCTTGTAGTCCGGGAAGGAGAGGTTCCAGTCGCCGTAGCCGTTCTGGAGGGTCATCGGGCGGTCGGTGCCGGTGTACTCGACGACGTCGCCGCGACGGCTCATCGCGTAGAGCCAGCCGGCGTCCGCGGTGGACAGGCCGGTGCAGCCGTGGGAGACGTTGGCGTAGCCCTGGGAGCCGACGGACCACGGCGCCGCGTGGATGAACTCGCCGGAGAACGTCACCCGCATCGCCCACTGGACGTCGTCGATGTCGTAGGCGTCGGGGCTGTTGCGGTTGATCCCGACGGTCTCGGAGTTCATCCGCTTCTGGTCGAACTTCTCGATGATCACCTTCGTGCCGGAGCGCGTGATGAACCCGGGCTTGCCGGTGGTGATCGGGAGCGTGCGCAGGAGCGTCGCCGTTGGAGAAGACCTGCATCTGGTGGGTCTGCGCGTTGACCTTGTAGACGTGCGCGTCGCCGATCTGGAAGTCGATGCGGCGCGACTCCTGGCCGTAGATGCCGTTGCCGGCGGGCAGGCTGTTGAGGTCGAGGTCGACCGACACGTCGGTGCCGGCCTTCCAGTAGGCCGCGGGGCGGTAGTGCGCCTCGGTGTCGCTCATCCAGTACCACGAGCCGCGCTGCGCCGGCGTGCTCGTGACCTGCATGTGCTTCTCGAAGAGCGCCTTGTCCGTCACGGGGAGGTCGAAGGTCACCACGACCGGCATCCCGACGCCCACGGTCTCACCGTTGAGCGGGGCGACGGCGGGGTAGGTCTGCTGGTCGAGCGTGAGGTCGACGGTGTGGAAGCTGCGGGTGCGCTCGACCGTACGACCGTCGCTGCGCGTGGTGGCGGCGTCGATGACGTAGTCGGTGCCCGGCTCGAGACGGTCGGACGCCGTCCAGGTGGTGCCCTCGACCTTGCCGGCCAGCGCGCCCGCCGCCGAGGTGACCTCGACCGAGTCGAGGGTGCCGCCCTCGGCACTCACCGTGAGCGGGGCGTCGATCGGGACGGCGGCGGTGTCGGTGAAGCTCGTCGCGAGACGCACCGGCTCGGGCTTCGCCGTCTCGGACGCCGAGCTCGCTCCTGGCCCGCCCGAGCCGCCGGAGCCGCCCTGACCGTCAGCGCCACCCGTCGTGGAGGTGCAGGCCGCGAGGCCGCCCGCGAGCACCAGCAGGGCGGCGGCGCACGTCGTACGACGCAGTGGACCGGACGCGCGGTGGCGCATGCGACGAAACCCCCAGGGATGACCAGCGAAACAGAAGAACCCGTCCAGCGTACGTCGCGGACGGGCTCTTCGGTAAAAGGACGGACTCAGTGAGCGTGCTCGCCCCGGTAGTACTCGAAGATGAAGCCGCACAGCACGACCGCGCCGACCGTGAAGCCGATGAAGACCAGCCACCACGCGGCGAGCGCCGTGCCGTAGACGATCACGCCGAGCGCGAGCGCGCACCACAGCGGCCACCAGGAGTAGGGCGGGAAGAAGCCCAGCTCGCCGGCACCGTCGGCGATCTCGCCCTCCTTGCGGTCCTCGGGCCGCGGGTCCATGCGCGAGGCGTGGAAGCCGAGGTAGAGGGTGACCATGCCGAAGAGCAGCGCGGTCATCACCAGGGCGGAGGTGCCGGTCGGGTCCTCGGTGAGGAACCAGTAGGCCGGCGCGACGACCGCCACGAAGATGGCGGTGATGCCGAAGACCCAGGACTCAGCCTTCATCGGATGTCACCCCTCGTGTCGGTGGTGTCGTCGCCGTCGACCCGGTCGCGGAGCATCTGCTCGCGACCCTCCACGTCGGGCGCGTCGGTGGGAGTGTCCTCGTCGCGCATCGCGTCGTTCTCGTGGAGCTCCATGAGCGCGATCTCCGGGTGGTGGAGGTCGAAGGCCGGCGACTCCGAGCGGATCCGCGGCAGCGTGTGGAAGTTGTGCCGCGGCGGCGGGCAGCTGGTCGCCCACTCGAGCGAGCGGCCCCAGCCCCACGGGTCGTCGACCTCGATCTTCGGACCCTTGGCGGAGATGTAGACGTTGTAGAGGAACGGCAGCGTCGACGCACCCAGCAGGAACGCACCGACCGTCGAGATCTGGTTGAGCGTCGTGAAGCCGTCCTCGGGCAGGTAGTCGGCGTAGCGACGGGGCATGCCCTCGACACCGAGCCAGTGCTGCACCAGGAAGGTGGTGTGGAAGCCGACGAACAGGATCCAGAAGTGGAGCTTGCCGAGGCGCTCGTCGAGCATCCTGCCGGTCATCTTCGGCCACCAGAAGTAGAACCCGGCGAACATCGCGAACACGACCGTGCCGAAGACGACGTAGTGGAAGTGCGCGACCACGAAGTAGGAGTCGGACACGTGGAAGTCGAGCGGCGGGCTGGCCAGGATGACACCGGTGAGGCCACCGAAGAGGAAGGTCGTCAGGAAGCCGATCGACCACAGCATCGGGGTGTCGAAGGACAGGGACCCGCCCCACATCGTGCCGATCCAGTTGAAGAACTTCACGCCCGTCGGTACGGCGATGAGGAACGTCATGCCGGAGAAGAACGGCAGGTCGACGGCGCCGGTGACGAACATGTGGTGCGCCCACACGGCGACCGACAGCATCGCGATGCCCAGCGTCGCGGCCACGAGGCCGACGTAGCCGAAGATCGGCTTGCGGCTGAAGACCGGCAGGATCTCGGAGATGATGCCGAAGAACGGCAGCGCGATGATGTAGACCTCGGGGTGCCCGAAGAACCAGAACAGGTGCTGCCACAGGATCGGCCCGCCGTGCGACGGGTCGAAGACGTGGGCCCCCAGTATCCGGTCGGCCTCGAGCGAGAGCAGGGCGCCCGCGAGGATCGGGAACACCATGATCACGAGCATGCTGGTGATCAGCGTGTTCCAGACGAAGATCGGCATCCGGAACATCGTCATGCCGGGCGCGCGCATGCAGATGATCGTGGTGATGAAGTTGACGCCACCGAGGATCGAGCCGAGACCGGCCATCCAGAGGCCCATGATCCAGAGGTCACCACCGACACCCGGACTGCGTACGGCGTCGGAGAGCGGCGTGTAGGCGAACCAGCCGAAGTCGGCGGCACCCTGCGGCGTGAGGAACCCGGAGCCGGCGATGATGCCGCCGAACAGGAACAGCCAGTAGCTGAACATGTTGAGGCGCGGGAACGCCACGTCGGGGGCGCCGATCTGCAGCGGCATGATGACGTTGGCGAAGCCGAAGAACAGCGGCGTCGCGAACAGCAGCAGCATGATCGTGCCGTGCATCGTGAAGAGCTGGTTGTAGAGCTGCTCGCTCACGACCTGCTGGCCCGGGTAGGCCAGCTCGGAGCGGATCAGCATGGCCATCAGGCCCGCGATGAGGAACCACGCGAACGAGGTGCCGAGGTAGAGCTTGCCGATGAGCTTGTGGTCGGTGGTCGTCAGGATCCTGACGACCTGCTCACCGAGGGCCTTGCGCGGCTCGCCGTCGGGCGTGTGCGGCGCGGGCCGGGTCACGGTGGGGGCGCTCATTCCTGGCTCCCTTCCTGGTTGTCGTCCTCGGCGAGGCCGGCTTGCGTCGTGGTGTCGGCGCCGCCGATGATCGGCTGCTCAGCGGTGTTGCCGGCCGCGGCCAGGTCGGCCTTGTACTGCTCGTAGTCCGCCTGGCTGACGACCTTGACGTTGAAGAGCATCCGCGAGTGGTAGACCCCGCAGAGCTCGTAGCACTTGCCGACGTAGTCGCCCTCGACGGTCGGGGTCACCTGGAGCTTGTTGATGCGGCCCGGGATGACGTCCATCTTGACGAGGAACGACGGGACGCCGAAGTCGTGGATGACGTCGGGCGAGCGCAGGTTGAACTGGATGCGCTGGTCGACGGGCAGCACGAGCGTCGGGATCTCGCTGCCGTCGCCCGAGGTGTAGACGTAGGAGTCGTAGGCGTAGTCGCCCTCGTCACCGGTGGCGTCGCCGTTCTCCTCGCCGACACCGTGGTTGAACGTCCACGACCACTGCTGGCCGGTGATCTCGACGGTCACGTCGGGCGTGGAGATCTCGGTCTGGACGTCCTGGACGCGCACGGTGTGGAAGAAGAACACGATGCACATCAGGACCGGTGCGATCGTGTAGAAGACCTCGAGCGGCAGGTTGTAGCGCGTCTGCCGGGGGACCTCGTCGTCGCTGCGACGGCGGAACTTGACCACGACGTAGACGATCAGGCCCCAGACGATGACGCCGGTGATCATCGCCGCGACCCAGGCCCACTTCCACAGCTCGTAGGTGTAGGGGCCCTGCTCCGTGATGCGGTCGGGCATGGCGAGGTTCTTGATCTGGTGCGTGTCGGCCTCGGAGCATCCGGCGAGCAGGAGCATCGCCACGCCGAGGAGCGCGACCCTCAGGACGCGCCGCGGCGCGCCCGAGATCTTGGGGACTTGCAGACCCACTGACGAGCCTCTCTCTAGGTCCTTCTCAGACACGTAGAGAGTATCCCCAACGGGCCCTGATGTGAGGGGCAGGGTGGGGTGTCCCGCCCGAGTGGCACAGTTCGTCCCGTGACCGGGCCGGTGCCTCCGCACGAGACCAGCAGCGAGACCTCGACAGCGCGTCCGCCGCGCCGCTGCACCCGGCGGCCCGCGAGGTGCTGCTCGCGGCCCTCGACCGCGGGTACGCCGACCCGCGCCGGCTGCACCGTGCCGGCCGCGAGGCACGGCTGCTGCTCGACAACGCACGGGAGGCCACGGCGGAGGCGCTCGGCGTACGCGCCGACGAGGTGACCTTCACCCCGAGCGGCACCCACGCGGTCCACCTGGGCCTGCTGGGGCTGGTCCGCGGCGCACGGCGCGGCGACGTCGTCGCCCACTCCGCGGTCGAGCACTCGGCCGTGCGGCACGCCGTCGAGTGGGGCGCCCGTGCGGACGAGATCGCCGTCGACGGCGAGGGACGGGTCGACCCGGCCGAGGTCCGCGCCCGGGCGGGCCGGCCCGAGGTCGGGGTCGTCGCCGTCCAGAGCGCCAACCACGAGGTCGGCACGACCCAGCCGGTCGGCCGGCTCGACCTGCCGCTGGACGTCCCGCTCTTCACCGACGCCTGCGCGTCGATGGGCCGGCTCGCCCTCCCGTCCGGCTGGGCGGCGGCCGCCGGGTCGGCGCACAAGTGGGGCGGACCGGCCGGCGTCGGCGTGCTGCTGGTGCGCACGCGGGCGCGGTGGCGCAACCCCTTCCCCGGGGACGACCGCGTCGACGAGCGCTCGACCGGCTTCGAGAACGTCCCCGCCGTCCTCGCCGCCGCCGCCGCGCTGCAGGCCGTGGTGGCCGAGCGCGAGGAGGTCAACGCGCGCCAGCACGAGCTCGTCGACGTCGTACGCCGCCGGGTGGGCGCCGAGGTGCCCGACGTCGAGGTCGTCGGCGACCCGGTGCGACGACTCCCCCACCTGGTGACGTTCTCGTGCCTCTACGTCGACGGCGAGGCGCTCGTCACCGAGCTCGACCGACGCGGCTTCGGCATCGCGAGCGGCTCGGCCTGCACCGCCTCGACCCTCACGCCCAGCCACGTGCTGGAGGCGATGGGGGTGCTGACCCACGGCAACGTCCGGCTCTCCCTGCAGCGCGACGCCACCCGCGCGGACGTCGACGCCTTCTGCGACGTCCTGCCGGAGGTCGTCGCCGAGATCCGCTCGCGGGTCGGCCTGTGAGCCTGCCACCCCACGAGGACCGCGGCGGGCACCGCGACGTGGCGCTCGAGCTCGACTGCCGCACGATGCCGTGCCCGATGCCGGTCATCGAGCTCGCCCGGCACCTGACGGACGTCGAGGTCGGCGAGCTCATCGCCGTCGTCGCCCACGACGTCGCTGCTGCGGTCGACGTGCCGGCCTGGTGCCGGATGAAGGAGCAGGAGTACGTCGGCGCGGACGTCGCCGACGACGGCGCCCCGCGCCACGTCGTACGTCGTCTCGGCTGAGCGGGTCACGTGACGGTCGCTGGGCGACCCCCTCGAGCAGCCGCCGAGCGCCCTCAGGCGCGGATCGTGCGCAGGTGCGGGGCGAAGTCGGCGACGGCCTCGTCGCCGTAGGTCGCGGCGCACCGCGCGAGGAAGGCGGCGCGGGAGATCTCGTACTCCTGCGTGCCGACCTGCTCGACGACGTAGACGGCGAGCAGGCAGCCCAGCTGCGCCGCACGCTCGTGGCCGAGGCCCCAGCTGAGCGCGGCGAGGAAGCCGGCCCGGAACGCGTCGCCCACGCCGGTCGGCTCGACCTTCTCGATCTCCGGGACGGCCGGGACGACGATCGACTCGACGCCGGCGCGGTCGATGCGTACGCCGGCGGGGCCGAGCGTGACGACCCACGAGCCGACGCGCGAGAGCACCTCGTCGCGGGTCCAGCCGGTCTTCTGGGTGATCAGGCTGGCCTCGTACTCGTTGGAGAAGAGGATCTCGGCGCCGTCGATCAGCGGCCGGATGAGGTCACCGTCGCCGAACGCGAGCTGCTGCGACGGGTCGGCGAGGAACGGGTAGCCGCGCTGGCGGCACTCCTCGGTGTGGCGGAGCATCCCCTGCGGGTCGTCCGGACCGATGATCACGTAGTCCGGGGCGCCGACCCGGTCGACGATCGGCTTGAGCTCGATCTCGCGCGACTCGCTCATCGCGCCGGCGTAGAAGCTGGCGATCTGCGCGTGCGAGGAGTCGTTGGTGCACACGAAGCGGGCGGTGTGGCGGGTCTCCGAGACGTGGATCGAGTCGCAGTCGACGTTGTGCCGCTCGAGCCACGCGCGGTACTCGGCGAAGTCCTCGCCGACGGCACCGACGAGCACCGGGCGCAGGCCCAGGTTGCCGAGGCCGAAGCAGATGTTGGCCGCGCACCCGCCGCGGCGTACCTCGAGGTCCTCGACGAGGAACGACACCGACAGCTTGTCGAGCTGGTCGACCACGAGGCTGTCGGCGAACTTGCCGGGGAAGGACATCAGGTGGTCGGTAGCGATGGACCCGGCTACGAGGATGGACACGACGCGAGACACTACCTCCCGGTAGACCTCGGGATACCCCGCAGTAGCCAATAGCGTCGAGCCATGACGACCTCCGCACCCGGTTCGCGCCGCCCCGCCGCCCTGTCCCACGACGAGCTGGGCACCCCCGCCGAGATGGCGGCCGACGGGCGCGCCACCAGTCGGCACCTGCGCCTCGAGCGGGCCGCGAAGGCCGCCGTCTCCGCCGCGCCCAGCATCCGTTACGAGGACTACCCCGCGGAGGTCGGCAAGCGCGAGATCCGGGTCTCCGACGCGGCCGCCCGCATCGCCAACGCGCTGCACCTGCACCTGGACTGACCACAGGCACACGCGCGAACGACGAAGGGCCCCAGCCATCGGCTGGGGCCCTTCGTCGTGTCTCAGCTCAGTGGAACGAGTCCCCGCACGCGCACGAACCCGTGGCGTTGGGGTTGTCGATCGTGAAGCCCTGCTTCTCGATGGTGTCGACGAAGTCGATCTCGGCACCGTTGAGGTAGGGGACGCTCATCCGGTCGACCACGACGGTCACGCCGTCGAAGTCGGTGGTGACGTCGCCGTCGAGCGTGCGCTCGTCGAAGAAGAGCTGGTAGCGCAGGCCCGAGCAGCCACCGGGCTGCACGGAGATGCGCAGGGCCAGGTCGTCGCGACCCTCCTGCTCGAGGAGGCTCTTCACCTTGCCGGCGGCGACAGCGGAGAGGTTGATCTGGTCGGTGCGGCGCTCGGTCTCGACCTGCTCGGTCATCTCATCACTCCAGAGTCTTGGGGGGTACTGCTCGCTTCAATGGTCGCACACCCGGGGTTATTCCTTCGCCTCACCGCGACCAGGTCCGGGCCACCCGGGCCGCGAGGTCGGCGAGGGCGTCGGCGGGGGCGCCGAGGGCGCGGTCCTCCCCCACCAGCTCGACGAGGGAGTACGCCGACTCGATGCCGAGGGCGCGCATCTCCCGCGAGCCGACGAGCACCTGACCGGCGAGCGCGATGCACGGCCGGAGGGCCTCGGAGGCGACCGCGGCGACGCCGTAGGGCACCTTGCCCGCCCGGCTGGAGAAGTCGAAGGCGCCCTCGCCCGTCACGACCAGGTCGGCGAGACGGGCGCGCGACTCGAGCGAGACGGATCGTGCGACCAGGTCGATGCCGGGCTCGCGGGTCGCGCCGAGGACGAGCAGGGCGTAGCCGATGCCGCCGGCGGCCCCGGCGCCCTTCTCCAGCGACGTACGCCGGTCGGTGGCGACGGCGAAGCCCTCGAGCCAGCCGTCGACCTCCGCGATCCGGTCCTCGCCGATCCCCTTCTGCGGCCCGAAGGTCTTGGTGGCGCCGAACAGCCCGGTGAGCGGGCTGTCGACGTCGCTGGCGGCCACGAGGGTCACGCCGGCGAGCCGGTCGCGGGCCGGGCCGAGGTCGACGCCGGTGACGGACGCGAGCGAGGCGGGTCCACCGTCGAGCACGCCGTCGGAGGTCGCCCCGAGGGCGGCGAGGAACCCGGCCCCGCCGTCGTTCGTGCCGGTGCCGCCGAGCCCGACCACGACGGTGGTGGCACCGCCCTCGACGGCCGCGAGGACCAGCTCGCCGACGCCGCGGCTGGTCGCGGTCTCCGGGTCGCCGTCGACCAGGTGGAGGCCGGCGGCCTGCGCGCTCTCGACGTACGCCGTCTCCCCCACGCGCAGCACCACCGCCGGCACGGGCGCGCCGTGCGGGCCCGACACCGTGACCGCCTCCAGCGACCCGTCGAGCGCGGCGTGCAGGACGTCGACGAAGCCGGGACCCCCGTCGGCCATCGGCGCCAGGTCGAGCTCGTCGTCCGGGGCGTGCCGGCGCCAGCCGGCAGCGATGGCCTCGGCGGCCTGGACCGCCGTCAGGGTGCCCGCGAACTTGTCGGGGGCGATCAGCACGCGCATGGCAGCCCATCCTCGCAGCGACTCGTCGGGCATGCTGCTGAGCGAGCGCACGCGAGTCTCGCCGGCATGCTCGCGCACGGAGCGAGCGAGCCGTTGACCCCATCGTCGCCGAGGTCACCGTGCCCGGTGAGCCCGACCCAGGCCTTCGTCGGGTTCACCGCCCAGATGGGCGAGTGGTGGGACCCGATGCTCACCCCGGACCCGCCCACCTTCACCAACATCTCCGTCGACCCCAACGGGCCGGTCGCGATGGTGCACGGCGACGAGGAGTACGTCTGGGGGCGGGTGATGGAGTGGGACCCGATCGGCCGCTACACCCAGGAGTTCTGGCTCGGCCACCCCGAGGACGAGGCGACCGTGCTCGACGTGCGGTTCACCGAGTCCGACGCCGGCGGCAGCCTGGTCCGGCTGGTGCACAGCGGCTGGATGCCCGGGACCGAGGAGGTCCGCGCGAAGTACACCCACTGGGGCGACCTGCTGGCCCGGTACGCCGCCCACGTGTCGTGAGCGACGCCCTCGTCCGCCCGATGCGCGAGGAGGACCTCGAGGCGTTCGGCGACCTGACGGCGACCAGCTACTACGAGGTCGACGACCCGCACCTCCCAGCGCGCCTGGCCCGACCCCGTACGTCGTCCGCCCGGCCGCAACGCCGCGTGGATCCACCGCGCGCGCGCCGCGCTCGCGACCGACCCCGGTGGCTGCTGGGTGGCCGAGGTCGACGGCGAGGTGGTCGGCGGCGCGGTGTCGCGGGTGCGCGAGCTGATGTGGATCCTCGCGTCCTTCGCCGTACGGCCCGACCAGCAGGGCCGCGGCATCGGCACCCAGCTGCTGGCTGCCGCGATGCACCACGGTCGCGGCTGCCTGCGCGGCATGTTCGCGGCCAGCGCCGACCCCGGCGCCGTACGCCGCTACCGGCTGGCCGGCTTCGACCTGCACCCGCAGATGATCGTCACCGGCGTCGTCGACCGCGACGCGCTGCCGGTGGTCGAACGCGTGCGCGAGGGGTCCGCCGCCGACATCGACCTGCTGAACTCGATCGACCGCCAGACCCGCGGCGCAGCGCACCTCTCCGACCACGAGCTGCTGCTCGCACAGTTCCGGCTGGTCGTCTCCGACCACTCCACCGGGTCCGGCTACGCCTACGTCGACGACGGACGGGTCGCCGACGCTGCCTCGCGGCCACCAACCGGCGTACGGCCACCACGCTCATGTGGGAGGCGCTGGCCTCCTCGCCGCCCGGCGACGAGGTCTCGGTCCACCACATCACCGCCGCCAACGCGTGGGCGCTCGACGTCGGGCTCGCGGCGCGGCTGGCGATCCACACCAGAGCGGCTACCTGTGCGTGCGCCAGATGAAGCCGCCGTCGCCCTACCTGCACCACGGCTCGCTGCTCTAGAGGCCTGCCTCTGGAGGCCCGCCGCGACGTCTAGAGCGACGACCCCGGCTCGAGCCGCGCCCCGGCGGCCACCTCGCCGCCGACCCGGGAGTCGCGACCGACCAGCACGAGGTCGTCGTCGTGCGCCAGCCGTCGCGACGGCTCGGCGCCGACCCGCGACCGCGCGGCCACCTCGCAGCGCTCGTCGAGGACGGTGGTGCGGACGACGGCCCCGGCGCGGATCACGCAGTCCTCCATCACGACGCTGTCGTGGACCTCGGCGCCCTTCTCGACCACGACGCCGGGGCCGAGGACGCTGCCGACGACGAGGCCGGAGACGTCCGCACCCGGCGACAGCATCGAGTCGCGGCACTCCCCCGTGGCCCGCACCCGGGCGGCGGGGCGGTCCGGCCAGTGCGAGATGACCGGGCGGTCGGGGTGGTCGAAGACGTCGACCTTCCCCCGGAGCAGGTCGCGGTGGGACTGGAGGTAGAGCCCGGGCTGGCCGACGTCGCGCCAGTAGCCGGTGAGCGGCACCGCGTCGACCTTGCCGCTCTCGACCAGGCGCGGGAGCAGGTGCTCGCCGAAGTCGCCGATGCCGCTGTCGCCCTCGGCCGCGTCCTCGGGGTCCTGCTCGCCCGCCAGCTCGTGCCGCAGGTCGTGCAGCGCGGCGAGCAGGGCCTCGGTGTCGTAGACGAAGATCTCGGTCGCGACGGTGCCGGAGGACGGCTTCGACGGCTTGTGCTCGACCCCGGTGACCCGGCCGCTCGTGCCCGCCAGCACGACGACGTTGTCGGAGGCGTCCTTCCTGGTCACCTCGCTGGTCAGCACGGTGGCCGTACGACCCGCCGCCACGTGGTCCTCGATGACCGGGGCGAGGTCCATGTTGAAGACGTGGTCGGCGCTGCAGACCACGAGCGTCGCGCGCGCCGAACGCCTCGATGTCGGCCGACATCCGCAGCAGCAGGTCACCGTTGCCGTGGGCGAACCCGCTCTCGGTCGCGGGCCCGGTGCCGGTCTGCGGGACGATGCGGCGGAAGCCGCCGCGGTTGCGGTCCAGGCTCCACGGACGCCCGCCCGAGAGGTACTCGTCGATGGAGGTCACCTGGTACTCCAGCGACACCCACACGTCCGACAGGTCGGCGTGGACGAGGCCGGACAGGGCGAAGTCGATCAGCCGGTGCACCCCGCCGTACGGCAGCGCAGGCTTGGCGCGCTCCCGCGTCAGGACGTCCATCCGGGAGCCCTGGCCGCCCGCCTGGACCAGGGCCAGCACCTCACCGCGTCGTGACATGTCCGCCACCCTCCCACTGCCGCCCCGGTCGTCGGTCACCCTCCCTAGGATGAGCACCATGAGCACCGTCGACCTGCCGCTCCTCCCGCTCGGCAAGGGCCGCGACCTCGACGCCGAGCGCGGCGTCGAGTGCCCCGGCGACCTCCCGGCAGCGTCCGACCCCGGCCTCGTCGAGCGCGCCCGCGCGGCCAAGGCCGCCCTGGGTGAGCGGCTCTTCGTGCTCGGCCACCACTACCAGCGCGACGAGGTCATCCAGTTCGCCGACGTCACCGGCGACTCCTTCAAGCTCGCGCGCGACGCCGCCGGGCGGCCCGACGCCGAGTTCATCGTCTTCTGCGGCGTGCACTTCATGGCCGAGTCGGCCGACATCCTCACCTCGCCGACCCAGCAGGTCGTGCTGCCCGACCTCGCGGCCGGCTGCTCGATGGCCGACATGGCGCGGCTGCGCCAGGTCGAGGACGCGTGGGACGCGATGGCCGACGCCGGCATCCAGGACAGCGTCGTCCCGGTGACCTACATGAACTCCAGCGCCGACATCAAGGCGTTCTGCGGTCGCAACGGCGGCGTCGTCTGTACGTCGTCCAACGCCGACGTCGCGCTCGACTGGGCCTTCGCGCAGAAGGGCGACGCGGACGCCAAGGTCCTCTTCCTCCCCGACCAGCACCTCGGCCGCAACACCGCCGTCCTCCAGATGGGCATCGCGCTCGACGAGTGCGTCGTGTGGGACCCGCGCCAGCCCGGCGGCGGGCTCACCGCCGACGAGCTCCAGCGGGCCCGGATGATCCTCTGGAAGGGCCACTGCTCGGTGCACGGCCGGTTCTCCCCCGACGTCGTCGACGAGCTGCGCGCGAAGCACCCCGGCATCAACATCCTGGTCCACCCCGAGTGCACGCACGAGGTCGTCCTCAAGGCCGACCTCGTCGGCTCGACCGAGTTCATCATCAAGACCATCGAGGCCGCCGAGCCCGGCACCGTCTGGGCGATCGGCACCGAGCTCAACCTCGTCAAGCGCCTGGCCGACGCCCACCCCGACAAGACGATCGTCTTCCTCGACCGCAACGTCTGCTACTGCTCGACGATGAACCGCATCGACCTGCCCCACCTGGTCTGGGCGCTGGAGAACCTCGTCGCGGGCCAGGTGGTCAACCAGATCACCGTCGACCCCGAGACCGAGGCCGACGCCCTCGTCGCGCTCCAGCGGATGCTCGACCTGCCCGGCAAGTCGCACCGCGACTGAGCACCCCGGCCACATGAGGCACGTCAGCGACGCCGAGCGCCGCAGCCGGATCGCCGTACGCCACGCGCTGTCGCCCGCGCACCGGCTGGACGGCGTCGAGGCGGTCACCCGCGCGATGACCGTGCTGCACGCCACGGAGGCGGCCACCGTGCACCTCGCGGTGGCGGCCAGGACCGAGGGCGTGAGGCGCCGCCGACGTGGACGCCGCGCTCTACGAGGACCGCAGCGTGGTCAAGCAGCTCGCCATGCGGCGCACGCTCTTCGTCTTCCCGCGCGACCTGCTGCCCGCGGCCTGGGGCAGCGCGTCCGCACGCGTCGCGACCTCCGAGCGCAAGCGGATCGCCAAGGCCATCGCCGGTGCCGGCATCGCCCCGGACGGCGAGGCCTGGCTCGACGCCGCCCGCGCGGCGACCCTCGAGCGGCTCGCGATCGGGCCCGCGACGACGGCCGAGCTCCGTGCCGAGGTGCCCGAGCTCGCCGGGATGATCGGCGGCACGACGGACAAGTCCTACGACCGGCCGACCCCGGTGGCGCCGTGGGTGCTGACCCACCTCGGCCTCGACGGTGCCGCGGTGCGCGCGCGCAACGGGGGCCACTGGCGGCTCAACAAGCCCATGTGGACCCGCACGGGCGACTGGCTCGACGTCGTGGACGAGCCGCTCGACGAGGCCGACGGCTACGCCGAGCTCGTACGCCGCTGGCTGCGCACCTTCGGCCCCGGCACCGCGGCCGACGTCCAGTGGTGGCTCGGCTCCACCAAGACCGCGGTCACCCGGGCGCTCGCGGACGTCGAGGCGGTGGAGGTGGCCCTGGACGACGGCACCACGGGCTGGGTGCTGCCCGACGACACCGAGGAGGTCGGACCCGTCGAGCCGTGGGCCGCGCTGCTGCCGACCCTCGACCCCACGGTGATGGGCTGGAAGTCACGCGGCTTCTACCTCGACCCCGCCCACGTGCCCTACCTGTTCGACACCAACGGCAACGCCGGGACGACGGCCTGGTGGGACGGTCGCGTCGTCGGCTGCTGGGTGCAGGACGACGAGGGCGTCGTACGCCTCTCGCTGCTCGAGGACGTCGGACCCGCGGGGCACGACGCGCTCCACGCGGAGGCGGCCCGGCTCACCGCCTGGCTGGACGGCACCGTGATCGGCAACGTCTACGCCTCACGCCAGATGAAGCAGGCCAGGCTGCCCTAGGCGGCGGAGGGCAGGTCGAACCAGAAGACCGATCCCCCACCCTCGCGGGCCTCGACGCCCATCGTGCCGCCGTGCGCCTCGACCACCCGGCGGCAGGTGGCCAGCCCGATCCCGACGCCCTCCACGCTCTTGTCGAGACGGGCCAGCGGAGCGAAGATCCGCTCGGTCCGGTCCGGCGGCACGCCGCGGCCACGGTCGCGCACCTCGATGCGGTGCCGCCCGTCCACCATCCGGGCGTCCACCTCGATCTCGGGCGTCTCGCCGTCGTCGGTGAACTTGGCCGCGTTGTCGACGAGGTTCATCAGCACCGAGCGCAGCTGGGCCGAGTCCCCGCGCACGACCGGCAGCGCACCGACGGACACCGCACCCGGCGAGACCCGGTTCGCGAGGTCGTCGAGTGCCAGCCCCAGCTGGACGCCGAGGTCGACGAGGTCGTCACCGGGAGGGGCGCCCTGGGACGCGAAGACCAGCAGGTCGCTGATCATCGAGTCCATCCGGTCGACACCCCGCCGGGCCCGGGCCAGGGTGTCGAGCTGCTCGGAGTCCGTCACGTCGAGCTCGAGCGACTCGAGCGAGAGGGCCACCGACGTGAGGGGGTTCTTCAGGTCGTGGCTGACCTGTCCCGCGAAGTGCTCGAGGCGCTCGTTGGCCGTGCTGAGCCGGGCGTTCGCCTCCGTCAGCCGACGCGAGGCGAGCTCGAGCTCGAGGACGTCCACCACGCGGTCCGCGAGCTGTCCGAGCGCGGTCGCGGCCTCGTCGCTGGTCTCGTGCACCTCCTCGTCGAAGACGCAGAGGGTCCCGATCAGCACGCCGCCGGGCGTCCTCAGGGGGTGGGCGGCGTAGTAGCGGATGCTGGCCAGCGGGCCGGTGACCGACGGGATGTCCGCGAGGTCGGGGTCCTTCCTGGCGTCGTCGATCTGGTAGGGCTCACCGCTGTCCATCACCACCTTGCACGGGACGTCGGCCAGCGGCAGGGTCGCCGCCTCGAAGCCGACGGTCGCGGCGTGGTGCTGCATCGTCGTCGTGAAGAGGTTGACCGCGGCGAACGGCACGCCGGTCACGGTCGCGGCGAGGTCGACCAGCGCGACCAGCTCGCGCCGCGGCGGGTGCCACAGGACGTCGTAGGCCTCGATGGTCGCCTCACGCTCGGCAGTCCGGCGCGCCTCGGCGCTGAGGTCCGTCTCGTGCGTGGTCACAGTCCCGGAGCCTTCCAGATCGCCAGCCACCGTTGCAGGTCGGCCTCCATCGGCAGCTCGGGGGCGAGCAGGTCGCGCACGGACAGCTCGAGCAGGTTGTCCCGGGCCTGCCCGCCCTGCCCGTCGGTCCGCGGCGCGAACGGGTAGAACGTCCCCTGCTTGTAGAGGTAGGTGAGGCCGAAGCGCTGGCCGGAGGCGTTGGCGAACGGGACCATCGAGCACAGCAGCCCGCTGTCGAAGCCGTTGAGCTCCAGCGTGGTGTTGACGGCGTGCAGGTCGGTGCAGAGCGCGGACGTGTCGGCGGGGTCGCCGGCCACGACGAGCCAGGTGAAGCCGAAGTCGTCGGTGGTGACGGTGACCTCGGGCGCGTCCGCGTCGTCGCGGATGAGCGCCAGGACGTCGGACTGGGTCTGTGCGAACGCCGCGCCGGCCGCGGACCGGTAGCAGACCGACCCGGACCCGGTCGGCTCGAAGCCCAGCGCCGTCTGCAGCGTGATCGCCGCGCTCGGCACGAGGAACAGCGCGTCGAGGTGGTTGCGCCGCGGCGCCGTCCGCGCCCGCATCGTCTCCCAGAGACCCATCGCTGTCCGCCTCAGCCCGTCGGCCGGCTGAGCTCGGCCTGGATGCGGGCGAGCTGCTCGAGCCGTTGCTGGAGGGGCGGGTGGGTGGCCATCAGGCCGCCGAGACCGCCGCCGCGGAGGGCCGGGACGATGCAGAGGGCGCTGGCGGCGGAGCTCGCGCGCAGGTCGCGCTGCGGGATGGCCGCTGCCTCGCCGCTGATCTTCTGGAGCGCGGAGCCGAGGGCGGCGGGCTTGAGCGTGAGGTAGGCGCCGGCCCGGTCGGCGCTGAGCTCGCGGTAGCGCGAGAGCAGGCGGAGCAGCAGGAAGCTGACGGCGTACACCACCAGGCTGACGAGGAGGCCGACGAGCACTGCGGGGAACGCGCTGTTGTTGCGCGAGCGACCCATCCCGCCGAACTGCGCGAAGCGCATGAGCAGGCCGGCCGCGATCCCCGCCGACGACGCGACCGTCATCACCAGCACGTCGCGGTGGGCGACGTGGCTCAGCTCGTGCGCGAGCACCGCCTCGAGCTCCTCGGCGTCGAGGGCCTGCAGGATGCCGGTCGTCACGCACACGACGGCGCGGTCGGGCGAGCGCCCGGTGGCGAACGCGTTGGGCACGGACAGGTCCGAGACACCCACCCGCGGCTTCGGCATGTCGGCCAGCGCGCACAGCCGGTCGATCATGCCGTGCAGCTCGGGGGCCTCCTCCGGCGTCACCTCGCGGGCGCGCATCGCCCGCATCGCGACCTTGTCCGAGCTCCACCACTGCCAGAACGCCATCCCGATCGCGATCACCGCGATGAGCACCGAGTAGCCCCGGAAGGCATACATCAGCGCGACGACCAGCCCGACGAAGAGCGCGCCGAGCAGGAACATCGTGAGGGTCATCCGGGCGGTGAGCCCGGTGTCCTTGATGAAGCGGGAGGTGGCCATGGGCAGCCCGCAGGCCTCAGCCCGGGATCAGGCCGTCGTCGCCCAGGAGCTCACGGACCTCGTCGATGGTCGCGTCGGGCGGCGGCAGGATGAGGTCGGACTCGTCGAGGGAGTCGACGTCGTGGTGGGTCCCGCTCGCCCGCACGGCGGCGAGCAGCCCCTGCAGCGCCGTGCGGAACATCGCCTCGTCGCCGGACTCGATGGCGCTCTCGATCTGGGAGTCGAGGCCGTTGAGGGCGTCGAGGGCGTGGTCGTCGAGGTCGTACTGACCCTCACCGAGGATGCGGACGATCATGCCCGGCCACCCTCGGTGCTCTCGCCCTCGACCCGTACGGCCTCGCCCTGGGGCTCCGCGAGGATGTCGCCGTCGCCGGCCTCGATGGCCTGCGGCTGCGAGGACGCCTTGAGGCGAGCGAGCTCGGCCTCCACGTCGGAGCCCGAGCTGAGGGCGTCGAGCTCGCGGGAGATGTCGTCGCCCGCGTTGAGCTGGGAGGCGTCGTCGAGCGCGCCGGAGGCGATCAGCTCGTCGATGGCCTGGCCGCGCGCCTGCATCTGCGCGGTCTTGTCCTCGGCGCGCTGGATGGCGAGACCGACGTCGCCCATCTCCTCGCCGATGCCCGACATCGCCTCGCCGATGCGCGTCTGCGCCTCGGCGGCGGTGTAGGTCGCCTTGATGGTCTCCTTGCGGGTGCGGAAGGCCTCGACCTTGGCCTGGAGGCGCTGCTGGGCGAGGACCAGCTTCTCCTCCTCGCCCTGGAGCGTGGCCTGCTGCTCCTTGAGGCTGGCGATCTGGGAGGCGAGCCCGGACTTGCGGGTCAGCGCCTCGCGCGCCAGGTCCTCGCGGCCGGCGCCGATGGCCTTCTCGGCCTGGCCCTGCAGCTTGGCGGCCTGCTGCTCGATCTGGTTGACCTGCAGCTCGACGCGCTTGCGGCTGGTGGCCACGTCGGCGACGCCACGGCGCACCTTCGAGAGGAGCTCGAGCTGGCGCTGGTAGCTGTAGTCCAGCGTCTCGCGGGGGTCCTCCGCCCTGTCCAGGGCCTTGTTGGCCTTGGAGCGGAAGATCAGGCTGATGCGCTTCATGAGACTCATCGGGGTGAGGACCCTCTCTTGTCATGCTCGGTCATGGCGTGGTCGTCAACTCTCACCCTAGGACCAAAGCCAAGCCGGAGGTAGGGCATCCGGCGACCGCGGGCCGCGGGCGTGGCGACGATAGGCTGCCCGCAGCATCCCGCTCTACGTGAAGGCAGCCTGTGTTCCGTCGTTCCAGCTCCGAGCCCGCCGAGCCGACCGTCACCGACAAGGTCGGCGGCAAGGGTCGTCCCACGCCGTCCCGCAAGGAGGCCGAGGCGGCTGCCCGCGCACGTGCCAAGGTGCCGCGGACCCGCCGCGAGCAGATGGCCGCGCAGCGCAGTGCGCGCGGCGAGACCTCGCAGAAGATGCGCGAGGCGATGAAGACCGGCGACGAGCGCTACCTCCCCGCGCGCGACCGCGGGCCGGTCCGCCGCTTCGTCCGCGACTACGTCGACTCGCGGTTCTCCTTCATCGAGCTGATGGTCCCGCTGCTCGTGCTGTCGATGATCCTGGGCTACTCCGGCAACAGGAGCATGATCCAGCTCGGCAACACGGTGCTCTTCACCACGATCCTGGTGATCATCGTCGACATCGTCATGCTGCGCTTCCGGATCCGCCGCGAGATGGCCCGCCGGTTCCCCGACGAGTCGACCAAGGGCCTGACCTTCTACGCCGCGATCCGCTCGCTGCAGATGAAGTTCCTGCGGCTGCCGAAGCCGCAGGTCAAGATCGGCGACAAGCTGCCCGAGACCTACCGATGAGCCACCGCCGATGAGCCACCACCACGGCGGTCCGACCGCCGACGTGTCCGTACGCATCGCGTGGGCCGACGACGCCGCTGCGATCGCCGGCGTCCAGGTGCGCGCCTGGCCCGAGATGTACGCCGACCTGCTGCCCGCGGACGTGCTGCCCACCGACGTCGAGGCCGTGGCCGCCCAGTGGCGCCAGGTGCTCGCCAAGCCGGCCGACGCGCGCCACCGGGCCCTCGTCGCGCTCGAGCGCAACCGCGTGGTGGGCTTCGCCCTCACCTCCCCCGCCGTCGACCCCGACTGCGACCCGGTCGCCGACGGCGAGCTCGCGGAGGTCACCCTCGACCCGGGCGAGCGCTCCAAGGGCCACGGGTCGCGCCTGCTCCAGGCGGCGGTCGACACCCTGGCCGCCGACCGCTTCACCCGGGCGGTGACGTGGGTCAACGCCGACGACGACGCGCTGCGATCGTTCCTCACCGACGCCGGCTGGGCCCCCGACACCGCGCACCGCGAGCTCGACCTCGACGGCACGGGCACCACGACCGTCAAGCAGGTCCGGCTCCACACCGCCATCGGCGTAGGCCTCCGGCGGGGCCGTCGCGGCCCGACGCGCGACTCCACCCTTGAGTGTCTTGTTTTTCCTGTGACGTGCGTCACCATGGAAGTCCGGCTACTTCGCCGGTCCAGCACGGGGGTCCAGATGCTAGGTCCGCTTCCCGCTCTCCACAGGTTCCTCCTCGTCCTCGCCGCGCTCGTCGTGTGCGTCGGCCTCGGCTTCTGGTTCGGCGCCATGCCCGAGGTCCCGCTCAACCTGCGCGTCGGCCTGCTCGCCGGCACCGCGGCCGGGGTCGCGGCGGCGTTCGTCCTCGTGCACGACTTCCGCGAGCGGCAGGCCAGACCGGCCCGCGCCCGCAAGCGCGCCCACTGACGATCGGGGCGCAGGTCCCGGTGCGGGTGCTCTAGCCTCACTCCGTGACCGAGCGCGCCCTCAGCCCCGGCGAGCGGTCCGGGATCGTCCGGGACGGGCTCGCCGTCGGCCTCGCCACGGGCGCGTACGGCATCGGGTTCGGTGCCGTGTCGGTGGCCTCCGGGCTCAGCGTCGCGCAGACCTGCGTGCTGTCGCTCGTGATGTTCACCGGCGCCAGCCAGTTCGCCCTCGTCGGCGTGGTCGCTGCCGGAGGCGCACCGCTCTCCGGCGCCGCGACCGCGCTGCTGCTGGGCACCCGCAACACGCTCTACGGCCTGCGGATGGCGCCGCTGCTGAAGTGGCGCGGCTGGAGGCGTGCGGCTGCCGCGCACGTGCTCATCGACGAGTCGACCGCGATGGCCGTGAACCGCCCCACCACCGAGGGCGCGCGGCTCGGCTTCACCACGACGGGCGTCGCCGTCTTCGTCCTGTGGAACGTCGCCACCGCGATCGGGGCGCTCGCCGGCGAGGCCGTCGGCGACCCGCGCGCGTTCGGTCTCGACGCGGCCGTGGGAGCGGCGTTCCTGGCGCTGCTCTGGCCACGGCTCACGGACCATCGCAACGTGCTCGTGGCGGTGCTGGGCGCAGCCGTCGCGCTGACGATGGTGCCGCTCACGGCAGCGGGCGTGCCGGTGCTGGCCGCGGGCGGTGTCGCGGTGCTCGTCGGCGTGCTGTCGAGGCGCCCGGACCCGACCGAGCAGCCCGGACCGGACGACGTGGCGGGCGGTCACCGCTGATGTGGACCGCGATCGTGCTGGCCTGCGTCGGCTGCTACGTGCTCAAGCTCGCCGGGCTCTCGCTGCCGGAGCGCGTGCTGAGCCACCCGACGGTCGAGCGGGTGGCCGACCTGATCCCGGTCGCCCTGCTCGCCGCGCTGGTCGCCGTGCAGGTCTTCTCGGAGGGCAGCGACCTCACGCTCGACGCCCGGGTGCTCGGGCTGGGCTTCGCCGTGGTCGCACTGCTGCTGCGGATGCCGTTCCTGGTGGTCGTCGTGGGGGCGTCGGTCGTGGCGGCTCTCGCTCGCCTCGTCTGACGCCCCCACCTCGTGGTCCCGGGGGACCCGGTCAGCCGACCGAGACCGCGCTCCACGCGGCGGCGACGGTGTTCTGCTGCACCGATCCGGCACCGTAGAGGTCACGCGCGGCGTCGAGCGTCGCGGTGCGTGCGCCCGGCGTAGGTCGTGCTGGACGTCATGTAGACGGTCAGCGCGCGGTACCAGATCTTGCCGGCCGCGTCGCGACCGATGCCCGTGATCGTCGAGCCGTTGCAGGTGGTCGAGCTGTGCGCGACGCCGCCGATCGTCTTCGCGCCGCTGCCCTCGGCCAGCAGGTAGAAGAAGTGGTTGCCGACGCCCGAGGAGTAGTGCACGTCGAGGTCCTTCGTGGTGCTGCTGTAGCAGTTGGGCGAGCTGCCGTCGGCGATCGGGTTGTCCATCCGGCGGAAGCCGACGTGGTTCATCAGGTCGAACTCCTCGCCGATCAGGTAGTCGGCCGGGTCGTTCGGGTTGGCGGCGTAGAACTCCACCATCGTGCCGAAGATGTCGGAGGTGGACTCGTTGAGGCCGCCCGACTCACCGGAGTAGGTGAGGTTGGCGGAGTTCTCGGTGACGCCGTGCGACATCTCGTGGCCGGCCACGTCGAGCGACACGAGCGGGCCGAAGTTGACCCCGTCGCCGTCGCCGTAGGTCATCTTCGGTGCCGTCCCAGAAGGCGTTGACGTAGTTCTTGCCGTAGTGGACCCGGTTGTAGGAGCCGTTGCCGTCGTCGAAGATGCCGTTGCGGCCGTGGGTGGCCTGGAAGTAGTCCCACGTCTCGTTGCAGCCGTACTGCGCGTCGGCGCCCGGCCGTGGCGCGGTTGCTGTTCTGAGGCCGTTGCCGAACGTGGTCGTCGTCGAGGTGATCACGGTGCCGGTCGAGCAGCCGGCGCCGAAGAGCTGGCAGAGGACCGAGTCCTCGGCGTTCTTCATGTCGGTCGTGTAGGTGTTGCCGCGGACGCCGGCGTTCTTGAGCTGGTAGGACGACCCGGATCCGGTCACGCTCAGCGGCACCGTGCCGCTGTAGAGCGTCTGCCCGGTGCCGTCGACGTTGACGATCTGCTGCTCGCTGCGGATGACCATGCCGGTCCGGGCGTCGACGTACGTCGCCAGTCGCGACGGGGTGCCGTCGGCCTGGGTGCCGCCGGTGACGACCTCCCACGCCAGGCGCGGCGCAGCGCCGCGTGGCGTCGACGACGAGCTCGCTGGCCTCGGCCGTGTCGTCACCGCGGACGGCGGACGTGCGGGCGGTGCGGGTCAGGACGGTGCGCCTCGCGGTGGTCGCCGGGACGCTCGCCTCGGTGCCGACGGTCAGCGGGGCGGTCAACGTCTGGCTGACCCCGGCCCAGGCGTCGGACGCGTCGCTGTGGACGACGAGGTCACCGCCGACCACGCGCAGGCCGTCGAGCGTGCGGTCGAAGCGGACGTGCGTGCTGCCGTCGGCGTCGGTGATGGTCTCGCGGGCGACGAAGCGCCTGGCCGTCGGCCGCTCGGGCCGCACCGGGGTGGGCCGTGAGCCCGGCGAGCGCGGCGCCGATGGCGTCGTGGGGGCGGCGGGAGCGCCCTGGGCGCTCGTGGCCGTGGTGAGCGGAAGCGCGGCCGCGGTGGCGGCTGCGACGGCGAACGCGGCGAGTCCTGCTGTTCTGCGCATGGTGGGGATGCCTTCCGAGAGGTCAGCCGCGCCCCCGAGTGGGCCGTGGCTCCACTGGCCCAACGACGACCTGCAACTCCGGGTTACGTCGCCGTCGCGGGAGTGCGCTCAGCGCAGGTCGAGGAAGGCGTCGAGCCCGACGGTGAGACCCGGGTGGTCGGCGATCCTCCGCACGCCCGTCAGGACGCCCGGCGTGAACGAGACCCGGTCGAGCGAGTCGTGCCGGATGGTCAGCGTCTCCCCCGGCATGCCGAGGAGGACCTCCTGGTGGGCGACGAGCCCGCGCACCCGCAGCCCGTGGACGCGTACGCCGTCGACGTCGGCGCCGCGCGCCCCGTCGAGGCCGGTCGAGGTCGCGTCGGGCATCGGGGCGCTGCCCGCCTCGCGGCGGGCGGCCGCGATCATCTCGGCGGTGCGCCGGGCCGTGCCGGACGGCGCGTCGGCCTTGTCGGGGTGGTGCAGCTCGACGACCTCCACGGACTCGAAGAAGGGCGCGGCCTCGGCGGCGAAGCGCATCATCAGGATCGCGCCGATGCTGAAGTTGGGGGCGATGAGCACGCCGACACCCGGGCGCGCTCGCGCAGCCACTCCTCGAGCTGGTCGAGCCGCTCCTGGTCGAAGCCGGTGGTGCCGACGACGGCGTGGATGCCGTGCTCGATGCAGAAGCGGAGGTTGTCCATCACGACGTCGGGGTGGGTGAAGTCGACGACGACCTGCGCGCCGGAGCGGGCGAGCTCCTCGACGTCGTCCCCGGCGTCGACCGACGCGACCAGCTCGGTGTCGGGCGCCTGCCTCGACGGCCCGGCAGACCTCCGCGCCGACCTTGCCGCGGGCGCCCAGCACGCCGACCCGGATCGGCGTACGGACGGGGGTGCTGGTGCGCTCGGGATCCGGGGTGCTCACGGGGCCAACCTACTGCTCGACCTGCCCGACGGGTGGCGGTGGCTGACGCGCGCACACGGGTCTGGCAGGCTGTAGGTCATGCCACTCGCGACCATCCCACCGCGCATCAAGTGGGCCGTCGACCTCATGGACGTGCAGCCCGCCGACCAGGTCCTCGAGATCGGCTGCGGACCCGGCGCCGGCGCCGAGGCGATCTGCAGCCACCTCGAGACCGGCAAGCTGTTCGCGATCGACCGCTCGGAGTCGGGCGTCGACCGCACCAAGCGGCGCAACCAGAAGTACGTCGACGCCGGCCGGCTCGTCGTACGCCAGATCGACCTCGCCACGCTGCGGGTCCCGGTCAAGCGGCTCAACAAGGTCTTCGCCTTCAACGTGAACCTCTTCTGGGTGCGCCCGTGCGACGACGAGATCGCCCTGCTCCACGAGCGGCTCGTCCCCGGCGGCGCGGTCTACCTCTTCTACGACGCCGCCCGTCCCGAGCTCGTGCCCAACATCGTGAAGAAGGCCTCGGAGAACCTGCTCCGCGGCGGCTTCCGGGTCAGCGTGGTCGAGCAGAAGGCTCCCCCGGTCATCGGGATCATCGCCAAGCGCTGAGGTCGTCCTCCCGTGGTCGCTCCACCATGGGATGTCGACGTACCTGCACTTCCCATCGTCAACTGACCATGGGAAGTGCATGGTTGAGCGACATCCCATGGTGAAGCAGCAGCGGCGTGCTACTTCTTCTTGGCCTTCGACGCCTTCTTCTCCGGGCCGACGACCGCGAGCAGCTCGGGCTGGGTGAAGAGGTCGCGGGCGAGGGTGGCGATGTCGTCGCGGGTGACGGCCTCGATGCGGCGGACCACCTCGTCGATGGTCAGCAGCTCGTCGTGGACCAGCTCGGCCTTGCCGATGCGTGACATCCGCGAGCCGGAGTCCTCGAGGCCGAGGAGCAGGCCGCCCTTGAGCTGGCCCTTGCCGCGCTCGACCTCCTCCTCGGTGAGCCCGTCGGCCGCGACCTTGGCGAGCTCGGCGCGCACGGTCTCCAGCACGGCGTCGTACTTGCCGGGCAGGCAGCCGACCGACACGCCGACCACGCCGGCGTCGGAGTGGTGGCTGGCGAAGGAGTAGACGGAGTAGGCCAGGCCGCGGTGCTCGCGCACCTCCTGGAACATCCGCGACGACGTGCCGCCGCCGAGGGCGGTGTTGAGCACGCCGAGGGCGTAGCGCCGCGGGTCGGTGCGGGTCAGGCCCTTGACGCCGAGGACGAGGTTGACCTGCTCCTGCGGGCGGACCGTGCGCGTCTGGCCGGGGTGGACCTTGCGGGCCTTCTCCGACTGGGCCGAGCGGCGGCGGGGTCCCCTCGCCGTCGAGGAAGCCCTGGCGCGCGAACGCCTGCCGCACCTGGCGTACGACGTCGGCGTGGTCGACGTTGCCGGCGACGGACACGACCATGTTGCCGGGCGTGTAGTGGCGGCGGTAGAAGCGGTGGATCTGCGCGCGCGTCATCGCGGTGATCGACGCCTCGGTGCCGGCGATCGGCCGACCGAGCGGGGTGTCGCCCCATGCCTGGTGGGCGAAGAGGTTGTGGACGACGTCGTCGGGGTCGTCGTCGTGCATCGCGATCTCGTCGAGGATCACGTCGCGCTCGGCCTCGACGTCGGCCTCGGTGATCGTCGAGGCGGTCACCATGTCGCCCAGCACGTCGACCGCGGTGGCGAGGTCCTCGTCGAGGACCCGCGCGTGGAAGACGGTGTACTCCTTGGTGGTGAAGGCGTTGAACTCCCCGCCCACCGCGTCGAGCGCGACCGAGATCTCCATCGCGGTCCGCTCGGGGGTGCCCTTGAAGAGCAGGTGCTCGAGGAAGTGCGAGCAGCCGTGCAGGGTCGGGGACTCGTCGCGCGACCCGACGTCGACCCACACGCCGATGCTGGCCGAGCGGGTGCCGGCCATCTGCTCGGTGACGATCCGCAGGCCGCTGGGCAGGACCGTGCGTCGTACGCGCGAGGTCACCGCCCCTTCGGCGTCCTTGACGGTGTGGAGGGTGCGGGTGGTGCCGTTCTTCTGCACGGGGGTCCTTCCGGGTGCTGCACAGGGGTGGCGCCGAGGCCGGCGCCGGGGTGGAACGCCACGACCGGCCGGCGGAGGCCGCCGGCCGGTCGTGGTGGAGTGGAGCGTCAGGTCACTCGGCGTCGATGGCCTCGACCTCGGCCGACTCCTCGGAGTCGCCCTCGGCCTCGTCGACGACGGGGACCAGCGACAGCTTGCCGCGGTCGTCGATCTCGGCGATGGAGACCTGGACCTTCTGGCCGACCGAGAGGACGTCCTCGACGGCCTCGACGCGCTTGCCGCCGGCGAGGGCGCGCAGCTTGCTGATGTGCAGCAGGCCGTCCTTGCCGGGCATGAGCGAGACGAAGGCACCGAAGTTGGTCGTCTTCACGACGGTGCCGAGGTAGCGCTCGCCGACCTCGGGCATCGTCGGGTTGGCGATCGCGTTGACCGCGGCCTTGGCGGCCTCGGCCGCCTCGCCGTTGGTCGCACCGATGTAGACCGTGCCGTCGTCCTCGATGGACAGCGTCGCGCCCGTGTCGTCCTGGATCTGGTTGATGACCTTGCCCTTGGGCCCGATCACCTCGCCGATCTTGTCGACGGGCACGCGGACGGTGATGATGCGCGGCGCGTGGACCGACATCTCCTCGGGGGCGTCGATGGCCTCGGCCATCACGTCGAGGATCGCCAGGCGCGCGTCGCGGGCCTGGGTCAGCGCGGCGGCCAGGACCTCGGCGGGGATGCCGTCGAGCTTGGTGTCGAGCTGGAGGGCGGTGACGAACTCGCGCGTGCCGGCGACCTTGAAGTCCATGTCGCCGAAGGCGTCCTCGGCACCGAGGATGTCGGTCAGCGCGACGTACTGGGTCTCGCCGTCGACCTCGTCGGAGATGAGGCCCATCGCGATGCCGGCGACGGAGGCCTTGAGCGGCACACCGGCCTGCAGCAGCGACAGGGTCGAGGCGCAGACCGAGCCCATCGAGGTGGAGCCGTTGGAGCCCATGGCCTCGGAGAGCTGGCGGATCGCGTAGGGGAACTCCTCGCGCGAGGGCAGCACCGGCAGGAGGGCGCGGCGCGCGAGCGCACCGTGGCCGACCTCGCGACGCTTGGGCGAGCCCACGCGGCCGGTCTCACCGGTGGAGAACGGCGGGAAGACGTACTTGTGCATGTAGCGGCGGTGCTTCTCCGGCGACAGCGTGTCGAGCTGCTGCTCCAGCTTGAGCATGTTGAGGGTGGTGACGCCCAGGATCTGGGTCTCGCCACGCTCGAACAGCGCCGAGCCGTGGACGCGCGGGATCACGCCGACCTCGGCGTGCAGCGGGCGGATGTCGGCGAGGCCGCGACCGTCGATGCGGATCTTGTCGCGCAGCACGCGCTGGCGGACCAGCGACTTGGTGAGCGAGCGGAAGGCCGCGCCGATCTCCTTCTCGCGACCCTCGAACTGGCCGGCGAGCTTCTCGAGCAGGGCGCTCTTGATCTCGTCGATGCTTGGTCTCGCGCTCCTGCTTGTCGCCGATGGTCATCGCGGCGGCGGTGTCGTCCTTGGCGCTCGGCCTCGACGGCGGCGTAGACGTCGTCCTCGTAGTCGAGGAAGACCGGGAAGTCCTGGACCGGCTTGGCGGACTCGGCAGCGAGCTGGGCCTGGGCCTCGACGAGCTGCTTGATGAAGGGCTTGGCGGCGTCGAGGCCGCTGGCCACGACCTCCTCGGTGGGCGCCTGGGCGCCACCCTGGATGAGCGCGTAGGTCTCCTCGGGGGCCTCGGCCTCGACCATCATGATCGCGACGTCGCCGGTCTCGGTGACGCGACCGGCGACGACCATGTCGAAGACGGCGTTCTCGAGCTGCGAGTGCGACGGGAAGGCGACCCACTGGCCCTCGATGAGCGCCACGCGGACGCCACCGACGGGGCCGGAGAAGGGCAGGCCGGAGAGCTGGGTGGACAGCGACGCGGCGTTGATCGCGAGCACGTCGTAGGGCATGTCGGGGTCGAGCGCCATGACGGTGATGACGACCTGGACCTCGTTGCGCAGGCCCTTCTTGAAGGTCGGGCGCAGCGGGCGGTCGATCAGGCGGCAGGTGAGGATCGCGTCCTCGCCCGGGCGACCCTCGGACCGGAAGAAGGAGCCGGGGATCTGGCCCACGGCGTACATCCGCTCCTCGACGTCGATCGTCAGGGGGAAGAAGTCGAAGTGGTCCTTGGGCGTCTTGCCCGCGGTCGTCGCCGAGAGCAGCATGGTCTCGTCGTCGAGGTACGCCGTCACGGAGCCGGCGGCCTGGCGGGCCAGGAGACCGGTCTCGAACTTGACCGTGCGCTTGCCGAACTTGCCGTTGTCGAGGACGGTCTCGACAGCGGAGATGATGGGTTCACTCATGGAAGCAGGACTCTGCTTTCTCTTCGCGGAGCGATCCGCGTCGCCCACTCTCCCGTGACGGGGGCGGGACGTCGAAGCCCCGCGAGGCCGGTCTTCGATCGAGGCCCGCAGATCCGTTGATCTGAAGGCCACTACCGAGGACCGAGCCGGACGTGCGGGTCGCTCCTGTTGGGTGGTTGTTCAGTTGTGACGGCCCGACACTAGCGCGGCGGGCCGGTGAAGCGAGAAGGAGCGGCTCCCCGGGACGGGGAACCGCTCCTCGCGATCAGCGGCGGAGGCCGAGGCGCTCGACGATGGAGCGGTAGCGCTCGATCTCCGTCTTCTGGAGGTAGTTGAGCAGCCGACGGCGCTGGCCGACGAGCAGCAGCAGGCCACGACGGCTGTGGTGGTCGTGCTTGTGCGACTTGAGGTGCTCGGTGAGGTGCGAGATGCGGTGGCTGAGCAGCGCGATCTGGACCTCGGGCGAACCGGTGTCGCCCTCGGCGACGGCGTACTCGGCGATGATCTTCTTCTTGGTCTCCGCGTCGGTACCAATCGACATGGGGGCTCCTTCGGTTCTCGTTGCGCGGCGCGCCCGGGCCTGTTCACCGGGGCACTCTGGATCCGCGGCCGTTGTCACGGCGTGTCGCCCTCGTGGGCAACCGCAGAAGCATATCGAGGCGCAGGACCGGTGGCCCAATCCGCGCCGCGCAGCGAGCGGGTGGAGCTGGCTCAGACGGCCGGCGGCGGCGGCGGGTCCGCGACGTCGGTCCGCTGCGTGGTGGCCTGGCGCCCCTGGGCGTCCGTGGTGGTCGCCGTCGTGGTCTGGCGACGGCGGGTGTTCTGCTGGACGATCGTGAGCACGAGCCACAGCGCTCCCGCCAGGGCCAGGATGATGCCGATGGTCCACATGTTGAGGGGGCCCACCTGCTGGTCGTTCAGCCCGAACGCGAGGATCAGGCCCACGACGATGAGGCCGATCGGTCCTCCGAAACCCATGACGTACTCCATTCTGTCGGTTGCCGACCCGTGACCGGGCGGGCGGGGAGAGTCTGACCCCTCGATCGCGAACTGTCATCCTCCCCGCGGGTGGCGCGTGCGACGATCCACGCATGTCCACCACGAGCGAGCACAGCGAGAAGCGGATCGGCGTCTGCAACCTCTGCGAGGCCATCTGCGGGCTCGAGCTCACCATCCGCGGCCGTGACGTCGTCGGCGTACGGGGCAACCCCGCCGATCCGCTCTCGCGTGGCCACATCTGTCCCAAGGGCGTCGCCATCGCGGACGTGTACGCCGACCCCGACCGGCTGCGGCGTCCGGTGAGGCGGGTCGGCGAGGGACCGGCCGCGCGCTGGGAGGAGATCGGCTGGGACGAGGCCTTCGACCTCGTCGCGGACAACCTGGCCCGGGTGATCAACGAGCACGGCGACGACGCGCTCGGCGTCTACCTCGGCAACCCCAACGCCCACAGCCTCGGGTCGATGACCCACGGCACCGCGATGTTCAAGTCGTTCCGCACCAGGAACCGCTACTCCGCCACGTCGGTCGACCAGCTCCCCCACCAGCTCGTCGCGCACCTGATGTTCGGCCACCAGCTCTTCCTGCCGATCCCCGACATCGACCGCACGTCGTGGTTCCTGGTGATCGGCGCGAACCCGATGGCGTCCAACGGCTCGCTGATGACCGTCCCCGACTTCCCGCAGCGCGCCCGCGACCTGCGCGCCCGCGGCGGGCGGATGGTCGTGCTCGACCCGCGGCGCACCGAGACCGCCAAGGTGGCCGACGAGCACCACTTCGTCCGGCCGGGCACCGACGCGTGGGTGCTGCTCGCGATGCTGCACGTGCTCACGGCTCGTTCCGAGCAGACCCCGGGCCAGGTCCCGGAGGTGGCGTCGTACGTCGACGGGCTGGCGACGGTGGTCGACCTGGTCGCCGACTTCACCCCCGAGCGCGCCGAGGCGATGAGCGGGCTGCCCGCCGACGAGGTACGCCGGCTCGCCCGCGAGCTCGTCGCCGCCGACGCGGGCGTGGTCTACAGCCGGATCGGCGTGTCCGCCGGGCCGTGGGGCACGGTGTGCCAGTGGGCGGTGAACTGCCTCAACATCCTCAGCGGCAACCTCGACCGGACCGGCGGGGCGATGTTCACCTCCCCCGCCATCGACGCCGTCGGCACGGGCCTCATCGGCCGCGGGCACCACGACGCATGGCGCTCACGGGTGCGCGGCCTGCCGGAGACCGCCGGCGAGCTGCCGGTCGCGGCGCTCCGCGAGGAGATCGAGACGCCCGGCGAGGGCCAGGTGCGGGCGGTGCTGACCGTCGCGGGCAACCCGGTCCTGTCGACCCCTGACGGGTCCCGGCTCGACGGCGCGCTGCGCGGCCTGGACTTCATGGCGGCCGTCGACATCTACGTCAACGAGACGACTCGCCACGCCGACGTGATCCTTCCCCCGACCACGGCCCTCGAGCGGGACCACTACGACCTGGTCTTCCACCTGCTCGCCGTCCGCGACACCGCCCGGTTCACGCCCGCGGTCTTCGAGAAGGACGCCGACCAGCGCCACGACTGGCAGATCTTCCGCGAGATCACGCTGCGCACGACGGCGCGGCTGGACCGCAAGCAGCCGCTCAGGAAGCGGCTCGTGCAGCGGGCCCGACTGACCGCGAGCCCGACGTTCCTGGTCACCCAGCTGCTGCGCCGCGGGACCAGCGGCGTCACGATGAAGAAGCTGCGCGCCCGACCGGCCGGGATCGACCTCGGCCCGCTGCGCGGCGGACAGCTCCCCGCCCGGCTGCCGTCGAAGGACAAGCGGGTCGACCTCGCCCCCGCCCTGGTCGTGGCCGACGTCGCCCGGCTGGCCGCCGTGGCCGCGCCGGAGGGTGACGGGCCGGGACTGCTCCTGATCGGTCGGCGGCACAAGCAGGACTGCAACTCGTGGATGCACAACTCCGAGCGGCTGACGAAGGGTCGCCCGCGCCACCAGCTGCTGATGAACCCCGACGACCTCGCCGACCGCGAGATCGCCGACGGCGCCCGGGTGCGGGTCACGTCCCGGATCGGGTCGGTGGAGGTCGAGGTCGCGTCCTCCGAGGACCTGATGCCCGGGGTCGTCTCGCTCCCCCACGGCTACGGCCACGCGAGGGACGGCGTGCTGATGTCCCGCAGCCGCGAGGTGCCGGGCGTGTCGATCAACGACCTCACCGACCCCGAGCTGCTGGACGTCTCGGGCAACGCCGCGCTCAACGGCGTACCGGTCGCGGTCACTCCTGCCTGACGCCGGACTGCCCGTCCGCACCGTCCGGACGCACCGGAGCCCCCGGGCTGGACAGCGGCGGGGGCTCCGGTGGGTCTGGTGCGGACGACGTGGTCCAGGTCAGGTGCTGACGTCGCCCAGGACGGCGAGCACGTCGTCGGGGGTCTGCGCCGCGTCGAGGCGGGCGATGCTGTCGTCGTCGGTGAACGCACCGGCGAGCGCCTGGAGCACGGTGAGGTGGTCGTCGCCGGCACCGGCGATGCCCACGACGTACTTCGCGGGGCTGCCCTTCCAGTCGATGGGCTCGTCGTAGCGGACGAACGAGATCGCGGTCTGGCGGATCAGGGCCTTGGCCTCGTTGGTGCCGTGCGGGATCGCGAGGCCGTTGCCCATGAAGGTGGACACCGAGGTCTCGCGCTCGTGCATCGCGTCGACGTACGCGTCGTCGACCGCGCCGCTCGCGACCAGCAGCCGGCCGGCCTCGGTGATGGCTGCGTCCCTGTCCCTGGCCTGACCGCCGAGGACGATGGACTCCCGGCTCAGTACGTCGCTCATCTGGCGCCTCTTCCTGTCGCTGTAGGTGTCGTGTCTTCTGTGTACCCGAACGGCCGGACCCGGCCCTCCGCACCGCGGAGGGCCGGGCTCAGGGGGGTGACCGGCCGTCGGTGCTACGAGGTGGACGAGTTGTTCTGCTCGACCATCTCGACGATCTCGTCGTACCGCGGGCTGCCCATGAAGTTGTCGACCGAGACGTGCACGGCGGACGGGGACTTCTCACGGGCACGGTCGGTGAGGTCCTGGTGGGTGACCACCAGGTCCACGTCGTCCGTCAGGTTGGAGATCGCCTTGTTGACCACGGTCACCTCGGGGTGACCGGCGGCCTGGATCTTCTTGCGGAGCACCGAGGCGCCCATGGCCGACGAGCCCATGCCGGCGTCGCAGGCGAACACGATGTTGCGGATCTCGCGGGTCTCGGTCGCCGTGGCCGTGGCGGTGCCGCCACCGGTCAGGCTGCTGGCGATCGAGGTCTTGCCCTTCATCGACTCCATCGACGCGGTGGCGTGGACGAGCTCGTCCTCGGCCTCCTCGGTCTTGTCGGTCTTCAGGATGATGGCCGCCACGGCGAAGCTGGCCGCCGCACCCCCGATGATCGAGAGCGTGACGCCGACGTAGTCCATGACCGTCGAGTTGGTCTGGATGTAGACCGCGAACACCGAGCCGGGTGCGGCCGGGGCACGCAGGCCGACGTCGAAGATGACGTTGATCAGGATCTGCGAGGCGCCACCCGCGATCATCGCGACGATCAGCTTGGGCTTCATCAGCACGTAGGGGAAGTAGACCTCGTGGATGCCGCCGAGGAAGTGGATGATCAGGGCGCCGGGAGCCGACGACTTGGCCATGCCCTTGCCGAAGAACATGTAGGCGAGCAGCAGGCCGGCACCGGCGGCCGGGTTGGCCTCGAGCAGGAACAGGATCGACTTGCCGGTCTCCTGCACGTCTGCGGTGCCGAGCGGGGTCAGCACGCCCTGGTTGATGGCGTTGTTGAGGAACAGCACCTTGGCGGGCTCGATGAGGATCGAGGTCAGCGGCAGCAGGCCGGCGTCGGTGATGGCCTTGACGCCGTCACCGAGGACGTTGGCGATCGAGGTCAGGATCGGGCTCATCGCGAAGAACCCGAAGGTCGCCAGGACGAAGCCCCAGATGCCGGCCGAGAAGTTGTTGACCAGCATCTCGAAGCCGGGCTTGATCTTGCCGTCCCAGATGGCGTCGATGTGCTTCATCGTCCAGCCACCGAGCGGGCCCATGATCATGGCGCCCATGAACATCGGGATCGAGGTGCCGGCGATGACGCCCATCGTGGCGATGGCACCGACCACGCCACCGCGGGCGGTGTCGTTGTAGGTCATCCGGCCGCCGGTGTAGGCGATGAGCAGCGGGAGCAGGTAGGTGATCATCTTGCCGACGAGACCGCCGCCGGTGTCGGCGTAGTCGCCCCAGCCGCCGATCTCGGCGACCCAGCTGTCGGGCGCCAGGCTGCCCTTGCCGCCGAGGTTGAGCCAGCCCACCTCGATGAAGAGGGCGGTGATGAAGCCCCACGCGATGAACGCGCCGATGTTGGGCATCACCATGTTGGAGAGGAACGTGCCGAACTTCTGGACGCGGACGCGTGCGCCCGATCCGGACGTGGGAGTGGTCGTGATCGCCATGCTGAGCTGTCCTCCGGTGAACGTGGGGTGACCCCCATCACATGATGTGGCGATCACACCACATGACCGGGGCTGTTGCCAAGCATCCGGGCACGATTCGTGCCCGAATCTGTGGTTTTACCGTCGCAGAACCGTGCTGGCGGCCCAGCTGGCCCTCGAAGAACGCCTTCTCCGCCTCGTCGTTCCACGTGTCGCCGGCGCCCGAGCTTGGCGGCGACGTCGGGGAGCCGGTCCTTGAGCTCGTCGAGGCCCAGGAGCGGCAGGTCGTGGACCTGCGGGAAGATCAGCACCTTGCCGGAGTAGGTGCCGTCCACGAGGGCCTGGAGGCCGTCCTTGGCCGCGAGCATGCCGCCGACGGCGCCCACGATCGAGCCCGGGGACAGCTCGCCGGCGGTGGCCAGGTCGACGACCTGCTGCTGGTCGTGGATGGTCAGCCCCGACGTCCCGGTGTACTGGGCGTTGTCGAGGTAGACCGCGCTGAGGTTGAGCGGCGCCAGCGTGCCGTTGGGGACGCCCGCGAAGAAGACCAGCATGCCGTCGGCGTTCATCAGGGTGTCGGCCTCGGCCATCACACCGGCGATGGGGACGCTGACGACCACGTCGTCGGCCCCCTTGCCGTCGGTGATCCCCATGACGAAGTCCCGCAGCGACTGCTCGGAGGTCTGCGAGTTGAAGGTGAGCAGCTCGCAGTCGTTGGCCTCGGCGAGGTGGGCGAGCCGGTCCTCGAGGCTCTTCAGGCGCTCGTCGCTCACCTCGGTGGCGACGATCGTGCGAGGTCCGTCGGCCTGCTGGATGGCCCGCTGGACGTGCATCAGCCCCATCGGACCGCCGGCGCCGACGAAGACGGTGGTGCCGCCCGGGCGCAGGTCGGCCCGGTTGCGGGCCTCGCCGTAGGAGTCGGCGATGTCGGGGCCGCGGCCGCCGAGGTAGGCGGTGTAGTCGTAGTGCAGGCGACCCACGTCGAGGTCGACCAGGCCGTCCAGCTCGTGCTCGCCGACGAGGTTGAGCGTGCCGCGCCGGGCGATGTGGGTGGCCACGGCACCCGCGGTCTCCGCGGAGCGCGGGTCGAGCATGACGATGTCGTCGAAGCCGGCGCCGTCGGTCAGCTCGTCCACCAGCGCCTGGTAGCCACCGGCGTCGATGCCGTCGCGGACGACGACCGTGGCCGAGGTGCCGTCGACCAGCGCGACCACCGAGGCGGGGACGTCGGTCAGCACGATGGTCGCCGGGGCGTCGAGCCCGGCCGAGAAGGCGTACTCCCGCTCGTCCCCCGGGCGGCCCACGATCCACATCGTGCCGCCCGGCTTGGGCTCCAGGCGGCGGCGCTGGGTGTAGGCGGCCATCACGCACCCCCACGGCTCCAGCGTGGAGCCCTCGGCGTAGCCCATCGAGTCGGGGAGCGGCAGCAGGCAGGCGCCGTCGTCGGTCTCGAGCATCTCCGCGCCCATCAGGTGGTACTGGATCAGCCCGCCCGGGATCGTGTAGCCGTAGGCGGTGCTCTTCCCGTCCTGGTAGATGTCGGGCTGCACCGCGAGCCGCTGGCCGGCGTGGTAGCGGTCCTTGAGGTTGTCGCCGACCTCGATGACGGTCAGGCTCACCTCGTGCCCGAGCCGGGTCGGGTCCTGCGCGAGGTCGCGGTCGTAGAGCTTGGGGTGGCTGCCGCCCTGGCGCATGATCTTCACGTCGGAGAAGCAGAGGCCGACGCTGTCGATCCGCACGAGCATGTGGTCGGCGTCGGGCCTCGGGACGGGGACCAGCTCGGGCTCGCTGTCCTTGCCCATGTTGTCCTCGCCCGCGCCGTGCAGGAGCCAGGCCCAGGCCTGCTCCGGCACGTCGCCGTCGGCCGCGCGGTAGTGGTCGTATGCAGATGTCATCGGTTCCTCCTGGCAGGGACGGAGCTGGGGTGGGTGGAGTCGGTGCGGGGCGTCAGTGCCCCAGCACCTCGCGCACGGCGGCGCGGGCCGCCATCGGGTCGGGGGCGCCGAGCGCGGCCTCGGCGGCCGCCTCGCAGGTCTCCAGCGAGACCCGGCTGAGCTGGGCGCCGACAGGGCGTACGGCGCGCGCGGCCATCGAGAGCGACGTGATGCCCATCCCGATGAGCGCCGTCGCGAGCAGCGGGTCGGCGGCGGCCTCGCCGCAGACACCGACGGGCTTGCCCGCCTCGGTGCCGGCGTGGGCGGTGATCGCGATCAGCTGGAGCACGGCCGGCTGCCAGGGGTCGGTGAGGTGGGCGAGGTCGGTCGCCATCCGGTCGGCGGCCATCGTGTACTGGGTGAGGTCGTTGGTGCCGATCGAGAGGAAGTCGACGACCTCGAGCATCCGGTGCGCGAGCAGCGCGGCGCTCGGGATCTCGACCATGACGCCCGGCTTGAGGCCGCGCGCGCGCACCTTCTCGGCGAAGTCGGTCGCCTCGGCGACGGTCGCGACCATCGGCGCCATCACCCACGTCTCGGTGCCGGTGCGCTCGGCCGCGGCGGCGATGCCGTCGAGCTGGCGGTCCATCAGGCCGGGGTTGTCGAAGCTCAGCCGCAGGCCTCGCACGCCGAGCGCGGGGTTCTCCTCGCCCTCGTGCGTGGCGAAGGCGATCGGCTTGTCGGAGCCGGCGTCGAGGGTGCGGACGACGACGTAGCGACCGTCGGCGTAGGGAGCCAGCACGGCGCTGTAGATGTCGGCCTGCTCCTCGACCGTCGGCTCCTCCTTGCTGGTCGAGGAAGCAGAGCTCGGTGCGGAACAGCCCGACCCCCTGCACGGGCTCGACGCCCGCGGACTCGGCCGACGAGCCGTCGGCCACGTTGGCGAGCAGCTTGAGCGGGAGGCCGTCGAGCGTGGCCGCCGGGCCGGTCCAGCTGGCGAGCTCCTCGCGCTGACGCCGGCTCTCCTCGACGCGGGAGCGGGCCTCGTCGGGGTCGGCGCCCTGCTCGATCGTGCCGGTCTCGCCGTCGACGACGACGAAGGTGCCGGACGCGAGCTCCATGATCCCGGCGGCGCCGACGACGCACGGGATGCCGAGCTGCCGCGCGATGATCGCGGTGTGGCTGGTCGCACCGCCGCGCTCGGTGACCAGCGCGGTCACCAGTGCCGGGTCGAGGCCGGAGGTGTCGCTCGGGGCGAGGTCCTCGGCGACCAGGATGGACGGCTCGCTCGGGGTCGGCACGCCCGGCGCGGGCTCGCCCACGAGGTGGGCCACCACGCGGCGCTCGATGTCGCGCAGGTCGGTGACCCGCTCGGCCATCAGGCCGCCCATGGTGGTGAAGATCGTGACGAACTGGTCGACCGCACCCTGCACGGCGGCGACCGGGCCCTGCCCTGCCTGGAGGTTCTTGCTCACGGCTCCGCGCAGGCCCTTGTCGCGGGCGAGCCCGGCGCTCGCGGTGAGCACCTCGGCCGCCGCGCCCTGGGCCGCGGCCGCCTTGGCGGTGAAGGTCTCGGCCACCGCGCCCGCCGCGTCGTCGTACGCCGCGAGGGCGGCGTCGGCGTCCGCGAAGTCGCCGTCGCCGAAGCGCGCGATCGCGTCGGGCGAGACCTCGCCGCGGACGTGGAGGACGGGGCCTGCTGCGACGCCCGGCACGACCGGGGTCCCGCGCAAGCCGCCAGAGGGTCCAGTGGGTGTGGTCATGGACACACCGTAGAACAGGGGATGGTTGACAGGCAACACATTCGGGACTAAAACAACACATACGCAGATCCGCACCGTGCGGCCGGAGGAGGGACCCATGTACGCCGAGGAGCGACAGCAGGCGATGGCCCAGCTGATCAGTCGTCGCGGTCGGTTGTCGGTGGTCCAGCTCGCCGAGGAGTTCGAGGTCACGACGGAGACCGTCCGCCGCGACCTCTCCACCCTCGACCGGATGGGTGTGGTGCGCCGGGTCCACGGCGGCGCGGTGCCCGCCGGTTCCCTGACGGTCATCGAATCAGGGATCGTCGAGCGCGACCAGTCCAACACGCAGGCCAAGGAGGCGATCGCCAACGCCGCGGTCGCCCTCCTCCCGCCGCCCGACTCGGTCGTGGTCATCGACGCCGGCAGCACCACCGCGCGCTTCGCCGCGGCACTCCCCCGCGACCACCGGCTCACCGTGATCACCCACGCGGTCCCCGTCGCGACCCGACTCGCCGGCCTGCCCCAGATCCAGCTGCACCTGCTCCCCGGCCGGGTCCGCCCCACGACGCACGCCGCGGTCGGGGCCGAGACGGTCGCCGCGCTCGCCGACCTCCGCGCCGACGTCGCGTTCGTCGCGACCAACGGACTGACCGTCGGGCACGGCCTGACCACCCCCGACAGCGACGAGGCCGCCAGCAAGCGGGCCATCATCGCGTGCGCCCGGCGCACGGTCGTGCTCGCCGACTCCACCAAGCTCGGCGTGGAGAACGCCGTGCGCTTCGCGACCCTCGACAGCATCGACGTGCTCGTCACCGACAGCGGCATCGACCCCCAGGACCGCCGCGCCCTGGAACAGGCCGGAATCGAGGTGGTGGTCGCATGATCCTGACCCTGACGCCCAACCCGAGCATCGACCGTACGGTCGCGCTCGACGGCGCGCTCTCCCGCGGACAGGTCCACCGCGTCGCCTCGGTGACCTCGCAGGGTGGCGGCAAGGGAGTGAACATCTCCCGCGCGGCCATCAGCGCCGGCATCCCCAGCATCGCCGTCGTACCGGCCGAGAAGGACGACCCGTTCGTCCTCGAGCTGCTGACCGCAGGCATCGACTGCCGCCCCGTGAAGCCCGCGGGCGGCGTGCGGGTGAACCTCACGATCACCGAGCCCGACGGCACCACCACCAAGCTCAACTCCCCCGGCGCCGAGGTGCTCCCGATCCACCTCGAGCTGATGGCCCAGGCCGTGCTCGTCCGGGCGTCGAGCGCCGACTGGACCGTGCTGGCCGGCTCCCTGCCCGCCGGCGCGCCCGCCGGGTTCTACGCCGAGCTCGTACGCCGGCTGCGCGAGGTCGGCGGCCGGGTGGCCGTCGACACCAGCGAGGCGCCGCTGCAGGCCCTCGTGGACGCGCTGCCGGGCTCGGCCCCGGACCTGATGAAGCCCAACGGCGAGGAGCTGGCCTCCTTCACCGGCGGCGACCCCGACGAGCTCGAGTCCGACCCGGCCGCGACCGCCGTCGCCGCCCGCCAGCTCATCGACCGCGGGGTGGGCGCCGTGCTCGCCACGCTGGGCGGCAACGGCGCCGTCCTGGTCACCGCGGAGGGCGCCTGGCACGCCACCCCGCCGCCCACCACCGTCGTCAGCACCGTCGGTGCCGGCGACTCCTCCCTCTTCGGCTACCTGCTCGGCGACATCAGGGGCCTTGCGGCCCCCGACCGCCTGGCGTTGGCTGTGGCCTACGGCAGCGCCGCCGCAGGTCTGCCCGGCACCACCATCCCCCAGCCCTCACAGCTCCGCACGGAGCTGGTCGGCGTCACCCCACTCGGAGACACCCCATGACCGACCTCATCACCACCGACCTGGTCCGGCTCGGCGCCGACTGGGGGCAGGACAAGCACGACGTCATCCGTGCCCTCGCCTCGGTCGTCGACGACGCCGGGCGCGCGACCGACCGGGACCAGCTCGTCGAGGACGCGTTCGCCCGCGAGTCCACCTCGTCGACCGGCCTCCCCGGCGGCATCGCCATCCCCCACTGCCGCACGGCCGGCGTCGAGACGCCGACGCTCGCCTTCGCCCGGCTCGACCCGCCGGTCGACTTCGGCGCCAAGGACGGACCGGCCGACATCGCCTTCCTGATCGCGGCCCCCGCCGGCGGCGACGCCGACCACCTCACGATCCTGACCAAGCTCGCCCGCGCGCTGGTCAAGCCCGCCTTCACCGACGCGCTCCGCTCCGCGGAGTCCGACGAGGAGGTCGTCGACCTCATCACCCACGAGCTCGGCGAGGCCGCACCGGCCAAGGCCGCGCCCGCCTCGGGTGCTCCCTCCGGCACGGCCACGCCCACCCAGGGCGAGGTCGCCCCGGCCGCGGGCTCCGCCGCCGCTGCGGCCGCCGGTCAGTCGGCGTCGGCCACGACCGCCTCCACGTCCGGCAAGGCCTCGCTCGTCGCGGTCACCGCGTGCCCGACCGGCATCGCCCACACCTACATGGCCGCCGAGGCCCTCGAGGCCGCCGCCGCGCGCGCCGGCGTCGACCTCCAGGTCGAGACCCAGGGCTCCGCCGGCTCCACGCCGCTCGCCCCGACGACGATCGCCGCCGCCGGCGCGGTCATCTTCGCCGTCGACGTGGGCGTGCGCGACCGCTCGCCGCTTCGCCGGCAAGCCGATGGTCAGCTCGGGCGTGAAGCGCCCGATCGACGACGCCGACGCGATGATCGCCGAGGCGCTGCGCTACGCCGCCGACCCGGCCGGATCACCGAAGGTCGAGGGCGACGCGTCCGCGAGCCGGCCACGACGTCGACCGGCAGCGAGACGTGGGGCGGACGGACCCGCCGCGTCCTGATGACCGGCGTCTCCTACATGATCCCGTTCGTCGCCGCCGGCGGACTGCTGATCGCGCTCAGCTTCCTGCTCGGCGGCTACGAGATCGTCGGCCCCTACGGCGACATCGCGGTCAACAACACCCTCTTCGACCCGCCGGACGTCAGCGCGCTCGGCCTGGACCACGCCCTCTTCGGGTCGGGGCTCCTCGCCTACATCGGCGCCCTGTTCTTCATCATCGGCAAGACGGCGTTCGCGCTGTTCATCCCGGCGCTGGCCGGCTACATCGCCTACGCCATCGCCGACCGTCCCGGCATCGCCCCCGGCTTCGTCATGGGTGCCCTCGCCGCCAACCTCTTCGGCGTGCACCGATCCCAACGGTGTGGGTCTTCCCGCCACCGGCTTCCTCGGCGCGATCGTCGGCGGCGTCCTCGCCGGTGTCATCGCCCACTGGATCACGGGCTGGAAGGTCCCGACCTGGGCCCGCGGGCTGATGCCCGTGCTGGTGATCCCGCTGCTCACCTCGATCATCGCCGGTCTGCTGATGATCGTGGTGCTCGGCAAGCCGATCGGTTGGCTGATGGACCAGCTCAACGACGGCCTCAACTCCCTCAGCGGCAGCAGCGCCATCCTGCTCGGCGTGATCCTCGGCCTGATGATGGCCTTCGACATGGGTGGCCCGCTCAACAAGGTCGCCTACAGCTTCGCCGCCGCCGGTGTCGGTGGGGCCGCCTCGCTCGCGAGCGACGCGCCCCAGCTGAAGATCATGGCCGCCGTGATGCTCGCCGGCATGGTCCCGCCGCTGGCGCTGGCGCTCGCCACCGTCGTACGCCCGGGGCTCTTCAGCCAGGCCGAGCGTGAGAACGGCAAGGCGGCATGGCTGCTCGGCGCCTCGTTCATCACCGAGGGCGCCATCCCGTTCGCCGCGGCCGACCCGCTGCGGGTGATCCCGCCGATCATGGTCGGCAGCGCCGTCACGGGTGCGCTGTCGATGGGCCTGGACGTCAGCGTGCGAGCCCCGCACGGCGGCATCTTCGTGCTCTTCGCCGTCGGCAACATCGCGGGCTACCTGATCAGCCTCGTCGTCGGCACCCTGGTCGGCGGCGCCCTCGTCGTCGCGGCCAAGTCGCTCGGCTCCTCGGACGCCGACGTCGCCACGGTGTGACACGCTTCACCCCACCCATCCACGCAGCGCACCGACCCACAGGAGAACCATGCCCAGCAAGTCCGTCGTCGTCGGCTCCGCCGTCGGCCTGCACGCCCGTCCCGCCGCGATCATCGCCGAGAAGGCGGGCGAGCTCGGCTCGGACGTCACCATCAACGGTGTCGACGCCAGCTCGTCGCTGATGATCATGACCCTCGGCGCCGGCAACGGTGACACCGTCGAGGTGGCCGGCGACGACCAGGCCGCCGTCGACGCGATCGCCGCGCTGGTCGAGCAGGACCTCGACGCCTGATCCCGCATCGCCCGATGGGCGGTGGTCCAGCCACGTTCCGTACGCCGGAGCCGTGGGTGGGCCACCGCCCATCGGCGTCCGGGGCGCGCCGTGCGTCAGTCGCGCTCGCGCGTGGCCAGGTAGACCGCGCGCATCCCGACCGCGCGCTCGAGCTGGCGCTCGACCACGGAGAAGAACTGCCGGCGGTAGGTGTCGTCGGTGACGGCCGAGACGGTGAAGTAGAAGCCGCTGAAGGAGGCGAGGAAGAGCGAGACCTTCAGCAGCGAGAACGTCACGTGCGAGAGGCCCGGCACCTCGGCGAGCGTGTCGAGCTGGGTCCACGCCTTCTGCGTCTCGGTCTCCATCACCAGCGAGCCGAAGAGCATGAAGAACACGAAGACCGTCAGCGACAGCAGCACCACCTGCACCGTCTGGATCACCACCAGCACGAGGATCAGGTTCCACCGCTCGAAGCCCTCGACCTGCGCGAAGTCCTGCGCGTCGACGTCCGGGTCCGCGGCGACCGCGAGGCTCGCGGCCTCGAGCGGCGTGCCGGCGCAGGCGCGGACGATGAAGTCGTCGTCGACCTCGTCGTCGACGCGGTCCACCTCCTCGGGCAGCCGCACCAGCAGGAACAGCACGGCCAGGCCGAGCATCAGCAGCACGGTGAACCACAGCAGCCCGAACGGCAGGTTGCTCGTCATCTGCCACGCCTCGGCGTTGACGAAGAGGAACGTCACGAAGACCAGCAGCAGCGGGAGCGCGCGCGACGCCATCGGCACCAGGTAGCGCACGCTGCCGAGGGTCCGCGAGAGCGCGAAGCCCAGGATCGGCCGCGCCCGCAGCGCCGTCACGCCGTAGGCGAGGACGGCGAGGACGCTGAGGGAGAGCCACACCGCCGGGCCGGCGGCGTCCTGCTCGGTGCGCCACGCCACGATCCCGACGGCGGCGGCCACGACCACCAGCAGCAGCCCGAGGGAGGCCAGGCGTCGCGCCCGCAGCCCTGCTCGTGCGGCCTCGCGCTCCTCGGCGACGAAGTAGGGCAGTCCGTGGGCGAGGAACCACTCCTCGACGGGCGTGCGCCCCGTCGTCACGTGAGCAGCTCGCGGGCGCGACGTACGTCGTCGTGCATGGTCTCGATGAGCGCGTCCATCCCCTCGAACTTCACCATCCCGCGCAGCCGGTCGACGAACTCGACCACGACGTCGACGCCGTAGAGCTCGAGGTCGTCGCGGTCGAGCACGTAGGACTCGACGCGGCGCTCGCGCTCGCCGTCGAAGGTCGGGTTGGTGCCGACGGAGATCGCGGCGGGGTAGCGCTCCCCCGTGTCGAGCCGGGTCAGCCAGCCGGCGTACACGCCGTCGGCAGGTGCGGCGTCGATCGGCGGGATCGGGACGTTGGCGGTCGGGTAGCCCATCTCGCGGCCCCGCTTGTCGCCCTCGACGACCGTGCCGCGGACCGTGAACGCCCGGCCGAGCGCCTCGGCCGCGCCGGCGACGTCGCCGGTGGCCAGGCACTGGCGCACGTAGGTCGAGCTCCACACCTGCGGCCCGCCGTCGAGCGCCACGCCGACGGTCTCGAAGCCGCGGGTCGCGCCCGCCTCGACGAGGGTGGCCACCTCGCCGGCGGCCCGGGCGCCGAAGCGGAAGTTGGAGCCGACGACGACGGCACCGGCGTGCAGGGACTCGACGAGGACCCGGTCGATGAACTCCTCCGGCGTCCAGCTCGCGACCTGGCGGTCGAAGCCGACGACGAGGATCGCGTCGACGCCGGCCGACTCCAGGAGGCGGGCGCGGGTCTCGATCGAGGTCAGCGTGGGCGGTGCGTGGTCGGGCCGCAGGACCGCCATCGGGTGCGGGTCGAACGTCACGGCGACGACGGTCTCGATGCCGAGCCGGTCCGCGGTCGCGCGCGCCTCGCGGAGCACGTGGGCGTGACCGAGGTGCACGCCGTCGAAGTTGCCGATGCTGACCACGCTGCGGCCGAGGTCGGCCGGCACGTCGTCGACTCCACGCCAGATCTGCACGGCAAAAGCCTACTGGCGCGTCCGGTCGTCGCGACCCGCCTCCCCCTCGTGGCGCCGGGGCGGGTCAGACGAAGACCGCCACCGGCTTGGCGCGGGACCCGCTCTGCTCGTAGAGCGCGAGGAACTCGCCGTCCGGCGCGAAGACCGCGTGCGGTGCACCGGCAGGCAGCGTGAGGTCGAGCGGGCGGCCGAAGCGCACGTGCGCGGCCTGCTCCTCGGCGAGGTCCACGACGGCGAACGTCGCGCGCGCCGCGTCGGCGATCGGCAGCACGGCGAAGTCGTCGGCGAGCTGGTCGAGGGTGCGGGCGACGGAGAGGTCGAAGGAGCCGACGGCCGTACGCCGCAGCGCGGTGAGGTGTCCGCCCACGCGCAGCGCAGCGCCGACGTCGCGGGCGATCGCCCGGATGTAGGTGCCGGACGAGCAGCGCACCCGGATGTCGACGTCGAGCCAGTCGTCCACCACCCGCTGGTCGAGGACCTCGAGGGAGTGGATGGTCACGGGCCGGGCCTTGAGCTCGACCTCTTCGCCGTCGCGGACGCGCTGGTAGGCGCGCTTGCCGTCGACCTTGATCGCCGAGACGGCGGTCGGGACCTGCAGGATCTCGCCGACCTGCTGCTCGAGCTCGGCCTGCACGAGCCCCGGCTGCTCCAGCAGGGAGGACGCCGGGGTGGTGGCGACCACCTCGCCCTCCGCGTCGTCGGTGGTCGTCGAGACGCCGAGCCGCACCGTGGCGTCGTACGCCTTCTCGGTCAGCATCAGGTGGCCGAGCAGGCGGGTCGCGCGGTCGACGCCGAGGACCAGCACGCCGGTCGCCATCGGGTCGAGCGTGCCGGCGTGACCGACCTTGCGGGTGCCGGCGAGCCGGCGGACGCGGGCGACGACGTCGTGCGACGTCATGCCCGGGGACTTGTCGACGACGACGAGCCCGGGGGCGACCATCAGGGGCGGTCGTCCTGGTCGGCGTCCTGCTCGGCGTCCTGTCGGCGTCCGGTCAGGTCCTCGAAGGAGAGGTCGGACCCGTCGTCCAGGGCGTCGAGGTCGTCCTCGTCCTCGATCACGCGGGGCTTCTTGTAGGGGTCGGCCTCGCCGGCGTAGGCCTCCACGCGACGGGCGGCGACCTCCTCGTCCTGCTTGCGGGCCCGCTCGAGCACCTCGTCGAGGGCGCGGGCGTTCTCGGGCAGCGCGTCGGGGATGAAGGTCAGCGTCGGCACGATGCGCATGCCGAGCTGCTTGGCGACCTCGGAGCGGATGACGCCCTTGGCCGACTCGAGCGCAGCGGCCGTGCTGGCGAGCTCGTCCTCGGTGCCGAGGACCGTGTAGAAGATCGACGCCTGCTGCGAGTCGCCGGTGACGCGGACGTCGGTCACGGTGACGAAGCCGAGCCGCGGGTCCTTGATCCGGCGCTCGAGCATCTCGGCGACGATCACCTGGATCCGGTCGGCGATCTTGCGGACGCGGGGGTTGGTCATGCTGCTCACTCTCTCAGAGCGGATCTCAGTGATCCCCGGCTGACCGGGGATCACTGAAGTTGTCAGGCTTTGCACGGGCCGACAAGTTCAGCGATCCCCGGCTGACCGGGGATCGCTGAACGGGTCGAGACGCACCCGCGAGGGTGCGGTGATCAGCTGCGCGCGATCTCGCGCATCTCGAACGACTCGACGATGTCGCCGATCTTGATGTCCTGGAAGTTCCGGAGCACCAGACCGCACTCGAAGCCCTCGCGGACCTCGGAGGCGTCGTCCTTCTCGCGGCGGAGCGAGGACAGGTCGAGGTTGTCCGCCACCACGGCGCCGTCGCGCAGGATGCGCACCTTGGCGTTGCGGCGGATGAGACCCGAGGTGACCATGCAGCCCGCGATGTTGCCGGCCTTGGACGAGCGGAAGATCTCGCGGATCTCCGCCTGGCCGAGGGTCGACTCCTCGTAGATCGGCTTGAGCATGCCCTTGAGCGCCGCCTCGATCTCCTCGATCGCCTGGTAGATGACCGAGTAGTAGCGGATCTCGACACCTTCCTTGTCGGCCATCTGGCTCGCCTTGCCCTGCGGGCGGACGTTGAAGCCGATGATGATGGCGTCGGAGGCGGCAGCGAGGTCGACGTTGGTCTCGGTGATCGCACCGACACCGCGGTCGATGACGCGCAGCGACACCTCGTCGCCCACGTCGATCTGCGACAGCGCGTCCTCGAGGGCCTCGACCGAACCGGACACGTCGCCCTTGAGGATGAGGTTGAGCTCCTGGCTCTCGCCCTTCTCCATGGAGGCCATGAAGTCCTCGAGGCTGCGGCGGACGCGACGCTTGGCCTGCATGGCCGCACGCTCGCGCGCCTCGCGCTTCTCGGCGATCTGGCGGGCCATCCGGTCGTCCTCGACCACGATGAAGTTCTGACCCGCACCCGGGACCGCGCTCAGGCCGAGCACCATCGCGGGACGCGACGGGTCTGCCTCGGTGATCTCGTTGCCGTGCTCGTCGAGCATCGCGCGGACACGGCCGTGGGCCGGACCGGCGACGATCGAGTCACCGACGCGCAGCGTTCCGCGCTGGACCAGCACCGTCGCGACGGGGCCGCGACCACGGTCGAGGTGCGCCTCGACGACGAGGCCCTGCGCGTCCTGCGTCGGGTTGGCCCGCAGGTCGAGCGAGGCGTCGGCGGTGAGCACGACGGCCTCGAGCAGCTTGTCGAGGTTGAGCCCGGCCTTGGCCGAGACGTCGACGAACATCGCGTCGCCGCCGTACTCCTCGGGGATCAGGCCGTACTCGGTCAGCTGGCCGCGGACCTTGGTGGAGTCGGCATCCGGCTTGTCGATCTTGTTGACCGCGACCACGATCGGCACGTTGGCCGCCCGGGCGTGGTTGAGCGCCTCGACCGTCTGCGGCATGACGCCGTCGTCGGCCGCGACGACCAGGATCGCGATGTCGGTGGCCTGGGCACCACGGGCACGCATGGCGGTGAACGCCTCGTGACCGGGGGTGTCGATGAGGGTGATGCGACGGTCGCTGCCGTCGACCTCGGTGTGGACCTGGTAGGCACCGATGTGCTGGGTGATGCCACCGGCCTCCTTGTCCACCACGTTGGCGTCGCGGAGCGCGTCGAGCAGCTTGGTCTTTCCGTGGTCGACGTGACCCATCACGGTCACGACCGGCGGCCGGATGACCAGGTCGGACTCGTCGCCCTCGTCGGCACCGAACTCGAGGTCGAACGTCTCGAGCAGCTCGCGGTCCTCGTCCTCGGGGGACACGATGACCACGACGTAGTTGAGCTCCTCGGCGAGCAGCTCGAACGTCTCGTCACCGACCGACTGGGTCGAGGTGACCATCTCGCCGAGCGAGAAGAGCATCTGCACGAGGGCAGCTGCGTCGACGTTGATGCGCTCGGCGAAGTCGGTCAGCGAGGCGCCACGCGGGAGACGTACGGTCTCGCCGTTGCCCTTGCGGACGCGCACGCCACCGATCGTCGGGGCCTCCATGGCCTCGAACTCCATGCGACGCGCGCGCTTGGACTTGCGTCCTCGACGCGACGGGCCACCGGCGCGACCGAACGCACCCTGGGTCTGGCCACGCTGGCCGGGACGCTGCCCGGGGCGACCGCTCGCCGGCGGACCGAAGCCACCGGGACGACCGGGGGCACCACCGGGGGCGCCACCGGGACGACCCGGGGCTCCACCGCGAGCGGGGGCACCCGGACGACCGGGGCCGCCGGGGCCGCCACCGGGTCCACCGCGAGCGGGACGGCCACCGGGACCGTTGCCGAACGCGGCCGGGGACTTGGGCATCATCGCCGGGTTGGGGCGAGGCATGCCGGGACGACCCTCGCCGCCGGCCGGCGGGCGCGGCGGACGGGTGTCGTCGCTGCTGCCCGGGGTGCGCGGGGCAGGGCGCGAGCCCATGCCCTGGCTGGGAGCGAACGGGTTGTTGCCGGGGCGCGGGGCACCGGGACGAGCGGCCGGACGGGGAGCCGGGGCCGGCGCCTTCGCCGCGGGTGCGGCGGGGGCAGCAGGCTCGGCGGCCGGGGCCTCGGGCTCGGCGGCAGGCGCCTGGGGACCGGGCTTGGGGCCGGGCCTCGCGGCGGGAGCGGACTCCTCCACGGGGGCCTCGGCCGGGGCCTCGGGCGCTGCGGCGGCAACGGCGGGCTTCGGGCCGGGCTTGGGCGACGCCTTCTTGGCGGCGGGCGCCTCGGCGGCGGTCTCGGCGGCGGGAGCGGCGGCCGCGGAGGCCTTCAGCTCGTCGCCGTACTGCTTCTTGAAGCGCATCTCGACGGGGGGCTCGACGGTCGACGAAGCCGACTTGACGAACTCACCCATCTCCTTGAGCTTCTCGAGAACGAACTTGCTCTCGACTCCGAACTCCTTGGCGAGTTCGTGGACTCGGGTCTTGGCCACGGTGCGTTACTTCTCCTTCTGGTCCGTGACCCCGGAAGGAGAGGGGAAACGGAACAGCTAGTGGGTGTACAGCCTCATTACGAGTTACTCATCGAGTGCTCATGAGCTGCGTGCTCCAGTTTCTGGTCGGTGCGGATCTGATGGGGACGGGGCGAGCCCGGCGTTGATGTGGTCTGCCAGCAGTGTGTCGGCGAGCGGGACGCCCGAGCGCAGTGCCCGGGGAAGTGCTCGGCGACGCACCGCGAGCTCCCAGCACTCGGACGTGGGGTGCAGGTGCGCTCCACGACCGGGCGCCCGGCGGTCCGGATCGGGCACCAGGGCTGGTCGGCCCTCGGCGTCCGAGCCTGCGACCACCCGCAGCAGCTCGCTCGCAGTGGCCCTGGCCCGGCAACCCACGCAGGTCCGGACGGGTCCGGGCGCGGGTGTGTCAGACGTGGTGGCCACTGGCGCCCACTCTACTGCGTGGGGCCAGTGCTTTACGAACTGAGCCTCACTCGGGCTCGGGGGCCTCGTCCGACCTGATGTCGATGCGCCATCCCGTCAGTCGCGCGGCGAGCCGGGCGTTCTGGCCCTCCTTGCCGATCGCGAGGGAGAGCTGGAAGTCGGGTACGACGACGCGCGCCGAGCGGGCGGCCAGGTCGACGATCTCGACGGACGTGACCCGCGCCGGCGACAGCGCGTGTGCGACGAGCTCGGCGGGGTCCTCGGCCCAGTCGACGATGTCGATCTTCTCGCCGTGCAGCTCGCTCATCACGTTGCGCACCCGCTGGCCCATCGGCCCGATGCAGGCACCCTTGGCGTTGACGCCCGGGACCTGGGACCACACGGCGATCTTGGTGCGGTGACCGGCCTCGCGGGCGATGCCGGCGATCTCGACGGTGCCGTCGGCGATCTCGGGCACCTCGAGCGCGAAGAGCTTCTTCACCAGCGTCGGGTGCGAGCGCGAGAGCGTGATCTGGGGACCGCGCATGCCCTTGCGGACCGAGGTGACCAGGCACTTGATGCGCTCGCCGTGGGTGTACTTCTCCCCCGGGACCCGCTCGCTGATGGGCAGGATGGCCTCGAGCTTGCCCAGGTCGACCATCACGTCGTCGGGGTTGCGACCCTGCTGGATCACGCCCGAGATGATGTCGCCCTCCTTGCCGGAGAACTCGCCGAACCGGATCTCGTCCTCCGCGTCGCGCAGCCGCTGGAGCATGACCTGCTTGGCGGTGGTGGCGGCGATCCGGCCGAAGCCGGCGGGCGTGTCGTCGTACTCCGGGCCGGCGGTGCCCTCCTCGTCGACCTCGCGCGCCCACACGGTCACGTGGCCGCTCTGGCGGTCGAGCTCGACGCGCGCGGGGTGCTGGGACTCGGTGGCGCGCTGGTAGGCGGTCAGGAGGGCCTGCTCGATCGCCTCGGCCAGCACCTCGAAGGAGATCTCCTTCTCGCGCTCCAGCATCCGCAGGATGCTCAGGTCGATGTCCATCAGTCGTCCTCTCCGTCGCCGGTGGTCGTGCTCGGGCGGTTGAACTCGATCTGGACCAGCGCCTTGGCGACGTCGGCGTACGCCACCTCGCGCCGGTCGCCGTCGACGTCGAGCGTCGCGGTGGTGTCGTCGGAGCCGACGACCCGGCCGGTGACCTCGCTGCCGTCGGTGAGCGTCGCCTTGACCAGGCGGTCGGCGTTGCGGCGCCAGTGGCGCGGCAGGGTGAGGGGGCGGTCGACGCCCCGCGAGGTCACCTCGAGGGTGTAGGGCATCTCGCCCATCACGTCGGACTCGTCGAGCACCCGGGACACCTCGCGCGTCGCGTCGGCGACGTCGTCGAGGGTCACTCCCCCGTCCTTGTCGACCGCGACCCGCAGCACGCGGCGCTTGCCGGCCGGGGTCACCTCGACGGCCTCGACGTCGAAGCCCAGCTCCTTCACGGGGTCGACCAGCTCCGCCTCGATGCGGTCCCGGGTGGCGTCCTGACGGGTGCTCATGTGGGCTGTGACCTCCTGTGAAGTTGTCGAGGGGACACGATAGCGGCCCGGCGCGAAGGGCGGTCATCGGCCGCCGACCGGTCCGGTCCGGCCGGAGCGGGCCGGAGCGGGCCGGCGGGTGACCTAGGGTTCGGGGGTGCCCGGACGCCCGCTCTCACGTCGTACGACGCTGGGCTCGGCGCTCGTCGCACCGCTCGTCCTCGCCGGCTGTGACATCGATCCGCCACCGCGGTCCGCCACCACCTCCAGCCCGACGCCGGAGCCGCCGGAGGACGCCGAGCTCGTCGCGGCGGTCGTGGCCGCCCTCGTGCGCGCCGGCGGCGTCCTGGACGCGGCGCGGACCGCGGTGCCCGCCCTGGCCGGCCGCCTCGACCCGGTCGTCGCGGCACACGGTGCGCACCTCGACGTCCTCGTCGGCGCGGTGCCGGAGTCGGAGGTCCCGACGGCCGACCCGCCGACGCTGCCCCCGCGTGCGCAAGCCGTGCTGACGGCCGTGCAGCGCTCCGAGCAGCGGCTGCTGCGCCAGGTGCGCACCGGCTGCCTCGAGGCACGCAGCGGGGACCTGGCACGGGTCCTCGCGAGCGTGGCGGCCTCGACCTCGCAGCACGCTGCCGCCCTGGCGACGGAGCCGACCCCATGAGCGTCCTCGACGCGCTCCAGGTCACCCTCGGCGACGAGCACGCCGCGCTCTGGACCTACGGCGTCCTCGGCGCGCGCACCTCGCAGGCGGCGACGCCCGCGCTGTACGACGCCCTCACCGCGGGCTACCGACGACACCGCGCCCGACGCGACCGGCTGCGGGTGCTCGTCGAGGAGGCCGGCGGGGTGCCCGTGGCCGCTGCGGCGGCGTACGAGCTCGACGGCCCGCTGCTCCGCGTCGCCCAGGTGCAGGCCGCGGCGGTCGCGACCGAGGGGTCGAGCGTCGAGGTGCTCCTCGCCCTCGTCGCCCAGTCGGTCGGCCCGGTGCGCGAGTGGGCACTCTCCGAGGCGACCTGGTCGGCGACGTGGCAGCTCGAGCTGGGCGGCGGACCGCAGACCTGGCCGGGAGCGCCGGAGCTGGACTGAGCCGCTCCGGTCTGGACCGGCGGCGCCGGTCCGGTCTGGGCAGGCCCGTCACGCACAGAAACGGCCCGCGGCCTCAACCCTTGGGAAAGTCCCGAGATCTCTCCCAAGGGCCGAGGACGCGGACCGCCTGATGGGGTTGGTCAGCATCACCCTGTGCGAGCTCCTCCTGTGGGGGTGGTGGAGCCGCATGCACAATCATGCATTCTTTCCAGACGATGCGAAAGCGCATCAGACTTGCATGTTCCTGCAACGCACAAAGTTGCAGCACGCCGAGGTGGCTCAGCCGCCGCTCCAGCCGCGGACGAGGGCCGGGATCTCGAGCAGCGACGTCACGCTCGCGTCCGGCTCGCCCTCGGTGTGCCCGACCTGCGACGGCGGGATCGTGCTCAGCGGGACGTGGATCGCCCTCATGCCGGCGTTGTGGGCACCCCAGACGTCGTCGAAGAGCCGGTCGCCCACGTAGACGCACGCGCTCGCGTCGGTCACGCCCACCGCCTGCATCGCCGCCTCGAAGGCGCGCGGGGACGGCTTGGTCCACGGGATCTCGCTGGAGTAGACGTCGCCGTCGACCAGGTCGTGGACACCGTCGCGCTCGAAGAACCCGACGTGCCACTCGCGGGGCCAGATCGTGTTGGACAGCACGCCGACCTTCACCCCCATCGACCGGAGCTCCTCCCACATCGGGCGCACCTCGGGGTCCGTGAGCGTGTGCGGCTCCCAGAAGTCGTAGTAGGCCTGCAGCAGGTCGGGGTCGTGGTCGAGACCGGCCTCGGTGAAGAGGTCGGCGATCGTGGAGCTCTGCTGGTGGTCGCGGCTGCGTCCCCAGACCACGGCGCCCGCGCGGTGCAGCCTCTCGGCGTGCGCGTGGTGGTCGTCGTCCGGCGAGGGCGTACGACGTACGGCCTCGGCGAGCGCGACCGACTCGGCGTGGAAGTCCACGTCGTGCCACCGCGTCAGCGTGCCGCCCCAGTCGAAGATGACCGCCTCGATGCGCGGTGCCTTCGGCACGGTCAGCCCCGGACCACCCCGGCGACGTGCGCGGCCGCGGCCTCGACCGCGACCTCCTCGCGCACGTCGGTCTTCCGGTCGCGCACCTCGACGGTGCCGTCGGCGAGGCCGCGGCCGACCGTGACGATCGTGGGCACGCCGATGAGCTCGGCGTCCTTGAACTTCACGCCCGGGCTCACCTTGCCGCGGCGGTCGTCGTAGATCACCTCGATGCCCTGGGCGGCGAGGTCGGAGGCCAGCTGCTCGGCGGCGTCGAAGATCGCGTCGTCCTTGCCGGCCGCGACGACGTGCACGTCGGCGGGCGCCACGGCGCGGGGCCAGCAGAGGCCCATCGCGTCGAGGGTGTTCTCCGCGATGGCCGCGACGGCGCGCGAGGGGCCGATGCCGTAGGAGCCCATCGTGACGGTGACGAGCTTGCCGTTCTCGTCGAGCACCTGCAGGCCGAGGGCGTCGGCGAACTTCCGGCCGAGCTGGAAGATGTGGCCCATCTCGATGCCGCGCGCGGCCTCGAGGATGCCGTCGCCGCGCGGGCAGGGGTCACCGGCGCGCACCTCGGCGGCCTCGATGGTGCCGTCGGGGGTGAAGTCGCGGCCCACGACCAGGTCGATCGCGTGGCGGCCGGGCTCGTCGGCGCCGGTCACCCAGCGCGTGCCCTCGACGATCCGGGGGTCGACGAGGAAGCGGATGCCGGACGTGCCCTTCTCGCCGAGCACGCCGGGGCCGATGTAGCCCTTGACGAGGTCGGGGTGCTTCGCGAAGTCCTCCTCGCCGAAGGGGCGGAACTCCGCGGGGTAGAGGGTCGCCTCGAGCCGCTTGGCGTCGACCTCGCGGTCACCGGGCACGCCGATCGCCAGCGGCTCGGTCGTGCCGTCGAGGTGGGTGACGACGAAGAGCACGTTCTTGAGCGTGTCCTCGGCCAGCCACGCACGGTCCTCGCGCGGGAACCGCTCGTTGAGCAGGTGGACCAGCGAGTCGATGGTGGGCGTGTCGGGGGTGTCCTCGGCGTGGGCCGCGGGCGCGTCGTCGTACGGCACGGGCGGGGGCGAGGGCGTCTCGACGGCCTCGACGTTGGCGGCGAAGCCGCACGCGGGGCAGGTGACGTAGGTGTCCTCGCCGACGGATGCCTTGGCGAGGAACTCCTCGGACTTCGAGCCGCCCATCGCGCCGGCGTGCGCCCGCACGATGACGTACTCGAAGCCGAGCTTGTCGAAGATCCGGATGTAGGCCTCGCGGTGCTTGGCGTAGGAGACGTCCAGGCCGGCGTCGTCGACGTCGAAGGAGTAGGAGTCCTTCATGATGAACTCGCGCCCGCGCAGCAGGCCCGCGCGGGGACGCGCCTCGTCGCGGTACTTGGTCTGCATCTGGTAGATCGAGAGCGGCAGGTCCTTGTAGGACGAGTAGAGGTCCTTCACCACGAGGGTGAACATCTCCTCGTGGGTGGGGCCGAGGAGGTAGTCGGCGCCCTTGCGGTCCTGGAGGCGGAAGATGTTGGGGCCGTACTCGGTCCAGCGGTTCGTCGCCTCGTAGGGCTCCCGGGGCAGCAGGGCGGGGAACGACAGCTCCTGCGCGCCCATGTCGTCCATCTCCTCGCGGACGATGTTCTCGATCTTGCGCAGCACGCGCAGGCCGAGCGGCAGCCAGGTGTAGATGCCCGGCGCGTTGCGGCGGATGTAGCCGGCGCGGACCAGCAAGCGGTGGCTCGGGACCTCGGCGTCGTTGGGGTCGTCGCGCAGGGTGCGCACGAAGAGGGTCGACATGCGGAGGATGCGGGCTGCCATGCGCGCAAGGATAGGTGCGCGCCTCCGGACGCGGCGAACCAGATTGCCCGGGGCGCCGCAGCAACCTCGCGTCGCCGCCCGCCGCGTCTCCCCCATGACACCGCCACCCACCTCGGGAGAACACCATGCGCCGCTCGCCACCTCACCGTCCTCGCCGCCGGACTCGCCACCGCGGCCCTCGTCGCTGCTCCGGCGCAGGCGGCCGCGCCGACCGTCGACCTGCAACCGGAGGAGCTCGCCCGCGGCGCCGACATCGCCGTGCCGCACGTCGAGGACGGGACGTGGGGCGAGGTCTTCGTCGACGGGGACCGGCGCGTCGAGCTGCCCGGGCCGGCTCGCCCGCGTCATCGGCCCGTCCGCCGGAGGGCTGGCTGGTCGGCACCCAGAACGCCGACTACAAGCGCAACCGGCGCGTCGTCGCGCGTCGGGGCTGGACGGCTCGGTCACGGACGTCCTGCGCAACGTCGACCCCTCGGCCGTCGTCCTGTCGGCCGACGGCACCACGCTCGCCTGGCCGCAGTACGTCGGCAGGGGCAGCAAGGTGGTCATCCACGTCGCTCGCGCGTCCGACGGCGAGGAGCTCGCGGCGAAGGGGCCGCTGCCCTACACCGACCTCCTCGACGTGGACGCGAAGAAGGTCGTGCTGGGCAACGACCGCCGGACCTTCGCGTGGGGGTTCGTCCGCGACCGCACGCGCACGCTGGCGCGAGGCATGTCGGGCGACGTCGACCTCTCGCTCGACCTGATGACCTCGTGGACGAAGGACCCCTACGAGGGCGGGTGCATGGTCGTCAGTCGGCTGAGCAGTCCGCCGCGATCGAGGTCTGGCGCTCCTGCCGCGAGCGGGTCGCGGCGTTCTCCCCCGACGGCACGCAGATGCTGACCTTCCACAAGCTCACCGACGGCCTCGGCCCCGGCGAGATCCACCTGCGGACGCTCGGCGGGCAGGGAGCTGGCGACCTGGACGACCGGGTGGTTCGGCGACTGGACGTGGGAGTCGCCCGGCAGTCGTGCTGCTCGAGGCCACCGGGACGCGGAGGTCGGCGACCGTGCGCTGCGAGCTCGCCGAGTGCGAGAACGCCACGGACCCGGTGAAGGCACTGTCTCCCTGAGGGCGGCAGTCCTCAGCTGCCGAGCACGGTGAACGACGCCGCCGTGGCCGCCAGCACCTGGTCACCGGCAGCGCCCTGACGAGCGGCGAGCAGCGCGTCGCCGAGCCCGCCGCCGGCGCGGAGGGCGGCGTGCAGGGTCACCATCACCTCGACGGTCGCGGCGTCGTCGACCTCGGCCAGGCTCGACACCACCCCGGCGGTGCCCATCGAGAGCAGGGCCGCGGCCAGGCCGAGCAGCTCCTGGTCGCCGACCGGCGCCATCACCCCGGACTCGCAGGCCGAGAGCACGACGCGGTGCGGCGGACGCCGCAGGTGCTGGAGGTCGTGCACGAGCAGGGGTCCGTCGGCGAGCGTGAGCGAGGAGAAGAGCGGGCTGTCCTCGCGGAAGTGGCCGTGGGCCGCGACGTGGGCCAGAGCGGCGCCGTCGAGGGCAGCCAGCGAGGCCGACACGGTCGCCTCCTCCCCGTCAGCACCTCGGCCCGGGCGTCCTGCGCGGCCACCGCGGGGACCTCGGCCCCGCCGCTGCCGAGCCCCGGCCCGACGAGCATCACCCGGCGGTCGGTCGCCGCGGCCGCCGACCTGGAGCGCAGCCACAGCCGCGCGGACGGCGTACTGGTGACGGGGCGGTCGGCGAGCGCGGGCAGCAGGCCCCACGGCACGCCCTGGAGCGCGCTCGTGCCGGAGACGACGACCCGCGACTCCCCCGCGCCGTCGAGCGCGTTGCCGAGCAGTGTGCGCTCGAGCCGGGCACCGGCCACGTCGAGCTGGGCGCGGCGGCCGCGCGCCGCCTGGCGGAGCGAGAACAGCGCGAAGTCGACGGCTGCGGTGGCCGCCGAGGCAGCACCGAGGTCGTGGTGGCGGACGCGGCCGTGCCCGGCCACGAGGGCGAGCAGCGAGCCGTCGACCTCGGCCAGCTCGACCAGCACGGTGTCGTCCTCGGCCAGTGCGTCGAGGAGCTCGGCGACGTCCAGCCGCGCGGCGGTCTCGCCCGTGCCGCGGGTGTGCATCAGCCGTCGGCGTACCGACTGCTCGAGACGGGTCACGCGGGCCTGCAGCTGGTCGGTGCGCTCCCCCTGGGCGCGGGCCTCGGCGAGGACCTGGTGCTGGGCGCGCAGGGCTGCGAGGTCGGCGACGGTCTCGGGATCGTGCGCCGCCGTCGCCGACGGCACCACGAGTGCGTTGGCGCGCCAGCGCTCGGACCACTGGAGCAGGCGGCGGCTGTCACCCGAGGCCAGGGCCGTCCGCGTGCCGAGCTCGGCGAGCGCGCCGCCGTGGCCCGTCATCACCGCGCGCAGCTCCTGGCTGCCGAGGGTCGCCTGGTGCTCGTCGAGCGCCCGGAGGCCGAGGTCGCACGCGCGCAGCACTCCTCCCCTGTCCCCGGCTGCGTCGCGGCGCTGGGCCAGGGCGAGCCAGCCGAGTGCGCGGACGGCGTGGGTACGGGCACGGCGGCTGGCCGACGCCTCGGCGAGCCACTCGTCGGCCAGGGCGGCCGCACGGGCCGAGCGCACGTCCCGCGCCAGCCGCGCCCCCAGCAGCAGCGCCTGGGCCAGCTGCGGCATCGAGGCCTCGCGCATCCGGTCGACCAGCCGCTCGGTGCGGCGCAGCAACGGACCGGAGGGCAGCCCCTGCTCGGCGCGCGCGGTGATCGAGACGAGGTCGGCCTCCAGGCTGGGGGCGTGCCGTGACTGGGCGCGCATCAGCGCCGCCCCCTCGTCGGCCGCCGAGGCCGCACGGGACCAGTCCCCGGCTGCGAGCGCCGACTCCGCCACGGAGACCAGCAGGTCGGCCCGCTCACGGGCCAGGAGGGGCCGGGCGACCAGCGCCTGCTCCGCCACGGCCAGCGCGTCGCCGGCCAGGCCGCCCGCCAGGTAGGACGTGGCCTGGTCGAGGACCAGGTCGACGCTGGTGATGCCCAGCGCGTCGAACCGCGCGCCGGCGTCGGCGTACGCCTCGAGCGCCTGCGGCAGGTCCCCGCGGAGGTAGGACACCCAGCCCCTGTTGTGGCGGGCGGTCGCGACGTCCTCGGCATGGTCGAGGCCGACGGACAGCTCCTCGAACCTCTCGAACGCCTCGGCCGCAGTGTCGAGCGAGCCGAGCTTGGCGTCGGCGAGTCCCTGGAGGTTGAGGGCACGTGCCTCCCAGACCTGGTCGCCCGCTCCGGCGAACAGCCGGCGCGCCTCGCGGAGGTCGGCGGCACTCTCCTCGAACCGGGCCAGCAGGGGTCCGGTCACCAGCGCACGGCGTACCAGCGCCCGAGCCAGGGGCACCCCCTCGAGCGCCGCCGCCGCACGGTCGAGGTGCCGGAGCCCCTCGCTCACCCGCCGGGCGAGGGCCAACGAGATCCCGAGGGTCGCCAACGCGTCCGGCCAGCGCTCGGCGTCGTCCGAGCGGCGCGCCAGCCGCAGCGCGGTCCTCAGCTCCGCCAGCGCCTGGTCCGCGTGCCCGGCGTCGCGCAGCACGATGCCGACCACCTGGTGCCCGATCGACGCGATGTAGGGGTCGGGATCGGGCACCAGCACCGACTCAGCGGTCGCGCGCGCGGCCTCGCGATCGGCGAACAGGGTGCGCAGCACCTCGTCCGCCTCGGCCCGCTCCACGGCGCCATCCTTGCCGATCGGGCGCGACGCTTGCGCAGAATCCACACCGCGGAGTCCCCGGCCGGACTAGCGTCGGGCCATGAGCGACTGGAAGATCGGCAACGACTCGCGGCGACGTACGACGGACCAGCTCCGTGACTTCCGGGCGGCCAACGACGGCGCGGTGGAGTGGGACACCGAGGCGCCGGCGGACTTCACCTACCTGTTCCACCCCGACGCGGTCCTGGTGCGCTCGGACGACTCGGCTGTCTTCGAGCGCGCGATCGGCGCGCTCGAGGACGGGGTCCTGAAGGGCAAGCCGCGGGTCGAGGTCGAGCTCCTCGACGGCGAGCTGCTCCGCTACGCGCTGCCCGAGCGCCCGCGCGGGGAGTCGGTGCCGCAGCTGCTCGACCTGCTCGAGGAGGCCGGACTGCCGCGGGGTGCGGCATCGCCGGACCACTGGGTCCACGTCGCGCCCGGTGGCGGCGGCGGTGGCACCGCGTGCCCGGCGACCGAGCCCGAGGAGACCGGCCTGACCGAGCCGTGGCCGCCGCAGGCCCCGCAGCACAAGAGGTCACGCGACGTCAGCGTCGTGGTGGTCGACACCGGCTGGAACCCGCCCTCGGGCACCGACCCGCGCACGCCGTGGCTGCACGACGTCGACGGTGACGACGAGCTCAACGGCCCCGACCTGCGCCCGTACGCCGGCCACGGGACGTTCATCGCGGGCGTCGTGCGCTGCATGGCACCCGAGACGACGATCTTCGTCGAGGGCTTCGCCATCGGCGGCATGGGCGGCGGCGGGATCCTGGAGTCCGACCTGGTCGGCCAGCTGGAGGAGGCGCTCACCCACGACCCGCAGGTCATCAACCTGTCCGCCGGCTGCCGCACGCGGCTCGACCTGCCGTCCATCGCGCTCGACGTCTTCCACCGGACCCGGCTGCGCAAGCGCGACTGCGTGCTGGTCGCCGCCGCGGGCAACGACTCGTGGGCGGCGCCCTTCTGGCCCGCCGCCTTCCCCTGGGCCGTCGGCGTGGGCTCGCTCGACCGCGACGGACGGGTCTCCGACTTCTCCAACTACGGCGTCTCCGCGGACGTGTTCACGCTCGGCCGCAACATCGTCAACGCCTACCCCGACGGGACCTTCGTGTGCCACGAGAGCCCCGACAAGGGCGACGTACGCGTGTTCGGCACGGGGTTGGCCCGCTGGAGCGGTACGTCGTTCGCGGCACCCGTCGTGGCGGGACTGATCGCCCGCGAGATCTCGACGACCGGGTGCTCGGCACGCGAGGCACGCGACGCGGTCCTCGCCCGTGCGGTGCCCGACTCGGACCCCCTGATCGGGCCGCACCTCGAGCTGCGCCCCCCTTTCGAGTGAGGGACGGCCGCACCTGACCACCCCCCGGACGGTCAGGTGCGTGCTGCACTCAGAGGTCGAGCCAGCGGCTCCGGGCGACCCGGCCGTCGATGGTGACCACGAAGCGCACCGAACCGGTGGCCCCGGCGCGCATGACGAAGAAGCCGACCTCGTCGAGGCCGGTCGTCCAGGTGCCGCCGCCCCCGTTCTCGAGCGTGATCTCGACGGCCTCGGGATCACCCGGGTGGTCGAGCAGCTGGCCCGTGACCTGGTCGCCGTCGATCTCGGCCTCGAGCGACCATCCTGCGGCGGCGTTGAAGTAGAGGACCCGGGCAGTGCTCAGGCCGCGGACCTGCGCGGCCGGCTCGTCGGCGGAGTCGCTGACGAGCGTCAGCAGCTCCCACTCCCCGTCGAGGTCCGCGGCAGCGACCACGGCGATCATCGCGGCGGTCAGACCGGGCGGCGGAGGGTCGTAGGTCAGCCACATGGCTCGCAGCTCCTCGAGGAGAGCGGTGTCCGCGCCCGCGCCGGCATCAGCGTTTCCGTCAGTCATCGCTCGCCCCCTTTCGACAGTGCAGTACGGACCTTCGCCAGGCAACGGGCCCGCGTGGGTCCGATGCTCCCGACAGGCATGTCGAGGTCCTGGCTCAGGGAGTGGTAGTCGGGCCGGTCCATGAAGGCCACGACCCGCAGCAGCTTGCGACAGCGTTCGTCGACGGACGCCACGGCTCCCCACAGCCGTGACGCCTCGTCGCCGCGCAGGGCGAGCGCCTCCGCCGACTCCTCGTCGGGGAGCACGGCGTACAACGTCTCGTCCTGCACCGGGGCCGCGCGACGCGCGGTCCTGGCGTGGGCGGCAGCGCCGCGCCTGGCCGAGGTGATCAGCCAGGACGCGACCGCCTGTGGGTCCTCGATGGTCTGGTGCAGGCGCACGAACCCGAGCCACGTTCCCTGGATGACGTCCTCCGACGCCTCGCGGTCGTGTCCGTATGCCCTCACCACGTGCCAGAGCACCGGTGTCATCGCGGAGATCAGCTCGTCCACGGCGGTGGGGTCCCCCGACCTCCACGCGATGAACGCCTCGCTGGCCCTGTTCCACGGTGACTGCTCGAGCTGCCCCTCAGCTCTCCGGTTCTCCGACATGGTGACCATTGTCCCCATGTCAGTACAGGTGCACGGAACCGCCGTGCTGATACGTCCCCGGCGAAAAACTTTCTGCGCCCTCCCGGGAGGGGTCAGAACATCATCGTGGCGAAGGTCGCGGTCTGCTCGAACCCCACCCGGGCGTACGCCGCGCGCGCCGGCTCGTTCCACTCGTTGACGTAGAGCGACACCACGGGCGCGATGCCGGTGCCGAGCACGTGGGCCACGACGGCCGCCATGCCCGACACCGCGAGCCCCTCGCCCCGGCGGTCGGGTCGCACCCACACGCCCTGCACCTGGGCGGCGTACGGCGTGGCGCAGGCGACCTCGGCCTTGAAGACGACCCCCGCCTCGTCGAAGCTCGCCAGCGACCAGCCGCGGCCGATGAGCTGGCGGATCCGCGCGCGGTAGAGGTCCCCGCCGCCGGCGTCGTTCTCCGGCGAGACGCCGACCTCCTCGGTGTACATCGCGACGCAGGCCGGGTAGAGGACGTCGAGGTCGCCCGGCGTCGTGAGGCGTACGCCCGGGTCGCCCGCCACCGTCGGGAGCCGGTCCATCTGGAGGTGCGGCTGCCGGGCGCGGACCTCGCGGGGCTTGGCCCACCGGTCACCGACCAGGTCCCACAGCGATGCCACGACGTCGCTCGGCCCGACGATGGTGCCGACGCTGGTGCGACGCCGGAGGGCGACGTCGGCGAACGCGCCGACGTCGGAGGGCGTGCACTGGACGGGCACGAGGTTGGCGCCGAGGTGGCACCCGGCGACGAGCTCGTCGCCCTCGAACCGGCCCCACACCTGGCCGCCGAGCCACCGCTCGTCGAGGTTGGTGAGCCGGGCGCGGTAGTCGGCGAAGACGTTGACCACCGGGTCCTGCTCCGCGAGCGCGACGAAGCTGTCCCGGTCCCCCGGGCCCAGCACGCGCACCTGTTCCACCCCGCGGGTCCTCAGCACGCTCGGAGCCTACTCACGGACGGTCAGCTGACGCAGACCGACGCCTCGGCGCCCTCGACCGGCTCCATGCCCTCCGCGAGGCGCATGGCCTCCTCGATCAGGGTCTCCACGATCTGCGACTCCGGGACCGTCTTGATGATCTCGCCCTTGACGAAGATCTGGCCCTTGCCGTTGCCCGAGGCGACGCCGAGGTCGGCCTCGCGGGCCTCGCCCGGGCCGTTGACGACGCAGCCCATGACGGCGACGCGCAGCGGCACCTCGAGGCCGTCGAGGCCGGCGGTGACCTCCTCGGCGAGCTTGTAGACGTCGACCTGGGCGCGGCCGCAGCTCGGGCACGAGACGATCTCGAGGCGGCGCGGCTTGAGGTTGAGCGACTCCAGGATCTGGAGGCCGACCTTGACCTCCTCGACCGGCGGCGCGGACAGGGACACGCGGATGGTGTCGCCGATGCCCTGGCTGAGCAGGTGGCCGAAGGCGACCGAGGACTTGATGGTGCCCTGGAAGGCCGGACCGGCCTCGGTGACGCCGAGGTGCAGCGGCCAGTCGCCGGCCTCGGCGAGCAGCTCGTAGGCCCGCACCATCACGACGGGGTCGTTGTGCTTGACCGAGATCTTGAAGTCGTGGAAGTCGTGCTCCTCGAAGAGGCTCGCCTCCCAGACCGCCGACTCGACGAGCGCCTCGGGCGTGGCCTTGCCGTACTTGTCCATGATCCGCTTGTCGAGCGAGCCGGCGTTGACGCCGATCCGGATCGACGTGCCGCGGTCCTTGGCGGCCCTGGCGATCTCCTTGACCTGGTCGTCGAACTTGCGGATGTTGCCCGGGTTGACCCGGACGGCCGCACAGCCGGCGTCGATGGCCGCGAAGACGTACTTCGGCTGGAAGTGGATGTCGGCGATCACCGGGATCTGGGACTTCTGCGCGATGGCCGGCAGCGCGTCGGCGTCGTCCTGGCTCGGGCACGCGACGCGGACGATGTCGCACCCGGTCGCGGTGAGCTCGGCGATCTGCTGGAGCGTGGCGTTGACGTCGGAGGTGAGCGTCGTGGTCATCGACTGCACGGAGATCGGCGAGTCGCTGCCGACCCCGACGGAGCCGACCTTGATCTGGCGGGTCTTGCGGCGCGGCGACAGGACGGGGGGCGGGAGCGCGGGCATGCCCAGGCCGACGGAAGTCATGCCCCCAGTCTAGGAGGCCGCACCCCGCGGACCCGAGTCGGCGACGTCGGGCCGGAGGACCGCTCGGACGTCAGCTCAGGTGCAGCGGTACGACGAGGTCGGCGACGATCAGGACCACGCCCATCACGAGCATGGCGAGCCCGACGACGTACGCCACCGGCAGGAGCTTGGCGACGTCGACGTGACCGGGGTCGGGGCGACCGCGCAGGCGCGCCAGCCCGCGCTTGAGGCCCTCGTAGAGCGCACCGGCGATGTGGCCGCCGTCGAGCGGCAGGAGCGGCACGAAGTTGAACATGCCGATGAAGAAGTTGAAGCTCGCGATGAGGAAGAGCAGCGTGACGAGCTTCTCGGTCATCGGGAAGGCGTCGCTCGCCGCGGCCTCGCCGGCGAAGCGGCCGCCACCGACGATGGAGACCGGGCTCTCGGGGTCGCGCTCCTGCAGGCCGAGGATCGCGCGACCGACCTCGTAGACCTTGACCGGCAGCTGGCCGAGGGCCTGCGCCGTCTCGACGGTCATCGTGCCCATCTGGTCGAGGGTGTAGATCGGTCCGCCGGTGGCGAGCCGGACCTCGGGCTGCACGCCCAGGAAGCCGACCTCGGTGAGCGCGTCGTCCTCGACGGAGGTCTGGCGCAGCGTCACCGTGGTGTTGGTGTCGAGCGTGAGCAGCTGGCCGTCGCGCCGGACCTCGATGGCGGCGTCGCCGTCGGCGTTGGCGCGGATCTGCGACTGGAAGGCGTCCCAGTCCGAGAACGGGGTGCCGTTGAAGCTGACGATCTCGTCGCCGGGCCGGATGCCGGCCTCGGCCGCCGGGGTCTGCGGGTCGTCGGCCGTGCACGCGCGCCCGGCCTCCTCGACAGGGAGGACGCACGCCGGGACGGAGGCGACGGTCGGCTCGATCACCTGGTCGCGCGGGTTGCCGTAGGTCGCGAAGAGCAGCGTGAAGAGCGCGAAGGCGATGGCGATGTTGACCATCGGGCCACCGGCCATCACGACCACCTTCTTCCACCACGCGAGGCGGTAGAAGAGCCGGTCGGTGTCGTGCTGCTTGACGTACTCCCACTCCGCCGCGCGGGCGTCGGAGATCAGCTGGGTGAACATCCCGGTGCTCGAGCCGCGCACCTTGTGGACCGGCTGGCCGTCCTCGTCGTACGTCGTCTCCTCGACCGAGCCGGCGGCCCCCGGCGGCAGCATCCCGACGATCTTGACGTAGCCGCCGAGCGGGATCGCCTTGACGCCGTACTCGGTGTCGCCGATCTGCTTGCTCCACACCGTCGGCCCGAAGCCGATGAACCACTGGGGCACCTTGGCCCCGAACTTCTTCGCCGGGACCAGGTGGCCGAACTCGTGCAGCCCGATCGAGACGAGGATCGCCACGACGAAGGCGACGACACCCAGGGTGTAGAGCAGGGCGGTCATGCAGGGGCGTCCTTCTGGTCGTGCGACGGGGCTTGCTCCGAGGCGATGGAGGCGGAGGCCTCCGCGCGCGCCCAGGCATCGGCGGCGAGGACGTCGTCCACGGTGAGGTCTGGTCCCGATCGTACGTCGTGGGCGGCGAGGACCGCGTCAACCGTGGGAATGATGTCGACGAAGCGGAGGCGCCCGGTGCGGAACGCCTCCACGCACGCCTCGTTGGCGGCGTTGTAGACGGCCGGCGCGGTGCCACCGAGCTCGCCGGCGGTGCGGGCGAGCGACACGGCCGGGAACGCCGCGTCGTCGAGCGGGAAGAACTCCCACGTCCCCGGCGTGCTCCAGTCGAAGGCCGGCGCCGCGTCGGGGACCCGGTCGGGCCACGCGAGGCCGAGCGCGATCGGGATCATCATCGTCGGCGGGCTGGCCTGCAGGATCGTCGAGCCGTCGACGAACTCGACCATCGAGTGGACGTCGCTGGTGGGGTGCACGACGACGTCGATCCGGTCGAACGGGATGTCGAAGAGCAGGTGCGCCTCGATCACCTCGAGGCCCTTGTTGACCAGGGTGGCCGAGTTGATCGTGATCACCGGGCCCATCGACCACGTCGGGTGCTGGAGCGCCTCCTCGACGGTGACCTCGGCGAGCTCGTCGCGGGTACGCCCGCGGAACGGTCCGCCCGACGCGGTCAGCACGAGTCGGCGTACGTCGCCGTGCGTCCCGGCGCGCAGGCACTGCGCGAGCGCCGAGTGCTCGGAGTCCACGGGCACGATCTGGCCGGGCCGGGCGCGGTCGGTGACCAGCGAGCCGCCCATGATCAGGGACTCCTTGTTGGCCAGCGCCAGGGTCGTGCCGGCGTCGAGCGCGGCCAGCGTCGGACGGAGCCCGACGGCCCCGGTGATGCCGTTGAGCACGACGTCGCACGCGCGGCCGGCGGCCTCGGTCGAGGCCTCCTCCCCCAGCCCCGAGAAGGCGGGCGCGAACTCGGCGACCTGCGCCTCGAACAGCTCCGGGTTGGACCCGCCGGCCGTGAGCCCGACGACGCGGAACCGGTCGGGGTTGGCGCGGACGAGGTCGAGCGCCTGGGTGCCGATCGACCCGGTCGAGCCGAGGATCACGATGTCGCGTGCGGTCACGGCGCCAGTGTGTCAGGTGCCGCAGCGGTCGCTCAGGGCGTGTCGAACGTCCAGAACCTCACGCCGCCGACCTCGACGAGCGTGGCGCCGGACGGCGCGGACGGGGTGTGGTCGTCCGACGCGCCGACCGCCGCGAGGACGGTCAGGACGTCGTCGCCGTGGACGGCCATGACAGCGTCCCCCGGGACGTCGGCACAGCCACCGGGATCCGTGCGGCCGGCGCGCATCGCGACGTCCCACGGCACGTCGTCGCGGTCGACCGCGAAGCCGGAGGCGTCGACGCGCACCTTCCCCGCGGCGCCGGGCGTGTTGTCGTACGCCGCCACTGCCCCGACGCGGGCGACCGCCAGCGGGACCACCACGTGGGTCGCCGGCGACAGCTCGCCCACGACGACCCGGTCGCCGAGGCCGACACCGAAGGCGCGCAGCACCCCGGCGCACGCGGCCACCTCGGTGAGCAGCCAGGCGAAGGTGCGCTCGCGCTCGTCGACGATCGCCGCGACGTCGTCGGCCCGACCGCGCACGACGTGGATGTCGAGCGCCTCGTAGCAGGCGTTGAGCGTCCCGGGATCGTCGTCGGTCGGCGGCCGGAACCAGTTCACGGGTGGCACAGGAACCTCAGCCGAGGCCGTTGTCGGCGGTCCGGGCCGGCTTGGCCGGGGTGTGCAGCCACGCGGTGAAGAACCCCGTGAGGTCCTGTCCGCTGACCCTGGCCGCGAGCGCCTCGAACTCCTCGCTCGAGCCGTTGCCACCCTGCTGCTCACGGATCCACGAGCGCACGATGCGCCAGAAGACCTCGTCGCCCACCCGGTTGCGCAACGCCTGCAGGGTCATCGCCCCGCGTCCGTAGACCGAGTCGTCGAAGACCTTCTCGGCGCCGGGGTCGGCGACGAGGACCTGCCAGAAGTCCGACTGGGCACCGACGTTGTCGTAGTAGTCGTCGAGGATCGTCGCGGCCGAGCGACCGCTGTGGGTCTCCGACCAGCGCCACTCCATGAAGGTCGCGAAGCCCTCGTTGAGCCAGATGTCGCGCCACTGCTGGACGGCCACGTCGTCGCCGAACCACTGGTGGGCGAGCTCGTGCACGATCGAGGCTGGTGTAGCCGCTGCCGACCGCGGGATAGGTCGGACGGGTCTGGTTCTCCAGCGCGAAGCCGACGTTGAGCGAGGTGGTGAGACCGCCGACGACCGAGAAGGGGTAGTCCCCGAGGTCCTTCTCGAGGCCGGTGACGACCGTCGGGGTCTTGCGCATGAGCCGCATGCTGGCGTCCTCGGCATCCTGGCTGAGGCCCTGCGAGACCGCGACCAGCCACGGCAGTCCGCCGTGGACGCCCTTCGCGATCGTGAAGTCACCGGCGGCGAAGAACGCGAGGTAGGGGACCATCGGCTCGTCGGCACGCCAGTGCCAGGTCGTCGACCGCTTGCCGACGCGCCGGCCCTTCAGCTCGCCGTTCGAGACGACCTCGCGGCCGTTGGGCACGCGGACCCGCACGTCGACGATGGCCTTGTCCTGCGGGTGGTCGTTGCTCGGGAACCACCACGGCGCCATGTGCGGCTCGTTCATCGCGACGACCTCGCGGCCGTTGGCCAGCCAGTTCATCTCACCCGCGTAGGAGTGGGTCGCCGGGTGGTCGGCGTACCGCACCACGACGGCGTGGTCGGTGCCGGCGGCGAGCGGCTCGGCCGGGGTGATCCGCAGCTCGTGGCCGCCGTCGGTCTTCGAGAAGTCGGCCGGTGCCCCGTCGACGGTCACCTTCGAGACGTCGAGCAGGAAGTCGAGGGAGAAGCTGCTCAGGTCGCTCGTCGCCGTGAGCTCGACGCGGGTGCGCCCGGCGAGCCGCTTGGAGTCGAAGGCATAGCTGTTGCGGATCTCGTACGACCGCACGTCGATGCCGCCGTTGCCGTCGAGCGGCCAGTAGGGATCGCCGATCCCGGTGGCGCCGTCGACCGGTGCGAGCGGGCCCTCGGCCGTCGCTGCCGCGGTGGTCAGACCGACGGCCAGGACCGCGCAGGTGGCGGCCGCGAGCAGGGGGCGGGACAGGGGTCGTGTGGTCACCGCCCGAACCTAGCGGAGCCACTAATTCGGGTGCGCAGGACTCAGCCGGTGCGTCACACTGTGCCGAACTCCGGGCGTCGACCCGCGCTGCCCGTGACCGAAAGGAGCCGTGACATGTCCATCACTGTCCTCGGCCTGTCCGCCGACCACCTTTCGCACACACGGAGCACCCACGTTGTCGCACTTCACGCACCCGCAGTTCCCGGAGGACTTCCTCCGTCCTGACGACCGTTCGCCCCTCGAGGGCATCGACGAGTCGTTCGTCTTCGACTACGACACCTACGCCGACGAGCTCGGCGAGGGTCGACGCTGGTCCCGCTGGGAGGACCTCGAGGCCCTGATGAGGGGCCCCGAACCACGACCCGACTGGGTCGTGGTCTCCAGCGGCGCCATCGACACCGAGCTCGGCATCCTCAAGACCGGCAAGGAGGCCGACGTCTTCCTCGTCGAGCGCGAGGACCCGCACGTCCCCGGCAGCGCCGTCACCATGGCGGCCAAGCGCTACCGGGACACCGACCACCGCACCTTCCACCGCGCGGCTGCCTACACCGAGGGCCGCTCGATGAAGCGCTCGCGCGACAACCGCGCGCTCAAGCGCAAGTCCACCTGGGGCAAGCAGGTCGCCGCCGGCGAGTGGGCGATCTCGGAGTGGAACGCGCTCCGCAGCTTCTGGGAGCTCGGCCTGCCGGTCCCCTACCCGGTCCAGATCGACGAGACCGAGCTGATGATGGAGTGGATCACGGTCACCGTCGACGGGGTGGTCGACACCGCCCCACGCGTCGCGCAGGTCCGGCCCGAGCCCGACCTGGTCGAGAGCTACTACGACCAGCTGCGCGAGGCGCTGTCCACGATGGCGCAGGCGGGGATCGTCCACGGCGACCTGTCGCCGTACAACACCCTCGCGGCCGGCGAGCGGCTGGTCATCATCGACCTGCCGCAGGTGGTCGACCTCGTCGGCAACCCGCGCGGGATGGACTTCCTGCTGCGCGACTGCGCCAACATGTGCGCCTGGTTCCGCTCGCGGGGCCTCCAGGTCGACGAGCAGGAGCTCTTCGGGGAGCTCATGGCGCACGCGTTCTGACCCCCGTCGGGGTATCCATGGGCGATCCGGCTGGGCAACCAGCGCCCATCCAGCCGTTTCTCCCATGGATAGCCTCGGGGCGTGAAGCACAGCCGCGGACGCGTCCTCGACGTCACCACCCTCGCCGAGCTCGACCGCCGGCTGGCCGCAGGCGCGAGGTCCCTCGCCGGCTGGCGGGTCGTCGGCCTCGACCTCACCGAGCGCGGGCCGGCGCTGCTCGAGCGGTCGCTGGCGCAGTCGCTCTTCCTCGGCTGCGAGTTCGCCGACGGGGACGACGACGCCGTACGCCGCGCGGGCGGGATCGTCCTGCACGAGATGCCGAACATCCCGGTCGACCCCTACCGCACGAGCCTCTACACACCGCGCGAGCTCTACGACACCCCTCGCTACGAGGACTCCCTCGACGCCCGGGCGTACGCCTGGTCGCGTCGCCCGGCCACGCCGGACGACCGGCTCGCGCGCTCGCTGCACGACCACCAGATCGACGCGGCGATGGCCGACTGGGTGAGCGGGCGCGACATCGTCGGCGTGATGGGCGGGCACGCGGTCGAGCGGGGCAGCACGTCGTACGCCGACGCCGCGCGGCTCGGCCACGACCTCGGCGCCCACCGCACGGTCGCCACCGGGGGCGGGCCGGGTGCGATGGAGGCCGCCAACCTGGGAGCGTTCGTCCCGGGCGACCTGGACGCTGCGCTCGACGCGGTGGCCAGGGTGCCGTCCTTCCGCCCCGACGTCGGCGCGTGGGCCGACGCAGCGTTCGACGCGGTCGACGCCACGGCCGACGGGCGCGAGTCGCTCGGCATCCCGACCTGGCACTACGGCCACGAGCCGCCGAACCCGTTCGCCACCTCGATCGCGAAGTACTTCAGCAACGCGCCGCGCGAGGCGCTGCTGCTGGAGATCTGCAACGCCGGGATCGTCTTCCTCCCCGGCGCCGGCGGGACGGTCCAGGAGGTCTTCCAGGACGCCTGCGAGAACTACTACGCCGACGAGTCGTCCGTGGCGCCCATGGTGCTCCTCGGCCGGGCGCACTGGACCGAGGAGCTGCCGGTCTGGCCGCTGCTCCAGGCGCTCGCGCGCGGTCGTGCGATGGAGTCGCACGTCCACCTCGTCGACAGCGTCGAGGAGGCCGTCGCCGTCGTCACGGGCTGAGCGTCAGCCGGCGCGTCGACGGCGTACGACGGGTGCGCTGACGTCGCGGTAGTGCTCGACGAGCAGCTCGTTGACGGCCTGCCAGGTCCGGCCGCGCACGCTGTGCCGGGCGGCGACCGCCATCCGGCGACGCAGCACCGGGTGGGCCACCAGGCGCTCGACGTGGCGGACCAGCTCGGCGGCGTCGCCGGGCTCGTAGAGGTGGCCGGCAACGGTGTCGTCGACGACGTCGATCGGCCCCCCGGACCGCGGCGCCACGACCGGCACGCCGCTGGCGAGGGCCTCCTGCGCGGACTGGCAGTAGGTCTCGTGGCGACCGGTGTGCACGAAGACGTCGAGGGTGGCGTACGCCCGGGCCAGCTCCTCGCCGTGCAGCACGCCGAGGAAGGCCGCGTCCGGCAGCAGCGCGCGCAGCCGGCCCTCCTCCGGCCCGCCGCCCACCAGCACCAGCCGGATGCCGGGGAGCCGGTCGACGTGGGCGAGCAGCTCGAGCTCCTTCTCGGGCGCCAGCCGGCCGACGTACCCCACGAGCAGCTCGCCGCGCGGTGCGAGCTCGCGGTGCAGTGCCTCGTCGCGGCGGTCGGGGTGGAACAGCTCCTGGTCCACTCCCCGGGGCCAGCGCGCGACGTTGCCGATCCCGAGCCGGTCGAGCTGCGCGATGCTGGCCGACGACGGCGCCAGGGTGCGGTCGACGCCGAGGTGGATCCGGCGGGTCAGTGCCTCCATCGCCCGCGCCCCACCGGGCACGGGGTAGCGGTCGACGAACCCGACGAGGTCGGTCTGGTAGATCGCGACGGTCGGGATGCCCAGCGAGCGAGCCGCCCGCGCTGCCTGGTGGCCGAGCGCCGCCGGCGAGGCGATGTGCACGACGTCGGGGGCGAACCGCTCCATCGTGGCGCGCAGCCGGCGCCGGGTCTCCAGCCCGATCCGGAACTCGGAGTAGAACGGCAGGCTGGTGCCGCGGGCGAGGGTGACCGGGAACCCGGCGTACGTCGCCGGCCCGGTGGGTGCGACCAGCTCGGCCACGTGCCCCTCGGCGGCGAGGTGCTCGAGGACGCGGCGCACGGAGTTGGTGACCCCGTTGACCTGGGGCAGGAAGGACTCGGTGACGACCAGGACACGGAGCCGGCGGTCGGCCCGGTGCCTGCCGGCGTGTGCGGTTGCGGACGGGAGGGGGATGACGGGTGCCGGTGCGGTGCGGCTGCGACGCCGCCTCTCGAGCAGGTCCATGCCACGGACGCTAGGAAGCGCGCCGCAACGCACGCCCCGCCCCAGGCAGACGACACGTGAACAGGCCCCGACGCCTGCGGGGAGCCCTACTCCTTGGCGGCGAGCTGGCCGCAGGCACCGTCGATCTCGCGGCCGCGGGTGTCGCGGACCGTGGTCGGGATGCCCTTGGCCTCGAGCCGGCGGACGAACTCGCGCTCGTCGGCCGGGTCGGAGGCGGTCCACTTGGAGCCCTCGACGGGGTTGAGCGGGATCAGGTTGACGTGCACCCAGCCCCAGTCGCCGTACGAGTTGAGGACGTCGCCCAGCAGGTCGGCGCGGTGCGCCTGGTCGTTGATGCCGCGCATCATGGCGTACTCGATCGAGACGCGACGCTTGGTGACGCGGGCGTAGTCCCAGGCCGCCTCGACGGTCTCGGCGACCGAGAAGCGGGTGTTGATCGGCACCAGCTCGTTGCGCAGCTCGTCGTCGGGCGCGTGGAGGCTCAGCGCCAGCGTGACGGGGATGCCCTCGTCGGTGAGCTGGCGGATGCGGGGCACGAGGCCGACCGTCGAGACGGTGATCCCGCGCGCGCTCATGCCGAGGCCGGCCGGCGACGGGTCCGTGAGGCGGCGTACGGCACCGATGACGGCCTTGTAGTTGGCGAGGGGCTCGCCCATGCCCATGAAGACGACGTTGGACACGCGGCCCGGGCCGCCGGGCACCTCGCCGCGCGCCATCGACCGGGCGCCGGCGACGACCTGCTCGACGATCTCGGCGGTCGACATGTTGCGCTGGAGGCCGCCCATGCCGGTCGCGCAGAACGGGCAGGCCATGCCGCAGCCGGCCTGGCTGGACACGCAGACCGTGGCGCGCTCGGGGTAGCGCATCAGGACGGACTCGACGAGGGCGCCGTCGAAGAGCTTCCACAGCGTCTTGCGGGTGGTGCCCTTGTCGGCCTCGAGCGTGCGCAGCGGCGTCATCAGGTCGGGCAGCAGGGCCGCGACCAGGTCGTCGCGCTGGCCCGCGGGGAGGTCGGTCATCTCCGCGGGGTCGTCGACGAGGCGGCCGAAGTAGTGGGTCGAGAGCTGCTTGGCCCGGAAGCCGGGCAGGCCCATCTCCTCGAGCAGCGCCTTGCGACCCGCCTCGTCGAGGTCGGCGAGGTGGCGCGGCGGCTTCTTGCGCCCGCGCGGCTCGTCGAAGACGAGGGGCAGGGTCTTGATGGGCTCAACGGACTCGGACATCTGTCCGATCATCCCACCCGGACGGCCACCGCGGCGATTCAGCGGGGAAGCCTGGCTAGGCGTCGACCATGAAGTAGAGGACCAGCGAGGTGACACCCAGGACGACCAGCGCGGTCACGACCATGCCCACGAACATGAACTGCGCGAAGCGGCGCGTCTTGCGCTTGACCAGCAAGAAGATCGGCAGCGCCAGCGCGAGCAGCACGAACGGGAACAGCTGCTCGGCCGTGTCGTAGCTGAAGAGGAGCCGCAGGAACCCGACGAACGCGCCGGGCAGGGCGGTGACGAAGAGCATGCCGGCGAAGAAGCCGGTGATCCCCGCGAAGGTGGGGTGGCTGGCGTGCCACCACGCGAAGCGCTGGCGCTCCTGCGGCGGCGCCTCTGCGGCGTGCACGTCTTGCGTCTCCACGGGAGCAGCGTAGGACGTCGGTCGCGCGGGGCGGCGCTGGGCACGCGGTGGACGGGATTTCCGTCCGCCTACACGTCCACCGTGATCAGGTCGGGCATCCCCAGGCCCGCCCAGCGGTCCAGGTCCGGCGGGTCCCCCGTCAGGTCGGCGACGACGAGCGTCGACGCGGTGCCGTGCCCGACGAGGACCACGTCGTCGTCACCGTGCACCTGCAGGATCCGGCGTGCGGCCCGGGTGACGCGGTCCTGGCAGGCGGCCAGCGGCTCCCAACCCTCGACGGCCGCGAGGTGGGGCTGCGCGAAGGCGCGTCGGACCGCTGACGGGAAGTCGTCGACCCACGTCCCCGACCGCTCGTGCTCGCGCAGGTCGTCGACCACGCCGACCTCGCCGTCGGTGAGCAACCCGGCGGTCTGGACGGCCTTGGGCTCCGGCGAGCTGAACCACGCCGCGCGCGTCGGCAGCCGGGCCGACGACCGCAGTGCCCAGACGTCGTCGTACGACGCGGGGTCGAGGTCCCACTCGGCGGCGGGGACGCCGGGGACCATCAGCGGGCGTCCGTGCCGGACGAGATACAGGGTCATGGCGACAGGAACTCCCGGGCTCCCCGCAGACGGGTGGTCAGCAGCGTCGATGCGAGGCCCGAGTCGAGGCGTACGTCGACCGGGCCGGGGTCGGGGAGGTCGGCCCGCCGACCCGCGCGCAGCACAGCGGGGTCGAGGCCCTCGCGACGCGCGACCAGCCGGCCGAGCTCGAGCCGGCTCATGGCGTCCGCACCGCCGACGTGCAGCAGCCCGCGGACGTCATTGCCTGCGAGCTCGACGAGGGCCGCGGCGAGGTCACCGACGTGGACCGGGCAGCGACGCTCGTCCTCGAACAACGCGCCGTCTGCTCCGAGCGCCAGCGAGCGGATGAGCTCCTCGTGCTTCGAACCGCCGTCGCCGAGGACCAAGGACGTCCGGGCGACCACGACGTCGGGCCCGGACGCGAGCGCAGCCTGCTCCGCCTCGACCTTGGCGACGCCGTAGGCGGACACGGGACGGGTCGGGGCGGACTCGTCGTAGGGCTGCGGACGCCCACCGAAGACCACGTCCGACGACACGAGCACGAACCGCGCCCCGACGGCCGCTGCCGCCCGGGCCACGTGGGCCGCCCCCGTGGCGGTCACGGAGCGGTCGGACTGGACGAACGCCGTGTGGACGACGGCGTCGGGCCGCTGCTCGGCGAGCAGCCGGTCGACGGCAGATGCGTCGCGGATGTCGCACTCGGCCGAGCCCACTGCCACGACGTCGTACGAAGCCGCGGCGCTCACGACCCGCCGGCCGAGGTACCCGGTGCGCCCTCCGGTGACCAGCAGCCGCATCAGTAGACGAGGTAGTAGAGCACCAGCCAGATCGGGGCGATCGTGGCGAGGAGGGAGTCGAGCCGGTCCATCAGGCCACCGTGGCCCGGGATGACCTGGCTCATGTCCTTGATGCCGAGGTCGCGCTTGATGACCGACTCGCAGAGGTCGCCGAGCGTCGCCATCACCGCGGTGATCACACCGAGGAGCACCCCGACCCACCAGTCGCCACCGAGGAACGACGTCACCAGCCACACGCCCACGGCGATGGTGGCGAGCATCGACCCGGCGAATCCCTCCCACGACTTCTTCGGCGAGATGACGGGGGCCATCGGGTGCTTGCCGAACAGGACGCCGGCGACGTAGCCCCCGGTGTCGGAGGCGACGGTGATCGCGATGAAGGTGATCACCCCGCGCACGCCGGGGTCGTCGACGTCGAGGCCGAGCGGCGGGACGGTGCCGCCCTCACCCAGCAGCAGGGCGACGAAGGAGGCCAGGAAGGGCACGTAGACGAGCGTGAAGACCGAGGCCGTGGCGTTCTTGACGTAGCCGGCGACGCCGCGGCGCAGCAGCCAGAGCATGATCACGAGCGCCGTGACGGCGGTCGCGGTCACCAGCGCCGGCGCACCCCAGACGTAGGCCACGACGACCATCACCACGCCGCCGAGCATCAGCGGCTGCTCGGGGATGTCGATGTCCTTGGCGGACAGGCCCTGGTGCAGCTCCCAGACGGCGACCACGACGGCGATCGCCACGATCCCCATGAACGCCGTCTTCCAGAAGAACAGCGACAGGAGGATGGCGCCCACCAGCACGATCGCCGAGATGACGGCGGCGCGCAGGTCGCGGCCAGCACGCCCGTGATCCTTCTTGATCGCCTCGGACGGCTCGATCGGCGGCTCGGAAGTCGTCATGGGTGCAGGCTCAGACCTCGAGCAGCTCGGCTTCCTTGTGCTTGAGCAGGTCGTCGATCTTGTCGGTGTGGGTCTTGGTCACCGCGTCGAGGCGCTTCTCGGCACCGGTGACGTCGTCCTTGCCGACCTCGCCGTCCTTCTCGAGCTTCTCGAGCGCCTGCTTGGCCGTACGGCGCACGTTGCGCACCGAGACGCGGCCGTCCTCGGCCTTGCCGCGCGCGAGCTTGATGTACTCCTTGCGGCGCTCCTCGGTCAGCTCGGGGAAGACGCAGCGCAGCACGCGGCCGTCGTTGGCCGGGTTGACGCCGAGGTCGGAGTCGCGGATGGCGCGCTCGATGGCGCCCATCGCACCGATGTCGAAGGGCTGGATGAGGATCGTGCGCGCGTCCTGCGAGGTGAAGCTCGCGAGCTGCTGCAGCGGGGTCTGGGTGCCGTAGTAGTCGGCCGTGATCTTGGCGAACATCGCGGGGTTGGCGCGACCGGCACGGATCGTGGCGAACTCCTCACGGGTGGCCTCGACGGACTTGCCCATCTTGGCGTCGGCATCGTTCATGACGTCGTTGATCACAGCGGCTCTCTCTCGTCGTACGTCCAGGGGTGGTGGCGCGGCTCGGATCAGCCCGCGCTCACCAGCGTGCCGATCTTCTCACCTCGCACCGCGCGACCGATCGTGCCCGGCGTCGAGAGGTTGAAGAAGACCATGTCCATCTTGTTGTCGCGGGCCATCGCGATGCCCGTGGCGTCGGCGACCTTGAGGTCGCGCGCGAGGTACTCGTCGTAGGTGAGGTGGTCGAACTTCACCGCGGCGGGGTTGGTCTTGGGGTCGGAGTCGTAGACCCCGTCGACCCCCTGCTTGCCCATCAGGATGACCTCGCAGCGGGTCTCGAGGGCACGCTGCGCGGCGACCGTGTCGGTGGAGAAGAACGGCATGCCGGCACCGGCGCCGAAGATCACGACGCGACCCTTCTCCATGTGGCGGATCGCGCGGCGGGGGATGTAGGGCTCGGCGACCTGGCCCATGGTGATCGCGGTCTGCACGCGCGTCTCCACGCCGTGCTTCTCGATCAGGTCCTGCAGCGCGAGGCAGTTCATCACGGTGCCGAGCATGCCCATGTAGTCGGCGCGCGCCCGCTCCATGCCGCGCTGCTGGAGCTCGGCGCCGCGGAAGAAGTTGCCGCCGCCGACGACGATCGCGATCTGGACGCCCGACTTGGCGACCTCGGCGATCTCCGCTGCCAGACCGTTGATGACGTCGAGGTCGAGACCGACCTCACCACCTCCGAACACTTCACCGGAGAGCTTGAGGAGGACTCGGTTGTACGCCGTCACATCGTTCCCTTCACACACGCCAGGTGGTCCCGACGAACCTACCGGCCCGTGGGGTCGGCGGTCGAACCCGCTCCACCCCGGCGCGTGGACACGTCCGGTGCCGGGGACGAAATGCGGCGAGGGGTCGTACGCCGACGGCGTACGACCCCTCGCGGTGTCCGGGTGGAGCGGTGCCTCAGGCGCCGACCTCGAAGCGGGCGAACCGCTTCACGGTGGTGCCGGCGGCGTCGAGGACGGCCTTGACCGACTTCTTCGACTCGGTGACCGACTCCTGCTCGAGCAGGACGATCTCCTTGTAGAACCCGCCGAGGCGACCCTCGACGATCTTGGCGATCGCCTGCTCGGGCTTGCCCTCCTCGCGGGTCTTCTGCTCGGCGATGGAGCGCTCGGACTCGACGAGGTCGGCCGGGACCTCGTCGCGGGTGAGGTACTGGGCCTTCATCGCGGCGATCTGCATCGCGGCGGCGCGGGCGGCGGCCTCGTCACCCTCGAACTCCACCAGCACGCCGACGGCGGGCGGGAGGTCGGCGGCACGCTTGTGCATGTAGGTGACCGTGGTGCCGTCGAAGTAGGCGACCTCGCCCAGCTCGATCTTCTCGCCGATGGTGATGGCCAGGTCCTGGACGACCTCGCCGACGGTCTTGCCGTCGAGCTCGGCGGCCTTGAGGGCCTCGGTGTCGGTGGCCTTGACGGCGTCGGCGACCTCGGCGATCTGCTGCGCCTTGGCGATGAAGTCCTCGTTCTTGGCGACGAAGTCGGTCTCGCTCTTGAGCTCGACCAGCGCGTTGCCGGAGGTGGCGACGAGGCCGGCGACGGCCTCGCGCTCGGCGCCGCGGGCGGCGGCCTTGGCGGCACCCTTGACGCGGAGCAGCTCGACGGCCTTGTCGAAGTCGCCGTCGGCCTCGGTGAGCGCCTTCTTGCAGTCCATCATCCCGGCCTGGGTCAGCTCGCGGAGCTTCTTGACGTCGGTGGCGGTGAAGTCAGCCATGGTCCTTCTTCCTTCAATTCAGGGGTGGTCGTGCGGGGACGAGCGAAGCCGGCCACGGGGTCTCCCCCGTGGCCGGCGTCCGTCATCAGTCCTTGGTGGTGCCCTCGGCCTCGGCGGGCGCCTCGGTGGCGGCCTCGGCGGGCGCCTCGGTGGCGGCCTCGTCGGCGGCGGGCGCCTCGGCGGGCGTCTCGTCAGCAGCGGGGGCCTCGGTCGCGGCGGGAGCCTCGGTCGCGGCGTCGGCAGCGGCCTCGGCCTGCGGGGCCTCGGCAGCAGCGCCGGTGGCCTCGGAGGCGGGGGCCTCGGCGGTGGCGTCGCCACCGGTCGCGGCGACGGCGGTCTTCTCGGCGTCACCCTGGAGGAGCTCGCGCTCCCACTCGGCGAGCGGCTCCTCGGCGCCGACGGTCTCGTCACCGTCGGTGGCCTTGGCGCCGGAGCGGGCCACGAGGCCCTCGGCGACGGCGTCGGCGACCACGCGGGTCAGCAGGCCGACCGCGCGGATGGCGTCGTCGTTGCCCGGGATCGGGAAGTCGACGACGTCGGGGTCGCAGTTGGAGTCGAGGATGCCGATGATCGGGATCCGGAGCTTGCGCGCCTCCTCGACGGCCAGGTGCTCCTTGTTGGTGTCGACGATCCACACCGCCGAGGGGACCTTGGTCATCTCACGGATGCCGCCGAGGGTCTTCTCGAGCTTGGCGTGCTCCCGGCGCATCTGCAGGAGCTCCTTCTTGGTGCGACCCGAGCCGGCGACCAGGTCGAAGTCGACGTCGTCGAGCTCCTTGAGGCGGTTGATCCGCTGGTGCACGGTCTGGAAGTTGGTGAGCATGCCACCGAGCCAGCGCTGGTTGACGTAGGGCATCCCGACGCGCGTCGCCTGCTCGGCGATGGCCTCCTGGGCCTGCTTCTTCGTGCCGACGAACATCACGACACCGCCCTTGGCGACGGTCTCCTTGACGAAGGCGTACGAGCGGTCGATGTAGGCCAGCGACTGCTGCAGGTCGATGATGTAGATGCCGTTGCGCTCGGTCATGATGAAGCGCTTCATCTTGGGGTTCCACCGACGGGTCTGGTGACCGAAGTGGACGCCGCTCTCGAGCAGCTGGCGCATGGTGACGACTGCCATGGGTTCTCCTGTTGTAGCGGAGGCGCTCACAGATGTGCCCGACCTTCAGCAGGCCGGACCCGGAGCGTGACTCCTGTTGGTTTTCAGTTGCTGCGCCCGACGGGTGCCGGGTGCCCTGACGCTCACACGCCGGTCCGATCCCGGGCCTCGACTGCTGGCGGACGGGAACTGAGGACCGACGCCCACGGGCGGTCCGGAACCAGAAGCGTCCCGACGCGGTCTGCGAGCGTGCGAAGTCAGTCCGTGAGGACTGCTCGGACCATCGTACGCACGCCGCCCGCCGGGAGCGAATCGCTGCGCACGCTCACGCCACGCGTGGACCGGGCCGTCCCGCAGGCGTCCACAGCCCGGGCGGGGCCGCGCTCGTCCACAGCCTTTCCGAGCGTACGTCGCCCGCGCGCCGACCGCGGTCGAGGATCGGTCCGTGCGCGTCCTCGTCATCGTCCTGCTCGCCCTCCTCCTCGGCTCCGGCTCCCCCGCCGACGCCACCAGCGCTGCCCTCACCGAGCCCGCGGGCGTGTGGCCGCTGGACCCCGAGCCCGAGGTGGTCCGCGGCTTCGAGCCGCCGCCCACGCCGTACGCCTCCGGGCACCGCGGGGTGGATCTCGCCGGGGCGCCGGGCCAGGCGGTCCGCTCCGCGCTGCCCGGCACGGTCGGCTTCGCCGGGTCGATCGGCGGCAAGCCGGTGGTGACGGTGGTGCACGGCGGGCGGCGGACGACCTACGAGCCGGTCGTGGCCGCGGTCGCGACGGGCGACGTCGTCGTCGCCGGCCAGGTGCTCGGCCGGCTCGTGACGGTCGACAGCCACTGCTTCCCGGCGGCCTGCCTGCACTGGGGCCTGATCGAGGGCCGCGGCGACGCCCAGGTCTACCTCGACCCGCTCTCGCTGGTCGGCGGCGGACCGGTGCGCCTGCTGCCGCTGTGGCGCGAGGACCCTGCAGACCTCGGCCGCGGCCCCGGCTGGACTCCACCGCTCGAGCGCTGGAGCCGGCCGCTCGACTGGCTGGCCTGACTACGCGCGCGGGTGGGCCTGCTGGTAGGCCCGGCGGAGCCGGTCGGTGGTCACGTGGGTGTAGAGCTGCGTCGTGGCGAGGGACGCGTGGCCGAGGAGCTCCTGGACCGACCGCAGGTCGGCACCGCCCTCGAGCAGGTGCGTCGCTGCGGTGTGCCGCAGGCCGTGGGGGCCGATGTCGGGCGCACCCGGGACGTCCGCGATCCGCGTGTGGACCAGCGTGCGTACGGCCCGCTGGTCGATCCGGCGGCCACGGGCGCCGAGGAACAGCGCCGCACCCGAGCCCTCGATCCGCAGCGCGGGGCGACCGGACGCCAGCCAGCGGTCCACCGCACGGCCGGCGGGCGTCCCGTAGGGCACCGATCGCTCCTTGCGGCCCTTGCCGAACACCCGCACGACCCGTCGCTCGTCGTCCACGTCGTCGATGTCGAGCCCGACCAGCTCGCCCACCCGGATCCCGGTGGCGTAGAGCAGCTCGAGCATCGCCACGTCGCGCAGACCCACGGGGGTGCCGTCGTCGGCGAGGTCGGCCGCGGAGCGGATCAGCGCCTCGGCCTCGTCGGGGCGGAGCACCGGCGGCAACGTCTTGTGCTTCTTGGGCGAGCCCAGTGCGGCGCCCGGATCGGTCGGCAACCGGCCCGTCCGGTGCAGCCAGGCGGTGAAGACGCGCGCGGCCGTCGCGCGTCGCGCGATCGTCGTACGGCTGCGGCCGGTGGTCTGGAGCCGGGCCAGCCAGCTGCGGAGCGTGCGGAGGTCGAGGTCGGTGATCTCCTCGACCCCGAGCCGCGTGCAGTGGTCGAGCAGGCTCGAGACGTCGCCGAGGTAGGCACGGACCGTGTGGGGCGCGAGGTCGCGCTCGGAGACGAGGTGGCGCTCGTAGTCGCCGAGCAGCCGTGCGAAGGCCTCGGGCAGCAGGCCGGCGTCGGACTGGTCCGCTGCCTCTCCCACCTCCGCCTCGTCCGCTCGCTCGCTCACCCGCGAAGCCTAGGCGGGACCGGGCGCCTCACACGTCAGGCGCGACCCGCCAGCCGTCGTCGGCGAGGAGGACGAACCCCTTGTCCTTCATCCGCCGCAGGGCCCCCTCGGTGGTCCGGACGTGCAGGCCGCACAGGCGGGAGATGGAGTCGACCTCGGCGTGCTCGCTCACGGGCACCCACTCGATCACCTGCCGCTCGACCCGGGTGAGCGCGTCGCGCGGACGGGTCTCGCCGCGCGGCTCCTCGACGAGGTGCTCGCCGACCGCGCCGACCAGCTCGAGCACCTCGGCGCCGCGGGTGACCACCGTCCCCCGGCCCTCGCGGAGCAGGTTGTTGACGCCCTGGGACGTGTAGCTGGTGACGGGCCCGGGCACGCACATCACGTGCCGGTTGATCGCCTCGGCCCACCCCACGGTGTTGAGGGCGCCACTGCGGAGCGCGGCCTCGACGATGACCGTGCCGCGGGTGAGCGCGGCGATGAGGCGGTTGCGGGCGAGGAACCGCAGCCGGGTCGGGGCCGAGCCGGGCGGCTGCTCGGAGACCACGGCGTGCTCCGCGGCGAGGTGCTGCAGCAGGAGCCGGTGCTGGGCGGGGTAGACCCGGTCGACCCCGCAGGCCAGCACCGCGACGGTGGCTCCCCCGGCCCGCAGGGCGGCGTCGTGCGCCACGTAGTCGATGCCGAGCGCGCCGCCGGACACCACGGGCACCCCGGCTGCCGCGAGGTGCTCACAGATCGCGCGGGTCATCTCGACGCCGTAGACCGAGGCGGCGCGCGAGCCCACCACGCCGACCGAGGCGTCGAGCTCGGTGAGTGATGCGGGGCCCTTCACCCAGAGGCCGGGCGGCGTACCGCCGAAACCGTCAGCGGTGATCGCCCGGTCGAGGTCGTCGAGGCTCGCCGGCCACTCGGGATCACCCGGCACCACGAACCGGATGCCGCACCTCGCGGCCTGGTCCAGCTGGCGCACCGGGTCGACGCCGGAGAGTCGGGCGGCGAGCTGCTCGGCCACGCCCGTGTCGCTCGTCGACGCGAGGGACCGCTCGAGCGCTCGGACCGCGCCCAGCTGTCGGACGAGGGACGACGTCGTCCCGTCGCCCGGCTCGACGCCGCAGCTGAGCGTCACCCGGGCGAGCCGCTCGGGCTCGGGGACCCCGGACACCGGTGCGGCGGCGGGACCCGCAGCGCCGGACACGGGACGGTCGGCCCTCATGACGCCGCCCGCACGAGGTCGGCCGGGAGGGCTCGGGTGGCGTCGTCGGACCGGAGCGTCAGCGCGATGGACGCCTCCTCGCCACCCGGACGCGCGACACCGGCGCAGTCCGCGACGGTCCACGCCAGGCGCTGCACCCGGGTCAGCCCACGGCGGGTCAGCGTGCCGGCGGACAGCTCCCGGTCGATGAGCTCCTGCCCGTCGGGCTCGAGCGGCCATCGCTCGGCCAGGACCGCACCCGGGCACGAGGAGTTGAGCAGCCACGCGCAGTCGCGGTAGCGACGGGCCTGTCGGAGGCGGGCCTCGGTGACGCGCTCACGGACGTCGGCCGAGGACTCCGGCGGCGGTCCCCACGCACCCGACCGGCGCCGCCCCTGCGGTCGCACCTCCATCCAGATGTCGACGCGGTCGAGGATCGGTCCCGACAGCTTGCGCCGGTAGTGCGCCCGCTGGACGTCCGTGCACTCGCACGAGCCGCCGGTGGTGCCGTGGAAGTTGCCGCACGGGCACGGGTTGGCGGCGAGCACGACGAGGCAGCGGGCCGGGTAGGTGGCGGAGTCCTCGCCCCGGGCGATGGTCACCTCGCCGGACTCCAGCGGCTGCCGCATCGCCTCGATCACGTCGGAGCGGAAGTGCGGGAACTCGTCGAGGAACAGCACCCCGTGGTGGGCCAGGCTCACCTGACCGGGGCGCACCTTGCCGGTGCCACCACCGAGGACGCTCGCGGCGCTCGCCGAGTGGTGCGGCGCGAACCACGGCGGGCGGCGGAGCAGGCCGGATCCCTCCGGCAGCACGCCGGTGACCGAGTGCAGCGCGGTGACCTCGAGCGACTGCTCGACGGTGAGGTCGGGGAGGATCGTCGGGATCCGCTCGGCGATCGACGTCTTCCCGGTGCCGCGCGGCCCGACCAGCATCAACGGGTGGGCGCCCGCAGCCGCCACCTCCACCGCGTAGCGGACGTCCTCCAGCCCGTCGAGGTCGGCCAGGTCGACGTCGTCGAGGCGTCCTTCCCCGCTCCACGTGCTGAGCGAGGCGGCCGACGCCGCCACCACCGGCGGCGCCTCCGGCACCTCGACACCCCGCAGGACCGCCGACACCTGGGCCAGCGAGCGCACCCCGAACACCGTCATGCCCGGCACCAGCCCGGCCTCGGCCGCCTGCGGCTCGGGGACGAACACCCGGGTGATGCCGTGGGAGGCGGCAGCGATGACCATCGGCAGCACCCCCGGCACCGGGCGCAGTGCGCCGGAGACGGACAGCTCACCGATGAACGCCCAGCCGTCGAGCAGGTCGGGCGTGAGCTCCTTCTGCTGCTTGTCGGCGGCGAGCACCGCGATGGCGATCGCCAGGTCGTAGTGGGTGCCGGTCTTGGGCAGGTCGGCCGGGAGCGAGCAGGATCGTCACCCGCTTGGTCGCCGGCCACCGGCCGCAGTCGTTGTTGATCGCCATCCGCACCCGGTCGCGCGCCTCGGACAGGCTCTTGTCGACCCGCCCGACGAGCGTCGTCGTGACGAGGCCGGGCGAGATGTCGACCTGGACGTCGATCACGTGCCCGACCGCCCCGCGCAGGGCCAGCGAGCGTGCGGTCGCGAACGCCATCAGCCGACCCCCTCGACGTGCTCGACCTCGACCGGGCCGCCGGGCGGGGCGAGCACCCCGACCAGGTCGATCCGGACGTCGTCGGGGTGCGCGTCGTGGGCGCGGAGCCACCGCACGGCGAGCCGTCGGAGCCGTTCGGCCTTCGCCCGGGTCACCGCCTCGAGCGGGGTGCCGAAGGCCTCGGAGGTGCGGGTCTTCACCTCGCAGATCACCAGCACGCGACCGTCCCGCAGCACCAGGTCGATCTCGCCGGCGTCGCAGCGCCAGTTGCGGTCGAGGAGCTCCATGCCCCGGCGCACGAGGTGGCGGGCGGCGATGGTCTCGCCGCGCTCGCCCAGCAGCCGCCTGCGCTCGGCGGCCGGGTCGGGCGTGAAGGGGGACGCTGCAGCGGATCGAGCCATCGTGGGTGCCTACCGTCTCTGTCAGGTGCGGGGAGGCACCAGCAGACCGCGCGGCACCGACGCCCGACGGCGGGGCGGCGAGGGCCCTGTGGAGAAGGGCCGGATCGGGACGGCTGTGGACGTGTGGTGGCCCGGAGCTCAGTCCTTGGGCGGGTCGATCTCCTGCGGCGCGAGCTCCTCGACGTTGACGTCCTTGAAGGTCAGCACCTTGACGTTCTTGGCGAAGCGGGCGGGGCGGTACATGTCCCACACCCAGGCGTCGGTCATCGAGACCTCGAAGAACACGTCGCCGCTCTCCGAGCGCGCCTTCACGTCGACCTGGTTGCACAGGTAGAAGCGACGGTCGGTCTCCACGACGTACTTGAAGATGCCGACGACGTCGCGGTACTCCCGATAGAGGGTGAGCTCCATCTCGGTCTCGTACTTCTCGAGATCCTCCGCGCTCATGCGCCCTCCTCCGTCGACTCGTCCCCGACCCTAGTGGCCCCGGCCTCGGCGAGCGGCTCGAGCCCGGCGGCGCGTCGTACGTTCACGAAACGCATCCGGTGCTGCGGGCACGGTCCGTGCTCGAGGAGCGCCGCGTCGTGCTCGGAGGTGCAGTAGCCCTTGTGGGTGCGGAAGTCGTAGTGGGGCCACTCCTCGTGCATCTCGACCATCAGCCGGTCGCGGGTGACCTTGGCGATCACCGAGGCCGCGGCGATGCAGGCCGCGACCCGGTCGCCCTTCCACACCGCGAGCCCGGGCACGCCGAGGCCGTCGACGGGGAACCCGTCGGTGAGGACGTACGACGGACGCGTCCCGAGGCGGGCCACCGCGCGTCGCAGGGCCTCGAGGTTGGCGACGTGCATGCCGAGCCGGTCGCACTCCTCGGCCTCGATCACCACGACCGACCACGCCAGCGCGCGGCGTACGACCTGGGCGTAGACGCGCTCGCGGGCGGCCTCGGTGAGCAGCTTGCTGTCGGCCAGGCCCGGCACGATGCCGGCCCTGCCCGGCGGGAGCACGACGGCCCCGGCGACCAGCGGTCCCGCGCACGCACCACGGCCGGCCTCGTCGACACCCGCGATCGGGTCGAGGCCCGCGCGACGCAGGGCACGCTCGTAGCCGTAGATCCCGGCGTCACGGCGTACGGTCACCCGCTCCGAGCGCGGCGGAGCGGGGAACGGCGCCGGAGCCGTCGTCGTCGAACCGCTCACGACGGGTCCGGCACGTCCTCGAACGTGTCCGGGCGGGTGTTCCAGCGGAACCGGTCGGCGGGCCAGAGCAGCACGAAGACCTTGCCGACGACCAGGTCGACCGGGACGAACTCGTCGCCCGGCACGCACTCGGTCTCGTCGGGGCGGCACATCTTCTGCGAGGAGTCCGCGGAGCGCGAGCGGTTGTCGCCCATCACGAAGATGTGGCCCTCGGGGATCGGCCCGACCGTCCACTCCTCGTCGCACTTGCCACCGGTCGGCATCGGGCCGTTGCACTTGGCGTCCAACCGCTGGACGTAGGCCGACTCGTTGAGCGGCTGCCCGTTGACGTCGAGCCGTCCCTTGTCGTCGCAGCACACGATGGTGTCGCCGGCGACGCCGATGACGCGCTTCACGAGGTGGCCGCCGGTCGGGTAGAGGCCGATCTTGGCCATCACCTTCGCGACCGGGTTGCTCGGACCGGCGCTCTCGCTGGGAGGCAGCCAGCCACCCGGGTCCTTGAAGACGACCACGTCGCCGCGCTCGGGCTCGCCGTCGCCCCAGTAGGAGACCTTCTGGATCAGGATCCGGTCGTTGAGGATCAGCCCCGGCTCCATCGACTCCGACGGGATGTAGAACGCCTGGACGAAGAACGTCTTGATGACGATGGCCAGGATCAGCGCCACCCCGAGCAGGAGGATCGTCTCCTGCCACAGCGGCAGCTGCTTGCGCTTGGGCCGCTTGCCGTCGGCGTCCCCGGAATGCGAGGACCGCGGCCCCTCGTCCGTGGAGATGGACGAGGAACCGCGGTCGTCAGAAGTCACGCGCAGAGACTAACGAGTCCCTGGTGGGGATCACGCCTCGCGGCGCTCCTTGATCTTGGCGGCCTTGCCGCGCAGGTTGCGCAGGTAGTAGAGCTTGGCGCGACGCACGTCACCGCGGGTCACGATCTCGATGGTCTCGAAGATCGGGGAGTTCAGCGGGAAGGTGCGCTCGACGCCGACGCCGAAGGAGACCTTGCGGACGGTGAAGGTGCGGCCGATGCCCGAGCCGTGGATGCGGATCACGACGCCCTGGAAGACCTGGACACGCGAGCGGCTGCCCTCGATGACCTTGACGTGGACCTTGACGGTGTCGCCGGCGCGGAAGGCCGGGACGTCGTCACGCTTGAGGGTGTTGCCGAGCTCGGCGATGACGTTGGTCATGAATGCTCCTCGCGAGTGCCACAGGTCAACCGCGGATCAGGTGGTGAAGGGGTGTTGGTGCCGGTCCCGGTGCTCGGTGCGGCCGTGCCGGCGCGCCCCCTGTGGCAGGTGCGGTACGGCGGACCCCGGGGCGGTGCATCGTGGAGATGCGTCCGGGCGACCCTGGCCTCGAGCGGACCAGTGGAGGAGTCTGCCAGAGGCGCGGGGTCAGCGGGAAATCCGCTGGCCGGCCTTCTTGGTCATCACCACGGCCCCCGGCGGTGCCGTCCGGTCGGGGCGCAGCCGGAAGCCCGCCTTCTTGTACATCCGCTGGTTGTCCATCGACCGTGCGCCGGTGAAGAGGACGTAGGTCCGCACGTCCTCCGGAGCGAGCTCCTGGACGAGCTCGAGCAGGGCCCGGCCCAGGCCGCGTCCCTGGAGGTCGGGGGCGACCATGACCCGGCCGATGTCCCACTCGCCGTGGGAGTCGACCTTGCCGCGGACCGCACCGACCAGGCGGCCCGACGACGGCTCGCGGACGACCCGAACGACCCACCCCTCCAGCCCGCGGCGTACGTCGTCGAGCGACTCGCGCAGCGCCGGGATCTCCACCCCCGGGTTGGCCTCCAGCTCCTGGAGCCAGCAGGCCCGCTGCAGGGTGAAGAGCTCGCCGGCGTCGGCGGGGACGGCGGGGCGTACGTCGAGGTCGGCGAGGCCGCCGATCGCGCCGGTCGCCGGGAGGAGGTCCGGCCGCCGGTCCGCGGTGCGCCGCTCGGCCTGCTCGCGCCGCCAGCGCGCGATCCGGGCGTGGTCGCCGGAGAGCAGGACGTCGGGGACGTCGCGGCCCGTCCCACGAGGCGGGCTTGGTGTAGACGGGGTACTCGAGGAGGCCGTCGGTGTGCGACTCCTCGACGAGCGACTCGGCGTTGCCCATGAACCCGGGCAGCAGGCGTACGACCGCCTCGGTGATCGCCAGCGCGGCGACCTCGCCGCCGTTGAGGACGTAGTCGCCGAGGCTGATCTCGCGGACGGTGCCGATCGTCGCGGCGTGCTCGACGACGCGCTGGTCGATGCCCTCGTAGCGGCCGCAGGCGAAGACGAGGTGCTCGTGGCTGCTGAGCTCGTGGGCCAGGGCCTGCGTGAACGGCTCGCCGCTGGGCGTGGTGAAGACGATGGTCGCGCCCTGTGCCACCTCGTCGAGCGCCCGTCCCCACGGCTCGGGCTTCATCACCATGCCGGCGCCGCCGCCGTAGGGCGTGTCGTCGACGGTGTGGTGCCGGTCGGTGGTCCAGCGGCGGAGGTCGTGGACGGCGAGGTCGAGCAGGCCCTTGTCGCGCGCCTTGCCGGGCAGGCTGAGCCCGAGCGGCGCGAGGTAGTCGGGGAAGATCGTGACGACGTCGATCCTCACCGGGCGCCGCCCTGGTCCGGTCCGTCCTCGTCGGGGAAGGGGGTCACCAGTCCGGGGCGGTCGGCGACGACCAGCCGACCCGCCTCGAGGTCGACCTCGGGGACGAGCGCCGTCACGAACGGCACCAGCGCGTCGCGGCCGTCGGGGGTGCGGACGGTCAGCAGGTCCTGGGCGGAGCCGTGGACGACGGCCTTCACCTCGCCGAGGGCGGTCCCGTCGAGGTCGACGACGGCCAGCCCGACGAGCTGGTGGTCGTAGTACTCCTCGGGGTCCTCGGGCACCTCGTCGTGACCGAGGGTGGCGTGGAGGACCGTGCCGCGGACCGCCTCGGCGGCGTTGCGGTCCTCGAGCTCCTCGAAGGTGACGAGCAGCGTGCTCTGGTGCCAGCGGGCGCGCGCGACGGTGAGCGAGGTGGGTCGCCGGTCGGCGCCGGCCGGGGCCTCGGCACGCAGCGTCGTGCCCGGGGCGAAGCGCCGCTCGGGCTCGTCGGTGCGTACGTCGAGGGTGACCTCGCCGCGGATGCCGTGGGGCTTGCCGATCCGGCCGACCACGACCTCGATGTCCTCGACTCCTCGCTCGCTCACGCGGGCAAGCGTAGAGGTCGCGCCGGGTCGGGCTCGACCTCGGGCGACATGCCACGACGGGCGCCACCCCAGTGGGGTGACGCCCGTCGATCAGGCTGTGCTGAGGATCAGCGGCGGCGGTCGGTGTCCACGAAGTCCACCCGCGCCCCGCCCCGGCCCGCGAGGGCCGAGACGACGGTGCGGAAGGCGGTCGCGGTGCGGCCGTTGCGGCCGATCACCTTGCCGAGGTCGTCGGGGTGCACCCGGACCTCGAGGATCGAGCCACGACGCAGCTCCTTGTCGCGGACCACGACGTCGTCCGGGTGGTCGACGATGCCCCGCACCAGGTGCTCGAGAGCCTCGGCCAGCACGTTGCTCACGCCTGCTTGTCGGCGTCGGTGCCGGAGGTGTTCTTCCCGGCCTCCTCGGCGGTGACGTTCTCCAGGTCGGCAGCGGCGTCGGCAGCACCCTCGGGGGTCTCGGACGCGGGGACCTCGGCAGGAGCCTCGGTCGCGGCCGGGGCCTCGGCGGGGGCGGCCTCGGCGGCCGGCTCCTCGGTCTTCTTCTCGGCCTTCTTCTTGGTGGTCGTCGCGGAGCCCTTCGACTCGGCGGACACCTCCTTGAGGGCCTCGTTGAAGATGTCGAGCTTGGAGCGCTTGGGCTCCTTGACCTTGAGGGTGCCCTCGGTGCCCGGGAGACCCTTGAAGGTCTGCCAGTCACCGGTGATCTTGAGGATCGCCTCGACGGCCTCGGACGGCTGCGCGCCGACACCGAGCCAGTACTGCGCCCGGTCGGAGGTCACCTCGATGAACGAGGGCTCCTCCTTGGGGTGGTACTTGCCGATCTCCTCGAGCACCTTGCCGTCGCGCTTCTTGCGCGAGTCGACGACGACGATGCGGTACTGCGGCACCCGGATCTTGCCCAGGCGCTTCAAACGAATCTTGACGGCCACGTTTGTGGTGTCTCCTCAGGAATTGTCGTGGTTGAGCAACCCTCGCCAGGTGGGGTCACCGGGTCCGGTCACTCGATGGGCGCTGCGTCGCTCGGATGAGAGGGTCCGGACGCGCAGGACACGAGGGGCGATTCTGCCAGACGGACGCCGCGCGCCACCAATCAGGACCCTCGGAGGCCTCAGAGCCCGATGAACGTGCGGACGGCGTCGGCGCCGGAGACCTCGATCGGCACGTCGCCGCGCACGAGCGACTCGGGCGTGAGGACGAACCCGCGGGTGCGCGCCAGCTCGCCCTCGCGGCGCTTGACCCGGGTCAGCCCGGTCTCGGCGTAGCCGACCTTGCGCGACACCCCCAGCGACGCCGGGTTGTCGACGAAGGCCGCCGAGGTGATCTCCTCGAAGCCGAGGTGGTCGAAGAGGAGCTCGCAGAACGCCCGGCGCATCGCCGTGCCGAGACCCCGTCCCTGGTGCTCGCGGCCGAGCCACGAGCCGGTCTCCCCGGTCCGCGTGACCGGGAAGTGCTTCGCCGCGACGCCCTGGCAGCCGATGACCTTGCCGTCGAGCAGCACGGCGAGGTCGAGGCAGAAGTCGTCGGCGGAGAACGTCGAGCGCTTGCCCCAGTGGTACGCCGCGGTGTTGCGGCCGAGCTCGCCGACCGGTGCGGCCGACCACGGGAAGTAGAACGGCATCTCGTCGGGGTCGTGGATCCCCGCCTCGGCGAGGTCGCACAGCTCGAGCAGGAGCTCGTCGGTGAGGCCGCGCAGCTCCAGCGGACCCGCGACGACGTGCAGGCCGAAGGGCGGGTACAGGTCGACGAGGGAGCTCACCGGTCTCCATCCTCGAGGCGCGCGGCGACGACGTCGCCCGCAAACCGGTTTCGGCGGCGACGACGCAACGAAAGCGCGCCGCCCGGACGTCTCCTCGGTGTGACCACGACCACCCACCCGGTCGGCGACCTGGAGCCGCTGGCGCTGCCGGACCGCCTCACCGCTCCCCCGCGCCTGACGCAGCGGCACCCGTGGCTGCTGCCCGCGGCGATGGCGGTGCACCGCGCCCGACGGCGTACGCAGTGGGCGCGCGACGGCTGGTCCGGCCGCGTCGTGTGGGCGCGGCGCCGCGACGACCGCGACCTCGCCGGTCCGGCTCAAGCAGCACGGGTCGCTGCTGCTGCGCGAGCTCGACGCGGACCAGATGCACCTCCAGCACAACAAGGTCACCAACCTGCGGCTCGCCACCTCGCGGCTCGACGGCATCGTCATCGCGCCGGGCGAGACCTTCTCCTTCAACCGGGTGGTGGGCAACTGCACCCGGCGCAAGGGGTACGTCGACGGCATGAAGCTGTCGAACGGCTCGGCGGAGGCCGGTGTCGGCGGCGGGATCTGCCAGCTGGCCAACCTCGTGCACTGGATGGTCCTCCACTCGCCGCTGACCGTGGTCGAGCGCTCGGAGCACTCCTTCGACCCGTTCCCCGACCGGGGGCGGGTGCTGCCGTGGGGCGTGGGCTGCTCGATCGTCTACAACTACGTCGACCTGGTCGTGCGCAACGACACCGAGCACCCGTTCCAGCTGCGCGCGTGGGTGGGCGACCGCTACCTGCACGGCCAGCTGCGCACCGACGTACGACCGGAGCACTCGTGGCGGGTCGAGGCGCGCCACGAGCAGTTCCTGCGGCGCGACGGGCAGGTCTACCGGCGCAACCAGGTCTGGCGCCGGGTCATCGACCGCCGGACGGGCGAGCAGGTCGGCGACGAGCTGGTCAAGAGCAACTGCGCGCTGGTCGTCTACGAGCCCGCACCCGACATCGTGGTCATCGACGTGCCCAGCATCGCACCCTGAACCGCGGCCCGGATCGTCCTAAAGTCATGCGTGCCACGCCGTGCCGAACCTGTGACCCCGGTTACGTTGCGCCATCAGCTGTCACCGCAGCTGCAACCACCAGCACAGGAAAGATTGGTTCCCACAAGTGATCCGTTCTTCGAACCGTGCGGCACGCCTCGGGCGTCGCCGGCGCATCGCCGGCCTGGCCGCACTCACGTTCATCGGCGCCACCGCTGCCAGCGGCGCCCTGTCCCCCGTCCAGGCCGAACCCAGCAGCTCGCCCCCCGCGCAGGCGGCCGCAGCCGACGTGGACGTGCAGCCGAGCTATGAGCGAGAGCTCTCGACGCAGCTCGACGCCGCGAACTCCTACGCGACCGTCAAGCACCTGGTCGAGACGATCGGTCCCCGCTACAACGGGACCCCGCAGGAGAAGCAAGGCGCGGCCTATCTCGCCAACAAGCTCAGGCCGTACGGCTTCGAGGTGGAGGTCCAGGAGTGGGGGCCGGTCTCGACGCGACGCGCCGCCGACCTCAGCGCCACCGTCGGCACCCTGCCCGGTAACCCCAAGTGGCAGCTCGCCACCACGCCGCGGGCCGTCATGACCGGCTCCACGGCGGTCACCGCCGCGGTGTTCAACGCCGGGGACGGCCAGGACCCGGCCGCCTTCACCGGTGCGACCGGTCGCATCGTCGTCGTGACCCTGCCGCGCTCCCCGGCTCAGCCGAACCTCACCGCCATCGACAACGCGGTGGCGGCCGGGGCCCGCGCGGTGATCGTGATGCCGACCGTCCCCGCCACCGGGCGCGTCGGCGTCGGCCTGCCCACCATCCCAGCCACCACGAACTACACCATCCCGGTGATGGGCGGCTCGAGCGAGCACAGCGCCTGGATGGCGCAGGCGCTGGCCGCCGGTCCGCTCTCGCTGCGCTTCACGACCAACGAGTACGTGAATCCCGTCGGTTACAACTACATCGCCACACGCAAGGCGGTGGGCGACCCCTATGGCAGCAAGGCCCCCATCGTGATGGTCGGCGCGCACATCGACTCCGTCCTCGGCTCGCCCGGCGCCCACGACGACGCGACCGGCAACGGCGTGTCCACCGAGATCGGCCGCGTGCTCTCCCAGCTGCCCTACGACAAGGAGGTCCGCATCGGCGGCTTCGGCGGCGAGGAGAGCGGCCTCCTGGGTGCCAGGGCCTACGTCGCGACGCTGTCCGCGCAGGAGCGAGCGCGCTTCGTCGGCGAGTGGCAGATGGACATGGTGGGCACGCCCTACCCGGACGCCAAGCTCTGGGCGCTGACGCCCGACGGCGCCAGCAACTACGTGGTGGAGGAGGCCTACAAGGCCGCCTCCCGCAGCAACTACGACGGTCTGCAGAACTGCCGTCTCGGCCAGTCCGACCACCAGGCCTTCTACGACGTGGGGATCCCCAGCGCCCTCTTCATCTGGCTGGACTACCGGCCCAACGCCAACGGGTGCACCAACGGCAACGGCAGCTACACCACCGAGCCGAGCTATCACACGCCTGCCGACACGATGGCGAACGTCAGCCAGGAGCGCATGCAGATCACCCTCGACGTGATCGGTCCCGCCATCATCCAGAACGCTCTGAACGCGCTGGACCTGACACTGACCACGACGAGCGGCGCCCCACTGGCCGACACCGCGGTCACCGTCGACTGCGGTGACGGTGCGCACGAAGCAGGCACCACGGACGCCGAGGGCAAGACCATCACCCACGTCCCGGCCGGCACGTGCACGGTCCACGCCGAGGACGGGACCAGCGTCCTGGACCAGGACGTCGAGATGGACGGCGACACTGCCGCGACGCTCGAGCTGGACGACCAGGCCCCGACGACAGAACTCGTCATCCCCTCCGACGGTGCGAGCTATGCGCTCGGCACGCCCGTCCGCGCCGAGTACACCTGCGCGGACAACGTCCCCGCCGGCCTGACCTGCGTCGGCGACGTCCGTGACGGCGGCTCGCTGGACACCAGCGCCGCCGGTGACCGGTCCTTCACCGTCACCGCGGTGGATGCCGCCGGCAACAGCACCACGAAGCGCATCACCTACACGGTGGTGGCACCTTCGCCGACCGCATCGCCGGCGCTGAGCGTGGTGGGAGGCTCCAGCACCTGGGGCCAGGTGCCGAGCATCACCGTCAGCGTGGCGGGCTCAACGGCGAACGGCACCATCGAGGTCCGCCACGGATCCGAGGTCGTCGCCTCGTCGGTCGCCACCCTCGGCGTCCGGCGGATGACGCTCCCGCGTGGCTCGGTGCGCCCCGGGGACGGCGCGCTCCAGGTGGCGCTCGTCGGCGCGGACGGCAAGGACGTCACGGCGACCGCCACGGAGCACGTCGTGGCCAAGGCGTCCAGCACCGTGACCGTCCGCTCCCGCAAGGTCACGACGAACCACAGGCTCAAGGTGTCGGTCCAGGTCCCGTCGACACTCTCGCCGGGTGAGGCGTCGGGACGGGTCGTGGTCAAGCGGGGCGGCAAGGTGATCGGCCGCGCGCGGACGATCGCCGGGACTGCGACCGTCGAGCTCGAGCTCGGACGGAAGGTGAGGTCCGCGAAGGTCACGGTCACCTACCGCGGCAACGACGTCGTGGCACCGAGCAGTGCCCGGGCCAGGGTTCGGGTCATCAAGGGCTGACCGGCAACCACCAGCACGACGACCGAGGGGCTCCTGCCGCGGCAGGGGTCCCTCGGTCGTCTGGTCAGGCAGTCAGCGACCGCGCGCGATGCCACGCAGCACGATCGCCGTCGGCCTCCGGAGCACCGAGAGGTCCTCGACCGGGTTGCGGTCGTAGACCACGAAGTCGGCCGACGCGCCCTCCTCGAGCCCGTCGACGCCGAGCCACTCCCGGGCGCTCCAGCTCGCGGCGCCCAGGGCGTCGTGCGCCGGCATGCCGATGCGGACCAGCGCCTCGATCTCGCCGGCGATGTTGCCGTGGCGGCTGATGCCGCCGCCGTCCGAGCCGGCGTAGATCGGCACCCCGGCGTCGTACGCCGCCATGATCGTCGCCGGCATCCGCTCGTAGAGGTCGGCCATGGTCGCGGCGTAGTCGGGGAACCGCTCGCGTCCAGCAGAGACGTGCTCGGGGAACTTGTCGAGCTGCATCACGGTCGGCACCAGGCGGGTGCCGCGGGCGACCATCGCGTCGATGAGGTCCTCGGTGAGGCCGGTGCCGTGCTCGATGCAGTCGATGCCGGCCTCGATCAGGCCGGGCAGCACGCCGTGGCCGAAGCAGTGGGCGGTCACCTTCGCGCCCTCGGCGTGGGCGGCCGCGATCGCGTCGGCGAACGCCTCCGCGGGGAAGGACGGGGTGAGGTCGCCCTCCTCGCGCGAGATCCAGTCGCCGACCAGCTTGATCCAGCCGTCGCCGTTGCGGGCCTCCTGCGCGGCGTACGTCGCCAGGTCGGCGGGCTCCACCTCGTGGGCGTAGCCGCGGATGTAGCGCCTGGTGGCGGCGATGTGGCGCCCGCAGCGGACCAGTCGCGGCAGGTCGTCGCGGTCGTGGATCCAGCGGGTGTCGGCGGCGGACCCGGCGTCGCGGATCAGCAGCGCTCCGCCGTCGCGGTCGTCGATGGCCTGCTGCTCGGTCGCGTCGCGGTCGACGGCGCCGTCGTCGTCGAGGCCGAGGTGGCAGTGGGCGTCGACCAGGCCGGGCACGATCCAGCCCTCGGCGACGGTGTCCGCGCCGGCCTGCGGCTCGTAGGTGATGCGGCCGTCGACCACGTAGAGGTCGCGGGTCTCGCCGTCGGGCAGGACAGGACCATGGAAGCGCTGCGCTGTCATGCGACCGACCCTAGGCCGTCGGCGCTCAGACCCGGTCGAGCAGCCAGGACGGGCTGAGCACCTGCGCCGGCGAGACGTTGGCCGCGAGCATCCGGTCCGCGGTCACGACGGTGACCACCGCGCCCCCGTCGGCCGCCCGACGGGCCTGCGTCCGGATCTCGGCGTCACCGTCACGCGCGGCGTGGACGGTCGTGACGTGGGCGTCCCGCCCCGCGCGTACGCCGCCCTTGGCCTGCCCCTCCAGCACCAGCACGATCTCGTCGTACGACGTGTCGGCGACGAGCAGGCGCTCGTGGAGGCGGCGGGCCGCACCCGCGCGGTCCTTCCACCACCCGTCGGGCACGGCGCCGACGACGTTGGCACCGTCGACGACCAGGACTGAGGGCACCCCTCGAGTGTGTCAGTCCGTCAGCACGAACTCGTTGCCGCGGGTCACCGCGACCACCGAGCCGTCGGGGTGGATCCCGTCGATCTGCACCTCGGGGCTGCCGATCACGATGTCGACGTGCGTGTCGGACTGGTTGAGGCCCTCGCCGATCCGCTGCTCGCGGGGTGAGGTCGAGCGAGCCGTCCATGCCGACGGTGTAGCCCATCCCCCACGCGACGTGGGACCCGACGTTCTCGTCGAAGAGCATGTCCTTGTAGACGAGGTTGGTGCGGGCGACCGCGGAGTCGGCGTCGACGATGGCGACCTCGCCGAGGTGGCGTGAGCGCGGGATGAGGTCGAACTGCGCCTGCACCGCCTCCTCGCCGCGGTCGGCCCGGGCACCGGTGATCGTGCCGTCGCTGATCTCGATCTCGAGGCCCTCGACGAGCGCACCCATCGAGCTGAGGAAGAACGGCGCGGAGGTGCGCACGAAGCCCTCGGAGCGACGCCAGTCCGGGGAGACGAAGACCTCCTCGGTGGGCATGTTGGGCACGAACTCGATGCCGGCGTCGTTCTCCACCGACCCGCCCACCCAGCGCGACCGGTCGGTCAGGCCGAGGGTCAGGTCGGTGCCGGGGCCGCGGTAGCGGATCTTGTCGAAGCCGTGGGCGTTGAGGATCGCCGCGCGCGCCTTGAGCTTCTCGACGTGGGAGCGCCAGGCCGCGATCGGGTCGGCCTGGTCGAGGCGCATCGCGACGGCGACCGCGTCCCACAGCTGGGCGACGTCGGCGACGCCGACGCTGTCGGCCCAGCCCTTGGTCGGCGCGCCGACGACGGTCCACGCCACCTTGTTGGTGGTGACCATCGGCGAGACCTCCCGGATCACGTCGAGCGGCACGGACTTCGCCAGGCGGGCCGGGTCGAGGCCCTCCATCAGCGTCGGGTGCGGGTTGCCGGAGAGGCTGATGAGGGCCGGGCGGCTCTCGTTCCACCCGCGGACCTGGGCGAGCGTGTGGTCAGCGGTCCTGCCGAGCATCTCCTCGGGGGCGTGCTCGACCGCCGCCTTCTGCAGGAACGGGTCGTCGTAGTTGATGGTCACCCTCGACGCACCCACGCGGTAGGCCTCCGCGGCCACCGCACGGGCGGCATCGGCCTGCTCCGGCAGCGCGCTGATCACGACTTCCTGGCCGGGCTGGACGTTGACGCCCACCCGCACCACGAGGGCGGCGTACTTCTCCAGCAGCAGGTCGTACGGCTCGCTCAACAGGTCTCCCTCATCGACGTGGTTGCACACTCAACCAGCAAGGAGGTCCTGACGGGGGAACTGATACCAGCAGATTTACTTCAGGAACTTCGAGAAGTCCTTGGGCAGGTCGAGCTGCTCGGCGGCCTTCTCGTAGTCGACCTCGGCGCCGTCGGGGTTGCCGAACGGGTTGCCGGCCTTCTCCGCGGCGGCGGCCTTCTGCGCTGCCGCCTGCTGGGCGGCCTTGGCGGGGTTGCCCGAGCCGCGCTTGCCCCTTCTTGCCCTTCTTGGCCTGCTGCTTGGCACCGGCCCGCTTGCCGCCGGCCCCCGGGAGGCCCGGCATCCCGGGCATGCCCGGCATGCCGCCGCCCTTGGCCATCGACTCCATCATCTTGCGCGCCTCGAAGAAGCGGTCGACGAGCTGGTTGACGTCGGAGACCTGGCGCCCGGAGCCCTTCGCGATGCGGGCGCGGCGGGAGCCGTCGATGATCTTGGGGTTGTCCCGCTCGGCGGGCGTCATCGACTGGATGATCGCCTGGATGCGGTCGATCTCGCGCTCGTCGAAGTTCTCGAGCTGGTCGCGGAACTGACCCATGCCGGGGAGCATCCCCATGATCTTGGTCATCGAGCCGAGCTTGCGGATCTGCATCATCTGCTGGAGGAAGTCCTCCAGCGTGAAGCCGCCCTTGGTGCCGAGCTTCTCCGCGGCCTTCATGGCCTGGTCGGAGTCGAAGGCCTTCTCGGCCTGCTCGATCAGGGTGAGCATGTCGCCCATGTCGAGGATGCGCGAGGCCATCCGGTCGGGGTGGAAGAGGTCGAAGTCGGTCATCTTCTCGCCGCTGGAGGCGAACATGACCGGCCTGCCGGTGATCGAGCGGATCGACAGGGCCGCACCACCGCGGGCGTCGCCGTCGAGCTTGGTGAGCACCACGCCGTCGTAGCCGACGCCGTCGAGGAAGGCCTGCGCGGTCACGACCGCGTCCTGGCCGATCATCGCGTCGACGACGAAGAGCACCTCGTCGGGCTGCACGGCGTCGCGGATGTCCGCGGCCTGCTGCATGAGGGTCTGGTCGACACCGAGGCGGCCCGCGGTGTCGATGATCACGACGTCGTGGAGCTTGCGCTTCGCCTCCTCGATCGAGGCGCGGGCGACGTGCGACGGGGTCACCGGTGCCGTTGCCGACCTCCGGCGCGAAGACGGGTACGCCGACGCGCTCACCGTTGACCTGGAGCTGCTGCACGGCGTTGGGGCGCTGCAGGTCGGCCGCGACGAGCATCGGCGTCTTGTCCTGGTCCTTGAGCCACAGCGCGAGCTTGGCGGCCAGGGTCGTCTTGCCGGCGCCCTGGAGGCCGGCGAGCATGATGACGGTCGGGCCGCTCTTGGCGTAGCGCAGGCGCCGGGTCTCGCCACCGAGGATCGTCACGAGCTCCTCGTGGACGATCTTGATGATCTGCTGCGCCGGGTTGAGCGCGCCGCTGACCTCCTCGGAGCGGGCCCGCTCCTTCACCGCGCCGACGAACTCCTTGACGACGGGCAGCGCGACGTCGGCCTCGAGCAGCGCGATGCGGATCTCGCGCGCGGTGGCGTCGATGTCGGCCTCGGAGAGCCGGCCCTTGCCCCGCAGGTTCTTGAAGGTGTCGGCAAGGCGGTCGGAGAGTGTGGCGAACACGGTGTGGGTCAGTCCCTCGCGTCGGTGGCTGAAGTCAGGAGCAGTACGACGCGCAAGCCTAGCCGCCGCAGGGCAGCGGGACTCAGCCGCCGAGCGCGGTGCGTACGGCGTGGGCGGCCGCGGCGGCGCGCTCCTCGGTCGGGCGGACGCCGCCGTCCTCCTGGACGTAGAAGACGTCCACCGCCTGCGGGCCGAGCGTCGAGACGTGCGCCGAGGCGACGGTCAGCCCCAGGCCGGCCAGCGTGGTGAGCACGCGGTGCACGACGCCGGGTCGGTCCGAGGTCCGGATCTCCAGCACGAGGGAGGCACGGGAGGCGTCGGGGCGCACCTCGACGATCGGCGGCAGCTCGCCCTCGGGACGCTCGGGCAGGTCGGGCAGCCGCTGGCTGCCCTCGACGACCCGGCGGATCCGGTCGCGCACCTTGGTGGCGTCGAGGTAGGCGTCGGGCACCTCCCACGAGCTGACGCCCCACTCCCCCTCCGCGTCGACCTGCGCCCACGCCCGCGCGGCGTGGACGGGCACCCGGAGCGCCGCGAGCCCGCCCGCGACGTCGGCGAGCAGCCCGACCCGGTCGGCGGCCACGACGGTGACCGTCGCGCCGACGCCGTGCGGCTCGACCGTGACCGAGACCGCGCCCGGCTCACGTCGTACGACGTCCGGGACGGGGATCACCTCCACGGGCGGGACCGGGCTGGCCTCCGCGCCGAGGGCGGTGTCGGCGCGCAGCACCAGCCGGTCGACCAGCGAGGCGCGCCACGTCGTCCAGGCCTGGGGCGAGGTCGCGCGGGCGTCGGCCTCGGTGAGCGCGCGCAGCAGGTCGAGGCTGGCGGCGTCGGGGACGTGGGTGAGCAGCTCGGCGGTGGTGGCCGGGTCGTCGGGGTCGCGCGTGGTCGCGAGGTCGGCGAGGAGCAGGTGCCAGCGGACGAGGGACGCGACCACCTCGGCGTCGAGGTCGGTGAAGCCCATCCGGGAGACGATCTTGCGGGCGACCGGCTCGCCGGCGACGGAGTGGTCGTGCAGCGAGCCCTTGCCGATGTCGTGCAGCAGCGCGGCGACGAGCAGCAGGTCGGGGCGCCGGACGGTGCGGATCAGCGCGCCCGCCTCGGCGCAGGTCTCGACGACGTGCCGGTCCACGGTGAAGCGGTGGATGGCCGACGCGTGCGGCAGGAGCCGGATCTGCTCCCACTCGGGCAGGAAGGTCTCGATGCCGTCGATCTCGTCGAGCGTCTCCCACACGGGCAGCAGGCCGGGCCCGCTCGCCAGCAGGCGCACGAGGGCGTCGCGCGCGCCGGCGGGCCACGGCACCGGCAGCGGCGTGCCCTCCCGGACCAGGCGCGCGGCGGTGGTCGGGGCGAGCACCGCGTCGCGCGACGCGGCCTCCGCGGCGGCCCGCAGGAGCAGCGTCGGGTCGTCGGCGGGCTTCGTGCCGGCGTCGAGCACGACCTCGCCCCGCGAGAGCGCGATGCCGGGGGCGATCCGCTCCAGCGCCGGCGTACGACGCCCCTTCTCGCCGTGGGCCCGGGTGGTCACCGCGTCCGTACGCCGCCACGCGAGCCGGGACAGGTGCGCGATCCGGCGACCGAGCGAGCGCACGTGGCGCTGCGCGGCCTCGGCGTCGGGGAGGTCGAGGCGCTCGGCCAGCGGACCCCACATCTCGGGCGCGATCCGGTCGCTCGGGCGGCCGGCGAGCTCCTGCACCTCGTCGCGGACGTCGAGCAGCATCAGCCGTGCCGCCTCCAGCGCCGGGGTCGAGGCGTCGACCAGCCAGCTGGCCTCGATCGCCTTGAGGACGCCCGCGTCGCGCAGGCCGCCCTCGGCCTCCTTGACGTCCGGCACCGAGGCGTGCGCCAGCTCGCCCGTCACGTCGTGGCGCTTGCGGGTGAGCGCCTTGAGCTCGGGCAGCCGCGTGCGCGCCTGCCGGCGCCAGTCGGCGAGCATCGTCGTGCGCAGCCGCAGCGTCAGCCCCGGGTCGCCGGCGAGGTGGCGTACGTCGAGCAGCCCCAGCGCGACCCGGAGGTCGGCCGCGGCGTCCACGACCTCGCCCATCGAGCGGACCGAGTGGTCGAGCCGGCGACCGGAGTCCCACAGCGGGTACCAGAGCGAGCTGCCCAGCTCGCCGAGGTCGACGCCGTCGTCGTGGACGAGCACCACGTCGAGGTCGGAGTGGGGCGCGAGCTCGCCGCGCCCGTAGCCGCCGACCGCGACCAGGGCCACCCCGGCGGCGGGCCCCGAGGAGGCGGCGTACGCCTCCCGGCAGAGCTCGTCGGCCGAGGTGGCCCTGGTCTGTCGCTGTGCTGCGGTCATGCGGGGTGCCCCGAGAGGGTCGGTGCCATCAGAGCGCGGACGCGTCCTGCTCGCCGGTGCGGACCCGCACGACGGTGTCGACCGGGCTGACCCAGACCTTGCCGTCGCCGATGCGACCGGTCTGCGCGGTCTTGACGATGATCCCGACCACGTCCTCGGCGTCGGCGTCGTCGACCACGATCTCGATGCGGATCTTCGGCACCAGCGCGATGTCGTACTCCGCGCCGCGGTAGACCTCCGTGTGGCCCTTCTGCCGGCCGTAGCCGCTGACCTCGGAGACCGTCATGCCGGCGACACCGAAGGTCTCGAGCGCCTCGCGGACGTCCTCCCACTTGTGCGGCTTGATGACCGCGGTCACGAGCTTCATGCGCTGGCTCCTTCAGTCGTGGCGGGGGCGGAGACGGGGGCGGTCGAGGCGGCCAGGACGCTGCTGCCACCTCCGCTGCTGGTGTGCAGGTCGTACGCCGTCTCGCCGTGGGCGGCGAGGTCGATACCGGTGACCTCGTCCTCCTCGTCGAGCCGCAGGCCGATCGTGTACTTGATGGCCAGGCCGATGATCGCGGTGAGCACGCCCGAGTAGACGATCGCCACCAGGACACCGAGCGCCTGGTCACCGAGCGAGCCGAGGCCACCGCCGTAGAGCAGTCCGTCGACACCGCCGGCGCCCTCCGAGGTGGAGAAGATGCCGATCAGCACGGTGCCGATGATGCCACCCACGAGGTGCACGCCGACGACGTCGAGCGAGTCGTCGTAGCCCAGCTTGTACTTCAGGCCGACGGCCCAGGCGCAGACCGCACCGGCGATGGCGCCGATGGCGACCGCACCGGACAGGTTCACCGCGCCGGTGGCCGGGGTGATGGCCACGAGGCCGGCGACGATGCCGGAGGCGGCACCCAGGGAGGTCGCCTTCTTGTGGACCAGGCGCTCGACGAGCAGCCAGCCGAGGATGGCGGCCATCGTGGCGAGGGTGGTGGTGGCGAAGGTGCGGCCCGTCTCCAGCGGGAACTGGGTCTCCGGGTCGTCGCCGAACACGATCGAGCCGACGTTGAAGCCGTACCAGCCCATCCAGAGCAGGCCGGCGCCGAGCATCGTGAGCGTCAGGTTGTGCGGGCGCATCTGCTCGCGCGGCCAGCCGATGCGCTTGCCGAGCAGCAGCACGAGGACGAGCGCCGCGACACCGGCGTTGATGTGGACGGCCGTGCCGCCCGCGTAGTCCTGGGCACCGATGCGACCGCAGATGAGCGAGTCGTCGGTGCAGCTGAAGACCATGTGCGCCATCGGGAAGTAGACGATGACGGCCCAGAGCGGGACGAAGAGCACCCACGCGGAGAACTTCATCCGGTCCGCGACCGCGCCGCTGATCAGGGCGGCGGTGATGATCGCGAAGGTCATCTGGAACATCACGAAGATGTAGTCGCCGGTGGAGACGCCGTCGAGCCAGAGCAGCTCGAAGGGGTTGGCGAAGAGCGTGCCGTCCCCGCCGAAGCCCATCGACCAGCCGACGGCGACGTAGAGGATGCCGACGATCGCAGCCGCGACGTAGGACATCATCATCATGTTGAGCACGGACTTCGACCGGGACATGCCGCCGTAGAACAGGGCCAGCGCGGGCACCGTCATCATCAGGACGAAGGCAGTCGCCACCAGCATGAAGGCGTAGTAGCCGTCCACAGAACCTCCAGGGTTCGAGCTTGGAACGAGAAGATGCGGGTCCCGTGGGCCATGACGTCGGTGGCATGGCGGGGCCTCGCGTGTTGACCCGAAGCCTGCGACCGGGACGTTTCACCGGCGCGCGAAAGATGTTGCGGGCAGGCAACGGAATCCGGTGTTGTGTTACGGCCACGTGAACTGCGCTGGTCGGCGCGCCTCCTTGTTAGTGTTCCGTCGTGTCCAGACTGGCCGTGATGGCGCACTTCGACGTCGCCGGCGAGCTGCGTCCGCACGTGCGCGGACAGGTCGAGGCGCTGGCCGCGTCGGTCGACACGCTGCTGGTCTGCACGACCGCGACGCTGCAGGACTCGGCCCGCGCCTGGCTCTCGGAGCGCGCGGTGCTCGTCGAGCGCGCCAACTACGGCTACGACTTCTTCAGCTACAAGGTCGGCCTCGACGCGGCCGGCGACCTGACGGCGTACGACGAGGTGGTGGTCTGCAACGACACCTACGTCTTCGCGCTCGACTCCTACGACCCGGTGTTCGAGGAGATGGCCACCCGGCCGTGCGACTTCTGGGGCCTCACCGGTGCCGAGCGCGTCGCGCCCCACATCCAGTCCTTCTTCATCGCCTTCCGCCCGTGGGTGGTCGCCTCGCGCGCCTTCACGAGCTTCTGGGAGGAGATGGAGCCGATCTCCAAGCGTCGTCAGGTCATCCGGCGCTACGAGGTCGGCATGTCGCGTCGGCTCTACGAGGCCGGCTTCACCTCCGACACCTACTTCGTCGAGACGCCCGAGGACCAGCGGATCGCCCGCGAGCGGATGCGCTGGTGGGCCGCGCACCGCTCCCACTTCCCGCGCACGCGCGCCGAGGTGCGCGAGTGGCGCGAGCGCGCCAACGAGCCGTGGAACCCGGCCCGGAGCCTGGCCGACCGCGTGCTCGACAACGCGCGGCTGCCCTACGTCAAGATCGACACCCTGCGCTACGACCCCTACAACCTCGACGCCAAGCGGCTGCTCGAGCTGTGCGAGCGGCGCTTCCCGCAGCGCTTCGACGGCGTGCGCGAGTTCCTCGACGAGACCGCGCAGTACTACCCGCTGCGCGACACCGAGCGGCTGCTGCCGACCCCCCTCGCCCTCGAGCCCCTCTTCCCCCGCGTGAGGTACTCCGATGCGAGGTGAGCGTCGCCGGCCGAGCCAGGTGCGGCTCGACGACGCCGAGATCGTGCTGGTCGAGTCCGGCCTGGTCGACGCCGACTACGTCGGTGCCCAGCTCGGCACGACCTTCGCGTCGGCGCAGGACGCAGCGCGCGCGGCCGTGCTGGCCGGTGACGTGTCACCGCACCCCCTCTTCGAGGCGCAGTGGATCGGGCGCCGCCGCTCGTGGCAGCGGCTCGGGCAGCACCCGGTCCTCTGGTACGTCTCCGAGCGGCGCCGCCGCAACCGGATCGCACCCCACCCGCTGGTCGACCCGCGCATCATCTTCGCCACGCACCCCGACGCCCGCCACCACCCCTACGGCGCACTGTCCTACTGGCTGTCGGTGTCGCCGCCCGGCACCGCGCTGCCGACGCGGATCCTGCCCCGGAAGGTCTCGTGGGGTTCCTACCGAGCGGCGGCGATCGAGGCGGCCGCCGCCTGGCGGCGCGAGGTCGTGCTCGAGCGGCCCGACCTGGTCGGGCCGGCGCCCGACGCTCCCCACCACCCTGACCTCCTCCCCCGCCGTGACCGTCGTGATGGCGACCCAGGACGCCGGCCCCCTGGTGCGGGAGACGGTCGCGTCCCTGCAGGCGCAGTCCTTCTCCGACTGGCACCTCGTGGCGGTCGACCGCGGCTCGCTCGACGACACCGCCGCCGTGCTGCAGGGCCTCGCAGCCTTCGACGACCGCATCACCGTCGTGCGCGAGTCCCGCTGCTCCCACGCCCACGCCCTCAACGTCGCGCTGGAGCACGGCACGGCCGAGCACGTCGCCTTCCTGCCCCTCGGCCGGCAGTGGCTGCCCGACATGCTGGGCTCGCTGCGTCGCGCACGCCCACCGGTCCGGCTCCTCGGCCGTGCTGGCAGGCGCCGGCTCCGTGGGCCGCGACCGGGCCGAGCTCGTCGGCGGACGGCCGGTCGACCTCGCGACCGCCCTGCTGCGACGGGCGGCCATCAAGGACGTCGGCGGCTTCGACGAGGGCCTCGGCGGGTCGGTCGAGCGCGACCTGATGCTGCGGCTCTCCCGCGACCACGACCCGCTCCCCGTCGACGTACCCGTCCTCAAGCGGCCCGACCCCGGCCTCCCCGACCACGGCGACGACTGGGACTCGGTCGTCCTCGAGCGCCAGCTCGTCGACTGGACCGCTGCCGTGCGCGACCGGTCCGAGGGCCTGGTCACCGCCGTCATGCCCGTGGGGCCGGAGCCGCGTCGCACGGTCGAGTGGCTCGGCTCGGTGCCGCGCGAGGGCGTCGAGCTGATCCTGGTCGGCGTACGCCTGCGGCGGGCGCACCACGTGCTCGCGGCCTCCATCGCCGCCGTCATCTCCGGCGCGCGGTTCGTGTCGGTGCCGACGCCGGTCTCGATGTCGGCCGCCACCAACATCGGCATCGCCCAGGCCGCGGGCAGCACGATCCTGCTGGTCCGCCCGGAGGCGATGCCGCCGCGGCAGCCGATCACCGGCCGTCTCGCCGAGGTCGTCCACCAGCCCGGCGTGGCGGTCGCGCAGCCGCTGATCGTGGACCTCGACGGCGTCGTCCTCACCGCGGGCGCGCGCTTCGCCGAGGTCAACCCGCACCCCGAGCTCTTCCTCGCCGGCCTGCCGACGAGCGACGCCGTCCGGATCGGCCAGTGCGCGGTCGCCGCACCGGCCGCTCCGCTGGTCGCGCTGCGCACCGAGGACGCCGTCGCGCTGCGCGGTCTCGACGCCCGGTTCCGGTCGGTGCTCGCCGAGACCGACCTCGGCCTCCGGGCGCAGCAGGCCGGGCTCGGCGGGTCCGTCGTGGTGCCGGAGGCCGTGATCACCTCGCGGACGGCGTACGCCACGCCCGAGGAGCTGATCGGCGCGCTGACGTCACTGACCCGCAGCCCTGCCGCCCCCGGGCCCGACCTCGCGCCCGACCTCCTGCGCCGGGCCGGCCTGGAGGTCACCGACGACCGCAACCGGCGGATCATCGTGGACGAGGAGGACCCGGCCGCCGCGTCGGCGCTCGTGCCGGAGCTCGTCGTGCGAGCGGTCCAGGGCATCCACGAGTCCCCGCCCCGGCTGCGGTGGGCGATCGACATCGCCGCGCCCGCCGCGCAGCGTGGCGACCGGTGGGGCGACACCTACTTCGCGCGCTCGCTCGCCGACGCGCTCGAGAGCCGCGGCCAGCACGTCGCCATCGACCGGCGCGACGCGCGCGGACGCGACTCGCGCGACCACGACGACGTGCTCCTCGTGCTGCGCGGGCTCGACCGCGTCGCCCCGCGACCCGGCCTGCTCAACGTCGAGTGGATCATCAGCCACCCCGACATGATCTCGCCGGAGGAGGTCGCGTCGTTCGACCACGTCTACGCCGCGAGCACGAGCTGGTCGGAGCGGATGACCCGCGAGTGGGGCACCACCATCGAGCCGCTGCTCCAGTGCACCGACACCCGCTGGTTCCACCCCGACCGGGCCGAGCCCGACACGGGTCCGGCGCTGCTGTTCGTCGGCAACTCCCGCGGGGTCTACCGCTACGCCGTCCGCAGCGCGCTGGCGATCGGCGCCGACCTCACCCTCCACGGCAACGACTGGACCGAGTTCGTCGAGCGCGAGCAGATCGCCTCGAACGGCGTCGACAACCGCGAGGTCGGCGCGCTCTACGCCTCGGCCGGGATCGTCCTCAACGACCACCACCTCGACATGCGCCGCGACAGCTTCGCCTCCAACCGGCTCTTCGACGCCGCCGCCTGCGGTGCGCGGATCCTCAGCGACCGGATCGAGGGCCTCGAGATCTTCAGCGGCCTGGTGCTGCCCTTCGACAACGAGCACGAGCTCGCCCGCCTCGTGCAGCCGCCCTACGAGGCGTTCCCCGACGACGCCGCCCGTCGCGTCATCGCCGAGCGGGTGATGGTCGAGCACAGCTTCGACAAGCGCGCGGAGACCCTCGTCGACGACGCCGTACGCCGCATCCTCGCCCGCTCCTGACGAGTCGGCGCCTTTGTTCGCCGGATCACCGCCGAGTCGGCGCATCCGTTCGCCGGATCACCGCCGAGTCGGCGCATCCGTTCGCCGACGTACGCACAGATGCGCCGACTCGATGGGTTCTCCACGCACAGATGCGCCGACTCGACGGGTTCTCCACGCACAGGCGCGCCGACTCAGTGGCGGCCTCAGCCGAGGAGGGCGTCGACGAAGGCGGCGGCGTCGAAGGGGGCCATGTCGTCGGGGCCCTCGCCGAGGCCGACGAGCTTGACGGGTACGCCGAGCTCGCGCTGCACCTGCACGACGATCCCGCCCTTGGCGGACCCGTCGAGCTTGGTGAGGACGATGCCGGTGACGTCGACGATCTCGCTGAAGACGCGGGCCTGGATGAGGCCGTTCTGGCCGGTGGTGGCGTCGAGGACGAGCAGCACCTCGGTGACCGGGGCCTGCTTCTCGACGACCCGCTTGATCTTGCCGAGCTCGTCCATCAGGCCGGCCTTGTTCTGCAGCCGGCCGGCGGTGTCGATGAGGACCGTGTCGACGCCGTCGTCGACGCCGTGCTTGACCGCGTCGAAGGCGACGCTGGCGGGGTCGCCGCCCTCGGGGCCGCGGACGACCTCGACGCCGACGCGGTCACCCCAGGTGGCCAGCTGGTCGACGGCCGCAGCGCGGAAGGTGTCGGCCGCGCCGAGGGTGACCGAGAGGTCCTCGGCGACGAGGATCCGGGCGATCTTGCCGACCGTGGTGGTCTTGCCGGCGCCGTTGACGCCGACGACCAGGACCACGCCGGGCTTGCCGTCGGTGCCGGTGACCTGCAGGCGACGGTCCATGTCGGTGCCGACGAGCTCGATCAGCTCCTCGCGCAGGACCGCGCGGGCGTCGGGCTGCTGCCCGCCCTCGACCCGGAGCCGGGTGCGGAGCTTCTCGACGAGCGCCTGCGTCGGCGCGACACCGACGTCGGCGGTGAGGAGGGTGTCCTCGATCGCCTCCCAGGTGTCCTCGTCGAGCTTGTCGCGGCTGAGCAGGGCGAGCAGGCCCTGGCCGAGGCCGCCCTGCGAGCGGGAGAGCCGCTGGCGCAGCCGCACCAGCCGGGACGCCGTACCCTCCGGCTTCTCGACGGTCGTGACGGCAGGGGGCGCGGTCTCGACCGCCGGCTCCGGCGGCGCCTCGACGGCGGTGTCCGCGCCGGTGGGCGGCGGGGCGAGGACGTCCGTGCCGCCTGCGGCGGGCAGGTCCCCCCTGCGTCGCCGGCCGGAGGTCAGCAGCCCCGCGAGCGTGAGGACGCCGACGACGGCGATGCCGATGATCAGATAGAGCCATTCACCCATGCGGGCAATCCCATCACAGGTGCGCGAGGCGTCGCAGGCGGGTGACCACCTCGGCGCGACGACGCGGCGCCATCTCCCGCCAGCCGGGTCCGCAGGGCGTCGCGCTGAGCGGCCAGGCGGTCGCCACGGGCACGTGCCCGGTCGACCTTCGCGTGCGTCAGCGCGAGGTCGGCCAGCAGGGCGTCGAAGGCGGCGGTGAGACCCGACGCCGGTCCGCCGGGGAGCATCGGGGCGGCGACCTCCTTGCCCGGTCGGGCGACCCACACCATCTCGTGCGGCATCAGGTGGAACCACTCCACCGCCGCCCGGCCGACGAGCGCGGGCGGGGTCACCCGCACCGACGCCAGGCCGGCCGCGGAGAGGCGCGCGTCGAAGTCGTCGCCGTACCACCGCACGTGGTCGGCCTGACCGAAGCGGCGCAGCCGCTCCTCGGGCGGGGCCGTGGGGTCCTCCTCGGTGGGCACGCCCTCCTTGATCGGGACCTGCAGGAGCGCGATGCCGCGCGGGCTGAGCACCCGCGCGATCTCGTGCATCGCCGCGGCGTCGTCGGGCACGTGCTCGAGCACGTGGTAGCAGACGAACAGGTCGACCGAGGCGTCCCGCAGCGGCAGCCGGGTCAGGCAGGCGAGGGCGTCGACCTCGCGGCCGTCGTAGCCGAAGTCCAGCCCGATGCGCCGACGGGCGCCGAGCTGGTCGATCAGGCGGGTGGACTGGCGCGAGGGTCCGACCTCCACGACCGTGTCGAGGTCGCGCAGCTCGGGGGCGAGCACGCCGAGCAGCAGCGAGAGGAACCGGTGCCGCTCGAGGCTGCCGCACCGCGGGCACTTCGCGTCCGGGCGGCCGTCCGGGCCGCACCGGAACTCCCGCGACACCGTGGTGTCGCAGGCTGCGCAGTAGGCCCTCGGGAGATCCTTCGGGACAGCGTGGCGTGACTCGGTCACGCTCGGCACGCTAGTGCGTCGCAGCGCTCCGCGGGAGTGCCACGCCGCGGGACCCGGAGCGGGTCAGACGCGCGACTCGGAGTCCTCGAGGGTCGGGAGGGCGTCGACGCCCTTGCGCATGGCGTCGCCGAGCTGCGGCACGACGGGCAGGTCCTCGCCGCGGTGCGGGTAGGCGACGTAGACGGCGACGGCGCCGGCGACGAGCACGCCGAGGGTCATCATCAGGATGATCGCGAGCACGGATTCTCCTCCGAGGGGTGTGGGTGCACCAGGAAGTGCCGTACGCCTCCACCGTCGCACAGCGCCACCCACGATCCGGCATCCCCGCCCACCGTGTCGGGTGAGGTCCGGGTCACTCCTCGTCGGAGGTCGGGAGCAGTCGTACGACGGCCGCGCGGACGACGTCGGGGATCGGGGTCACCGGTCGGGACCCGGCGCCGTGGGTGTTGTCGACGTAGACGTGGACGAAGCGGCCCTCGGCCGCCGCCTCGTCCGAGGGCCCCTGGAACAGCCCGATCCGGTAGACGACCGAGCTCGTGCCGACCTTGTCGACGACGAGACCCATCTCGACGGGCTCGGGGAAGCCGATCTCGCGGAAGTAGCGGCACCCGGTCTCCGCCACGACACCGATCTCGGGCAGCGCCCGCACGTCGACGCCGGTCGCCTCGTAGAGGTAGGCGTTGACCGCGGTGTCGAACAGCTCGTAGTAGGTGGCGTTGTTGAGGTGCCCGTAGGCGTCGTCGTCGCGCCAGCGGGTGGTGGCGGTGCGCCAGGCGACGTACGCCGAGCGGGTGGGGACGTCCTGCGGCATGGCGGCCATCCTTCCAGTGGGGCGAAGGGGCGGGGTCCGGCGGCCCGGCTCAGCGGGACTCGAAGGCCAGCCTCAGACCGAGCGCCGCGAACGCGGCCGCGAAGAACCCCTGGATGCGCTCGACGAGCCTCGGGCGCGCCAGGACGCGCTCGCGCAGCAGGCCGGCGCAGACGCCGTACGCCGCGAACACGGCGAAGGTCAGCGCCATGAAGACCCCGCTCAGCACGAGCATCCGGGTCGTGGCGTGGGGGGTCGTGGCGGGCACGAACTGTGGCAGGAAGGCGAAGAAGAACAAGGTGAGCTTGGGGTTCAGCAGGTTGAGGGTGATGCCGGACCCGATGACGCTCCACGTCGACCCGGGCTGCTCGTCCATGCCGCCGATGGGCTCGCGGCGGTGCCGCCACGTGCTCCACGCCATCCAGAGGAGGTAGGCCACGCCGAGGTACTTCAGGACGGCGAACGCGACCCCGCTGGCGTGCAGGAGCGCGGCCAGGCCGGTGAGCGCCGCGACGAGGTGCGGCACGGTGCCGACGGTGCACGCCAGCGCGGCGAGGACGGCCGCGCGTGGACCGCGACCGAGACCGGCGGCGATGGTGAAGACCGCGCCCGTCCCGGGAGTCGCGACGATGACCAGCGCGGTGAGGAGGAAGGCCCAGGACATGGGGCCATCATGCACGCTCAGGCAGACTCGGCGTCCCGGAGTCGCTGGCTGATCACCGCGGACACGCCGTCGCCGCGCATGGTGACGCCGTAGAGCGCGTCGCCGACCTCCATCGTCCGCTTCTGGTGGGTGATCACCAGGAGCTGGGAGTTCTCGCGGAGCTCCTCGTAGATCTGGAGGAGGCGGCCGAGGTTGGTGTCGTCGAGCGCCGCCTCGACCTCGTCGAGGATGTAGAACGGCGACGGGCGGGCCTTGAAGAGCGCCACGAGGAAGGCCACCGCGACCAGCGAGCGCTCGCCACCGGAGAGCAGGGACAGCCGCTTGACCTTCTTGCCGGCCGGGCGGGCCTCGACCTCGATGCCGGTGTTGAGCATGTCGTCGGGGTTGGTGAGGACCAGCCGTCCCTCGCCGCCCGGGAACAGCCGGGCGAAGGTGTGGTCGAAGGCCTTCTCGACGTCGGCGTAGGCCTCGGTGAAGACCTGCTCCACGCGGGCGTCGACCTCGCGGACGATGTCGAGGAGGTCCTTGCGGGTGCGGCGCAGGTCCTCGAGCTGCTCGGTGAGGAACTTGTGCCGCTCCTCCATCGCGGAGAACTCCTCGAGCGCGAGCGGGTTGACCCGGCCCAGCATCGACAGGGAGCGCTCGGCGGAGCGGAGCCGCTTGACCTGCTCCTCGCGGACGTACGCCGTCGGCTCCGGCGGTTCCTCGCCGTCGGGCACCGTGCCGCTGAAGGGCACGAGGGTGTCCGGGCCGTAGTCGGCGACGAGACCGTCGGGGTCGAGGCCGAGCTCCTCGAGGGCGCGCTCCTCGAGCTGCTCGATGCGCATCTTCTGCTGGGTGCGGGCCATCTCGTCGCGGTGCACGGAGCTGACCAGCTCGTCGTGCTCGCGGCCGAGGTCGCGCAGCGACGTGCGCACGGCCATCAGCTGCTGCTCGCTCCCCTGCCGCGACTCCTCGACGGCAGCACGCTCGTCGGCGGCCAGCATCACGGAGCGCTCGAGCTCGTGGAGGACGACCCGCACGGCGACGGACACGGCCTGGGCGGCGCGGCCCTCGCGGACCAGCCGCTCGCGGCGCTCGGCGGCGCGGGCGCGGGACTCGCGCTCGGCCTGCGCGGCGCGCAGCAGCGAGTCGGCGCGGCCGTGGAGGGCGCGGGCACGCTCCTCGGCGGTGCGGAGCGCGAGCCGGGCGTCCATCTCGCGCTGGCGGGCCTCGCGCGCCGACTCGGCGAGCCGCTCGCGCTCGGAGGTGTCGGGCTCCTCGTCGGTGACGTCCTCGGCGGCGGCGAGGCGGGCCTCGAGCTCGGCGAGACCGGCGAGGTCCTTCTCGCGGGCCTCGCGAGCGGTCGTGATGGCGCGCTCGAGCCGGTCGGCCTCGCCCTTGGCCGCGCGGGCCTGCGAGCCGTACTGCCCGAGCTCCTCGGCCACCGCGGCGAGCGTCGCGTCGGACTCGTGGAGCTTGGCGAGGGCGACGTCGACGCGCTTGAGCGTGTCGTGCCGGGCCGCCTCGAGGCGGGAGATCTCGAAGCCGAGCCGCTCGGTGGTCGCGGTGGCCTCGGCGAGCTTGGTCGAGGCGTCGTCGACCGCGGCCTGGATCTCGATCAGGCTGGGCTGGCTGCTGGAGCCGCCGGCCGCGAAGTGCGAGCCCAGGAGGTCGCCGTCGCGGGTCACTGCGACGACGTCGGGCAGGTCGGCGACCAGCTGGCGGGCGGCGGGCAGGTCCTCGACGACGGCGACCTGGTGGAGCAGCCGCGCCAGCGCAGGGCGTACGTCGTCGGGCGCGGACACCACGTCGACGGCGTACGTCGCACCGTCCGGCAGCTGCGGCCAGTCACGGGTGGTCGCGGGTGCACCGCCGAGCAGGAGCCCGGCGCGGCCGAGGTCGTCGTCCTTGAGGTGGGTGATCGCCTGCGACGGCCGAGTGCGAGTCGGCGACGACGACCGCGTCGGCGGCGGAGCCGAGGGCGGCGGCGACGGCGGTCTCGTAGCCGTGGTCGACGTCGACCAGCGCGGCCACGGAGCCGAGCAGCCCGTCGACGGCGTCGGTGGAGGCGAGCAGCGCGCCGGCGCCGTCCTTGCGGTTGAGGCCGAGCTCGAGGGCGTCGCGGCGGGCGACCAGGCCCGCACGCTCGCGGTCGGACTGCTGGGCCTCCTCGCGTGCCCGGGCGAGCTGCTCCTCGACCTCGTCGAGGGCGGCCACGGCCTCCTCGTGCTCGGTGTCGAGGCCCTCCTCGCCGGCGTCGAGCCCGGCGACGCGGGTCTCCAGGGCGGTGAAGTCGCGCTGGGCGCGCTCGGCGCGGGTCGCGGCGTCCTCGCGGGCGTCGGTGAGGCGCTGGATCTCGGCGTCGGCGGCCTCGGAGCGCGACGTCAGGGCGTTGACCTGGCCGCTGAGCCGGGCGAGTCCCTCGCGGCGGTCGGCTGCGGCACGCAGCAGGCCCGTGATCCGCTTCTCCTCCGCGGCGGCGGCCTCCTCGGCCGCGCGCCTCGCGACCACGGCCTCGTCGAGCGAGGTGCGCTGCTGCTCGACCTGCGTCGCGATCTCGGCCTCCTGCTCGCGCACGCGACCGGCCTGGGCCTCGAGGTCGTCGGGGTCGCGCCCCGAGTCGACCGAGTCACCGTCGGCGGCGCCCGCGGCGTTGCGGATCCGCTCGTCGGCCAGCGACGCGGTGCCGCGCAGCCGCTCCTTCAGGCCGGACAGCGCGAACCACGTCTCCTGGGCCGCGGCGAGCCGGGGCAGGTCGTCGCGCAGTGCGGCCTCGAGCCGACCCTCCTGCTCGCGGGCGGCGGTGACGGCGGCCTCGACCTCGGCCCGGCGCTCGAGGAGGATCGTCTCGTCGGCCAGCTCGGTCTCGAGCGCGCCGCGGGCGGTGACGAGGTCGTCGGCGAGGAGCCGTGCCCGGGCGTCGCGCACGTCCATCTGCACCGTCTGGGCCTGCCGGGCGACCTCGGCCTGACGACCGAGCGGCTTGAGCTGGCGCCGGATCTCGGTGAGCAGGTCGGCGAGGCGGGTGAGGTTGCCGTCGGTGGCGTCGAGCTTGCGGAGCGCCTTCTCCTTGCGCTTGCGGTGCTTGAGGACGCCGGCCGCCTCCTCGATGAAGCCGCGGCGGTCCTCGGGGGTCGCGTGCAGGATCGAGTCGAGCTGGCCCTGCCCGACGATCACGTGCATCTCGCGGCCGATGCCGGAGTCGCTGAGCAGCTCCTGCACGTCGAGCAGCCGGCACGACTGGGAGTTGATGGCGTACTCCGAGCCGCCGTTGCGGAACATCGTGCGGCTGATCGTGACCTCGGCGTAGTCGATCGGCAGCGCGCCGTCGGAGTTGTCGATGGTCAGCTGCACCTCGGCACGACCCAGCGGCGGCCGCCCGGACGTGCCGGCGAAGATGACGTCCTCCATCTTGCCGCCGCGCAGGCTCTTGGCGCCCTGCTCGCCCATCACCCAGGCCAGGGCGTCGACGACGTTGGACTTGCCCGACCCGTTGGGCCCGACGATGCAGGTGATGCCCGGCTCGAGCTGCATCGTCGTCGAGGACGCGAAGGACTTGAACCCCTTGAGGGTCAGGCTCTTCAGGTACAACGCGGGGCTCCTCACCGGGACGACTGACGGCCACTGAAGACTGGGGAAGCTCAGCGCGGATCACCCTACGACACCGGGCGCCCCCGCGACGCCCACCGCGGCCGTTGCACCCGGGGTGCGTCGCCGCCATGCTGGTGCGATGCGGAGACCGACGATCTCGGGAGCGGCCCTCGTCGCGGCCCTGGCGGCACTCATGGCAGCCCTGCTGTCCCCCTCTCCCGCGCTCGCGGCACCGGACCCGGTGGGCCGCGAGCACCTGCTGACCCTCGACGACTACACCTCGGTCTACCCCGACATGCGCGACCCGTCCCGGATCGTCCTGCGCTCGCCGCTCTTCGCCCCGCGCGGGTGCGAGGACCAGGACCTGGTGGTGCGCGGCACCAGCCGGATCTTCGGCAGCGTCTCGCCCGGCGCGAGGCGGCGCTCGGTGTCGCTCATCGGCCAGACGGTCCTGCGCTTCCGCACCCGGGCAGAGGCTCGGGCGCTGGTCCAGCGCTACCGCTCCTTCAGCACGCACTGCGTCGGCAACGTCGCGACCGACGACGGCGAGGGCGGCGACGTGACCCTCAAGAACCGCGCGTGGATCCCGCCGCGGGTGGGTGACGAGTCCGCCGGGATGCTGATCTGCTGGGTGCAGGGTGGCCTCGACGACTGGCGACGCGTGCTCGCCGTACGCGTCGGGCGGACGGTGTCGGTGATCGACGTCAGCTTCACCGACATCCGCCCACCGCGCTCGCAGGTGCTCGAGCTCGGCGAGCTCGCGGTCGACCGGCTCTGAGGCTCGCTACAGCTCGCGCCGCATCATCTGGGCAGTCACGGCGTAGCCGGACGTCTCGTAGAGCCGGATCGCGGTCGGGTTGTCGCCGAACACGTTGAGCATCATCGACGTGGCACCGAGGTCGCGCGCGGCGTCGTGCAGGGCCTCCAGCAGCGCGCGCCCGAGCCCCTGGCCGCGCCGGTCCTCGTCGAGGCGGATGTCGAAGACGTACGCCGACGTCCCGGACGCCCGCTGCCGCAGCTCGATCCACCCGATGCCCACCGGCTCGTCGGCCACCACCGCTGTGAAGAGGTGCATCCCGGGGCTCGCCAGGTCGTCGGGCAGGAGCGAGGCGAACTCCCCCGCGGGACTGCGCGAGCGCGGCGTCGGGCTCGAGGTCGCGCGAGGTGGCGATCTCGGTGGCGTACTCGCGCTCGGACCGCTCGCGCCACGGGACGTACTCCTCCCGCGTCATCGGTCGCAGGCTCAGCCCGGAGGTGCGATCAGGCACGGCGTCAGGCACGGCCGAGCACGTCCTTCAGCGCCGCGAGCACCAGCAGCACGGCGTCGGGACGGGCGTTGCGGCCCATCAGGCCGATGCGCCACACGGTGGAGGCGTACGCGCCGGCACCGGCGCCGATCTCGATGTCGTGGCGCTCGAGGAGCTCGCGGCGGACGGCGGCGGAGTCGACGCCCTCGGGCACCTTCACCGTGGTCAGCTCGGGCAGCCGGCTGCCCTCGGCGGCGAAGAGCTCGAGCCCCATCTCCTCCAGCCCCGCCTGGAGCGCGTCACCGGCGGCCTGGTGCCGCGCCCAGACAGCGTCGAGGCCCTCGTCGAGGATCCTGGTGAGGCCTGCGTGGAGGCTCGCGACCATCGCGGTCGGCGCGGTGTGGTGGTAGGTCCGCTGGCCGCCCTTGCTGGCCGCCTCGCCGACGTAGCCGCCGAGCATCCCGAGGTCGAGGTACCACGACCTCGGCTTCTCGACCCGGCGCTCGAAGGCGCGGTCGTTGATCGTGAACGGCGCGAGGCCGGGCGCGACGCCGAGGCACTTCTGGGTGCCGGCGTAGCCGACGTCGACGCCCCAGTCGTCGGCGCGCAGCTCGATGCCGCCGATGGAGGTCACCGCGTCGGTGACGAGGAGGGCGTCGCCCTTGCCGGCGCCGAGCGCGGCGATGTCGGACCGTACGCCGGTCGAGGTCTCGGCGTGGACCGCGGCGATGATCGCCGGTGAGGCGTGGGCGGCGAGCACCCGCTCGACGTCGACGGGCTGGCCCCACTCGTGCTCGACCGCGACGACCTCGGCGCCGCAGCGCGCGGCCACGTCGGTCATCCGCTGGCCGAAGAGCCCGTTGACCGCGACCACCACGACGTCGCCGGGGTGCACCGTGTTGACGAACGCCGCCTCCATGCCGGCCGAGCCGGTGGCGCTCAGCGGCAGGGTGCGGGCGTTGTCGGTGCCCCAGACCGTGCGGAGCATCTCGCACGTCTCGTCCATGATCCGGAGGAACTCCGGGTCGAGGTGGCCGAGCAGCGGCTCGGCCAGCGCCCGGGTCGCCTCGGGGTAGGGGTTGGAGGGACCGGGACCGAAGAGGTGGCGCTCACGGATCATGCTCCCGAACCTAGCCGGACGTCATACGGAGGGAGCAACCGTCTGCCCCGTCCGCATGACGTCGCGTGAAGCGGTCAGAGCACCGCACCCGGGTTGAGGATCCCGGCGGGGTCGAGGGCGTCCTTGATCCGCCGGGACAGCGCCATCACGTCCTCGCCGAGCTGGTCGGGCAGGGCGGCCTTCTTGGTCCGGCCGACGCCGTGCTCGCCGGTGATCGTCCCGCCGAGCCGGATCGCGGCCTGCAGGATGTCCTCGAACGCGGCCCGCGCCCGCCGCTCCGAGTCGGCGTCGCCGGCGGTGTAGACGATGATCGGGTGGGTGTTGCCGTCGCCGGCGTGCGCCACCGTCGGGATCTCGACGTCGTGCACCCGGGCGATCTCCTCGACCGCGGCGAGCAGGTCGGGCAGCAGCGGCACGGCGGCGCCGACGTCCTCGAGCAGCAGGGCGCCGCGCGCCTCGACGGCGGGGAACGCGAGGCGGCGGGCCTGGACGAACATCTCGCCCTCCTCCGGGTCGTCGGTGACCACGACCTCGGACGCGCCGGCGGCCGCGCAGGCGGCCTCGACGGCTGCGATCTCCGCGCTGCGGGCGTCCCCGGGGGCGTCGGACTGCACGACGAGGAGGGCACCGGCGGTGCGGTCGAGCCCGCGCGGCGAGAAGTCCTCGACCGCGTTGATCGTGGCCCGGTCCATCAGCTCCATCATCGAGGGCCGCAGCGTGCGGCGTACGGCGACGACGGCCTCCGCCGCGGCCACCACCGATGCGAAGGACGCCACCAGCGTCGCCGGCGGCAGCGGCTGCGGCACCAGCCGCAGGATCGCGCGGGTGACGATGCCGAGGGTCCCCTCGGAGCCGACGAAGAGCTTGACCAGGGAGAGTCCGGCGACGTCCTTGATGCGCTTGCCGCCGAGGGTGATCAGCGTGCCGTCGGCCAGCACGACGTCGAGGCCGAGCACGTAGTCGGTGGTCACGCCGTACTTCACGCAGCAGAGCCCGCCGGCGTTGGTGGCGACGTTGCCGCCGATCGAGCAGATCTCGAACGACGACGGGTCGGGCGGGTACCAGAGGCCGTGCTCGCGGGAGGCCGCCTTCACCTCGGCGTTGAAGGCGCCCGGCTCGACGACGGCCACCTGGCAGTCGGCGTCGATCTCGATGGCCCGCATCCGCTCGAGGCTCAGCACGATGCCGCCGTCGACGGCGCTCGCCCCGCCGGAGAGGCCCGAGCCGGCGCCGCGCGGCACCACCGGGACGTCGTGCGCCGCCGCCCACCGCACCGCGGCCTGGACCTGGCCGGCGTCCTCGGCCCGGACGACCGCGACGGGCGTGCCGGCGCCGGTGTCGCGCGACCAGTCGTAGCGGTAGTTCTCCAGCGTGGCCGGGTCGGTCGCGACCACTCCGGGCGGAAGGGCTTCGACGAGCTCGGCGACGGCGTCCATCCGCCCATCGAACCATCCGCGGCCCGACGGGTCAGGTGGTCGCGGTCGTCTCGGCGGTGTGGGTCTCGTCGGCGTGGGCGATCTGCTCGAGCGAGCGCCAGACCAGCGCGAGCGTCACGCCGGCCCCGACGAAGGCGAACCACCACGGCGCGGTGAGCCCGCCGACGCTGGCGATCAGCCCGCCGAGGAGGGAGCCGACGAGCATGCCGCCCATCACGCAGATCATGTAGACCGAGCCGACCCGTCCCTGCAGCTCGGTCGGCACCGCGCGCTGCCGCACGGTCCACGAGAGCGTGCCCCACACGAAGGCGTACGCCCCGAAGAAGAACATCAGCGGGTACGCCGCCCACACCGAGGTGGTCAGCGCCATCGCGAGGTGGAACAGCACCTCGCAGAGCAGCACGGTGCGCATCAGCGTCGCGAGCGGCACCCGCTTCTCGAGCCGGCCGTAGGCGAAGGTCGCCAGCAGGCCACCCAGCGCGGACGCCGTGGTCAGCAGGCCGAAGCCGGCCTCGCCGATGCCGACCCGCTCCAGCGCCCAGAGCACCAGGACCGACCAGGGCGCGGCCCAGGTGACGTTGAAGACCACGATGATGATCGCCAGCGTGCGCACCGGCGGGTTGCCCATCAGCCACCTGACGCCGTCGACGATGTCCTGGCGGACGTGGGTGTCGACCTGCTCGCGCACCGCCCCGGGTGGCGTACCGATCCGGGACACCAGCAGGACGCCGACGACGATGCAGACGACGGTCACCGAGAACGGGACGACCATGCCGACGGAGAAGAGCAGCGCGCCGACCGCCGGGCCGACCAGCTGGTTGCCGGTGATCATGCCGACCATCAGGCGTGAGTTGGCGATGCCGAGGTCGGCCTTGTCGACGAGCATCGGCGTGAGCGTCCCCGCGGTCGCGTCGACGAACACTTCGGCGGTGCCGAGCAGGAGCATCGCGCCGAGCACGATGGCGATGTTGACGTGACCGCTGGCGATCACCCCGCACAGCATCGCGAGCACCGACCCGCGCACGAGGTTGGCGGCCATGATCACGCGCCGCCGGTCGAGCCGGTCGGCGAGCGCGCCCGCGACGAGGCCGAAGACCAGCCACGGCGCCTGCAGGGCCAGCATCGCGGACGACACCAGGACCGGGTTGCGGGTCTGCGAGGCGATGAGCAGCGGGCCGGCGGCGATGAGCACGCCGTCGCCGAGGTTGGTCACCCACGACGACCCGACGAGCCAGCGGAAGCCGTGGCCGAGACGCGCCGGGAAGACGGTCTCGACGAGTCTGGTCACGAGCACCGGAGCCTACGTGCGACGGGCACGTCGGCGCAGGTGGATATCAGGCGGGCTGCAGGTCCTCGGCGCGCGCGGCCTGGCGGGTGTCCCGCTCGGCGGCCGCGAGCCGGTCGTTGTCGGCCTGCAGGCGCAGGACCAGCGCCTCGAGGTCCTCGACCCGCCGCCGCAGCCGGCGGTTCTCGACGGTGAGGACGGCGGAGGTGCGCACGTCGCTGGTCAGATGACCCAACAGCGCCTTGGCCATGGGGAGCCTCTCGGACGGATCGGTGGTGCCGGTGACGACCGGCGAACCGGCCGTCTCCAAGAGTCCCACCGTGCTGCCGTCGGGTCAACGGCTCAGGCCGACGGCTCAGGTCGTACGCCGTCGCGGTGGGCGCTGGCAGGTCGGGCAGAAGAAGGACGAGCGGTTCATGAAGGCGACCCGGCGGATCGGGGTGCCGCAGCGCCGGCACGGGCGGCCCTCCTGGCCGTAGGCGTCGAGGGACCGGTCGAAGTAGCCGGACTCGCCGTTGACGTTGACGTAGAGCGCGTCGAACGACGTGCCGCCCTGCGCCAGCGCCTCCCCCATCACCGCGCGGACGTGGCCGAGCAGCTCGCGCAGCACCGGCCCGGTGAGCCGGTCGCCCGGCCGCTCGCCGTGCAGCCGCGCACGCCACAGCGCCTCGTCGGCGTAGATGTTGCCGACGCCGGAGATCAGTCCCTGGTCGAGCAGCAGCCGCTTGATGCCGGACGTACGCCGGCGGGCGCGGCGCACGAACTCGACGTCGTCGAACTCGGGGTCGATCGGGTCGCGCGCGATGTGGACGATCTCGGACGGCAGCTCCGCACCGCCTGCGGACACGGCGAGGCCGCCGAACATCCGCTGGTCGACGAAGCGCATCTCGAGGGGGCGGCCGTCGGGGGTGGCGAGGACGAAGCGCACGCGCAGGTGCCGCTCGTCGGGGGCGCTCGACGAAGGCTCGTGCAGCAGCATCTGGCCGCTCATCCCGAGGTGGCCGAGGAGCGCGTCGCCGTTGTCGAGGGCGAGCCAGAAGTACTTGCCGCGGCGGCGGACCCGCTCGATGCGGCGGCCGACCAGTGCGGCGGCGAAGCCGGCCGGGCCGCGGACGTCACGGCGTACGGGCCGGGGATGCAGCACCTCGACCGCGTCGATGGTGCTGCCGACGACGTGGCGCTCGAGGCCGGCGCGGACGACCTCGACCTCGGGGAGCTCGGGCACGGGGCGGCCGGCTCAGTCGACGAGAGTGGCGTCGGGCACGGGGTGGGAGGCCCGGATCTCGCTGTAGGCCGTCTCGGCGGCGCCCTGCTCGGCCTCCTTCTTGGAGCGGCCGTTGCCGTTGCCGAGGACCAGCTCGCCGACGCGGACGCGGGCCACGAAGGTCTTCATGTGGTCGGGGCCGTCGTCCTCGATGAGGTATTCGGGGACCCCGAGGCCGAGGTTGGCCGACAGCTCCTGCAGGGAGGTCTTCCAGTCGAGGCCGGCGCCCATGGACGCCGCGGCCTCCATCACCGGGTCGAAGAGCCGGTGGATCACCTTGGCGGCCTCGTCCAGGCCGCCGCTGAGGTGGATCGCCCCGATCACCGCCTCGACGGTGTCGGAGAGGATCGAGGCCTTGTTGCGGCCACCGGTCGTCTCCTCGCCGCGGCCCAGCTTGATGTGCTGGCCCAGCTCGATCTCGCGGGCCACGTCGGCCAGTGCGCGCGCGTTGACCACCGCGGCACGGAGCTTGGCCAGGCGGCCCTCGGAGAAGTCCGGGTGCGCGAGGTAGAGCGTCTCGGTCACCACGATCCCGAGCACCGAGTCGCCGAGGAACTCCAGGCGCTCGTTGGTCGGGATCTGCCCGTTCTCGTAGGCGAACGAGCGGTGCGTGAGCGCGCGCTGCAGCAGCTCGGGATCCAGGACCGGATCACCGAGCGCTGCGCGGAGCTCGTCTGTGCTCAGCGGACGCGTCAGAGGACGGGACGCAGGGCGCCCTTGGTGCCGTACTGGCCGCACTGGCCGCACGCACGGTGCGGCAGGTGCTTGGCGCCGCAGGCGGGGTTGGCACACGTCGCGAGGGACGGCGCGACGGCCTTCCACTGCGAACGGCGGTGACGCGTGTTGCTCCGCGACATCTTCCGCTTCGGAACAGCCATGGTGGTCTCCTGTGAATCAGTTGGCGTGCATCGTCCGGGGTCCCCCGGGCGAGTGGTGAAGTCTGGGTCGAGCTGGGTCGAGCTGGTGTCAGTCCTGCGGGTCCTGGCCGAGCTCCTGGAGCCCTGCCCAGCGCGGGTCGATCGGCGCGTCGTGCGCGTGGTCCGGGTCGTCCGCGAGCCGCGCACCACACTCGGTGCACAACCCCGGGCAATCGTCCATGCACAGCGGCTGGAACGGCAGTGCGAGCACCACCGCGTCCCGCAGCAGCGGCTCGAGGTCGAGCAGGTCGTCCTCCAGCCGGCTGGTCTCGTCGTCGAGGTCGCTGTCGTCGTGCTCAGCGGCCTTGTCGTGCTGGTCGGGGTAGACGTAGAGCTCCTGCAGGTCCACGTGGATCTCGTCCTCGATGGGCTGCAGGCACCGTACGCACTCCCCCTCGAGCGCGGCCGTGGCCGTGCCCGTGAGCAGCACGCCCTCCATGACCGCCTCGAGGCGCAGGTCGAGCTCGACCGGCGCACCCTCGGGGACACTGAGGACTTCGATACCAAGCTGCGCCGGCGCCGGAACCGTGAGCTCGACTTCACGCTGGGACCCCGGGCGGCGGCCGAGCTCGCGGGTGTCAAGCACGAGCGGCGCCCTCGGGTCCAGGCTGGTCAAGACGAACTCCTGTTTCTGGACACAGACACAACCGGTGAATCGTATCCGTCGCCGTGTGACGGGGCAAAACGGGTGGGACGGGCCCGCTCAGGCCCTCCGCTCGGCCAGCCGCTGCACGAGCTGGTCGTGGACGGTGTCCGGGACGAGTCCGCGTACGTCGCCGCCGAGCGCCGCGACCTCCTTGATGAGGCTCGAGGACACGAACGCGTTGCCGACGGCACCGGGGAGGAAGACGGTCTCGACGTCGGTGAGGTGCGAGTTCATCTGCGCCATCGGCAGCTCGTACTCGTAGTCGCCGGCACCGCGGAGGCCCTTGACGATCGCGACGGCGTCGATCTCGCGGCAGAAGTCGACGATGAGGCCCTCGAAGCCCGCGACGCGCACGTTGGCGATCGCGCCGGTGGCCTCCTCCAGCATCGCGATGCGCTCGTCAGGGGTGAAGAGCCGGCTCTTGGACATGTTGACGCCCACGGCGACGACGACCTCGTCGAAGAGCCGGGCGGCCCGGGTGACGATGTCGAGGTGACCGTTGGTCACCGGGTCGAAGGACCCGGGGCAGACAGCGCGGCGCACACGAGGCTCCCTTCAGGGGGCGGGGGTGGCGTGACCGTACCAAAGCGTGGTCTCGCCGTAGCGCTTCGTGCGGTCCTCGACGATCCCGTCGGGCCAGGTCAGGTGGGTGCGCTTGGTCGCCCGCTCCACGACCACCAGCGCGCCGGGCACGAGCCAGCCGTGGGAGGCGAGCGCGACGAGGTCGGCGTCGACGTCCTCGTCCGGCGTCGGGTAGGGCGGGTCGGAGAAGACCAGGTCGTAGGGGGCGGCCGGCGGGGACTGGAGGACCGTGGCGACCGACGAGGCGATCACCCGGGCACGCGAGAACCCGAGCCCGGCGGCGTTGCGGGTGATCAGCGCGGCCGTACGCCGGTCCTGCTCGACGAAGGTCACCACGCCGGCACCGCGGGACCGGGCCTCGAGCCCCACGGCACCCGAGCCGGCGTAGAGGTCGAGGAAGCGCAGGCCGTCGAGCGAGCCGGTGCGCGCCTCGATCGCCGAGAAGAGGGCCTCGCGCACCCGGTCGCTCGTGGGTCGGGTCAGCTGGCCGCGCGGCGTCTCCAACCGCCGCCCGCCCGCCGTTCCCCCGATGATGCGCGTCATTTCCCCGTGGTCAGCCCTTCTCCATGAACTCCGAGGCTGCTGAGCGTTCGACCTCGGCCACTGCTGCGGCGAGCCCGGGCGCCCGGGTGAGCCCGGGGTCCCCGGAGAGTAACGCCTCAGCGGCCTCCCGGGCACGGATGATGGTCTTCTCGTCGCGCAGCACACGAAGCGTGACGAGACCTGAACGAAAACCTGACTGACTCGCCCCGAGAACGTCGCCCTCGCGGCGCTGCTCGAGGTCGACCCGGCTCAGCTCGAAGCCGTCGGTCGTGGCCGCGACAGCGTCCAGCCGGTCGCGCGCGGGTGACCCGACCTCGGCGTGCGAGACCAGCAGGCAGAGACCGGGGAGGCCACCTCGACCGACCCGGCCGCGGAGCTGGTGGAGCTGTGAGACGCCGAAGCGGTCGGCGTCGAGGAGCACCATCATCGTCGCGTTGTGGACGTCGACGCCCACCTCGATGACGGTGGTCGCGACGAGCACGTCGATCTCGCCCGCGGCGAACGACCGCATCGTCGCGTCCTTGGCGTCCGGCGACAGCCGTCCGTGGAGCATCGCGGTGCGCAGACCCTGCAGCGGTCCCGCGGCCAGCTCGGCATGGACGTCCTCGACCGCCGCGAGCGCCCGCTTGGCCGGCACCTCGTTGCCCTCGTCGTCGAGGTCGAGCTGGTCGGTCTCGCCGTCCTCCTGGGCGTCGCCGGTGATCCGCGGGCACACGACGTAGACCTGGTGGCCCTTCTCGACCTCCTCGCGCACGCGCTGCCAGGCGCGGTCGATCCACGAGGGCTGGTCGGCGAGGGGGACGACGTTGGTCTGGATCGGCGCGCGACCGGCGGGCAGCTCGGCGAGCACGGAGGTCTCCAGGTCGCCGAACACCGTCATCGCGACCGTGCGCGGGATGGGGGTGGCGGTCATGACGAGCACGTGCGGCGGGGTGCCGGCCTTGTCGGTGAGCGCGGCCCGCTGCTCGACGCCGAAGCGGTGCTGCTCGTCGACCACCACCAGCCCGAGGTCGGCCATCTGCACCTTGTCCTCGAGCAGCGCGTGGGTGCCGATGATGATCCCGGCCTCGCCGGTGACGATCCGGAGCATGGCCTCCTGCCGCGCGGCCCTGCCCATGGATCCGGTGAGCAGCACGACGGCCGTCGCGTCGGCCGCACCGCCGAGCATCCCGCCCTGTGCGAGGTCGCCGAGCATCGACGAGATCGAGCGGTGGTGCTGCTGGGCGAGGACCTCGGTGGGGGCGAGGAGCGCTGCCTGTCCCCCGCTGTCGACCACCTGGAGCATCGCGCGCAGCGCGACGAGTGTCTTGCCGGAGCCGACCTCGCCCTGGAGCAGGCGGTTCATCGGGTGGTCGCGAGCGAGCTCCTCGGCGACGAGCTCGCCGATCTCGCGCTGCCCGGCGGTGAGCTCGAAGGGCAGGCGTGCGTCGAAGGCGGCCAGGATGCCGTCGGGTCGGCCGGCTCGGGAGCGGGCGCCCTGCTCCCGGTGGGCCGCACGCCTCCGGGCGAGCACCAGCTGGAGGACCAGCGCCTCCTCGAAGCGGAAGCGCTTCTGCGCCGCGCCGAGCTGGCTCCACTCGTCGGGTGCGTGCACCCAGCGCAGCGCCTGCATGACGTCGAGCAGCTCGAACTCCTTGCGGAGCTCGGGCGTGAAGACGTCGGGCACGTCGGCGACGAGGTCGAGGGCCGCCGTGATGACCTTCTGGAGGTCCCACGAGTAGAGCTTGGCGGTGAGCGGGTAGACCGGCATCAGCTTGCTCATCGTCGCGGCCTCGGCGCCGTCGAGGGCGAACCCGTGGGGCTGCTCGAGCTGCCAGCTGCCGCGGAACTGCTTGGCCTTGCCGGTGAAGATCGCGCGGCGGCCGGGCCGGAACTCGGCCTCGTGCTTGTCGGCCTGGCCCTGGTAGGGGCTGAACAGCGTGACGGAGAAGTCGGGGCCGTCGGTCCTCAGCCGCACCGTCGTACGGAACTGGCGGCGGTTGCCGCCGAAGAACGACGCGCTCTCGCACGACCTGACCTCGCCGACGATCGTCAGCTGCTCGCCGACGACGGGGGTCGGCACCTCGGACAGCTCGGTCGCGGCGATGTAGCGGCGCGGGAAGTGGCGCAGCAGGTCGCCGACCGTGTGCAGGCCGAGGCCCTCCTCGGCGAGCTTGCGCTTCTTGTGGTGGGACCCGAAGACCGCCTGGATCGGGCTGTCCGGCGTGATGCTGGCCATCGCGGCTGCCTCAGCTCCTCACTCGACGCTGACGAGCAGCGGGTAGCGGGGCTGGCCCCCCTCGTGGACGGCGACGTCGACCGTGGGGTGCCGGTCCTCGACGTGGGCGGCGAGCCGCTCGGCGAGCTCGACGCCGTCCTCGCCGGACACGATGGTGACCAGCTCGCCGCCGCCGGCGAGCAGCCGCTCGACCACGTCGGTCGCGACCGCGTCGAGGTCGCTGCCCACGACCGCGAAGTCGCCGGCGATGACGCCGAGCGCGTCCCCGGGCTCGCAGGGCCCGGCCATCGTGATCGCCCGCCGGGCGGCGACCGTGACGGCACCGTGGCGGGCGTGCCGTGCGGTCGCGGTCATCTCGCGGACGTCGGCGTCGAAGGTGCGACCGGGCTCGTGCACCGAGATGGCGGCCAGCCCCTGCACCTGCGCCTGCGTCGGGATGACCTCGACGGTGATCGAGTGCTCCGCCTCGGCCGTCCGTGCGGCGATCTCGGCCGCTCGCACCGTGTCGGCGTCGTTGGGGAGCACGACGACCTCGGCCGCCCCGCAGGAGGTGATCGCCTCGAGGAGCTGCCCGGTGGAGGGGCGCTGGCCGGGTCCGCCGGGCACCACGAGCGGCGCCGGCGGACTCGAAGAGGGCGGTGAGGCCGGGGCCGGCTGCCACCGCGACGACCCGGCGGCCGGCACGGGTCGAGAGCCGCTGCCGGTGCTCGGCGACCTGGTCGGCGAAGTGGGTGACGCGGATCCGGTGGGGCCGGCCGGCGGCGATGCCGGCCTCGATCGCGGCTCCGACGTCGTCGACGTGGACGTGGACGTTCCAGAGCCCGTCGCCGCCGACGACGACGAGGCTGTCACCCAGCTCGCCCAGGGTCGCGCGGAGGCCGACGACCGCCTCGACCTCCTCGTCCGTGGCGACGTCGAGGAGGTACATCACCTCGTAGCCCGGGCCGTCCTCGGTGAGGTCCTCGCCCGGCTGGGCGGTCGAGACGCGGATGTGGTGGGTGCCGATCGGAGCGGCGTACGGCATCGGCCGGCGCCCGGTCGCCGTCGTCTCCACCGCGTCGAGCACCACCGTGAGGCCGCGACCGCCGGCGTCGACGACACCCGCCTGGGCGAGCACCTCGAGCTGCTCGGGCGTCCTCGACAGCGCGCTCCGGGCGGCGGCGGCAGCGGCGGTGAACACGTCGCGGGCTCGTGCGTGACCGCCCTCCGCCGTGGCGAGCGCCGCGTCGGAGGCCGCCCGGGCGACGGTGAGGATGGTGCCCTCGACCGGCGTACCGACCGCGGCATAGCTCGCATCGGTCGCCGACGCCATGGCAGCGGCGATGGTCTGCGCGCGGGGCTGCTCCCCGTCGGCACCGGCGAGGTGGCTGACGTAGGCACGCAGCATCTGGCTGAGGATCACCCCGGAGTTGCCGCGGGCACCCATCAGCGCGGCGCGGGCCAGCAGGGCCATGCCCTCCTCGAGCCCGAGGTCGGGGTCGGCGGCGCGGGCCGCGCTCAGCTCGTCGCGGGCGGCGGAGACGGTGAGGAACATGTTGGTGCCGGTGTCGCCGTCGGGCACGGGGTAGACGTTGAGGGCGTCGATCTCCTCGCGCGCCTCCGACAGCGCATCGGTCGCGATGTCGACGAACCGAGCGACCGCGTCCAGGGTGATCCCGTGGGTGACTGGCTCCATCGAGTCGGTGCGCTCTCCGTCTGGCAAGGGTCGTGTGGTGGGCTGTGGTGCGCGCCACAGGCTAGTGCGTCGGTCCGACCGTGCTGCGATTTCATCCCCGCGCCGGTCCTCGGCTACTCTTCTGCGGTTGCCTGTTGCTGCCACCTGGCGGTGTGCGGGCTTTCTCGAACCTCTATCACCCTCGAACGGATCGGAGTGCACGGTGGCTGCCGTCTGCGACATCTGCGCCAAGAAGCCGGGCTTCGGAAACAACCGTCCCTGGTCGCGCAAGATCACGAAGCGTCGCTTCAACCCCAACATCCAGCGCGTCCGGGCGACCGTCAACGGAACGCCCAAGCGCCTCAACGTCTGCACCGGCTGCCTCAAGGCCGGCAAGGTCTCCCGCTGACCTGACGTTCGTCTTCGTCGTCGCCCCCGTCACTGTCGTGGCGGGGGCTTCGTCGTTCGTGGGGCCCGTGCCAGTGATCCCCGGCTGACCGGCTCTTCCCGGACTTGTCAGGCCGTGCATGCCCGGACAAGTTCAGTGATCGCCCGAGTCCGTGAGTCCGGGCGATCAACGGACAACAGCGCTCAGAAGTGGGTCCACCCGGTCGGGCCGGCGTACTCCGCCCCGTCGACGGTGACGCCCGAGCCCTCGCGCACCTCGCCGATCACCTGCCACCCGGTGGGCACGGAGGCCACGTCGGGGAAGGTCGCGAGCAGGGCGTGGTCGTCGCCGCCGCCGAGGATGAACTGCAGGGGGTCCGCACCCAGCGCGGCGCCGACCGCCGTGAGCGGCTCCGGGATCTCGAAGGCACCGCTGCGTACGTCGATCGCGACCCCGCTCGCCTCCGCGAGGTGGCCGGTCTCGGCGAGGAGGCCGTCGGAGACGTCGATGAGCGAGGTCGCTCCGGCCTCGGCCGCCTGCCGCCCGGCGGCGTACGGCGGCTCGGGGCGGCGGTAGGCCTCCACGAGCGCCCGCGGCGAGCGGAAGCCGCGGCCGAGCACGGCCAGTCCCCCGGCCGCCCAGCCCTGCCGGCCCGTCAGGGCCAGCACGTCGCCGGCCTCGGCACCCGAGCGCAGGACGGGCGACTGGGTGCACTGGCCGATCACGGTCACCGCGATCACGATCTCGTCGGCACGCGTGGTGTCGCCGCCGACCACGGTCGCGCCGACGGTGGCGCACTCCTCGGCGAACCCGCGGGCGAAGTCGAGGGCCCACTCCACCGGCAGGTCGGCCGGCGCGGCCAGGCCGATCGTCAGGTGACGCGCGGTGCCGCCCATCGCGTTGATGTCGGAGAGGTTCTGCGCGGCCGCACGGTGCCCCACGTCGGAGGCGCTGGCCCAGTCGCGGCGGAAGTGGCGGCCCTCGACCATGAGGTCGGTCGAGACCACCACGTGGCCGTGCTTGACGCGGAGCACGGCCGCGTCGTCGCCCGGCCCCACCAGCACCTGCTCGTCGGCCTCCAGCGAGCTCTCGAACAGCGTCACCAGCTGGGAGATCAGGCCGAACTCGCCCGCCTCCCCGAGGGTCTGACCGGGGGTCGCGTCGGGGTCGGTCGCCATGTCCCCATCCCACCAGACGCCGGCAGTGAGGACGGTCACCCGGCCCCTGTCGGCCCGCCCGCGTGGCGCGGTAGGTTGTGCCGGTCACACCCGATGAACGAGACCGAGGAGTCCACGATGGTCGTCCAGGCCTACATCCTGATCCAGACCGACGTCGGCAAGGCCGCCGAGGTGGCCAAGGCCATCGCCCAGGTCAGCGGCGTCACCCTTGCTGAGGACGTCACCGGTCCCTACGACGTGATCGTCCGCGCCGAGGCCAAGAACGTCGACGAGCTGGGCAAGCTCGTGGTGTCGAAGGTCCAGAACCTCGACGGCATCACCCGCACGCTGACCTGCCCGGTCGTCCACATCTGAGTCCTCCGACGACACACGTGCACGTACGCCGACGCCTCGGCCCCGCAGGGGGCCGGGGCGTCGTCGCGTCCGCGGCACTCCTCCTCGCCGGGGTCCTGACCGGCTGCTCCCCCGGCACGACCTCGATCGACGACCACGACCTCTCCGACGCCGACCGCGCGGCCTGCGAGGCGCTGGTCGACGACCTGCCCGACACGCTCGCCGGCGAGCCGAGCCGCGAGGTCGACGCGGACGGTGGACCGGGAGCGGCCTGGGGCGATCCGGCGTACGTCCTCACCTGCGGCGTGCCGCGAGCCCTCGGACTACGAACCGACGGCCGAGTGCAGCGACATCTCGGGCATCGGCTGGTGGCTGCCCGACGACGAGCTCGGCGACCTGTCCGAGGACGCGCACGCGGTCGCGCTCAGCCGGACGCCGTACGTCGAGGTGCTGGTGCCGTCGCGCTACCGCACCGACGGCATCGACCGGGCGCTCGCCGAGCTGGCGCCGGCGCTGGAGGAGCACACGGCCGAGGGCCGGCCCTGCCTCTGACCCAGCGCCCTCAGCGTCCTCAGCGCAGGCCGGTGTCGCGGCGCAGGGCGAGCTGGACGAGCCGGTCGACGAGCTGCGGGTAGGCGAGCCCCGTGGCGGCCCAGAGCTGGGGGTACATCGAGGTCGGGGTGAAGCCCGGCATCGTGTTGAGCTCGTTGATCACCAGCGAGCCGTCGGGCATCACGAAGAAGTCCACCCGCGCCAGCCCCTCGCACGACAGCGCCTCGAAGGCGCGCACCGCCATCGCCCGCAGCGACTGCTCGGTCCCGGCGTCGATGTCGGCCGGGATGTCGATCTCGGTGTGCTGGTCGGCGAGGTACTTGGCCTCGAAGTCGTAGAACTCGTGGTCGCCGCCGGTGCGCACCTCGCCGGGGCGCGACGTCTCCGGCGGACCCTCGAGGGTGCCGAGCACGCCGCACTCGATCTCGCGCGCGCCCTCCATCGACTGCTCGACGAGCACCTTCGGGTCGTGCCGGAAGGCCTCCTCCAGCGCCTCGTCGACCTCGCCGGCGTCGTGCACCTTGCTGATGCCCATGCTGGACCCGGCCCGCGCCGGCTTGGCGAACGACGGGAAGCCGAGCTCCTCGACCCGCGTGCGTACGCCGACCGGGTCCTGCTCCCACTCCGCGCGGGTGACGGTGATGCCGGGCGTCACCGGCAGTCCGGCTGCCTGGAGGACGACCTTCATGTAGGCCTTGTCCATCCCGATCGCGGAGGCCAGCACACCCGAGCCGACGTAGCGCACGCCGGCCATCTCGAGCATCCCCTGCAGCGTGCCGTCCTCGCCCCACGGACCGTGCAGCAGCGGGAAGACCACGTCGACCTCGCCGATGACGGACGGGACGCTCGTCGCGTCGGTGACGACGAGCTCGGTGCCGGTCGACGCACCCATCAGCGCGACCGTCGAGCCGCCCGCGTCCACCTGGGGCAGGTCGTTGCCGTGGATGGCGAGCCGGGTCGGCTCGTCGACCTCCAGCACCCACCGGCCGTCGGTCGCGATCCCCACCGGCACGACGTCGTACGCGTCCCGGTCGATCGCCGCGAGCACGCTGCCGGCGGTCACGCAGGAGATGCCGTGCTCGGAGGAGCGACCGCCGAAGACGACGGCGACTCGGGGCTTGCGGGTCTCGTGCGGGGTGGTGTCGTTCATCGACGCGATGCTATCCACCTACGCTGGCGCGCATGGCTGAAGACTCTCCGCTCAGGCCCGGCACGATCGCGGTCACGGCCGGTCGCCCCGACCGCACTCCCGACGCGCCGCTCAACACGCCGATCACCATGGCGGCGACCTATGTCGCCGGTGGCGAGGTGGAGTACGGCCGCTACGGCAACCCCACGTGGACCGCCCTCGAGGACGCCCTCGGCGCGCTGGAGGGCGGGCGGTGCCTGACCTTCGCCTCCGGCCTCGCGGCGGTCGCGACGGTGCTCGACCTCGTCGGAACGGACGGGACCGTCGTGGTCCCCAGGCACGGCTACACCGGCACGATCATGCAGCTCGCCGACCTCGAGGCGCGCGGCCGGCTCAAGGCCCACCTCGTCGACATCACCGACACCGACGCCGTCGTCGCGGCGTGCGCCGACGCCTCGCTGGTCTGGCTCGAGTCGCCGACCAACCCGGCCCTCGAGGTCGCCGACATCCCCACCATCACCGCCGCGGCGCACGAGGCCGGTGCCTACGTCGTCGTCGACAACACCTTCGCCACTCCCCTGCTCCAGCGCCCGCTCGAGGACGGCGTCGACCTCGTCGTGCACTCGGCGACCAAGTACCTCGCCGGTCACTCCGACGTGCAGATGGGCGCGATCATCACGCGCGACGACGACCTCTGGGGCGTGCTCAAGGGTCGTCGCGACCTGGTCGGCGCGATCCCCGGTCCGTTCGAGGCGTGGCTGACGCTGCGCGGCCTCCGCACCCTCCACCTGCGCGTCGAGCGGGCGCAGGCCAACGCCCAGGAGCTCGTACGCCGTCTCGGCGAGCACCCGGCGCTGTCGGAGGTCCGCTACCCCGGGTTCGGCGGGATCGTCAGCATCGTGCTCGCCCAGGGCGAGATGGCCGCCGACCTGCTCAGCCGCAAGACCCGCCTGTGGGTGCACGCCACCTCGCTCGGCGGTGTCGAGTCGACCCTCGAGCGGCGTCGTCGCTGGAAGGCCGAGGCCGCGACCATCCCCGAGGGACTGGTCCGGCTGTCGGTCGGGATCGAGGACGTCGAGGACCTCTGGGACGACCTGCGCGACGCCCTCGACGGCTGCGTGGGCTGAGCGTCGATGCACATCGCTCGGCTTGAGGAGGCTCGCGCAGCGACGTCGTCACCGACAACCGGGTCAGTCGGTCTCGTCGACAGGACTCCGTCCTTCCTCGACCGGCGAGAGACGTTGGCGTGTTGGCTGAGATTGCTTCGCACACTGATCTGCAGGTCTCGATACGCCTCCGTCGGGGCTTCGTTCCTCAGCCCCGGTCGGCACTCGACCAACGATGAGACGGACTCGACCTCGTGCCTCGGTCAGTCCGTCTCGGCCTTGGTGTCGCGGGCGATGAAGGAGTTCATCATGTCGAGCGCGGTCATCCGGCCGTCGACGACGGCGTCGACCGCGGCCGCGATGGGGGCGTCGACCCCGGTGCGCTCGGCGAGGGCGAGGAGCGACTTGCACGACTTGGCGCCCTCGGCGACCTGGCGGGTCGAGGCGTAGATCTCCTCGGTCGTCATGCCCTGCCCGAGCCGCTCGCCGAACGTACGGTTGCGCGACAGCGGCGAGGAGCAGGTGGCGACGAGGTCGCCGAGGCCGGCGAGGCCCATCAGGGTCAGCGGGTTGGCGCCCTGCGCGGTCGCGAGGCGGGCGGTCTCGGCGAGGCCGCGGGTGATCACCGACGCGGTGGTGTTGTCGCCGAAGCCGAGGCCGACGGCCATGCCGACCGCGAGGCCGACGACGTTCTTGTAGGCGCCACCGAGCTCGCAGCCGAGCACGTCGACCGAGGTGTACGGCCGGAACGACGGGCCGTGCGTGATCGCCTGCAGCTCCTTGGCGCGGTCCTCGTCGAGGCACGCCACGACGGACGCGGCCGGCTCGCGGCGGGCGATCTCGCGGGCGAGGTTGGGTCCGCTGATCACGGCGATCCGCTGCGCCGACGCGTCGGTGACCTCCTGGATCACCTCGCTCATCCGCATCAGGGTGCCGAGCTCGACGCCCTTCATCAGCGAGACCATCGTCGCCTTCTCGGGGATGATCGGCGCCCACGCGGTGAGGTTCTCGCGCAGGCTCTGCGACGGCACCGTCAGCACCACGACGTCGGCGTCCGCGGCGACCTGCTCGGGGTCGGTGGACGCGCTGATCGACGGTGGCAGCTCGATGCCGGGCAGGTAGTCGGTGTTCTCGCGGCGCTCGTTGATCGCCTCGACGACGTCGTCGCGTCGCGCCCACAGCGTCACGTCGTTGCCGGCGTCGGCCAGGACCAGGGAGAAGGCGGTGCCCCACGACCCGGCGCTGAACACCGCGACCTTCTTCTTCGTCTCGCTCATCGACCTGGCCCCTTCTTCGCATTCCTGGAACGGTGGTGCGGGTCCTCGACAGGGTTCCCGATCTCGCGTACGCCGCTCGCGCGCGGGTCGTACCTCTCGGCGGGCGCGGTCGAGCCTCGCAGGTCGGCGACGATCGCGGTGATCGCGGCCATGATGCGGTCGGTCGCCTCGGCGGTCGACTCGGCGCTGGCCGGGAGTGCCGCCAGGTCGTCGAGCCGGACCGGGTCGCCGGCCTTCATGACGATGGTCCTGCGCGGCCTCAGGTGCGGGCGCTTCGTGTACGGCGCCAGGACCTCCTGCGCGCCCCACTGTCCGACCGGGATCACCGGACAGCCGGTGGCGAGGGCGATCCGGGCCGCGCCGGTCTTGCCCTTCATCGGCCACAGGTCGGGATCGCGGGTCAGCGTGCCCTCGGGGTAGACCACGATGCACTCGCCCTCGCCGATCGCCCGGACGGCCGCGTCGTAGGCACCGATGGCGTTGCGGCTGAGTCGCTCGACGGGGATCTGGCCCGCCGACCTCAGGAAGCCACCGAGCGCCTTGTTGCGGAAGAGGCCCGACTTGGCCAGGTAGCGCGGGACACGGCCGTGGTCGTAGACGAAGTGCGCGGACAGCAGCGGGTCGACGTGCGAGATGTGGTTGAGGGCGACGATGCAGCCGCCGCTGGCCGGGATCTTCTCGCCGTCGATCCAGGTGCGCGAGGTCGCGGCGAGCAGCGTCGGCTTGAGGATCGACGCGGCGACCGTGATCGCCCACCCGCGGTCCTGCTCCAGCTTCCTGACGCGCACGCGCCACCTCTCCCTCGCCCGACGCTTCCCCCTACCTGCTGCGCAGGCTACTCGGTCCGAAGGGTCGGGTACCGCCTGCGCCGCGCTGGTGCCGGGTGGGAGGATCGGCGGTGATGTCAGCACCTCTCCAGCCATCCGCGAACCCCGTCCCGACGACGCCGGCGTGCGTCGTCGTCGTACCCGTGAAGCCCCCGGCGCTCGGCAAGTCACGGCTCGTCGGGCTCACCGACGAGCAGCGTCGCGAGCTGGCCGAGGCGTTCGCCCTCGACACCGTCGCGGCAGCCGCAGCGACCCGCGGTGTCGAGGCGGTCCTCGTGGTCACCGACGACTTCCGCCTCGCCAGCGCACTGCGCAGCGAGGCCGTCGACGTGATGCCCGACGGTGTCAGCGAGGACCTCAACGAGACGCTCGTCCAGGCCGCGGCCGAGGCCGTACGCCGCTGGCCGGACGCCGTCCCCGTCGCGCTGTGCGCGGACCTGCCGGGCCTGCTGTCCGACGAGCTCGCCACTGTCCTCGACGAGGCGACGACCCGGGTGGCAGCGGGTCTCTCGGTGTTCGTGCGTGACCGGGCCGGGATCGGGACGACGTTGTACGCCGCCCCGGCCGCGTCCTTCGCACCGTCGTTCGGCCTCGACTCGGCTGCTGCGCACGAGCGGGCCGGTGCCGTCGAGATCGGGTCGACGGCTGCGAGCGTGCGGCAGGACGTCGACGACCTCGCCGACCTCGGCGCCGCGCTGGTGGCCGGGGTCGGACCGCACACCACGCGGGCAAGCGGAAGGCGGGCCACCCCCGAGGGGTGACCCGCCTTCGATGCTGACTGCGTCAGGACTTCTTGGCGGTCTTCTTCGCCGTCGCCTTCTTGGCCGGAGCCTTCGTGGCGGCCGCCTTGGTGGCGGGCGCCTTCTTGGCCGGAGCCTTCTTGGCCGTCGAGGTCGTCGCAGCGGCCTTCTTGGCCGGGGCGGACTTCTTGGCAGCAGCCGTCGACTTCGTCGCCGTCTTCTTGGCCGGGGCCGACTTCTTGGCCGCGGTCGTGGCCGGAGCCTTCTTGGCAGCGGTCTTGGTGGCCGGAGCAGCCTTCTTGGCCGGAGCCTTCTTGGCAGCGGTCTTGGTGGCCGATGCCGTCGACTTCGTCGCCGCCGTCTTGGCCGGGGCCGACTTCTTGGCGGTCGCACCGGTCACCGCGGCAGCAGCTGCGCGCACGCTCGCGGGCGGCTTCGGCATCGTGGCGGCGGTCAGCTTCGGCAGCTTCTTCGCACCCGAGATGACGTCCTTGAGCTCCTTGCCGGCGGAGAACTTCGGCACGGACTTCTTCTTGGACTTGATCCGTTCGCCCGTCTGCGGGTTGCGGACCCAGCGCGCGTTGCGGACCGCCTTCTCGAACGAGCCGAAGCCGGTGATCGCGACCTTCTCGCCCTTGGCGACCTCGCGGGTGACGGTGTCGAGCACCGACTCCAGTGCGTACATCGCCTGCTTGCGGTTGCCCTCGTAACGCGCGGCGAGCGCGTCGATGAGTTCTGTCTTGTTCACTAGCTTCCCTTCCAATGAACCCGGATGCCGAGCTCGTGCTCGACCTACTGCTCGCACGCTAGGGACATGGAGGGGTGAGGACAATCACCATCGGCCCTGTTTGGGGGCCTTTTTTCAAGCAGTGACTGGCTTCCAGCTCGGTCGGGCCGCCTCGAAGGCGGTGATCTCGTCGTCGTGGCCCAGGGTGATGCCGATGTCGTCGAGCCCCTCGAGCAGCCGCCAGCGGGTGTAGTCGTCGATGTCGAAGGAGTCCTCGACGGCGTCCTCACCGGCGCCCGCGCGGATCGTCCGGCTCTCCAGGTCGACGGTGATCACGCCGCCCGGGTGGTCCTCGAGCCAGTCCCACAGGCGCTGCACGACCTTCTCGTCGACCTGCGCCGCGAGCAGTCCGGCCTTGCCGGAGTTGCCGCGGAAGATGTCGGCGAAGCGCGAGGAGATGACGACCTTGAAGCCGTAGTTCTGCAGGGCCCACACCGCGTGCTCGCGCGAGCTGCCCGTGCCGAAGTCCGGACCGGCGACGAGCACCGACCCGTCGGCGTACGTCGGGTCGTTGAGCACGAAGTCGGGGTCGTTGCGCCACGCGGAGAACAGCCCGTCCTCGAAGCCGTCGCGGGTGACGCGCTTGAGGTAGACCGCCGGGATGATCTGGTCGGTGTCGACGTTGCTCCGCTTGAGCGGGACGCCCACGCCGGTGTGGGTGGTGAACGCTTCCATGTCTCAGACCTCCTGCAGTGCTGCGATCGGCGCCAGGTCGGCGGGCGACGAGAGGGTGCCGCGCACCGCGGTGGCAGCGGCGACGGGCACGGACACCAGGTGCGTACGACCGCCCTTGCCCTGCCGGCCCTCGAAGTTGCGGTTGGACGTCGACGCGCTGCGCTCGCCCGGGGCGAGCTGGTCGGGGTTCATGCCGAGGCACATCGAGCAGCCCGCGCCGCGCCACTCGGCGCCTGCGGCGAGGAAGACCTGGTCGAGGCCCTCGTCCTCGGCCTGGAGCCGTACGCGCACCGAGCCGGGCACGACGAGCAGGCGCGTGTCGTCGGCGACGGTGCGGCCCTCGAGGATCGAGGCGGCGAGGCGCAGGTCCTCGATGCGGCCGTTGGTGCACGAGCCGACGAAGACCGTGTCGACCTTGCACCTCGCGCAGCGGCGTACCTGCCTCGAGACCCATGTACTGCAGGGCCTTCTCGGTCGCGACCCTGTCCGACGGCTCGTCGAAGTCGTCGGGGCTCGGGACGCTCGCGCCCAGCGGCGCACCCTGGCCGGGGTTGGTGCCCCAGGTGACGAACGGCGTCATCGTCGAGGCGTCGAGCACGATCTCCTCGTCGAAGGTCGCGTCGTCGTCGGTGCGCAGCGTCTTCCAGTGCGCGACGGCCGCGTCCCAGTCCGCACCCTTCGGGGCCTCGGGCTTGTCGGCGAGGTAGTCGAAGGTCGTCTGGTCGGGCGCGATCAGGCCGGCCTTGGCGCCCCACTCGATCGACATGTTGCAGACCGTCATCCGGCGCCTCCATCGAGAGCTCCTCGATGGCCTGGCCGCGGTACTCGACGATGTAGCCCTGGCCGCCGCCGGTGCCGGTGTGCGTGATCAGCGTCAGCACCATGTCCTTGGCGGTGACGCCCTCGGGCAGGCTGCCGTTGATCGTGACGGCCATCGTCCTCGGGCGCGCCTGGGTGAGGGTCTGGGTGGCGAGCACGTGCTCGACCTCGGACGTGCCGATGCCGAAGGCGATCGCGCCGAACGCACCGTGGGTCGAGGTGTGCGAGTCGCCGCACACGATCGTCATGCCCGGCTGCGTCAGGCCGAGCTGCGGGCCGACGACGTGGACGATGCCCTGCTCGACGTCGCCGAGCGGGTGGAGGCGTACGCCGAAGTCGGCGCAGTTCTTGCGCAGCGTCTCGACCTGCGTGCGGGAGACCGGGTCGGCGATCGGCTTGTCCCAGTCGATCGTCGGGACGTTGTGGTCCTCGGTCGCGAGGGTGAGGTCGGGGCGGCGGACCGTGCGGTCGGCGAGGCGCAGGCCGTCGAAGGCCTGCGGCGAGGTCACCTCGTGGAGGAGGTGGAGGTCGATGAAGAGGAGGTCGGGCTCTCCGGGTGCGCTCCGGACGACGTGCTCGTCCCAGACCTTCTCGGACAGGGTCTTGCCCATGGTGCGAACTCCTTCGACTGTGCCTCGTGCGGTGCATCGACGCTACATCTTGCATCCCACTCCCTGAGATGACAATATCGGTATATGGACAACGGATCGGCGTCGGCGTGCTCGACAAGGCCGCGCTCGTGCTCGCTGCACTCGAGGCCGGACCGGCCACCCTGGCCGGCCTCGTCGCCGGCACCGGACTGGCCCGACCCACCGCCCACCGCCTCGCGGTCGCCCTCGAGCACCACCGGCTGGTGGCCCGCGACATGCAGGGCCGCTTCGTGCTCGGCCCCCGGCTCTCCGAGCTCTCCGCCGCCGCCGGCGAGGACCGCCTCCTCGCCTCCGCCGGACCGGTGCTCGCGCGACTGCGCGACATCACCGGCGAGTCCGCCCAGCTCTGGCGCCGCCAGGGCGAGCACCGCGTCTGCGTCGCCGCCGCCGAGCGTCCGTCCGGCCTGCGCGACACGATCCCCGTCGGCTCGCAGCTGACGATGAACGCCGGCTCCGCCGCCCAGATCCTGCTCGCCTGGGAGGACCCGGAGCGCATGCACCGCGGCCTGCAGAACGCCGCCTTCTCCGCCACCGCGCTCTCCGGCATCCGCCGCCGCGGCTGGGCGCAGTCGGTCGGCGAGCGCGAGCAGGGCGTGGCCTCGGTGTCCGCGCCGGTCCGCTCCCCCAGCGGCAAGGTCATCGCCGCCGTGTCGGTCTCCGGTCCGCTCGAGCGGCTCTCGCGCCAGCCCGGCCGGATGCACGCCCCCGCCGTCCTCGCCGCCGCCGACCGGCTCTCCGAGTCGCTGCGCCGGGCTCGCCGCGGCGGCAGTAGCCGCTCCTGCGTCGCCGCAGCTCGGGTGGCGCGCACGCTCGCGCAACGCGACCCGGCCCTCGGTCGTCGCTCGGTACGCAATCTGCCGCCCGGGTGACCCCACGGCCCGGGCCAGCGACCTCGATCCCGCGATCAGAAGAGCGCGTCCTGCTCGAGCTCGAGCAGCTGCTGCTTGCGCTCCAGCCCGCCGGCGTACCCGGTGAGCGTGCCGTTGGCACCGATGACCCGGTGGCAGGGCACGACGATCGGGATCGGGTTGCGGCCGTTGGCCAGGCCGACGGCGCGCGAGGCGGCGTTGGTCATCCCGAGCCGGCCGGCGACCTCGCCGTAGGACGCCGTCTCGCCGTAGCCGATCTTCTCCAGCTGCTCCCACACCCGCCTCTGGAACTCGGTGCCGACCGGCGCGAGGGGCAGGTCGAAGTCGGTGAGCTCGCGGGCGAAGTACGCCGTCAGCTGGCGGGCGGCCTCGGCCAGCACCGGCTCGTCGTCCGAGCGGGCGCCGAGCGGGCGGCCGTCGGCGGGCTGCTTGAACGGCGAGAACTCGATCGCCACGATCGAGCCGTCCCGCTCGACGATGCGCAGGTCGCCGATGGGCGAGGGCAGCACGGTCCACATGTCAGTTCTCCAGGGGGGTCGGGGGGCGCGACGGGGTGTCGGGCATGAGCGTGTTCCACAGGTGCATCAGGGCGTACGACCGCCACGGGCGCCAGCGCTCGGGGTCGGGCGCGGGGTCGCCCGGTGCCGGCAGGTCCGCCAGCAGGCGCCGGACCGAGAGATCGGTGGGCAGGAAGACGTCGGGGTGACCGAGGGCGCGCATCGCGACGTAGTCGGCCGTCCACGGTCCGATGCCGGGCAGCGCCAGGAGCGCGCGGCGTACGTCGTCGCGGTCGGGGCCGCGGTCGAGGACCACGGTGCCGTCGGCGAGGGCGGTCGCGAGGGCGACCAGCGCACGACCGCGGGCGCGCGGCATCGGCAGCGTCTCGGGATCGACGGCCGCGAGCGTGGCTGCGTCGGGGAACAGGTGGGTCAGCCCCGCCACGGGCGAGTCGATCGCGCCGCCCGTGCGCCGCGACGATCCGTCCGGCGACCGTGCGGGCGCCGGCGACGCTGACCTGCTGGCCGATGACGGTGCGCACGGCGGTCTCGGCGCCGTCGACCTGTCCCGGGACGCGCAGCCCGGGCGTGGCCCGGACCAGCGCGCCGAGCAGCGGGTCGGCACCGAGCTGTGCGTCGACCGCGGTCGGGTCGCAGTCGGCGTCGAGCAGACGGCGTACGCGCTCGCTCGCGGCGGCGGTGTCGCGCAGGTCCTGCAGCCAGAACTCGGCGACGACGAAGCCGGTCCCGCCGCCCGCCGGGCAGGTCGGCGAGGGCGAGCCGGACCGTGCCGGGGCCGTGCGGGAGGTCGAGGGTGCGGGCGTACGACCCGGGCTCGGCCACCTCGACGCCGGGGACGACGTGGAAGGCGAGGAAGTCGAGCAGCCGGCGTCCGGCGAACGGGGTGCGCACGGCCAGCCGCATCGTCACCGCACCCGACGGTCCCGGTGGCCGACCGCGTCCGTCCCCGTCCGCGCAGCTGCGAGGGCGACGCGTCGTAGACCTCGCGGACGGTCTCGTTGAACTGGCGGACGCTGGCGAAGCCTGCCGCGAAGGCGACGTCGGTCAGCGGGAGGTCGGTGGTCTCGATCAGCACCCGCGCGGTCTGGGCGCGACGGGCGCGGGCCAGCGCCAGCGGCGCCGCGCCGAGCTCCTGGCTGAGCAGCCGGCCGAGGTGGCGCGGCGTGTAGCCGACGCGGCGAGGCCAGGCCGCCGACGCCCTCCCGGTCGACGAGGCCGTCGGCGATCAGCCGCATCGCGCGGCCGGCGACGTCCGCGGCGACGTCCCACTCGGGACTGCCGGGCGTCGCGTCGGGCAGGCACCGCTTGCACGCGCGGTAGCCGGCGGACTGGGCGCTCGCCGCGGTCGGGTGGAAGGTGACGTTGCCCGACGCGGGGGTCCGCGCCGGGCAGGAGGGCCGGCAGTAGATGCCGGTCGTGCGGACCGCGGTGTAGAAGACGCCGTCGAACCGGCGGTCCCGGCTCTTCACGGCGCGGTAGCAGGCCTCCGCGTCGAGGTGCCCGGTCGGTGTCATGCCCCGATCATGCCCGCCCGGGTGGGGGCGGACCAGCGGGAAACGGACACGGCGACGCGGGCACCTCGACGCACGAGGACGCGCAGAGGCCTTACTGGACGGCGATCTCCGTCGACCTGCGGGTGCGCGGCTGGCGCGACGGTCCCTCGAGCAGGAACCGGACCCGCACGTCGAGGTCGGGGAACGCCTCCGCGACCTCGCGCTCGACCTGGTCGGCGGCGTCGAGGATGTCGGCGACGTCGGCCTCGAGCTCGACGTGGCCGGACAGCACCACCACGTCGGGTGCGTCGGGGCTCGTCCGCCCGCGCGTCGCCGGTGACCGGGGCGAGGGCGCCCACCGCTCGGCGAGGGCCTTGGCGAGCGAGGCGTGGTCAGCCTCGAGCCGGCCGGTCGCGTCACTCGCCGGAGAGCCGGGTGCTGCCGCGGGTCGGGCGTGGCAGGTGGGCCAGCAGCCAGAGCAGTCCGAGGATGCCGAGCAGCAGCGCCGGCCGCGGCGGCGGCCCAGGGCCACCAGCTGCTCTCGACGACGGAGGCCGACACCCGGTGACCGCGGCCCTGCGGGTCGAGCAGTCCGGTCAGGTCGAGCCGCCACTCCCAGACGAGCGGCGGCCAGGGCGATCAGCACCAGTCCCAGCAGGATGGTGGCGGCGCGGTCGGTGCCGCGCGTACGACGCGTGGTCATGTCACTCCTCCTCGGCGGTGCGGACGTCGACGCGGCGCGCACCCAGCGCACCGCCGGCGGTGGTGGCGGCGTCGCGGGCGGTCCGCGAGCGTCGGCGGCCTCGTCGCCGCGGGTGGCGACGTCGATGCGCGACGCGACGGCGACCGGCGCGAGCGGTCCGGGCGCTCAGCACGCCGGGGGCCGGTCGGCCGCGGCACGCGCCACGGCGGCGACGGCGGCCGGGCTGGACCACAGCTGCTCGGAGTCCTGGGCGCGGGCGTGGCGGCGCGGGGCCGGCGTCAGGCCGATCACCAGCAGGACCAGGCCCAGCGACGGCGGCGACGGTGGCCACCGCGAGCAGGCCGGTGCGTCGGCTCGAGACCGTCGAGCGGGCTCAGCAGGCCGGGCAGCCACGGCTCGTCCGGTGCTCCAGCCCCGGTCGACGACCAGGTCACGCACGGTGACCACGGCCAGGACCACGAGACCGAGCGCGACGACGATGCCGATCGGCACCGTGCGGTGCAGGCCCACGGGCGGACGCGCGAGCGCGCGCTCGCGTACGGGTGGTGCTCACGATGCTCTCCTCTCGTCGATGCCGGACACGGTGACCTTGACGTCGACCGCGGTGATGCGTACGCCGCTCAGCTCGGAGGCGCGGTCCAGGACGCGCGCACGCACCTGCGCGGCGACGTCGGACACCGGGGCCGGCCAGGCGACGGCGACGTCGAGCGAGACGCGCGCGGTGGTGCCGCGCACGTGGACGCTTGCACGCGGTGTGCCCGAGAGCACCCCGCCCAGCGATCCGCTGGTCCGTCGGACGCGCGGCACCTCGAGTGCGACGGTCTCGACGATGTGCTGGAGGGCCTGGGCGCGGACACTCAGCTGTCCACGCTCCTCGGCCTCCGGCCCCTGGCTCGCTCCCTCGTCCGCTCCAGGGGTGGTCGGGGTCTTCTGGTGGTGCGTCGCGTCGGACGTCGCGACGGCGGCGAGGTCAGTCACGTCGACCCCGCAGGACGGCGCGGACGTCGAGCTCGCCGTCGACGTGACCGCCGACGAGGTAGCCGACGGTGCCGAGCACGATCGCGAGCAGCAGGCCGAGCAGTCCGCCGGTGGTGATGGCGACGGTGAGCAGCAGGCCGGCGATCAGGCCGATGGTGGAGGTGGTCATGGTCTCTCCTCGTTGAGGTGGGCGTAGCGGGGGCCGAAGCGGTCGGCCGGTGGTCAGTGCGCGGAGCCGGCGTCGGACGCGGCGCGCACGTCGGGCGGTCCGGGACCGCCGGGTGGTCGTGATGGTCGGGCGCGGCGGTCCGCGCGCCGCGGCGCCCGGCCCCCCGGCGGGCGCCGCGACGGTCTGGGGTGCGCGGTCGAAGGCACGCAGCACCGCGATGAACTCCTCGACGTCGCCGCCGAGGTCCGGGTGCGTGGCCTTCAGCGCCGCGCGGCGCTCCGAGCGGTCGGGCACGGTCAGTCGGCCAGCACGTCGGACGGGTCTCGCCCGCGACGTCAGCCGGTCCGACGACGTCCTCGACGGTGAGGTGCACGACGCCGGGCACGACGGCGGCCACGCGCGTACGCACCTCGTCGATCGGTGTCCGACATCGGGGCGTCCCAGCGGAGGACCAGGTGGATCGAGGTGCTGCCGTCGTGCAGCCGCACGCCCGCCGACCCGGCGTCCGGGGAGGTAGGTCGCGACCTCGCCGAGCACTCCGCCGTGGAGGTCGTGGACCCCCGGCACGGACAGGGCGGCGGCGGCCACCCGGTCGACGAGGGCGTCGTCCGGAGCGTCCGGGGTCAGCTCCGACGGTGTCCGCGGTGCCGGCGCCCACGTCACTGGACACGGGTGGTGGCCGGCTCGCTCGTCCGACTCCTCGCTCTCCAGGAAGACGTCGTGCACGGTGATGTTGACCTCGGTCACCTCGAGACCGGTCATCCGCTCGACGGCGTCGACGACGTTGCGACGGATGGCGTTGGCCAGGTCGGCGATCGCGACGCCGTACTCGGCGACGATGTCGAGGTCGACGGCGGCCTGGTGCTCGCCCACCTCGACGCCGACGCCCTGGCTGAGGTTGGTGCGCGAGCCGGGGATCCGCTCGCGGAGCGCGCCGACGGCGCGGGCGGTGCCGCCGCCGAGGTCGTGCACGCCGCTGATCTCGCGAGCCGCGATGCCGGCGATCTTCGACACGACGGTGTCGGCGATCGAGGTCCGGCCCTGCTCGGTGACGAGCGGCGCCGGTGGTGGCGGGCGTCGCCGAGGTCGGTGGTGGCCGGCGTGGTGGCGGTCTGCTTCTCGGTCATTGATCTCTCTCAGACGGGTCGGGTGCGGACCCGGTCGGGGATCCTGGTGGGGATCCGAGCGCATGCCTCCGACCCCGGTGGATCGGCGCATGAGTTGGTCGTGACGAGTTCGTCGATCGTCACGTCCGGGATGCCGGAATCTCGGTGTGAGCCGTGTCACCCGGAGGACCGCGGACCTTTGGTACGCTCGTGCACACTTCCCTCGTGCCCACCGACGCCACCGAGCCCGTCTCCGACGCGCGCCCTCGTCCGGGCATCGCGCCTGGGGGACGACGACGCGTTCGGCGAGATCGTGGACCGCTACGGCCCGGGGATGCTCCGCTACGCCCGTCGCCTGGTCAACGGCAGCGACGCCGATGCCGGCGAGGTGGTGCAGGAGGCCTTCATCTCGGCGTGGAAGGGCCTGGACTCGTTCCGGGGCGAGTCGTCGCTCAGGACGTGGCTGTTCCGCCTGGTCCACCGTCGCGCCGTGGACCTCCTGCGGAACCGTCGTCCGACCCCCATCGACGACGAGCTCCTCTCGCGCGTGGTGACGCGTCGCAGATGACAACCCCCTGCAGGACGTGCTGGACTCGGAGCTGCTCGAGGCGCTGCAGGAGGCGCTGGACGAGCTTCCGTGGAACCAGCGATCTGCCTGGTTGCTGCGTGAGGTCGAAGGATTGGGGTACGACGAGATCGCCCACGCGATGGGCACGACGGTCGGCAGCGTGCGGGGCCACCTGCACCGCGGCCGACGACAGCTGGCTGAGAGGATGGCACGATGGCGATGAGCCCGACCGGCCCCCTCGAACGGGCGGTGGACGCAGCACGAGCGAGCAGCCGGAGGACTGGCAGACGGTCTCCGACGGTGGTGAAGCGAGCGCGTGCGCGCCACGGTGCTGCCGTCGCGGCAGATCGCGGTCGTCGGCGGCGGACGGGTCGACCGACGCAGGACGCGTTCGGCTCGCGGACCTACGTCTCGTCCCGCGTCGTGCGTGCCCGGCTGCGCGACGCCCTGCGCGTCGGGCCCGACCTGACCGCCGAGCGGATCGACCTCACGATCGACGACGACGACCTGCTCACCCGCGTCGACGGTCGACGCTCGTGTGCTCCTACGGCACCGACGTGCGCGCCGCGGCCGACCTCGCCCGCACGCTCGTCGAGGCGGTGGTGGCCGAGGTGCTCGGCGCCGGCACCCGACCGCCCGGTCGACGTCACGGTCACCGACGTCGTCCTGGGCGACGTACGCCTCGGCTGAGCACCACCCTGGTCAGGTCGGGCCGTCAGGCCGGGCGGTAGCGCCGCTCCGGCCTGCCCGCGCCGCCGTACTGCAGCCGTGACGACGGCCGACCCGCGGGCGACGAAGTGCTCGAGGTAGCGCCGCGCCGAGACACGCGAGATGCCGACCGCGTCCGCGCACCCGGCCGCCGACAGCTCGCCCGCGCCGCGGAGGGCTGCCTCGACGAGGTCGGCGGTCTCCGGGCTCAGCCCCTTCGGGAGCACGACCGCAGTGGCGGGGGCCGTGCCGCCGAAGACGGCGTCGATGTCCTGCTGCCCGGGTGCCACCGACCCCGAGAGCGCGAGGTGGGCGGTGCGGAACGACTCGAGCCGCACCCGGAGGTCGTCGTAGTCGAACGGCTTCACCAGGTAGTGCACCGCTCCCCCGGACGCCGCGGCGCGGACCGTGTCGGCCTCGCGCGCAGCCGTCACGACGAGCACGCCGACGTCGTCGCCCCCGGCCCGCAGCCGTCGCAGCACGTCGATGCCGGTCATGTCGGGGAGGTGCACGTCGAGCAGCACCAGGTCGGGTCGCAGCCGGGCGACGTCGTCGAGGGCCGCCTGCCCGCTGCTGGCCACCCCGACGACCCGGAAGCCGGGCGTGCGCTCGACGAACTGCGTGTGGATGCGCGCGACCATGAAGTCGTCGTCGACGACGAGCACCGCGACCTGGGGGTCGTCCTCGCCCATCACACCTCCACCCCGGGCAGGGCGGCCTCGAAGACCGCACCGGCGCCGTCGTCGCCCGGTCGTACGGTGACCGCGCCGCCCCGACGCTCGCAGACGACCTGCACGAGCGCGAGCCCGACACCCCGCCCGCTCGACGGTCGACTCCTTCGAGCTCCAGCCGCGGCGGAAGATCTCGCCCACCCGATCGGCCGGCACGCCCGGCCCGGTGTCGGCCACGGCCAGGTGGACGGTGCCGGCGTCGACGTGCAGCCCCACCTCCACCGCGTGGCCGCCGACCGACACCGAGGCGTCGACCGCGTTGTCGACGAGGTTGCCCAGCACCGTGCCGACGTCGGTCGAGGACTCCGGGTCGAGGCGTGGCAGCCGGCTCGCCTCCGAGATCGCGAGGTCGACGCCCCGCTCGGCGGCGAGGCTCGTCTTGGCGATCAGCAGGGCGGCGACGGCGGGGTCCTCGACGTGCGCGAGCACGGCGTCGGAGATCTCCGCCCGGCGCCGGCTCAGCGTGCCGACGAGGCGGGACACCTCGTCGTACTCCCCCAGCTGCACCAGCCCGGAGATCGTGTGGAGCTGGTTGTGGAACTCGTGGGTCTGCGCGCGCAGGGTGTTGGTGATCGACTCGCGCGCGCTGAGCTCGCTCTGGAGGGCGAGCAGCTCGGTGCGGTCGCGCAGCGTGGTCACCGACGCGACGCGTCGGCCGCGCTCCAGCACGGGGTTGCGGTTGACCACCAGCACCCGGTCGCCCAGCACCACCACCTGGTCGCGGATCTCGGCGTCGTCGGCGAGCAGGTCGTGGACCGCCGCGTCGAGGTCGAGGTCGTCGACACGACGCCCCTCGATCTCGTGGTCCAGGCCGATCAGCTCGCGTGCGCTGTCGCTCATCACGGTGACCGTGCCGTCGTCGCCGACGGCGAAGACGCCCTCGCGGATCGAGTGCAGCAGGGCCTCGCGCTGGTCGGCGAGCGCCGCGATGGCGGCCGGCTCCAGGCCGCGCGTACGCCGGCGGATCAGGCGCGAGAGGAGGAACGACCCTGCCACGCCCAGCCCGAGGCCGAGCCCGGCGAAGGTGAGCAGGTCCGGCAGCACGCTGCGGGCACGCTCGCCCCACGTCGGGTACTCCTCGGCGACCATCGCGATCCCCGCGAGGTTGCCCCCGTCGTCGATGATCGGCACCTGCGCGGCGATCGACGGCGTGCCGAAGTCGTCGACGTCACCGGTCCAGGTGCGCAGCCGCTGGACGGTGCTGCCGCTCAGGTCGATGCGTCGTTCGCGGCCGCCGAAGTCGCTGCTGACCAGCACGACCCCGTCGGGGTCGGTGAGGTAGACGCCGCTCGCCTGCACCCGGGTGCGCACCTGCTGGGTGTACGACGTCAGCGACGCGCGCTTGTCGGCGACCTCCCCGTCGAGGTAGGGCTCCCGGACGGCCTCGATGTTGGCCATCGACTCGGCCGCCGCCCGCAGCCGGGCCCCGCGGGTGTCTCGGAAGTCGGCGTCGCTCTGCTGCACCGACACGATGCTCGCCACCGCCACGACCGCGAGCAGCACCGTGAGCTGGAGCACCAGGAACTGCCCGGCGAGGGTCGCCGGCCAGCAACCGCGAGCGTGACCACAAGTTCCAGAACCTCCATTGCTTGCGCAAGCGTGACGAGCACCACACGCAGTCTCCACCATCGTCGGGAGCGGTCCCCCACCGCTCGACCGGACGAACCAGGAACGGAGACCCATGATGCGTCCCCTCACCCGACACGGGACGAGGCGCGCGGGCACTCGCGCAGTCGCGACCCTCGCGGCGTTGAGCAGCGCGCTGCTCCTCGCCACCGGCTGCGGCGTGACCCGCGGTGCCCAGAGCAACGACATGACGATGCTGATCCCCAACAGCCCCGGCGGCGGCTACGACCAGACCGGTCGCGCTGCGATCGCCGTGATGGAGAACGACGACATCACCGGCGGCAGCTTCGAGGTCACCAACGTGATCGGTGCCGGCGGCTCCGTGGCGATGACCCGGCTGATGAACGCCGAGGGCGACGAGCGCACGATGATGACCGCCGGCCTCGGTGTCGTCGGGTCGCTCTACTCCTTCGGCGCCCCCTACAAGCTCGACGACGCCACGCCGCTCGCGCAGCTCATCGAGGACCAGGAGGGCGTGCTGGTCCCGGCCGACTCGCCCTACGAGTCCATCGAGGACCTGGTGAAGGCCTGGCAGGACGACCCGGGCTCGATCGTCGTCGGCGGCGGCTCCTCGCCCGGCGGCCCCGACCACCTCTTCCCGATGCAGCTCGCCACGGCGGTCGGCATCGACGCGCGCGACGTGCGCTACGTCGTGTACGACGGCGGCGGCCCGCTGACCAGCGCGCTGCTCGGCAGCAAGATCGACGTCGGCTTCTCCGGCGTCGGCGAGTTCACCGGACAGCTGGCGTCCGGCGAGCTGCGGCTGCTCGCGGTGTCCGGCGAGGAGCGGCTCAAGGGCGAGGGCATCAGCGACGCCCCGACCCTCACCGAGGCCGGCATCGACCTGGTCTTCACCAACTGGCGCGGCGTCTTCGCGCCCCCCGGCATCAGCGACGAGCGTCGCGACGAGCTCATCGCGATGCTCGAGGAGATGCACGACACCCCCGAGTGGCAACAGGCGCTCGAGGACAACGGCTGGATCGACGAGTTCAAGACCGGCGACGACTTCACGACGTTCCTGCAGGAGCAGGACGAGCGCGTCGCCACCACCCTCGAGGAGCTGGACCTGCTGTGAGCACATCACTGGACACCCCTGACACGGCGACCCCGGAGTCGCCGGCTCCGGACCGCGACCTGCCCCAGCTCGGCCTCGCCGCGCTGCTGGTCGTGGTCGGCGCCTACACCTTCTACGAGGCCACGACCCTCCGGATCGGCTTCGGCGACCCGGTCGGCCCGCGCCTGTTCCCCTACGTCATCGGCGCGGTCACCGTGCTGCTCGGCCTGCTGCTCGTCGTGGCCACCTTCCGCGGCGACGTCCCGCAGGCCGAGGGCGGCGAGGACGTCGACCTGCGCCAGCCGGCCGACTGGGTCACCGTCCTCAAGCTGGTCGGCGTGCTGCTCTTCACCGTGCTGACCATCTCGTTCGTCGGCTGGGCGCTCAGCGGCGCACTGCTCTTCGTCGGCGCCGCCTGGGCCCTCGGCAGCCGCACGCTGGTGCGGGACGTCGATCGTCGGCCTCGTGATGTCGGTGAGCAGCTGGTACTTCTTCCACGAGGTGCTGGGCGTCATCCTCCCCGCCGGGATCCTGGACGGGGTGCTCTGATGGACAGCCTCAACCTCCTGATGGACGGCTTCGGCTCGATCCTCACCCCGCAGAACCTGCTCTTCGCCGCGATCGGCGTGCTGCTCGGCACGTTCGTCGGCGTCCTGCCGGGCATCGGCCCGGCCATGGCGGTCGCGCTGCTGCTGCCCGTCACCTACGGCCTGGACCCGATCCCGGCGTTCATCATGTTCGCCGGCATCTACTACGGCGGCATGTACGGCGGCTCGACCACCGCGATCCTGCTCAACACCCCGGGAGAGTCGGCGTCGGTGATGACGGCGCTCGAGGGCAACCTGATGGCCAAGGCCGGGCGGGCGTCGCAGGCCCTGGCCACGGCCGCCATCGGGTCCTTCATCGCCGGCACCATCGGCACGATGCTGGTCGTCTTCTTCGCACCGGCGCTCGCGTCGGTGGCCGTCGAGATCGGCGCACCGTCCTACTTCGCCCTCATGGTGCTGGCGATGGTCTCGGTCACCAGCGTGCTCGGCGGCTCACCGCTGCGCGGCTTCATCGCCCTGTTCCTCGGCCTCACCATCGGCCTCGTCGGCCTGGACCTCAACACCGGCCAGACGCGACTGAGCTTCGACCAGCCGCTGCTCGCTGGCCGCATCGACGTCGTCGTCGTGGCCGTCGCGATCTTCGCGCTGGGCGAGGCGTTCTGGGTCGCGGCGCACCTGCGTCGCAGCCCGGTGCGGATCATCCCGGTCGGTCAGCCCTGGCTCAGCGGCACGGACCTCAAGCGCTCGTGGGGGCCGTGGCTGCGCGGTACGGCGTTCGGCTTCCCGTTCGGCGCGATCCCCGCGGGCGGAGCGGAGATCCCGACGTTCCTGTCCTACATCACCGAGAAGAAGCTCGCCGGTCGGCGCGGCCAGGACGAGTTCGGTCGCGGTGCGATCGAGGGCGTCGCCGGACCCGAGGCCGCCAACAACGCCTCGGCCGCCGGCACGTTCGTCCCGCTGCTCGCCCTCGGCCTGCCGGTGACGGCGACCTCCGCGGTCATGCTGGCCGCCTTCCAGGGCTACGGCATCGAGCCCGGTCCCAGCCTGATGACCGACCAGCCCGAGCTCGTGTGGGCGCTGCTGGCCAGCCTCCTGGTGGGCAACCTGCTGCTGCTGGTGCTCAACCTGCCGCTCGCCCCGGTGTGGGCCAAGCTGTTGAAGATCCCGCGGCCGCAGCTCTACGCGGGCATCCTGTTCTTCGCCACGCTGGGCGCGTACGCCAGCAACCTCGAGGCGTTCGACCTGTTCCTGCTGCTCGTGCTGGGCCTGCTCGGACTGCTGATGCGGCGCTTCGGGCTGCCGGTGCTGCCGCTGATCCTGGGCGTCATCCTCGGCCCGCTGATGGAGTTCCGCCTTCGCGAGGCGATGGCGATCTCCGGCGGTGAGGTGTCCGCGCTCTGGAGCGAGCCGCTCGCCGTGGTGATCTACGTGATCGTGGCGATCGCCGTGGTCGCGCCGCTGGTGCTGCGCAGCATCCGGCCCGCGCCCGCCGCGGTCGCCGTCGAGGAAGGTCTGGACGAGGGCACCGCCCTCGAGACGTCCGACGAAGAGGAGAAGGTGCGATGACGACCATCGTGGTGGGCTGGACGCCCGACGAGTTCGGCGAGGCGGCGCTGCGGCGCGGCCTCGAGGAGGCCGACGCTCCGCGGGGGCACGCGTCGTGGTGGTCAACGCCACCCGCGGCGACGCGCTCGTGGACGAGAGGTACGCCGACGACGAGCAGATCGCGGCGCTGGCGGCCGAGCTGGGCGGTGCGGACGTCGAGGTCGACGTACGCCGCTCGATGGGCGCCGACGTCGGCGACCAGGTGCTCGCGGTGGCGGCCGACGTGGCGGCCGACCTGGTCGTGATCGGCCTGCGGCGGCGTACGCCGGTCGGCAAGCTGCTCATGGGCAGCGTCGCGCAGCGGATCCTGCTCGGCGCCGACTGCGCGGTGCTGGCGGTCAAGCCCGCCTGACGCCTGCGACGACGTCGAAGGGCCCGGTCCAGTGGACCGGGCCCTTCGTCATGCGTTGGTACCCCCGACCGGATTTGAACCGGCGTTACCGCCGTGAGAGGGCGACGTCCTAGGCCGCTAGACGACGGGGGCTTGCATGTCTTGCTGATGGTGCTGTCTGCTCGGAAGCAGCGGACGAAACTCTATCCAAAGGATGGAGGGCCGACCAAATCCTGTCCCGGAGGACCGGATCCGCTGGGGTACTAGGACTCGAACCTAGAACAACTGGACCAGAACCAGCCGTGTTGCCAATTACACCATACCCCATGGGGGTATCAGTCCGACCTGTGCGACCGTGCTGACCACCACGTGGTTCCTTGCAGAACCGACCACGAACGTTACACGCGCGGAGCGGGGGCATCCAAAACGGGGTGCCCGGCGAGCGGTTGCCGCACCCCGCCGACCGGCGGCCCCTGCCGCGAGACGCCCATCGCCTTCGCGACCCACGTCGCGAGCCCGAGGTAGACGAGCGACTGGGTCAGGGTCGACACGATCATCCAGGGGCTGGACGGCCCGGTCGCGTTGAGCGACTCCGTCATGTCGCCGAAGCTGAGGGCCAGGCCGTAGGCGAAGAAGTTGTTGAGCACGTGCATGGCGATCGCGGCCTCGAGGCCGCCGGTGCGGATGACCAGGATGCCGGCGACGACCCCGAAGGCGAAGCGGTCGAAGAACACCGGCCAGCTCTGGCCGAATCCGTGGGCCAGCGCGAACAGCACCGCCGGCCCCAGGACCGCGAGCACCAGCGACACCCGGCGCCACGGCAGGAGCGAGCCGAACGCCTGGGTGAGGTAGCCGCGGAAGACGTACTCCTCCCCCGCCGCCTGGAGCGGCGTGAGCAGGGCGATCACGATCAGGAAGTCGCGGGTGGTGCTGGTGAAGTCGTTGAGCGCACCGACGGGCTCACCAGCACTCCCGGAGGGCACCAGGATCGCCGCACCGAGGCTCGCGACGAGCGCGACCACGGCCAGCGGCAGGCAGGCCACGAGGTAGCCCCAGCGCAGACGTGGCGCGACCGAGGAGAGCCAGCGCGGCTTGAGCCGGTGGAAGAGCCACAGCACCAGCCAGGTCGAGAGGATGGCCGACCCCAGCAGGAGGTTGACCACCGCCAGGCCGGCCGGGGTGACCTCCGTGGTGACGTCGAGCACGGCCGCGGCGTCGTCGGCGCTGGTGCCGCCCACGAGCAGCGCGACGAGGGCGGCGAGGCCCAGGACGGCCGGCACGACCCCGAAGACCAGCACCACGAGCAGGATCGAGCCGAGCAGCGAGCGCCACCAGCCGGGACGGCCGACGCGGTGCAGCTCGTGGTACTCCGGACGGAAGTCGGGCTCGAGCGCGGTCGTGGAGCTGGTCATGACGGTGGCAGCTCAGGCGAGGGCGGACTGCAGCCGGGCCAGGCTCCGCTCGCGGCCCAGCAGCTCCAGCGACTCGAAGAGCGGCGGGCTGATGCGCTTGCCCGTGATCGCCACCCGCACGGGACCGAAGGCCACGCGCGGCTTGAGCTCCATGCCCTCGATCAGCGCCACGCGCAGCGCCTCCTCGATCGCCGAGGTGGACCACTCGTGCAGCCCCGACAGGGCGTCGTACGACGCCTGGACGACGCCGCGACCGGTGTCGTCGAGCAGCTTGGCGACGTCGTCGGCGTCGCGCTCGAAGTCGGCCTCGTCGACGAACAGGAAGCCGAGCATCGGCGCTGCCTCGGTGAGCTTGTTGATCCGCTCGGCGACGAGCGGCATCGCCAGCTCGAGCAGCTGCGCGTCCGCGTCGGACACGGGGTCGGAGACGACGCCGGCGTCCTTGAGGAACGGCAGCGCGCGGTGGGTGATGTCCTCGACGGAGAGCAGCCGCATGTGGGAGGCGTTGATCGCCTCGGCCTTCTTGAGGTCGAAGCGCGCCGGGTTGGGGTTGACGTCGGCGATGTCGAACGCCTCGAGCATCTCCTGCACCGTGAAGATGTCGCGGTCGGCGGCGATCGCCCAGCCGAGCAGGGCGAGGTAGTTGAGCAGGCCCTCGGGCAGGAAGCCCTGCTCGCGGTAGGCCAGCGCGTGCGCCTCGGGGTCGCGCTTGGAGAGCTTCTTGTTGCCCTGGCCCATCACGTAGGGCAGGTGGCCGTAGACCGGCACCTCCTTCGCGACCCCGAGCGCGACGAGCGCCTCGAAGAGCGCGAGCTGGCGCGGGGTGCTGGAGAGCAGGTCCTCGCCGCGCAGGACGTGGGTGATCTCCATCAGCGCGTCGTCGACCGGGTTGACGAGGGTGTAGAGCGGGTCGCCGTTGGCGCGCGAGAGTGCGAAGTCGGGGACGTTCTCGGTCTCGAAGGTGATGTCGCCGCGGACCGCGTCGTCCCACGTGATCGAGCCCTCGGGCATCCGGAACCGGACGATCGGCGAGCGGCCGTCGGCGACGAAGGCGGCGCGCTGCTCGTCGGACAGCTCGCGGCAGAAGCCGTCGTACCCCTGCATCTTCGAGCCCGACGCCTGCCGGCGCGCGGTGACCTCGTCGTTGGTGCAGTAGCAGTCGTAGGAGTAGGACGAGTCGCGCAGGCGGGCGAGGACGTCGCGGTAGATGTCGCCGCGCTCGCTCTGCCTGTAGGGCCCGTGCGGGCCGCCGACCTCGATGCCCTCGTCCCAGTCGAGCCCGAGCCAGCGCCACAGCTCGAGGATCGCGTCGTAGGACTCCTGGGTGCTGCGCTCGCGGTCGGTGTCCTCCATCCGGAAGACGATCTGGCCCTGGTGGTGGCGCGCGAAGGCCCAGTTGAACAGGGCCGTGCGGACCAGGCCGACGTGCGGCGAGCCGGTGGGCGAGGGGCAGAAACGGACGCGGACGGGCGACGACATGAGGGGAGCTCAGCTTCCGGGGTGGGAGGAACGGAGGGCGACGGGGTTGGTCAGGGCGCCGATGCCGGCGATCGAGATCTCGACCTCGTCGCCGACCTGCATGGGGCCGACACCCTCGGGGGTGCCGGTGAGGATGAGGTCGCCGGGCAGCAGCGTCATCACGGACGAGACGTGCGCGACGAGGGTCGGCACGTCGAAGATCATGTCGGCGGTGCTGCCGTCCTGGACGACGTCGCCGTTGAGGTAGGTCTGGACGGCGCGACCGTCGATGAACGCCTGCGGGTCGAGGTCGGTCTCGATCCACGGGCCGACCGGGCAGAACGAGTCGAAGCCCTTGGCGCGGGTGAACTGCACGTCGGACTTCTGCAGGTCGCGGGCCGTCACGTCGTTGGCGATCGTGTAGCCGAAGATCACGTCGGTGGCCTGCTCGGCCGGGCACGTCGCGGCAGATGCGGCCGATGACGACGGCCAGCTCGCCCTCGTAGTGCAGGTTGCTCGTCTGCGGCGGGTAGTAGATCGGGTCGCCCGGACCGACGACGGTCGTGTTGGGCTTGAGGAACATGAGCGGCTCGTCGGGCAGGTCGTTGCCCATCTCGGCGGCGTGCGCGGCGTAGTTGCGGCCGATCCCGACCACCTTGCTGCGCGGGATGACCGGAGCGAGGAGGCGTACGTCGCTGAGCCGGTGCTCCTCGTCCATCAGCTTGATCCCCACGTAGAGCGGGTCGCCGGCGAGCGGCACCACGACGGAGTCCTCGGCGGGCTGGCCGAACTCGTCGACCTCGCCGGTCACGACGCCGAAGCGTGGCTCCTCGCCCGTGCTGAACCTGCAGATGCGCATGCACCGAGCCTATCGAGCGGCCGCACGCCCCAGCGCATCGAGAGCGGCCTCGACGTCCGCCGCGGTCGTCGACCAGTTGCTGACGCTGACCCGCAGCACCGCACGGCCGCGCCACCGCGACCCGGTGGTCCACGCCGTGCCGTCGGCGAGCATCGCGTCGACCACCGCGCGGGTGGCGTCGTCGTCGCCGAAGGCCGCGCACACCTGCGTGAACTCCACGTCGTTGAGCACCTCGGCGCCGTCGATCGCTGCGATCCCGTCGGCGAAGGCGCGGGCGTGCGCGCAGTAGCCGTCGACGAGGTCGGCCACCCCGTCGCGGCCGATGGAGCGCAGCACCGCCCAGACGGGGAAGGCGCGCCCGCGCCGGCTGATCTCCGGGACCTTGTCCATCGGCTCCCCCGCGACGTCGAAGATCAGGTAGTCGCCGTGCATGCCCATCGCCGCCCGCAGCGCCGCCCGGTCGCGGACGATCGCCAGGCCGCAGTCGTACGGCACGTTGAGCGTCTTGTGGGCGTCGGTCGCCCACGAGTCGGCGGCATCCATGCCGGCGGTGAGGTGCCGGCGGCCCGGGGAGGCCGCGGCGAAGAGGCCGAAAGCACCGTCGACGTGGACCCACGCGCCGGCGTCGTGGGCGGCGGCGATGGTCTCGACGAACGGGTCGAAGGCGCCCGAGTGGACGTTGCCGGCCTGGAGGCACACGATCGTCGGCCTGCCGTCACCCGCCTCGAGCGCGGCGGTGAGGGCGGCCGCCTCGATCCGGCCCTGGTCGTCGGCGACCACCGGCTCGGGTTGACCGAGCCCCAGGTAGCGCAGCGCGAGGTCGATGGTGTCGTGCCGCTCGGCGCCGACCAGGACGCGTACGCCGGGCGAGCCGACCAGACCCTGCGCGGCGACGTCCCAGCCGTGGCGGCGCAGCACCTCGTCGCGCGCGGCGGCGAGGCAGGTGAAGTTGGCCATCGTGCCGCCGGTGACGAAGCCGACCGCGCTCTCCGCCGGCAGCCCGAGCAGGTCGAGCAGCCAGGACTCGGTCAGCTCCTCGATCGCGGAGTGGGCCGGGGTCAGGACCCGCAGGCCGGTGTTCTGGTCCCACGCGCTGACCAGCCAGTCGACCGACAGGGCGGCGGGATGGGTGCCGCCGATGACGAAGCCGAAGAACCGGCCGCCCGGCATCGCGGTCAGGCCGGGGTCACAGGCCGCCGCGAGCTCGTCGACGACCGCCGCAGGGTCCGTGGGTCCCTGCGGGAGCTCGCGGACGAGGCGGTCGGCGACGCCGTCGGAGTCGAGACGTGGCGGGACCGGGCGCTCGGCGAGGGAGGCGAGCCACTGCAGGGCGTGCTCGTGGGCGCGGTCGAGGCCGGCGCTGCGGTCGATCATCTCGTCAGTGTCCGCCCCGGTGCGGCCACGCACTAGCCTCATTCCGGTGAAGGTCCTGGTGGCTGCCGAGTGGCGTGCACGGGCCGAGGCCCACGCAGCCCGGGTCGACGCCTTCGTCGAGCCGCACCTCGCCCGCCGGGCCGAGCAGGTCAGGCACCCGGTCCACGACTTCCTCTTCACCTACTACTCCCACCGTCCCGCGCAGCTGCGCCGCTGGCACCCGGGCTTCGGGGTCGCGCTCGAGGACGCGGAGCCGTACGCCGGGCTCAAGGGCTACGAGCGAGCTCGAGTCTCGTGACGGTCGCCGCGGCGACCTCCTCGACCGCGGTGGCGGTGTCGTCCTCCTACGTCGAGTCGCAGCGCCCGCTGCTCACCCAGCTGCGCACGCTGCTGACCGCCACTGCCGGGCGGACGCCGCAGTTCGGCTGCTTCGGCCTGCACGAGTGGGCGATGGTGCACCGCGCCGAGGAGCACGGCACGCGGCACGACTGGCCGCTGCGGCTGGGTGCCGCCGGCACCGACGCGGTCGTCGAGTCGCACCGGATCGGCTGCTCGCACTTCGACGCGTTCCGCTTCTTCACGCCGAGCGCCCGCCCGCTCAACACCCTCCAGCCCGGCCACGACGACCGGCCCGCCTTCGAGCAGCCGGGCTGCCTCCACGCCGGGATGGACCTCTACAAGCACGCCTTCCGGCTCACGCCGATGATCAGCAGCGACCTGGTCGCCGACTGCTTCGAGCTCGCCCGCGACATCCGCGTGCTCGACATGCGCGCGGCGCCCTACGACCTCGCCGACCTCGGCTTCGAGCCCGTCAGGATCGAGACGACGGAGGGCAAGGCGGCCTACGTCGAGGCGCAGCGCGGGTTCGCCGAGCGGGGCGCGCCGCTGCGGGCCAGGCTGGTCGCCGAGTGCGAGCGGCTGCTCGGCGCCGTACTGTCCCCGACGTGAGCCGACTGCACGTACGCCGCCACCTCCCGTGGGTGCGCTCCGGGCCGCTGCACAAGGTGCACGCCGACACGCTGCCCGAGGTCGAGGCGCTGCTGGCCCGCCACGACCACGTGCGGGTCGACCTCGACGGCCGGACGATGACCTCGCGCGCCGCCACCCACGCGCAGATCGGGCGCGTGCTCGACTTCCCGGACTGGTACGGACCGAGCTGGGACGGCTTCAACGACTGCCTCGGCCCCTTCGTCGTCCAGAACGACGGCGCCCTGGTCGTCGTGGTGTGGCAGCACGCCGACGAGGCCGCCCGCCTGGCACCGACGTCGGCGATGGAGCTGTCCTGGGCGCTGCTGGACTGGCGGCACGGCGGCATGCCCACGCTCGGCGCGGGCACCAGCGCGCACGTCGACGTCGAGGTGTTCGTCGCTCGGCGTCACCGACGACTTCGAGCGGCCGGAGCCTGCTCAGAACTCGTAGCCGAAGGCCTCGATCGTGTCGGCGAAGACGTCGGCCACCCGCTGCTTCGAGGTCGGCGTGTAGAGCTCGCGGTAGTGCCCGGCGGGTCGCGCGTTGCCCTTGGCGCGCGGCAGGTCCGGCGACCCGGGCAGGCCGAGCTGCTCCCACACCTCGCCGAGCTCGGTGTCGAGCGACTCGTAGCGCAGCACCCGGTCGAGCACCATCTGGCCGCGGATCCGGTAGAGCCGGCGGTTGTTGGCGAGCTGCTCGATCCAGATCTCCTGGACGTAGGCCTCGAAGTCCGGCAGCTCGTCGCGGTCCTTGTACTTCCAGAAGTAGAGCGAGACGACGGCGTCCCACGGGTTCCGCTCGATCGCGAACGTGAAGTAGTCGGCGAAGACCTCCTCGCCGACGAGGTCGCGCACCGCCTTGGCGCCCATGTGGTTGTACGCCTTGCGCTCGAGCGGCGGCGCCTCGAAGTTCTGCGGAGGACGGCCACCGGCGGCCTGCCGGAGCCTCTCGTCCTCGGGGCTGATCTCGGTGATGATGTCGTCCGGGCCGCACACCTTCGACAACGCGATCTCGACGCTCGTGCCCGCGGTCTTGCGGGTCTTGAGGAAGATGAAGCGGTGCTGGTGGGACGCGATCACGGGCACGACCCTATCCGTCGCGACGCGGATACGGTGGCACGCGTGACCGACCCCCAGACAGCCGACGGCCAGCACTTTCGGGGTGAGGACTGGTACGGCGACGACCTCGGCGCCGCGAGGTTCACCGACTGCACCTTCACCGACGTCGACCTGTCCGAGGCCTCGACGTCGGGGGCGACGTTCGAGCGCTGCACGTTCCACGGCGGCCGGTTCAACGCGTCGGTCCACCGGGCGACGGCGTTCGTCGGCTGCGACTTCCGGCGTACGTCGTTCTTCGACGCGACGCTCGACGGCTGCAAGCTGGTCGGGAGCGTCTTCACCGAGTGCACGCTGCGGCCGCTGTCGGTGACGGGCGGCTCGTGGCTGGGTGTGACGATCCGCGGGGCCAACCTGTCGCGGCTCGACCTGTCCGGCGTCGACCTGCGCGAGGCGGACCTGTCGATGTCCGACCTCACCCTCACCGTGCTCGCCGGCGCACGCCTGGACCGGGCGGTGCTGCGCGACACGGTGCTGGACCGCGCCGACCTGCGCGGCGCGAGCCTCGACGGCGTCGACCTGTCGGCCGCGGCGCTGAAGCGGACGAGGCTCGACCTCGCCGGTGCGGTGCTGCTCGCCGAGCTGCACGGCGCCGACGTCGACACGTCCGGCTGACCCCGGGGTATCTAGGGACGTCCTGGTAGGTCCGACGCCCGGATGTCCTACCAGATCGTCCCTAGATACCCCGACCAGCCAGCCGCGCCCGCAGGCCGTCGATGACCAGGTCGAGCCCGAGGTCGAAGTCGGGCAGCGAGTCCAGCGACCGGTCGACCGCACCGAGGCTGACGGCCTGACGAGCCGTCTGCTCCTCGAAGGCGTGGCCGAAGACGTAGTGCACCAGCGCCCGCGACGCGACCGGCACCAGCGCGTCGGGGACCTCGGCATCGGCCAGGATCTTCTCCAGCTCGGCGACGGGCGCACCCGCGCCGAGCCCGAAGGCCCAGACGGTCGCGACGACGTCGGCGCCGTCCGTGACGGCGAGCATCGCGAGCCGGAGCTCCGAGCAGACCTCACGCAGCCGGTCGGGCCACTCGTCCGCCTCGCGGGGCCGGGCTCCACGCACGAGGATCTCGTCGGCGACGGCCGCGAGCAGCGCCTGCTTGCTGGCGAAGTGGTGGTAGATCGCGCTCGGCTGCACGTCGAGCTCGGCCCCGAGCCGGCGCATCGTCAGGGCCGCGAGCCCGTGGGCGTCCAGGAGCGCGACCGCGTGCGCGAGCACGTCGCTGCGGTGATGAGCCACGCACCCTCCTCCGTCGTCTGCTGCGTTGACGTCGTACGTCCGGCCACCCTAACCTGAACACCGTTCAGTTCCCCCGCGGCGAAGGCAAGGACCCCCGATGACCGCCACGACCCAGTCCGCGGACACCCACGAGGACGTCTCCGGTTCGTCCTCCCCGACCCGCGACATCGCGCTCGTCGCGGCCTTCGCCGCCCTCATCAGCGCCAGCGCGTACGTCGGCGCGATCCCCATCGGCAGCGCGGGCGTCCCGATCACGCTCCAGACGCTGACGGTGATGCTGGCCGGGTGCGTGCTCGGCCCGCTCCGCGGCTTCTCGGCCGTCGCGCTCTACCTCGCGCTCGGCGCGGTCGGTCTCCCGGTCTTCGCCGAGCACTCCTCGGGCATCGGCGTCTTCACCGGGATCAGCGGCGGCTACCTGCTGTCCTTCCCGCTCGCGGCGCTGCTGGGCGGGTTCCTCGTGCAGTACGTCGCCCGCGAGCGCCGCACCCGCGCGATCGTCGTCTTCTTCTGCTCGCTGGCCGCGTCGGTGCTGGTCATCCACACGATGGGCATCGCCGGCATGAAGCTCTACGCCGACGTCTCGTGGCGCCAGGCCGCGGCGTGGGACATGCCGTTCTGGATCGGCGACCTGGTGAAGACCTCGCTCGTGGCGATGATCGCCGCCGAGGTGCACCGCGCGTTCCCGCAGCTCCTGCAGCGTCGCTGACTTGGCCGAGATCCGCTTCGACGCAGCGGCCGTCCGGGTCCCGCTCCCCGGCCGCGGCCAGCGGGAGATCCTCGCGCCGACGAGCCTGACCCTGACCGAGCAGCGGGTCGCGGTGATCGGCGCCAACGGGTCGGGCAAGTCCACCCTCGCGCGGCTGGTCAACGGCCTGGTCCGGCCGTCGTCCGGGAAGGTCACCGTCGACGGCAGGGACGTGGTGCGGGACGGGGCCGCCGTACGCCGGATGGTCGGCTTCTGCTTCACCGATCCGGCCGCGCAGCTGGTGATGCCGACCTGCGTGGAGGACGTCGAGCTGTCGTTGCGCCGGACCGTCCCCGGCTCCGCGGCACGGCGCGAGCGCGCGCTCGAGGTGCTCGCCGCCAACGGCCTCGAGGAGCACGCCCACGACTCGGTCCACTCGCTGTCGGGCGGCCAGCGTCAGCTGCTCGCCCTGGCCGGCGTGCTGGCGACGGAGCCCACCGTCGTCGTGGCCGACGAGCCGACCACGCTGCTCGACCGCGCCAACACCCGCCGGATCGGCGACGCCCTGCTCGGGCTCTCCCAGCAGCTGCTGCTGGTCACCCACGACCTCGACCTCGCGGCCCGCTGCGAGCGGGTCATCGTCATCGACGACGCGCGGGTGGTCGCCGACGGGTCACCGACCGAGTCGATCGCCCACTACGTCGCCGCGGTCGATGAAACCACCCCACGACCTTCTTCTCCCCCGCTGCGCTCCTCCGAACAACGCCGCGGGGACCCCGGATGAGCGACCTGATGGCGGGGCTCCACCAGCCCGGCGACACCGTGCTCCACCGACTGCCGGTCGGGGCCAAGGTCCTCGGCCTGGCAGTGCTGAGCCTGGCGATCGTCGTCGTCCGTGACGTCCGGGCAGCCGTGGCCTTCCTCGTCGTCACGCTGCTGCTCGCCGCGCTCGCCCGGGTCCCGCTCCGCTCGGTGTGGCGCGCAGCCCGCGGCGTCCTGGTCATCGCGCTGGTGGCCAGTGCCTTCCAGTGGTGGTGGTACGGCGCCGAGAAGGCCGCCGAGACCTTCCTCGACCTGCTCAGCCTGGGCCTGGCCGCGCTGTCGCTGACGGCGACCACGTCGATCAACGAGATGGTGGACGCCCTCGCCCGCTGGGCCCGGCCGCTGCGGTTCGTCGGCGTCGACCCCGAGCGGGTGGCGCTGACCGTCGCGCTCACGATCGGCGCGCTGCCCGGCACGATCGCGATCGCACGGGAGACCCGCGACGCCGCCCGGGCGCGCGGCCTCGACCGCAACCCGAGGGCGTACCTCTCCCCCTTCGTGATCCGGGTCGTCGCCCGCGCCCACGAGTCGGGCGACGCGCTCCATGCGCGCGGGGTCGGCGACTGAGGGGGCTCTCCCTCTGGCTCCCTCTGGAGTCACCGGATATCCGGTGACCGCCATGGTTGTCAGCCCAGATCTGGGCCGACAACCATGGAACTCGGGTGCACAGGTCAGCGATCCGCCGGTCGAGGAGGTCGCGCAGCGACCGTCACGAGACCGAGGGGATCAGGCTGCGACCGGCTGGTGCGCCACGAGTGCGTCGAGGGCGCCGAGCAGGCGCTGGACGGCCTCCTCGTTGGCGAGCGGGTCACCCTCGACCGCGGACTCGTCGACGACGATGCCCTCGACGACGAGGGCGCCGGCGATGGTGGCGGAGTGGCGCGCGTGCTCGTGCGACCACTTGCCGCCGTACGGCGTCGGGGTGGCGCCGATGGCCGCGAAGGGCTTGCCGACGATGGCGCCCTGGCCGTAGGGGCGCGAGAGCCAGTCGATGGCGTTGTTGAGGACGGCCGGCATGGTGCCGTTGTACTCGGGCGTGACGGCGAGGACGCGGTCGGCGGCGGCGACGGACTCGCGCAGCGCGGTGGCGGAGGCCGGGGCGGTGTCGCCGTCGATCTCCTCGTTGTAGAACGGCACGGCGTCGAGGCCCTCGACCACGTCGACGGTCACGCCGGCGGGTGCGTGGTCACGGAGGTGCTCGGCGATGCGGCGGTTGAGGCTGCCGCTGCGGGTGGAGCCGAGGAGGACGGCGACGCGGGTCTGGGGGGTGGTGTCAGTGGTCATGACAAGCAAAACGGACCGCGGTCCGCTTTCATTCCCGGATGCCGGATCTTTTTCCGCGCCCTACTCTGAACCGCGTGACGAACCTGCTGCCGATGGCGGACGAGCCCGCCCCGGAGCGGTCCGACGCCGCGCGCAACCGGCAGGCGATCCTCGCAGCGGCGCTCGAGCTCGTGGAGACCCGGGGGGTCGACTGCGTGACGATGGACACGGTCGCGTCGGTGGCCGGGGTCGGCAAGGGCACGCTCTTCCGGCGCTTCGGCAGCCGCGAGGGCCTGATGGCCGCGGTGCTCGACCAGTCCGAGGCGACCTGGCAGGCCAGCGTGATCTCGGGTCCACCGCCGCTGGGCCCCGGCGCGCCCCCGATGGAGCGGCTGCTCGCCTTCGGCCACTCGCGGTTGCGCACCAGCGTCACGCACGCCGCGCTGATCAAGGCCGCGACCGGCGACAGCTCCGCGCGCTCGCGGGCGGCGGCGTCGTTCGTCGTCATGCACGTGCGCCACCTGCTCAACGAGCTCGGCGTCACCGGCGACCTGGTGCTGCTGTCGATCGCGATCCTCGCGCCGCTCGACATCATGGTCATCGAGCAGCAGCAGCGCGACCACATCAGCCTCGAGCGGATCGAGGCGGGCTGGGACGACCTCGTGCGCCGGGTCGTCGGCAGCTGACTCAGCCGACCGCTCCCCCGTCCGGCGACCACCGGATGCAGAGCGCGTCGTGGACGAGGGGTACGGCGCTCGCGCCCGCGGCCTCGCACGCCTCGCTGACCAGCCGCTCGGTCTCGTCCAGCGCGGCCTCCCGCTCGTCGTCGGGGAGCAGCGCGACGTGGGAGACCGTGGAGACGAACCCGCGCCACTGGGCCGGCGTGAGGTGCCAGGTCCAGCGGAACGTCCGCTGCTCCGCCGACCCGGTGGTCAGGTCGAGCCGGTCCATCGGGTCGGTGTCGTCGGGCTGGGCGAGCGCCGGGTCGAGGCGCATCGCCCGCCACTGCCAGTCGTGCTCGAGCACCGGCACGTTCCAGACGCAGCCGAGCCAGCCGCCGGGCCGCAGCACGCGCGCCACCTCCGCCACCGCCGCGGTCTTCGGGAACCAGTGCCACGCGTCGGCGACGAGGACCGCGTCGACGGAGGCGTCGGCGATCGGGAGGGCGTCAGCGCCCGCCTCGTGGACCCGCAGCCCCGGGTGGCGGCGGGCGACGAGCGCGAGCATCCGGCCGTCGGGCTCGACGACGTCGAGGTCGAGGCCGCGGCCGACCAGCCGGTCGGTGAGCTTCCCGGTGCCGGCTCCGACCTCGGCGACCCGCGCCGCGTGCGGCGGCAGCAGCCAGTCGACGGCGTCGTCGGGGTAGGTCGGGCGGTGGTCGTCGTACTCGTCGGCCCAGGCACCGAAGCTGGTCGCGCGGGTGCTCGTCACCCGCAGCAACCTAGACGACGAGCTAGTGCTGGCGCCGCAGCCCGAACGTCAGCCCGTCGACGAGCGCGCCCCAGGACGCCTCGATCACGTTGGCGCCGACGCCCGACGGTGACCCACGACGACCCGCCGTCGCTGGTCTCGATCAGCACGCGGGTGGTCGCGTCGGTGCCGTGCCCCTGGTCGAGGATGCGCACCTTGTAGTCGATGAGCTCGAACTTCGCGACCTCCGGGAAGGCCTGCCCGATCGCCTCGCGCAGCGCCGCGTCGAGGGCGTTGACCGGGCCGTTGCCCTCGCCCGTGACGACGTAGCGCACGCCCTCCGCCCGGAGCTTCACCGTCGCCTCCGAGATCGCCTCACCGGCGGTGCGGGTCTCGGTGATGACGCGCCACGACTCGACGTCGAAGTAGGACGGCCGCGCGCCCTCGACCTCCTCGGCGAGCAACAGCTCGAAGGAGGCGTCGGCGGCCTCGAAGGTGTAGCCGCGCTGCTCCATCTCCTTGACGCGGTCGGTGACGCGGGTGACGAGGTCGCGGTCCTCGGAGAGGTCGTAGCCGAGCTCCTTGCCCTTGAGCTCGATCGACGCGCGCCCGGCCATGTCGGAGACGAGCAGGCGCATGTCGTTGCCGACGACCAACGGGTCGAGGTGCTGGTAGAGGTTCGGGTCGACCTTGATGGCGCTCGCGTGCAGGCCGGCCTTGTGCGCGAACGCCGACGTGCCGACGTAGGGCTGGCGCGAGGCCGGCGGCACGTTGGTCACCTCGGCGACGGCGTGGGCGATGCGGGTCGCCTCCTTGAGCAGGCCCTGCGGCAGGACGCTGCGGTCCAGCTTGAGCTCGAGGTTGGCGACGACGGTGACGAGGTCGGCGTTGCCGGTGCGCTCGCCGTAGCCGTTGATGCAGCCCTGCACGTGGCTCGCACCGGCCGCGACCGCGGCGAGCGAGTTCGCGACGGCGCACCCGCTGTCGTTGTGCGCGTGGATGCCGACGCGGGCGCCGGTCGACCCGATCACGTCGAGGACGACGTCGGAGACCCAGTCGGGCAGCATCCCGCCGTTGGTGTCGCACAGCGCGACCACCTCGGCACCGGCCTCGGCGGCGGTGCGGAGCACCTCGAGGGCGTACGCCCGGTTGGCGCGGTAGCCGTCGAAGAAGTGCTCGGCGTCGAGGAACACCGTCTGCCCCTCCTCGCGCAGGTGGGTGACGGTGTCGCGCACCATCGCGAGGTTCTCCTCCAGCGTGGTGCGCAGCGCGAGCTCGACGTGGCGGTCGTGCGACTTGGCGACGAGGGTGACCACGCCGGCGCCGGAGTCGCGGAGGGCGGCGACGAGCGGGTCGTCAGCAGCCCGTACGCCGGCCCGGCGGGTGGCGCCGAACGCCGCGAGCTTCGCGTGGGTGAGCTCGAGCTCCTGGCTGGCACGGCGGAAGAACTCGGTGTCCTTGGGGTTCGAGCCCGGCCAGCCGCCCTCGATGTAGCCCACGCCGAGCCCGTCGAGCTGTCGCGCGATGCTCAGCTTGTCGGCGACCGAGAGGTTGAGCCCCTCCTGCTGGGCGCCGTCGCGCAGGGTGGTGTCGTAGACGTGGAACGAGCCGTGCAGGTCCATCGCGGTTCTCTCGGTCGGGTGGCGACATGAAAAAACCTCCTGGGGTGCAGGAGGTCGGCGCGGCGGGGAGTCCCGTCGCGCTAGGCAATGATGATCGTGCTGGTCACGTGTTCATCGTGCCACTGATCCACCACTTCGTGAGACGGACATCTCGTCATCCGGGCGGCGCACCACTCCGCTCACCGTCGCATGGCCGCCGACCTCCGTGGGTACCCCGCTGCCCGCGGACGCGACGGGCGACCGCCGGTGCGGAGGAGCAGGGGTTGGCGGGGAACGACGTGCGCGAGGCGGCCGAGGAGTGGTTCGGGCACCGGGAGCTGTTGCCGGGCCAGGAGGAGGCGGTCACCGCGCTCCTCGACGGACGCGACGTGCTGCTGGTCGCGCCGACGGGGTCGGGGAAGTCGCTCGTCTACCAGGTCGCGGGGATCCTGCTCGAGGGCTGCACCGTCGTCGTGTCGCCGTTGCTCGCGCTGCAGCAGGACCAGGTGGCCTCGCTGCGGGCCGCGGGCCTGACCGCAGCCCGGCTGAGCTCGGCTGAGTCCGACAGCGAGCACGCCGAGATCCTCGCCGCTGCGCGGTCGGGTGACCTCCGGTTCCTGCTGCTGTCCCCCGAGCAGCTCGCGAACCCCGAGGTGCTGGCCGAGGTGGCGGAGATCGAGCCGGTCCTGGTCGCGGTCGACGAGGCGCACTGCGTCTCCTCGTGGGGCCACGACTTCCGGCCCGACTACCTCCGCCTCGGCGACCTCGTCGCACAGATCGGCAAGCCGCGGGTCATCGCGATGACCGCGACGGCCGCGCTGCCCACCCAGGAGGACATCGCCGAGCGGCTCGCCCTCCACGACCACCGCACGGTGCTCACCGGCTTCGACCGCGACAACATCGCCCTCCACGTCGAGCGCTTCGCCGATGCCGACGAGCAGCGCGACCGGGTCCTCGAGCTCGTCGACGAGCTGTCGGACGACGTCGGGAGCGGCGTCGTCTACTGCCGGACGCGTGCCGGGGTCGAGTCGTACGCCGCCGCGCTGGTCGAGCGCGGCCACCGCGCGGAGGCGTACCACGCCGGTCTCGGCCAGCGCCGGCGAGCGCAGGTCCACGACGCGTTCATGTCCGGCGAGGTCCGGCTGGTGGCGGCGACGTCCGCCTTCGGGATGGGCATCGACAAGCCCGACATCCGCTTCGTGGTGCACGCCGACGTCCCCGAGTCACCGGACACCTACTACCAGGAGGTCGGCCGCGCCGGCCGCGACCGCGCCACCGCGACGGCGGTCCTCGCCTACCGGGCCGAGGACCTCTCGCTCGGACGCTTCTTCGCCACGCCCGTCCCGAAGCGTGCGGACGTACGCGCCGTGGTCGCCGCGATGACGGCGGCGGACAGTGACGACCCGCGCGAGGTGTCCGCCCACCTCGCGTTCGGGCACCGCAAGGCCGGCCGGATCGTCAACCTGGTCCGCCTCGCCCGCCAGGCCGACGACCTGCCCGACGACGCCGACGTGGAGAAGGTCGTCGACGCCGTGGTCGACCGCGCCGAGGCGCAGCGCCGGCTCCAGGAGTCGCGCGTCGAGATGATGCGGGCCTACGCCGAGACCGACCGGTGCCGCAGCGCCTTCATGCTCGGCTACTTCGGCGCCGAGGACCGCGACCGCTGCGGGATCTGCGACAACTGCACCTCGGGCGTGGCGCCCGAGGAGGGGCAGCAGGCGGGTGCGCCGTACGCCGTCCAGGACCGGGTGCGGCACGACGAGTTCGGCCCGGGGACCGTCACCGACGTCGAGGACGACCGCGTCACGGTGCTCTTCGAGGACGCGGGCTACAAGACGCTGTCGCTCGCCCTGGTCGAGGAGCACGGGCTGCTCGACCAGGGCGAAGCGTGAGTCACGTCGCCGTGGTGCCGTCGGGCTCCTCGTCGACGACCTCGCCGTCGAGCAGGGCGGCGTCGGTGAGCGCGTCGGCCTCCGGGTCGTCGACCACGTGCACGGCTGCCTCCTCGGCACCGGCCGCGGCGCCGTCGATCCCGACGTCCTGCGCCACGAGGTCCTTCTCGGTGTCGGTGCGGACACCCTCGTCCTCGGCCACGAGGCGGCCCGCGCGGTCACCCTCGGCCGCCTCGACGTCCGCCTGCACGGCCTCGCCGTCGGTGGAGTCCTCGGCGACGAGCGGTGCCAGGTCGCCGCGCTCGGCCTCGGCGTCGGCGCGCTCGTAGGGGTCCGGCTCCGGCACCTCCTGCGCCACCCGCTGGTCGAGCGACTCGCCCATGCTCTCCTCGAGCGGCGTGTTGCCGAAGCCCTGTCCGGCGGACCACTTCTCGGGCGGCGAGTAGCCCTCGTCGAGCGGCTCGGGCAGGTCGCGGTCGTCCACGAGGCTGTCGCCCGTGCTCTGCGGCTGCGTCTCGTCGTCGACGCTGTAGCCGTGGTAGCTCTCGTTGTCGGTGCTGTCGCCGGTGATGTCGACGGAGGGATCGGTGCCGATCTCGGTCGCCACGTCGGCGGGGTCGGGCTGCTCGGTCATGGGTCGCTCCAGTTCTCAGACGTCTCGGTCGCGGACCCCGTACCCCGTTGCCCGTCACCGAACGGCGTCGACCTCGACCGTCAGAGCCAGCTCGGCAGGCGGACGTCGGCGAGGGGCGCGTCGTCGTACGGCGCCCAGCTGGTGCCGGACTCCGAGGCAGCGGCGCCCAGGCCGGAGCCGAGGGCGGCGACGAGGAGGGTGACCAGCAGCCACGGCACCCCGCGGCGGGCGAGCGGGTCGACGGCGCGGTGGATCGGCGACCGGACGCGCTCGGAGCCGGGCCCCCACCAGGTGCCGATCGCCACGAAGGCGCCGATCGCCGCGAGCGAGGTCAGCATGGAGAGCGAGCCGGCGAAGCAGAGCAGCGCCACGGCCGAGCCGATGCCGACGCTCCACAGGATCAGCAGGAGCGTGCCGCCGAGCCCGGCCACCACGTGCCACGGAGCGGCGAGCAGCAGCTGGATGCCGTCGTACCACTTGGCGCCGCGTCGGTCCCGCCGGCTGCCGGCGGAGGCCGCGGCGAGCGAGCCGCTGCGCAGCAGCCAGACGGCGAGGAACAGGACGGTCAGGGCGAGGTAGGGCGCGTAGGCGATGCCGCCGGTCACGACGCCTCCGAGGGCGAGCAGCGAGAGCCCGCGACGCAACCGCTCCCCCGCCGGGACGACCTCGCGGGCCGGCGGCCCGTAGGCGCCGACGTACTCGACGGACCCGTCGGGCAGCACGCGCGTCTCGCGGTGCGGCACCGTGCCGGCGTCGCCCCAGCCCTGCAGGTGCCGGTCGCCGTAGAGGTCGTTGCGTGGGTCGTCGTCGGTCTCGCCGTGCCCCCAGTCCGACGACCAGTGCACCGGCGCGGGTGGGACCACACCGGTGCCGACCGCGGTCGGCGCCTCGAGGTCCTGGCGTACGCCGGCGACGTAGGGCAGCGTCACGGGGCTCTGTCCCCGGCGGTCTCGTGACGGGCCCGGAGGGCCCTCCTCGACCGACGGTGACGCGAGCTCCTCCAGCCAGTCGCGCACCTCGTCGAGCGAGGGCCGGTCCGTCGGCGTCGGGGGCGAGGGCGTCCTCGACGAGCTCGAGGACCACCGGGTCGAGGCCGGTCAGGTCGTGCTCGCCGCGGCGGACGCGGTCCATGATCGCCACCGACGGCCCGCGTCCGAACGGTGCGCGGCCGGTGCCGGCGTACGCCACCGTTGCGGCCCAGGCGTGCACGTCGGACGCGGCGGTGGCGTCGTCGCCGTAGAGGATCTCGGGCGCGAGGTAGCCGGGGGTGCCGAGCAGCCAGCCGGTCATCGTGATGCGCGAGTCGTCGGCGACGCGGGCCAGGCCGAAGTCGATGAGGATCGGCGTGCGGCCCTCCATGATCACGTTGGACGGCTTGATGTCGCGGTGCAGGACGCCGACGTCGTGGACGGCCTCGAGCGCCTCGGCGAGGCAGTCGGCGAACCACAGCAGGTCGTCGCCCGCGAGCGGCCCCTCCTCCTGCACGTGGTCGTGCAGCGAGAGGCCGGGGACGTAGCGCGTGGCGACGTAGGGGATCTCGCCCCACGGGTCGGCGTCGACGATCTCGGCGATCCGCCGGCTGCGGACGCGGCTGAGCGAGCTGACCTCGCGCGCCAACCGGCGGCGGGCCTCGTCGTCACCGACGACGTGCGGGCGCAGCACCTTGATCGCGACCGGACGCTCCCCCGGCTTCTGGCCGAGGTGCACGACCCCCATGCCGCCCTCGCCGAGGCGGGCGCGCAGCGAGTAGCCGCCGACGGTCAGCCCGGGCGGCGGCGCCTGCGCCCCCATCGCTGAACCGGCCGGAGTCGTCACGTCATGAGGATACGGGCGGTGGCCGGCGTTCCCCGTCATCCGAGCGCCGTCGGTGCCGGCGGTTAGCGTGGGTGCGGTGGAGGACGTACGCCGACGGCTGGCCGTGGAGCGCTCGCAGACGCTGGCGCGGCTGGCGAGCCTGACCGGCGACCACGAGTCCATCGTCGCTGCCTCGCTCGACACCAACGCCGACGACGAGCACGACCCGGAGGGCGCGACGATCGCCTTCGAGCGCTCGCAGATCGGGGCGCTGATCCGGCAGGTGGAGGGTCATCTCTCCGAGGTGGACGCCGCGCTCCTCCGCGTGGAGGACGGGACGTACGGCCTGTGCGAGCGCTGCGGCTCGGCGATCGGGTCCGCCAGGCTCGAGGCGTTGCCCGCGGCTCGGCTGTGCATCACGTGCGCGTCAGCAGTGGAGCGGAACGCCTGACCCGGCGGCTCGCCTCCGACCTCCGCACCAGCCACTCCGCGACCACCAGGTTGACCACCCACGCGAAGCCCATCCCGGCCGCCTTCAGGTTGCCGGCCGGCTGGTCGACGAGGAGGACCATCGGACCGAGGACGAGCGCCTGCGTCCCGGCGCCCTGGGCGATGGCGTACGACCGCGCCATCCACCGCTGGTGGGTCGCCACGTCGCGGCGGAGGATCGCGCGCAGGCCGAGCACCGAGTCCGGCGACCATCAGCGAGCCGAAGACCAGCCGGAGCCACATGAGGGTGGCGTTGTCATGGGCGGGCAGGTCGGAGAACACCGCCATCCAGAGACCGCTGATGCCCGCAGCGATGCCGGCCGGCACGAGGATGCGGCCGCTCCACCGGTGCCACGTCGGCCGGCGACGTCGTAGCGACGGCTGGAACTGGAAGGCACCCAGGACGCAGAAGGTCGTGGCACCGATGATGTGCACGATGATCGGCACCGGCAGGTCGGAGAACCGGGCGTTCTCCGCGGTCCGGCCGCCGGAGAGATCGACCAGGCGGGCTGCCCCGGCCAGGGCGGGCACCATGGTGAGCGCGATGAGCGAGGCCGGGATCCACCAGTCCCGGCGGGTGCGGGTCGTCATGCGACGAGCCTCGCGGCAGACGGCGTACGACGGATCGGCCTGCGGGCCGGACCCGGGTCAGCCGTTCGGCCGACCCGCAGCTGGTCTCAGCAGACCTGGTGCATCCAGCCGAAGGTGTCCTCGGAGCGGCCGAACTGCATGCCGACGAGCGCGTCGCGGATCTGCATCGTCAGGTCGGTGCTGGCGGGTGCGGGGGTGACCGAGCCGGGCGAGCGCAGCTCGCCGACCGGGGTCACCACGGCGGCGGTGCCGCAGGCGAAGACCTCGGTGATCTCGCCGGAGGCGACGCCGTCGCGCCACTCGTTGATCGAGAACTTCCGCTCATCGACCGCATGGCCGAGCTTGCCGGCCAGCTCGATGATCGAGGCGCGGGTGATGCCCTCGAGGATCGTGCCGGTCTCGGGGGTCACGATGCGGCCGTCGCGGTGGACGAAGAAGAGGTTCATCCCACCGAGCTCCTCGATGTAGGTGAACTCCTGGTCGTCGAGGAAGACCACCTGGTCGCAGCCCTGCTCGATGGCCTCGCGCTGCGCGGCGAGCGAGGCGGCGTAGTTGCCGCCGGTCTTGGCAGCACCCATCCCGCCGCGGCCGGCGCGGGTGAAGGTCTCGGACAGCCAGAGGTTGACCGGCTTGATGCCGCCCTTGAAGTAGGCCCCGGCGGGCGAGGCGATGACCATGAAGGTGACGTGCTGGGCCGGGCGCACCCCGAGGAAGGTCTCGGAGGCGAACATGAAGGGCCGCAGGTAGAGCGACTTCTCACCGCCACCCGAGGTCGCGTTGTCCGGGACCCACCGCTGGTCGGCCGTCACCAGCGCGTCGACGCACTCCACGAAGTCGTCGACGGGCAGCTCGGGGAACGCCAGGCGCTGCGACGAGCGCACCATGCGCGCGGCGTTCTGCTCGGGGCGGAAGGTCCAGATCGAGCCGTCCTCGTGGCGGTAGGCCTTCATCCCCTCGAAGGTCTCCTGCGCGTAGTGCAGCACCGCGGTCGCCGGGTCGAGCGTCAGCGGCCCGTACGGCGTCACGCGGGCGTCGTACCACCCGTTGTCGGGGGTCCACTCGACCGTGAGCATGTGGTCGGTGAAGTGCTGACCGAAGCCCGGGTTGGCGAGGATCTCGGCGAGCCGGGCGTCGTCGACGGGCGTGGGGTTGGCGGTGGTGCTGATCTGCATGGGGTCAACCTATTCCAGAGCCCGGGGAGGGGGGCTCAGAGGCGGGCGGCGATCGCGTCCCCGACCTCGGACGTACGACGGCTCGTGCCCGGCGCGCGGTCGGAGAGGTCCGCCAGGACGGCGGCCTCGATCGCGGCGGCGGCGTCGGGGTGGCCGAGGTGGTCGAGGAGCAGCGCGCCGGAGAGGATCGCTGCGGTGGGGTCGGCCTTCTGCTGGCCGGCGATGTCGGGGGCGGAGCCGTGGACGGGCTCGAACATGGAGGGCGCGGTCCGGTCGGGGTTCACGTTGCCGGAGGCGGCCAGCCCGATGCCGCCGGTGATGGCGGCGGCGAGGTCGGTGACGATGTCGCCGAAGAGGTTGTCGGTGACGATCACGTCGAAGCGGGCGGGGTCGGTCGCCATGAAGATCATGGCGGCGTCGATGTGGATGTAGTCGGTCGTGACGTCGGGGTGCTCCGCGCCGATCGACTGGAACAGCCGCCACCACAGCGACCCGGCGTTGGTGAGCACGTTGGTCTTGTGGACCAGGGTCAGCTTCCTGCGCGGCCGCTTCTCGGCACGGGCGTAGGCGTCGCGGATCACCCGCTCGACGCCGTAGGCCGTGTTGACCGAGACCTCGGTGGCGATCTCGGCCGGGGTGCCGACGCGCAGCGCACCGCCGTTGCCCGTGTAGGGGCCTTCGGTGCCCTCGCGGACCACCACGAAGTCGATCTCGCCGCGCTCCAGCACGTGGTCCGCCAGGGGTGAGACGGAGCCGGGGAACAGCCGCGAGGGTCGCAGGTTGACGTAGTGGTCGAGCTCGAAGCGCAGCCTGAGCAGCAGCCCGCGCTCGAGGATGCCGGGAGGCAGGTTCGGGTCGTTGGGCTTGCCGCCCACCGCACCCAGCAGGATCGCGTCGTGCCCGCGGATCTCCGCGAGCACCGAGTCGGGCAGCACCTCGCCGGTCGCGAGGTAGCGCTCGGCGCCGAGGTCGTAGCGCGTCGACTCGAACGCCACCGGTGAGGCGACCTCGAGGACCTTGAGGGCCTCGGCGGTCACCTCCGGACCGATGCCGTCGCCGGGGATGACGGCGAGGGCCACAGCGGCCGGGGTGGTGCCGGAAGCAGGCGCGGACTGCGGGGTCTCGGACATGCGGAGGACGTTAGTTGTCGTCCGGCCGCATGCCGCCGTTGTCTCGCAGGTCAAGCGCGGTCTGCAGCGCCGTCGCGGTGTTCTCGGCGCTGCGCGGGTTCTCGGGGTCGTGGGCCGCGGGGCCCCATGACTCGGGATAGAAGTCGTACATCTGATCTCACTCCTGTGGCTTGCTTCGATCGGTGCTGGGTGGGTGAGAGCTCGAAGCTGCCGACACCGCGGCGGGTGACGGAGCGGGAGTGCGGGGATCGCCCGGGGCCCGGCTGCCGGCCG
>CAWCHD010000018.1:0-20395 GCA_963795275.1 uncultured Actinomycetota bacterium
GCAACGGCATGAGCGACGACACCCAGCGGGTCAAGGGCCGCGAGGTCGAGCGCCGCGGCCAGGTCAACGACGGCAGCACGACCGACCAGCGCCTGCTCGACTCGCGCGGGCCGACGGACTGGGTGCACACCGACCCGTGGCGGGTGCTGCGCATCCAGTCGGAGTTCGTCGAGGGGTTCGGCTCGCTGGCCGAGCTCGGTCCGGCGATCGCGGTCTTCGGCTCCGCACGGACCCCGGCCGACCACCCGCACTACGCCGTCGCCGAGGAGGCCGGCCGCAAGCTCGCCCAGGCCGGCTTCGCGGTCATCACCGGCGGCGGCCCGGGGGCGATGGAGGCCGCCAACAAGGGCGCCTGCGAGGCGGACGGCATCAGCGTCGGCCTCGGCATCGAGCTGCCCTTCGAGTCCGGGCTCAACCAGTGGGTCGACAAGGGCATCAACTTCCGCTACTTCTTCGCCCGCAAGACGATGTTCGTGAAGTACTCCCAGGGCTTCGTCGTGCTCCCCGGTGGCCTCGGCACGCTCGACGAGCTCTTCGAGGCGCTGACGCTCGTCCAGACCCAGAAGGTGACGTCGTTCCCGATCGTGCTGATCGGCACGGCGTACTGGAAGGGCATGTTCGACTGGCTGCGCGAGACCGTCCTGGCCGAGGGCAAGATCAACGCCAAGGACCTCGACATGATGGTGGTGACCGACGACGTCGACGAGGCGGTGGCGCTCATGGTCGCCGCCCGCGAGGACCGCTGGCCCACCCCGGCTCCGGGGCGTCCCGAATGACCTGGCTGTTCGCGATCCTGATCGTGCTCGCCATGGGCGGGGTCGCGGTCGTGGCGTCCGGCCGCGGCGGGTCGATGGCACCGGCCTACGACGACCGTCCCGACCTCGCGCTGCCCACCGACCGTCCGGTCGCGGCGCGGGACCTGAGGTCCGTACGGTTCCCGCTCGCTGTCCGCGGCTACCGGATGTCCGACGTCGACGAGCTGCTCGCGCGGCTCGCCACCGAGCTCGAGGACCGGGAGGCGGGTCCGGACGCGGACGCGTCTGGCGACCGAGACCCGGCCTAGGGCAGACTCCTGCGACATGTCGTTCCCGATAGTCGTGTGGATCCTCACGGCCCTGGCCGCCGTGGCGATCGTGCTCACGCGGCTGAGGATGCGTGCCTCGGACGCGGCGGGGCGGTTCTCGATCAGCCGCCGGCTGCCGCTGGTCCACTTCGGCGCCGGGGTCGTCGCGCTCGTCCTGTGGCTCGCGGTGCTGGTCGCGCCGGACGACAGCCTGCTCGGCGGCCCGCTGTTCGGCATCCTCGCGATCGCGGCCTGGTGGCTGACGGCCGTCTGCGGCCTGCTGATCCTCATGCGGTGGTTGCCCGCCAAGGGCCGGCACGCCCCGGCGGCCGTGGGGGACAGCTGGAGCGACGGGCCGGGGCTCTCGCTCCTGGCCCACCTGGGCATGGTCGTGGGCGTCCTCGTCTTCACCTACGCCTACCTCACCGCCGCGGTGTGACGCTCGCCGCCACGTCGAGTGCTCCCGCGGCACCGGTCGCCACGGGGCTGCGCACTCGACGTGGAGGCCGGGCTCAGCGGCCTCGGTAGACCGGCTTCTCCTTGGCCACGAACGCGTTGACCGCGGCGAGGTGGTCCTCGGTGCCGCCGGTGAGCGCCATCTTCTCGGCCTCGAAGGCGAGGGACTCCTCGAGCGGGTGCGCGGCGGAGTACGCCACCGCCTGCCGGATCGAGCCGAAGGAGACGGTGGGGCCGTCCGCGAGGCGGCGGGCCAGGTCGGCGACGGCGCCGGCGAAGTCGTCCTGCGTGACGACCTGCGTGGCCAGCCCCAGCTCGAGGGCCTCCTGCGCCGACACGGTGCGGGGGAAGTAGAGCAGCTCCATCGCCTTGGCCCGCCCGACCAGCCGCGGCAGCGTCCAGCTCGAGCCGGTGTCGCAGGACAGCGCGACGCCGGCGAACGACGTGTTGTAGCCCGCCGAGTCCACCAGGATGCGGAAGTCGGCCGCGAACGCCAGGCTCGCCCCCGCGCCGGCGGCGACGCCGTTGACGGCCGCGATCGACCGGCTTCGCCATGGTCGAGAGCGCCAGCACGATCGGGTTGTAGTGCTTCTCCACGGTGTCCGACAGCGGGATGTCGGCCTCGCCGGTCAGCCCGGCGAGGTGCTCCTTGAGGTCCTGCCCGACGCAGAACGCACGGCCGCTGCCGGTGAGCACGACGCACCGCACCTCCGGGTCCGCAGCGACCCGGGTGACCGTCTCGAGCAGGAGGTCCTTGGTGGCCACGTCGAGGCCGTTCATCGCCTCGGGACGGTTGAGCGTGATCGTGGCGACGGCGTCCGTGACGTCGAGCAGGACGGGGGGAGAGCTGGTCATGGGGGCAGTCTGCCCGACCGCCTGCGGGCGTCGGTGCGCCCTGTGGTGCCGATCACGCGGGTCATGAGGGATAATGGGAGCGTACGACGCCTGTCGGGGCGGCCAAGCCACCACTCAGCCGCTCCGATTCGCATGTGAAGAGCCACCCAAGGCTGAACAGGAAGAGGTGCGCCGATGGCCGCCATGAAGCCCCGCACGGGCGACGGACCGCTCGAGGTCACCAAGGAAGGTCGCGGCATCGTCATGCGCGTCCCGCTCGAGGGTGGTGGGCGGCTCGTGGTCGAGCTGAACGCCGACGAGGCGACGGCTCTCGGAGACGCCCTCAAGGGCGTCGTCGGCTGATCGTGGCCCCGACAGCGCAGCTGCCGACCCAGGTCTCGCCGCCCCAGTTCGCCCTGAGCCCGGCCCTCCCGCACCAGATCGGCGGCGCGGAGGTGTGGGCCTTCCCGGTCCTCGCCGAGACTGCCGGACCGCTCCTCGGCCCCGGTGCCGACGAGGCCTGCGATGCCCTCGGCGTCGACCTGCTGGCCGCGCTCGAAGCAGCCCGTGGCACCGGTCGGGCCGGTGAGGTCACCGTCGTCCCGGTCGGCAGCGCCGACCGCGACGACGACGTGTCGCTGGTCCTGCTGGTCGGGGTCGGCGAGGGGTCGGTCACCGACCTCCGTCGCGCGGGCGCCGCCGTCGCGCGAGCGACCAAGGACCGCGCGAGCGTCGTCACCACCCTGGCTGCGATCGCCCCCGTCGAGGGCCTCGGCGCCTTCGTCATCGGCGCGATGCTCGCCTCCTTCTCCTTCCACTGGCGCTCGACCGGCCCCCAGGAGCGCCCCGTCGCCCGCATCGTGCTGGCCGACATCGACGACGACGGCGCCGACGACGAGCTCGCCCGGGCGATCGCCCTCGGCGGCGCGGGCTGGCGCTCGCGTGCCCTCGCCACCGTCCCGGCCAACCTGAAGACCCCCGCCTGGCTCGCCGAGCAGGCGGTCGAGGTGGGCGAGGCCTCCGGTCTCGACGTCACCGTGTGGGACGAGGACAGGCTTGCCGCGGAGGGCTTCGGAGGCCTGCTCGCCGTCGGCGGCGGCTCGGTCAACCCGCCCCGCCTGATCCGCATGGACTACACGCCTCCCCGCGCCAGCCGGCGTACGCCGACGGTCGTGCTGGTCGGCAAGGGCATCACCTTCGACAGCGGCGGCCTCGACATCAAGCCCAGCGAGGGCATGCTGACGATGAAGCGCGACATGAGCGGCGGCGGCGCGGTCATCGCGACCATGGCCGCCCTGCGCGACGTCGGCTGCCCGGTCCGCGTCGTCGGCCTGGTGCCCGCGGCGGAGAACTCCGTCAGCGGCTCCGCCATGCGCCCCGGCGACGTGATCACCCACTTCGGCGGTCGCACCTCCGAGGTCAACAACACCGACGCCGAGGGTCGCCTGGTCCTGGCCGACGCGATGGCCTACGCCGTCTCCGAGATCGCGCCGAAGGCGATGGTCGACATCGCCACCCTGACCGGCGCGATGAAGGTGTCGCTCGGCCAGTGGACCGGCGGCTACTTCGCCAACGACGACGCGCTCGCCGAGCACGTCGAGCTCGCCGCGAGCGCGTCGGGCGAGAACGTCTGGCGGATGCCGCTCGTCGCGGACTACGAGGAGAAGGTGGCGTCCAAGATCGCCGACGGCGACAACGCCGCCGGCGGCGCGGGTGCGATCACCGCGGCGCTGTTCCTGCAGCACTTCGCGGGCGACGTCCCGTGGGTGCACGTCGACTTCGCCTCCGCCGCCGAGTCGCCGACCGACCGCCACGAGTGGACCGCCGGACCCAGCGGCTGGGGTCCGCGCCTGCTGCTGTCCTGGCTCGGCTCGGAGGACCCGCTCGAGGGCATCGCCTGATGCTCGGTCTCACGATCCGCTGGTCGCTGGTCGGAGCCCCCGAGGCCGTGGAGGAGGAGCTCGCGAGCTTCGTCGCCGACACCTCGCACGCACGCTTCACCGGCATGCCCGGGCTGCGCTGGAAGACCTGGCGGATGGTGCGCGGCGAGTGGTTCGAGGGGTCCTACGTCTTCGCGACGAGCGAGGCGCGCGAGGAGTTCCAGCGCACGTTCGACGAGACCGCGGCGCAGTCGCCGGGGTCGCGGATGATCGGCTCGCCGCCGATCCTCGTCGAGGCGTGCGACATCGTCGCCGTCGCCGAGGGCGGGGCCGGCTTCGCCGCGGCTCCCCGCTCCTGACGCACCGGGGCTAGGCCTCCGGCGCCCACTCCTTCTTGGCGGCCAGCAGGCCGTCGCCGACGGGGAGCAGCACCGGCACGAGGGACTCGTGCTCGAGGATCGTGCGGCCGAGGTCGCGGATGCTGACGGTCTCCTCGTCGCGCTGCGCGGGGTCGGCGACCCGGTCGTGCCACAGGGCGTTGTCGAAGACCACGATGCCGCCGGGGCGCAGCAGCCGCAGCGCCTCCTTGAGGTAGGCGGCGTACTCGCGCTTGTCGCCGTCGCAGAACACCAGGTCGTAGTGGCCGTCGGTGAGGCGGGGGAGCACGTCGAGCCCGGCGCCCGCGATGGTGCGGGCGCGGTTGGCGGGGATCCCGGCCTCGGTGAAGGTCTCCTTGGCGAGCCGCTGGTGCTCGGCCTCGATGTCGACCGTGGTGAGGACGCCGTCGGAGCGCATGCCGCGCAGCAGCCAGAGGCCCGAGACACCGGTCCCGGTGCCGATCTCCACGACGGCGCGGGCGTCGAGGACGGAGGCCAGGAACCGGAGCGTGGCGCCGGCGCCGGAGCCGACCGGGGTCACCCCGACCTCCTCGGCGCGGCTGCGGGCGGCGGCGAGGATCTCGTCCTCGGCCACGAACGACTCGGCGTAGGTCCAGCTCGCGGGCTTGATCGGCGGGGTGGTGGTCGGCACGGACGGGACTCTATCGCGGGAACACAGCAGCCACGTCGCTCGTTGGAGGCGGTACGCCGCTGTGCAGGACCGAGCAGTTTCTTGGTCCGTACGCATGAGGTTCACAGCCAACTCTCAGGCGCACTACCTAGCGTCAGGACAGGACGGGGAACCCGTTGCAGCTGAGGTCGAGGAAGAACGAAGGGTCACCCGTGACTGAGCAGCAGGTCGCCGTACCCACCTGGGACGAGGTCGTCGAGCAGCACTCCGACCGCGTCTTCCGGCTGGCCTACCGACTCACCGGCAACCGCCCCGACGCCGAGGACCTCACCCAGGAGGTCTTCGTCCGCGTGTTCCGGTCGCTCGACTCCTACACGCCCGGCACGTTCGAGGGCTGGCTGCACCGGATCACCACCAACCTGTTCCTCGACGGCGCCCGCCGCAAGCAGCGGATCCGCTTCGACCCGCTCTCCGACGAGCGCGCCGCCCGGCTGACGAGCTCCTCGCCCGCGCCGGAGCTGGCCCTCGCCGACCAGACCTTCGACGACGACATCGAGACCGCGCTCGCCACGCTGCCGCCGGACTTCCGCGCAGCCGTGGTGCTGTGCGACGTCGAGGGCCTCACCTACGAGGAGATCGCGGAGATCCTCGACGCCAAGCTCGGCACCGTCCGCTCGCGGATCCACCGCGGTCGCAGCATGCTGCGCAAGGCGCTCGCCCACCGCGAGCCCGCCGCGGGCAACGAGCGCTACCGGGGAGTGGTGTCCTGATGACGCACCTCGGCTCGCGCGTCAGCGCCCTCGTCGACGGCCACCTCGGCCCCGACGAGGAGGAGCGCTGCTGGAACCACGTCCACACCTGCCACACCTGCCGCGACCTCGTCGAGCACGAGGGCTGGGTCAAGACCCAGCTCGCCCAGCTGTCGTACGGCGCCTCGCGACCCTCGCACGACTTCAAGTCGGCCCTCGTCGGGCGCTGCCCCGAGCTCTCCACGCACGCCAGCCCGCTCGCGGGCGCGGCCTTCCCGACGGCGAGCCACCGCTCCCGCCGGGGGCTGGTCGCCATCGGCGGCGGCGCCGCGAGCGCCTGCGTGGTGGGCGTCCTGGTGCTCGGCGTGGCCGGTTCGCCCCGGGTCGAGCCCCGGCCGCCGGCCACCGACCTGAGCCGGCCCGTGGGGCCGGCGGCACCGGCCAGCGGGGTCGACGACCGCTCCGTCCGCGGCTCGGTCTCACCCTCCCGGATGCCCCTGGCTGAGCGCCTGGTGGCCATCCGGGAGAAGATCGCTCCGTGAGCGACGAGCACCAGCCCGACGAGCCGACGTCCGAGCCCACCCAGCCGCTCGCCGGCTGGCGTGCCGCTGACCCCGAGCAGGGCCAGCCTGAGGCCCCGGACCAGGGTTCCAGCCTGCCCACCGACGAGCCCCGCCCGCCCGTGGACCACCTGCCCGGCCCGCCGCCCTACGGCAGCACCTACGGCGAGCAGCCGCGTCCGGGCGAGCCCCGGCCCGAGCCGCCGACGCAGCCGCACCCCGTCCAGCAGGCGCCCGACACCATTGCGTTCGGCCCGGGCCCCGGACCCGGCGGTCGACCCGGACCGGGCGGCCCCGGCTACTTCGGCCCCGGTCCCCGGCCCTACCCGCCGGTCGACCACGCCCGCCCGCTGCCGCCCCGCAAGGTCGCCCTCTGGGTCTGGCCCGCCGTGGCCGCGCTCGCCCTCGTCGTCGGGCTGCTGGGCGGCCTGGCCGGTGGCGCGCTGCAGGACGAGCTCTCCTCCCAGCGCGGGACCAACGACCGCGGCCTCGGCGGCGTACGCACCCAGTCGGCGGCGCCGCTCGACGCCGAGAACGGATCGATCGCCGCCGTGGCCCAGGCGCTGCTGCCCAGCACGGTGCAGATCGTCGCCGAGTTCGACGGCCAGGCCGCCGGGGCCACGGGCTCCGGCTTCGTGCTCGACCGCGACGGCCACGTCGTCACCAACAACCACGTCGTGGCGTCCGCCGCCGAGGACGACGGTCCGATCGTCGTCATCGACCACGAGGGGGACCGGCACGAGGCGACGGTCGTCGGTCGCAGCGCCGTCTACGACCTCGCCGTCCTCGACGTCGACGGTGCCGAGGGGCTCGAGCCCGCTGCGCTGGGGGCGTCGCAGGCGCTCAACGTCGGCGACCCGGTCATCGCGTTCGGTGCTCCGCTGGGGCTGAGCCAGACGGTGACCTCGGGCATCGTCAGCGCGCTCGACCGACCGGTCACCACGTCGGGGGAGTCCGACGACGAGTCGTCCTACATCAACGCCGTGCAGACCGACGCCGCGATCAACCCGGGCAACTCCGGTGGACCGCTCGTGAACCTCGCCGGCGAGGTCGTCGGCGTGAACTCCGCCATCGCGACCAACGGCAGCCCGTCGGGCGAGGCGGGCAACATCGGCGTGGGCTTCGCGATCCCGATCGAGCAGGTCATCACGACCGTCGACCAGATCCTGCGCACGGGCAAGGCGGAGTACCCCGTCATCGGCGCCCAGGTGCGCACCGGAGGCGAGCCCGACGCCGAGGGCGCGACGATCACCGAGGTCATGCCCGACACCCCGGCGGACCGTGCCGGGCTGCTGAAGGACGACGTGATCACCGCGGTCGACGACAAGCCGGTCAGTGACGGGATCGCCCTCATCGTGGCCATCCGTACGCACCGCCCCGGCGAGACCGTGGCGATGACCGTGCTGCGTGGCGGCGACGAGCAGGTGGTCGACGTGGAGCTCGACGGCAAGGTCGGGTGAGTCACCCCACGACGTTCTTCTCCCCCGCTGCGCTCCTCCGAACAACGCCGCGGGGACCCCGACACCGTCGATGGTCCGGCCGTGTCAGCAGGACTCTCAGTCGGTCGACCCGGGCTCCGCGTCCACGAACGGGTGCTGGTCGACGAACTGCTTGGTCTCGGCGTACATCCGCTGGATGAACTCCTCGAGCTGGACGTTCTCCACGCGCCACTGGCCGCGCCCGCCGATCTTGATGGCGGGGAGCTCGCCGCGACGCACGAGGGCGTAGACCTGCGCGCTGGAGGTGTTGAGTGCCTCGGCGACGTCGGCCAGCGTCAGGAAGCGGGGGGCGCGGGGCTCCCGGGGGTCGTCGACCATGGGTCCATCCTCCCACCGGCGTGGCCCTCGACGGGGCCGCCCGGCCGCAGCCTGTGGAGAGACAGGTGTCATTTCCGGCCGCTGCGGCCATGATGGCTCGCGTGTCTCGGATCAAGTCTCGGAACGGGTCGCGCACGCCCGGCGCCCTCGACGTGCCCGCAGCCACCCGCGCGGGGTCCGCGGGATGGCGCGACCCGCGCCTGTGGGTCGGCGTCGTGCTGGTCACCGGATCGGTGGTCGCCGGTGCCCGACTCCTCTCCACCGCCGACGACATGACGTCGGTCTGGGCGGCGTCCTCCGACCTCGCCGCCGGCCAGGCGCTCACGGTCGACGACCTGCGCGCGACCCGGCTCCGCTTCGACGACGCCACCGACGAGCAGCGCTACCTCGGCGTCGACGACGAGCTGCCGGCCTCCCTGACGCTCACCCGTCCGCTCGCGGCCGGCGAGCTGGTGCCGGCCGCGGCGCTGGGGGAGCCGGCCGACGACGACGCGGTCGACGTGTCGGTCGCGGTCGCCCCGGAGCACGTGCCCACCGGCCTCGGCCGCGGGTCCCGCGTCGACGTCTGGGTCATCGGCGAGGACCGCGGCTCACGCTCCGAGGCGGAGCTGGTGCTGGAGGACGTGCTGGTGGTCGACGCCCCCGTCGTCACCGACTCCTTCGCCTCCGCCACGACCCGACAGCTGGTGCTGTCCGTGCCGCAGGACGACGAGGAGTCGCTCGGCGTGCTGCTGGCCGCCAGCGGCGACGACCGCGTGCGCGTCGTCGGCCGGGGCTGACGCCGTGATCTGCGTCCTGCTGCTGGCGGCGGGCGAGGGGTGGGAGTCCCCGGTGCTGACCGACCTCGAGGCGCACCCGGGCGTCGTGGTGCTCAAGCGGTGCGTGGACGTCGACGACCTGCTCGCCTCGGTCACGAGCGGCCAGGTCGACGTGGCGGTGGTCGCGCTCGACGCTCCCGGGCTGGACCCCGCGAGCATCACCCACCTCCGCCGCCACGCCGTACGCCCCGTCGCGGTGACGACGTCGCGCTCCGACGACCTCGACGTGCGCGAGCACGCCCGGCGGCTCGGCATCGCCTCGGTGGTCGGTGCCGGCCAGCTCGCGACGCTGCCCGAGGTGGTGACCGCGGTCGAGGAGGGCGACACCCGGGCCCGCGACGGTGATGGGCCCGAGCCGCCCGGACCGGAGCAGGCGGGCGACGCCGGCCGCGTCGTCGTGGTCTGGGGACCGGCCGGTGCCCCGGGGCGTACGACCGTCGCCACCAACCTGGCCTGGGAGGTCGCCCAGCGCCGGGTCGACGTGGTCCTGGCCGACCTCGACCCCTACGGCGGCTCCGTCGCGCAGCAGCTCGGCATCCTCGACGAGGTGTCGGGGATCCTCTCCGCCTCGCGCCTCGCGGCGGCAGGTCAGCTCGACGAGCGCTTCGCCTCGGTGTGCCGGGGCGTGGGGGAGCACCTGGCGGTGGTGACCGGCCTGCCGCGCGCCGACCGGTGGCGCGAGGTGCGCGCCGCCCAGGTCGACCAGCTGCTGGAGCGGGCGAGCACCGTGGGCCACGTGGTCGTCGACACCGGCTTCAGCCTCGAGGACGAGGCGGGCCAGGACCTCGGGGGACGCCCCGGCCGGAACGCGCTGACGCTCGCGGCGCTCGACCTGGCCGACGAGGTCGTCGTGGTGGGCGCGGCCGACCCGGTGGGGCTGGCCCGGCTGGCGCGCGGGCTGGTCGACCTGCGCGACCGGCTGGGTGGAGTGCCGGTGCGGGTCGTGGTGAACCGGATGCGGGGCTCGATCGGCTGGTCGGAGAAGGAGATCGCGGGCATGGTCGAGGGGTTCAGCCGCGTCGCCGGCCTCCACTTCCTGCCCGACGAGCGCCCCGCGCTGGACCGGGCGCTCGTGTCGGGGCGCCCGCTGGCCGAGGTGTCCGACTCGCCGCTCGTGCACGGGCTCGCTGCCCTCGCCGACGCGGTGTTCCCGTCGTCGGTCCGGCCCACGAGCGGCAAACGCGGGCAACGTAAAAGTAAAAACCGGTAGAAACTGGGAGAATCCTCAAGGTTCGTCGTAGTTTGGACCTTGATCCTTGAGGAGACCCCCATGCATCGATCCGTCCGCGTCTGCGTCCTCACGTTGACGACCCTTGCCCTGACCGCGACGCCGGCGCTCGCGGCCAAGCAGGCACGCGGCACGACCGGTGACGACATCATCAACGGCCGGTCCCGTGCGGACTTCATCATGTCGCTGGGCGGCCGGGACAGCGTCAAGGCCAACGGGGGCGACGACAAGGTCTACGCCGGCAACGGCAACGACACGGTCTACGGCGACGACGGCAACGACTGGATCACCGCGCAGCCGGGCAACGACTGGGTCGCGGGAGGCGCCGGCAACGACAAGCTCGACGGTGGCTCGGGCGACGACACGGTCTACGGCGGCGAGGGCGACGACATCCTGGCGGCCAACGTCGGCAACGACGTGCTCTACGGCGAGGCGGGCAACGACCTGCTCGGCGGCAACGACGGCAACGACCGTCTCTTCGGCGGCGACGGCTCGGACAAGCAGATCGGCGGCGCGGGCGACGACTGGATCGACGGTGGCCCCGGCGACGACGGTGCGATCCAGGGCGGTGCCGGCAACGACGTGCTCATCGACGGCGACGGCAACGACTGGCTGGTCAAGGGCGACGAGGGCAACGACACCGTGTTCCTCGGCAACGGCGCCGACAAGGTCTTCAGCGAGCAGGGCGACGACGTCATCTACGTCCTTCCCGACGGCTTCGTCGACAAGATCCGCTGCGACGACGGCACCCAGGAGAACGGCACCGCCGACCGCGTCTACTTCGTCGGCTGGCGTGACCCGCTCGACGTGGTCGACCCGTTCGGCAGCTGCGAGATCGTCGAGGTCGTCGACTCCCTGCCGGTCAACTGGCCCTACGGACCGGTGCCGCTGCTCGACGGCACCCTCATGCGGCAAACAGCAGGTACAGACCGCCTACGGTGAAGCCCACCATCGCCACGAGCAGGGGCAGCTGACCCGTCAGCTGGTGCCGTCGCGGCAGGAGCTTGATCGCGCGGTCGTGCGCGGCGACCACGCCGACCACGTGGCCCAGCGCCACGGCGACCACCTTGGACACGGCCAGGAAGGTCGGGTGCTCCGAGAGCCAGTAGTTGATCTGCAGGTCAGCCGTGCCCAGGAAGTCGTCGCCGCGGCTGAACGGGTCACTGAGCTGCACGAGGGTGCGCTGGCCGTACTCGACGAAGTAGGTCAGGTAGTGGGCCACGATGTAGCCCACGATGATCGGCACGACCGAGTGCGCGAACAGGTCGGGCAGCGCACGTCGCGGAGTGCCGCTCGTGACGCCGGTGGCCATCGTCGCGATCGTCAGGATGAGCGCCACCCCGACGGAGAAGGCGATCAGGGCGACGGTGTCCGGCAGGATCCGCGTGGTCGAGAGTGACTGCACCAGCTTGAGCCACGGCGTGGACTCGCGGAACGAGTCGAACGCCGTGCTGCCGAACAGCACGCCCACGACGGCGACGAGACCGGGCCGCGCGACGAGCGTGTCGAGGTTGGCCAGCGGGCTGCGCAGGACGAGCCGCCCGTCCCGGCGCCCCCAGATCGAGAGCTTGGCGACGAGCGAGGAGTAGACCTCGAACGGGTCGGCGCGGGCGAGGAACGTCGTACCCCACACGGCGGAGCCGATCAGCATGATGCCGAGGTAGGCCGCACACCACAGGCGCACCGGACCGAGGGCCGTCGAGCTCGGGTAGACCAGCTCGAGCCACACGAAGGCGAACAGCCCGACGGCCGCGGGCCAGTAGCCGAGCCGCTCGGGGTAGGGCCTGAGGCCCTCGCCGTCGGGGACGCCGGAGATCCTGGCGAAGAGCATGCTGATCGTCCGCGCGGGGCTGACCGCCTTGAAGAACGGGCCGAGCAGCAGCGACGCCGGCACGATCCCGACCCAGAGCAGGACGTAGAAGGTCCCGAGGAACGGGTTGATCAGGCTGTCCTTGCCGAGCACGGCGGCCGCGCCGACGTAGAGGAAGAACACCATCCCGAGCACGCGGGCGATGATCGCGAGCGCCGGCGAGGAGACGAGCCGGTCGAGCCACGCGGGGGCCGGGCGGCCGCTGGTGGCCGCGTCGTAGCGCGGCTCGCGCCACGCGATCGCGAGCACCGTGAAGGAGATGACCAGCGCGGCCACCGCGCCGGCGATCGCCAGCTCGGAGCGGGATCGGGAGGTCCTTGGCGCCGCCGAGGCCGTGCGCGGAGATGGAACCGGGGACCGAACCGGCCGTGCCCAGCCCGCTCACCGGACTTCGAGCTGGAGCAGGACCACGTCGGGCTCGTGGCTCTCGACCTCGACCACGCCGGGGCGGTCGATGACGAGCTCGTGCTCGGAGGTGCCCGCGTCGTACTCGATCTCCTGCTCCGGCGTGCTGTGCACGTGGAGCTCGCCGGCCGTGTCGGCGTCGATCGTCAGCACCAGCGTCTGGTCCACGCCGAGCTCGACCCGCTCGCCGTTGGGCGTGAAGTCGTCACCCTTCCGCGTCACGGTGACCGCGACCTGGTCGCCGTCCTTCGTGGCGCCCTGCGAGGTGGCTGGCGGATCGGCGTCGTCGCTCCCGCAGGCGGTGAGGCCGAGCGCGAGCACGAGGGCGAGTGGAGCGGCGACGAGGGACATGCGCATGTCTGCCAGAATCCCACGAGGGACAAGGATCGCCGACCATTGGGGGAGCCATGCGGGAGCGGAGCGAGCGCATCAGACGATGCAGCGTGACTCGTGCCTCATGCGCGCACGGAGCGAAGCGAGTACGTGCATGAGTGAGCGGCTCAGGCCGCGGGACCTGGCCATCCTGGCCGCCGAGTCCCCCACGACGCCGATGCACAACGCGACGGTCGAGATCTTCGACCCCGGTGCGTCGGGCTTCGACCACGACCGCCTCGTCCAGCTGATCGCGGACCGGATCGCCTTCGTGCCGCGCTACCGCCAGCGCCTGCAGCTGGTGCCGGGCCGCCTGGCCAACCCCGCCTGGGTCGACGACGAGAACTTCGACCTCGGCTACCACGTACGCCGCTCCGCGCTGCCGCGGCCGGGCACGATGGACCAGCTCCGCGAGCTCGTCGCGCGCATCGCGTCCCGCCCGCTCGACCGCAGCCGCCCGCTCTGGGAGGTCTACTTCGTCGAGGGCCTGGCCGAGGGCCGGATCGCCCTGCTGACCAAGAGCCACCAGATCCTCGTCGACGGTCGCGAGACCGTCGACATCGGCCAGGTGCTGCTCGACACCTCGCCCGACCGGTCGACGCTCGGCCACGACGACGACTGGCGACCGCGACGCACCGCCGGTCCGGTCGCCGCTGCGCTCAACGCCCTCACCGACAGCATCGAGAGCCCCGGCACGGTGTGGTCGACCACCCGCGCCAACGCGGAGTCGGTCGTCCGGCAGGCGTCCGCCACCGGCGGTCGCATCGCGGAGGTCGCCAACGCCCTCGCCGGCCGCGGCCCGGTCCACTCGACCCCGGTGCACCGCAAGCTGTCGCAGCAGCGCCGGTTCGTCACGGTGCGCACCCAGCTCAAGGACTACCGCCGGATCCGCGAGGTGCACGGCGGCACCGTCAACGACGTGATCCTCGCGACGCTCGCCGGCGGCCTGCGCGGCTGGCTGATGACGCGCGCGGAGTCGATGGGCGGGCTCCGGACGATCAAGGCGATCGTGCCGATGTCGGTGATCGACGACGAGCTCGAGGCGACCTCGCTCGGCACCCAGATCACCGGACACCTGGTCAACCTCCCGATCAGCGAGCCCAGCCCGGTCGTCCGGCTCCACCAGGTCAGCTACGACCTCAAGGCCCACCGCGACAACGGCCGCAACGTGTCGGCGCGACGGCTCTCGGGCATCGCCGGCTTCGCCCCCACCACCTTCCACGCCCTGGGCTCCCGGGTGGCGGCCGCCGAGCCGCGCGGTGGCTTCCACGTCTCGATCACCAACGTGCCCGGCCCGCAGTTCCCGCTCTACGCCGACGGCGCCCGGATGCTCGAGTCCTACCCCGTGCACCCGCTGCTGCCCGACCACCCGCTGGCGATCGGCGTGACGTCCTACGACGGCAAGGTGTTCTACGGCATCACCGCCGACCGCGACGCCGTACCCGATGCCGACGTGCTGGGCCAGTGCGTGCTCGAGGCGCTCGAGGAGCTCAACGACTCCGCCAGCGACTCGCGTCCGCGGGCGCCGAGGGGGCGCAAGAAGTGACCCGCCGCTACCTCCCCACCACGCTCCCGCGGCTCGCGTCGGAGTGGTCCGGCGACGGCCCCGGCACGGCCGGCGCGGTGGTCGCAGCCGACGACGGCGAGGAGACGGAGTACGCCGCTCTCATGAGCGCCGCGGACGCCTCCGCCGAGCTGCTCGACGGCCTGCCCGACGGGGAGCGTCGACGGGTCGTGGTGGTCGCCGAGACGAGGGCCGCCGATGCTCCCGTCACGTGGCGCGACGTGGTCGCCGTGCACGTGGACGACCGTGACGACGCGGATCCCGACGACGACCTGGCGTGGTGGGCCACCCAGGAGATCGGCGACCTCCTCTCCTCCCCCTGATCGTCCGTCCGGCGGTGGCTTGGAGGGCCGCGTCCGTCTCTGACACGATCAGCGGCATGGACGCGATCACCTTCCCGCCGGCCCCGACCAACGAGCCGAACCTCACCTACGCCCCGGGCAGCCCGGAGCGCGAGGCGCTCATCACCGAGCTGGCCGTGCAGGAGAAGAAGCAGCACACCTACCGCGCGGTGATCGGCGGCAAGCGGCGCAACGGCGGCGGCGCGGAGATGAAGGTCGTCCAGCCCCACGACCACGCCCACGTCCTCGGCACCCTGAAGAGCGCGACGACCAAGGACGCCGAGGCGGCGATCAAGGCGGCAGCGGCCGCAGCGCCCGACTGGCAGGCCATGCCCTTCGACGAGAAGTGCGCGATCATCCTCAAGGCCGCCGACCTGCTCGCCGGCCCCTACCGCCAGCGCCTCAACGCCGCGACGATGCTCGGCCAGTCGAAGACGGCCTTCCAGGCCGAGATCGACGCCGCCTGCGAGCTCATCGACTTCTGGCGCTTCAACGTCCACTACGCCAAGCAGATCCTCACCGACCAGCCGATCGCCAACAGCCCCGGCATCTGGAACCGGACGGACCACCGCCCGCTCGAGGGCTTCGTCTACGCGATCACGCCGTTCAACTTCACGGCCATCGCCGGCAACCTGCCCACCGCCCCGGCGCTGATGGGCAACACGGTCATCTGGAAGCCGTCGCCGACGCAGCAGCTCGCCGCGTCGCTGACGATGGAGCTGCTCGAGGAGGCCGGCATGCCGCCCGGCGTCATCAACATGCTGCCCGGCGACGGCCTCGACGTGTCGAAGGTGGCGCTGTCGCACCGCGACCTCGCGGGCATCCACTTCACCGGCTCCACCCCGACCTTCCACCACCTCTGGAAGAGCGTCGGCGAGAACATCGACCGCTACCGCGCCTACCCGCGCATCGTCGGCGAGACCGGCGGCAAGGACTTCATCGTCGCCCACCCGTCGGCCGACCCCGACGTGCTCCGGGTCGCGATGATCCGCGGCGCGTTCGAGTTCCAGGGCCAGAAGTGCTCGGCCGCGTCGCGGGCCTACGTCCCCCGCTCGGTGTGGGACAAGATCAAGGACCAGCTGATCGCCGACACCGAGGCGCTCGCCATGGGCGACGTCACCGACCTCACCAACTTCATGGGCGCCGTCATCGACGAGCGCGCGTTCGACAAGCACAAGACGCGCGATCGCCCGGGTGCGGTCCAACAAGCACCTCACCCTGCTCGCCGGCGGCCAGACCGACGACTCGGTCGGCTACTTCGTGCGCCCGACGATCATCGAGTCGAGCGACCCGGCCGACGAGATGTTCAGCGACGAGTACTTCGGCCCGATCCTCACGGTCCACGTCTACGACGACGCCCGCTTCGAGACAGGTCGTGGCGCAGATGGAGTCGTTCGCGCCCTACGCCCTGACCGGCGCGATCATCGCCCAGGACCGCTCGGCGATCGCGTGGGCGCGCGAGACGCTGCGCTTCGCGGCCGGCAACTTCTACATCAACGACAAGCCGACCGGTGCCGTCGTCGGCCAGCAGCCGTTCGGCGGCGGCCGCGCGTCGGGCACCAACGACAAGGCCGGCGCCGCGGTCAACCTGCTGCGCTGGATCTCGCCCCGCACGATCAAGGAGACCTTCGTCCCGCCGAAGGACCACCACTACCCGCACCAGGGCTGAGGCGTGCTGCGCCCCCTCGTCTCCACGGTCTGGCACATGGGGGCGCTGCACCCCTTCGAGCAGGCGCTCACGCTCCTGCTCGCCTTCGGGCCGTTCGTGGTCCTCGGGGTCGTGGTCTGGCTACGCCGGCGCGCGGACGCGCGCGACGACTAGCTGTGCCCGGCAGGGACGTTGGTGACGGCTGGGTCTTGTGAACGAGGAGAACCTGCGCTCCCGCGACCTTGCCGCGGCTCTCGCTCCCGGTCTCCGCGGACGGGGCCGGCACGAGGTCGGACATCGGCCGACCTGCTGGCAGGCTCGAGCTCCGGCTGGCGCAGCTCAGCGGCCAGGTCTGATGCTCGGCCCGGGTGCGGCTCGGCCGGGGTGGCGGCAGATCGCACTTTGTCGGATCGATTCCGCGCGATGTGCCGCCACCCCCGAGCCCTGCGTGAGCCGGGGTGGCGGCAGATCGCACTCCGCCAGCTCGATCCCGCGCAATGTGCCGCCACCCCCGCCGCGACGAGGGCCGATCAGCCGACTGTCATGAACGTGTCAGCCGAGTACGGCTAGCGCGCGAGCCACTCCCGGCCGACCTTCTGCTCGGCGTCGAGGGCGGCGGAGAAGATCCCGGCGATGAGCTGCTCGATCTTCCCGCCCACCAGCGGGATCTTCACGGTGAGGTCGAGGTCGATCGTCTCGGTGGTGGTGCCGCCGGACTCGACCAGCTCGAGCGTGCCGACGGCCTCGCCCGGCTTGCCGGGGATGGCGAGGCGTACGTCGGCGGAGGTGGGGGAGGTCCAGGTCTCGGTCTGGACGATGAGGATCTCGTCGCCGACGAACTTCCTGGCGAAGGACGGGATGTCGTCGGCGGAGCGCACCTGCTCGACGGTCACGACGTCGCCGTCGATGGTCACCGACCCGCGCACGACCCGCTGCTTCTCGAGCACCGCCTCGCGGAACTCCTGGTCGTCCAGCATGGCCGCGACCGACTCCGCAGTGGCGTCGTAGGTCAGCAACTTCGTGAGCCTCGTGCTCATCCGTGCACCCGCATTCCGTGGTCGTCGTGGGTCGTCGTGCGTCCTGGGTCGTGCCCCATCATGGACTGAACGACGCGCGCGCAAGCAGCGTTACGCGCCGGTAGGGACCTGTGTTGTGACGGTCACACGGCGGGACCTATGGTCGGTGCGTGGCGACGCCGGAACAGACCAAGGACCAGCAGCTCGACGACGCGACGCGGGCCCGGCCCGACTGGGCCGACCTGCTCCGTGCCTACTACCGGCACGTCGCTCCGGAGGAGGTCGCCGAGCGGGCCCCGGAGGACCTCTTCGGGGCGCTGGCCTCGCACCGCGACCTCGCCTCCTCGCGGCCCCAGGGCACCGCGGCGGTCCGCGTGGTCACGCCGACCGCGGCCGAGTCCGGCTGGTCCTCCTCGGGCCGCTCGGTCGTCGAGGTCGTCACCGACGACATGCCGTTCCTCGTCGACTCGGTGACCATGGAGCTCAACCGGCTGGGTCACACGGTGCACTCCGTCATCCACCCGCAGCTCTCCGTCGAGCGCGACATCACCGGCGAGCTGCAGCACGTGCACGCCCACGAGGTGACCGGGGACCCGAAGGACACCGGCGACGCCGTCGAGTCGTGGATGCACATCGAGATCGACCGCACCGACGACGACGAGGCCGCGGAGATCACCGAGGGCGTGCAGCGGGTGCTGCGCGACGTCCGCGAGTCGGTCGAGGACTGGGCCAAGATGCACGCCCAGGTGCGCGCCGTCGTCGACGGGCTCACCGACGACCCGCCGCCGCTGCCCGACGTCGAGGTGCAGCAGGGGCGCGACTTCCTCACCTGGCTGGCCGACGACCACTTCACCTTCCTCGGCTACCGCGAGTACCGGCTCGAGGCCGACGACGACGCCCCCGACGAGTGCGGCCTGCGTGCCGTCCCCGGCTCGGGCCTCGGCATCCTGCGCCACGACCAGGACCTCTCGAGCGCGTTCGCCAAGCTGCCGCCGATCGCGAAGGCGAAGGCCCGCGAGAAGACGCTGCTCGTCCTCGCGAAGGCCAACTCGCGCGCCACCGTGCACCGCCCGGCCTACCTCGACTACGTCGGCGTGAAGACGTTCGGCGCCGACGGCGAGGTCGTCGGCGAGCGCCGCTTCCTCGGCCTGTTCTCCAGTGCCGCCTACACCGAGTCGGTGAACCGGATCCCGCTCCTGCGCGAGAAGGCCGTCGAGGTGATGGCGCGCGCCGGGTTCGACCCGCGCAGCCACGCCGGCAAGGCGCTGATGGACACCCTCGAGAACTACCCGCGGGACGAGCTGTTCCAGACCTCGCCCGCCGAGCTCGCCCCGGTCGTGCAGGACGTGCTGTTCGCCCGCGAGCGGCGCCAGCTCCGGGCGTTCGTGCGCCGCGACACCTACGGCCGCTACGTCTCGGTGCTCGTCCACCTCCCGCGTGACCGCTACAGCACCGCCGTGCGTGAGCGCTTCTCCGACATCCTGCGCGAGCAGCTCGGCGGCGAGCACGTCGAGTTCACCGTGCGGGTCAACGAGTCGACGACGGCGCGCGTGCACTTCGTGGTGCACCCGCCCAAGGGTGCGACGGTCCCCGAGATCGACGTCCCCGACCTCGAGCGCCGGCTCACCGAGGCGTCGCGCTCGTGGCGCGACGACTTCATCAGCGCGGTCGTCAGCGAGCACGGCGAGGGCGACGGCTCGCGCCTGGCCCGGGCCTGGGCGGACTCCTGGCCGGAGGCCTACAAGGAGGACTACACCCCGCAGCGCGCGTCGGCCGACCTCGGCCGGATCGAGGCGATCGAGGGGAGCCAGGGCATCGACCTCGCGCTCTTCGACCAGGACGCTGAGGGCGGCGGCTACCGCCGTGGCGAGTCCCGGCTCAAGGTGTTCCGCGTCGGCGAGCCGCTCTCCCTGAGCGCGATGCTGCCGATGCTCACGTCGATGGGTGTCGAGGTGGTCGACGAGCGGGCGTCGAGCTCTCCGGCCTGCCGCGGCCGTCCTACATCTACGAGTTCGGGTTGCGCCACGGCCGTGTGCTGCCGCCCCACGAGCGGACGCTGTTCGCCGAGGCGCTGCGCGCGGTGTGGGACGGCTACAACGAGATCGACGGCTTCAACCAGCTCGTGCTGGCGGCGGGCCTGACCTGGCGTCAGGCGACGGTGCTGCGTGCCTACGCCAAGTACCTCAAGCAGGGCAACTCGCCCTTCGCCCTCGACTACATCGAGGAGGCCCTGCGCAGCAACGTCGACATCACCCGGCTGCTGGTCGAGCTCTTCGAGTCGCGGTTCGACCCGGGTCGCGGCGACCGGGCGCTGGAGGCGGACGCCAAGCACGTCGCCAAGGTCGAGGCGATCGAGCACCGGCTGGCGAAGGCCCTCGACGACGTGGTCAGCCTCGACCACGACCGCATCCTGAGGTCGTACCGCACGCTGGTGCGGGCCACGCTCCGCACGAACTTCTTCCAGCACACGGAGGACGGCGGGGTCCACCCCTACATCTCGTTCAAGCTCGAGCCGTCGGCGATCCCCGACCTGCCCGAGCCGCGCCCGCGCTACGAGATCTTCGTCTACAGCCCCCGCGTCGAGGGCTCGCACCTGCGCTTGGCGCGGTCCGCGCGGTGGGCTGCGCTGGTCCGACCGCCGCGACGACTTCCGCACCGAGGTCCTCGGGCTGGTGAAGGCGCAGATGGTGAAGAACACCGTGATCGTGCCGGTCGGCGCGAAGGGCGCGTTCTTCTGCAAGCAGCTGCCCGACCCCGTCCGACCGC
>CAWCHD010000019.1:0-13910 GCA_963795275.1 uncultured Actinomycetota bacterium
ACGCGCGTGGACTGGCACCGGATGGTCCACGACAACAAGCGGGCGGTCGCCGACGGCATCCTCCACTCCGAGGTCCTGCGGATCACCCGCGAGGCGGCGCGCGTCGTCGACGGCCTCGACGAGGACGCGGCCGCCGACGCGATCGGCGAGCTGATCGCCTGCTTCCCGGTCTACCGCTCCTACCTCCCCGACGGCCGCGACCACCTCGACCAGGCCTTCGCAGCGGCACGCAGGACCCGGCCCGAGCTCGCGGCGACGTACGACGTCCTCGAGCCGGTGCTCCACGACGAGTGGGGCCAGCCCGCCCGGCGCTTCCAGCAGACGTCCGGCATGGTGATGGCCAAGGGTGTCGAGGACTGCTCCTTCTACCGCTGGTCGCGGCTCACCTCGCTCAACGAGGTCGGCGGCGACCCGTCCATCTTCGCCATCGGCGTCGACGACTTCCACGACGCGATGGCCGCCCGGCAGCGCGACTGGCCCGACGCGATGGTGACGCTGTCGACCCACGACACCAAGCGTGGCGAGGACGTCCGCGCCCGGATCACCGTGCTCGCCGAGGAGCCCGGCCACTGGGAGCAGGCGCTCGACGAGCTGCTGCGCCTCGCGCCCGTGCCCGACCCGGGCTTCGGCTCGCTGCTGTGGCAGGCGGTGCTCGGTGCGTGGACGCCCGACCACCTCCCCGACCTGCGCGACCGGCTCCACGGCTACGCCGAGAAGGCCATGCGCGAGGCGGGCGACCGCACCACGTGGACCGAGCCCGACGAGGCCTACGAGGCGCAGGTGCACGCGGCCGTCGACGCGGTCTTCGACGACGAGGCCGTGCGGCAGGTGCTGCTCGACCTCGCGACGCGGATCGACCAGCCGGCGCAGGCCAACTCGCTCGCGGCCAAGCTGCTCGCGATCACGATCCCCGGCGTGCCCGACGTCTACCAGGGCAGCGAGCTCTGGGAGACCTCGCTCGTCGACCCGGACAACCGGCGCCCGGTCGACTTCGACCACCGCGCCGCCGTGCTCGCCGGCACCGCCGACGACGACGCCGCCGCCAAGCTGCACGTGACCTGCTCGGCACTCACGCTGCGGCGCGAGCGGCCCGAGCTCTTCACCTCCTACACCCCGGTCACCGCGTCCGGGGACGCTGCCGGCCACGTGGTGGCCTACGACCGCGGCGGCGCGATCACCGTCGTCACCCGCCTCCCCGTCGGCCAGGCCGCGGCGGGCTGGGGCGACACCACGCTCGACCTGCCCGAAGGCCGGTGGCACGACGTGCTCACCGGGCTCGACACCGACGGCCGGCTGGCCGACCTGCTCGCGACGCACCCCGTCGCACTCCTGGTGAGGAAGGACTGACGTCATGCACGGCCCGTACGACGTCTGGGCACCGCGACCGGATCGGGTGCGGCTGCACCTCGAGGCTGACGGCGAGCAGCGGGTGCTCGAGATGACCCGCTCCGACGACGGCTGGTGGACGCCCACCGAGCCCGTGCCGCGAGCGACGGGGCCGTGGACTACGGCTACCTCCTCGACGACGACCCCGACCCGCGCCCCGACCCGCGCTCGCGCCGGCAGCCCGACGGCGTGCACGGGCTCTCGCGGCGGCAGCCGACGACCCACGAGTGGAGCGACGACGACTGGACCGGGCGCCAGCTCGCCGGATCGGTGATCTACGAGCTCCACGTCGGCACCTTCACGCCCGACGGCACCCTCGACTCCGCGATCGAGCGGCTCGACCACCTGCTCGACCTCGGCGTCGACCTCGTCGAGGTGATGCCGGTCAACGCCTTCAACGGCACCCACAACTGGGGCTACGACGGCGTCGGCTGGTTCGCCGTCGACGAGCAGTACGGCGGTGCGGACGCCTACCGCCGCTTCGTGGACGCGTGCCACGCCAAGGGTCTCGGCGTCGTGCAGGACGTCGTGCACAACCACCTCGGTCCGTCGGGCAACTACCTCCCGCTGTTCGGGCCCTACCTCAAGCCGGGCCGCAACACGTGGGGCGACCTGGTCAACCTCGACGGCGACGGCTCTGCCGAGGTGCGGCGCTTCATCCTCGACAACGTGCGGATGTGGTTCGAGGAGCTCCACGTCGACGCCCTGCGGCTCGACGCGGTCCACGCGCTCAGCGACACCTCCGAGGTGCACCTGCTCGAGGAGATGGCGGTCGAGACCGCTGCCTGGTCCGCGCACGTACGCCGCCCGCTGACGCTGATCGCCGAGTCCGACCTCAACGACACGCTCCTCGTCCGCCCGCGCGAGGCGGGCGGCTACGGCCTCGACGCCCAGTGGAGCGACGACTTCCACCACGCCGTGCACGTCGCGCTCAGCGGCGAGACGGCCGGCTACTACGCCGACTTCGAGCCGCTCGAGGCGCTGGCGAAGGTGTGCGAGCGCGGCTTCTTCCACGACGGCACCTGGTCGTCGTTCCGCGAGCGGGAGCACGGCGCGCCGATCGACACCGCGGCGACGCCGACGTGGCGGCTCGTCGTCACCAACCAGAACCACGACCAGGTCGGCAACCGCGCCCGCGGCGACCGCCTCGCCGAGCACCTCGACGACGACCAGCTCGCCTGCGCCGCGCTGCTCACCCTCGCCGGCCCGTTCACCCCGATGCTGTTCATGGGGGAGGAGTGGGCGTCGTCGTCGCCGTTCCAGTTCTTCACCTCGCACCCCGAGCCCGAGCTCGGGAAGGCGACGGCCGAGGGCCGGATCGCGGAGTTCGAGAAGATGGGCTGGGACCCGGCCGAGGTGCCGGACCCCCAGGACCCGGAGAGCTTCGCCCGGTCCAAGCTCGACTGGGACGAGCTGACCACCGGCCGGCACGCGGTGGTCCTCGACTGCTACCGCGCGCTCGGCCGCCTGCGCCGCGAGCTGCCCCAGCTGACCGACCCGTCGTTCGGCTCGGTGTCGTGCACCGTGGACGGGCGGCTCTTCACGATGCGACGCGGGGACCTGCTCGTCGTGGTCAACACGGGGGAGACCGAGGTCGTCGTGGCCGACGACCGGACCGAGGTGCTCTTCAGCACCCCGGCCGGAGTGCGCGTCGGCGGTGGCACGGTGACCGTGCCGCCGCACGCGGGTGCGCTGCTGCGCTGACCGGGTGCTCAGCGAGCTGAGCGGAAACTTCCGCTCACCGACACCGGGCCTCTGACGCACGGAGCGAGTACTTTCGCCCCGAACCAGCGGGTGAGGGCTTCTCGGTCACCGCCCGCGGTAGGACCCGCGTTCCGGTGGCGCCCGGGCTGGGGCTCAGACGCCTTCCTGCACCTGGAAGATGCGGTCCGCGACGAGCCCGTGCGCCTCGCGGTGGACCGTGGTGGCGGCCTCCGCGCTGGGTGCCTCGACGAGGCAGAAGATCTGGCCCTGCGCCTCGTCGACCCAGTAGCGCTGGTAGTTCACGTCGTGCGGGCCCTGGGTGGCCAGGTCGGCCTGGTGGGCCTTGGCGACGTCGTCCATCGTGACGCCGTCGCCGAGCGAGTGGACGTCCATGAAGAGCGGCATTGCGGTTCCTCTCGTGGGTGGTCGTGCTGACCCGACCAGTGGACCCCGCCGACGCGTCGCCGCTCATCGGTAGGCGCTACCCAGATGTGGCTGCGGCGCTACCCATCTCGAGCTCGCGGCGGCTGCGGACCCCGACCTTGCCGAGGATCGCGGCGACGTGGTGCTCGGCGGTGCGCCGCGAGATCACCAGCGTCTCGGCGATGGCCGCGTCGCCCAGGCCACGGACCACCAGCTCGAGCACCTCCTGCTCACGCGGCGTCAGGCCGTGCGGGTGGCGGCTCGCCCGGGTGGCGCGGGGGACCGGCGCGCCCGACTCCTCCAGCATCGCCCTGGCCCGCGCGGCGGCCGCGTGGGCGCCCTGCCGGTCGAAGAGCCGCACCGCCTCGGTCAGCAGGTCGACCCGGCCGCTGCGAGCGAGCGCGAGCGCCTGCTCGAACGGCGACTCGAGGGCCTTCCACGCCTCGGCGGCCTCGGCCCAGCGACCCGCGCGCTCCAGGGCGTACGGCGCCGACAGCGGCGTCCCCGCATCCATCGCAGCGGGCAGCCAGGTCGCCACCTGTCCGCGGTGCCACGGACAGTCGACCGTCCTCGACGAGCAGCCAGGCCGCGGTGGCGATCTCGGTGATCCTGTCCTGCGTCGCCGGCGATCCACGCCGCCTCGCAGCGGACGGAGGTGGTGGGCCCGATGCGCTGCGCCTCGGCCATCGCCTCCGACATCTCGACCGCTCGGGCGAGGGCCTCCTCCGGGTCGCCGACGCCGGTCCGTGCATCGAGCTGGGCGAGCACGAGGAGGGGCTCGAGCGAACCGACCGCGTTGGAACCGCCGCGCATCACCGCCGTGGCGTCAGCCCGGGCCTCCGCCTCCTCGCCGCGGTCCAGGTGGAGCCGGGAGCGCCAGCCGCGCAGGTAGCCGGTCCACGAGTCGAGGTCGCGGTCGGTGCAGTAGGTGAGGCCCTCGTCGAGCCAGCGAAGGGCGTCGGCGTGACGGCGCTGGGCCACCGCGGTGGAGGAGAGGTTGCAGAAGGCGCGCGCCGCGTGCTCGTGCAGCTCGGCCGACCGGGCAGCCGCCAACGACTGCTGCAGGAGGTCCACGCCTCGCTCGAGGTCGCCCGCGATCACCTCGATGCTGCCCAGGTTGTTGAGCGCGTGGACGCGGACGTCCGCACCGGCGCCGTCCGGCAGACCGTCGAGGACACTCAGGGTGCGCTCGCCCCACGCGCGGGTGGCGGCCAGCTCGTTCTTCAGCATCGACAGCCCGGCGCGGTGGCTCAGTGCCATGGCCTGCTCCACCGAGGCGGTCCCGTCGAGCAGCTCGACGGCACGGTCGGCGGCCGCGCGTGCGTCGTCGTTGTGGCCCGCGAACCACTGCAGCCGCGACTCGCACCGCCACGCGTCGCCCACCCGCAGGTCGTCGCCCAGGGAGTCCCACAGGGCGCGCGCCCGTCCCACCGTCTCGATCGCCTCCGCGATCCGGTTGGTGAGGTAGTACTCGTAACCGAGGTCCCACAGCAGCTGCGCCCGCTCGTCGATCGCCAGCTCGTCGCCGTGGCGCAGGGCGCGCTCGTACTGGCGTGACGCCTCGCGGTGCGAGCCGTAGGCGGCAGCGCTCGCTGCGGCGGCACGGGCGTGCCGCAGGACCGCGGCATGGTCCCCCGCGGCCTCGGCGTGGTGCGCGAGCCGGGCCGGATCGGCGCCCCGGTCGGAGAGCGCGGCGTGCAGCCGCCGATGGAGGTGGACCGCGCGACCGGCCGGCACCTCCTCCAGCACGGCCAGCCGGCCGAGCTCGTGGCGGAACAGCACGTCGCCGCCCGACCGTCGCAGGAGACCGCGGGCGAGCGGCTCGTCGAGGGCAGCGAGCCCGTCGTGGAGCAGCGCGTCGACGAGGTCGGCCTCCGCCCGCGACCCGGCGAGCGCGACCAGCTCGAGCGCTCGCTGGCCCGTCTCACCGAGGCGGGAGACCCGGGCCAGCACCGCGTCGCGGACCGTCTGCGGCAGGTCGCCCTCGGAGGCCAGCACCTCGGTGACGAAGAACGGGTTGCCGGCCGTGACGGCGTACAGCTCGGCCGCCTCCTGGGCCGCCACCCCGTGCTCGGCGGCGAGGGTCACCACCCCGTCGGCGGTCAACGGCGACAGGTCGATCCGGCGCGTGCCCGTGGCGGACGCGGTGTCGCCGAGCAGCACCCGTAGTCCGTCGCCGGCGGACGTGTCCTCGGGCCGGTAGGTCACCAGGACCAGCGCCGTGCACGCGTGCACCCGCCGCGCGAGGTGGCGCAGGAGGTCGAGGGTCGCCTCGTCGGCCCAGTGCGCGTCCTCGACGACCAGGAGGTACGGCGTACCGGCGGGCGGGTGCCGCAAGGTGGCGAGCAGGGAGGCGAAGAGCTCCGAGCGCGAGGCGCCGTCCGGCCAGGTGCCGGGCGGAAGGTCCGGCAGCATGTCGACCAGGGGATCCAGTGGCGGTGGCGTGGCGGAGCCGTCGCACCAGCCGGTCGCCACGTGTGCGTCGGCGGACGCGGCCACCGCCCCGACGAACGACGTCTTGCCGACACCGGCCTCGCCGCCGACGAAGACCAGGCGCCCGTGCCCCGACGCGGCGTCGGTGAGGTACCCCGCCGCGGCACGCAGCTGCTCGTCGCGCTCGAGGAGCGTCATGACCCGATGCTAGGGCTCCGACAACTTTTCCGCGCGTGCGTGCATCTCCTCTGCGACCGGGCCGAGACGGGCCCGAAGACAGGGGAGACACACACCATGAACCGCATCACCGCACTGGCCGCCACCGCAGCCCTCGCCGCCAGCACCCTGGCGCTCGCCGCTCCGACCCAGGCCGCTCCGGCCAGGGCCGGCGCCTACCAGGTGACGGCCACCGCCAACGCCGACGTCGCGGTCGCCAAGGAGACGCTCATCAAGGTCAAGGGCCGCGTCACGCCCAAGGCCGCCGGCCAGAAGGTCGTGCTCCAGCAGCGCGTCGGCAACAAGAAGTCGTGGAAGGCCACCGGCACCGCGAAGGTCAAGGCCAACGGCACCTACAAGCTCACCGACACGCCGTCGACGCCCGGCTCGCGCGAGTACCGCGTGCTCAAGCCGGCCTCCAACGGGCTGGCGAAGGGCTTCAGCCCGGCGGTCGAGGTCCAGGTCTACCGCTGGGAGAAGCTCGCCTACCGCTCTGCGGTCACCACGACCTTCACCTCGTCGGGCGCCACCATCGGCACCGAGTACTTCGGCCAGAGCCTGACGACGATCACGCCCGGGACCGCCGCCACCACCGAGTACACCCTGGGCCGCAAGTGCACCGCGCTGCGGGCGACGTACGCCCTCACCGACGACTCGGCCACCGGCTCGAGCGGCGCGATCACGGTCACCGCGGACGGCAAGCTCCTGGCCTCGCACGCCCTCGCCGTGGGCACGATCGTCGCCGACGAGGAGCTCGACCTGACCGGCGTCTTCCGCCTCAAGCTCGACGCCACCACCACCGCGACCCCGGTGGCGACCGCCGCCGTCGCCACGCCCGAGGTGCTCTGCACGCGCTGATCGCGCGCCGCACCATCCAGTCCGCAGCGGCGGGCACGACCGGACTCACAGGCCCGGGCGTGCCCGCCGCTGCTCGCTTTCGACACTCCTCGGGACCGCGCCGTACTGTTGCCTCTTGTGGCAGGCATCGACTACGACGCAGAGATCAAGCAGCTCCAGGCGACCATGAAGACGGTCGGGTCGGTGCTCAACATCGACCGCATGCGCGGTGAGATCGCCGACCTCAGCGAGCAGGTGGCCGCGCCCGACCTCTGGGACGACGTCGACAGCGCCACCCGGATCACCGGGCGGCTGTCCGCGCTGCAGGGCGAGCTCGACCGCTTCACCGGTCTCGAGTCCCGCATCGAGGACCTCGGCCTGATGGTCGAGATGGCCCAGGAGGAGGGCGACGCCGACTCGCTCGCCGACTCCGAGCGCGAGCTCAACCGGATCAAGAAGTCGGTGGAGTCCCTCGAGATCCGCACCCTCCTCGCCGGTGAGTACGACGAGCGCGAGGCCATCGTGACGATCCGCTCGGGCGCCGGTGGCGTCGACGCCGCCGACTTCGCCGAGATGCTCATGCGGATGTACACGCGCTGGGCCGAGCAGCACAAGTACGGCGTCGAGGTCTACGAGGTGTCCTACGCCGAGGAGGCGGGCATCAAGTCCGCCGAGTTCGCGATCCACGCGCCCTACGCCTACGGCACGCTCTCCGTCGAGGCGGGCACCCACCGCCTGGTGCGGATCAGCCCGTTCGACAACCAGGGCCGGCGCCAGACGTCGTTCGCCGCCGTCGAGGTGGTGCCCATGCTCGAGCAGACCGACGAGATCGAGGTCGACGAGAACGAGATCCGCACCGACGTCTTCCGCTCCGGCGGTCCCGGCGGCCAGTCGGTCAACACCACCGACTCCGCCGTCCGGCTCACGCACCTCCCCACCGGCATCGTCGTGTCCTGCCAGAACGAGAAGTCGCAGCTGCAGAACAAGGCGTCCGCGATGGTCGTGCTCAAGGCCAAGCTCCTCGCCCGCAAGAAGGCCGAGGAGGCCGCGCTCAAGAAGGACCTCAAGGGCGACGTGCAGGCCAGCTGGGGCGACCAGATGCGCAACTACGTCCTCAACCCCTACCAGGTCGTCAAGGACCTGCGGACCGGCCACGAGTCCGGCAACCCGAGCGCTGTGTTCGACGGCGACCTCGACGACTTCATGGAGGCCGGCATCCGCTGGCGCCGGGGTGCCGACAAGGTCGACGCCTGACCCCTATCGTCGGGCATGGGATTCTTCAGCAAGCCCGAGGTCATCGGTCCCGGCGCGTTCGACGACGCCGACAGCGACCGTCTCGCCGAGCTCGAGCGGCGGGTGGGCCGGCTCGAGGCGCAGCTGGCCGTGATGTCCCAGGCGCCGGCCGGCACGACCGGGACGCTTCCGACGCCCGAGGCGTGGATGGCGGAGGTGCAGCAGCTGCGCCGCGACGGCAAGCTCATCAACGCCATCAAGCTCTACCGCGAGCAGACCGGGGTCGGCCTCAAGGAGGCCAAGGACGCCGTCGAGGCCATGCCGGGCTGACGACCTGAGGCGCGATGCCGTTCGTTGCGCCGCGGTCGCGGTTTTCGGGATCCCGCGCACCCCTCACGTAGCCTCGATGCGTGATTCGCTTCGAGAAGGTCACCAAGACCTATCCCGGCCACCCCCACCCGGCGCTGGACAACATCTCGGTCGACGTGGAGAAGGGCGAGTTCGTCTTCCTCGTCGGGTCGTCGGGGTCCGGCAAGTCGACCTTCCTGCGGCTGGTGCTGCGGGAGTACCGACCCACGACGGGGCGGGTCTACGTCGCCGGCAAGGAGATCAACCGGCTGGCCAGCTGGAAGGTCCCGCGGCTGCGCCGTGACATCGGCACCGTCTTCCAGGACTTCCGGCTGCTGCCCAACAAGACCGTCACCGAGAACGTCGCCTTCACGCTGCAGGTGATCGGCAAGTCGCGCAAGGAGATCAAGGACGTCGTCCCCGAGACCCTCGACCTCGTCGGCCTCACCGGCAAGGGCGACCGGATGCCCGACGAGCTCTCCGGCGGCGAGCAGCAGCGCGTCGCCGTGGCGCGCGCGTTCGTGAACCGCCCGATGATCCTCATCGCCGACGAGCCGACCGGAAACCTCGACCCGACCACGTCGGTCGGGATCATGAAGCTCCTCGACCGGATCAACCGCACCGGCACGACCGTCGTGATGGCCACCCACGACTCGACCATCGTCGACCAGATGCGCAAGCGCGTCATCGAGCTCGAGAACGGCCACGTCGTGCGCGACCAGGCGCAGGGCGTCTACGGCCACCAGGTCTGACCCGGTCCCATCCAGTCTGATCCGGTCTGATCCAGGCCAGCCCGGACCTCGCACACCCCCGAACAGATCGAGAGCCCCACCTCCATGCAGCTTCGTTACGTCTACACCGAGCTCGGCCAGGGGCTGCGGCGCAACCTGTCGATGCACCTCGCGGTGATCCTGACGCTGTTCGTCTCGCTCACCCTCGTGGGCATGGGCGTGCTGTTCCAGCAGCAGGCCACCAAGGCCGCCGAGCAGTGGGGCAACCAGCTCCAGATCACGGTCTTCCTGTGCCGCAACGGCGACAGCAACCCGGTCTGCCCGAGCGCCGTGACCGACGCGCAGAAGACCGAGATCGAGGCGGTCGTGGAGGACAACCCCGAGGTCGCGGACTACCACTTCGAGTCCAGCGAGACCGCGCTCGGCAAGGCCAAGGAGCTCTACGGCGAGGAGCTGTTCTCCGGCGACAACCCGGCGATCACCGCCGACGACATGCCGCAGACCATCTGGATCACCCTCGACGACCCCGAGCAGTTCGAGGGCATCACCAGCGCGGTCCAGGGCCTCGACGGCGTCTCCCGCGTGCAGGACATGCGCAAGGTGATCGCCCCCATCCTCGGGGCGCTCAGCATGCTGCAGTGGGTGGCCCTCGTGACCGCCGCCGTCCTGGTCTTCGCCGCGCTGCTGCTGGTCGCCAACACGATCCGGCTCGCGGCCTTCGCGCGCCGCAAGGAGATCGGCATCATGCGCCTGGTCGGCGCGTCCACGCTCTACATCGCGCTGCCCTTCCTCCTCGAGGCACTGGTGACCGCGATCATCGGCGTCCTGCTCGCCGGGGGAGCGCTCGCGGCGGTCCAGGAGTTCGGCATCGAGCGTCGCGGCGACGACACCTTGAAGTTCATCCCGTGGATCGGCTGGGACGAGTTCTGGCTCGCTGCCGCCGCGGTCGGGATCCTCGGCCCGCTGCTCACCCTGCTCCCGACACTCGTGCTGACCCGCAAATACCTCAAAGTGTGATCGCCGGGGGTTAGCGTCTGCCTTGTTCTCTTCCCCGAACGAACAAAGGCTCACCGGTGCGTTCCTTCCCCCGTACCGCTCAACGACGCATGGCCGCAGCAGTTGTCGTGGCCATGACGCTGGGCATCCCCGCGGCTCACGCCGACGACCTCAAGGACAAGCAGCGCCAGGTCGAGCGCGAGATCAGGGGCGCCCACCGGGACCTCGACGAGTCCAGCTCGCAGCTGCGCAGGGCGGCCGCCCGGCTCGAGGCGGCGCACGAGCAGCTGGAGGTCGCCAAGACCCGCCTCGCCACCGCGCGTGGCAAGGTCGAGGTCGCCCAGGAGCGCGACGCCGAGATGCAGGTGGAGCTCGCCCAGGCCGAGGCGGACCTCGTCGCTGCCGAGGCCGCGCTCGACCAGGGACAGGTCGACCGTGAGGAGCAGCGCCACAAGGTGGCCAACACGGTCGCCGACATGTACTCCGAGGGCGACCCCGACCTGATCGCGTTCTCCTCGATGCTCGACGCCGTCTCCACCGAGGACCTCACCCGACGCGACGGCGTGCGGGACGTGATCGTGGGCCAGGAGGCGCGGGCCTACGACCAGCTCAAGGCCGCCGAGGTGCTGCTCGAGGTGACCGAGGAGCAGGTCGCCGACGCCCGCGACGACGTCGCCGCCCAGCGCGAGGCCGCCGCCGAGCACCTCATCGTGATGCAGGACCTCGCGACCGAGGAGCAGGACGCCAAGGACTCCGTCGTCGCCCTCGTGGTCGAGCGCCGCGACGCGCAGGTCGACGCCCGCAAGGCCAGGGCCAAGGACCTCGTCAAGCTGCGCAAGCACCTCGCGCAGCAGGACCGGATCGAGGAGATGCTGCGCAAGCGCGCCGCGCTGGCCCGCGCCAGGGCCCGTGCGCGGGCCCGTTCGCAGGCGGCCGCCGCATCGGCGCCGTCGCCCGGTCTGCTCGCCTACCCCGTCGACGGCTACGTCACCTCGCCCTTCGGCTACCGGGTCCACCCGATCTACCACTACTGGGGCCTCCACGACGGCGTCGACTTCGGCGGCGGCTGCGGTACGCCGTTGAAGGCGGCCGCGCCGGGCAAGGTGATCGCGTCCTACTGGAGCGCCGTCTACGGCAACCGGCTGGTCGTGGACCACGGCCTGCTCGCCGGCAAGGGCATCGCGACGATCTACAACCACGCCAGCAGCTACACGGTCGGCGTCGGCGACCACGTCACCGAGGGACAGGTCCTCGGCTACGAGGGAGACACCGGCTGGTCGACCGGCTGCCACCTGCACTTCACGGTGATGGCCGACGGCGTGGCCGTGGACCCGATGAACTGGCTCTGACGGGTTGGACACCGCCTGAGAGAATGTCTCCATGGCGAAGGAGCAGGGCCAGAAGATGGTCGCGCAGAACAAGAAGGCGCGCCACGACTACCACATCGAGGACACGTGGGAGGCCGGCCTCGTCCTGATGGGGACCGAGGTGAAGTCCCTGCGGATGGGTCGCGCGTCCCTCGTCGACGGCTTCGCCGAGATCGACAACGGCGAGGCGTGGCTGCTCGGCGTGCACATCCCGGAGTACAGCCAGGGCACGTGGACCAACCACGCTGCGCGCCGGCGCCGCAAGATGCTGCTCAACCGCGCCGAGATCGACAAGATCGAGCGCAAGATCACCGACAAGGGCTACACGATCATCCCGCTCGCCCTCTACTTCAAGGACGGCCGGGCCAAGGTCGAGATCGCCCTCGCCAAGGGCAAGAAGTCCTACGACAAGCGCCACACGCTCGCCGAGCGGACGGCCAACCGCGAGAAGGTCGAGGCGGTGCAGCGCCGGCTCAAGGGCCACCGTGACTGAAGGCCCGCTCGACGACGCGGGCCGGGCCCACGCCTTCACCGACGCCCTCGGCCTCCCCGGCCTCCAGGACCTCCACACCCACTTCCTGCCGCCGCGGGTGATGGCCAAGGTGCGCGCGCAGTTCGACGGGGCCGGCCCGCTGATCGGGCGGGCCTGGCCGCTGCGCTACCGCGCCGACGACGACGTGCTCGTCGAGACGCTCCGCTCCTTCGGCGTACGCCGCTTCACCGCGCTGCCCTACGCCCACAAGCCCGACATGGCCGAGTTCCTCAACGACTGGGCGGCCGGCTTCGCGGCGCGGGTGCCCGAGTCGGCGGTGTGCGGCACGTTCTTCCCCGAGCCCGGCGTGGCGGCGTACGTCACCTCCCGCACCGGGTCGGTCGAGGTCTGGAAGGTGCACGTGCAGGTCGGCGCGTTCACGGTCACCGACCCGCTGCTCGACGAGGCGTGGGGCGTGGTCGCCGAGGCGGGCACGCCCGTGGTCCTGCACGCCGGCAGCGGTCCGGTGCCGACCGAGCACACCGGTCCCGGACCGGTCGCCGCGCTGCTCCGCCGGCACCCGCGGCTGCGGCTCGTCATCGCCCACGCGGGAGCACCGGAGTACGCCGAGTTCCTCGAGCTGGCCGAGACCCACGAGCGGGTCGCGCTCGACACGACGATGGCGTTCACGCCGTTCTTCGACGAGATGGGCGGCGCCTACCCGCCCGAGCTGCTGCCGCGGCTGCGCGACCTCGGCCTGGCCGGCAAGGTGCACCTCGGCAGCGACTTCCCCAACATCCCCTATGCCTACGCCGACCAGCTCGAGGCGCTCGCCCGGCTGGAGCTGGGGGAGGAGTGGCTGCGCGCGGTGTGCTGGGACAACACCGAGGAGCTGCTGGGCCGGGGACAGCGGGCTCAGTAGCCCGGGAACACCCGGCGGAGGTCGTCGAGGGTGACGTTGCCGGTGACCTCGGCCGCGGGCGGGGTGTGCGCCTCGCCGAGGCGTCCGGTCACGAGCCGTACGACGGCCTCGAGCGGACCGGCGTACGTCGCCGTGGTGTCGCCCGTCCCGGCCTCGAGGGCGACGGAGTCGGTGATCGCGACGGTGCTGTCGCCGACGGCGAGGCGGACCGGCCGGTCGAGCTGGTCGGCCTTGCCGATGAAGCCGAGCATGAAGCCCATCGAGTCGCGGTAGTGCTGGAGCAGCAGCTCGGCCGCGGACTCCGTCAGCGCGGCACCCGGGTCGGCCGCGACGCGCACGTCCCAGTCGTGCAGGACCTGCTCGTTGAGGCGCATGGCCACCGCCGTCGTCAGCGGGACGGGCGCCGGAAGGAAGCCGAGGTCGACCATCGTCGTCCCGCGCTGCTCCGGGGTCAGGCCCTCGTAGAGCTCGACCAGCCGGGCGTCGCTCTCCACGAAGCCGGCGGCCTGCTCGGCCGGGGAGAGGGCGTTCCACCGGTCCCAGACCTCCTGGTTGCCCGGCCGCTCGCCGTCGTCGCCCAGGGCGGCGAGGAGCGGGCCGCGACCGATCTCGGCGCCGCTGCCCAGGTGCGACAGCACGTCGGCGACGGTCCAGTCCGCGGCACCGCTGGGCCCGGTGAGCTGGTCCGGCGAGAGGCCCGCGACGTGCTGCGCGAGGCGGTCGTGGGTGGCGCGGAGCTCGGTGATGGATCGGTCCACGAGGTCGGTCATGCAGGTCACAACCCGATCGCAGTGCGTTTGTTCCCCGACACGCACGGAGCGCACGAAGATGCTTGACAACCG
>CAWCHD010000020.1:0-45891 GCA_963795275.1 uncultured Actinomycetota bacterium
CTGGTCCTTGCAGTGCTTGACCACCTGGTGGATCTCGGCCTCGGTGACCCACGCGCCCTGCACGCGCACCGGCTTGCTGGCACCCATCGGCAGGAAGAGCCCGTCACCCTGGCCGACGAGCTTCTCGGCCCCCGGCTGGTCGAGGATGACCCGGCTGTCACCGAGCGAGCTGGTGGCGAAGGCGAGGCGGGACGGCACGTTGGCCTTGATCAGGCCGGTGACGACGTCGACCGACGGGCGCTGCGTCGCGAGCACCAGGTGGATGCCGGCCGCGCGGGCCAGCTGGGTGATGCGGACGACCGAGTCCTCCACGTCGCGCGGCGACACCATCATCAGGTCGGCGAGCTCGTCGACGATGACCAGGAGGTAGGGGTACGGCGTGATGACGCGCTCGCTGCCCGCCGGGACCTCGACCTTCCCGGCCCGGACCGCCTTGTTGAAGTCGTCGATGTGGCGGAACCCGAAGTTGGCCAGGTCGTCGTAGCGCATGTCCATCTCGCGCACGACCCACGCCAGCGCCTCGGCGGCCTTCTTGGGGTTGGTGATGATCGGCGTGATCAGGTGCGGCACGCCCTCGTAGGCGTTGAGCTCGACCCGCTTGGGGTCGATCATGATCATCCGGACCTCGTCGGGCGTCGAGCGCATCAGGATCGAGGTGATCAGCGAGTTGATGAAGCTCGACTTTCCGGAGCCCGTCGCGCCGGCCACCAGCAGGTGCGGCATCTTCGCCATGTTGGCGACGACGAAGCCACCCTCGACGTCCTTGCCGAGCCCCGCCACCATCGGGTGGTGGTCCGAGCGGGCCGTCGTGGACCGGAGCACGTCGCCGAGGGAGACGATCTCCTTGTCGAGGTTGGGGATCTCGATGCCGATCGCCGACTTGCCGGGGATCGGGCTGAGGATGCGCACGTCGGCCGAGGCGACGGCGTACGCGATGTTCTTCGACAGCGCGGTGACCTTCTCCACCTTCACCGCGGGGCCGAGCTCGACCTCGTAGCGGGTGACGGTCGGACCGCGGGTGTAGCCGGTGACGGCCGCATCGATGCCGAACTCCTCCATCACCTGCATCAACCGCTCGACGACCGCGTCGCTGGCCTTGGAGCGCGCCTTGTGGGGCGAGCCGGGCTTGAGCGCGGAGTTGTCGGGCAGGGAGTAGGTGATGTCGCCGGACAGCGCGAGCTGCTCGACGCGCCCCGGGAGCGGCGTGTGCGGCGGCGGCTCGAGGTGGCCGGTGTCGGCGTCGGTCCGGGCGGCCGGGACGGCCGGGGTGACCTCGGTGGGCGCGTCCGCGGCAGCGGCGGTGACGGGGTCGGCGAACAGGTCGATCCCGTAGTCCTCGACCGGCTCCTCGTCGGTGGCCACGTCCTTCTTGCGACGACGCTTCTTCAGCTCGCGGTCGCTGAGCACCGGGCTGTCGTAGGCCGGGTCGCCCATCTCGGGGTCGATCTCGTCGAGCATCGAGCGGCGGCGGGTGCGGACCGGCTTGGTCGCCTCGTCGTCGACCGGACCGGCCTCGGGTGCCGTGCGGCCGAGCGCCTTGTCGCGCAGCGCGGCCAGCTTGACCGGGATCTGGTAGACCGGCGTCGCGGTGATGATGAGGATGCCGAAGATCGCGAGCAGCGCCAGCAGGGGCACCACGACGTACGGCGTCTGCATCAGGTCCAGGAGCAGGCTCGAGGTGACGTAGCCGACCGCTCCCCCGGCCTCCTGCAGGTTGGTCGAGTCGCCGAGGACGGGCTGGGGGTTGCCGTTGGCGATGTGGACGATGCCGAGCAGCCCGAGGCCGAAGGCGGTCCAGCCGATCACCTGACGACCCACGGGGCCGTTGCGCTCGGGGTCGCGCAGCGTGCGCCAGCCGGCGTAGACCAGGAAGAGCGGGACGAACCAGCCGACCTTGCCGACCGCGCCGGAGGTGAGCGAGCGGGCGAAGTCCATCACGCCGCCCGGCAGCTGCCACCAGACGGCTGCGGCGGCGATGGTGGCCAGGCCGAAGAGGAAGAGCCCGGCACCGTCGCGGCGGTGCTCGGGGTCGAGGTCGCGGGCCGACTGCCCGATCGAGCGGGCGACGGCGCCGACGGCGTGGGCGATGCCCAGCCAGACGGCGGCGATGCCGCGACCGATCGCACCGAAGGCGCGCGAGACCGGACCCGGACCGTTGCGCACGGCACGGGGTGCCGGGCGCGACGCCGGGCGGCCCCTCGTCGAGCTCGAGCGAGGGGCGGGACTCTTCTTGTTGCCGGTACTCCGGGATCGGGTGCTCGAAGCCTTGGACCGGTTCGTCGAACCGGACGTGCTCGTGCTCCGCGACCCCGGCGGGGAAGACGTACGGGTCGCCATGCCGTGACCCTATGTCCTCGTCACACCAGCCACAGGGACCACACGCGTGCGTGTCGGACCGGCCTCGGCCACGCCGAAGGTCGGACGTCCAACAATTCGCCCTTCGGGGCTACCGCCATCCTGAGGAAATCCTTAAGGTGACCGGGATCGTGCGGGCGGGTGCCCGAACGACGTCATCTCGAAGGGATTACCACGTGAAGGTCCTCAACAGGGGGCTTGCGTTGGCGGTCGTCGGAGCAGGCTTGGCTGCCTCTCCACTCATCGCCACACAGGCAACAGCAGCGGAGAAGGCGGAACCCTCGCTCCTGCAGCAGATGCGCAACCAGTCGGACGCCTCGGTGACCGTCACCGACCAGGCGGCGACCGGGGAGATCGGGTTCGTCCGCACCAAGGGCGACCTGCTACCGGGCCGCACCGCCACCGACACTTCCTCGGCGGCCGCCAAGGTCGACGCCTACCTCGGGAAGTACGCCTCGCTCTTCGGCGCGCGGTCGGACGAGCTCGAGCAGACCGATGTCTCGGCCACTCCCTTCGGGTGGGTCGTCAAGTACCAGCAGTCCTACCGGGGCGTGCCCGTCTGGGCCGGCGAGCTGAAGGCTCATGTCGCCGAGGACGGCGACCTCACCGCGGTGACCGGCTTCGCCGCTCCCGACCTCGACCTCGACGTGACGCCGGGCTACGACGCGGCCACCGCCGCAGCACGCGCGATCGCCTTCGTGACGGCCGAGCCGCCGGAGAGCGACAACGGCCAGGCCGACACCTCCGGCCTGAAGGCAGCCTCCAACGACCTCGTCATCTACCGCGAGGGTCTCGTGAAGGGTGAGTCCGGGAAGGCCGTGCTGGCCTACGACGTCGAGGTCTCCAACATCACCGACAGCGGCGGCACCATCCGCGACCGGGTGATCCTGGACGCCAACTCGATGAAGCCCCTCAACCGCTACTCGATGATGGCCGACTCGCTCGACCGCGTGCTCTACACGACCAACTACAACCCCGGACCGCCCCCCACCGGCGGCACCCCGGCCAAGGTGTGGGCCGAGGGCGAGAACCAAGCCGTCCTGGACACGAACCCGGACTACCGCAACCTGATGGACTCGTCCGCCGAGTCCTACTGGATGCACATGAACACCTTCGGCATCGACTCCTACGACGACGACGGTGGCGTGCGGATCACCATCCACAACCGCCCCGACGCCTGCCCGAACGCCTCCTGGAACGGCTCCTACACGAGCTACTGCACCGGCGTCTACGCGGACGACGTGGTCGCCCACGAGTGGGGTCACGCCTACACCGAGTACCAGACCGGCCTCATCTACCAGTGGCAGTCCGGCGCCCTCAACGAGTCGTACTCCGACGTGTGGGGCGAGACGGTCGACCTGATCAACGGCCGCGAGGACGCGGGCGAGGGTGACCTCGTCACGAAGCGCCCCGACGGGCTGTGCTCCACGCACTCCCCCGCTCTCCCGACGCTGAGCATCAACAGCCCCGAGAGCATCGCCAAGATCTGCCTCACCGGTGGCGCATCGTTCGGCGCCCGTCCGACCGCCGCTGGCATCACCAACCAGGTCGTCCTGGCCACGGACGCCGTCGAGGCCGGTGGCGGCACCGACTCCGACGGTTGCTCGCCGTACACCAACCAGGCCGCGGCCGCCGGCAAGATCGTCCTGGTCAACCGGGGACTGTGCAGCTTCGAGGAGAAGGCGGCACAGGCCACCGCGATGGGTGCCGCGGCGCTCATCATCGGCAACCGCGACAACGCCCCGATCGGCATGTCCGGCAGCAACCAGAACCTGGTGACCACGGTCTCGATCGGCCTCGGCGACCGCGACACGATCAGGTCGACCATCAACAGCGGCCAGGCCGTGACGGTGACCATCAAGGACGCCACCACCGAGGCCAAGGCCGAGTCCTACCGCTGGCTGATCGGCGAGAAGTCGCCGGCCTTCGGCGGCGCGATCCGTGACATGTGGAACCCCACCTGCCACGGCGACCCCGGCAAGGTGTCGGACGCCGAGTACAAGTGCTCGTCGGACGACAACGGCGGCGTGCACGGCAACTCCGGCGTGCCGAACCACGGCTACGCGCTCCTCGTCGACGGCGGCACCTTCAACGGTCAGACCGTCACCGGGCTCGGCATCGACAAGGCCGCGAACATCTACTTCTACGCCCAGAACTACATGGGCCCGACGTCTGACTTCGTGGACCACGCCGACTCGCTCGAGCAGGCGTGTGCGGACCTCACCGGTGCGCCCATCAAGAAGCTCAGCGTGACCCAGCGGCGCCACCCCGGGCAACGCAGCGCCGATCACTGCGACGGACTGCGCCCAGGTGACGAAGATGATCAACGCGATCGAGCTCCGTCTGGACCCGACCGCCAAGTGCAAGTGGACGCCGCTGCTCAAGAAGAACGGGCCCGCCCTCTGCGGTGAGGGTTCCACGAGCAGCGTCGTCTTCGCGGAGAACTTCGACGGGGGCCTCGGTGCCTGGACGAAGGGTGACGTCATCGACGCGACGGGTTCGATGAACCTGCCGTGGCGTTCGACGGCCGTCTACCCGGGTCGCGAGAACGTCGGCCGTGTGGCCTACGGTCCCGCCCCGGACGCCGGCGACTGCGCGACCGAGTGCCCCGGACAACATCTCCAGCAGCGACTCGATCACGAGCCCGCCGGTCCTGGTGCCCGCGGGCAAGGCGATGCGGCTCTCGTTCGACCACTACGTGGCGACCGAGTCGAAGTTCGACGGCGGCAACGTCAAGCTGAGCATCAACGGCGGCGCCTTCGCGGTCATCCCCGACCGAGGCCTACGTCTTCAACGCCCCCAACATCACCCTCGACCCGGCCGTCCTGGCGGGTCAGCCCAACAACACGAGCCCGCTCGCGGGCCAGCCGGGGTTCAGCGGGACCAACCCCGGTCGCGCGTCCGGTTCGTGGGGCACCTCGCAGGTCAACCTGGAGGCTGCGGGGGTCAAGGCGGGGGACAACGTCCAGATCCGCTTCGACATGGGTCGTGACGGCTGTGGCGGTGTCGACGGATGGTACGTGGACAACGTGGCCGTGACGGTCTGCGAGGACACCAACACCGCGGTGGCTGCCACGCACGTCCCGGAGCCCTCCGAGTTCGGCACCGCGTCGCGCGTCGACGTGTCGGTCTCGGCGGCCAACGGCGATGTCCCGACGGGCACCGTCGACGTCCTCGACGCCGGTGGATCCACCGTCGGCAGCGGGACGCTCACCGGCGGCAAGACCTCCGTGGCGCTCCCGGCCAACCTCCCGGTCGGCACCCACGTGCTGTCCGTGAAGTACGCCGGCAACGGCGGGTTCAAGCCGTCCACCGGTTCCGTCACGGTGACCGTGAAGGCGGCCACCCCGGCGCCGGGCAAGGCTGAGTCGACGACCAGGGCGAAGATCTCGCCGAAGCACCCCAGCTTCGGCAACGACTTCACCGTGATCGGCAAGGTCAAGGCCGAGGGCCTGGCGCCGCGCAGCAGGGTCATCTTCAAGATCGACGGCAAGCGTGTCGGGTCTCGCAAGATCAACGAGGGCCGGGCCGTCATGACGATCCGCAAGAACCTGAAGGTCGGCAAGCACACGCTCACCGTCATCTACCGCGGCAACGCCGAGGTGGCGAGGAGCAAGGACAAGGTGAAGTTCCGGATCACTCGCTGATCCGGCAACAGCACGACGGCGAGGGCCCCGGCGGATCGATCCGCCGGGGCCCTTTCCGTTGTCGCCGACCTGTCCGGGTCCGTACGAGCGCCCGCCTCAGGCCTCGCGGGTCGAGCGCAGCGGCAGCGTGAAGGTGAAGGTGCTCCCCCGGCCCAGCTCGGAGGACACCGAGAGCGTGCCGCCGTGGGTCTCCGCGATGCGCTGGGCGATCGGCAGGCCGAGCCCGGTGCCGGGCACGGAGAGCGCGTTGGGGTTGGTGGAGCGGTGGAACGCCGAGAAGACGTGGGCCTGGTCGGTGACCGAGATCCCCAGGCCGGTGTCGGTGACCTCGACGCTGACGCGGTCGTCGGAGACGGTCATCGTCACCTCGACCGAGCCGTCCTCGGGGGTGTACTTCACGGCGTTGTCGACCATGTTGTCGATGACCCGCGCCAGCTCCTCGGGGTCGCCGAACACGACGACCGGCCCGGAGCCGGACGAGGCGAAGGACAGGTGTACGCCGGCCTGCTTGGCGCGGATCCCGAGGAGGTCCACGCTGGCCTCGCACAGCTCGGCGAGGTCCACGGCGCGGTGCACGGTCTCCCGGCGGCCCTGGATCCGGGAGTAGTGCAGGAGGTTGGCCACGAGGTTGTTGAGCCGCTGGGCGTTGCGGATGATCGCGTCGATCGAGGTGAGGTCGGGGTGCCGGTCGGCGATCAGCTCGGCGTGCCCGAGGATCGCGGTCAGGGGCGTCTTGAGCTCGTGGGAGATGGTCGCGATCAGCTCGCTGCGGTAGCGGGCGAGCTCGCGGAGCTCCTGGACCAGGCGCTGCTCGGTCTCCAGGACACGGGAGGCGCGGACGGCCTGCGCCAGGAGCCGGCTGACCTCCAGCACCGCGTCGGTCTCGACCGTGGTCAGCGCACGCGCGTGCCGGGCGAACCCGAGGACGAGGTAGCCGACCAGCTCGTCGCGCGAGACGAGCGGGCAGATCAGGGCGCGCTCGACGCGCATGCCCCGCATCAGCCGCTGCACGTGCGGTGCGCTGCGGGGCAGGTGGACGGACTCCTGGTCGTTGACCCCGAGGTCGATGAGCACCCGCAGGTCGTCGAGCTCGTCGAGGTCGGTGCGGATCTCGGGCACGTCGTTCTCGGGGGTGAAGGCCAGCGGCGTGGCGATGCCGATCTGGCTGCCCTGCGCGTCGGTCGGGAACGTGCGCACCACCGTCTGGACGGTGCCGAAGCACTCGGCCACCGCCGCCACGGCCGAGGTCAGTGCCTGCGACAGGCCGTGCTGGGTGCCGGCCGCGGCGACCGAGGTCAGCATCCGGTCCAGCCGCAGCCGGTCGGTGAGCCGCTCGCGCTCGCGGGCGTTGGACAACGCCACGCCCGCCTGGACGGCGAACATCTCGAGGAGCTCGCGGTCGGTCGAGCTGGGCACGCGGTCGCCGGGCGGCAGGTCGACGGCCATGTTGCCGAGCAGCTCGCCGCCGGCGGAGTAGAGCGGTGCGTAGAGGGCGTGCTCGGGGTGCCAGGCCTCGGGGTCGTCGCTGAGCGGCACCTCGGGGATCCACGCGGCGCGCAGCCGCTCCTCCGACATCCGGCCCGCCGGGACGAAGCGGAGGATGCCCCACCGGTCGGCCTCGCGGAACTCGTCGAGGATCTGCTCGGCCGGGGTCCGGCGGTGCAGGATCTGGGCGACCACCTCGGGCGGCCCGGCGACGTTGGTCATCACCAGGGTGTCGCCCTCGAGGCGCGCGATCGCCGAGACGCCGTAGCCGAGGACGTCGACGACGCCGTGGGCGATCTCCTCGAGGATCACCTCGGTGTCGGTGGAGGAGTTGACCCGACGCATGAGCTCGGCGAGACGGCTCAGCGCATCCATGTTGTGCGGCACGTCCACCTCCCCACCAGATCTCCCACCAGATCGCCCGTTCGGCACCGCTCGTCCCGATTCCCCGCGGGAATCCTAGGGGTTGCTCCCCGGCGCTATGCCTCGATCACCACAGGAATGATCATCGGGCGACGGCGGTGCGCGCGGTTGACCCAGCGGCCCACCACGCGGCGCACGGTCTGCTGGAGCTGGTGGGAGTCGGTGACGCCCTCCTTCACGGCCTCGGCGATCGCGTCGATGATCGGCTGCCGGATCTCGTCGAACGTGGTCTCGTCCTCGGCGAAGCCGCGTGCGTGGATCTCCGGACCCGACACGACCTTGCCCGTCACCGAGTCCACGACCACGATCACGGAGAGGAAGCCCTCCTCGCCCAGGACCCGGCGGTCCTTCATCGAGGCCTCGGAGATGTCGCCGATCGTGGTGCCGTCGACGAAGACGTAGCCGATGTCGACCTTGCCGACGACCTGCGCGACCCCGTCGATGAGGTCGACGACGACGCCGTCCTCGGCCAGCACGACGTTCTCCACGCCGGTGGCGCGAGCGAGGTCGGCGTTCGCCATCAGGTGGCGGATCTCGCCGTGGACCGGCATCACGTTGCGTGGCTTGACGATGTTGTAGCAGTAGAGCAGCTCGCCGGCGCTGGCGTGGCCGGAGACGTGGACGAGCGAGTTGCCCTTGTGCACGACGTTGGCGCCCAGGCGGGTGAGGCCGTTGATCACGCGGTAGACGGCGTTCTCGTTGCCGGGGATCAGCGAGCTGGCCAGGACGACGGTGTCCCCCGGCTGCAGGCTCACGAAGTGGTGGTTGTTCTGCGACATCCGGCTCAGCGCGGCGAGCGGCTCGCCCTGCGACCCGGTCGAGATGAGCACCTGCTTGTGCGGCGGCAGGTCGGCGAGCTCCTTGGCCTCGACCATCACGCCCGGCGGGACGGTGAGGTAGCCGAGCTCCTGGGCGATGGCCATGTTGCGCACCATCGAGCGCCCGACGTAGCCGACCTTGCGGCCGTGGGCGACCGCGGCGTCGAGGACCTGCTGCACGCGGTGCACGTGGGAGGCGAAGCAGGCCACGATGATGCGCTGCTCGCTCTTGGCGAAGACCCGGTCGAGGACCGGTGCGATGTCCTTCTCGGACGTCGTGAAGCCGGGGACCTCGGAGTTGGTGGAGTCGACGAGGAACAGGTCGACACCCTCGTCCCCCAGGCGGGCGAACTCGTTGAGGTCGGTGATCCGGCCGTCGAGCGGGAGCTGGTCCATCTTGAAGTCGCCGGTGTGCAGGACGACGCCGGCGCCGGTGCGGATCACGACCGCCAGGGCGTCCGGGATCGAGTGGTTGACCGCGACGAACTCGAGCACGAACGGTCCGAACGTGATGGTCTGGCCCTCGGCCACCTCGTACTGCGCGGTCTCCTTGAGACGGTGCTCGCGCAGCTTCGAGCCCAGCAGGGCCAGGGTCAGCTTGGAGCCGACGAGCGGGATGTCGCCGCGCTCGCGCAGGAGGTAGGGCGTGGCCCCGATGTGGTCCTCGTGGCCGTGGGTCAGCACCAGCGCCTCGACGGCGTCGAGGCGGTCCCGGATGGGCTCGAAGTCGGGGAGGATCAGGTCGACGCCCGGGTGGTGGTCCTCGGGGAAGAGCACGCCGCAGTCGACGATGAGCAGGCGACCGTCGTACTCGAAGACGGTCATGTTGCGACCGACGTCGCCGAGGCCGCCGAACGGGATGACCCGGAGGGCTCCGGCCGCAAGTGGGGCGGGCGCGCTCAGGTCGGGGTGGAAGGGGCTCAAGGGATTCCTTCGATCAGGTCCGTGTGGGACGGGGTGTCACAGGAGGCCGGCGGCGGCGAGACCGGCGCGCAGCGCCGTGACCTCGTCGTCGTCCAGGGCGACCAGCGGGCCGCGGACGCGGCGGTTGTCGAGCACACCGAGCAGCTCGAGGGCTGCCTTGGCGGTGGTGGCTCCGTAGTTGGGGACGCCCATCACGGCGTCGAACGCGGGCAGCAGCGAGGTGTGGATCCGCAGCGCCTCGGCGTGGTCGCCGGTCTCCCAGGCGTCGAGCATCGCCCGGAGCTGGGTGCCGGCGGCGTGGGCGACGACGGACACCAGGCCGACCCCGCCGTAGGCGAGGTAGCCGAGGGTGTTCACGTCGTCGCCGGAGTAGACCGAGTAGCCCATCTCGACGAGCTGCGCGGTGCGTGCGAGCAGGCCGGAGGCCTCCTTCACGCTGGCGACGTGGTCGTAGCGGCGCATCGCCTCGTAGGTGTCGAGCTCGATGAGGCTGGCGGTGCGGCCCGGGACGTCGTAGAGCATCACCGGGAGGTCGGTGGCCTCGACGACGCTCGAGAAGTGGTGCCGGAGGCCGACCTGGCCGGGCTTGTTGTAGTAGGGGCTGACCAGCAGCACCCCGTCGACGCCGACCTTCTCCGCCTGCCGGGCCAGCTCGACCGAGTGGGCCGTGGCGTTGGTGCCGACACCGGCGATGACGACCGCGCGGTCCCCGACCGCGTCCTGGACCGCGCGCAGGATCTCGCCGTCCTCCGCGACCGAGGTCGTGGGGCTCTCCCCCGTCGTGCCGCTGACGACGACGCCGTCGTTGCCGTGCGCGACGAGGTGCGCCGCGATCGCCGCCGTGCCGTCGAGGTCGACGCTGCCGTCCTCGTGGAACGCGGTGGCCATCGCCGTGAGGAGGCGGCCGAACGGGGCAGTGGAGCTCATGCCACAGAGGTTATCGTCCCGCCTGCGTGGTGCCGTGGTCGCCGAGCCGCGGGCGACTGTCGGAGGGGTGGTCTACCGTCACGCCATGGCGTACGACGAGGTGCTGGCGCAGCGGATCCACGACCTGGTCGACGGCCAGGAGGGGTGGACCTCGAAGAAGATGTTCGGCGGCCTCGGCTTCATGCTCGACGGGCACATGGCCGTCGCCGCCGGCAGCTCGGGCGCGCTGATGGTGCGCGTCGACCCCGCCGAGGGCGAGCAGCTGCTCGACGGCGACGCGGTCCGCCCGATGGAGATGCGTGGGCGCGAGATGGCCGGCTGGCTGCTCGTCTCGGGTGACGCCCTCGCCACCGACGAGCAGCTCGAGCAGTGGGTCGACCGCGGCACCTCCTACGTGCGCACGCTGACGCCCAGGTGAGCCGGAGCTCGACGTGCTCGCGTCGGGCTAGCGGACCACGAGGCGGAAGACCCGGCGGACCGAGCCGTCGGTCCCGGAGAGCACGGACGCGAACTTGTCGGTCGTGTGACCACGGACCCGGCCGCGGATCACGATCCGGTCGCCGGAGACCTTCCAGGTCAGGCCGCGCGGCAGTCGCCAGTCGACCCGTGCCTCGGACACCGGACCGCGGAAGCGGATGGTGGCGCGGTAGGCCGAGCCGGAGCGCGCCTTCGGCAGGCGGGTCGTGACGAAGGCGATCGACTGCGGGGCGGGGTCGGCGGTCGTGGTGGCGGTCGGCGTGGTCGTGCCGGTGGTCGTCGGGAGCGGCGTGGCCGTGCTCCCGCCGGTCGACAGCGACACCGTGTAGGCGCCGAGCGAGCCGTAGTCGCTGTAGCGGCCGGCCTCGGACGGCGTCCCCAGGCCGGTCCCGTCGACGACGGCGACGTAGCCCGCGGCGGTGGCAGGCAGGTCGACCAGCCAGGTGGCGGCCATCGACGTGTCGTCGGCGACGTCCGCGGTCGGGTCGATGGTCGCAACGGTCGCGCCGACCGAGTTGAGGATCGTCAGCCGGACGTCGAGGTCGGAGAACCCGGCCGGGCCGGCGACGGTCAGCGACGTCCGGCTGTAGCCGCTGAAGGCGAAGGCGTCGGTGTCGGTGCGCGTGGTGATGGTCCCGGCCACCGGGGTCCCGGCGGTCACCCGGGTCGCGCCCGCCGCGCCGTTGGCGTGGTCGTCGGCCAGGACGGGGGCCGTCCGGGCGATGATCGCGACGTCGTCCTCGGTGTTGTTCGCGTCGGCGTACTCGCCGCTCGACCAGTGCGAGGCGCGGCGGTCGTAGGACGCGCCCATGATCGGGCCCCAGCCCTTGGCGCCGGCGTAGTAGGACGCCTGGCTGGTGCCGTCGTGGCTCAGCCCGAACGTGTGGCCGACCTCGTGGCTGATGATCTGGCCCATGTTGTAGCCGCCGGTGCCGGAGCCGTTGGTGAAGATCCAGGCCGGCTGGTAGTCCGTCGCGTTCACGCTGCCGAAGATGCCGGTGTAGGACAGGCCGCCGCAGCCGCAGCCGGTGCCGACGGAGTTGGTCGGGCTGATGATGACGGGCATGCCGTAGGTCGTGTCGGTGGCCGACGTCCGGCTGAGCGCCGACGGGTCCGGGCGCAGCGTGGTGACGTTGACGTCGAAGGGCGCGTAGTCCTCGGACACGGTGCGCCACGCGAGGTAGATCTGGGCCCGCTCCACGTCGCTGAAGGTCGAGCGGTCGGTGTCGATGGAGTAGGCCGGGGCGACGATCTCGGCGCCGTTCTTCCAGCGGGTGCCGGTGTAGGTGGCGCCGTCGAAGTCGAGGTAGATGGTGCGGGTCGAGCCCGGGCGCGAGGAGAGCGCGAAGACGTCGGTGGGGACCGCGTCGCGCGGCGCGGGGTCGGCCGCCACCTGCTGAGAGGTGGCGATCCCCTCGTCCGCCACGAAGACCTTGCCGCACTCGTCGACCCAGCTCGTACGGTCGTCGGCGAGGAGGTCGAGCTGCTGGCCCGTCAGGCTGTTGACGAGGCGTACGACGGCCGCGCTGAGGCCGGAGTCGAGGGCCGTCGCCAGCCGGGTCGGCTGCTGCAGCACGACCGGGCCGCACCCGAGGCCCAGCAGACCGGTGGTCGGCGCGGCCTGGGCGGCGATGGGGGCGCCGACAGCGGCGGCGGCGATCGCAGCAGCGATGACCGCGCGAACGACGAGAGAGGGGCGGGACGACCGAATGGACACTTCTGAGGTTTCCTTGCGCTGGTATCAGTGGTCCCGAGGTGACGAGACCTATTGATACGGAGCAGGAATGCACGGCCGGGTGACAGCCGGGCCACCCCGGGTTCAGCAGTTGGTAATGATTTCAACCAGCTTGGGAATCACGTGGAGCTCGAGCATGGGCGCGAGGTCGTCCGGGTGGTCGCGCAGCGGCGTCCAGCGCACCTCCGCGATCTCCGCCGCGGCCACGGGCTCGGCGTCGGACTCGACCAGGAACACGGTCGAGTGGAGCGTGTGGTCGGGCTCGTTGGCCGCCATCGACTCGAACTCGCCGAGCAGCGTCGCCTCCTCGATCCGGAGGCCGACCTCCTCGAGCGTCTCGCGCAGCGCTGCGTCGCGAGCCGACTCCCCCGGCTCGAGCTTGCCGCCCACCAGCATGAACCGCTCGGTGCCTCGCTTGCGCACGGTCAGCACGCAGCCGTCCCGCACCAGGGCGACCGCCGCGACGACGATGTGTCGGTCCGTCACGGTGCCAGCACTTCGCGGTACGCCTCGATCCACGCGATCTCCTCGAGGTCGCGCTCCTCGGCACCGTCGGCGACCCAGGTCGCCTGCGGCTCGATCCCGGCGCCGTGGCAGGGCACCACCTCGTCGCCGGCGACGGGCGTCGCACCCCACACGGCGTCGTCGGGCGGGACCCAGCCGGCTCCGGCGTCGTGGATCCGGCGCAGCAGGCGGGCAGCCGACGCGAGGCCCTGGTCGGTGTGCTGGTGCCACCAGCCCTCGCCACCGTCCGCGCCGTCGATGAACCGCAGGGACTCGGTGCCGTCGACCACGCCCAGCGGCTCGGGCACGCACTCGAGGCCCTGCGCCCGCAGGTGGCGGAGATAGCCGTGGACCGTTGCCGTGTGCGCGCCGGCCGGCCTGCTGACCACGCCGTCCTCGATGACCACGGGCCGGTGCAGCGCGTTGGCCTCCGCAGCCCGGTCGACGGCGGCGTAGCGGTCGTCCTCGTCCACCGCTCAGCTCCCCAGCGCGCGGCGTACGGCCTCGAGCGCCTCGTCGTCGTCCAGGCCGAGCGTCCGCACCGTGCGCGACGTACGCCGACGCGGCGGCGCGGACCGAGGAGGACACCCCGGTGCCGGACACGAACGTCCCGGCCCGGCCGCGGGTCTCGACGACGCCCAGCGCCTCGAGCTCCTTGTAGGCGCGGGCGACGGTGTTGGTCGCGAGGGCGAGGTCGGCGGCGAGCGAGCGGACCGGCGGCAGCCGGAACCCGGGCTCCAAGCGCACCCGACTCGACCTGCCCGCGGATGCCGTCGCGCACCTGCTCGAACGGCGGCGTGCCGGACGCCGGGTCGACGTGGAGCTTCACGCTGCCGGCGCCAACCGCTCGAGCCACGTCCACTGGCAGCCCTCGCCGACCTCGCGTCGTACCTCGACCCACTCGCCGGCCGGGACCTCCGGGTAGAAGGCGTCACCGGGCGGGGCCAGGTCGACCTCGGTCAGCACCTGGTGGGTGGCGTACGGCAGCGCGAGGGCGTAGATCTCGCCCCCGCCGGCGATCATCACGTCACCCGGCAGCTCGGCGGCGAGGCCGAACGCCTCCTCCAGCGAGTGCGCGACCAGCACGCCGTCGAAGCCCGGGTCGAAGGACTCGTCGCGCGTGACCACGATCGTCGCGCGACCCGGCAGCGGGCGGCCGATCGAGTCCCACGTCCGCCGCCCCATCACGAGGGTGTGGCCGAGCGTCTCGCGCTTGAAGTGGGCGAAGTCGTGCGGCAGGTGCCACGGGATCTCGCCGCCGTTGCCGATCACGCGGTTGCGCGCGTGGGCGGCGACGAGCACCACCCGCTGGTCCGGGCGGGGAGAGGTCATACGGCGATCGGCGCCTTGATGCCCGGGTGCGGGTCGTAGCCCTCGACCGCGACGTCCTCGAGGTCGAAGCCGTCGATCTCGGTGATGGCGGGGTTGAGCACCAGCCGCGGCAGCGGCCGCGGCTCGCGGGAGAGCTGCAGGCGGGCCTGGTCGACGTGGTTGAGGTAGAGGTGCGCGTCACCCATCGTGTGCACGAACTCCCCCACCTCGAGGCCGGTCACCTGGGCGACCATGTGCGTCAGCAGGGCGTACGACGCGATGTTGAACGGCACGCCGAGGAAGGTGTCGGCGGAGCGCTGGTAGAGCTGGCAGCTCAGCCGGCCGTCCGCGACGTAGAACTGGAAGAGCGTGTGGCACGGCGGCAGCGCCATGTCGTCGACGTCGGCGACGTTCCACGCCGAGACGATGTGGCGGCGCGAGTCGGGGTTGGTGCGGATCCCCTCGACCAGCCGGCTGATCTGGTCGACGTGACGGCCGTCCGGCGTGGGCCACGAGCGCCACTGGTAGCCGTAGACGGGACCGAGGTCGCCGTTGTCGTCGGCCCACTCGTCCCAGATCGTGATGCCGCGGTCCTGCAGCCACTTGATGTTGGTGTCGCCGCGGAGGAACCACAGCAGCTCGCCGAACACCGAGCGCGTGTGCACCTTCTTCGTCGTCACCAGCGGGAAGCCCTCGGCGAGGTCGAAGCGCATCTGGTGGCCGAAGACGCTCAGCGTGCCCGTACCGGTGCGGTCCGACTTCTCCACGCCCTCGTCGAGGATCCGCTGCAGCAGGTCGAGGTAGGCGCGCACGGGGTGATCCTACGACTCCCTAGGACGTGGGCGCCTGCGCCTCGACCGACACGCACTCGACGTCGAAGGCGAACACCTCGCCGTCGCGCCACGGCGCGCCCAGCTCGTCGTACGCCGTCCGCACGCGGGCCCGCACGTCCTCGGACTGGGCCCGCCAGGTGACGCCGAAGTTGCCGACCGAGGTGAGGCCGGCCCACAGGTCGTCGGGGGCGATGCGCCACTGCCACCCCACGGTGCCGGGCGCGCACGACCGCGAGTCCGGCCTCGTCCAGGATGCCGGCGAGGCCGTCGGGCGAGCGGTCGAAGTCGCGGTCCTCGGGCAGCCTCGGCATCTCCGGACGCACCGCCCCGGCCTCGTCGAGCAGCCCGCTCCACATCACCGCCTGGGGAGGCGGCGTACGCCCCCAGATCGTGGCGCGTACGACGCCGCCGGGTGCGACGACCCGCGCCAGCTCGCGGGCCCCGGCGCGCGGGTGGTCGACGTGGTTGAGCACGAAGCTGGCGGTCACCACGTCGAAGCCGTCGTCGGCGAGGGGCAGGTCGGGCAGCCCGGCGACCACCACGTCCTCCCTCGAGCGCCGCCCCGCGCCAGCGCCGCCATCTCGGGGTCGGGGTCGACCCCGATCGCGTCGAGCCCGCGCTCCGCGCGCGGCGGCGACCAGCGCTCCGGTGCCGCACCCGACGTCGAGCAACCGCGCACCCCGCGGGCAGCCCGTCGAGCAGTCCGGGGATCGCACCGGCGCAGAGCCACGCGAAGCTCCGCGCGTAGGCCTCCGCCACGTCCGCCCACAGTGCCTCCGCCACGAGGCGCGACCCTACGCGGCCGGTGTCCTGCACGCTCGACCGGTCGATGAGCGGAAGTTCTCGCTCAACCAGGCGGCGCGACGAGGCCACGCGGTCGATGAGCGGAAGTTCTCGCTCAACGAGGCGCGACGAGGTCGCCGTCAGATCGCCCGCAGCCCCGCGGTGACGAGGACCGCCGCGACGACGCACAGCACCAGCGACCAGCGTCGCCAGAGCATGACCGCGGCCACGGCGACGCCGACGGTGTGGGCGCCGACCGACCACGAGCGCCCTGCGGCGAGCACCGAGGTCACGACCAGCGCGCTGAGCAGGGTCGGCGCCATGAGTGCGGTCACCCGAGAGAACCACGGCGGCAGATCCCGACCACCGAGCAGCACCGGTCCCAGCGCCTTGATCACCACCGTCAGTGCAGCGAGGCCGACGATCAGCACCCAGACCTGGGTGTAGGTCAGCGTCACCGCGACCGCCGCACCAGGCCGACGAGCGCCACCGCGCTCGCGGCCAGGACGGGGACGCCCGGCGGGCTGACGGGCACCAGTGCGATCGCGAGGAGACCTCCGCCGACGGCCACCCGCCGTGAGGTGGTGTCCCGCAGCTCGGTGATGAGGAGGGACAGGAAGAAGACGGGGTAGATGGCGTCGAGCCCGAGTCGATGGGTGTCACCGAGGGCGTCGCCGAAGACCGCGCCGACGACCGAGCCCAGCGTCCAGGCGACGTACTGCGGGACCGTCGTGCCGAAGAGGAGCCAGCGGTCGAACGTGCCGTCCCCGCGGTTCGCGAGTGCCCACGAGGAGTCGACGACGGCCTGTCCTTGCGCAGCACGCCTCAGCGGGCCGCCCGGCAACGACGGAGCCAGTGCGATCCCCATCGCCAGGAACCGCGCATTCATCAGGCTTCCCGCCGTCAGGGCTGCGGGGATCCCGCCTCCTGCCGTGATCACCGACAGGGCGGCGAACTGCGCCGAGCCGGCGAAGACGATCATCGCCGTGACGATGGCCTGCGCGACGCTGAAACCCGCCTGGCGCGCCAGCACACCGAACGACGCACTCAGGAAGAACGCGACGACCGCGAACGGGACCCCCAGCTGCACACCACGACGGAACGCCCGGCGCGGCTCCTCGTCACTCGCCGCTGCCACCCACGGAGGTTAACAACGCAGCCGGACCGCTCCGGACCCCGATGGTCCGGTCACCGCAGCCGGATCGATCCTTCCGCACCGGCGATGGTGACGGGCTCGGCGCACGTCGACTGGGTGGGGCACACCACCAGCGCGCGGCGACCCGACTCGGACTGGCGTACGGCGTCCTGCGCCGTCGCGACGTGACGAGTCGATGAGGTAGGCCCACCCACCGCCGGGCAGCGGGGCGCTCTGCAGGGAAACGTCGTAGCGGCCCGGGGGTTCGTAGGCCGGTCCGGGCACGACGTCGGTGAGCTCGGGAGGAGCCTCGGCGAGCTCCTCGACGCCGCCGTCGGCGGCGATCCGCACCACCTCGCCCGAGCGCATCCGGGCCGCGACGTCCGGTCCCACGGCCACGAACTCGTCCACCCCGGGCAGGGTCACGACGACCTTCGCGAGGTGCAGGTCACCCTCGGCGTACCAGACGACGGGCAGCGCGTTGTCCTCCTCACGCACCTCCGGAGTCGGCGGGATCGACGCCCACCAGGCCCACCCCGCGGCGAGCACTGCCCACGACCAGCACGCCGACGATCCCCCGCCGGACACCGCGCCGGCGACGTGCGCCGCGCACCTGCTCGGCCCGGTCCAGCCAGGGCTCCGGCCGGTCGTCGTGGTCGAACCGGCGTACGCCGTGGGGTGCCGCCTCGCCCGACCGCGGGGGCAGTCCGGCGCGCTCGCGCACCTCGGCCCACAGCGTCACGTCGACGTTCTCCTGGCGGACCCGCCGCGACCACCCGCGTCGGCTCGCGAGCAGCGCCTCGCCGACCGCGAGCCGCGCGTCGTCGGCCGGCACGCCCTCCTCCTCGAGACCGCCCACGAGGTCGGGCCAGCGCGCGTCGACGTACGTCGCGAAGTCGGATCCGTCGGTGGTCACCACGTCCCTGCTTCGGAGCGGCGACCGATCGCGGATGGACTCAGGCGCTGAGCGACATCGGTCCGTAGACCTGCCGCTCGTGCTCGAACAGCGTCACGGCGGCCACGCCGTGCTCGGCGAGGTCGGCCCAGATCTCGCCCACCCACGACTCGGCGTCGCCCTGGTTGCTGAACCGCTGGTCGGCGTAGGCCGCCACCTCGACGGTCTCGCCGGACTCGTCCTCGAGGCGCCACCACCACGGCCGCTCGGAGGCCGACGGCTGGCGGAAGGTGGGCGGCTGTCCGGGCATCATCAGGACTCCCGCACGGAGGTGTCGACGAAGGGCGGCTTGACGAGCTGGAAGATCTCGCGGCGCCCGCGGATGTCGACGCCGACCTGCGCGTCCTCCGCGACCATCGTCGGGATCAGCGCCATGCCGATGCCCTTCTTGAGCGTCGGGGAGAAGGTGCCGGAGGTGATGTCGGCGAGGGGTACGTCGTGGGTCAGGGTCACGCCCATGCCGGGGCGCGGGATGCCGCGGCCGACCGCGACCAGTCCGCGCAGGCGACGCTTCGGACCCTCCTCCTTGATCGCGGCGACGGCGTCGCGACCCCAGAAGGCGTCCTTCTTCCAGCCGACCGCCCACGACAGCCCGGCCTCGACCGGGTTGGTGTCGAGGCTGATGTCCTGGCCGTGGAGCGGGTAGCCCATCTCGGTGCGGAGCGTGTCGCGCGCCCCGAGCCCGGCAGCGGTGATGCCCCACTCCTCGCCGGCCGCCATCAGCTGGTCCCACAGGTCGCCGGCGGCGTCGTTGACGACGACGAGCTCGTAGCCCCGCTCGCCGGTGTAGCCGGTGCGGCACACCACGACACCGACGCCCGAGTCGCCGAGCTCGGCCTCGACGAAGGACATGTAGTCGTGACCGGTGGGCAGGCCGACCTTCTGCAGCACCTCGTCGGAGCGGGTGCCCTGGACGGCCAGGACGGCGTAGTCGTCGTGGTGGTCGACCACCTTGATGCCTTCGGGCGCCTCGGCCCGGAGCCGTCGGACGACCTCGGCGGTGTTGGCGGCGTTGGGGATGAGGAGGACGTGCTCGTCGTCGTGCCAGTAGGCGATGAGGTCGTCGACGATCCCGCCCGACTCGTCGAGGCAGAGGGTGTACTGCGCCTTGCCGGGACCGATCTTGGCGAGGTCGTTGGACAGCGTCGCGTTGACGAAGTCGGCAGCCCCCGGACCCGACACCATCGCCTTGCCGAGGTGGCTCACGTCGAAGATGCCGACGGCCTCGCGGACCGCCGTGTGCTCCTTGACGACGCCGGTGGCGTACTCCAGCGGCATCGACCATCCGCCGAACTCGGAGAACTTGGCTCCGAGCGCCTCGTGGCGGTCGTGGAGGGGCGACTGCTTGAGCGTTCCTGCCATGTCGCGCAACCTACCGCAGCGCCCCGACCCTTCCGGGCTCGCCTAACATGCCCCGGGTGACCTCGTACTCCCTGCGCAGTGCCAGCCCCGCCAAGACCCGCGCCGACGCCGTCGTCGTGGGGGTGGTGGCAGGTGACGACGGGCCCCGCCTCTGTGACGCGGCGGAGGACGTGAGCAAGGCGTACGGCCGTCGGCTGCGGCCGTTCCTGTCCACGATGGGCGTCACCGGCAAGGCGGGCGAGGCGGTCAAGGCCGCGAGCCGCGACGAGGTCAACGCCCCGCTGCTGGTCTTCGTCGGCCTCGGTCCCGACCCGGCCGACCCGGTCGCCGTACGCCGTGCCGCGGGCGTCGCCGCGCGGAGCGTGCCCAACGCCGCGTCGGTCGCCCTGGCGCTGCCGGCCGAGACCCCGGCGCTGGTCGCCGCGGTCGTCGAGGGCCACCGCCTCGGCGGCTACACCTTCACGGCGTACAAGAGCAGCAAGCCCGAGACCACCGCGCCCGCCGACGTCGTCGTGCTCACCTCGATCGCCCGGCGCAGCGAGGCGACCGAGGCGCTGGAACGCGCCGAGGTCCTCGCCGACGCCGTCGCCCTGACCCGCGACTGGGTCAACACGCCGCCGCGCGACTGCACTCCCCCGCTGCTGGCCGAGCTCGTGACGGCCGCGCACAAGGAGGTCACCAAGGGACGCGGTGCCCCCAAGGTCACGCTCGAGGTGTTCGACCACGAGCAGCTCGCCGAGATGGGCTGCGGCGGCATCCTCAGCGTCGGCGACTCCAGCGTCGCCCCCTCGCGACTGGTCCGGCTGACGTACGCCCCCAAGGGCGCCAAGGCGCACCTCGCGCTCGTCGGCAAGGGCGTCACCTTCGACTCCGGCGGCCTGACCATCAAGCCGTCGTCGAGCATGGTCAACATGAAGGGCGACATGGCCGGTGCGGCCAGCGTCGTGGCCGCCACGCTCGCGATCGCCCGCCTCGGCCTCAAGCTCAAGGTGACGGCGTACGCCCCGATGGCGGAGAACATGGTCTCGGCCACCTCGACCCGCCCCGGCGACGTGATCACCATGCACAACGGCACGACCGTGGAGATCGCCAACACCGACGCCGAGGGCCGGATGCTGCTGGGCGACGCCCTCTCGATGGCGGTCCAGGACGAGCCCGACGTCGTCATCGACATCGCGACGCTGACCGGGCACATGATGCTCGCCCTCGGCGACAAGGTCGGCGCCGTCATGGGCACCGACGACCAGGTCGCTGCCGTCCTCGCCGCGGGCGCCGCGGCCGGCGAGCAGCAGTGGCGGATGCCCATCCCCGAGGAGATGCGCGAGCGCATCACCAGCTCCAAGGTCGCCGACCTGCTCCAGCACGACTGGGTGCGCTGGGGCGGCGGGCTCTACGCCTCGGCGTTCCTGCGCGAGTTCACCGGCGGGCTGCCGTGGGCGCACCTCGACATCGCCGGCAAGGAGATCAACACCGGCGGCCCCTACGGCCACGTGCCGAGCGGCGCGACCGGCTTCGGCGTCACCACGCTGGTCGAGCTCGCCCGGTCGCTGGCCGAGCCCGCGGCCTGAGGGCGACCTGGCCTGAGGACGACTAGATCCCCTGGGCCTTCTTGCGCGCGTTGTAGTCGCGCATCCGCTGCGGCACGCCGACCAGGGCGGCGTCGTAGGACGGCACGCGGTGGCGGTTGGCGAAGTCGTGCGCCCACTTGACGCTCGGCACGCGGCGCCGCGTCCACTCCCCGTCGTGCGCGACCAGCAGCAGCGTCACGTCGCTGACGGCGGTCCGCGGCTCCACGAAGCCCTCGACGCCCTGCCGGGTCGTCACGAAGGTCTCGAGGTGCCGTACGTCCTCGCTGTCGGACGCACGGACGGTGGTGGAGCCGGTGCGCACGGCGTCCCGCCCGGGACGGCTCACGCGGCCCTTGCGCCGGAATCGGTCGAACATGCCCATGGCGGACATTCTGCCGGGACGCCCCTCACACCGCCCAACGATCAAGTGCAAAGATGGGCGAGTCGCGGTTCCGGAGCGCGGCGCACCCGATCTGAGCATGCGGAGGAATACCTGTGGCGGAGTTCGACGTCCTCGTCCTCGGGGCAGGGTCGGGCGGCTACGCCTGTGCCCTCCGGGCGGCCCAGCTGGGCCTGAGCGTCGGGCTGGTCGAGAAGGGCAACCTCGGCGGCACCTGCCTCCACGTGGGCTGCATCCCGACCAAGGCGCTCCTCCACGCGGCCGAGGTCGCCGACTCGGCCCGCGAGGCCTCGCAGTTCGGGGTCAACGCCAGCCTCGACGGCATCGACATGCCGGCCGTCAACGCCTACAAGGACAAGGTCGTCGACCGGCTCTTCAAGGGCCTCACCGGCCTGATCAAGTCGCGCGGCATCACCGTCATCGAGGGGACCGGCACGCTCACCGGCCCGCGCACGGTCACCGTCGACGGCACCGAGCACACCGGCACCCACGTCGTGCTCGCCTCCGGCTCCTACAGCCGTACGCTCCCCGGCCTCGAGGTCGACGGCACGCACGTCATCACCTCCGAGCACGCCCTGCGCCTCGACCGCGTCCCCGCCTCGGCGATCGTGCTCGGCGGCGGCGTCATCGGCTGCGAGTTCGCCAGCGTCTGGAAGTCCTTCGGCGCCGACGTCACGATCATCGAGGCCCTCCCCCGGCTCGTCGCGGGCGAGGACGAGGCCTCGTCGAAGGCCCTCGAGCGCGCCTTCCGCAAGCGCAGGATCAGCTTCCTCACCGGCACGCCCTTCCAGAGCGTGAAGACCACCGACACCGGTGTCGCCGTCACCGTCGAGGGCGGTGACGTGATCGAGGCCGAGGTGCTGCTCGTCGCGGTCGGCCGCGGACCCTCGACCGACGGCCTCGGCTACGCCGAGCAGGGCATCGCGATGGAGCGCGGCTTCGTGCTCGCCGACGAGCGCTGCCGGACCAACGTCGAGGGCGTGTACGCCGTCGGCGACATCGTGCCCGGCCTCCAGCTCGCGCACCGCGGCTTCCAGCAGGGCATCTTCGTCGCCGAGGACATCGCCGGGCTCGACCCGCGCCCGGTGGACGAGACCGGCATCCCGCGGGTGACGTACTCCCACCCCGAGATCGCCTCGGTCGGCCTCGACGAGGCCCGCGCCCGCGAGCTGCACGGCGACGACGTCACCACGATCACCTACGACCTCGGCGGCAACGGCAAGAGCCAGATCCTCCAGACCCAGGGCTTCGTGAAGCTCGTCGGGCTGAAGGACGGACCCGTCCTGGGCGTCCACATGGTGGGAGACCGGGTCGGCGAGCTCATCGGCGAGGCGCAGCTCATCTACAACTGGGAGGCGCACGCCGAGGACGTCGCACCGCTGGTGCACGCCCACCCCACCCAGAACGAGGCGCTCGGCGAGGCCCACCTGGCCCTCGCCGGCAAGCCGCTGCACGCCCACTCCTGACCACCTGAGATTTCACACACCACCCGCGAGCGAAGGATCCACATGGCCTCCGAAGTCACCCTCCCCGCACTCGGCGAGTCCGTCACCGAGGGCACCGTCACCCGCTGGCTCAAGCAGGTCGGTGACACGGTTGCCGTCGACGAGCCCCTGCTGGAGGTCTCGACCGACAAGGTCGACACCGAGATCCCCTCGCCGGTCGCCGGCACGCTGCTGGAGATCACGGCCAACGAGGACGACACCGTCGAGGTGGGCGCGGTCCTGGGCGTCATCGGCGAGGAGGGCGAGTCCGCGGGCGACGCCTCCGACTCCGCCGAGCCCGAGGCCCAGCCGAAGGACGACGAGGAGTCGGAGAAGAAGGCCGAGCAGGAGGAGCAGGTCGCCGAGGAGACCGGCGAGCTCCCGCCCGGCGACGAGACCCCCGAGTCCGAGAAGGACGACGCCCCCGCGCAGGAGGAGCCGGCCGCCGAGAAGGCCGCCGACTCCGGCTCCTCGGGCGGCTCCGGCGGCTCGGGCGGCTCCGGTACGTCGGTGACGCTCCCCGCTCTGGGTGAGTCCGTCACCGAGGGCACCGTGACCCGCTGGCTCAAGCAGGTCGGCGACGAGGTCGCGGTCGACGAGCCGCTCCTCGAGGTCTCCACCGACAAGGTCGACACCGAGATCCCCTCGCCGGTCGCGGGCACGCTGCTCGAGATCAAGGCCGAGGAGGACGAGACGGTCGAGGTCGGTGCCGAGCTCGCGGTCATCGGCTCCGCCGACGACGCCCCCGCCCAGGCCGAGCCCGAGGCCCAGCCGAAGGACGAGGAGCAGGCGGAGAAGAAGGCCGAGCAGGAGGAGCAGGCCGTCGAGGAGACCGGCCAGCTGCCCCCCGGCGACGAGACCCCCGAGTCGGCCAAGCAGGAGTCGAAGCAGGAGTCAGGGCGCGCAGGACGTCGAGCCCGAGGCGAAGGGCGAGGCGCCCTACGCGCCGGCGCCGCAGGGCGAGCCCGAGCCGCAGCGCACCGACGCTGCTGCGCAGGCACCTGCTGCGTCGTCGTCCTCGTCCTCGTCCTCGGGTGACGGTGGCCGCGACCAGACGGCGTACGTCACCCCGCTGGTGCGCAAGATGGCCGACCAGCACGGTGTCGACCTCGGCTCCCTGACCGGCACCGGTGTCGGTGGCCGCATCCGCAAGCAGGACGTCCTCGATGCCGCTGCCGCCGCGCAGCAGCAGGCGGCCGCCCCGGCCGCCCCGGCTGCCCCCGCCGCGGCTCCCGCTGCCGCGGGCGCTCCGCCGGCCGCTGCCGCACCGTCGTCGGCCGCGCCGTCGCCGCTGCGGGGCACCACCGAGCCGCTCTCGCGCCTGCGCAAGGTCATCGCCACGCGCATGGTCGAGTCGCTGCAGGAGGCCGCCCAGCTGACGCAGGTCATGGAGGTCGACGTCACGGCGATCGCCCGCCTGCGGGAGGCGTCGAAGAACGACTTCCTGGCGCGGGAGGGCGTGAAGCTCACCTACCTGCCGTTCTTCGCCAAGGCCGCGATCGACGCGCTCAAGCTGCACCCCAAGCTCAACGCGGCGATCAACACCGACAAGGGCGAGGTGACCTACTTCGACCGCGAGAACATCGCGTTCGCCGTGGACACCGAGAAGGGCCTGCTGACGCCGGTCGTCAAGGACGCGGGCGACCTCTCCATCGCCGGGCTGGCCAAGAAGATCGCCGACGTGGCCGAGCGCACCCGCACCAACAAGATCACCCCCGACGAGCTGTCGGGCGGCACCTTCACGATCACCAACCTGGGCAGCTTCGGGGCGCTCTTCGACACCCCGATCATCAACAAGCCGCAGGTCGCGATCCTCGGTCCGGGTGCCGTGGTCAAGCGGCCCGTCGTGATCGACGACCCCAACCTGGGCGAGACGATCGCGGTGCGCCACATGGTCCACCTCTCGCTGACCTACGACCACCGCCTGGTGGACGGCGCCGACGCGGGCCGCTTCCTCCAGGAGGTCAAGAAGCGCCTCGAGTCGGGCTCGTTCGAGGTCTGACGCCCGTCCTGCGCAGGACCCCGGTCGCCGCTGGCGGCCGGGGTCCTGTGGCGTGCGACCCTCCCCGGAAAACCGGGCGCGCCCTGCCCGTCCACCACCTAGCCTGAAGTCACCGTGACCACGATCCAAGCCTCCCGCTCCGCTGACGCGACCACCCCCGCGTCGGAGCTCCCCGCAGACCGCCGGCCCGTCGACTGGCGGCGGGTACGCCGTCCCCTGACCGTGACGGCCCTGGTGATGGCCCTGGTGGGTGCGATCGCCTCGTCGCTCGGCAGCGTGGCGGCCGGTCGCCTGGCCGACTCCCCCACCCAGGCCCTCGTCACCGTGCTGGCGCTGTGCGTGGTCGGCGGCGCGTTCGTCGACACGGCGGCCCGCACCCTCTGGGGCGTCGTCGTCGACCGGGCCGAGGGCCAGCTGCGCGCCGACCTGATCGACGCGGCGATGGCGCAGCCGCTCTCCGAGCTGTCCGAGCAGGCCGTCGGCGAGGTCCTCGACCGCATCGACGACGACACCTGGGAGGTCGGCCAGCTGATGCGCTGGGGCGTGTGGATGGCCATCCGCACGACCCTGTCGGCCGGACCGCTGTGGATCGTCGCCGGCTTCACGTGGTGGCCCGCGGCCTTCCTGTTCCCGCTCTGCGGCGTGCTCGTCTGGTTCGCCATCCGGCGGCTCCTGCCGCAGATCGCCGAGCGCAAGGTGCTCGAGGAGGCCGCGTGGACCGACCACGCCGCGTCGACCGAGGAGGGCGTCGCGGCACGCGACGACATCCGTACGTCGCTCGGCCAGGCCCACGTCCTGCGCCGCAACGCCCAGCTGGCAGCCGAGATCCACCGGCGCCTGGCCCGGGTCCTCCAGATCGAGGTCAGCGTCACGCGCCGCAGCGGCGCGCTGCTGCACGGCGTGCTCGCAGCCACCGGCCTGATCGGGGTGGCCCTGGTCCTCTCCGGCGACCTGTCCACGGCCCGGCTCGTGACGCTCTTCCTGGTCACCACGATGTTCGTGGGCCAGGTCGACATGCTCGCCCGGCACCTGCCCGACCTGCAGGAGGGCATGGGCGCCGTCCTGCGCCTGCGCGGCATGATCTCGGTGGCCGCCGAGCCGGTCGGTGGCGCACCCCTCCCCGACGGCCCGCTCGACGTCGAGCTCCGCGGCCTCGCGTTCTCCTACGGCACCGGCTCGTTCGCGCTGCGCGACGTCGACCTCACCGTCCCGGCGGGCCACACCTGCGCGCTCGTCGGTCGCACGGGCTCCGGCAAGTCGACCCTGGCATCCCTGCTCTCCCGCGCCGTCGAGCCGCCCCGCGGATCGGTCTTCATCGGCGGTCTCGACGTGCGCGACATCGACCTCCAGCAGCTGCGCGCCGCGGTCGGCGTGGTCACGCAGCGCACCGAGATCCTGGCCGGCAGCCTCGCCGACAACATCCGGCTCTTCGGCGACGCACCCGCGGAGCAGGTGGCGGCCGCGGTCGAGGAGCTCGGGCTCACCGACTGGGTGGCCGGCCTGCCCGAGGGGCTCGACACCCTCCTCGGCCCCGGCGGCACCAGCCTGTCGGCGGGCGAGGAGCAGCTCGTCGCCTTCGCCCGCCTGCTCGTGCGCGACGTCAGCGTCGTGGTGCTCGACGAGGCCACCGCGCGGATGGACCCCGTCACCGAGGCCCGCGTCGTGCGCGCCGCCGACCGGCTGATCGCCGGACGCACCGGCATCCTCGTCGCGCACCGGCTCTCCACCACCGAGCGCGCCGAGCAGGTCGCCGTGCTGGAGTCCGGCCGGGTCGTGCAGCAGGGACCGCGCGGCCGCCTGGTGACCGAGCCCGGACCGTTCCGCGACCTCCTCGCCGCGGCCGCCCACGAGGTCGTCGTCGAGGACCACCACACCGAGGACGCCTCGATCGGGTCCATCCGCCGCAGCACGACGCCGCCGGCGCCGCCGCACGTCGACCCCCCGCTCAGCCTGGCGCGCCAGGTGCTGAACGTGATCTCGGTCAAGCCCGAGTGGGGCCTGCTCGGCGCGAGCCTCTTCCTCGTCGCCTCGATCACCGGCGCCTACGGCGCGATCACCGGGTTCGTCTGGGGCCACGTCGTCACCGCGCTCCAGCGCGGTGAGACCCCCGGGCTCATGCTGGCCGCACTGGTCCTCTCGCTCATGGTCGGCCCGCTGCTGCTCTCGCAGGCCTTCTGGACCTACCCGCACTGGTGGGTCGAGGTCCGGATGCGGGTCCGCGCCGCCGTGCTCGCCGGCCAGACCGACCAGCACCGGCTGGTCCGTACGCCTCCGGGCGAGGTCGTGGCGCGGACCATGGACGCCGACCGCATCGCCCGCTACACCGACCGCTGGGTCGACTTCGTCAACGGGTTGCTGGTCGCCACCCTGACCGCGGTCATCGCCGGCAGCTGGCTCGCCGGCGCCATCCTGCTCGCCGTCATGGTGGCCTCGGCGCTCGCGTCGTCGGTCGGCAGGCCGGTCGCCGGTCGGTCCGCGGCGGCCGCGTCGGCCGCGCGCGCCTCCTTCGGCCAGGCCCTCGTCTCGACGCTCGAGTCGATCCGCACCGTCAAGCTCGCCGCCGCGACGCCCCACCTGCACCGCCACCTCCGCGAGGTCGACGGCGGCCGGGTCGACGCCGCGGTGCGCGAGCACCGCGTGCAGTCGCTGCTCGACGGCGTACCGGTCGTGATGGTCCAGTGCGGCGTCGTCGCCGCCTGGGCGGGGCTGCTGTCCGGGCACTGGGGCCTGGCCACCGCCCTGCTCGTCGCCAACGCGGTGAGCGGGTTCGACTGGTTCGGCCGCGTCGCCGGGGCCGTCGTCACCGAGGCACCCGGCACCCGCGCCTGGATGAACGCGACCAGCGCGCTCGCCGGCGGCGGCGACCTGATGGTGCTGCCGGCCGGGATGGACCTGTCCGCCGGCACCGCCGACGAGCCCGCCCGCCCCCAGCGCGAGCCGCTGCGCACCCTCACCCTCGACCGCGTCAGCGCGGTGCACGACGACGGCACCCTCGGCGTCCAGGACGTCGACCTGTCCGTCGACGCGGGCGAGCTCGTGCTCCTGCTCGGCCAGGTCGGCTCCGGCAAGTCCAGCCTGCTCGGCGCGCTGGCCGGGCTGGTCAGCAGCACGGGCGAGATCCGCTGGAACGACGAGGTCGTCACCGACCCGCAGGCCACGATGCGCCCGGCCCGGGTCGCCCACGTGGCACAGGTCCCGCGCGTCCTGTCCGGCACCTTCACCGACAACGTCGCCCTCGACCACGCGGACCGCCCGGTGATGCCCGCGCTCGAGACCTCGCGGATGGGGCGCGACGTGGCCGAGGCCGGAGGACCCGACTCGCTCGTCGGGCACCGCGGCGTACGCCTCTCCGGCGGCCAGGTGCAGCGCCTCGCGCTGGCGCGGGCGCTCTCCGCCGAGGCCGACGTCCTGCTCGCCGACGACGTGTCGTCGGCGCTCGACGCGGCCACGGAGATCGAGCTGTGGCGGGCCCTGCGCGAGCGCGGGGCCGCCGTGATCGGTGCGACCAGCAAGGCGGCCGCGCTGGCCCAGGCCGACCGCGTCGTCGTGCTCGACTCCGGTCGCGTGGTCGACCAGGGGCCGTGGCGCGAGCTGTCGGCGCGCTGGGCCCACCTCGCGGGCTGACGCTCCGCCGCGCAGGTCGGTCGCGCTTGGCGCCTCTGGTTGGGTGGGGACATGCGCGTCGTCATCGCCGGAGCGTCAGGCTTCCTGGGCACCCACCTGAGCGACCACCTCCGCGTCCACGGGCACGAGGTGACAGCGCTCGTACGTCGTGAGCCGTCCTCGCCGCGCGAGTCACGCTGGGACCCGGCGGCCGGGACGGTCGACGCCGCGGTCATCGAGCGGGCCGACGCCGTCGTCAACCTCGCCGGCGCGAGCATCGCCGGCAACCCGCACTCGAAGAAGTGGGCCGACGAGGTGCTCTCCTCGCGCGTCTCGACGACCGGCACCCTCGCCGCCGCCATCGCGGCGAGCGAGCGCCCTGCCGCCTTCATCGCCGGCAACGGCATCGCCTTCTACGGCGACCACGGCGACGCGCCTGTCACGGAGGACAGCGAGAGCCGCGGCGACGAGTTCCTCACCCGGGTGTCCCGCGCCTGGCAGGAGGCGACCACGCCCGCGCACGACGCCGGGTCCCGCGTGTGCGTGCTGCGCACGGCACCGGTGATGGACCGCACGTCTCCCCCGCTCAAGCAGCTGCGCCTGCTCTTCCAGGCGGGCGGCGGAGCCAGGCTCGGCTCCGGCCGGCAGCACATGCCGATGATCTCGCTGCGCGACTGGATCGGCGCGGTCAGCTACCTCCTCGAGTCGCGCGACGTCTCCGGGGCGTTCAACCTCTGCTGCCCGCAGACCCCGACCAACGCGGAGTTCACCGAGGCGCTCGCCAAGGGCGTGCACCGCAAGGCGTTCCTCGCCGTCCCGGCACCGCTCATGAAGCTCGCCGCCGGTGACCTCGCGCCCGAGCTGCTCGGCTCGGTCAACGCGCGTCCGGCCGCCCTCGAGCGGGCGGGCTACGACTTCGAGGACGAGGACGTGCGGAGCGTGCTGGCCGCCGCCCTCGCCTGATCGCTCGCCTCCACCACCCGCCACCGGCCGTCCTCCCGCACCAGCACCACCCGCCGCGTCGAGGCCCGGTCCGCCGGTAGCGCCACCGGGGTGCTCCCGCCCACGGCCCGCCCGCCGACGACCCGGTCGGTCACCGCGAGCACCAGCCGCGACGGCGTACGCCTGACGACGCCGAGCGCCAGCACCTGGGTCGTGAGTCCCTCGACCGTCAGGCCTCGGGACCGGTAGTCGGCGCAGCAGCCGCACGTCGGCGGCTCCGGTGCGGGACCCGTCGACGTAGAGCCCGGCGAGCGCGTCCACGTCACCCGCGGCCCAGGCCGCCGCGCGGCGCTCGTCCCACGCTGCCAGCACGGCGGCCGGCCCGGACGGCGTACCTGCGACCGACGCCGCAGGCGCCTGCGGACGCCGCACGTCCCCTCCCGCGTCGCGCCACGGCACCAGGGTGACCACCAGCGTCGCGACCACGCAGGCGCTGGCGACGGCCGCGAGGGCGGGCAGGAGTCGGCGCGGGTCCATCCCGCCACCCTCGCCGATCCGGGCCGGGAGTGCGTCGGCTCATCCACAGGCAGGCCGCGGCGACGCGAGGCGTAGGCTCGCCGCATGCCGCAGGAGCTGGACTACGAGGTCGCCGGGCTGGGCGACGACGCCGTCGACTACCTCTCGGCCTGGGACCTCCAGCGTCGCGTCCACGAGGGCGTCGTGGCGGGCACGCGCCCCGACACCGTCCTCCTGCTCGAGCACCCGCCGGTCTTCACCGCTGGCAAGCGCACCGACGCCCACGAGCGCCCCGCCGACCCGGGCGGCGCCGACGTGATCGACGTCGACCGCGGCGGCAAGATCACCTTCCACGGACCCGGCCAGCTCGTCGGCTACCCGATCGTCACGCTGCCCGACCACGTCAAGGTCGTCGACTACGTCCGTCGGGTCGAGGAGGCGCTGATCGCGGTCTGCGCGGACTTCGGCGTCACCACCGCGCGCGTGCCCGGCCGCAGCGGCGTCTGGCTGCAGGCCGACGACCGCGGGCCCGAGCGCAAGGTCGCCGCGATCGGCATCCGGGTCAGCCGGGGCGTGACCATGCACGGCTTCGCGCTCAACTGCGACGTCGACCTCGGCTGGTACGACCGGTTCGTGCCGTGCGGCATCGCCGACGCCGGCGTCACCTCGCTGTCGACCGAGCTCGGCCGCGACGTGAGCGTCACCGACGTGCTGCCGAGCGTGCGCCGGCACCTGTCGGCGTACCTCGCCTGGCAGCCCTACACCGCGACGCCCGACTACGACGCCCGCCCCGAGCCCGGCCGCGGCCCCCGCATCGAGCTGGTGCGACCGGGGGCCTGACGGCCCCTCCGACGCCCGACCCCGTGAGTTGGGAGCCCCTGCGACGCGCCGTAGAGTGGCGGGTGTGACGACGGCTCCCACCCCCGAAGGACGCAAGCTTCTCCGACTGGAGATCCGCAACGCGGAGACCCCGATCGAACGCAAGCCGGAGTGGATCAAGACCAAGGCGAAGATGGGCCCTGAGTACACCGCCCTGCAGAGCCTGGTGAAGTCCGAGGGCCTCCACACGGTGTGCCAGTCGGCCGGCTGCCCCAACATCTTCGAGTGCTGGGAGGACAAGGAAGCCACCTTCCTCATCGGTGGCGACCAGTGCACCCGCCGCTGCGACTTCTGCCAGATCGACACCGGCAAGCCGCAGCCGCTCGACCGTGACGAGCCGCGCCGCGTCGCCGAGTCGGTCCAGACGATGGGCCTCAAGTACGCCACCATCACCGGCGTCGCGCGCGACGACCTGCCCGACGGCGGCGCCTGGCTCTACGCCGAGACCGTGCGCGCCATCCACGAGCTCAACCCCGGCACCGGCGTGGAGAACCTGATCCCCGACTTCAACGGCAAGCCCGACCTGCTGACCGAGGTCTTCGAGTCGCGTCCCGAGGTGCTCGCCCACAACGTCGAGACCGTGCCGCGGATCTTCAAGCGGATCCGCCCGGCCTTCCGCTACGACCGCTCCCTCGACGTGATCACCCAGGCGCGCGACTTCGGCCTGGTGACCAAGTCCAACCTCATCCTCGGCATGGGCGAGACCCGCGACGAGGTCAGCCAGGCGCTCCGCGACCTCCACGAGGCCGGCTGCGAGCTGATCACGATCACCCAGTACCTCCGCCCCTCGCCCCGGCACCACCCCGTCGAGCGCTGGGTCAAGCCGGAGGAGTTCGTCGAGCTCAAGCACGAGGCCGACGAGATCGGCTTCACCGGTGCGCTCTCCGGCCCGCTCGTCCGCTCGTCCTACCGCGCCGGACGGCTGTACCGTCAGGCCATGGACGCGCGCGCCGCCGCCGCCGTCTGACCCCGTCACACCACTGGACAAGGCCACCTGATGTCGACCCCCGAACCCACGCCCACCTCGCGCCGAGGGCAGATCGCCCAGACCTACCGGATGGCCAAGCGCAGCGACCCGCGCCTGGGCTGGATCATCCTCGGCACGTTCCTGGTCGGGGCGCTGCTCGGCTTCGCGCTGATGTGGGCGCTGCCGGGCGACGGCGTCATCTCGCTGGTCATCGCGATCGTCGGCGGCATCATGGTCGGCGTCCTGCTCGCGCTGCTGGTCTTCGGCCGTCGCGCCCAGGCCGCTGCCTACAAGCAGATGGAGGGCCAGCCGGCCGCCGCTGCCGGGGCCCTGCAGATGCTGCGTCGCGGCTGGAAGCTCGACCCCGTGGTCGGCTTCACCAAGCAGCAGGACGTCGTGCACCGCGTCGTCGGTCCTCCCGGCATCGTCCTCGTCGGTGAGGGCAGCAGCCCCAACCGGGTGCGCCAGCTCCTCGTGATCGAGCGCAAGAAGCACGAGCGCGTCGCCTACGGCGTACCGATCCACGAGATCGTCGCCGGCCGCGGTGAGGGCGAGGTTCCCCTGCCCAAGCTCGTGCGCCACGTGCAGAAGCTCGGTCGTGAGGTGAAGCCGGCCGAGATGACCGACATCCTCCAGCGCCTCAAGGCGCTGGACGCCCAGCGCGGCAAGCTGCCCGTCCCCAAGGGCCCGGTGCCGACCTCGATGAAGGGCATGCGCTCGCAGCGCGGCCGCTGACCCCACCTGTCAGAGCGTGACGGTCCGCGTCCCCGCGGCCAGGTCGTGCAGCCCCCGACCGTCGAAGGTCAGGAGCGGCGGGACCAGCAGGCCCACCAGGGCCGAGCGCAGCAGCGACCGCAGCAGCGAGGGCGGCTGGCCCGACCCGTCGAGGCGTACGACGCGCAGGCGGGTCGCGAGCTTGCCGAACGAGCCGCCGACCACCGCGGTGAAGAGCGCCGACTCGACCACGAACAGCGCCAGCGTCCCCAGGCTGTTGGGGTTCCCGTCGAGCACGCCGGCGGCGACCAGGCCCTCGACGACGGCCAGGCAGGTCACCCAGTCGACGACGATCGCCAGGATCCGCCTCCCCCAGCTCGCGGGGGTCGGGGCGGCGGTCGGCGCGGACGTCGGGTCGGGCTGGGGCACGCGCCCAGACTAGGCAGGCGAAACACGCCGGCCACGGCTCGGACGAGGCGTAACACGCCCGAAACAATCGGGATACGGTCTAGAAACTGGCCCCCGATAGCGTGACGGCCACGGTGCAACGAGGCCCCGTTCCGTGACGCTGCAATCTCGACGTGCGCTGGTCGCCGTCAAGGAGGAACCGAATGTTCAACAACTCCGATGAGCTGCTGAAGTTCATCAAGGACGAGGGCGTCGAGATGGTCGACGTCCGGTTCTGTGACCTGCCGGGCATCATGCAGCACTTCACGGTGCCGGTGTCGTCCTTCGACCAGAGCGTCTTCGATGACGGCCTCGGCTTCGACGGCTCCTCGATCCGCGGGTTCCAGGCGATCAACGAGTCGGACATGTCGCTCTTCCCGGACCCGACGACGGCGTACCTCGACCCGTTCCGGAAGTCGAAGACGCTCAACGTGAACTTCTTCATCCACGACCCGATCACCGGCGAGGCCTACAGCCGCGACCCGCGCAACATCGCGCGCAAGGCGCTGGCCTACCTCGACTCCACCGGCATCGCGGACACCGCCTACTTCGCTCCCGAGGCGGAGTTCTACATCTTCGACAACGTCCGCTACAGCACCGGCGTCAACGAGGGCTACTACCACATCGACTCCGTCGAGGGCTGGTGGAACTCCGGCAAGGAGGGCGAGGACAACCTCGGCTACAAGACCCGCCTCAAGGGCGGCTACTTCCCCGTCGAGCCCTACGACCACTACAGCGACCTGCGCGCCGACATGGTCAAGAACCTCGAGGCCAGCGGCCTGCTCGTCGAGCGCGCCCACCACGAGGTCGGCACGGCCGGCCAGGCGGAGATCAACTACCGCTTCGACACGCTGCTCAAGGCCGCGGACGACGTGATGAAGTTCAAGTACCTCATCAAGAACACCGCGTGGCAGCAGGGCAAGTCGGTGACCTTCATGCCGAAGCCCATCTTCGGCGACAACGGCTCGGGCATGCACGTGCACCAGTCGCTGTGGAAGGACGGCGAGCCGCTGTTCTTCGACGAGACCGGCTACGCCGGCCTGTCCGACATGGCCCGCTGGTACATCGGCGGCATCCTCAAGCACGCCCCGTCGCTGCTGGCCTTCACCAACCCGACGGTGAACTCCTACCACCGCCTGGTGCCGGGCTACGAGGCGCCGATCTCGCTGGTCTACTCCTCGCGCAACCGCTCCGCCTCGGTCCGCATCCCGATCACGGGCGCGAACCCCAAGGCCAAGCGCGTCGAGACCCGATTCCCCGACCCGTCGGCGAACCCCTACCTCGCCTTCGCGGCCCTCATGCTCGCCGGCCTCGACGGTGTCCAGAACAAGATCGAGCCCGCCGCTCCGATCGACAAGGACATCTACGAGCTGCCGCCGGACGAGATGGCCGAGATCGACCAGGTGCCGACCTCGCTCGGTGCCGTCCTCGACGCCCTCGAGGAGGACCACGACTACCTGACGGCCGGCGGTGTCTTCACCGACGACCTGATCGAGACGTGGATCCACTTCAAGCGGACCCAGGAGATCGCTCCGGTCCAGCTGCGGCCGCACCCGCACGAGTTCGAGCTCTACTACGACATCTAATTTCGGCCATTCGAGGCGGCTCTCGAGGGTGCCCAGCAACCGAAGAAAACCGCCTCTGACCTGCGAAAACGCCGCCGATCGACCTTCGTGGTCGTTCGGCGGCGTTTCGCGTGGATTCTGGGTGGCTTGTTACACAGATGTTACACGCTTGAAAGATCAATCACTTCGCCGCTCGATGCTCACTCAACCGTCCTGGCAGGGCCAACCCCTCGGCCACGAAGCCAACGCGACCTCGTCACGAGCGTCTGACTACCCGCGCCTGAGCGCGTGCGTTGGTGAGCCAACTGGTGAGCAAGTACGGTCTGGAATCCGAGCCTCCTGGGTTGACCGCAAGCACCGCTCGATGAGCAAGTCACTCGATGCGTCAGCGGTGGGCATTCCTCTTTCGACACCTCGGCCCGGGTAGCCAAGACGCCGCAGCGCCGCTATCCCTGGTTCCCTTCGGCCCCCGGTGGGCCGTATGGCTCAGTGAGGACGGCAATTGTCAGCCGATCCGCTCCTCGATGAGTGCAATGAACTCGTCCGCCATCTTCACCTGCCGCACCAGCGCCCCGCGGCGCTCGGTGGCGTCTTCGCGCACCGCGTGAATGCGCTCGCGCGCCGACGACGCCTCGCCACCACCTGTAGTTGAGTCATCGAGCTGTTGCAGGTCCCGCATGACCTGCTTCATCTGGTTGAGGCTGAAGCCGAGGGGCTTCATCCGACGGATGACCATGATCTTCTCCACGTCGTCCTCGGTGTAGAGCCGAAAGCCGCCCTCGGTGCGACCCGAGGGTTCGAGAAGTCCCACCTCCTCCCAGTGCCGCAGGCTGCGAAGAGAGAGCTCCGTGCGCGCGGCTACCTCGCCGATGTGCATGACCGCCTCGGAGTCGACGCCTTGTTCCATGTGTTCCCCTCATTCCTGATTCCAACTCTACCCTCACGTGAGGTTAGGGTTGCTCCAGACTTCCGCTGGCGACGTCGCCAGCGCGCGCACCATCCAGTGTCGACGACCCTCGGGTGCGCATCCGGTGGCCTGCATGCCACGTCCTCGCCATGAACGGAGCACCTTTCTCGTGTCCAACCCTGTTGTTACGGCACCGGCGCCGCTGGAGCACACTGTGCGCAACGCCCTGCGCTCCCCGAGGATGCTGCGCACGGAGGTCCTCGCCGGCCTCGTCGTCGCGCTCGCGCTCATCCCGGAGGCGATCTCGTTCTCGATCATCGCCGGGGTCGACCCGCGCATCGGTCTCTTCGCCTCCTTCACGATGGCCGTCTCCATCGCCTTCCTCGGCGGTCGGCCCGCGATGATCTCGGCCGCGACTGGAGCGATCGCGCTGGTGATCGCCCCGGTGATGCGCAACTACGGCTACGACCACCTCATCGCCACCGTGCTGCTCGGCGGCCTCATCCAGATTGCCCTCGGGCTCGGCGGCTTCGGCAAGCTGATGCGCTTCATCCCGCGCTCGGTCATGGTCGGGTTCGTCAACGCCCTCGCGATCCTCATCTTCCTGGCGCAGGTCCCCTACATGGTCGACGTGCCCCTGCTCGTGTACCCAATGATCGCCGTCGGTCTGGCGATCATGGTCGCGCTGCCGCGCATCACCACCGTCGTCCCCGCCCCGCTCATCGCCATCGTCGCGCTAACCGCGTTCACCGTCCTGGCCTCGATCTCGGTGCCGGACGTGGGCGACGAGGGCGAGCTGCCCGACAACCTGCCCGCCCTGTTCTTCCCCGACGTCCCGTGGAAGCTCGAGACGCTCCAGATCATCGCGCCCTACGCACTCGCGATGGCACTTGTCGGACTGCTCGAGTCGCTGCTGACCGCCAAGCTGGTCGACGACATCACCGACACCCACTCCAACAAGACGCGCGAGTCGTGGGGCCAGGGTGCCGCAAACGTCATCACCGGCTTCTTCGGCGGGATGGGCGGCTGCGCCATGATCGGCCAGACCCTCATCAACGTGAACGTCTCCCGCGCCCGCACGCGGATCTCGACGTTCCTCGCCGGTGTCTTTCTACTTATCCTCGTCGTCGGCCTCGGCGACGTCGTCGCCATCATCCCGATGGCCGCGCTGGTCGCGGTCATGATCCTGGTCTCGGTCGGCACCTTCGACTGGCACTCGGTCCAGCCGGCCACTCTGCGCCGGATGCCGAAGTCGGAGACCACCGTGATGGTCGCGACCGTCGCGGTCACCGTCGCCACCCACAACCTCGCTGTCGGCGTCGTGGTCGGCGTGCTGGTCGCGGTGACGCTCTTCGCCCGCCGCGTCGCCCACCTCACCGAGGTCCAGCGCGAGGTCGTCAAGGACCGCCAAGGAATCCCGACCGCCGTCTACCGGGTCACCGGCCAGCTCTTCTTCGCCTCGTCCAACGACCTCTACACCCAGTTCGACTACGCCGAGGACCCCGACGCCGTCGTCATCGACCTCACCAACTCCCACGTCTGGGACGCCTCGACCGTGGCCTCGCTCGACGCGATCACCACCAAGTACGAACGCAAGGGCAAGACAGTCGAGATAGTCGGGCTCAACCCTGCGAGCGCGGAGCGCCACGAGCGGCTCTCGGGGTCCCTGCCGTCGCACTGACGCGCGACTCCCTAACCTTGACGCGCCTGGCGTCACCCGCAGCCGACAGTTTCGGAGGATCCCGTGTCCTTTCTCCCCTCGCAGCCCGACGATGCTCGTCTTCTCGACGTCTTCCGCACGTTCCCAGAGGCCTCGCGCCCGTCCTCCAGTACCACGAGGTGCTCATGAGAGGGCCTTCCGACCTGTCGGTCGCCGAACGCGAGCTCATCGCTGCCTACGTATCGGGCCTGAACGACTGCGACTACTGCCACGGGGTGCATGCGGTGACAGCCGCGAGGTTCGGTATCGAGGAGAGGCAGCTCACGGCTCTCCTGACGGACTTCGACAATGCGCCGGTTGATGGCCGCCTCCGGCCGGTGCTCGCGTACGTCGCCAAGCTGACCGCGACACCTGACCTCATCACCCCCTCCGACGCCGAGGCCGTGCTGTCAGCGGGCTGGTCTGAGAAGGCCCTGCACGACGCCGTGTCGATCTGCGCCCTGTTCAACCTCATGAACAGGCTCGTGAGCGGACTGGGCATCACGGCCGGCCAGGACTACTTCGAGACGTCGGGCGAGCGCCTCGCCGAGGGCGGCTACGCGGGGTTGGCCGAGCTCTTGTGACCCTCGGCTAACGCACCCGGCGCGTCGCGGATCTCTTGCGCCGAGGGCAGTTCAAGTGGATGGCGAGGTTCCCCCGCCACGGGTGCGCCCGTCGTGACGTCGATCCCTTCGACGAGCAGTGTCGGCGGCTGGATGGGTTCATGCTCAGCCACGTCGCGCGAGACGACGACGAAGATCTCAGGCGAGCTCGCCGACCTCGGACTGATCTCGCTGTGTCGCGGCAACATCACCGTCCACGACCAGGACCGGCTGCGCCAGCTCGCCGGCTACTGAGTGGGACGCGCTTCTTCCCGCTGAGGGGCAGGTTGGCGGCCTGATCGGTGCGCGTCCTCGGACTCGCTGGTGGGCTCCGACGGCACCGCCCACTGCGACTCCCGACCGTCTGCCGGCACCACCCGCACCCGGGTGCCTGGGCGGACGTCCTCGCCGACCGGAAGCTCCACCTCCAGCGGCGAGTCGTCGTCGCCCACGAGGGACGCGACGACCCGGGTGCCGGTCGGACGACGGCGTACGACACGGGCGCCGATGCCGGCTCCAGGAGCAGCGATGCCAGAGACCTGGAGACGAAGCGACTCGCGACGTACGAGGAGCACGGCGGCACCACCCTCCGCTCCCCCGGCGACGACGGGAACGCGTCCCCACGCGGAGTGGTGCACGCCGTCGCGGATTGTGCCCGCGACCTCGGTGAAGCCACCCAGCAGCCGGGCGACGGCCACGGTCGCGGGCCGCTGGTAGACCTTGGCCATGGGCGCGTGCTGGTGCACGCTCCCGTCGATGAGCACGACGGTCGACTCGGCGAGCGCCGCCTCGTCGAGCTCGTGGGTGACCATGAGGATCGTCGGCGACAGCGCAGCACGCACCTCAGTGAGCAGGTCGTGCATCGACGCCCGGAGCTCGCGGTCCAGGGAGCTGAAGGGCTCGTCGAGTAGCAGGGCACCGCGCTCGGCGGCGAGTGCGCGGGCGAGCGCCACCCGCTGCTGCTGTCCGCCTGACAGCGACGAGACGTCGCGCGAGTCGAGTCCCTCGAGGTGGACCAGTCGCAGGTAGCGCTCAGCACACCTTCTGGCCTCGCGACGCCGGGCGCCGGCAAGCCGTGGGGCGAAGCCGACGTTGCCGGCGACGTCGAGGTGCTCGAAGAGCAGCGGGTGCTGGAACATCACGGTGAGGTCGCGACGCTCGGTGGGCTGGTCGGCGACGTTGCGCCCGTCCACCAGCACCTGGCCGGAGGTGGCGCGCAGCAGACCGGCGGCGACGCGGAGCAGGGTGCTCTTGCCGGACCCCGACGGCCCGATCACCGAGACCATCTCGCCGTCCGCGACGGCAAGCGAAGCGCCCCGCAGGGCGGGCTCCGTCGCGTCGGGATAGCGGTGCCACGCGTCCCGGATCTCCAGCGTGCTCATCGGCGCATCCTCCCCTGTGCGGGCGCAGTCTCGGCAAGACGGTCCGCAGGCGCGGTGCGCCCGCCGCTGCGGGTCCGGAGGGCAGCAGCGACGGTCACCAGCAGCACGGGGGGCACGAGGGTGGCGAGCGCCATCGCAGCGACCGCCGAGTCGTTGCCCGAGCCCGAAGCGGCGGCTCCCAGCAGGATGGGCGCGGTCACTAGCTGCCCGCCGCCGACCAGCAGCGTGACGACGTAGTCGCTCCACCCGACCAGGAACGCCAGGAGCGCCGCCACGAGGATGCTGCTGCGTACGGCCGGCAGCACCACCCGGAGCCGGGCCTGCCGGGGAGTCGCCCCCAGGGCCCGCGCCTGGGCCTCCAGCTCGGGCGATGTCCGCGCGAACGCGGTGGCGCTCGTGTACGCCGTGTAGGGGATCGCCACCACCGACAGAAGCAGCACGACGGACACCAGCTCGGGCAGCCCGACGCGGATCAGCACCACGTCGAGGCCCATGGCCACGGCGAAGGGCGGCAGGACCAGCGGGACCAGCAGCAGGGCGACCACCAGCCGGGGTCGCCCGGTGAGGCGCCAGCCGAGCACCCGCCCGGTCGCCACGCCCAGCGGTGTCGCGACGGCAGCGACCGCGAGACCCAGCGAGAGCGAGCGGAGCAACGCGAACGGCAGGCCGGCCGCAGCGGCGTCGCGCCAGCCCGCGACGCCCCATGCGCTGGGAAGCAGGTCGGGGAAGCTCCACCGCTCCGCTCCCGCCCACACCAGCACCGGCGCCAGCGGCACGACCAGCCAGAGCAGCGCCAGCACCAGACCGGCCACCGGCACGACCCGCTTCACGGCGCACCGCCCGTCGAGAGCGCCCGAAGTCGCGGCAGCGCCGCGAGCGCCGGAACGGCGACGCAGAGGCCAAGGACGGAGCCGGTCACCGCAGCTGCCGCGGCCGCCGGTCGGTCGGTCAGCTCGATGGAGCCGAAGAGCCGGAAGGCCAGCACCGGCAGGGGTTCGGGGACCGCACGCCCCAGCAGCCACGCCACCTCGTAGGAGCCGATGGCGTAGACGAGCGTCACCAGCGAGGCGGCCCCGACCGCGGGCGCGGACGTGGGCAGTAGCACCCGGAGGACCCGTTGCACGGGCCGGGCCCCCAGGCCCGCCGCGACCTGCATCCGCATCCGGTGGCCCGGCGCGACTGCGGCCAGGACGACGAGGGCGACAAAGGCGGACTCCTTCCACGCCAGCTCCAGGACGGTCGCGACCGGCCAGGGACCACCGACGAGCGCCGGCCAGCCGTCGCCCCCGTCCGGCGCTGCGAGCCGGGCTGCCACTCCCCCATCACCCAGCAGCAGCGACACCGAGGTCGCGCCCACCAGGTGCGGGACCGCGAGCACCGCTAGGCACGCCAGGCGTACGACGGACGCCGTCTGGCCACCTCCAAGCATCAGCGTCGCCAGGAGGAAACCGATCAGGGCTGCCAGCACCGTCGCGGGCACCGCGATCAACAGCGACTCTCCGATGCCGGCCACCAGGTCGGGCGCGGCCGACCGCCAGCCGTCGAGGCTCGGCACGGGCTCGCCGTACAGCGGCATCAGCCCGACCGAGGTCGCCACCAACGCAGCCATGCCGGTGCCCGCGACCACCGTGATGGCCACAATCCCGGGCGCGGCACCGCTCACTCGACTAGTCGTCATGGGCGACCGAGGACCTCGCGTCGCCAGCCCTCGTCGAGCGGCGTCACCCAGGCCGAGGAGAGCTCGGGCTGGGCGTTGTCGGAGAGCTCGTCGTACGGCGGCACCACCGGTGAGTCGGGCAGCTGGTCGAACGCGCGCGCGGCGTCGTCGTCGAGGAGCGCGGTGTCGAGGACGGTGAACTGGCCCCACACGCCGGGGTCGGCCTTCGCGACCTGCTGATCGGGCGACAGCGCCAGGTCGGCGACGACCATCGCCCCGGCCTGGTCCGGCGAGCTGGCCGGGATCGCCAGGAAGCTGGCGTTGCCGATCGTCCCGTCCTCGACGGAGAGCACCCGGGTGGTCGGCGGGAAGGTGCCGTCCTCGACGAGCTCGGTCAAGGTCGCGGGTCCGTAGGTCATGGTGAAGTCGACCTGGCCGTCGGCGAACAGCCGCTCCAACGCCACCTGGTCTCGGGGATAGGTGGACCCCTCGCGCCACAGCGACGGAGCGACGGAGCGCAGCCGCTCCCACAACGCAGGCGTCAGCTCGTCGTACGCCTCCTGGTCGAAGCTTGCCGGCACCGCGTCCGCACCGCCGGACAGCGCGTAGAGGGCCTGCCGGACGAAGACCGAGCCCGTGAAGTCGGGCGGCGCGGGATAGGTGAAGCGGCCGGGGTGGGCCTCGGCCCAGTCGAGCAGCCCGGCGACGGTGGAGGGCGGATCCGTGACCTGGGCGGAGTCGTAGGCGAAGGTGAACTGCGCCTTGTGCCACGGCGCCTCGCACCCCTCGACGGGCACGCCGAAGTCCTCGCTCACCAAGGGGTCCTGGTCGCTGACGTACTGCATGTTCGGCAGGTCGTCGGACCAGCCACACAGCCAGGCTCCGGCCTCCTGGCCGGTGGCGAAGTTGTCGCCGTTGACCCACACCAGGTCCACCGAGCCGTCGTCCTCGCCGGCGGCCCGTTCGGCGAGCAGGCGTCGCATCGCGTCCTTGGTGTCCGCGACCGGCACCCGCCGCAGCGTGACGCCGAGGTCGGCCGCCGCCGGGGCCAGCACGTCGTCGACGTAGGCGTTGCCGCGGTCGTCACCGCCGTACATCCACAGGTCCACCGTCTGACCTTCCGCCTCGGCCAGCACCTCGTCCCACGGGCGGTCAGGGGTTGCGGTGGGGCTGTCCACGGACGGGGCCGCACACGCGCTGGCGAGCAGGACGGAAGCAAGCGCGGTCGCTGCCAGGGTCACGGGGCGGGCACTCACAGCGATGGTGTCTCCTCAAGTGATGTGGCTGGGCAGGTCCAACCTTGTCGTACCGGGAACACGGTGGGGGTCGTGCAGACTTCCCTCCGTGTGGAGCCGACGCGGATGACCAGCCGGACCTGGGCGTGGGCACGGCTCGGCGCGTTGGTGGTGGTACTGCTCGCGGTGTTCGTCGTCGAGCAGCTGCGCGGATGGGACGACGTCCGACTGCTCAGCGAGCGGGTGGACGCAGCCGGCCGGTGGGGAGCCGTCGTGTTCGTCGTCGGCTATGCCGTGCTGTGCCTCCTACCGGCACCCAAGGCACTCCTCACCGCGCTGGGTGGCGTGCTGTTCGGACTGTGGCTGGGCGCCCTGCTGTCCTGGGTCGCCGCGCTCACGGGTGCCGCTGCCGCGTTCGGGCTCGGTCGGGTCCTCGGCCGCGATGCCGTGGACCGGCTGACGGGTGGTCGTGTCGAGCGTGCCGACCGACTGCTGGCCGACCACGGGTTCGGCGCTGTCCTCGCGGCGCGGCTGACGCCGGTGCTGCCGTTCACCGTCATCAACTACGCGGCGGGACTGACCGGTGTGCGGTGGCGCCAGTACGCGGCCGGTTCGGCCTTGGGGATGATTCCGGGGAGTCTGGCCTACGCGGCACTGGGCGCCTGGGGCGCCGACCCGTGGGGGATCTTCGCCGGGGTCGCCGTGCTCGTGGCGTTCGTCGCGCTCGGCACCGTCCTCGGTCGACGGCTGCTGGGTCATCAGGGCGATGCCGTGGCGCCCGCGCCGCGCCCGACGCGGAGGAGCTCTGATGTTCGACGCCGTGCTCCGTCGTCGTCTCGACGGGCCGTTGGCCTCATCGCCGCGGAGCGGATCGACCGTTCGTGGGTGACGCCCGATCGCTTGACGGTGGGCGGGCTCCTCGTGGGACTGGCCAGCGCCGCGCTCGCGGCCGGCCAGCTGTGGGGCTGGGCACTCCTCGCGTGGCTGGTCTCCCGCGCCCTGGACGGTCTCGACGGGCCGCTGGCCCGACGACGTGGCACCGGGCAGGGTTCGCCCGCCGGCGGATTCCTCGACATCACTGCTGACTTCGCGGTCTACGGCGCGACCGTCGTCGGGGTCGCCGTCGGCAGCGTCGGGACGTCGGGCGCCCTCGTGGAGTGGCTCCCGTTCCTCGCCGTCCTCCTGGCCTACTACGTCAACGGGACCGCGTTCCTGGCCTTCTCCTCGATCGCCGAGCGGACCGGGCACCGCATCGACGACGGCCGGTCGTTGAGCTTCCTCGGAGGGATCGCCGAGGGGGCGGAGACGATCCTCGTGCACTCCCTGTGGCTGCTCGTCCCTGCGTACGCCCCCCAGGTCGCCACCGTGTGGGCGGGCGTGGTGGGCCTCAGCGCCGCCCACCGGATCATCGCCGGCTATCGCACCCTGCGCGGGCCGGCCGCCGCGAGCTCGTGACCGGGGCGAGCGGAAGCCACAGGGGCAGTCGGAGGGTTCCCTCTCACATGAGGACTCCGCCAGCTCGCGACCATGTGGCCGACGATGTGACGGGTGGCGGAGATGCGTCATCCCGGTCGGATCGCCTGCGCCTGGTGGCGCTGGTCCTCGCCTTCACCGCGGCCTCGGTCGCGCTGCACCTGAGCGGCTGGAGCGGACCCGAGCGCCTCCAGGCGCTGGTGGAGTCAGCGGGCTGGGCGGGGGCGGCAGTCTTCGTGGTCGGGTACGCCGTGCTGGTGCTCGTGCCGTCACCCGCCTCCGTGCTCACGATTCTCAGCGGTGTGCTCTTCGGGCTGTGGTGGGGCACGCTGCTGGCCTGGGCGGGCGCGCTGCTCGGCGCCTTCGGCGGCTTCCTCCTCGGCCGGCGGCTGGGCCGCCCGGCCGTCGATCGGATGCTTCGCGGGCGGCTCCAGCAGGCCGACAAGGTGCTGGCTCGCCACGGGCTGTTCGCGGTGCTCGCCGTCAGGCTCCTGCCGCTGTTCCCCTTCACCCCGATCAACTATGCCTCCGGTTTGCTCGGGGTGCGCCTGCGCGACTATGTGCTGGGCACGGCTGTGGGGATCGTGCCTGGCGCCCTCGCGTACGCCGCCGTCGGCGCCTCAGGGGCGGACCCGCTCGGCATCGTCATCGGCGTCGGAAGCCTGCTGGTGCTCACCCTCCTCGGCGGCGCCATCGGCCGGCGGCTGCTAGCCACAGGCACACGTCCCGCACCGGCTTCCGACTCATGACCGCTCACCTTCAGGGGCTGACCCGAAGGGTCCGCGTCTCCGCGCTGAGGACCCGTTTTCGCTCGATCATCGAGCTGACGGAGCCCGTCCACCCGGCGACCCTCGCAGCGGTGCGGCGCCGTTGGTCCGAGCTGCCGACGACGGCCAGGACCGCCGCGCAGACGTTGGGTCGCATCGGCGTGGGCTGCGAGGGCACGCACGGCGTCTTCCCGAAGTGCAACCTGACCTGTTCTCCGTGCTACCACTCCGCGGACGCCAACAAGGTCCGCACCGACGGCGCCCACACGCTCGACCAGGTCCGGCGCCAGATGGCGCTGCTGCGGGAGCGACGCGGCCCACGTGCCCACGCCCAGCTCATCGGCGGCGAGGTTTCGCTGCTGTCGCCTGACGACCACGCGGCGTCCCTCATGGCCATGCGAGCGGCAGGTCGAGAACCCATGTCGATGACTCACGGAGACTTCGACGAGGGCTACCTCCGTGCGCTCATCGCCCAAGCCGATGGAGGGCTCCGGCTGCCGCGCGTGTCCTTCGCGGCGCACTTCGACTCGCTCATGCGCGGGCGTCGCGGGATGCCGCGGCCACGAGTCGAACGAGAGCTGGACGCGCATCGTGTCGCGTTCGTCTCGATGTTCGAGCGCGTCAAGCAGCAGACCGGGCTGCGCTACTTCCTGGCCCACAACATGACGGTGACCCGCGCGAACCGCGACCAGGTCGCCGGCGTCGTGGCTGCCGTGCGCCACATGGGGTACTCGATGATGTCCTTCCAGCCGGCCGCCCGGGTGGGTGATCCCCGCAGGTGGGGCGTCGACGAGCAGTCCGTCAGCATCGACGAGGTCTGGGAGCAGATCGAGACCGGCATGGGGCAGCCGGTGGCGTGGCAGGCTCTCCAGTTCGGTGACTCGCGGTGCAATCGTTCCGCCTTCGGCGTCGTCGTGGGCGACACCTGGGTCCCGCTGCTCGATCCCGCTGTGGCGGCTGACCTGGACTTCCGAGACGGGGTGTTCGCGCGCGTCCCGGGGGTCTCGCTCAGCGGCGACCAGCCGTGGGTCACGATCGCAAGGTGTTCCGGTTGGCGCTGCGGGAGCCCCGCTTGGCCGCCATGGCGTTGCGCTGGAGTCGACGGTTCGTGCGACGTGCCGGCGGGGTGCCGACGCTGACCCGTGCCGCTGCGCGCCGCGACGTCAGGGGACTGACCTTCGTCGTCCACGCCTTCATGGACGCCTCGACCGTCATCCCCGCCTGGCGCGCCATGCGGGCGGGAGAAGTCGCTGCCGACGCCGAGACCCGGGCGACCCAGGAGCGGCTCCAGGCGTGCGTCTACACGATGGCCCACCCCGACACCGGCGAGCTGGTCCCCGCCTGTGTCCAGCACTCGGTGCTCGACCCCGGGGAGAACAAGCAGCTGCTGACGCTGCTTCCCATGCCG
>CAWCHD010000021.1:0-17544 GCA_963795275.1 uncultured Actinomycetota bacterium
CATCTTGTCGTTGCCGCGTCCGCCCAGGAGTCGGTCCCGGCCACCTCCTCCGACGAGGGTGTCGGCGCCTTGGTCACCACGTAGGTAGGCGCGGACGGGGTACTCCGCGTCGGCGTAGATGGAGTCGTTGCCCTGCAGTCCACGCACGGTCGTGGTGGGTGCGTAGACGCGGATGGTGTCGGGGCCGGGAGTGCCGATGGTGGCGGACCGGATCGCATCGAAGGAGCTGTAGGTCTCGAACCCTGCTAGGGCGACTCGGTAGACGAGGGATTCGCCGGGAAGGTTGACGGTGCAGGTGTAGGACACGTCGAGGGTGGCGGTGACGTCGAGGCATCCGTCGCCGTTCTCGGGGGCGAACGTGTCGGTGCCGGTGCCGCCGTCGACGCGTCCGGGGGTGACGCCGTTGTAGAACCAGAAGTTGTCGTCACCGCCGTTGAGGGACACATTGATGGGGATGCTGGTGCGGGGGGAGCGGGGAAGGGAGGGGCTGAGGCCAGGTGCAGCACTTCTGGTTGGTCAGAGCCGATGAACCGAAGGGGTGTGTCGGTGTAGACCGTGAAGGCGCGGAAGTTCGTCCAGTGCAGGAGTGTGCTGGCGTTCTGGTCGCGGTCTTGGTGATGTTGTCCACGGTGACGAGGTGCTCGTCCCACCCGGTGCCGTCCAACGTGAGGGTGTCGCCGATGCTGTCGGGGCCGTTGTCGATTGTGGTGCCGGTTCCGGCGTGGGTGATCTGGTCTTTCTGGGACCGGTCGAGATGACGTCGGTGTAGGTGGTGCCGGGGTGCCGGTGTTGATGCGGTCCAGACCGCCTGCGGTGGTGATGGTGTCGTGGGCGTCGTCGGTCGCTCCACGCAGGCAAGCGCGACGTGTTGGGTTCACCAGCCCACACCTGCTCGGTTGCGGTCGTTGCCGGTGAAGGTGTCCTCGCCGAGGCCGAGGAAGACCACGAGGTCGCTCGTGTTGCGGGGTCTTGGGTCAACACCTTGTCGTGCCGGGACCGGTGCGGATGGTGAAGCCGTTGAAGCCCTCCCAGTACGGGATCGGGGCGCTGCCGGGGACGATGCAGGACGGTGTCGTCGCCGTCGTAGGTGTTGACCGCACCGTTGGTGCCGCTGGCGACCTCGGCGGTGGTGACGATGACGTCGTCGCCGGGGGTGCCCTCGATGACGTTGCCGGGCCCGGGGCCGACGATGGTGGCAGGCTTGCCGTCACAGGTGGGGGTGTCGGCGTGCGCTGGGGCGCTGAGGGCCAGCCCGATGGTGGTAAGGACGATGAGTGCGGCGAGTGTGGGCGGGCTGGCAGGTGTTCGCTTCACAGCGGCTTCTTCCGATGTCGGCTGGGCTGAGCTGGGTTCGCAGTGGGTAGGGCGTAGGACGCCGCTACGAACGGTTTAGTTGCGAGGCGCGCGCACCACCTCAACCCCGCGCGGCGACGTCGGTGGCGCGCTGGCAAACCTGCGATTGCCGCGATGAGTACGCGGATCTGCCGATGAGCGGGCGTAGGCGTCCGTCAACGGATCGTGACAACGTTTTGGGCCGATGCGTAGTCATACTGGCTCGTCAACGATCAAGGGAAATCATGAAGACCATCAGTCTGGCCGCCGTCGCGCTTCTAGGCGCGGCTCTGCTCGCGCCGACAAGCACGGCCGCCGCTGCGGGCGGACATGTCAGGGGCACGCGGCGACCATCATCGGGACGCCCGGGGGTCGGATCTCACCGGAACGGAGGGCGCGGACGTCATCGTCACGAACGACGCGGACCGTGTCGACGCGCTCGGCGGCGATGACCTCGTGTGCGCGACCGGCGTTCGCGGCGGCTACTACTCCGTCACCGCCATCCTCGGCGCGGGGGCCGACACGTTCATCCCCTCCGAGCGCGGCGGATCCACGATCTACGCAGGCACGGTCGACGGCACCGACACCGAGGCCGACGTCATCCGCTCCAGCGGTACCGGCGGCCTCGTCATCTCCGGCATGGCAGGCCAGCCCAACGCCGACATCATCGACCTCAGGAACGGCATCGGCGAAGTCAGGTGGAGCGGCATCCAAAACCGCCCCGGGCGCGGTGTCCGTCGGCCCGGGCGGCTTCGGCATCTTGAGCGTCCGATCCGCCAACGGTGACGTGACGATGGACGCCAGCGGCACGGTGACGGGGGTCGACACGGCGCTCGCCTGAAGCACGGGCCAGTTCGACCGGCTCGGTTTCACCACATCGGCCGAGTACGGAGGGTTCACGTTTCCGGAACCGACGGCACCGAGCGCGTCAAGGTCGAAGCGCCGACGACGTATGACCGCGACATCGCGCTGGGCGGCGGCGACGACCTTCTACGAGTCGAACGGCCTGGGCGGTGAGGCGACGCGGATCAAGGGCGACGGTGGGTCCAACGCACTGCTGCTCGACCTCAACAGCCACGACCGGGTGCGCGCCGACCTGAGCGGTTCCCAGGTGACGGCCACCAAGGCGGGCGTGGAGGAATCGGTCCGCGTCCGCGGCTTCACTAGCCTCACCGTGGCCGCGAAGCGCGCCGTCGTCATCGGCACCGATCGCGCGGACTACATCACCGTCGCCGCGTGCCGGACGACAATCAAGGGAAAGACGGGCCGGGACGCGCTCTACGCTGAGGTCAAGTACAAAGGCACTCGCGCAGACCCTTGGATTAGGCCTGAATGCTCCAACTACGAGGCCACGATGGACGGCGGCTCTGGCAACGACCTCATCGAAGGGAGCCCCGGCGATGACCGCCTTGTCGGCGGCCCTGGCAACGACGGCATCACCGGGATGAACGGCGATGACCGCCTCATCGGCGGCCCGGGCAGTGACAACGTGGACGGTCAAGAAGGGGCGCGACGTCTGTCAGGGCGAGCGGGTGCGGGACTGCGAGAAGCGCATCTGACCCAGCGATAGGCGCGTCTCGCGTGCCCGCGATGGGTTAGGAGGCAGTGACCTCGATGGAAGACGGACGACGGCTTCACCAGAACCGTCCGCTCATGCCGCGTTGAGGGCGCGCGAATCTGCCGATGTCAGTACGTCCAGCAAGCATCGGTCTAGACGATGTCCTGTCCCTCTCGACCGGTCGGATCCGAGGTCAGCAGCATTTCGTAGATGCCGTCCATAGCTCGCTCCGGTCTAGGGATGACCTCGTCACCGACCGAAATCGGCTTCGACCAGGGCCCAGCCGGTCGTCGCATCCGGATCATCGAGTTCACTGTGCTCTCCTGCCACCAGATACAGGAGGTCGAAGGCGGCCATGAGAGCGCCCGCCTGCATGACTGCTGCCACGTCTTCCGGCTTGGCTCCATCTGCGACGAGCTTCGCCGCTGCTTGGATGCGCTCGACATTGCTCGCGTTGAGGCTGCGGATGTTCTGCCAGATGGCGGCCAGCAGTCGGTCGTCAGGCGAGGGGTGCGACATGCCGGGATGCTACGGCGAACATCCGGATCTGCCGCGGTGGGTATGCCTTCCATGACAACGACGTAGTGAAGGAACGCCGCTAGGCGTCCACAGGTCGGGGTCTGTGGCTGTTGTCCACAGCTTTGCGACGGACCTGGCCGGAACTGTCGGTGGGGCTCTCGAGGCTGGAGGCATGTCAGTCGTCCAGCACTTCAGTATGCCACGCCCACCACGACGTGCCGTGGTCCCGTGCCGGCGGCACGAGCGTCGAGCGCGGTCGGCTGCTGTGCCCGATGCACCACCGGCTGGTCCACGACGCCGCGTTCCAGCACTCGCTCGACAAGCACGGCCAGGTGCTGTTCTCCAGGCGGACGTGAGGGGGCCCGCGTGGCGTCAGCTCCCCGGCGAAGCGCTCCGTGCCACGGCGAGGTGCTGGGACATGGCGGCCCCGAGCGAGACCGTGTCGACGGCGACGGTCACGATGGTCGCGCCCTCAGCGGCGTACGCGCCAGGGCGTCCTCGCCGCTGTAGGCGTGCACACCGACCGGGACGCCGGCGGCGACGGCTCGGGCGATGATCGACGACAGGACTGCTCGCAGCTCATCCGCGTGGGCGTCGCCGGTGAGACCGAGCGAGAGCGCGAGGTCGCCCGGGCCGACGTAGATGCCGTCCAGTCCGTCCACTGCGAGGAGGTCGTCCAGGTCGTCGAGTGCCGTAGCGGTCTCCACCATCAGGACCACCAGCGGTTGGTCGGAGCCTCCGGACAGGCGGCCGATCGAGCGGCCGCCGTCGGGCGCGTAGCGGGCGGACGCAACGACTTCCCGAGCGTGCTCGGCGTCGCGGATGTTGGGCACGATGACGCCGTGGGCGCCGAGGTCGAGCGGGCGACCGACGTCGGGGAACGACGCGCTGCGGGTGCGGACGAACGGCACCGACCCGGCCGCCCGCACCGCTGCCGCGATGCCGGGGAGGTCGGCCTCGGTGACCGCCCCGTGCTGGAGGTCGATCACCACGTAGTCGGCTCCGGTGCGCGCGAGCACCTCCGCGGTCACTGCTCCCGGGAGCAGGCTCCAGAGACCGTGGGTGGCATCACGGGCGGCCCAGCGCTGGCGGAGGTCGTTCATCGACGTGGGTCCTTTCAGAGGCGCAGGACGCGACCGGCGACGACGAGGTGCACCTCGTCGCAGGCAGCTCCCACGCGCTGGTTGACGACCCCCAGGAGGTCGCGGAAGAGACGGCCCGAGCGGTGCTCCGGGACGATCCCGAGGCCGACCTCGTTGGTGACGACCACGACGTCGTGCTCGCAGGAACGGAGCGCGTCGACCACCTCGTCGGTGCGCGAGAGCACCATCTCGTGGACGGTGTCGCTGTCCTGCTCCCACGCGTCGGCGTCGTCGACGAGCGCTGTCAGCCAGGTGCCGAGGCAGTCGACCAGGACCGGGCGCTGCGCGTCGCGGACCGCGCCGGCGACGTCGCGGGACTCGAGCGTCGACCATGAGCCCGGCCGGCGAGCGAGGTGCGCCTCGATCCGGGAAGCCCAGTCCGGGTCGGCCTCGGCGTCCGGCGTCGGCCCCGGTGCGACGTAGGTGGCGGGCTCGTCGCCGAGGAGCGCCTCGGCGTGGGTGGACTTGCCGGACCGTACGCCGCCGGTGACCAGGATCCGCATGGGGCGGAGTCTGGCAGAGGGACCGGGCACACTGGGCAGGTGACGGGCCGCATCCACGACGACGAGCCGGACACCGGCCCTGACGTCGTACGACGGTCTGCTGGCGGACGAGCTGCCGGAGCTCTCACACCTGCCGCTCACGGCACTCGCGAGCTCGGGCTCGGACAACGCGCTCCACCGCCTGGGTCCTGACCTGGTGGTGCGGCTGCCGCGGTCGGAGGCCGCGTCGGTCTCGCTCGGGCGGGAGGTGGAGTGGCTGCCGCGACTCGCCGACCTGGCCGTGGCGGTCCCGGAGGTCGTCCACGCGGGCAAGGCCGGGCCGGCCTATCCCTACCGGTGGGCGGTGCTGCGGTGGATCGACGGACACGACGCGTGGGAGACCCGGGACAGCGAGTCGTTCGGCGTCCCGCTCGGCCTCGACCTCGCGGACCTCGTCCGTGACCTCCGATCGAGGCCGGTCACCGGTGCCCGGCTGCGGGAGCCCGGCGATCGCGGTGGGCCGCTGCTCGCCCTCGAGGACTCGGTGCGCGGATGGTTGGACCGGGCGGACGGGCTCGTCGACCGGCCCGCTGTCCAGCGTCTGTGGGACCGCTGCCGCGAGGGAGCCGCTGACGTCGACCCGGTGCTGCTGCACGGCGACCTGATCCCCGGCAACGTCCTGGTCGCGGAGGGCCGGCTCCGCGCCGTCATCGACTGGGGCGGCATCGGCGCGGGCGACCCGGCCCAGGACCTCGATCCGGCCTGGTCCGTGCTCGACCGGGCCGGTGCAGAGGCGTTCGCGGACGCCGTCGCCGACGATGGTGCGACCTGGCTGCGCGCAGCAGGATTCGCGCTGGAGCAGGCGATCGGCGGGATCGTCTACTACACGCCACGCGGGCATCCGCTCGCCGACGTGATGCGGCGGACCCTGGACCGGTTGCTGGCCGAGCACGTCCCGCTGCCGCGTTGAGAGCGGTCGGGGTGGGTACCGGAAACCATGACCCACCACACGACTCCCACCTCCGACACCACCGAGACCGGCGAGCGCCAGCTGGCCGTCGTGACCGGCGCGTCCAGCGGCATCGGGCTCGAGCTGGCGCGGCAGTTCGTCGACCACCACTTCGACGTGATCGTCGCGGCGGAGGACGCCGAGATCGCCGTCGCCGCGGCCGTCCTGCGCGCCGAGAGCGCCGGGACGGTGACGCCCGTGCAGGTCGACCTGCGCAGCGAGGACGGCGTACGCGAGCTGTACGCCGCGATCACCGACGACGGGCGACCCCTCGCGGCGATCGCGCTCAACGCGGGCCACGGGCAGGGCGGGGCGTTCGTCGACAACGACCTCGAGGACGAGCTGTCGATCATCGACCTCAACATCACCTCGACCGTGCGACTGGCCAAGCTCGTCCTGCGCGACATGGTGGCTCGCGACGAGGGCAGGGTCCTGGTCACCTCCTCGATCGCCTCGACCATGCCCGGCTCGTTCCAGGCGGTCTACAACGCGTCGAAGTCGTTCCTCCAGTCCTTCACCGAGGCCCTCCAGAACGAGCTCAAGGACACCGGTGTCACGCTCACCTCGCTCATGCCCGGTCCCACCGACACCGACTTCTTCGAGCGCGCCGACATGGCCGACGACACCAAGGTCGGGACGTCGAAGAAGGACGACCCCGCCCAGGTCGCGCGGCAGGGGTTCGACGCGCTGATGGCCGGCAAGTCCCGGGTGGTCGGCGGCGGCATCAAGACCAAGGTCCAGGAGGCAGCGGGCAAGGCGATGCCCGACAAGCTCAAGGCCGCGATGCACCGGCAGATGGCGGAGCCCGGGTCGGACGACTGACGCTGGGTGCGGTCGGCCGACGATCGGCGCACACTGGGTCGATGGACGACGACCTCGACGACATGACGCGCGAGCAACTGGTCGCGGAGGTCGTGCGGCTCCGCACCGCCGTGCGGGCGCATCGGGACAGCTCCGGGCACGACCTCTGCTGGCACCACCCCGACCTCTGGGACACGCTGCCCGAGCGGACCGAGCCCGACATCGCCGTCCCGCCGTGGCCGCGCTTCATGCGCGGGTGCGTGGCCTATCGCCAGTCGCTGGACGAGCAGGCGGCAGGTGCGCCGGTGCACGACCGGGAGTACGACGCGTAGGCGGGACTGGTCTACCGGGTGGCGGCGGCCGCAGCAGCAGCACCGCCAGCGAGACCTCGACGGCGGCGCCCAGGACGTCGCCGGTGATGCCGCCGAGGCGGCGTGTGCAGCGGAGGACCAGCGCGACCACCGCCGCGAGCACCAGGAGCAGGCCGACGAGGACGGGCCACACGGAGCCCAGGGCGAGGCCGGCCAGGGCGACGAGGACGACCGCCACGACGAGCGAGGCGATCGCACCCACGACCGGGACCGAGCCGATGTGGGTGGCACCGAGACCCTCGGTGCGGGCGGCGGGAACGCCGCGGACGCAGGCGATGGCCAGGCACGACCGCGATGCGCAGACGAGCAGGCCGAGGGCCAGCCACCCGTGGTCGTGCCGGACCACGGATGCGAGGGCGGCGGCCTGCAGCCCGGCGACGAGGACGACGGCGACGACGCCGGCGGGTCCGACCGGCCCGGTGCGCATCACCTCGAGCGAGCGCTCGGGGGAGTAGGACGCCGTCAGGCCGTCGGCGGTGTCCGCGAGGCCGTCCCAGTGGAAGGCGCGGGTGCCGAGCGCGAGGGCCAGCAGGACGACGTACGCCGTCGCGAGCGGCGGGACGTCGAGCCGGTCGCCGAGGAGGGCGAGCACCGCGGCGGTGACGCCCAGCGGGAGGACCGCAACCGGCGCGAGGACCATCGCCAGCCCGGCCACCGGGCGGTCCACCCGCGACGGCGGCGGGACGCGGACGGCGGTCAGGGTGCCGGTCGCGAGGAGCCAGGCGTCGCGCAGGATCACGGGGCGGTCACTGGGGGAGGACCTCGGACAGCAGCGCGACGTCGCGCAGCACGGCGATCCCCGAGCGGAGGAGGGGAAGCGCGGCGACCGCGCCGGACCCCTCGCCGAGGCGCATGCCCAGGTCGAGGAGCGGATCCAGGCCGAGGGACTTCAGCGCGTGCGCCTGGGCGGGCTCGGTCGAGCGGTGGCCGGCCACCCACCAGGCGGACGCCCCCGCTGCGAGCGACTCGGCGACCACCGCGCAGGCGACCGACATCAACCCGTCGAGCACGACCGGCACGCCGAGCCGGGACGACTCGGACGAGGAACCCGACGGTCGCGGCGAGGTCGGCGCTGCCGAGCGCCGTGAGCAGGTCGACCGGGTCGGCGGCGCGCCCGGAGGCTCTGACCAGGGCGGCCTCGACCACGTCGCGCTTGCGGGCCCAGCCGTCGTCGTCGACCCCGGTGCCGCGGCCGGTGACCTCGTCCGCCGGGAGCCCGAGCGACGCCGCGACGAGCGCGGCGGCCGGGGTGGTGTTGCCGATCCCGAGGTCACCGGTCATCAGCAGCTGGGCGCCGTCGGCCACCATCTCGGCGGCCACCGACGCTCCGAGGTCGAGGGCCTGCTCGGTCTCGGCAGCGGAGAGCGCGTCGGTGAGGTGGATCGCGCCGGACCCGCGCCGGACCTTGCGCGCGGTGACCTCGGCGGGCAGGTCGGCGAGGTCGGCGTCGACCGCGACGTCGAGCACCGTCACCGCCACGCCGTGCTCGCGAGCCAGCGCGGAGACGCCGGCGCGGCCGGCCACGATCGTGCGGACCATCGCCTCGGTGACGGCGGGCGGGTACGCCGAGACCCCGTGCGCGGCCACGCCGTGGTCGCCGGCGAACACCACGAGGCGTACGTCGGTGAGCGGCGCGCGGCGGCACCGCGCCCTGCGTCGCGGCGAGCCAGGCGCCCAGCTCGCCGACCCGGCCCAGCGCGCCGGGCGGCGTGGCGAGGCCCGCGAGCCGCTCGCGCGCGCGGGCGAGGACGGCGGGGGAGGGCGGGTCGATCGGGGTGCGGTCCATGGCCGCGCCAGCCTAGTGAGTAGGGCAGGCTGCTCCCGTGCCCGGCCACTCCGTCCTGCAGCTGCCGGTGCCGGCGCTGGAGGAGTGGGTGCGGGCGAGGACGGCCCACTACGACGAGGGGTTCGTGTCCGCCGACCCGCGCTTCGGGCACGCGCACGTCACGGCGCTCGGACCGTTCGACCCCGATCCCTCGGTCGCGACCCTCCGGGCTGTCGGAGAGGTCCGCGGACCACGCCGACGATCCGCGTCCGGCTCGAGCACCTCGCCCAGTTCCCCAACGGGATCATCCACCTCGTCCCCGACCCCGCCGACGAGCTCCGCGACCTCACCGCGCGGCTGGTCGCCGCGTTCCCCGGCTCCCGCCGTACGGCGGCGAGTTCGGCGACGACGTGCAGCCGCACCTCACCGTCGACGCCGCCTCCGCCACCGTCAGCCTGGCGTCGACCGCGGTGCTGCTGCGCGACGTCGTACCGGTCGACGTGGTGCTCGACCGGCTCCAGCTCGCGTGGTGGGAGTCGGGGACGGTGCCACGTGTGGAGGAGTGGGCGCTCGGGTTGAGTCGAGGTGTCGTGCGGGCATGGCAGGATCGCGCCGCATGGCTGCTTGGGCACACCTCGAGATCACCGTCGACGACCAGGGCAACGTGGAGGTCGGTGGCTACAACGCCGACCCCGAGGCGCTCGTCGCCGACACCGAGTCGTGGGAGGACCTGCTGACCTCCCTCGGCCTCAACGGCTGGGAGCTGGTGCAGGTCATCCCCGGCGTCGAGACGACGTACTGGTTCAAGCGCCAGTCGTGACCTCGCGTCGGCCTGCGATCCGATGACGGAGATCCACGACCGCTTCCGCGCCGCGACGGCGGCCGCCGACACGATCTTCTGGCGACCGCAGTCGTCGCCGGCGGAGATGTTCCGCGAGCTCGCGGCGTACGCCGAGGAGCACGGGACGCAGTGGGACAGGTACGGCGAGCGCGGGCCGGTCGCCGAGCTCGAGGGCCGGGTCGCCGAGCTGCTCGGCAAGCCGGCCGCGGTGATGTTCCCGAGCGGTGTGATGGCCCAGCAGGCGACCCTGCGGGCGTGGTGCGACCGCTGCGGCTCCCGCCGCGTGGCGCTGCCCGACCTCTCGCACCTGCTCCACCACGAGCAGGACGGCCCGCGCCGGGTGCTCGGTCTCGAGCTCGAGCACCTCACCACCGGCCGGGAGACCCCCACAGCGGCTGCACTGGCCAAGATCGGCGGTCGGCTCGGCGCCGCGATGGTCGAGCTGCCGCTGCGTGACGCCGGCTGCCTCCTGCCGACCTGGGACGAGCTGGTCGAGCTGTCCACGGCGGCCCGCGAGCGCGGCGTACCGCTGCACGCCGACGGCGCCCGGATCTGGGAGTCCGTGCCGCACTGGGGCAAGGAGCTGGCCGAGGCGGCCGACCTCTTCGACTCGATGTACGTCTCGCTCTACAAGGGCCTCGGCGCGTCGAGCGGTGCGCTCGTCGCGTGCCCCGAGGACCTGGCCGGTGAGCTGCGGTCGTGGCGCCAGCGGATGGGCGGCACGCTCTACTCGATGACGACCGCCGCCGTCGGCGGCCTGATGGGGTTGGACGAGCACCTCGGTCGGTTCGGTGAGTACCGCCAGTGGGCGATCGACCTCGCAGCCGCCCTCAACGAGCGAGGCATCCGGACCTTCCCCGAGGTGCCGCACATCGCGACCTTCCTCGCGTACGCCGAAGGCACGGCCGACGAGGTCAACGAGAGGGTCGTGTCGTTCACCGAGGAGCGCAGGATCGCGCCCTCCGGGCTGTGGCAGGACGCCGAGGTGCCGGGCTGGGTCGTGACCGAGCTGACCTGCTACGACACGGCGGTCCCGCACGATCCGGTCGAGGTGGCTGGTTTGATGGCCGCGGCTGTGGGGGACAACACCCCCGGCACCTAGCGGACCCCGGGGAGGATCGCGATGAGCGCAGCGACGTGCCGCGCGACGGCTGGCTGCGCTGGCCGTCGTCGCCTGGGCCGCGATGTCTCGGCGTGACCGCTCCGGCGCACGCCGCGGGCGAGCTGTGCGCGCCGGGGGTCGTCTTCGACGACGCCGACGTGCTCGACGACCGCACCGTCGCCCGCTTCGCGAGGTCCTCCTTCGACATCGACAGGGTGACCGTGAAGGTCATCGCGTGGCAGGACACCCCGGGCAGCGGCACGTTGTACGACGCCCTGGTGGACGCCCGCGACCAGTGCGGCGGATGGGGGTTCGTCGGTGACGGGGAGCAGTCGCTGCTCGTGCTCGGGCGTCTCGGTGGGCGGCCGCGAGCTCGGCACCCACTACGACGGTGCCGCGTTCGACCGGTTCGACGCGGCCCGCGACGACGTCGAGATCGGGGGCATGGGCCCCGCGTTCGGCAACGGCCAGTGGACCGAGGGGATGCTCGCCGGGCTCGAGGGCTACGCCGCGGCGTACGACGGACCCGTTCCGACCTTCGACCCCACCTTCGGTCCCGACCCGACGACTCGGCACCGGCACCGGCTCGTCCGGAGCAGCTCGGACGCGCTGCCGTGGGTGCTCGGCGTCCCGGCGGCCTGGCCGCCGTCGGCGGCGCGGGCTACGGCGGGCTCCGGCTGCGCCGCACGCTCAAGGCCCGGGCCTCGGCCCGCGCGACGCTGGCCACCTCGGTCGGCCAGATGGCCCAGGCGTGGTTCGAGCTCGACGAGAGCAACGAGCTCATCGACGCGCGGGTCGCGGCCCTGCCGCCGGTCAGCGACCAGGTGGCAGACGACATCCGGGCAGCGCACGCCGAGGCGGTCACGACGCGCGACGCGGCGACCGACACCTACCTGCGGATGTCGGACGTCTTCACCGACGACCACGATCGCGAAGACCGGCACGGACGACGCGCTGCATGCCGCCGACGAGGTCGACGGTGCCACCCGCGACCTGCGTGACGCCCAGGCCGCGATGGCCGGGGTCGAGGAGCGGCTGACGGCCTACGACACCCTCCGCGAGGAGCTGCCGGCGCGGATCGCGGGCCCTCCGGGCGCAGGCCGCCGAGGTCGACCGGACTGCTCGCCGCGCGGCAGACGCGAGGGCTACCGCACCGGCGACAACGACCCGGCTCCTCAGGCCGCCGAGGCGGCGGCCACGTCCGTCGAGGCACTCGTCGCCGAGCAGCGGCACGGCGACGCCGCGGCGCTGCTGGACCGCGCCGACGTCGACCTCGCGGCGCACCGCACCTGGCTGACCGAGCTCGCCGCCTTCCGTGCGGCCCTGGTGCGCGACGCCGCGCAGCTGCGCACCCGTGCGACGGGGCTCGACCGCGAGCTGGCCGACGCCTACGTCACCACCGAGGGCCTCGAGCGCGACCAGGACCCGTCCTGCGTGACCGGGATCCGGGAGACCGTCGACCGGGCTGCCGCCGACCGCAGGGCGCTCGACGTGCAGCTGACCACCATCGAGGACCACAGCTCGATGGCGACGCAGGAGTTCGCCCGGGCGCGCGAGGAGATCACCGCGGCCCAGCGGTCGGTGGAGGCGATCACCACCGGGGCGGCCGCGCCGGCACTCCGGGTGGAGCAGCTGCGGGCGCTCTCGGTCGACCTGCCCCAGCGCGCGGAGCGGGCGGTCGTCGAGGCCGACGCCGTCCAGGGGCAGGTGGGCACGCACCCCGCCGCCATGACGTACGTCGCCGAGCTCCCCGACGTCTCGGCGCTCCGGGCCGACGCGGTGTCGGTCGGCGAGGATGCCGCGCAGCCCCGGCCGGCGTGGCTCCGCCTCGACGAGCGGCTGGGCGAGGTCGAGGCCGGACTGACCCGCGCACGCGCGGTGGTCGAGCAGGCGATCAGCGACCACGAGGCCTCGCAGCGCGCGCTCGACAGCGCCGCCTCCGCCGTCGCGGCGGCGCAGGGCGAGGTGCGCGACAGCGACGTGTCGGACGCCGCACGGCAGCTGCTGGAGGAGGCGCAGGCGCTGCTGGCGCGGGCCGAGCAGGAGACCGGTTCCCTCGCGGCGATCACCAGCGGCGCGGTCGGGGCGAAGGGCAAGGCCGACGCGGCCGCTGCCCGCGCCCGCCAGGACCGGCGTGACGCCGAGCAGCGCCGAGCGGCCGCCCGGCGGGCCGCCGAGGCCAGCCGCCGCAGCTCGAGCAGCAGCAGCTTCGGCAGCTTCGGCGGCGGCTCGCGAGGCGGCGGTGGGTCACGCGGCGGCGGCGGAGGGTCCCGGGGCGGCGGCGGAGGGTCCCGCAGCTTCGGCGGCGGCGGGGGTTCGCGACGCTCCGGCGGTGGCGGCTCCCGCGGGTTCTGACCCGGCCGACGTGGCCGCTACTGTCCTCCCGTGAGTGCACAGGCCCCCTCCGCAGTCATCCTCGTCCGCGCGACCAGCTTCGTCCCCAATCCGGCGACCGCCGCGGACAACGCCTTCCAGTCCGACGCCCCCGCCGGCCAGTCCGACGAGGCGACGTCGGCCAAGGCGCTGGCCGAGATGGACGCCCTCGCGGCCGCCCTCCGCGCGGTCGGCGTACGCGTCCACGTGTTCGACGACGACGACCACACCCGCCCCGACAGCGTGTTCCCCAACAACTGGCTCTCGACCCACGCCGGCGGCACCGTCGCGGTCTACCCGATGTATGCCTCCAACCGTCGGCACGAGCGTCGCCTCGACGTGCTGGAGATGCTCAAGTCGGAGTACCGCGTCCAGGCGATCGTCGACTACTCCGGCCTCGAGCCCGACGGGATCTTCCTCGAGGGCACCGGCGCGATGGTGCTCGACCACGTCTCGCGGGTGGCCTACACCGCGCGCAGCCACCGCGCCGACATCGCCGTGCTGGAGCGTTTCTGCACCGACTTCAACTACGAGCCGATGGCCTTCGACGCGGTCGACTCCGACGGCGTGCCGGTCTACCACACCAACGTCATCGCCTGCGTCGGCACCGACGTCGCCATGATCGCCCTCGAGATGATCCCCGATGCGGAGCGCCGCGAGCAGGTGCGCGAGCGCCTCGCGGTGACCGGCCGCACGATCGTCGAGCTGACCGAGCACCAGATCCGCGAGTTCGCCGGCAACGCGGTGGAGCTGTGCGGCCGTACGTCGACGGGCAAGCGTCGCTACGTGATGGCCATGTCGGGCCGCGCGAAGGCGTCGCTGCGGCCCGACCAGGTCGCCGCGATCGAGGAGTCGTGCGAGATCGTCGCCGTCGACATCCCGACGATCGAGCTCGCCGGTGGTTCGGTGCGCTGCATGATCGCCGGCGTCCACCTCGACCACCGGCCCGAGGAGCTGCCCGAGCCCGGGGAGAACGTCGTGGCCATCAACGAGGACAACCCGGTCACGCCCGACGGTCGCTTCGTGGCCAAGGACTACGTCTGACCCCGTCAGCTCGCTGAGCGCTCGGAGGCGTACATGCGGAACAGCCAGTACGCCGACACGGCGCACAGCAGGTGCCACACCGCGTGGCCCTGCAGCAGGGAGTGCGGGTCGCACCAGCCCGCGTTGCTGAGCAGCCAGATCGTGAAGGCGACCAGCATCGCGGCGAGCGCGACGACGCCGTGGCGGAAGACGATCGCGGTCTCGCCGCGGCGCCAGACCAGCGTCTCGAGGACGACGGCCGCGACGAGCAGCAGGCCGAAGGCGACGTTGCCGGCGTAGTGCACGACGGGGACCGGGTCGCTCCACAGCCCGGCGAGCTCGCAGGCTGCGACGCAGGCGACGTACGCCCCGACGAAGGCGCCGGTGCCGCGCCGGGCCCAGCGCGCCCAGGCCCACGCTGCTGCGAAGCCGGCGACGAGGTACATGCTCAGCATGTCGAGGTGGCCGCCCCACTCGCTCTGCGTCGCGTGCATGGCGGCCGAGCCCGGGCCGAGCAGGACGACGACGCAGGCGAAGAACGTCGCGACGGTCTGCGACATGACTGCATCGGCGGCGAGCCGTCCGGCGCGGCGCGCGACGAGCAGGCCGGCCACGACGAATCCGGCGTTGGAGAAGGTGTTGGCCGGCTGGCGCACCAGGCCGTCGCGCGCGGCCTCGCAGAAGTTCGCCCCGCGACCGACGTCCGGTCCGAGCCATCCCTGCGCGACGGCCACCGCCAGCAGCGCCACGGACGTGACGGCCACGCTGCCGGCCACGACCGTGGGTCGGCTCACGACAATGCCTGGACGCCGAGCACGACGAGGGTCAGGAGCGCGCCCAGCGCACCGACGACGCCCATGATCACGCCGCCTCGTGCCTCTGCCGGCAGCGAGCGCCACCACGTCGTACGCCATCCGGTCTCGCGCAGCACGTCCTCCACCGGCCCCCGGATCGCCGCCGGGCTGAAGTCGATGTCGACCTGCCGGCCCACGGCTCCGTCGGTGCCGACCCCGAGCTCGATGCGGCGCGTGTAGCTGTAGGAGCGGCCCGAGGACGTCGACGCGCTCGCGCCGAGGTGGGCGACGCCCGCGTCGATGCGGAGGCTGCGCTGCACGTCGCGCGTGATGGCCTCCCCGGACCTCGTCGCGACGGCCTCGACGAGGTGGACGACCCGCACCCGGTGGGCCGCGGCCCAGGTGAGGAAGGCTGCGTCAGCGAGGTCGGCCCGGACGCGGATGACGCTGCCCTCGGTCTCGACGACGTAGGGCGTGCCGGCGAACCGCGCGCGGACCATCTCGGCCACCTCGGTCCACGACCGTCCTCCGGGCGCGGGCTCCGGCGGCGCCACCCGGTCGAGGTTCTCCTCGCGCCGCATCTGCAGCGTGGACCACGCCATGAACAGGCCGACCGCGACGAAGACACCGCCGACCCCGTAGCCGACGGGCCCGTCCGCGCGCAGGAGCACCGCGAGGAGGACACCGAGGGTCGTGAAGATGCCAGCCAGGAGCCCGAGGAGCCACCACCGCTTCATGGGGCCGATCAGATCACAGGTGGAAGGGTCACCAGGGCTTCTCGTCGTGCCGCGGGTCGAGGCTCGGGTAGCCCGCCTTCGGCACGAGTCCGTCGGGGTTCGTCTCCTCGCCGCCCTCGCTCTGCTCGGGCGGGGCGTCGGCCGGCGCGTCCTGCACGGAGGTGTCGCGCAGGCCGTCTGCGCCGACCTGGCCGGGTCCGGTGGGGCCGACCCACTCGCTGCTCGACCCGCTGCCGCCGGCGGCTCCGTCGGGACCGGACGCGCGGGGCGTCGACTCCCGCTCCTCGGCGGCAAGCGCCTGCTGTTCTTCGTCCGACGTGCTCATCGAGTCGTCCTCTCGCGGGGTGGGGACATTCCTGTTCCCCGCCCGTGTCACGGCATGCACGCCTGAGATGCTGGCGTCGTGATCCCTGGCCCCCGCCGCACGGCGATGCTCCTCCTCGGCTGCGTCGTCCTCGGGACGGGAGTGGCGATGCTGCTGGCGGCGGACCTGGGATCCGACGGCTACTCCACCTTCGTCAACGGCATCGCGTTGCGGACCGGGGCGGCCTTCTGGATCGCGAACGCCCTCGTCGGAGCCGTGCTGGTCGTGCTAGCCGCGCTGAGGGGAGTACGCCCCGGAGCGGGGACGGTCGTGCAGGTCGTCCTGGTCGGTGTGGTGGTCGGTCTCGTGCTCGACCTGCTCGAGACACCGGAGAGCCTGGTGTGGCGCGGGGTCCTGCTCGTGGCGGCGTTCCCGGTCATCGCGATCGGGATCGTGCTCTACCTCGGCAGCCACACCGGCGCCGGTCCGGCCGAGGCCGCAGCGCTCGCGTGGGACCCTCCGGTGCCCTTCCGGTGGAGCTACAGCGTGGTGCAGGGCGGGGGAGCGCTGGGCGGCTGGCTCCTCGGGGCCACCGTCGGCGTCGGGACGGTCGCGGTGATCTTCCTCCTCGGTCCCGCGGTGGACCTGACGGCGCGGATCCTGCGGGTGGATCTCCACCAGCAGATGGATCCGCCGCCGGAGCGCTCCGCCTAGCGTTGGTCGCATGTTGATCGTCGAAGAGCTCTTCCTCCTGCTGCGTCGCGACGACGGACACCCCGCGAGCGCGACCGCACAGCGCGGCTACGGCATCGCAGCCGCCGCGATCACCGACCTCGTCCTCGCCGAGCGGATCACGCTGAGCGACGACAAGGACCCGCGGCTGACCGTGCTGCGGCCGGGCCCCGCCGGGCATCCGGCGCTCGACGCCGCCATGGAGCGCCTCGAGCAGCGCGACGGCAAGAAGCTGTCCTCGCTCGTGACCGACCGCAGGCTCGCGGTCGAGAAGGAGGTCGCGGGCGCGTTGGCCTCGACGGGGGTCATCACCGTGGTGGAGAAGCGCGCCCTCGGCCTCGTCCCGGAGAAGTACCCCGTCCTCGACGCCGAGCCCGAACGCCGGGTGCGCGAGCAGCTGCGCACGGTGCTGCTCGGGGGTACGCCCCGCCCGGAGGACGCGACGCTGCTCTCGATCCTCCAGGGCCTCGGCATCGCCAAGAAGGTACTCGAGGACGAGCGCGGGACGCTCGGTGGACGCGACCTCAAGCGACGTATCGAGGAGGTGTCCACCGAGACCAAGGCCGGCCCGGCGGTCGCCAAGGCGGTGGCTGCGATGAACGCCGCGATCGTCAGCGCGGCAGTCATGCCGGCCGTGATCGCCGCCGGCAGCTGACGCA
>CAWCHD010000022.1:0-285353 GCA_963795275.1 uncultured Actinomycetota bacterium
ACCCCGACGTGGAGCCCGATGTCGTCGTCGACGGCACCGCCGCGGCGCTCGACCTCTGGCTCTGGAGCCGCGGCGACGACGAGGACCTGTCCGTCGCGGGCGACCGGGGCGTGTTGGACCGCTTCCGCGCGATCGTGGGGTCGCCGATCAACTGATCGTGTCGGTCGCAACTTCTCGGCGACCGGCGGCGTCTCCCTGCTCGACCCAGCCACCCACCCACGGGAGCCCATTCCATGCGCACTGCACGTCACGTTGCCGTCGCGGTCCTGTCCACCGCCCTCGCAGTCGGAGGATCGGCGCTGTCCTGGTCCCGGCACACGGCGAGCCGGTCACGTGCCAGGGCCTGCCGGTCACGGTCGAGGGCATCGTCGGCACCGAGGGGGACGACGTCATGCGCGCGCCCCTCAACGCCTGGCAACAGGTGCAGGGCCTGGGTGGTGAACGACACCATCTGCCCTGGTCGACGGCGACCGTCGCTCGCGCGACCCGTCGTTCCTCGCCGACGCGGGTCCGGGTGATGACGTCGTCGTCTACGAGGCGACGTACCTGGGCACCGTGCTACTCGGCGCCGGGACCACCGGTTCATCGGCAACGACGTCGGCACGTCCGTCTACACGGGCGCCACCGCGCCCATCGCCGGCGGGGTCGGCTACTTCGGGCAGGCGGCAGACACCGAGGTCGACGTCGTCCTGGCCGGTGCAGGCCGCGACTCGGTCTACTTGGGGCGACACCGGGGTCTCGGCGCTCCGATCCGGACCGCATCTCCGACCGGCGACAGCACGGTCGACACCGACACCGTGTCGTACGCCGGCCGCATGACCGACGACGGGCAGCTCGACAACGGGGCTGTCCAGCGACCTGGTGTTCCTCGTGGGGTGTGGGGACCCGGCGAGCTCGTCATCGACAACGTCGCAGGCCGGGCGACTCTCGCCGACCACGGAGGTGCTGCGCTGGTCAGGCGTCCGCCACTTCGTCGTCGCGGGAGCGACCCGCGCGCTGCTTCGCGGGCGGCCCGGCCCGGAGGATCTGACCGTCGGCGACTACCAGCTCCCAGACGCCGGTGCGCCGATGACGGTCGACGTCGTGACCCGCGGGGGGCGCGACCGGGTCTCGCTCGCCGGGGTGCTGCAGGGTCGCATCGGGCTCGGGGGCGGGCGACGACTCGTGGACCCTCGGGGGGGCCTGCTGATCGCACTCGCGTCGACCTCGGTCGCGCCTGCGTGCAGGGAGGGTCCGCGCACGCACGCACCGACCTGGCGGCGGGTCGACGCGTCCTCCTCGCGGCCGCGACGTGTGGCGTTCGGCACCGGCGGCGTCCGACACCATCAGGCTCTACGGACGGGGTTCTCGCGGGTGGCGGCCGAGGCGGCGCCTGACCGGCTCGACGCCACCGGCTCGGGGCGGGAGGTCGATGGCGGGCCGGCCGGGACCGATGCGCCGGGGTCGGACTCGGACCCGCAGCTGCGAGCTGCTAGCGGCGCCGGCACTGGCCGTGAACTCCAGGAGACTCACGGGCCAGCGCAGCGGTGGACCGGGCTCGTCAGGCGCGCTGGACCGCGCCGGTCGCTCGGCGGCGAGTGCCACGGCAGCGTCGCGTGCCGATGCGGCCTCACCCTCCTTGAGGGTTCCGGTCGGGAGCGCGGAACCGCAAGGCGTACGCCAGCGACTTCCTGCCTCGCCGACCTGGTCGCCGGTGTAGACGTCGAAGAGCCGGATCGACTCGAGCAGGTCGCCGCTCCCTCGCGCAGCGCCGACTCGACGTCCGCCGCAGGGACCGAGGCGTCGACGACGAGGGCGACGTCCTCGGCGACGGGGTACGACGAGAAGGCGGGCGCTGGTCGCAGGTGGACCGCTGCTCGATGAGCAGGTCGAGGTCGACCTCGGCCGCGACGGTGCGCTTCGGCAGCCCGAAGGCCTGGCAGACGGTCGGGTGCACCTCGCCGGCGTGGCCCACGACCTCGCCGTCCACGGACAGCGCCGCGCAGCGGCCCGGGTGCCGGCGCCAGCTCGGCCGGGGAGGCGGTCGACCTGAGGCCCAACGCCGCCGCCACCGACCGGACCGCCTCGATCGCGTCCGCCCACGTGACCGGGCGCGCCGGGCCCCAGCCACCGGCGACCGCGTCGCCGGCGGCGACGAGGGCGAGGTGGAGCTCGCCGGCAGTGCCGCGTCGAGTGCCGCGAACTCCTCGTCGGTCGGACGACGGTCCACGGGCAGGATCGCGGCCGGACCGGAGTGGCGCGGGAGCGTCACGGTGCCGGTCTCGAAGATCGCCAGGTCGGCATTGCCGTGGCCGACGTTGCGCCCGGCCGCGCGCAGGACGCCGGGCAACAGCGTCGTGGTCATGAACGGCGCCTCGGCGCTGAGCGGGTTCGACAGGCGCAGCAGGTCGCGCCGCGCGTCGTCGGCCGGGAGGCCGCAGGTCGTCGAGGTCGTTCGGACCGACGAACGGGAACGTCACCACCTCGACGAACCCGTCGCCCGCGAGCGTCCGTCCGATCCGCCGGCGCAGCTGCTGCGAGCGGGTCAGGCCGCGACCCGACGGCGGGGTTGGGAGGATCGACGGCACCCGGTCGTAGCCGACCAGCCGGATGACCTCCTCGGAGAAGTCCTGGGCGTCGGTGAGGTCGGGGCGCCACGGCGGAGGCGTCACGGTCAGCGTGCCGTTCCCGGACACCTCGCACCCGACGGCCCGCAGGCACTCGACGCTGCGCTCCTCGGTGATCGGCATGCCGGACACGCGCTCGGCGAGGTCGCCGGGCACCTCGACGACGGGCATCGCCGGGGGCGTCCCGACGACGGTGACGCCCGGGTCGGCCTGGCCGCCGCCGTGCTCGACGAGCAGCTCGACCACGCGGTCGGCCGCGGCCTCGCAGATCGTCGGGTCGACGCCACGCTCGTTGCGCCTGCCCGCCTCGGAGGTGACCTTGTGGCGACGACCGGTGCGATACATCGACACGGCGTCCCAGTGGGCCGCCTCGACGAGGATCGACGTGGTCGTCCCCGACATCTCGGTGGTCTCGCCGCCCATCACGCCGCCCAGGCCGATCATCCCGGAGTCGTCGGTGACGACGAGGTCGGCCGGGTCGAGGACGCGGTCGGTGCCGTCGAGGGTCCTCAGCCGCTCGCCGTCACGGGCACGGCGTACGACGAGCGCGCCCTGCACCTTGTCGGCGTCGTAGCCGTGGATCGGCCGGCCGGTCTCGAGCATGACGTAGTTGGTCACGTCGACGGCCAGCGAGATGGGCCGCATCCCCGCGGCGGTGATCCGCTGCACGATGTGGTCCGGCGTCGTGGCGGACGGGTCGAAGCCGGTGACCTTGCGCGCCACGAAGACCGGGCAGCCCTCGGCGTCCTCGACGACGACCGGGTGACCGTCGGCGTTGGCTGCGGGGGTCGTCCGGTCCGCCGGGTCGCGGAAGTCGCTCGCCCCGTCGACGGAGACCAGCACCTCGCGCGCGATGCCCCGGATCGAGAGGGCGTACGCGCGGTCGGGGTTGATCTCGAACTCGATGGTCTCCTCGTCGAGCCCCAGCACCGGACGTACGTCCTGGCCGGGCTCACCGGCGTCCGCCGGCAGCACGATGATGCCGTCGTGGTCGTCGCCGAGGCCCAGCTCGCGCGCCGAGCAGATCATCCCGGCCGACATGTGGCCGTAGGTCTTGCGGGCGCCGATCTCGAAGCCGCCGGGCAGCACGCCGCCGGGCAGCACGGTCGCGACGAGGTCGCCGGGCTTGAAGTTGTGCGCCCCGCAGACGATGCCCTGCGGCTCGCCCGTCCCGTTGGCGTCGCCGACGTCGACGGTGCACCAGTTGATGGTCTTGCCGTTCTTCTGCGGCTCGGGCTCCATCGTCAGCACGCGGCCGATCACCAGCGGGCCGGTGATGTCGCGGCCGGGGCTCACGATCGCCTCCAGCTTGAGGCCGGTCAGCGTCAGCCGGTCGGTGAGGTGCTCGGTCGTGGTGCCGGCGGGCACGTCGACGTGCTCGAGGATCCAGGAGAGGGGTGCCTTCATGTCAGATCTCCGTCCCGAAAGCGCTGCTGAACCGCACGTCGCCCTCGAACAGCGGACGCAGGTCCTCGAGGTTGTGGCGGAACATGAACGAGCGGTCGATCCCCATGCCGAAGGCGAAGCCGCTGTAGACCGTCGGGTCCACGCCGCAGGCGGTGAGCACGCGCGGGTTGACCACGCCGCAGCCGCCCCACTCGATCCAGCCCCTCGCCGCGCGACAGGTGCGGCACGAGGCCGGGGTCGACGTTGCGGCACACGAAGCAGAGCACGTCGACCTCGGCGGACGGCTCGGTGAAGGGGAAGTACGACGGCCGGAACCGCGTCGTGATGCCGTCGCCGAAGAGCTGGGACGCGAAGTGGTCGAGGGTGCCCTTGAGGTGGGCCATCGTGATGCCCTCGTCGACCACGAGGCCCTCGACCTGGTGGAACATCGGCGAGTGCGTGGCGTCGTACTCGTCGGTGCGGAACACGCGCCCGGGGCAGACGACGTAGATCGGAGGCTTCCGGGTCAGCATCGTGCGCGCCTGGACCGGCGAGGTCTGCGTCCGGAGCACCACGTGGTTGTCCGCCGGCTCGGTCCAGAACGTGTCCTGCATCGAGCGCGCGGGATGGTCGGGGCCGAGGTTGAGGGCGTCGAAGTTGAGCCACTCGGCCTCCACGACCGGGCCCTCGGCGACCTCGTAGCCCATGGCCACGAAGAGGTCGGCGATGAGCTCGGACTGCAGGGTCAGCGGGTGCCGGCCACCGCGGCGGGCTCGGGTGGTGGGCAGGGAGACGTCGACGGTCTCCTCGGCCAGCATCCGCTCCTCGTGCTCGGCCTCGAGGACCGTCTGCCGGGCGGCGAGCGCCTGGTTGACGGCGCCGCGGGTCTGGCCGATGCGCTGGCCGGCGTCCTTGCGGGCCTGCGGCGGCAGGGCCCCGATCTCGCGGTTGGCGAGGGCCAGCGGCGAGCGGTCGCCGGTGTGGTCGATGCGTACCTGCTTGAGGGCCTCGAGGTCGACGGCGGCAGCGATCGCGGCCAGGGCCGCCTCGCGCATCTCGTCGACCTGCTCGGCCTTGAGCGGGGTCACCTCGACAGGGTCGTAGTCGGTGTTGGGGCCGGACATGGCTCCCTTTCGCGCGGCAGCAACAGCAGGTCAGCCGCAGAGTCTAGAAGTGGACGAGCGTCGGGTCGGACGGGAACCCCCGGACCCGGATGACGTCAGCTGCCCGTCGGACCAGGTCCGGGGCGCAGAAATCGCAAGCTCGTGTCCACGAGACGCACCCTACCCGTTGAAGGACGCGAAGACGTCACTGCATTCGTCGACCCGGGTGGTCGGGAACGGGGACACGTCGACGTCCGCCAGGACGCTCTCGGCCCGCGCGCGACCGAGGTTCCAGGCGCGGGCGTCGTCCATGGTCTCCTCGCTCATCGTGTTGTACGGCAGCTGCCGCAGGACGCACCGCGCCACCTCGGGACCGAGCCGGTCGGCGATCACGGGGGCGGCGTCCGCCGACAGGGACATCAGGTAGGGGACGTCGAGCTTGCCCGTGGCCTCGTAGCGGTCGAGGTTGCGCCCGGCCACCCACGCCTCCGGGTTGATCGCTGCGAGCCCGACCAGCGCCACGGCGCCGGAGACCAGGGCGATGCGCGGCAGCCACCGGGCCCGGCCGAGCAGCCCGGCCACCATGATCGCGAGCACGACGAAGCCGAGCCAGCCCTCGAACACGTCGACGAAGAGCCGCAGCGTCGTGAAGCCGTAGGCGTCCTGGTAGATCGCCATCCCGCGCAGCGCCGAGCCCACGACGAGCAGGGTGAGGAGGCAGAGCAGCCCGAGCGAGCCGAGGAGCCAGCGCCGGTCCGTCGGAGTGTGGCCGGCCCGTCGAGCGGCCAGCCAGACGACGAGCACGGTGAGGGCGGTGGCGAGGGTCAGCTGGCCGAAGCCCTGGTGCACGTAGTCGGCGTAGGTCAGCGCGCTCGTGCTGGACTCGACGTAGTCGCGACCGCCGATCAACGCGCGCGCCTGGGCGGCGAGGAAGGCGAGGAAGACCGCGTCGACGACGAGCACCGGGACCAGCCACTCGAAGCGGTTGGCGAGCGGCGCGGGTCGCCGGCCGGACAGGGTCTCGACGTCGGAGGGGTTGAGGGCGAGGTAGGCCGCGCCGAGGGTGACGGCGAAGACGAAGCAGGTGACGAAGGCGCGGCCGACCAGGTCGTTGAAGGTCAGGTTGGGGACCAGCTCGTCGACCCAGGACCCGAAGACCTCGTTGGCGCTGGCGAAGATGGTGCCGAAGACGCCGAGGCCCAGCACCGACCAGAACGCCGTACGGACGAAGGCCGGCGTGCGGGAGCCGGTGCCGGCCAGTCGCAGCGAGCGGCCGAACCACGGCAGCCCCCGCAGCGACGCGAGCGGCCACGACAACCCGGACAGCAGGATGCCGGGCAGGGTCCGGGCACCGGTGACGCCGCACAGGAACACCGCCGTCGCGGCCACGAGGCCGAGCATCTGCATCCACCAGGCGTCGAGCAGGGTCATCGGCAGCACGAGCAGCAGGGCGAGCCCGGCGCACAGCAGCGTCCACGGCTCACGGCGGCGACGGGCGGTGAGCAGCGCGGCGACGCCGCAGGTCACGGCGACGAGGGTCCAGGTGATGCCGGGAGCGGTGAACGACAGCGCAACACCGGCGACGAGCCCGGCGACGACGGACGCGACGACCGTCCGCAGGCCTGACGGCAGGCTCGGCTCGGGCCAGAAGTCGCCGAAGAGGTGGCTGAGCTCCGGCTCGGCGCGCAGCGGCGCGGTGGAGGTCGAGGACGGCGTCGGGGCGAGCGGCGGGACCGGGCGCGCGGGGGACGACCCGGCAAGGACGCTCCGCGGCGGCACCTCGAGCCGCAGCAGTGCGCCACGGCCCGAGGCGGGGTCGAGGAAGCGCAGGGTGCCGCCGTGGAGCTGGGCCACCCACCGCGCCACGGCGAGGCCGAGCCCGGTGCCCCCGCCCTCGGCGCCGGCGCCGGTGCCGAACCGCTCGAAGACCCGCTCGCGGTCCTCGGGGGCGACTCCCCCGCCCTCGTCGGTGACCTCGAGCCACCAGCCCGTGGGTTCGAGCCGCCCGCTCCCCCGGAGACCCGGACCGTGGTGCCGGCCGGCGCGTGCCGACCCGCGTTGTCGAGCACGTTGACGAGCAGCTGGCGCAGCCGCGCCGGGTCCCCCTCGACCTGGAGGTCCGCGGGGACCACCACGTCGAAGCTGCCGGTGCGTCCCCCTGCGGCGACCTGGGAGACGGACTCGTCGACCAGCGAACGCAGGACGACCGGCTCGCGCTCGAGCTCGACGACCCCCGCCTCGAGCCGCGACAGCTGGAGCAGGTCGTCGACCAGGCGACCCAGCCGCTGGGCCTCCTCGAGCGCCGCGCCGAGGTGCTCGGGGTCCGCGGGCACGACGCCGTCGGCGAGGTTCTCGAGCAGGGCCGTCATCGCCGTGAGCGGCGTACGCAGCTCGTGGGAGACCGTCGCGACCAGGTCGCGCCGCTCGCGGTCGACGGTCGCGAGGTCCTCGGCCATCCGGTTGAAGGCGGCGGCGAGCTGGCCGACCTCGTCGGTGGCGGTGGTGCGGACGCGACCGGAGTAGTCGCCGCGGGCCATCGCCCGGGACACCTCGGTCATCCGCCGCAGCGGCGCCACCATCCCCGCCGCGAGCAGCTGCGTGACGCCGAGGGCGAGGGCGACGCTGACCGGCAGCACCAGCAGGGGCGAGACGCTGGCCGCGGAGCCGAGCAGGGTCAGCAGCACGGCCACCACGACGGAGGTGGCGACGAGCAGCCCGAGCTTGACCTTGAGGCTGGACACCGTGTCGAGCGGGGTCGGCGTGCGCGGAGTCATGCGACAACTTCGAGCGCGTAGCCGACGCCGTGGACGGTGCGGATCCGCTCGGCGCCGACCTTGGCGCGCAGCGCCTTGACGTGGCTGTCGACGGTGCGCGCGGCGCTGGCGCTCCCCCACGCGTCGCCCCAGTCCCACACCTCGCGCAGGAGCCGGTCGCGACCGAGCACCTGCCCGGCCTCGCGGGCCAGGCAGAGCAACAGGTCGAACTCGGTCGGTGTCAGGTGGACCGGCTCCCCCGCGACGGTCGTACGCCGTGCCCCGGGGTCGATGGTGATCGCGCCCACGTCGAGGACGGCCGGCCGCTCGGCGGCGAGGGCCTCGGCCCGCTCGACGCGCCGCAGCAGGGCAGCGACGCGGGCGACCACCTCGCGCATCGAGAACGGCTTCGTGAGGTAGTCGTCGGCACCGACGCCGAGGCCGACGAGCACGTCGGCCTCGTCGTCCCGCGCGGTCAGCATCAGCACCGGGACGGGCCGGTCGGCCTGGATCCGGCGGCAGACCTCGAGACCGTCGAAGCCGGGCAGCATCACGTCGAGGAGCACCACGTCGGGTCGCGTCGCGGCGGCGAGGTCGACCGCGGACGGACCGTCGAAGGCCTGCTCCACGACGTAGCCCTCGGCGCGCAGCCGTTGGGCGAGCGCGTCGTTGATGGTGCGTTCGTCCTCGACCACCAGGGCGGTGCGAGCGGGAGTCGACGTCATGGCTCGACCCTAGGAGTCCGGCCGCGCAGGAGGCGGGGACGACTCGTGAAGGTTGTGTGGAGGTCGGGCGTCAGTCCGGCCGCTGGTCGTGGCTCGGCCAGTCGACCATCACCCGCGCGCCGCCGCCGGGGGCGTCGTCGATGGTGACCCAGCCGCCGTGGGCCCGCGCGAGCCCGCCGACGATGTACATCCCGAGCCCGCTGCCGCCGGACTCGCCGGTCGTCCAGAACTTCGTGAACACCCGCCGGCGCAGCTCGACGGGGATGCCGTCGCCCTCGTCGTCGACGGTGATGCGTACGCCGTCCAGGTCGGGGTTGCGTGCCAGCCCGACGCTGACCTGCCCCTGGCCGTGGCGGATCGCGTTCTCCACGAGGTTGGTCACGACCTGGGTGAACTTGTCGGGATCGGCGAACACCTCCGGCAGGTCGTCCTCGACCTCGAGGCGGATCTCGCGGGCCGTGCCGGCCTCGATCGAGTCGATCACGCGCCGCACCAGCACCTCGGCGGACGACTCGCGCGGGTAGAGCTGCAGCCGGTCGGTGTCGATGCGGGCGACGTCGAGGAGCTCGGCGATCAGCCGGGCCAGCCGGTCGGCGTCGGCGTTGACGGTGTTGAGCATCAGCTTGCGCTGGTCGTCGGTCAGCTTGTCCCAGCGGTTGAGCAGGGCCTGCACGAAGCCCTTCACGCCGGTCAGCGGCGAGCGGAGCTCGTGGGCGACCGTGGCGACGAGGTCGGAGCGCTCGCGGTCCAGGCGCGCCCGGCCGCGTCCGCTGCGGAGGCCCACGGCGATGCCCACGACGGGGGCGAGCGGGTGGTCGCGGATCAGCGTGGCGGTCGTCAGGACCTCCTCGCCGAAGGTGCTGAGCCACGACTGCTCGGGCACGCCGCGGACGATCGCGATGCTCTCGAAGGGGCGGTTGACGCCCAGCCAGGTGCGTCCGTCCTGGTCGAGGAGCTTGAGGACGTCGGCCAGGGGCATCCCCATCGCCTGCTGCGCGTCGACCCCCAGCAGCGCCGCCGCCTGCGCGTTGATGATGGTGACGACGCCGTCGCGGGTGGCGCCGAGCACCCCGTCGGGGTAGTAGTCGGCCAGCGACCGCAGCCGGGTGGGCGTGGCGTCGACCTTCCTCTCCCCGGACACGTCGGCCACCCTAGGGCAGATCCGGCCCGCTCAGCGGCCGGACTGCGCCTTGGGCCGTCGCAGTCCCGCAGCACGCAGGGCGACCACCAGGTCGCGCGAGCTGACCGGGACGGCACCGGCGGCGACCATCGCGTCGTAGAAGTCCGACGGCACGTCGTAGTGGTCGCGGTCCCAGCCCCGGCTCGGGACGCCGTGGGCGGCCGCGAACGCGTGCACCTCGTCGTACGACGTGTCGCTGGCCAGGTGCGACCACATCCGGTCCCACCGGGGCACCGCGGGCGGGTCGATGAGGATCATCGTGCGGCGCGCTGGGCTCGTGCCGAGGCGTAGAGGCACACGGCGGCTGCAGTGGACAGGTTCAGGCTCTCGGCCCGGCCGTGGATCGGGATCGCCACACGGTGGTCGGCGAGCGCTGCCAGGTCGTCCGGGAGCCCCCGGGCCTCGTTGCCGAAGAGCCATGCGGTGGGACCGCTGAGGTCGGCCTCGAAGAGGTCCACCTCGCCGGCGCCGTCGGCGGCCAGCACCGTCAGGCCCCGGGCCTGCGCGGCCCGGACGGCAGCGACGGGGTCGGGCTCGATCGCGAGGGGCAGGTGGAACAGGCTGCCGACGGTGCTGCGGACCGTCTTGGGGTTGTAGGCGTCCACCGACTGACCCGCCAGGACGACGGAGTCGGCGCCCGCGGCGTCGGCGGTACGGATCACGGTGCCGGCGTTGCCCGGGTCGCGCACGTCGGCGCAGATCGCGACCAGCCGAGCCGATGCCTGCAGCACGTGCTCCAGCGGCGCGTCGACCGGGCGGCACACCGCGACGACGCCGGCCGGGCTGACCGAGTCGGACAGCGAGGCGAGGGCGCGGTCGTCGACGAGCGTGACGGGCGCGTCGGCCAGCAGCCCGGCGTACAGCTCGATCGCCGTCGGCGTCGCGAACACCTCGACGACGCAGCCGGCGACCGACAGGGCACCCTCGACGGCCTTCGGGCCGTCGGCAAGGAAGAGCCGCCGCTCCGTGCGTACGGAACGGCGGCTCAGCTTGCGAGCCTCCTTGACGCGGCTGTTCGTCGCGACGAGGGGAGTGCTCATGGGGTTCAGGCCCGCTGGATCAGGCGGAGACCTTGGGCGCGTTGACGTCCTCGGGCAGCGCAGCCTTGGCGGCCTCGACGAGCGCGGCGAAGGCCGGGGCGTCGTTGACGGCGAGCTCGGCGAGGATCTTGCGGTCGACCTCGATGCCGGCGAGGCCGAGGCCCTGGATGAACCGGTTGTAGGTCATGCCGTTGGCGCGGGCCGCGGCGTTGATGCGCTGGATCCAGAGCTTGCGGAAGTTGCCCTTGTTCTTGCGCCGGTCGTTGTAGCTGTAGACCAGCGAGTGGGTGACCTGCTCCTTGGCCTTGCGGTAGAGGCGCGAGCGCTGGCCGCGGTAACCGCTGGCGCGCTCGAGGGTGGTACGACGCTTCTTCTGGGCGTTCACTGCGCGCTTGACGCGTGCCATGGGTTACTCCTTGGTGCGGGTGGAAAGAGGGACGGCGGCTGAGCCAGATGTGGTGCCACCAGGTGGGAGGGTGAGGCTCAGATGCCGAGCATCTTCTTGGCGCGCGCGACGTCGCCCTTCTCGAGCTCGACCATGCCGGCGTTGCGGCGGTGCTTCTTGCGGCTGCCGGTGGTCGGCGCGGACGCGAACGCAGCGCCGGACTTCCGGCCGGCCTGCAGACGCATGATCTTGCCCGAGCCGGTCACCTTGAAGCGCTTCTTCGCGCCCGAGTGGGTCTTGTTCTTCGGCATGTCTGCCTCAACTTCCTTGTGCGTACGGTTCTGGGTTGGTGTCACGCCGATCGAGCTTCGGCCGTTGTGACGACTTCGCCGCGACCTGCTCGATCGAAGCTTTCGCTTCGCTCAGGCCTCGATCTCGGGGTCCAGGTTCTCGGAGCGGCCGCGCTCCTTCTTCTGCGCCACGGGGCCGGCGGCGTGGGCTGCCTCGCGCTCCGCGTCCTCCTCGGCCTTCGCAGCGGCGCGGGCCTCGGCCTTGGTGGCACGGGCGGCGTCGGCGTCGATCCTGGCGTCGGCCTTCTTCTTGTGCGGGCCGATGACCATGGTCATGTTGCGGCCGTCCTGCTTGGGCGAGGACTCGACGAAGCCGAGCTCCTGCACGTCCTCGGCGAGCTTCTGCAGCAGGCGGAAGCCCAGCTCGGGACGGTGCTGCTCGCGACCGCGGAACATGATCGTGATCTTGACCTTGTCGCCCGCGCCCAGGAACCGCACGACGTGACCCTTCTTGGTCTCGTAGTCGTGCGAGTCGATCTTGGGACGAAGCTTCATCTCCTTGATGATCACGTTCGTCTGGTTGCGCCGGGACTCGCGCGCCTTCTGGGCGTTCTCGTACTTGAACTTGCCGTAGTCCATGAGCTTGCAGACCGGGGGGCGTCCCTGCGGGGCGATCTCGACGAGGTCGAGGTCGGCCTCCTGGGCCAGCTTGAGTGCCTGGTCGGTCGGCACGATCCCAACGGTCTCACCGTTGGGTCCGACGAGCCGGACCTCGGGTACGCGGATCCGCTCGTTGATGCGCAGCTCGGTGCTGATGCTTCCTCCAGTGGTTCGGGTGGATGGGAGCCGCCCCTGGCTCTCCACCCGGCCGGACCGGTGAGGAAATGCAGAAGGCTCCCGCTGTGTGCCAAGCGGGAGCCAGTCATCACACGTCGCCCCTCTCGGGGAGACCTGTCGTCCACACCTGCGACGTACGCAGCTGTGGCGCTGGACCGGGACCCGACGATCTGTGGTGCAGGGCGATCGGTGCGGGTGGGAGACGGTGGTGCGTGCCTCCGCTTGGCGAGATCGGTGTCGCAAGGGTTCTGCGGCACTGATCGGTCAACACGGAAGGCTAGCGGATCATTCCGTCGACGGGCCAATCTGCGGCTCGACCCATCCGTGACCCCCGCCCACGCCGACGAGCCGCCAGCCGGAGGCCAGCCGGGTCAGGTCGTCGCCGTCGACGACGTACGTCACCGGGCCGGCGAGGTCGACGAGCAGCGCCTCTGCTCCGTCCTGCACGGCCGCGGTGGCCGCCGTCGCGGTCGTCACCGGCACCGGTCGTGCCTGCGGGTCCCAGCGCGCCATCGCCTCGAGCGAGGTGAAGGCGAGCAGGCCGGTGCTGCCGTCGGCCGCCCGGACGAGCACGGCCGCCATGTCGGACGACTTGTCGTGCGCGAGCCCCTGGGCGTCGAGCTCGACCTCGCCGAGGACCGCCACCACGGGCACCAGGAGGCGCGCGTCCTGCAGCACCGCGAGCACGGCGCCGGACGTGGCGGATCCAGCACGGTGCGCGGCCAGGACCTCGGCGAGCGCGGGGTCACCGGCCCCGGCGTCGTCGGCGAAGCCCGGGTCCGGGATGGTCCGCACCAGGTGCTCGGCCCCGGGTCGGGAATGGTCGTGGTCCACCGCGCCATTGTCCCGGAGGCGTGGAGCGTTGTGGGACTCTGGCCCCGTGGATGGGACTACCTGGGCCGCACTGACCGCCGCACTCACCGTCGCCGGGGCGATCTGGACGTGGATCGCCTTCCAGCGCCGAGGGGCCGCCAACGGCCTGCGGGCGCTGGGCTTCACGCTCCTCCCGGCCGCCGCGTGGCTGACCGGCACCCTGGAGATGGTCGTCGAGATCGCCGGCTCGGTCACCGACTGGGCGACCAGCCTCGTCTTCAACGTGATGACCTGGACCGGGGTCGGCCTGGCCGGCCTGGCGATGCTGCTCCTCGTGGTCAGCGGGTTCATCCGTGACCGCCAGCTCGCCCGCGCCCAGGCGGCCGGCGGTACGCCCGCGACCACCGACGCGCGCACCGACCGGCCGTCGGGAGCTGCCGCCCACCTCCGCACGGACCAAGGGCGGCTCGCCGATCGACGACGAGATGGCCGACATCGAGGCGCTGCTGAGGAAGCGCGGCATCGAGTGAGCACCCACTTCGTCGACCGCAACCGCCTGTGGTCGCGGCTCGACGCCGCCGTCGCCGCCCTTCCCGACCCGCCTCCGACGCCGATCGCGGTCGTCGACCTCGACGCCTTCGACGCCAACGCGGCCGACCTCGTACGCCGCGCCGGGGGCAAGCCGGTCCGCGTCGCGTCGAAGTCGATCCGGGTGCCGGCGCTGATCTCCCGTGCACTCGCGCACGACGGCTTCGCGGGCGTCCTGGCGTACACGCTCGCCGAGGCGCTCTGGCTCCACGAGTCCGGGACCAGCGACGACATCGTCGTGGCCTACCCGACGGTCGACACGGCGGCGCTCCGACGGCTGACCTCGTCCCCCGCGGCCGCCGCCGCGATCACGCTCATGGTCGACGACGCCGCCCACCTCGACGTCATCGACGCGTCCCGGGCGGGCAGCGACGTCGAGGTGCGCATCGCGCTCGACCTCGACGCCGGGCTGCGGCTCGGTCGCCAGCACATCGGCCCCAAGCGCTCGCCCCTCTTCGACACCTCCGACGTGGTCGCCCTGGCGCGCCGGGTCCACGAGCACGACGGCGTACGACTCGTCGGCGTGATGACCTACGAGGGCCAGGTCGCCGGTGTCCAGGACGACGTCCCGGACCAGCGCACCAAGTCCCTGCTCGTACGTCGCCTCAAGCAGGCGTCGATGGCGCAGCTCGAGGTCCGCCGGCGCGAGATCTCGGCGGCGCTCGCGGACGTCACCGAGCTCGAGTTCTGGAACGGCGGCGGCTCCGGGTCCGTCGAGGCCACCGCGGCCGACGGTGCCGTCACCGAGATCGCTGCCGGCTCGGGGCTGCTGGTGCCGGGGATCTTCGACCACTACGCGTCCTTCGAGCCGCGCCCCGCGGCGTACTTCGGGCTCCGGGTCACCCGCAAGCCCACCCCCGCGATGGCGACCGTCCACGGCGGCGGCCTCATCGCCAGCGGGGCGACGGGCGAGGACCGCTCCCCCGTCCCGTGGGCGCCGCCCGGCCTGCACCTCACGGGTCTCGAGGGTGCCGGCGAGGTGCAGACCCCGCTGACCGGACACCCGGCCGCGATGCTCAGGATCGGCGACCTGGTGTGGTTCCGGCACGCCAAGTCGGGTGAGCTGTTCGAGCACGTCCGTGACGTGCACCTGCTCAGCGGCGAGTCGATCACCGAGGTCGTCCCCTCCTACCGCGGCTGCGGCCTCGCCTTCTGACGTGACGTCCGACCCCGTCGAGGTCGCGCGCGCGGTCGTGGACCGCGTGCTCGCCGCCCCGCCGACGCTCGGACCGGGCCGGCTGGTGTGCGTCGACGGACCGGCCGGGTCGGGCAAGACCACGCTCGCAGGGGCGATCGGGGCGTCCGTCGACGACGCGGTCGTCGTCCACTGCGACGAGCTGCTGGAGGGCTGGGGCGGACTGCCCGGGCTCGCGGCGACCGTCGAGGCGTTCCTGGCGCCCCTCGCGGCCGGGCGTACGAGCCACTGGACCCGCTGGGACTGGCTGGCCGACGACTGGGCCGAGTCCCACCCCGTCGAGCCCGGCGGCCTGCTCGTGCTCGAGGGCGTCGGCTCGTGGTCGCCCGCGATCGCCGGGCACGTCGGGATGCTCGTGTGGGTCGAGGCCTCCCCCGACCTCCGGCTCGACCGCGGCATGGCGCGCGACGGCGAGGCGATGCGCGAGCACTGGCTCCGCTGGCAGGTCGACGAGCAGGCGCTCCACGCGGCCTCCCGGACCCGCGAACGCGCGGACCTCGTGGTCTCGACGGACTGACGCGGCCGCCACGACTGCCTAGGGTGGCCGTCATGGTGTTCCCCAGCGGCGAGCAGTACGAGATCTCGGCGGCGGGCTACGTCGCGGTGGTGACCGAGAGCGGCGCGGCGCTGCGGGTGCTGCGGCACCACGGGCGCGACCTCGTCGACGGGTTCGCGGAGACCGAGATGTCGGGCGGCGGGCGCGGCCAGCTCCTGATGCCGTGGCCCAACCGCATCCGCGACGGTCGCTACTCCTTCGGCGGCCGCGACCTCCAGCTCGGGCTCACCGACCCCTCCAAGGGCAACGCCTCCCACGGACTCGCGCGCTGGGCGGCGTGGACGCTCGAGGAGCACACCGACACCTCGGTGTCCCTCGTCTACCGGGTGATGGCGCAGTCGGGCTACCCGTGGACGCTCGACCTCCACGTGCTCTACGACCTGTCCGCCGACGGGCTCGTCGTGACCCAGACCGCCACCAACCTCTCCCCCGATCCCGCGCCCTACGCGAGCGGGGCGCACCCCTACCTCGCCGTCGGGGACGCCATCGAGGACCTCGAGCTCACCGTGCCGGCCCGCACCCGGATCCTCTTCGACGACCGACAGCTCCCCACCGGCACCGAGCCGGCAGCGGGGGCGTACGACCTCAGGACCGCCCGCCGCATCGGCGACGCCGTGCTCGACGACGCGTACGGCGACCTCGTGCGCGACGACGGCCGCTGCACCGTGACGCTGACGGACCCGGCGACCGGGCGCGGCGCCGCGCTGTGGGTCGACGAGCACCACCGGTGGCTCCAGGTCTTCACCCCACCTGCGGTGGACGGCGTACGAACGGGGCTGGCCGTCGAGCCGATGACCGCACCCGCCGATGCCTTCAACTCCGGCACCGACCTCGTCACGCTGGCGCCCGCCGGCAGCCCGGGTGACGAGCTGTCCGCGTCGTGGGGCATCCATGACATCGCTCGCGACCAGCGCTGATCCTGCGCTCCCGGCCCTCCGACATCGCGTAGGTTCGCCCGGGTGAAGGTCGTCGTGGCGGGTGGGTCCGGAGCGCTCGGTCGTCGACTGTGCGCCGACCTGGCCTCCACCGGCCACGAGGTCGTCGTCCTGACGCGTCGCCCGCGCCCCGGTCCCTACCGACAGGTCGAGTGGGACGGTCGTACGGCGGGACGCTGGCGCGAGGAGCTCGAGGGAAGCGCCGTCGTCAACCTGGCCGGCGAGCTGGTCGACCGCAGGCCGACCGAGGCCAACATCGCACTCCTGACCACCTCGCGGGTCGAACCGACGCGAGCACTGGTCGAGGCGAGCCGCGGCCTCGCCCGCCCCGTCCCGGTCTGGGTGCAGGCCAGCACGCTGGCCATCTACGGCGACGCGGGCGACGTGCTCCTCGACGAGTCGGCGACACCCGCAGACGGCCCGCCGCAGATGGCAGGCGTCGCGCGTGCCTGGGAGGCCGCTGTCGACGGAGCCAACGCCGAACGGGTCGTGGTGCTGCGCACCGGGATCGTCCTCGACAACGACACCCCGGCACTCGACCGGCTCCGGTCGCTCGCCCGGTGGGGCCTCGGTGGTCGGGTCGGACCGGGGACCCAGTGGATCAGCTGGGTGCACGTCGACGACTGGCTGTCGATCGTCCGCACCGCGCTGGCGCCGGAGTCGTCGCTCGCAGGCGTCCTGCACGCCACCGGTCCGGAGCCGGCCCGCAACGCGGACCTGATGGCCGCCCTGCGCCGCAGCGCACGTCGCCCCGCTGCCCCGCCCACCCCTGAGCTGCTCGTACGCCTCGGCGCCGTGCTGCTGCGCACCGACCCCGCCCTCGCCCTCACCGGCCGGCGCGCTGTCCCGTCTCGACTCCTGGAAGCCGGGTTCCGGTTCACCTTCACCGACCTCGACGCGGCGTTGGCCGACCTCGAGACGCGTCGCTCGCCCCGGGCGTAGGGCGGTCCGGCCGTGATCGTCGGGGTGCAGCGAAGGGTCGCGCTGGGCGTCCGCGAGAGCCGTGCGCTCGTCGCCGTGCCGACGCCGGAGCCTCGGCCCGGGACGGCGTTCCCGCCGCGGCGACTGACCCTGCGCGGTGCACCGGTGTTCGAGCTCGGCCTGTGGTGCGGGACCTGCCCCGCCCTGTTCCAGAGGTTGGGCGAGCCCGAGGACGCCGACCTCGGGGTGGCGAACGAGCGCCTCGACGCCGGCCTCGCGAGCATCGACACGGCCGTCCTGCGCGCCTACGGCAAGGCACTGCCCGCGTCGCACTACACGGTGCTGCTGCTCGACATGACTCCTCGACTCGTGGCACCGGGGAGCACGTCCGACTACTTCACCCATGAGCAGGTCGCCACGTGGGGGGTCGACCCGGTGGACGGTTCACCCGAGGATCCGGCCACGCCCTACTACCGCACGTTCGAGACGCCCGTGGGCCGCGACCAGCACCTCTACGAGCTCGTCGTGCCCATGGTCCCGCCGGCATGGAACGACCAGGGCCGCGTGGCCGAGTACGGCACGCGGGTCGGCGACCCACCGCCCACCGCAGTGGCGTACTCGCTCCTCGACGTGGTCCAGCCTGCGACGGCGCACGGCGACGACTACTACGAGCACTGGGTGCTGACCCACTTCCTGCTGGACGGTCACCACAAGGTCCAGGCGGCGGCCGCTGCCGGACGTCCGGTGCGCGTGCTGTGCCTCGTGGACGAGCGCATCAGCCTCGCGTCGCCGGAACAGCTCGACGTGCTGGTCGAGGCGCGCTCCCACTCACCGCGGCCGAGGAGCTGAGCCGCCGTGGGAGGGTTGATCGCGTGACTGACCTGGCACCGGCCGACGGGTGGCGCACCGGTTGGGGGCACCGTGACTGGTTGAACCCGCCCCCGCACGTGGTCCGCGACCACGACGACCTGCTGGTCACCGCGGCGGAGGGCAGCGACCTGTGGCGGACCACCTCCTACGGCTTCGTCCACGACACGGGCCACGCACTGCTCGCCGACTTCCCGGACGGCACGGCCGCCGAGGTCCGGTTCGTCGCTGACTTCTCGGCCCAGTTCGACCAGGCGGGCCTGCTGGTCCGCTCCGACGCGGAGCAGTGGATCAAGGCCGGCGTCGAGCTGTCCGACGGCGTCCCCCAGCTGGGGGCGGTCGTCACGCGTGGCGTCTCGGACTGGTCGGTCGCCCCCGTGCCGGAGTGGTCCGGCCAGGAGGTCGTCGTCCGGGCCAGTCGTGACGGCGACGCGCTCACGGTCCGCGCCCGCAGTGGCGACGAGCCGTGGCGACTCGTGCGCGTCGCACCCCTGCCACCCGGGCCCCTCCGCGTGGGCCTCCTGTGCTGCGCGCCGACGCGCTCGGGACTGGTCGTCCGGTTCACCGACCTGCGACTCGTCGAGGCGGACGAGGCCCTGCACCCCTGAGCGGGATCGACGGCTAGCGATCCGGGGAGGCGGCGCGGTCGATGAGCGTGCGCAGCTGACGTACGCCGTCGCGGGCGCGGCCCCCGTCGGAGCCCTGGAGCGCCATCGCGGAGATCGTGGTGCCGTCGGCGAGGTCGAGGGTCGCCCACGGGGCGCCGTCGCCCATGTGGATCGCGATGACCTCCTCCCAGGCGAGCCGGCGGGTGCGGAAGCCGTTGACCACGACCAGGCCCCCGGTCTCGGCGGTGACGCGCGCGCGCCCGAGCGCCCAGCCGCACGCCGCGAAGCCGGCGCCCATCACGAGGACGGTGAGCCGCTGGAGGAAGCTGAAGCGCTCCCGGACGGAGTCGTCGAAGCCGAACCACGCAGCAGCACAGACGACGAAGAGCATCAGGCCGAAGGCGATCACCGCGATGCGCACGCCGAACGGGCGCCAGGTGCGCGGGAGGGACGGCAGTGCGCGGGACTCAGAGCCGGCAGGCATGGATGTCCGTGAGCAGGATGGCGCGGGCGCCGATCGACCAGAGCTCGTCCATCAACCGCTGCGAACCGGCGCGCGGCACCATCACGCGGACCGCGACCCAGCCCGGCTTGCCGAGGGGCGAGATCGTCGGCCCCTCGCGCCCCGGGGCGAGCACGGTCGCCGCGTCGAGGTGGGCCTGCTCGATGTCGTAGTCCATCATCACGAAGCTGCGGGCCACCAGCACGCCCTCGATGCGGCGCCGGAAGATGTCGAACTCCTCGGGCACCTCGCCACCGCGGGTCACGAGCACCGCCTGGGAGTCGAGGATGACCTCCCCGAAGGTCTCGAGCCCGGCGGCACGCAGCGTCGACCCGGTCTCGACGACGTCGGCGATGACGTCGGCCACGCCGAGCTGGATGCTCGTCTCCACCGCGCCGTCGAGGCGGGTGACGGTCGCGTCGATGCCGTTGCCGGAACAGGTGGTCCTCGACCACGCCGACGTACGACGTCGCGATGCGCAGGCCGCTGAGGTCGTCGAGCGACGAGTACCGCCCGACGGGGCCGGCGAAGTGGAAGCGGGACCGGCCGAAGCCGAGGTTCATCACCTCCTGCGCCTTGGCGCCGGAGTCGAGGAGCAGGTCGCGGCCGGTGATCCCGGCGTCGAGGGTGCCCTCACCGACGTAGAGCGCGATGTCGCGCGGGCGCAGGTAGAAGAACTCGACGTCGTTCTCGTGGTCGACGAGCGCGAGCTCCTTGGAGTCGCTGCGCTGGCGGTAGCCGGACTCGCGGAGGATCTCGGTGGCGGCGAGGGACAGCGCCCCCTTGTTGGGGACGGCGATGCGGAGGGTCATGCGGAGGTGCCTCTCACAGGTGTGCGTAGACGTCGTCGAGGGTCAGGCCGGAGGCGAGCATCAGCACCTGCGCGTGGTAGAGCAGCTGGCTGATCTCCAGTGCCGTCGCGTCCTTGCCCTCGTGCTCGGCGGCCATCCAGGACTCGGCGGCCTCCTCCAGGAGCTTCTTGCCGATCGCATGGACGCCGGCGTCGAGCTGCTGCACGGTGCCGGACCCCTCGGGGCGCTCCGCGGCCTTGGTGGACAGCTCTGCCCACAGGTCCTCGAACGTCTTCACGAGGAGGAAGCCTACGGCGCTCGGCCGGGGGGCCGGTCGTCGGTCCCGTTCGCGGACCACCCCTCGGGGGGCTTGTCCTGTCGGTCGCGCGCGCTACGGTCGAGACATGACTGAATCGAACACCCATTCGGACGACACCCAGCCCACCGGCGAGACCCTCGGCGGTCCCCAGGCCGACTCGACCCGCAAGGACCCCCAGGAGTGGGCCACCGGCGACGAGCCGATGACGGGGGCGCAGCGCAGCTACCTCGACACCCTGGCCCGCGAGGCCGGCGAGGAGATCTCCGCCGACCTCACCAAGGCCGAGGCCTCGGAGCACATCGACCGGTTGCAGTCACGCAGCGACCGCGTGCCGACCGACTCCTGAGTCCCTCAGACCGACCGTAGTCCCGCGAGCACCCGGGCGGTGTCCAGCGCGGCGGCCGTCGCCTCCCAGCCCTTGTCCTCCGCCGAGCCCTCGAGCCCGGCGCGGTCGAGGGCCTGCTCCTCGGTGTCGCAGGTCAGCACGCCGAAGCCCACCGGCACGGCGTGGGTGACGCTGACCTGGGTGAGGCCGTCGGTGGCGGCCGAGCAGACGTAGTCGAAGTGCGGCGTACCGCCGCGGATGACCACGCCGAGCGCCACGACGGCGTCGTACCCCGCCTTCGCCAGCGCGGACGCGACGACCGGCAGCTCGAAGGTGCCGGGCACCCGGACCACCTCGGGCTCGCTGATGCCGTACGCCGCCAGGGCGCGGGTCGCGCCGTCGACGAGACCGTCCATCACCTGGGTGTGCCAGCTCGCGGCGACGACGGCGACCCTGAGGCCGCTCGCGTCGAACGGCTGGGACGTGGGTGCTCCGGCACCGCTCATCGTTCGGCTCCTTCGGGGTCGACGGCCAGGTCGGGCAGGTCGTGGCCCATCCGGTCGCGCTTGGTCAGCAGGTAGGTGAGGTTGTGGTCGTTGGGGTGCGGCGTGAGCGGCACCCGCTCGGCCACGTGGATGCCGAAGTCGGTCAGGCTCGTGGACTTGTCGGGGTTGTTGGTCATCAGCCGCACCGACGAGACGCCGAGGTCGCGCAGCACCTGCGTCGCGGTGCCGTAGTGCCGCGCGTCGGCCGGCAGGCCGAGGTCGAGGTTGGCGTCGACCGTGTCGCGCCCGCCGTCCTGGAGCTCGTAGGCCTGCAGCTTGGCGAGCAGCCCGATGCCACGGCCCTCGTGCCCGCGGAGGTAGACGACCACTCCCCTGCCCTCGGCGACGACCGCGGCCAGCGCCTCGTCGAGCTGCGGCCCGCAGTCGCAGCGCTCGCTGCCGAAGACGTCGCCGGTGAGGCACTCGCTGTGCACGCGGGTCAGCACCGGCTCGTCGCCGGAGATGTCACCGTGCACCAGCGCGACGTGCTCGCTCCCGTCGATGGTGATGCGGTAGCCGTAGGCCGTGAACTCGCCGTGCCGGGTGGGCAGCCGCGTCTCGGCGACGCGTACGACGTGGCGCCCGGTGCGGCGGCGGTAGCGGACGAGGTCCTCGATGGAGATCATCGCCAGCCCGTGCTCGTCGGCGAACTCGCGCAGCTCCGGCCCGCGCTTCATCGTGCCGTCGTCGTTGACGACCTCGACCAGCACCCCGGCGGGCGTCAGCCCGGCGAGGCGGGCCAGGTCGACGGCTGCCTCGGTGTGCCCACGACGCACCAGCACGCCGCCCTCGCGGTAGCGCAGCGGGAACACGTGGCCGGGGCGGGTCAGGTCCCACGGCTCGGTCGCGGAGTCGGCGAGCGTGCGCGCGGTGTGGGCACGGTCGGCAGCGCTGATGCCGGTGCTCACGCCGTCGCGGGCGTCGACCGAGATCGTGTAGGCCGTGCGCAGCTTGTCCTTGTTGTGCGGGGTCATCAGCGGGATCTCGAGCCGCTCGAGCATGTCGCCCGGCATCGGCACGCAGATCACGCCGCTGGAGTGACGGATCGTGAAGGCCATCAGCTCCGGCGTCGCCTTCGCGGCGGCGAAGATGATGTCGCCCTCGTTCTCGCGGTCCTCGTCGTCGACGACCACGACCGCCTTCCCGGCGGCGATGTCCTCGATCGCCCGCTCGACGGAGTCCAGACGCACGGTGTCGCTCATCTCGGGGTCCCCGCGGCGTTGTTCGTCGGAGGAGCGAAGCGGAGGAGACGGAGAACGTCGTGGGGTGTTCTCATGCCGGGATCGCGTCCTTCTCCTCGACCTCGCTGGTGTCGACCACCGTGCGTGCGTCGCGCAGCCAGACCACGAAGCCGATGACGACGAAGAAGGCGTAGAAGAGATACATCCCGGCCGTCGGGTAGTAGCCGGCCTGGATGAGCGTGGTGACGCCGACGACGTCGACCAGGATCCAGACCAGCCAGAACTCCACCCAGCCGCGCGCCATGCCGTACGTCGCGAGCATGGAGCCCGCGAGGATCCACGCCTCGGTGGACGGACCGTAGGAGCCGAGCACCTGGGTGAGCAGGACGTACGCCGCCGCGTAGCCGACCACGCCGAGCACGACCAGCTGCAGCCGCTCGGCCGTCGTCGCCCACCGGGGTGCGACGGCACCGCCGTCGGACGCTCCGCCCGCGCTGCTCAGCTGCGACCAGCGCCACCAGCCGTAGACCGACACGATCGCGAAGAAGACCTGCCGCCCGGCCTGGCCCCACAGCGGGTCGTCGATCTGGCCGGAGAGCTCGCCGGTGGCGAAGACCGTGAAGAGCAGGACGTTGCCGACGAGCCCGATCGGCCAGGCCCAGACGAAGCGCTTCATGCCGAGGATCGCGCTGGCGAGGCCGAAGAGGTTGCCGATCACCTCGCGGGCACCGAGCTCGCCGCCGGGGACGGGGATGGTGCCGTGGACGAGCCACTCGAGCAGGTCGTTCATGAGTTGTCCTCGCTGTGGGGGTCGTGCGGGGGGAGGTAGCCGCCGAGCAGCTTCTCGACGTGCTTGGCGATGACGTCGGCCTCGAGGTTGACCAGGTCGCCGACGCGGCGGCTGCCGAGCGTCGTACGGGCGAGGGTCTCGGGGATCAGGCTGACGGTGAAGCTGGTCTCGCGGGCCTCGACGACGGTGAGGCTGACGCCGTCGACGGTGATCGAGCCCTTGTCGACGAGGTAGCGCGCGAGGTGGGCGGGCAGGGAGATCTCGACGACGTCCCAGTGCTCGCTGGGCGATCGGGAGACGATCTGGCCGACACCGTCGACGTGGCCCTGGACGATGTGGCCGCCGAGCCGCTTGTCGACGGTGACGGCGCGTTCGAGGTTGACCCGGTCGCCGGGGGTCACGCCGCGGAGCGAGGTCTTGTCGAGCGTCTCCTGCATCAGGTCGGCGGTCCAGCGGCCGTCGCCGAGCGCGGAGACGGTCAGGCAGCAGCCGTTGACGGAGATCGAGTCGCCGAGGCCGGTGCCCTCGAGCACGGTGGCCGCGGCGACGGTGAGCCGGATGGCGTCGCCCTGGTCGGTGACCTCGGCGATGGTGCCGAGCTCCTCGACGATGCCGGTGAACATCAGCTGCTCCTGTCGGTCGGGGTCATGGTGAGCCGCACGTTGGTGTCCTCGCCGTCGTGGCCCTGCAGCACCGTCACGTCGGACACGTGGAGGTGGAGGGCGTCGGCGATGGTGGTGATGCCGAGGTCCGCGACCGCGCTGCTGCCGGCGCCGAGCAGCATCGGGGCGACGTAGGCCACCACCTCGTCGACGAGCCCGGCGTCGAGGAAGGCGCGGGCCAGGGTCGGACCGCCCTCGAGGAAGACGTGCCGGCGGTCACGGGCGAAGAGGGTCGCCAGCGCCTCGCGGGGGTCGCGGGTGCGGAGGTGCACGGTCTCGGCACGGTCGTCGAGGACGCGGCGGTCCGGCGCGAGGTCGCGCAGGCCCATCACGGCACGGAGCGGCTGGTGTGCGACCGGCTCGTCGACCTCGTCGCGGACGGTGAGCGCCGGGTCGTCGACCTCGACGGTGTGCGTGCCGACCAGCATCGTGTCGCAGAGCCCGCGGAGCCGGTGGGTGTCGAGGCGCGCGGCGCGGCTGGAGACCCAGCGGCTGGTGCCGTCGGCGGCGGCGCTGCGGCCGTCGAGGGTGGTGGCGAACTTCCACGTGACGAACGGCCGGCCGTGCTCGAGGGCGAAGGTCCACGTCCGGTTGAGGGTCCGCGCCTCGTCGGCGAGCAGGCCGCCCTCGACGGCGGTCCCGGCCTCGCGCAGGCGGGCGGCGCCGCCCTCGGCGACCGGGTTGGTGTCGGTCTGCGCGAACACGACACGGCGTACGCCGGCGGCGATGAGGGCCTCGGAGCACGGCCCGGTCCGGCCGGTGTGGTTGCACGGCTCGAGGGTGACGACGGCCGTCGCGCCACGGGCGGCGTCACCCGCCGCGCGCAGCGCCTCGACCTCGGCGTGGGGGTGGCCGGCTCCGCGGTGGAAGCCCTCGGCCACGGTCGCGCCGTCCGCGTCGAGCAGGACGCAGCCCACCCGCGGGTTGGGCCCGAGCGGCACGCCGGGGGTCGCGGCCAGCACGAGCGCGCGCTGCATGGCGCTGCGCTCCGCGTCGCTGGTCGTCATCGCTGCCTCCGGGTCCTGGTGAGTGGACTCCGGGGGGCGGTCGACGGTGGGCGCACACCGCGAGGGCGTGCGTCGAGCCGTCAGCGTGCACTTCTCATCCGGACTGTGACCGTCGGTCCAGGATTTCCACCTGGTCAACCGGCCACTGGCTGTGGTCGGGTCGCGGACTGTGACCGCCGGTGCGGATTTCCACCGCCCCCAGAGCACGCAAGCTCTTCGTGGGCGCAACTGTGCCACAGCGCGGCGCATTCCCTCGCCGGTGTCCGGGCGTGACCTGGGACACCTGCCGCGGCTCCCTCTCTCCGGTTTCCCCGCCTAGGCGGGGAAACCCCGACATCGCACCGTTGGCACACCGTGCGATGTCCGAGACTCGCCCGCGAGGTCAGACGTCGTCGAGGAACCGGTCGAAGACGCGCGCGCCGAACTCGAGCGCGTCGACCGGCACCCGCTCGTCCACGCCGTGGAAGAGCGCGGTGAAGTCGAGGTCCGCGGGCAGCCGCAGCGGCGCGAAGCCGTAGGACCGCATGTCGAGCTTGCGGAAGTGCTTGGCGTCGGTGCCCCCGCTCATCAGGAACGGCGCCACCAGGGCGTCCGGGTCCTCGGCCAGCAGGCTGCGGGTCATCGCGTCGACGAGGTCACCGTCGTACGGCGTCTCCCACGGCTGCTGGTGGGACTCGAACTCGATGTCGATGCCGTCGCCGGCGAGCTCGTGCAGGGTCGCGAAGAACTCGTCCTCGTAGCCGGGCAGGAAGCGCCCGTCGACGGTGGCGTGGGCATCGGTGGGGATCACGTTGGTCTTGTAGCCGGCGCGGAGCGTGGTCGGGTTGGCGGTGTTGCGGATGACCGCGCCGAGCATCTTGGCGGCGTCGCCGAACTCCTCGACCAGCGCCTCGGCGTTCTCCGGGGTGGCCTCGGTGCCGGCGAGGTCGCCGATCGTCGCGAGCAGCACCTCCATCGCGGGCGTGAGGCGGACCGGCCACTGGTGGGAGCCGATCCGGTGGACGGCGCCGGTCAGGCGGGTCACCGCGTTGTCGGCGTTGATCATCGAGCCGTGCCCGGCCCGGCCGCGGGCGGTGAGGCGCATCCACGCCATCCCCTTCTCCGCGGCCTCGATCAGGTAGACGCGACGACCGCGCACGGTCGCGGAGAAGCCGCCGACCTCGCCGACGGCCTCGGTGCAGTCGGCGAGCAGGTCGGCGTGCTCCTCGACGAGGACCTCGGCGCCGTCGTGGCCACCGGCCTCCTCGTCGGCGGTGAAGCAGAGCACCACCTCGCGCTGGGGCGCCGCACCCGCCGTGGCGCGGGCCCGCACGACGCTGAGCAGCATCGCGTCGAAGTCCTTCATGTCGACCGCACCGCGGCCCCAGACGTACCCGTCCTTGATCTCGCCGCTGAAGGGGTCGACCTGCCAGTCCGACGCCTCGGCGGGCACGACGTCGAGGTGGCCGTGGAGCAGCAGCGGCGGGCGGCCGTCGCCCCCGCCCCAGCGGGCGACGACGTTGGCACGACCCGGGCTGCCCTCGATGACCTGGCTGTCGATCCCGACCTCGTCGAGGAGCCCCGCGACGTGCTCCGCGGCCTTGCGCTCCCCCGGCCCGTCGTCCGTGCCGTAGTTGGACGTGTCGATGCGGATCAGCTCCTGGCACAGCCGCACGACCTCCGCCGCGGGGTCGTACGACGGGCTGTCCGGGCGGTCCTTCGGAGCCTGTTCCATGCCGTCCATCCTGCCCCAGTGGTGCACGCCTTCCCCGATGCAATGACCCGCGAATCCCTTTGCTACTGTTCTCCAGCACTCGTCCGGGTGGCGGAATTGGCAGACGCGCTAGCTTGAGGTGCTAGTGCCCGTATTAGGGCGTGGGGGTTCAAGTCCCCCCTCGGACACTGAGAAGGCTCCGGCTCCACGGAGCCTTTTCTTCATTTCACGACACGTGCTCGGGCCGCAACCTCCCGGGCCGCGGCTGCGTCACTACGGGTGAACGGCCGATCCGCGGCCGCACTCCTCGGGAGCTCCGCATGCGCCGCACACTGTCCCTCGTCCTCCTGGTCGCCGCCGCCCTCCTTCCCATGACGTCGGCAGGGGCCGGCACGGCGCAGGAGTCGGTCCGCACCGTCACCTACCCGGGCATCGGTGCCGTGGTCACCCTCGACCACCTCGACCGGATCGACCGGACGTCCGCGCCGTTCCAGCGCTTCGTCGAGACACGCCTGACCGAGCTGTGGCAGGACAACGACCCGCGCCCGAGGTGCCGCACGGCGGCGACGATGATCGTGAAGACGTGGCGCTCGGACGGCTACGCACTCATCAGCGACATGGGGAACTTCGCTCCGTGCCCCGGGGGCGGCTACGTGCAGATCGCCGTGCGGACCGACGCGGGATGGCGTACGCCGGTCCGCCTCGGCGCGCAGGAGCCGTTCGGCTGCCGGGTGCTCGGCCGCTACGACGTGCCGGTGGCCGTCGTCCCGGACGGGAAGTGCTTCGCGGGCATGCGCCTGGTGTCGTACGCGGTGTGGCGGGCCGACCACTCCTGAGCCGGACGACAGAGGACCCCGGGCCATCGACCCGGGGTCCTCTGCTGGTGCTCCGTCCGGAGCCCGTGCTCAGCTCTCGAAGGCGTGGACGACGTCCTCGTCGATCGTGTTGACCGGGCCCTTGAACCACTTCTTGGCGGAGACCTGCCACCACAGCAGGAGCAGCAGGAGGACGGCCAGCACCATGATCGGTGCGTAGTTCACCGCCGCCCAGTCGAACTCGTCACGCCACGGCGCGCCGAACGGTGAGGTGGGCATCATCAGGAAGAGGCCGACGACGACGATCTCGATGACGGCGAGGAGGTTCATCCACTTGTACTTGCTGCCGTTGTTCCAGCTGCCGACCTCGAAGGAGTCGCCGGCACGCCAGCGCAGGTAGATCGGGACGGCGAAGGAGAAGTAGAGGCCGATGACCGACACCGAGGTGACCGCGTAGAAGGCCGTCGGGATGCCGTTGACCGACTTCAGGGCGGGCAGCGTGATGATCGCGCCGAGGATCGCCGCGAAGATCACCGCGTTGGCCGGCGTGCGCTGGGCGTTGACCTTGGACCAGTAGCGCGAGCCGGGGACCGCGCGGTCCCGGCTGAAGGCGAACATCATCCGCGACGTCGACGTCAGGCAGGCCGTGGCGCAGAAGAGCTGCGCGCAGGACGAGATGAAGAGCAGCAGGCCGCCCCAGGTCGAGCCGAGCGCGGCGTCGAAGACGTACGCGACACCGCCGGCCGGGATGCTGGCGTAGTCGGGCGAGCCGTCGACCTGCGGGATCGCGAAGGTGACCGCGAGCAGCAGGATGTAGCCGCCGACGGCGGAGTAGAAGATCGACTGCCAGATGGCCTTGGCAGCCGTCTTCGCCGCGCCCTGCGTCTCCTCCGACAGGTGCACCGAGGCGTCGAACCCGGTGATCGTGTACTGGGTGAGGATGAAGCCGAACGGGATGATCGCGAAGAAGAAGACCATGCTGCTCGTCGACCCGTCGGCCCACCCGGAGCCGTTGTAGGTGTCGGTGAAGACCTGCGAGACGCTCAGGTGCTGGTCGGGGACGATGATCAGGACGAGCACGAGGAACGCCGCGCCGGCGACGTGCCACCACACCGAGACGTTGTTGATCACGGCGAGCAGGTGGCTGGAGAAGATGTTGACCAGCGTGATGAACGCGAGGATCACCAGGAAGAACACGAAGACCGTGTTGAGCGAGAACTCGTCCTGCCAGCCCCACGACAGGAACGTGAGGTGGAAGAACGTCGCGCACCCGTAGGCCACCGACGCCGTGACGGCGATGAGGCCGATCAGGTTGAGCCATCCGGTGAAGAACCCGGCCGCCGGGCCGCCGAGCTTGGACGCCCAGTAGTAGATGCCGCCCGAGGTCGGCATGGCCGAGACCAGCTCCGACATCGTGAACCCGATGATGAGGATGAAGACCGAGATGATCGGCCACGACCACGAGATCGAGACCGGGCCGCCGTTGGCGATGCCGGCGCCGTACGTCGTCAGGCAGCCGGCCAGGATCGAGATGATCGAGAACGAGATCGCGAAGTTCGAGAAGCCGGACCAGGAGCGCGCGAGCTCCTGCTTGTAGCCGAGCTTGGCGAGGTGCTCCTCGTCCTCGGTCAGGGCGCGCCGCGCAGGGACTTCGGAAGCGGACTCAGGGGACATGTGCACACCTCTCGGGCGTCAGTGGGTCGTCGGCAACCTAGACCCGTCCTTGCCCGCTTGTGAATACCCCGTCCGAGAACTCCGAGAAATTGGTATGAACTCCGACCATTGACGAGTGGAGGTCGATCACACAGAGACTGGCGCGCATGACCGCACAGCCCCACGAGCACCTCACCGCAGCGGTGCTCCGGCCGGTGCGCGGTCACCACGCGTTCGAGGGCTGCGTCGAGCAGCTGGCGACCGCGATCCGGCTGGGCGTCTACCCCGTCGGCAGCCTGCTGCCGCCCGAGCGCGAGCTCGCCGAGCGGCTCGCCGTCAGCAGGGCCACGCTGCGCGAGGCGATCGCGGCGCTGCGGCAGGCCGGTCTGGTCGAGACCAGGCGTGGTCGCGGCGGCGGCTCCACGGTGACCTCGCAGGCGCGCGGCCGGTTCACCGGCGGCCTCGCCAAGGTGGCCAAGGTCGCCAAGGTCTCGGCCGCGACCAAGTCCGAGTGGCTCGACGCGCTGGAGTTCCGGCGGGTCGTCGAGCCGGGAGCAGCACACCTGGCCGCGAGCCACGAGCTCAGTGCTGCGGACCGCGACCGGTTGGCCGCCGCGGAGGCAGCCGTCACCGACGCGTCCGGCAAGCGCGCCCACCGCCAGGCCGACTCGCGTCTCCACCTCACCATCGCCTCGCTGAGCGGCTCCGCGCTGCTGCAGGAGGCGGTGACCTCGGTCCAGTCCACCCTCGACTCCATGCTCGGCGCGATCCCCGCGATGGAGCCCAACATCGGCCACTCGCACCGCCAGCACCGCCAGGTCTGCCGGGCCATCGTCGAGGGGCGCTCCGACCGCGCCCGCAAGGTCATGGAGGACCACTGCGACGACACCGCCGCGCTCCTGCGCGGCCTGCTGGGATAGACGCGTCAGATGACCCACCCACACGACGAGGAGATCTCGTGAGCACACGCAACGACCGGCACCTGACCATGGAGGGCCTGCGCCAGCGCATCGAGACGGGCGACGTCGACACCGTCGTGCTGGCCTTCACCGACATGCAGGGACGCCTCCAGGGCAAGCGGCTGCACGGGCGCTACTTCCTCGACCACGTGGTCGGGCACGGCACCGAGGGCTGCAACTACCTCCTGGCGGTGGACGTCGACATGAACACCGTCGACGGCTACGCCATGACGTCGTGGGAGCAGGGCTACGGCGACATGGAGTTCGTGATGGACGAGCAGACCATCCGGATGCTGCCGTGGCTGCCGGCCACCGCGATGGTGCAGTGCGACCTGGAGTGGACCGACCACCGCCCGGTCGCCGCGAGCCCGCGCGCGATCCTCAAGGCCCAGCTCGACCGGCTCGCCGAGCGCGGGCATGGTCGCGCTCGCCGGCACCGAGCTGGAGCTGGTCATCTACGACGACACCTACGAGGAGGCGGCGCTCAAGGGCTACTCCGGCCTGACGCCCGCCAACCAGTACAACATCGACTACTCGATCCTCGGCACCACCCGCGTCGAGCCGCTGCTGCGCGACATCCGCAACCACATGTACGCCGCCGGCCTGGACGTGGAGGGCGCCAAGGGCGAGTGCAACTTCGGCCAGCACGAGATCGGCTTCCTCTACAACGACGCCCTCACGACCGCCGACAACCACGCCGTCTACAAGAACGCCGCCAAGGAGATCGCCGCCCAGCACGGCCGGTCGGTGACGTTCATGGCCAAGCCCAACCAGCGCGAGGGCAACTCGTGCCACATCCACATGTCGTTCCGCGGCGCGGACGGCGAGCTGGTCTTCTGGGACGAGGAGAAGGGCGCGCGCACGCCGCTCTACGACCGGTTCATCGCCGGCGTGCTCGCGACCGCGGCCGACTTCACGCTGTTCTTCGCGCCCAACATCAACTCCTACAAGCGGTTCGCCGACGGCTCGTTCGCGCCGACCACCCTCGGCTGGGGCCTCGACAACCGCACCTGCGCGATGCGCCTGGTGGGCCGCGGTGCCGCCGCCCGGATGGAGAACCGCATCCCCGGCGCGGACGCGAACCCCTACCTCGCCCTGGCCGCGATGATCGCCGGCGGCCTGCACGGCATCGACGAGGAGCTCGAGCTGGAGCCCGAGCTCACCGGCAACGCGTACGCCTCCGACAAGCCGCGGGTGCCGAGCACGATGGGCGCCGCCCGCGAGAGGTTCCACACCTCCGCGGTGGTCCGCGCGGCCCTCGGCGACGAGGTCGTGGAGCACTACGCCAACATGGCCGACGTCGAGCTCGCGGCCTACAACTCGACCGTCACCGACTGGGAGCTGCGCCGCGGCTTCGAGCGTCTCTGAGGAAGGAAACGAGTACGCGCATGAGCACGTTGATCAACCCCGTGACGGGCGAGGAGCTCGACCACTCCCCCGCCTCTGCGTCGCTCGAGGAGGCCGACGCCGCCATCGCGCGGGCGCACGACGCGTTCCCCGCCTGGCGTGACGTCGCGCCCGGCGAGCGCGCCCGGCTGCTGCGCGCGTTCGCCGCGATCGTCGACGCGCACAACGAGGAGCTCGCCCAGCTCGAGGTGCTCAACGCGGGCCACACGATCGGCAACGCGCGGTGGGAGGCCGGCAACGTCCGCGACTGCCTCAACTACTACTCCGCGGCGCCCGAGCGGCTCTTCGGCCGGCAGATCCCGGTGCCCGGCGGCACCGACGTGACGTTCCACGAGCCGCTGGGCGTGGTCGGCATCATCGTCCCCTGGAACTTCCCGATGCCGATCGCCGCGTGGGGCTTCGCGCCCGCACTGGCTGCCGGCAACACCGTCGTCCTCAAGCCCGCCGAGCTGACGCCGCTCACCGCGATCCGGATCGGCGAGCTCGCGCTCGAGGCCGGGCTGCCCGAGGGCGTCCTGACGATCATCCCCGGCCGGGGCTCGGTCGTGGGCGAGCGCTTCGTCACCCACCCGCTCGTCCGCAAGGTGTGCTTCACCGGCTCCACCGCGGTCGGCAAGAAGATCATGGCCGGCTGTGCCGACCAGGTGAAGCGGGTGACCCTCGAGCTGGGCGGCAAGAGCGCCAACATCGTCTTCGCCGACACCGACGTCGCCGCGGCCGCCGCCAGCGCGCCCGGTGCCGTCTTCGACAACGCCGGCCAGGACTGCTGCGCGCGCTCGCGCATCCTCGTGCAGCGATCGGCGTACGACGAGTTCGTGGGGCGGCTGGAGACGGCCGTCCGGTCGTTCAAGGTCATCGACCCCGCCGACGAGCAGAGCCAGATGGGCCCGATGGTGTCGTCCGGCCAGCGCGACGCCGTCCAGGCCTACATCGACGGCGCGAGCGTCGCCTTCACCGGCAGCGCCCCCGACGGCCCGGGCTGGTGGCTGCCGCCCACCGTCGTCGAGTCGCAGGACACCGGCGAGGCCGTGTGGCGCGAGGAGGTCTTCGGACCCGTGGTCGCGGTCATGCCCTTCGACGACGAGGACGACGCGATCGCGCTCGCCAACGACTCCGACTACGGCCTGTCCGGGTCCATCTTCACCTCCGACGTCGGCCGTGCCCTGCGGGTCGCGCGTCGCGTCGAGGCCGGCAACCTGTCGGTCAACAGCCACTCCTCGGTGCGCTACTGGACACCGTTCGGCGGCTACAAGCAGTCCGGCCTCGGCCGCGAGCTCGGCCCGGACGCGCCCCACGCGTTCACCGAGGAGAAGAACGTCTTCATCGCCCACTGATCCCCTGAGCACGAGAGTCGAGGAACACACACATGGCAGGACGCATCGAGGGCCGTACGGCCGTCGTCACCGGTGGATGCAGCGGCATCGGGCTGGCGACCGTACGCCGCTTCGTCGAGGAGGGCGCGCGCGTCGTCATCGGCGACATCGACGACGCCGGCGGCGAGGCCCTGGTGGCCGAGCTCGGCGGCCCCGACGTGGCGACGTACGTCCACGTCGACGTCACCTCCAAGGACGAGGTGGACGCGCTGTTCAGGACGGCCAAGGACACCTACGGCTCGGTGGACATCGCCTTCAACAACGCCGGCATCTCGCCGCCCGAGGACGACTCGATCCTCGACACCGACCTCGACGCGTGGCGCAAGGTGCAGGAGGTCAACCTCACCAGCGTCTACCTGTGCTGCAAGGCGGCCCTCCCCTACATGCTCGAGCAGAAGCGCGGCTCGATCATCAACACCGCGTCCTTCGTCGCCGTGATGGGTGCCGCGACCTCGCAGATCTCCTACTCCGCCTCCAAGGGCGGCGTGCTGTCGATGTCGCGCGAGCTCGGCGTGCAGTTCGCCCGCGAGGGCGTGCGGGTCAACGCCCTGTGCCCGGGACCGGTCAACACCCCGCTGCTCAAGGAGCTGTTCGCCAGCGACGCCGAGCGCGCGGCCCGCCGCCTCGTGCACGTCCCGATGGGTCGCTTCGCCGAGCCCGAGGAGATGGCCAACGCCGTGCTCTTCCTGGCCTCCGACGAGTCCAGCTTCATGACGGCCAACACGTTCCTCGTCGACGGCGGCATCTCGGGCGCCTACGTCACGCCGCTCTGAGGCCGGCATGACGCACGCGCCCCTCGTCGGGCTGACGACCTACCGCCAGGAGGCCGCGTGGGGTGTCTGGCACACCCGCGCCGACCTGCTGCCCACGGAGTACGCCGTCGCGGTGGAGACCGCGGGCGGCGTACCGCTGCTGCTGCCCCCTGTCGCCGCACCGGGCGCCGCTGCGCGGGTCGTGGAGCGGATCGACGCGCTGGTGATCTCCGGGGGCGCGGACGTCGACCCGGCCCGCTACGGCGCCGAGCCGCACGAGCGGACGACGGGCTGGCGTCCGGACCGTGACGCGTGGGAGCTCGCGCTGCTGAGCGCCGCCGACGAGGCGGGGCTGCCGGTGCTGGGCATCTGCCGCGGCATGCAGCTGATGGCCGTGCACGCCGGCGGGACGCTCGACCAGCACACGCCCGACCTCGTCGGCCACGACCAGCACTCCCCCGGCGGCGACGCCTACGGCGACGTCGAGGTCGAGACCGCGGCCGGTTCCCGGCTGGCGACGCTCGTGGGGCCCCGGGTCGAGGTCGGCTGCCACCACCACCAGTCGGTGGCCACGCATCCCGGCTTCACGGCCGTCGCCCGCGCCACGGACGGCACCGTCGAGGCGATGGAGGCCGCCGGCGACCGCTTCCGGATGGCCGTGCAGTGGCACCCGGAGACGCGGCGTCGAGATCGGCCTGATGGCCGGTCTGGTCGCCGCAGCGCGCGTGCACGCCGGCCGCTGACCGGGACGTCATGCGGAGGGGGCATCCGCTCCTCCCCTCCGTATGACGTCCGGGGTCAGCTCGCGGCGCGGTTGCGGCGCAGGGTCGCGGGCAGCGTCAGCAGGATCGCCAGGAAGATCCCGACGAACATCCCGATGCTGTTGGCGGCCACGTCGCGCGGGTCGGAGACCCGGCCGGGGATCTCCTTCTGCACGGTCTCGATCATCGACGTGAGCACGATGCCCGCGGCCAGCGCGACCCACCACAGCCGGGTGCCGACGAGCAGCAGCAGGAAGACGCCGAGCGGCACGAAGAGCCCGATGTTGGCGAGGAACTCGATGCGCTCCACCGAGAGCCGGCTGGTCAGCGGGTCGAGCTCGGGATAGCCCCGCAGCCGCGCGAGCACGCGCGTCGCGAGGTCGTAGTAGTCCGGCGTGTCCGAACCGGGCGTCAGCGTGACCAGGGCGACGAAGCCCCCGTAGACCAGGGTCAGCAGGGCGAGGAACGGATGTCGGTGCAGCACGCCCCCCATGATCCGGGTCAGTCCAACGACTGGTCGACGACGACCCGCAGCGTGGTCAGCGTGGGGTCGGCGGCATAGGCGATCCGTACGCCGGCGGCGCGGGCGTGCTCGAGCGCCCGCAGGGTCTCGGCGGTGATCCGCTCACCGGGCGCGAGGACCGGGATGCCGGGCGGGTAGGGCGCGACGAGCTCGGCGCTGGTGCGACCGACGGCGTCCTCGGTCGCGACGGGCTCGGACCGGGCGAAGAACGCCCGCCGCGGAGGCACCACGGCCTCCGGCTCGACGCCGTACGCCGCCGGGCCGACCACGTCGCGCGACGGCCCGCGGTGCCGCTCGACCGATCCGACGACGGCGTCGGTGAGGGCGGTCAGGGTCGCGGCGGTGTCGGCGAGCGACACCACCGCCACCAGCACGTCGCGGTCCGCGGACTCGACCGGCAGGCCGGCGGCGAGCAGGTCCTGCTCGACCGCGTTGCCGTCGACCCCGGCCGCGGACAGCACGCACGGTGAGCTTGAGCGGGTCGACGCCCGGCCCGTCGAGGACGGCGAGCCCGTCCACCGCGTGCAACCGCTCCCGCGCCTCGCGCGTCGCTCCGATCGCCGCGCCGAGCAGGTCGGCGCCGTCGCGCTCGAGCAGCGCACGGGCGGCGTCGGTGCTGGCGAGGATCGCACCGGCCGGGCTGGTCGTCGCGGTCGCCTCCACGCCGGCCTCGAGCCGGGCGGCGTCGACCCGCTCGGTGCGGGCCAGCACGATCGCCGCCTGGCTCCACGCGGGCAGGGTCTTGTGGGCGCTGGTCACCATCACGTCCGCCCCGAGCTGCAGCGCGTGGCGCGGCAGGTCGGGGTGGAAGCCGAAGTGCGCGGCCCACGCGGCGTCGACGACCAGCGGTACGTCGTGCTCGTGGGCGGCCTCGGCAAGGCCGGCCACGTCGCCGATCGTGCCGACGTAGGACGGGTCCCCCACGAACACGGCCCGGGCGTGCGGGTGGGCGTCGAGCGCGCGTCGTACGGACTCGGGCGCGACGCCCAGCGGCAGCCCGGTCGCCGGGTCGACCTCGGGCCGCACCCACACCGGGGTCAGCCCGGCGAGCACCAGACCGAGCAGCATCGAGCGGTGCAGCGTGCGGCTCACCACCACCGTGTCGCCGTCGTCGGCGACCGCGAGCGCGACGGCCTGGTTGGCGTGGGTCGCGCCGCCGGTCGAGAACCGGCAGACGTCCGCGCCCCACAACCGCGCGGCCCGCGACTCCGCCTCGGCCAGCACCCCGGTGCTGAGCTTCATCGTGTCGAGCCCGGCGTAGAGCGGGACGTCGCCGGCGACCACGTCACCGACCAGGTCGTGGCGCTGCTTGTGGCCGGGGATGGTGAACGGCGTCGGCGCAGCCTCGTGGAACCGGAGCCACGCGTCGAGCAGCGGCGCGTCGGCCCGGAGCCCGCGCGGATCGGTCGGCATGCCGGCAGCCTAGGGCCGGCCGGGCACGCGACCGGTCAGTCGGACTCCCAGTAGGGACCCTTGGCGACGTTGTCGGGCTGGATCGTGGTGACCGGGCGGCGCACCGTGACGTACTTCTTCGCCATGGTCCCGTCGGCCTGGCGCTCCATCCGCACGACGCGGAAGGTGGAGTACGTCGTGGTGTAGGCGTCGCGCGAGTTGCGGGCGTGGTCCCACTGGTAGTTGAAGTTCCGGACGTACTTCTTCGCGGTGCGCGCGCCCTGCACGGTCAGCCAGAGCTCGTCGTTGGCCGTGCTGAGGCTCGCCCAGTTGGACGACCCGGTGAGCACCATGCTGGTGTCCGGGACGCCGTTGTAGGTGCCCTGGATGACGAAGTACTTCTGGTGGCTGTAGTAGTCGAGGATCAGGTCGTCCTCGCCGTCCTTGTTGAGGTCGAAGTCGTCCTCGGTGTTGTAGTCCAGCCCGGTCGAGCGCAGCGGGATCCGGCCGCGCGCCGTGGGCGCACCGAGGATCTGCTTGGTGTGGTAGCCGATCAGCCCGTAGCTGACGCGGAAGTCGCAGCCCTCGGCGAACTTGTTGCGGATCGCGGCAGCCAGGTAGTCGCCGCGCCGTCCGCGCATGGTGTGCATCGACAGCGCCAGCTTGGTGCGCACCGGGTTGCCGGCGGCGTCCGGGGTGACGCACTGGATCTTCGACAGCATGTCGAGGACGAGGTCGTTCTTCGGGCCGGACAGCCTGGGGAACGCCCACACGGTGTACTTGTCGACCGAGTCGTCGCAGGCGGCGACCGGTCGGGGTGCCGCAGAAGAAGCGGGGCGGACGGCGCGTGTCCCAGTCCTTCTTCATGTTGTTGAAGAGGGAGACGAACTGGCGGAACAGCTCGTGGTCGCCGGACGGTGAAGTAGAGGTCGTTCCACTGGTGCAGCGCCGCGTTGAGCATCATGTTGGCCGAGCCGATGGCCATCACGTCGCGGGACTTGCCCGACTGGCTGAACGAGTAGAACTTCGAGTGCAGGTTGTTGTACTCGTTCTGGGTGCTGCGGCAGCTCGCGACGCACTTGTAGATGAAGCTCTTCTTCTTGCGGTTGGTGCCGATCTGGCGCGCGGATCGACCTGCATGGCCCGGGTGTCCTGGTGGTCGTTGAGCAGCATCTGCACCTTGACGCCGCGCTTGTGGGCGGCGATCAGCGCGTTGGCCACCGGCATCCGGTCGAAGGAGTAGACCGCGATCCGGATGATCGCCGCGGCGCGGCGTGTGGCGGATGGTCTTGATGACCTGCCGCTCGATCGTGAAGTGGCCCTTCTTGCGGTGCGGGTCGTTGAAGAAGGGCCCGTTGGGCGCCTTCCACTTGCCGCTTCGCGCTTCGGCCTTCGCCTTCTGGGCGGGCGCCGCCTGACGTGGCCTGGCTCGACGCGACCTGGACCGGTCAGCGACGCGGAGGCCGGGACGCCGCCGATCACCGAGACACCGAGCACCAGGGACAGAGCCACCAGCAAGGAGGACAACCTCGACACGCCACACACACCTTCCAGGTACGTGCGCCAACCGCACCCCCGTGGGACTACTGGACGACACGAAGGGTACGCAGGTCAAAACCGCGACGTCGTCAGCCGGGCGTCGGTGTCGTGGGAGAAGGTGTCCCCATGGCGCGCATCCACCTCTCCCGGCTGCCCGGTGAGCGCGTCGAGGTCGTCGCCGGCGAACGCCGCGAGGTGCTCGACATCACCGCGCTGCCGGCGTACGTCGCCGACCGGGAGACGACGGGAAGGCCGACCGGGACGGGGCGGTCCACCGCGCTGGGTGTGGGACGACACCGCGCGCTGGTATCCCCCGCTGCTGGCCGCCGGCGTGCGCGTCGGGCGCTGCCACGACCTGCGGCTGTGCCACCGGCTGCTGCGCCGCGCCCCGGCCGTCGACCCCGTCCTGCTCGACGGGGAGGAGTCGGACCTGTGGGACCGGCTGCGACCGGCGGAGGCGACGGATCCCGCGCTGTTCAGCGCCGACGACGCGACCGAGCACCTGCGTGCCGGGGTCGAGGACGCCCGCCAGGTCGCGGCGGTCGCGGCCTCGCCCGAGTCCGTACGCCTCTCCCTCCTGCTGGCCGCCGAGTCCGCGGGCGCGCTCGTGGCCGCGGAGATGACCCACGCCGGCGTGCCGTGGAGCGTCGACGTCCACGACCGGCTGCTGACCGACCTGCTCGGGCCGCGGCCGCCGCGGGGCGCCCGGCCGCGGCTGCTGGAGGACCTGGCGGCCGAGGTGCGCGAGGTCCTCGGTGCCCCGGACCTCAACCCCGACTCGCGCCCCCACCTCCTGGCGGCGCTGAGGCGCGCGGGCATCGAGGTGCCCGACACCCGCCGCTCGACCCTCCACCGCGTCGAGCACCCCGTCGTCGAGCCGCTCGTGCGCTACAAGCAGCTCGCCCACCTCTACTCGACCAACGGCTGGGCGTGGATCGACCAGTGGGTCAGCGACGGCCGGTTCCGCCCGGTCTACCAGCCGGCCGGCTCGGCCACGGGGCGCTGGTCGTCCAACGGCGGCGGGGCGCTGTCCTTCCCCGTCCAGGTGCGCTCGGCCGCGGTCGCCGACGACGGCTGGGTGCTCGTCGTCGCCGACGTCGCGCAGCTCGAGCCGCGCGTGCTCGCCGGGATGAGCGGCGACGACGCGCTGGCCCGGGCGGCGCGGGGCGCCGACCTCTACCAGGGCATGGTCGACGACGGTGCCGTCGCGACCCGCCAGGACGCCAAGCTCGGCCTGCTCGGCGCGATGTACGGCGCCACGAGCGGCGAGAGCGGCCGGATGGTCGCCGGGCTGACCCGGCGCTACCCCGCCGCCTTCGGGCTGGTCGAGGAGGCTGCCCGCGCCGGCGAGCGCGGCCAGGTGGTGCGCACGCTGCTGGGCCGTGGCTGCCCCGCGCTGGGCGGCGGCTCGTGGGACGAGTCGCCGGACGCCCCGCCCGCCGACCTCGACGACCAGGACCGCCACCGGCGCGCCTACGGCCGCTTCACCCGCAACTTCGTCGTCCAGGGCACCGCGGCCGAGTGGGCGTCCTGCTGGCTGGCCGACCTGCGCAACCGGCTCTGGCGCCTGGCCGACGACGGTCCGCTCGAGTCCCGTCCCCACCTCGTCTTCTTCCTCCACGACGAGGTCGTCGTGCACACCCCGGCCGACCTCGCCGACCGGGTGACCGCCGAGATCACCGCGGCCGCGTCCACCGCGGGCGCCCTGCTGTTCCGTGAGCTGCCCGTCGACTTCCCGCTCAACATCTCGGTCGTCCGGTCCTACGCCGAGGCGGGCAAGCCCGGCGCAACGCCTACGGTTGACCCATGACCGAGCGCAGCGAGGGAGTCATCCAGCACAGTGAACCGCGTGCCTCGCGCGCGCACGGAGCGAAGCGAGTACGTGCGTGAGACCACTCCGCGTGGGCTTCGTCCTCGGCTCGACCCCCGACAAGTGGGCCCGCCACTGGCGCGACCGCCGGCGCGAGACCCTGCAGCTGCTGCCGGTGACGGAGTCCGACCAGCTCGACGGCGTGCGTGACGGCAGCCTCGACATGGCGCTCGTCCGGCTCCCGGTCGACCGCGACGGGCTGCACTGCGTGCGGCTCTACGACGAGGTGCAGGTGGCGGTCGCGTCCCGCGATCACCTGCTGTCCGCGGCCGACGAGGAGGTCAGCACCGACGACCTGGTCGACGAGCAGCTCGTACGCCCCCACAGCAGCGGGTGGCGGCCGACCGCCGAGCAGCTCGACTGGCCGCGCGATGACCGAGCAGGAGGCCATCGAGACGGTCGCCGCCGGCACGGGCATCGTGATCCTCCCGATGTCGGTCGCGCGGCTGCACCAGCGCAAGGACGTGGTGACCAGGGTCGTGTCCGACCTCGACCCCACGACGATCGCCCTCGTGTGGAGGGTCGAGCGCGACGACGAGGTCACGCAGGCCTTCGTGGGCGTCGCCAAGGGCCGGACGGCCAACACCTCGCGCTGACGCGGGACGCTCGTCACGCAGCGTCGAGGACGGCGGGCCGTGTGCGAGCGCCGGGACGGGGTACGGACCGGCATGAGAATCGTGATCACCGGCGCCACCGGCAACGTCGGGTCCGCCCTGCTGCGACGCCTCCAGCAGGACGGCCGGCACGACCTCGTCGGTGTCGTACGACGTCCGCCCGAGCCCGTGGAGCCGTTCGCCGGCGTCGAGTGGGCAGCGGTCGACCTCTCCCGTGACGACGTGCAGGGCCTCACCGAGGTGTTCGCCGGCGCGGACGCCGTCGTGCACCTGGCCTGGGGCTTCCAGCCGTCGCACCGCGAGGACGTCCTGCGCGAGCTCGGCGTCGGCGGCACCGGCCGCGTCATCGATGCGGTGACCGCCGCCGAGGTGCCGCACCTCGTGCACATGTCGTCCGTCGGCGCCTACTCGCCGAAGCGCGACGACGAGCCCGTCGACGAGTCCTGGCCGACCGACGGCGTCCGCACCTCGATGTACAGCCGGCACAAGTCGGCGGCCGAGCGTCGCCTCGACATGCTGGAGGCGCACGACCCGGCGGTGACGGTCACCCGGATGCGACCGGGCATCGTCGGCCAGCGCAGCGCGGGCAGTGCCCTGCTCCGCTACGGGTTGCCGGCCGTCGTCCCTCGGTCCGTGCTGGCGCACGTGCCCGTGCTCCCGCTCGACCGGCGCCTGGCCATCCCGATGGTGCACGCCGACGACGTCGCCGACGCGGTGGCGCGCGCGCTCGAGGGCCGGGTGCCCGGCGCGTTCAACCTCGCTGCCACCCCCGCGATCACTGCCGACCTGATCGCGGTCGCCCTCGGCGCGCGCCTGGTCCACGTGCCCTCCGCGGTCCTCCGGGCAGCGGTGTCGTCGAGCTGGCACGCCCGCGTGCAGCCCCTCGATCCCGGCTGGATCGACATGGCCTTCGCCCTGCCCCTCCTCGACTGCGCACGCGCGGAGGCGGAGCTCGGCTGGACGCCCACGCGCGACGCCGTCGCGGTGCTGGACGAGACGATCGAGGGCATGCAGGACGGGGCGTCGGGCGCCTCGCCCGTCCTGCGTCCGCGCACGGTCGCGGCGTCACTGGTCCGGGCAGTGCGCCAGGGTCCGGTCAGCGTCCGGCGCACGCCGTGATGCCCGATCGTCACCCCGTCGGGCGTGGGCAGCGCGACGCTGCGGTTGCAGGGTGGAGCCATGGCTGACGACTCCCCCATCCCCGCAGACCAGCTGCCGCCCGGGTCCGTACGCCGCTCCGGCCCCTGGGCGGTCGGCAACCGCGACGGCGAGCTGTTCGCCGTCTCGCGGCGCTGCCGGCACCAGCTCGGCGACCTCTCCGAGGGCTCGATCGACGCCGACGGGTGCCTCGTGTGCCCCTGGCACCAGGCGAGGTACGACGTCCGCACCGGCGAGATGGTCGAGGGCCCGCGCGGTTTCCTCGGCTACCACGGCCCGACGCCGGGCTACACCCAGCTGGTGCTCGGCTACAGCAAGGTGCTCAGGCTGCGCGTCGCTCGTGCGGTGCGGCGCGGCGCCGGCATCGTCGTGGAGCGCGCGCGGTCCTAGGACCGGTGCTTGCCCCGGCTCGAGTGCGGGGTGGCCATGACGTCGCGGACCCGCTGCTCGTCGAAGTCCTCACCGAGCCAGTCGAAGAGCCCGCGCAGCACGGCGGGGTCGGCGACGTAGTCGTCGTAGTGCACCCGGTACGCCGCGTCGCCGAGGCCTGCGACGGCGCCGAGGATCTTGTCCTCGATGGCCGTCACCTGGGCGAGGGGGTCGTCCTTGTGCGTCCAGTAGTTGCTCGCCGCGACGTCCTCGAGCCGGCGCGTGTTGACCACGAACCGCGCCCCCGGGAACACCTGCCGCAGGAAGTCGAGGTAGTCGGGGAGGTCGGCGTCGTACCACCGGATCTCCTTGTAGCCGGTGACCCGCGTGCCCGGCTCGGGCCGCAGCAGGGTCGCCTCGGCGAGCGCGCGGATGTGCTGCAGCGACGCCTGCTCGGGGAAGGCCTCGATGCCGAACCACGGGTGCGTCGGCTCGGCGGCCCGGTCGGGGTCGACGCGGGCCTTCTCCGCCAGCCCGCTGCGGTGGAAGTCGTAGAGGTGGCGCATCGCGTGGCGGTTCTCCCCGCGCAGCAGCCAGCCCGGGATCGAGTTGAGGATGCCCATCAGCAGCGTCGAGCCCGACCGGCCGTAGGTCATCACGAAGACGTGGTCCATCACCACGACCTGTCGAGCGGTCGACCCTCGTGGAAGCCCGCCGCGGACTGCACGCCGACCAGCGCCCGCTCGTGGAGCTCGGCCAGGTCGGCCGCGCCCGCGTAGGTGCACGACGACCGGACGCCCGAGCAGATCTGGTCGATGAGGTCCTCGACGCCCGGACGCTGCGGGTCGAGGTACATCCGCGAGGACGAGATGCCCTCCTCGTAGAGGCCCTTGCGGGCCCGGTCGTACGACGACTCGCCCGAGGTGCGGTTGGCCACCGCGCGCGCCGAGGCCATCCCGAAGGACACCTTGAAGGGCCTGCCGTCGACGTCGTGGACGAGGTCGCCGGGCGACTCGTGGGTCCCGGCGAACCACGACCCGATCATCACCGACGAGGCACCGGCGGCGAGGGCGAGCGCGACGTCGCGCGGGTGGCGTACTCCCCCGTCGGCCCAGACGTGCTTGCCGAGGTCGCGGGCCTGCGTCGCGCACTCGAGGACGGCCGAGAACTGCGGGCGGCCCACACCGGTCATCATCCGCGTGGTGCACATCGCGCCGGGTCCGACGCCGACCTTGACGATGTCGGCGCCGGCCTCGATCAGGGCGCGGGTGCCCTCGGCCGAGACGACGTTGCCGGCCGCGACCGGGACCTCGGGCGACAGCGCGCGGACGGACCGCAGGGCCTGCACCATCCGGTCCTGGTGGCCGTGCGCGGTGTCGACGACGAGGCAGTCGATCCCGGCGTCGAGCAGCGCGGCCGCGCGCTCGGCGACCTCGCCGTTGACCCCGACGGCGGCGGCGATCCGCAGACCGCCGTGCGCGTCGACGGCGGGCGTGTAGAGGGTCGCGCGGAGCGCCCCGAGCCGCGTCAGCACGCCGACGAGCGCGCCCGTGTCGGAGACCGCGACGGCGAGCGGAGCCTTGGCCCGCTCGATCGCGTCGTAGACCTCCCGCGGGTCGGTCCCGACGGCGACCGTGACGACGTCGGTGCTCATCACGGACGACACCTGTGCGAAGCGGTCCACCTCCGCGCAGTCGGCCTCGGAGACCACGCCGACCGGCCGGCCGTCCTGGACGACGACGGCGGCCTTGTGCGCGCGCTTGGGGATCAGCGCGAGGGCCTCCGCGACCGTCTGGTCGGGCCGCAGCTCGATCGGGGTGTCGAAGACGTGGTGACGCTGCTTGACCCACGCGACGACGTCGGCGACGACCGGGATCGGGATGTCCTGGGGGATGACCGTGAGGCCTCCGCGCCGGGCGACCGTCTCGGCCATCCGCTTGCCCGCGATGGCGGTCATGTTGGACACGACGATCGGCAGGGTCGCGCCGGTGCCGTCCGAGGTGCTCAGGTCGACGTCGTAGCGGCTGGCCACCGATGACGAGCGGGGCACCATGAAGACGTCGTCGTAGGTGAGGTCGTGCGCCGGGGTCTGGTCGAGGAACTGCACGTGGGCGGACTCTACGCGGGCCGGGCGCGAGGCTCAGCCCTGAGCCGCTGCGGCCTCCTGCAGCGCGCGCCACGTGCGGTCGACGTCGGCCTCGGTCGTGCGCCAGCTGCCGACCGCGAGCCGGATCGCGGCGCGGCCGTTGACGGTGGTGTGGCTGAGGTAGGCCTCGCCGGAGGCGTTGACCGCCTCCATGGCGGCGAGCGTCTGCTCGTCCCCGGACCGCAGCCGGAACACGACGAGCGACAGGGCCGGCTCGGTGACCATCTCGAAGCGGTCGTCGGCGGCCACGAGGTCGGCGACGCGCGCCGCCAGCGCGACCCCGCTGCGCACGTGCGCGCGCACGCCCTCGAGGCCGTACGTCCGCAGCACCGCCCACAGCTTGACGGCCCGGAAGCGACGGCCGAGCTGGGGGTGCCAGTCGCGGTAGTCGACGACCTCGCCGGACTCGGTCGCGGCGTTGCGGAGGTACTCCGGGAGGATCGAGAGCGCACCGGTCAGCGCGGCCCGGTCGCGCACCCAGAAGGTGCTGCAGTCGAAGGTCGTCAGCAGCCACTTGTGGGGGTTGGTGACGAACGAGTCGGCCGCCTCGACACCGGCGAGGTGGTCGCGGTGCTCGGGGCAGACGGCGGCGACACCGGCCCAGGCGGCGTCGACGTGCAGCCACACGCCCCACTCGCGGACGACCTCGGCGACCGCCGCGATGTCGTCCATCGCGCCGGTCGACGTGCTGCCGGCGGCGACGTGCACCATCACCGGGCGCAGGCCGGCCTCGACGTCCTCGACGATCGCGTCGCGCAGGGCGTCGACGTCCATCGCCTGCGTGTCGGGGTCGATGTCGACCGCGTGCACGGCCTCCTCGCCCAGGCCGGCCATCATCGCGGCCTTCACCAGCGAGGAGTGCGCCTGCGTGGAGCCGTAGACCCGCCACCCGACGTCGCCGACGCCGGAGACGCGGGCCGCTCCACCGCTGGCCCGGTGCAGCGCGGACAGCAGCGCGGTGAAGGTCGCGGTCGACGCGGTGTCCTGGATGACGCCGCCGCCCGGGCCGTCGCTGCGGAACGCCTCCGGCAGCCCCAGCGCCTCGGCGAACCAGTCGAGCACCACCTGCTCGACCTCGGTGACCGCCGGGCTGGTCGCCCAGATCATCCCCTGCGCGCCGATGCCGCTGGAGACGAGGTCACCGAGGATCGCGGCCGGCGAGGAGTTGGCCGGGAAGTAGGCGAAGAAGCGCGGGTGCTGCCAGTGCGTGAGTCCGGGTACGACGACGCGGTCGAGGTCGGCCAGCACGGCGTCGAAGGACTCGCCCGCCTCCGGCGCCGACGCCGGGAGCTGCCGTCGTACGTCGCCGGGCGCGACCTGGGCGCGCACCGGCAGGTCGTCGAGCGAGGCCCAGTAGTCGGCGATCCAGTCGATCGCGGCGTGCCCCTGGCGGCGGAACTCCTCGGGCGACATGTGCTGGGGCGAGACGTCGGGCAGGTCCTCTGGCATGGCCCGAACGTACCGGTGCGGTTGAGCGGACGTACTCAGGGTGGATCGGGTAGCGCGACAGATCCCCACGGCCCGCGGACGGCCGATGGTTGTCCCATGCCTTCGACACTCGCCTCCACCGCCAAGAACACCACCGCCTTCGCCGCCCAGGCCGCGATCTCCTTCGGAGCCGCGCTGTTCGCGATGCTCGTCGCGATCTACTTCATGGACGCCGACCCCTGGATCAAGGGCTTCCTCGCCCTCGGCACGCTCTACCTGACGACCTCGACCTTCACGCTCGCCAAGGTCGTGCGCGACATGCAGGAGGACAGCAGCACCGTCCACCGCCTCGACCAGGCCCGCCTCGACAAGCTCCTCGCCACGCACGACCCCTACAAGGCCGGCTGACCATCCCTGACCCACCCACCCACGAAGGACGAGAGCCCCTCCCGGAGACATCCGGGAGGGGCTCTCGTCGTGCGCGGGGACTCGTGCCGCAGACGCGGCGTGGCGCTACTTGAGCTCGGAGCTCGTCAGTCCGAGGAGCCGGCGGGCGACGATGAGCTGCTGGATCTGCTGGGTGCCCTCGAAGATGTCGAGGATCTTGGAGTCGCGCGACCACTTCTCCAGCAGCTCGCCCTCGCTGTAGCCGAGGGTGCCGCACAGCTGGACGCACGACAGCGTCACGTCGGAGCCGACGCGGCCGGCCTTCGCCTTGGCCATCGAGGCCTCGAGCGAGTTGGGCTTGCGGTTGTCGGCCATCCAGGCCGCCTGCATCATCAGCAGCTTGGCGCCCTCCCAGTCGGCCTCGAGCTGCAGGAACTTCGCGGCCGCGGCGGACTGCCGCTCGGCCGGTCGGTCGTAGTCGACGGTGACGCCGGCCTGCTCCAGCAGGTCGCGGGTCAGGTCGAGCGAGGCGCGGGCGCACCCGATCGCCATCGCCGCCACCAGCGGGCGGGTGTTGTCGAAGGTCGCCATCGCGCCGGCGAAGCCGGACTTCACGTCGATCTCCGGCGAGCCGAGCAGGTCCTCGGCCGGCACCCGGCAGTCGGTGAAGGTGATGGCCGCCGTGTCGGAGGCGCGGATGCCGAGCTTGTGCTCGAGCCGCTCGACCTTGAGGCCGGGGTTGTCCTTGCGGACCAGGAACGACTTGATGGCCGCGCGGCCGAGCTCCTTGTCGAGCGTCGCCCACACGACGACGCTGTCGGCCCGGTCGCCGGAGGTGACGTAGATCTTCTCGCCGTTGATGACGTACTCGTCGCCGTCCTTGACGGCCGTGGTCGTGAGGTTGGCCGAGTCCGAGCCGATGCCGGGCTCGGTGATCGCCATCGCGGCCCACGTGCCCTTGTAGCGCTCGAGCTGCTCCTCGTTGGCGACCGAGGCGATGGCCGAGTTGCCCAGCCCCTGGCGCGGCATCGAGAGCAGCAGGGCGGTGTCGCCCCAGCACATCTCGGCGACCGACAGCACCGAGGCGAGGTTGGCGCCGTTGCGCACCCTGCCGGGGTCGGCGTCGGGCTTGTCGTCACGTCGTACGCCGCCCGCACCGGCACCGCCGGTGGCGCCGGTCTCGCTCACGCCGTCGATCAGCGCGGCGAGCATGTCGAGCTCCTTGGGGTACTCGTGCTCGGCGCGGTCGTACTTGCGCGAGATCGGGCGCAGCATGTTCATCGCCAGCTGGTGGGCCTGGTCGATCAGCGCCGCCTGCTTCTTCGGGGTCTCCAGGTTGATCATCAGAGCATCACCACGCCTTCCATCAGACCGACGGCCCGCAGGTCGCGGTACCACCGTTCGACCGGGTGCTCCTTGACGAAGCCGTGGCCGCCGAGCAGCTGGACGCCGTCGAGGCCGATCCTCATGCCCTTCTCCGCGCAGAGCTGGCGGGCCAGCCCGATCTCGCGCGCGAAGTCCTCGCCGCGGGTCGCCCGCGAGGCGGCCTTCCACGTGAGCAGCCGCATCGCCTGGAGCTCGATCGCGATGTCGGCGACCATGAACGCCACCGACTGGCGGTGGCTGATCGGCTCGCCGAAGGCCTGGCGCTCGTTGACGTAGTCCTTGACGTAGTCGAGGACCGCCTGGCCCGTGCCGACGGCCAGGGCGCACCACGCGAGCCGGGAGAGGCGGACGGACTCGCGGTAGGCCTCGCCGTCGGTGTCGCCGAGCAGCGCGTCCGCCCCGACGCGTACGCCGGTGAGGTGCAGGCGCGAGAGCGCCGCCGCGCGCAGGCCCATCGACGGGTCGGCCTCGACCTCGAGGCCCTCGGTGCCGGACTCGACGAGGAAGAGCGCGGGGGTGCCGTCGAGCTGGGCGGCGACGACGAAGAGCTCGGCGTCGGCGCCGCGGACGACGGCCGACTTCACGCCGTCGAGCACGTAGCCGTCACCGTCGCGGAGCGCGGTGGTCGCGAGCTCGAAGGGGTCGAAGAGGACCGTCGGCTCGGCGATCGTCAGGGCAGCGGCGGGCACGTCGCTCCCGGTGAAGGCCGGCAGGTAGGTCTGCTGCTGCTCCTCGGTGCCCCAGAGCCCGAGCGCGGTGGCGACGGCGCCCGGCGCGAGCGCGGCGACGGCGAGCCCCATGTCGCCCTTGGCGAGGGCCTCGGCGACGAGCGCACCGGCCATCGCCGACCGCTCCTCCATGATCCCGCCGAGCGACTCGGGCACTCCCAGTCCGGGCAGGCCGAGCTCCTGGGCGGCGGCGAGCACCTCGTCCGGAGCGGCGCACGCCTCGTCCGCCGCGGCGGCGTTGGGGCGGAGCAGCTCGGCGGCCAGCTCGTCCACGACGGCGACCAGCATCGCCTCGTCCTCGGTCGGGGTGAGGTCGAAGACGCCGCGCGACTCCGCGCGGGCGGGTCGCTCGCCCGCGGTCCGGCGCCCGGCGCGGGCGAAGGTCCGGCCGGCCGCGGTGGCGACCCGGAACCCGTTGCGGGTGGTCGAGTAGACGACCTGCTCGCTCTGCCTGCGCAGGCCGACACGGTCGATCAGGTCGCTCTGGGCCAGCCGGTTGACGGCGGCGACGGCGAACCCGATGGGGTCGCGCACCTCGCGGGACGACAACCCGTGGCGGCCTCCCGGGCGGAGGCTGTTGAGAAGGGACATGGGCCAAATGTAACTCTGAGTTACACCCTTGGCCAGACGTCCCCACGTGGTGCCGGTCACCTGATCCATGGTCGTTAGGATCCTCCGCATGCCCGACGACGACACCATCGAGCCCCACGCTCCGCACGGGCCCCTCCCCACCGGCGGTTCGCCCCGGGCGATCACCCGCTGGGGCACGCCGGTCATGCACCGCGCGCAGGCGCCGGTGACGGCGTACGACGACGCGCTGGCGACGCTCGCCGCCGACATGGTCGCGACGATGTACGCCGCCGACGGGGTCGGGCTCGCGGCCTGCCAGGTCGGCGAGGACGTGGCGATGTTCGTCTTCGACTGCCCCGACGACGAGGGCGTGCGCACCGTCGGCGTCGTGTGCAACCCGGTGCTGACGCTGCCCGAGGGCAAGGACCGCCAGCTCGAGTCCGACGAGGAGGGCTGCCTGTCCTACCCCGGCTCCTTCGAGCCGTGCGCCCGCCCGGACTGGGCCCGCGTGGACGGGACCGGCCTCGACGGCGAGCCGGTCAGCTTCGAGGGCGACGGGCTCCTCGCCCGCTGCCTCCAGCACGAGACCGACCACACGCTGGGCACGGTCTTCGGCGACCGACTGTCGGCCAAGTCGCGCAAGAAGCTGGACAAGAAGCACGACGCGGCGGCCGAGGACTACCCGCTCACCTGGCCCGCAAGATGAGCTCCGACCTGCGGGTCACCCGCGAGAACGCCCGCTTCCAGCAGTGGGAGGCGCTGCTGACGAACCGGTCGAAGCGCCACCGCAGCCGCGAGTTCCTGGTGCAGGGCGTCCGCCCGATCACCCGTGCGGTCGAGGAGGGCTGGACCGTGCGGTCGCTGCTCCGCGCGGACGGTACGTCGTCCGCCTGGGCCGACGAGCTCTGGTCGACCACCGAGGGCGAGCGCGTCCTCGTCTCCCCCGACCTCCACGCGCGCCTCAGCGGCCGCGAGGACGGCGCCGAGCTCGTCGCGGTCGTCGAGATGCCGGACGACGGGGTCGCCCGGCTCGAGGGCTCCTCACGCCCGCACGGGCCGATCGTCGTGTTCGACCGGCCCACCAGCCCCGGCAACATCGGCACGCTCGCCCGCTCCGCCGACGCCTTCGGAGCCTCGGCCCTGGTCGTCACCGGCCACGCTGCGGACCCCTACGACCCGCAGGCGGTCCGGGCCAGCACCGGCTCGCTCTTCGCCCTGACCGTGCTGCGCGTGCCGGGACCGGGACCGGTCGTCGAGCACGCCCACGCCCACGGCTACCGGATCGTCGGCACGGACGAGGAGGGCAGCGCCCTCGGGGACGTCGACCTCGGCGGCCGGGTGGTCGTCGTGGTCGGCAACGAGACCCACGGCCTGTCGACCGGCTGGCGCACCGTCTGCGACGACGTCGCCAGCATCGCGATGGTCGGCACGGCCTCGTCCCTCAACGCCGCGGTCGCCGGGTCGATCGTGCTGCACGAGGCGCTGCGGCAGTCCGCCCGCGCGGACCGCTGACCACGTGGAGGCACTCCTCGACTGGGTCGTCCTGGTCATGCGCACGGTCGGCTCGCCCGGCGTCGGCCTGGCGACCGCGCTCGAGACCGTCTTCCCGCCCGTGCCGAGCGAGCTCGTGCTGCCGCTGGCGGGCTACACCGCCGGCCAGGGCCACTACGGCCTGGTCGCCGCCATCATCTGGGCGACCGTGGGCTCGCTGCTCGGAGCGCTGCTCCTCTACTGGCTCGGCGCCGCGTGGGGGCTGGAGCGCATCTGCCGGACGGCCGACCGGATCCCGCTCATGCACGCCGACGACGTACGCCGTGCGGTGGCGTGGTTCGGCCGGCACGGGCGCACGGCGGTGTTCGTCGGGCGGCTCGTCCCGGGCGTGCGCAGCCTGATCTCCATCCCGGCGGGCATCGACCGGATGCCGCTCCTGCGCTTCTGCGTCTTCACCACCGCGGGCAGCCTGGTCTGGAACTCCGCGCTCATCCTCGCCGGCTACGAGCTCGGCGAGCAGTGGCACCTCGTCGAGGGGTACGTCGGCCCGGCGAGCAACGTCGTCTACGTGCTGCTCGCCGTCGTGGTGGTCGTCGTCGCGGCGCGGCGGCTGCGGCACCGGCTGCGCGCCGGCGACTGACCCGGCGACTGACCCGGACGGCTAGCGGCGGGCGGCGGCGTAGCAGGCGACCGCGGTCGCCGCTGCGACGTTGAGCGAGTCGATGCCCGCGCGCATCGGGATGATGGCGCGACGGTCGGCGGAGGCCTCCCAGCGCGCCGACAGGCCGTGGCCCTCCGAGCCGAGCACCAGGGCGAGCCGGTCGACCCCGCCGACGGCCTCCTCGATCGGCACCGAGTCGGGCGACAGCGTCAGCGCGACGGTCGTGAAGCCGCGACGCGACAGGTCGGGCAGCGCGTCGTACCAGTCCGGCAGCCGGGTCCACGGCGTGGAGAAGACGGCCCCCATGCCGACCTTGATCGAGCGGCGGTAGAGCGGGTCGGCGCGAGCGCGGCGCCAGCAGGACGGCGTCGAAGCCCAGGGCGGCGCCCGAGCGGAAGATCGCGCCGACGTTGGTGTGGTCGACGAGGTCCTCGAGCACCAGCACCGAGCGCGCCCCGTCCAGCACCTCCTCGACCGACCGCAGCGGCCGGCGGTGGAGCGACGCGAGGGCACCGCGGTGCACGTGGAAGCCGGTCACCTGCTCGATCAGGGCCTCGGACAGGACGTAGCACGGGGCGTCGGTGCTGCCGATGATGTCGTCGAGCCCGTCGAGCCAGCGCGGCGCCATCAGGAAGGAGCGCGGTGCGTAGCCCGCCTCGACCGAGCGGCGTACGACCTTCTCCCCCTCGGCGAGGAACAGTCCGTGCTCGGCCTCGAGGCTCTTGCGCAGCTCGACGTCGCGCAGGTCGCGGTAGTCGGCCAGGCGCGGGTCGTCCGGGTCGGAGATCTGGACGATCTGGTCGATCTCGCCCGGGGGGTGCGCGTCAGCCACGGGGGAAGTGTGCCGGACGCGCCACGGCGACCACCTCACCGATCACGATGATCGCCGGCGGGCGTACGTCGTGGGACACGAGGTCGTCCGCCAGCGCGCCGAGCGTGGTGAGGACGGTGCGCTCGGTGGGCATGGTGCCGTCGACGATGACCGCGACGGGCGTCGAGCCGGGCCGGCCGCCGTCGACCAGCGCGGTCGCGATCGCCGGGGCGTTGTCGACGGCCATCAGCAGGACGACCGTCCCCCGCATCCGGGCCACCGCGTCCCACGCGACCAGCGAGTCGGGGTGGCCCGGCGGGAGGTGGCCGGAGATCACGGTGAACTCGTGGGCGACCCCGCGGTGGGTCACCGGGATCCCGAGGCGGGCCGGGACGGAGATGGCCGAGGTGAGGCCGGGCACGACGGTGACCGGCACGTCCGCGGCGGCGCACGCGAGCACCTCCTCGAAGCCGCGCCCGAAGACGAAGTTGTCGCCGCCCTTGAAGCGGACGACCCGCTTGCCGGCCCGCGCGCGGTCGACGATCACCTGGTTGATCGCCTCCTGCGTCGCCGAGCGTCCGCGCGGCAGCTTGGCGACGTCGATCAGCTCGACGTGGGGGCCGAGCTCGTCGAGCAGCTCGCGCGGGGCGAGGCGGTCGGCGACGACCACGTCGGCGGACGCGAGCGCGTGCCGGGCGGCGACGGTGACGAAGTCGGGCTCGCCCGGTCCGCCGCCGACGAGCACGACGCCGGGCGTGCGGTCGTGGGCGTCGGGCGCGGCGAGGTGCCCGTCGCGGAGGGCGGTGACGATGTCGTCGCGCAGGGCCGCTGACTTGCGGGGCTCGCGGTTGCCGAGGACCCCGACGTCACGCTCCCGTGGTGGCCGACCGCGGGCGTCCAGGCCGACCCGCCGAGGGCGTCGTCCGCGCGGACGCAGAAGGTGTGGCGAGCCTCGGCGGCGGCGGCGACGCGGGCGTTGACCTCGGGGTCGTCGGTCACCGCGACGACGTACCACGCACCGTCGAGGTCGGACTCGGTGAACTCGCGCAGGTGCGAGGGTCAGCTCGCCGGCCAGGCCCTCGAGCGCCGGCGTGACCTCGGGACTCACGAGGGTCACCGCGGCACCCGCCGCGAGGAACGTCGGCACCCGGCGCTGCGCCACGTGCCCGCCGCCGACCACGACCACCTTGCGGCCGGCCAGCACGAGGCCGGCGAGGTAGGGATGCGGATCGGCCATTGGTCCATTGTCCCTTTTCCGGATGTGGCGGCCGTGACTAGGTTCGAGGGATGAGCAGCAGCCTCGAACGACCCGTGTCCCCCGACCCCTACGACCTCCTCCCGGCGACCGCGTCCTTCACGCTCACCAGCCAGGACGTCACCGACGGCGACCCGCTGAAGGACGACCAGGTGGCCGACCTCGGCAACACCTCGCCCCAGCTGAGCTGGTCGGGTGCCCCCGAGGGCACCCAGTCCTACGTCGTGACCTGCTTCGACCCCGACGCCCCCACCCCCAGCGGCTTCTGGCACTGGGTGCTGGTCGACGTGCCGGCGGACGTCACGTCCCTCGACACGGGCGCGGCCGCGGGTGACCTGCCCGGGTCGGCCTTCCACGTGCGCAACGACGGCGGCGAGGCCGGCTTCATGGGCGCGGCCCCGCCCGAGGGCGACCAGGTGCACCGCTACTACTTCGTCGTCCACGCGGTGGGCGAGCCCACCCTGGGCGTGGACGCGGACGCGTCGCCCGCGGTCGTCTCGTTCAACCTGGCGTTCAAGACGCTCGGGCGCGCGATCCTGCACGGCACCTACCAGCACTGAGCCAGCACCGAGCGCGCAGCGCGCTCCGGCCCCCCGGGGCCCGGCGGTCGGACCTTCGTGGTCCAGACCACCGGGCCCCTTTTGCGATTTCCGGCCTGCGAAAACGGACAAGGCGCTTTGATCTCCTCGGGCCTGAAACTTGATGATTTGTACGACGTTCGCGCCCGATAAGGACCGTCGCTCGACAGAAACCACCGGTGTTGCCTATCGTCAAGGCACACTTCACCAAGTTTTTCTCAAGATCCATGCCCCCGCTCCCGTGGATCCGTACTGGAGGAACGACCGTGCCCCACCCCCGCTCCCTCGTCCGGCTGGCGACGCTCACCGTCGTCGCAGCCGCCCTGTGCAGCGTCCCGGGCACCGCCGAGGCCAAGTCGTGGACCGTGCCGCGCACCTCGGCCGCCCAGAGCGCCGCCGCGAGCTCCGCTGCCGACTCCGACTCGCAGTCCGTGGCGAGCGACGTCCTCGAGGACGCACTGATGGCGGAGATCAACAACGCCCGCGCGGCCAACGGCCTGCGCAAGATCTGGACCTTCGACCCGTGCACGGACGAGCTCTCCGAGGAGTGGGGCGAGCGCATCGCCCGGACCGGCCTCTTCGAGCACCGCGACCAGAACGAGGTCATCCGCCGGTGCGACATCTCGTGGGCCGGCGAGACCCTCGTCCGCGGCGTCGGGCTCACCCCCGACGACATGGTCGACCTCTGGCTCGACTCCCCCGGCCACCGCGAGATCCTGCTCAGCCCGCGCGCCCGCCGGGCCGGCGTCTCCATCGAGCAGGACGCCCAGGGCCGTGTGATCGGCGTCGTGAACCTGGTCCGCCGCAACTGACGTGCGGCGCACCCCTCGGGTGTGAGACGATCCCCGACCCCCTCGTGGGTGGGCCGGGGATCGTCTTGTGGTGAGGGGGCTGGGGATGCTGCACGTCGCCGTCAGCGACCCGCACCTTCCGCCGCTACTCCACCTACCGGGCCGCGACGCTGTCGGGGATCTTCACCAACTCGGTCTTCGGCGTCATCTACTCCTACGCCTACCTCGCCCTCTGGGACGCGAACCCGAGTGCCGGCGGGTACGACGCGCAGGACGCCGTGACGTACGTCTGGCTCGGCCAGGCGCTGCTGATGACGATCGCGCTCTGGGGCGGCGGCACCACCGACGACCTCGCCGAGCGGATCCGCACGGGCGACGTGGCGATCGACCTCTACCGACCCGTCGGGATCGTCGGCTGGTACCTCGCGAGCGACCTCGGCCGCGCGGCCTACCACCTCCTCACCCGCGGCCTCGGCCCCACGGTGATCGGGCTGGTCGTCTTCGACATCGCGCTGCCCGCCTCGCCCCTCGCCGCGGTCGCCTTCGCCGTCTCGCTCGTGCTCGCGGTCGTGGTGAGCTTCGCGATCCGGTTCCTCGTCGCGAGCACCGCCTTCTGGCTGCTCGACCAGTCCGGGGTGAAGGTCATGAGCGGGGCCTTCGCGATCTTCTTCAGCGGGATGATGCTGCCGCTCGTGCTGTTCCCGGGCTGGCTCGGCACCCTCGCCAACGCCCTGCCGTGGGCGTCGTACGTCCAGGTGCCCGCCGACATCTGGCTCGGCAAGCACTCCGGGGCAGGCCTGGTGACGGCGCTCGGCTTCCAGGTGCTCTGGGCCGTGGTCCTGCTCGCCGCCTGCCAGGGCGTGCTGCGCCTGGCGACGCGCAAGGTGGTGGTGCAGGGTGGGTGACCCTGCGCACCTACGGCCAGATCGCCTGGCTCTGGATCCGCGCCGCCTGGCAGTACCCCACGTCGTTCGTCCTGCTCGCCGTCGGCAACGGGCTGATCACCGGGCTCGACTTCGTCGGGCTCTGGATCATGTTCGCGCACCTGAGCGAGCTGCGCGGCTTCACGCTGCACGAGGTGGCACTGCTCTACGGCAGCGCCTCCCTCGCGCTCGCGGTGGCCGACACCGCGATCGGCAGCGTCGAGCGGATCGGGACCTACATCCGCACCGGACGGCTCGACCAGATGATGACCAAGCCGGTGCCGCTGCTCGTGCAGGTGTGCGCCGACCAGTTCACCCTGCGCCGCCTGGGCCGGCTCACCCAGGCCGCGGTGGTCTTCGGGTGGGCCTGCACCTACGTCGACTGGACGCCGCTGCGGGTCCTGGTCGCCGTGTCGATGCTCGTCAGCGGCTCGCTCGTCTTCTTCGGCCTCTTCGTCGGCTTCTCGTGCATCCAGTTCTGGACCACCGACGCGACCGAGTTCGCCAACGCCTTCACCTACGGCGGCGCGACCGTCACCCAGTACCCGCTGAGCATCTTCCCGCGGGAGGTGATGGTCGGGCTGACCTTCGTCATCCCGGTCGCCTTCGTGAACTGGTACCCCTGCCTCTACCTGCTCGGCCGCACCGACCCCTTCGGCTCGCCCGCCGTCCTGCAGTTCGTCTCCCCCGTCGCCGGGGCCCTCGACGATGGCGGCGGCGCTGCTCGTGTGGCGCACCGGCGTCCGCCACTACACCTCCACCGGGAGCTGATGATGTCCGCACAGCCGCTCATCGAGGTGCGCGACCTCGAGCGCACCTTCGACGTACGCCGACGGGTCGAGGGACGCCGGCGCCGGGTCCGCGAGCAGGTGCGGGCGGTCCACGACCTCACCTTCTCCGTCGACGCCGGCGAGATGGTCGGCTACATCGGGCCCAACGGTGCCGGGAAGTCGACGACCATCAAGATGCTCACCGGCATCCTGGTCCCCACCGGCGGTGAGGTCCGCGTGGGCGGGCTCGACCCCAGCCGGCAGCGGGTCGACCTGGCACGTCGGATCGGTGTCGTCTTCGGGCAGCGGTCGACGCTGTGGTGGGACCTGCCGCTGCGTGACTCCTTCGAGCTCCTGCAGAAGATGTACCGGATCCCGCCGGCGCGCTTCCGCGAGAACCTCGACCGCTTCGTCGAGCTCCTCGACCTCGAGGCCCAGCTCGACACGCCCGTGCGCCAGCTGAGCCTCGGTCAGCGGATGCGCGGCGACATCACCGCCGCCCTGCTGCACGACCCGGAGGTGATCTACCTCGACGAGCCCACCATCGGGCTCGACGTGGTGAGCAAGGGCCGCCTGCGCGAGTTCCTCCGGGCGCTCAACGCCGAGCGCGGCACCACGCTCCTGCTGACCACGCACGACCTGCAGGACATCGAGGCGCTGTGCGACCGGGTCCTGGTGATCGACCACGGCACGTCGGTCTACGACGGCTCGCTCGCCGGGCTGCACGCCCAGGGCGGCTCGACGCGCACCCTCGTCGTCGACCTCGTCGACGAGGCCCCGCCGATCGTCGTACCGGGTGCCGAGGTGCGCCGGGTCGAGGGGCCGCGCCAGTGGCTGTCGTTCCCGACCGACGCGAGCGCGGCACCGATCGTCGCGGCGGTCGCCTCGGCGTACGACGTCGCGGACCTCTCCATCCAGGAGCCCGACATCGAGGACGTCATCCGCGACCTCTACTCGCGCGGCGCCTGAGGCGCGGCAGTCCTGCTCAGCCCTGGAGCGAGCGGTGGCGCTGGGACTCCCGCTCGGGCGACGTGGTGGGCTGGCGCTCGAGGACGAGCATCGCGCGGTCGTCGTCGCCGCGCCTGACCTGCTTGAGCACCCGTCGCGGCAGTCCGGTGAACCCCCGGGCGTCGACCGCCCGCAGCGCGACGTCGCGCAGCCAGTCGATGCCTGCGTCGAGGTCGCGGTCGGGCATCTCGATGACCCCGTCGGTGTAGAAGAGGAGCGCCTCGCCGGGCCGCAACCGGCCCCGGCTGGGGGTGAAGTCGGCCTCGGGGATGACGCCGAGCGCCATGCCGCGGGCGTTGTCGACCGCCCAGCCGCGCTCGCCGAGGTGCCAGTGCAGCGCGGGCGGGTGGCCGGCGCTGGTGATCGTGTAGTCGCCGGTGACCAGGTCGACCTTGATGTGCACGGCCGTGGCGAGCGACTCGTCGGACTCCTGGCGCAGGAGGAAGTGGTTGGCCGCGGCCATCAGCTCGTCCGGCGGCAGCGCGCCGATGAGGCCGCCGAGGGCGCCGGCGAACTGGAGCGCCTGCGGACCGACCGACGTGCCCTTGCCGCACACGTCGACGAGTGCCATCTCCAGCCACCGTCCCTCGCGCAGGTCGGCGACGAGGAAGTCCCCGGCATAGCTCGGTCCGTTGGCCGTGATGGTCGCCGACTGCGAGCGCCACCCGTCGGGCAGGTCCGGGACGACGCCCTGGCGCTGGAGCCGGTCGCGCAGCTGGCTCAGCACGGCCTCGCTCAGGGCCATCGGGAGCCCGGAGCGCTGCTTGCTCGACCTGGTAGAGCGCGAGGAGCAGGCCGATGCCGAAGATGACCAGCGCCGACGTCCGGCTCGCCGTGGCGAAGTCGGTCTCGACCGAGGTCCACCACGCGACGCCCATCATCGCGACGCCGAGCACCAGCAGCGGGACGAACCGCAGCAGCACCGTGCCGAGCATGAGGAACAGGAACCACAGCGAGACCGGCACGACCCGCTCGGCCAGCGCCCCGATCGCCACCGCGGCGGCGACGAGGCCGAGCAGGAGGGTCAACAGGAAGGCCTGGCTGCCGCGGGAGCCCGTGCGCCACCCGGCGACCCGGTCGCGGACATAGGTGGAGACGACGCGCACCAGAGACTCCCACGCGTTCGACACAGGCGAAGGGTAAAGCGCGCCCGCACCGGCACGGAGGCCGAACAACGAAACCCGTCGACGCCGGCTCGATAGGCTCGGTGCATGCCTCCGGTGCCACCCCAGGACGACGTCCTCGGACCTGACTACCGGGTCGAGACGATCACGCTCCCGCCCGACGACGAGGGCGCGGTGTTCGCCACCCTCGTGACCCTCGAGCCCGCCGAGCCCACCGGTCGCGCGGTCCTCCACGTGCACGGGTTCGCGGACTACTTCTTCCACGACGAGTACGCCCGGTGGTGGGTCGACCGCGGCTACACGTTCTACGCCGTCGACCTCCGCAAGTACGGCCGGTCCCTGCGCGAGCACCAGACGCCCCACTACGTGTCCGACCTCCACGAGTACTTCGCCGAGATCGACCTGGCCTGGTGGCGGATCACCGAGCGCGACGGGCACCGCGAGGTCGTCGTGTCGGCGCACTCGACCGGGGGTCTCACCGTGTCCCTGTGGGCGCACGAGCGGCGTCACCCCGAGCTGGTCGCGACGGTGCTGAACTCACCGTGGTTCGACATGCAGGGGGCGGCGTGGCTGCGCAGCCCGGCGGCCCGCCTCGCGATCGAGCGACTCGGCACCACCCGTCCCAAGCGCGAGATCCCGCGCAAGGTCAGCGAGGTCTACGGCCGTTCGCTCCACGTCGAGCACGGCGGCGAGTGGGACTACGACCTGGCCTGGAAGCCGCTCGAGTCGCGTCCGGTCTACCTCGGCTGGCTGCGCGCCATCCGCCGCGGGCACGCGCTGCTGCACGCCGGCCTCGACGTGCCGTGCCCCACCCTGGTGCTGTCGTCGGCCAGCTCCTTCTTCGGCGAGCAGACCGACGAGACGGCGACGAGCCACGACATCGTCCTCGACGTCGAGCAGATCCGCCGCTGGGCCTCGTCGGTCGGTCGGCACGTCACGTCGATCGCGATCGAGGGCGCGATGCACGACATCGTCCTCTCGCGCCCCGACGTCCGTGCGCAGGCGTACGCCGCCCTCGACACGTGGCTGGACGCCTGGGTCGAGGGACCGCAGGCCTGAGGCCCTCCGAGGAGCTGGTCGGACCGCCTCAGACCAGCAGGACGACCAACGCCGTCACGCCGACGACGGCGATCACGGCGCGGAGCAGGTTCGGCGACAGTCGTCGGCCGACGGTCGCGCCGAGCTGGCCGCCGATGACCGAGCCGAGGGCGATCAGGCCGGCGACCGCCCAGTCGATGTCCGCGACGCCGATGAAGACGACGGCGGCGACGGCGTTGACGAAGAGGGCCAGGACGTTCTTCGTGGCGGTGTGGCGCTGCATCGAGTCGGCGACCCCGATGCCGAGGACGGCCATCAGCAGGACGCCCTGCGCGGCGCCGAAGTAGCCGCCGTACACACCGGCTGCCGCGACAGCGGGCCACACCCACCACACGCCGTGGTCGGGGATGCCGCCGCGCGACTCGGCGCGGGCGGCCACGGCCCGCGAGATGCGCGGGCCGAAGATCACCAGGACGACGCCCAGCAGGATCAGCACCGGCACGATGGCGTCGAAGGCCGAGGAGGGCAGCACCAGCAGGAGCACCGCCCCCACGATGCCGCCGAGGAGCGAGGCCGAGCCGAGTCGGAGCAGGCGCGCCCGCTGTCCGGCGAGCTCGCGCCGGTAGCCGATCACGCCCGACACGCTGCCGGGGACCAGGCCGACGGTGTTGCTGACGTTGGCGGTCACCGGGGGTACGCCGAACGCGAGGAGGGTCGGGAACGTGATCAACGTTCCCGACCCCACCACGGTGTTGATGGTGCCGGCCGCCACTCCCGCGAGGGTGATCAGCACGGCCTCGAGGGGACTCACGCCGGCGGGGGCTCCTCACCCTCGTCCGGGAGGACCGGTGCGTCGGCCTGCGTCGGCTCGAGCGGCGCCGCGGAGGCCCGCGTCGTGTGGCTCGCCGACTCGGCCGCGGCGATGGCGTCCTGCACGGCCTTGTTGGTCGCGGACACCTCGGCGTCCGGGCGCTGGGTCGACGGCAGCTGCGGGTCGGTGGGACCCATGTCGACCCGCTTGCGCGGCGTCGCGTCCTTGGGGATGCCGGCGATCTCGTGGATGGAGGAGCCGAGGCCCTCCATCGCCTTGGTGATCTCCGAGGGGATGACCCACACCTTGTTGGCGCTGCCCTCGGCGATCTTCGGCATCATCTGGAGGTACTGGTAGGCCAGCAGCGACTGGTCCGGCTGGCCGTCGTGGATCGCCTGGAAGACGGTCTGGATGGCCTGGCCCTCACCCTGGGCACGCAGGATCGAGGCCTCGCGGTCGGCCTGCGCGCGCAGGATCTGCGACTCGCGGTCACCCTCGGCGTTGAGGATCTGCGACTGCTTCGAGCCCTCGGCGGTGAGGATCGCGGCCTGGCGCTGGCCCTCGGCGGTGAGGATGACGGCGCGCTTCTCGCGGTCGGCGCGCATCTGCTTCTCCATCGAGTCCTTGATGGACGGCGGCGGGTCGATGCCCTTGAGCTCGACACGGTTGACCCGGATGCCCCACTTGCCGGTGGCCTCGTCGAGGACGCCGCGCAGGCCCGAGTTGATCGAGTCGCGGCTGGTCAGCGTCTCCTCGAGGTCCATGCCACCGACGATGTTGCGGAGCGTGGTCATCGTGAGCTGCTCGATGGCCTGGATGTAGTTGGCGATCTCGTAGGTCGCGGCGACCGGGTCGGTGACCTGGAAGTAGATGACCGTGTCGATCGAGACGACGAGGTTGTCCTCGGTGATCACCGGCTGCGGCGGGAAGCTCACGACCTGCTCACGCAGGTCGATGAGGTAGCGCAGCTTGTCGATGAACGGGACCAGGATGTTGAGGCCCGCGGGCAGCGTGGCCTTGTACTTGCCGAACCGCTCGACGACGGCGGCACGGGCCTGCGGCACGATCTTCACCGTCTTGGCCAGCATGACGACGACGAAGACGATGATGAGCAGGAACAGGACGAGCAGTGCTGTCATTCGGTTCTCCCCCGGGTTGGTTCGGCTGGGTGGGTCACGCGCTCAGGACTCGAGCGATGCCACGGGGTGGACGTAGGCCGTCGCACCCTTGATCTGCAGGATCTCGACGGTCTCGCCCGCCAGGATCCTCAGGTTCTCGTCGTACGGCAGGGCGGTCCACGTCTCGCCGCCGGCCTTGATCCGGCCTGCGTCGAGGCCGCTGATCTCCTGGGTGACCAGGCAGCGGGTGCCGACCAGCTTGCCGTGGCCCAGCGTCAGGTCGGGACCGTTGTGCAGGCGCTTGACGAACGCCGGCCGCACCAGCGAGAGGGCGGCCACCGAGGCGCCGAGGGCGAGCAGGATCTGCAGGAAGACCGGCAGGCCGAGCAGGGCGGCGAGCATGCCGATCACGGCACCGGCCGCGAGCATGGCCAGGATCAGGTCGAGGCTGAACATCTCGGCGACGCCGAGCGCGATCGACAGCGCCAGCCAGGTCTCCCAGAGGTGGTCGCGGATCCAGTCCATGGCACGAGCCTATCCAGTCGTGGCCAGCGACTGAGGGAGGTCAGGACCCCAGACGCCTCGGCGGCCTGCGCCGGGCCGCGAACCGGTCGTCGGCGCGGCTCAGCAGCAGGGGCATCCCGAACGTCGCCGACAGCGTCTCCGCGGTCACCACGTCCTCGACCGGGCCCGAGTCCACGACCCGTCCCTCGCGCAGCAGCAGGGCGTGGGTGAAGCCGGGCGGGATCTCCTCGACGTGGTGCGAGACCAGCACGGTCGCGGGCGAGTCGGGGTCCATGGCGAGGTCCGACAGGGTCGCGACGAGGTCCTCGCGACCGCCGAGGTCGAGACCGGCCGCGGGCTCGTCGAGCAGGAGCAGCTCGGGGTCGGTCATCAGGGCCCGGGCGATCTGGACGCGCTTGCGCTCGCCCTCGCTGAGGGTCCCGAACGTGCGCTCGACCAGGTGGCTCGCGCCCACCTCGACGAGCAGCTCGCGGGCCCGGTCGTGGTCGAGCTCGTCGTAGTGCTCGCGCCACCGGCCGACGATGCCGTAGGACGCGGAGACGACGACGTCCTTGACCAGCTCGCTCTTGGGGATCCGGTCGGCCAGCGCGGCGCTCGTCAGCCCGATGCGCGGCCGGAGCTCGAAGACGTCGGTGGTGCCGAGCACCTCGTCGAGGATCCCGGCGACGCCGGACGTCGGGTGGAGCTGCGCGGCGGCGACCTGGAGCAGCGTGGTCTTGCCGGCGCCGTTGGGTCCCAGGACCACCCAGCGCTCGTCCTCCTCGACCTCCCAGCTGATGTCGTCGAGCAGCAGGGAGCGGCCGCGGCGCACGGTGACGCCTGCGAACTCGATGACCGCGACCATGCTCCGCACCCTATCCAGCAGCCGGGTCGCCGCCGGGACGGACACGACGGGCACCGATCGCGGATGCCGGGCGGGTAGCCTCGCCCGCGATGCTCGCCCTCCCCCACTCCGCAGTCCTGGCCTGGTGGCTCACCGCATGGCTGCGCGGCCACGAGCAGACCGACCACGTGCTCGACGTCCTCGCCGTCGACACCCAGCTCCTGGCGGGCGGCTCCGCCCTCGACCTGCTGACGATCGCCCGGGCCTCCGGGGCGTCGTACGCCGGTCTCGCGCTGCCGGTCGAGGGAGATCCCGTCGGGCTGGGCGGGCCACCCGACTTCAACGCCGCCGCGATGGACGCCGGCCAGGCGGTCGTCGCCGGCACCCTCGGCCTGGTGCCCGAGGAGCAGGGCGAGACGGTCCAGTGGCGACCGCACGACGCGGCGCCCCGGCAGCTGCCCGACGTCGGGGAGGCCGACCGGACGCTGCGCGAGACGCTGCTCGGCGCTGCCGGCGACCTCGCCGACCTCGAGGTCGCGCGCTGGCGGCCCGAGGCGGCGGACGCGCTGATGAACCTGCACCACCGGCCTCGTCTCGAGGCGCCCCTCGGCACCCCGCCTCGCTGCGTGGACCTCGCAGCCCGCGGCCTGCAGGCGTGGGCCATCGTCGACCTGGCGCTGGTCGACGACGGTGGTGCGCTGTCGTCGTACGAGGTCGAGCGCCGCCGCGGCCTGCTGCAGCCCCTGGGCCGGGCCGCCCGCCGCGCGATCGTCGCGGCCTGCTCGCCCGAGGTCTGGCCCGACCGCTAGTCGGACGGGTCAGCTGGTGGACCACACGCCGAGCACGGTGCCGCTCGGATCGGCGAACTCGAAGCGGCGACCGCCGGGGAACTCGTAGGGACCGGCCGTCACGACGCCACCGGCGGACTCGACGGCCGACACGGTCGCGTCGAGGTCGTCGGAGAAGAGCAGGACCAGCGGACCGCCCGGTCCCGGCGTGCCCGCGCCGTTGAGGCCGCCGACCTCTCCCTCGCCGGACGCGGCGCGGATGCCGGCGTAGTCCGGTCCGTAGTCGGTGAACGACCAGCCGAAGGCCCGCTCGTAGAACGTCCGCGAGGCGGGGAGGTCGCTCGTGCTGATCTCGACGTAGTCGATGGTGTGGTGGACGGGACTCATGCCGGCGAGGCTAGGTCCCGGCACCGACAACCGCCCGGGCCGAGCCGCGGACGCCGGCACGACTAGCCTTCCTCCCATCATGGGCAACGAGCTGGAGGACGAGCCGAAGACCCTGCTGGTCACCGTGACGGGCAAGGACCGGCCGGGCGTCACCTCGGCGATGTTCACCGCCCTCGCGGCCGCCGGCGTCGAGGTCGTCGACATCGAGCAGATCGTGCTGCGGCGGCGTCTCGTCCTCGGCATCCTCGTCACCGCCCCGCGTGACTGGAAGAAGCTCCGCGACGTCATCGAGCGGACCGCCGGGGACCTCGGCATGCAGGTCGAGGTCGACCGCGGCGCCGGCGACAACCGCAGCCGTGCCGGCGACCGCTCGCACATCACCATCATCGGCAACCCGCTGCGCGCCTCGGCGATGGCCGCCATCGCCGGACGGATCGCCGACTCGGGCGCCAACATCGACAAGATCGAGCGGATGGCCCGCTACCCGGTCACCGCGATCGAGCTGCACGTGTCGGGGGCGCCCGCCGACCGGCTGCGGCCGCTGCTCGCCGCCGAGGCGGTCACGCAGGGCATCGACCTCGCGGTGCAGCGCGACTCCCTGCACCGCCGCGGCATCCGGCTGATCGTGATGGACGTCGACTCCACCCTGATCCAGGGCGAGGTGATCGAGATGATCGCCGCGCACGCCGGGCAGGAGGTCGAGGTGGCCCGGGTGACCGAGGCGGCGATGCGCGGTGAGCTCGACTTCGAGGAGTCGCTGCGCGAGCGGGTCGCCCTGCTGGAGGGCGTGCCGGTCTCCGCGCTCGACGAGGTGTACGACGCGATCGAGCTCGCCCCGGGCGCGCGCACGATGGTCCGCACCCTGCGCCGCCTGGGCTACCGCTTCGCGATCGTGTCCGGCGGCTTCAGCCAGATCACCGACCGGCTCGCCGCCGACCTCGGCATCCACTTCGCCCGTGCCAACGAGCTCGAGATCGTCGACGGACTGCTCACCGGCAGGATCCTCGGCGACGTCGTCGACCGGGCGGGCAAGGCGGCGGCGCTGCGCGAGTTCGCCGACGAGGTCGGCGTACCCCTCGACGCGGTGATCGCGATCGGCGACGGCGCCAACGACCTCGACATGATCAACGCCGCCGGGCTGGGCATCGCCTACAACGCGAAGCCGATGGTGCGCGACGCCGCGGACACGGCCGTCAACGTGCCCTACCTCGACGCGATCCTCTACCTGCTCGGCATCTCCCGCGAGCAGATCGAGGACGCCGACGCAGCGGCCGGCTTCGTCACGCCTGCTCCCCCGCTGCTGGACTGAGTCGCCCGACGGCGACGCAGCCGCCGACCTCCGGGTCGAGCTCGATGCTGGTGGTGAGCCCTGCCGCCTCCATCGCGCCGGTGGTGAGGGACGCCTGGCCGGGGCTGGTCTCCACGAGCAGCACGCCCCCGGCCGCCAGCCACTCCGGTGCCGCGGCGGCGATCCGCCGGTGCAGGTCGACGCCGTCGGCTCCCCCGTCGAGGGCGGCCCGCGGCTCGTGGTCCCGTGCCTCGGGCGGCATGTCGGCGATCCGGTCGGTCGGCACGTAGGGCGCGTTGGCGGCGAGCACGTCGATGCGTCCGCGCAGGCCGGCCGGGAGCGCGTCGTAGAGGTCGCCGACGTGTGCGGTGGCGGACGGTGCGTTGATCCGGGCGCACGCCAGCGCCGCCCCGTCCAGGTCGGCGACGTGGAGCTCGACCTCACCGCCGACGCACGCCGCCACCGGGGCGACGCCGCAGCACAGCTCCACCACGACCGGTCGCCCGCTCCTCGCTGCGACCTCGCGCAGCGTCGTACGCGCGAGCAGCCCGGTGCGGCGACGCGGCACGAAGACGCCGGGTGCCACCACCAGCCGACGACCGAGGAACTCGACCCACCCGAGCACCGTCTCCAGCGGCTCGCCGGCCACCCGCCGGGCGACGAGGACGTCCAGCTCTGCCGGATCGGAGGCCGCCGCCTCCAGCAGGGCCGCCTCGTCCTCGGCCCAGACGCAGCCGGCCGCGCGCAGCCGCGCGACGACGTCGGCAGTGGTCACGCGCCGCCCGACGTGGAAGGCCTCGAGCCGGCCGGTGCCCGGGCCGAGGTCGGACCACGGACCGTCGACGGTGAAGACCGCGAGCGCCGAGGTCGGGAAGCCGCGGGTGACCATGCCGGTGGTGGCCTCGTCGTCACCGTCGCCGTCGTCGATCAGCTCGGCGACGTAGGCCATGGTCGGGTTGTGCCCGATGACGACGAGCGTGGAGACGCTCGCTCCGGTCTCGCGCAGCAGGTCGAAGGCCGAGTCCGCGCCGGCGGCGTAGAGCGCCTCGGAGAAGTCGGCCACGCCGTCGTCCCAGCCGGCGCCCGTGGCGACCTGCGCCCAGGTCTGGCGGGTGCGCACCGCGTCGGACACGAGGGCGGCGTCGGGAGCGATCCCCTGCTCGCCCAGCCACCGCCCGGCGGCCTCGGCGTCGTGCTGGCCACGCTCGGCGAGGGCCCGCTCGTGGTCGGAGGGTGCCGTGGGCTCGGCCTTGGCGTGACGCATGATCACCAGCCGCCGCGCAGCCCCGTCGGCCACGTCCCCTGACTCCTGCATCCGCACACCTTGGCAGCCGCTAGCCTGCCTGTCATGCCCAACGGACCACTCATGATCATCGGTGGTGCCGAGGACAAGGTGCGCAAGCCGACCATCCTCAAGCACTTCGTCGCGCTCAGCGGGGGCCGCGACGCCCGCATCGCCGTGATCCCCACCGCCTCCTCCCTCGGCCGCGAGGTCGTCGACGTCTACGACGCGCTCTTCACCAAGTTCGGTGCGGCCCAGGTCGACTCCGTACGCCCCGAGAGCCGCGAGCAGGCCCACGACCCCGCGCTCGTCAAGGCGCTCGACGAGTCCACCGGGATCTTCATGACCGGCGGCAACCAGCTCAAGCTGTCCTCGATCGTGTGCGGTACGCCGGTGGGCGAGGCGATCCTGCGGGCGCACGAGCGCGGCGCCGTGGTCGCGGGGACCTCGGCGGGCGCGAGCATCCAGTCGTCCCACATGGTCGCCTTCGGCGTCGGCGGCGCGACCCCCAAGCAGCGGATGACCCAGGTCGCCGCCGGTCTCGGGCTGGTGGACTCGACCGTCATCGACCAGCACTTCGACCAGCGCAACCGCTACGGCCGGCTGCTGATGATCGTCTCGCAGAGCCCGCAGCTGCTGGGGATCGGCGTCGACGAGGACACGTGCGGCCTCGTCGAGGACGTCGACGGCGACCTCGTGATGCGCGTCCTGGGCAAGGGCGCCGTCACGATCTTCGACGGCACCGCGGATGACGTCCAACGCCTACGAGGCCACGCGTTCCTCTCCACTGCTGGCCAGCGGCGTGGTCTTCCACGTGCTGCCCGAGGGCGCGGTCTTCAACCTGTCGACGCGCCTGCTCGTGCCGCAGGAGCCGGTGATCGCCGCCGAGGACGCCGACGAGCTGGCCGAGGCCACCCGCGACCTTCGCCAGCTGGTGCGTGACATCGCCGCGGCCGACGCCACGCCCGCGGCGATCCGGCGCCGCCTCGCGCTGCGGCGTACGCGCGGCCAGACCACGTCCACCCCCACCGATGGAGACAACGCATGAGCGAGCGCCCCACCCCGGACCTGGAGATCGTCGAGACCCGCGTCTACCGCGGCGCCAACATCTGGTCCTACGAGAAGTCGATCCACCTCGTGGTCGACCTGGGCTCGCTCGAGCAGTTCCCCACCAACACCATCCCCGGGTTCAGCGACGACCTGGTGACGATGCTGCCCGGCCTGCGGGAGCACTCGTGCTCGCGCGGGCGCCGCGGCGGCTTCCTCGAGCGGCTCAACGAGGGCACCTGGCTCGGCCACGTCGCCGAGCACGTGGCGCTCGCGCTGCAGCAGCTGGTCGGCCACGACATCCGCCGCGGCAAGACCCGGCAGGTGAAGGGCGAGCCCGGTCGCTACAACATCATCTACGGCTACATCGACGAGAACGTCGGGCTCTCCGCCGGCCGCCTCGCCATCACGCTGGTCAACCACCTCGTCGAGGGCGACCCGGACTTCGACTGGGAGACCCAGCGCGACGAGTTCATCCGTCGCGCCGAGCGCACCGCCTTCGGCCCGTCCACGCAGGCGATCGTCGACGAGGCGGTCTCCCGCGACATCCCGTGGATCCGGCTCAACCAGTACTCCCTCGTCCAGCTCGGCCAGGGCGTCCACGCCAAGCGCATCCGCGCGACGATGACGTCCGAGACGTCGTCGATCGCCGTCGACATCGCCTCCGACAAGGACCTCACCACCAAGCTGCTCGGTGCGGCCGGCCTCCCGGTGCCCAAGCAGGAGTCGGTGCGCTCGGTCGACGCCGCGGTAGCGGCCGCCCGGCGGATCGGCTACCCCGTCGTGCTCAAGCCCCTCGACGGCAACCACGGCCGCGGGGTCTGCCTCGACCTGCAGGACGAGGACGACGTACGCGCTGCGTTCCCGATCGCGGAAGGACAGTCACGCCGCGGCAGCGTCATCGTCGAGTCGTTCGTGACCGGCAAGGACTACCGGTGCCTGATCATCGACGGGAAGATGGTCGCGATCGCCGAGCGCGTGCCCGCGTCCGTCACCGGTGACGGCAAGGCGACTGTCGAGGAGCTCGTCGACCTGACCAACGCCGACCCCCGCCGCGGCGTCGGCCACGAGAAGGTGCTGACCCGGATCAAGGTCGACGAGGCCGCGATCGAGGTGCTCGCCGACCAGGGCCACACCCTCGACTCGGTGCCCGCCGAGGGCGAGATGGTCAAGCTCGCGCTCACCGGCAACATGTCGACGGGCGGCATCTCGATCGACCGCACCTTCGAGGCCCACCCGGAGAACGTCGAGATCGCCGAGGAGGCCGCCCGCATGGTCGGCCTCGACATCGCGGGCATCGACTTCATCTGCCCCGACATCACCGAGCCGGTCCGCGAGGCCGGCGGCGCGATCTGCGAGGTCAACGCCGCCCCGGGCTTCCGGATGCACACCCACCCGACGATCGGTGAGCCGCAGTTCATCGCCAAGCCCGTCGTGGACATGCTGTTCCCGCCGGGCGCGACCTCGCGGATCCCGATCGTCGCGGTCACCGGGACCAACGGCAAGACGACGACCAGCCGGATGATCGCCCACATCTTCAAGGGCCTCGGCCGCAAGGTCGGCATGACCTCGACCGACGGCGTCGTGATCGACGAGCGTCTGGTGATCCGTGCCGACGCCTCCGGCCCGCGCTCGGCGCGGATGGTGCTGCAGAACCCCCGGGTCGACTTCGCCGTCTTCGAGGTGGCGCGCGGCGGCATCCTGCGCGAGGGCCTCGGCTACGAGCGCAACGACGTCGCGGTCGTGCTCAACGTGCAGCCCGACCACCTCGGCCTGCGCGGCATCGACACCGTCGAGCAGCTCGCCGACGTGAAGGCCGTCATCGTCGAGGCGGTGCCGCGCGACGGCCACGCCGTGCTCAACGCCGACGACCCGCTGGTGCGGGAGATGCGTCGCAAGTGCTCGGGCCAGGTCGTCTGGTTCTCGATGGAGGAGCCCGGCAGCGAGGTGCGCGACATGATCGACGCGCACTGCCGTCGCGGCGGCAAGGCGATCGTGCTCAACCCGACCGAGCGCGGCGAGATGATCGTCGTCCAGCACGGGCGCCGCGAGATGCAGCTGGCCTGGACCCACCTCCTCCCGGCGACCTTCAACGGCCGCGCGCGGATGAACGTCCAGAACGCCCTCGCCGCTGCTGCTGCCGCGTTCGCCGCCGGCGCCCCGCTCCACGACATCCGCCAGGGCCTGCGGACGTTCTCGACCAACTACTACCTCTCGCCGGGACGCCTCAACGAGGTCGACGTCAACGGCGTCAACGTCATCGTCGACTACTGCCACAACGCGCCCGGCATGAAGATGCTCGGCGACTTCGTCGACCGCGTCGGCGACTCGCTCGCGTCCTCGCACGACCTCGCCCGTCCCTCGCGCATCGGCATCATCGCCACCGCGGGCGACCGGCGCGACCAGGACATGATCGACCTCGGACAGATCGCGGCCCAGCACTTCGACGTCTGCATCGTCCGCGAGGACGTCGCGCTGCGCGGTCGCGAGCGCGGGGCCACCGCCCAGCTCGTGCTGGACGGCGTGCACGCCGCGATGGCCGAGGGTGCGCGCTGCAAGCAGGCCGAGCTCGTGCTCGAGGAGATCGAGGCCGTGCGCCACGCGATGAGCCGCGCCAACCGCGGCGACCTCGTCGTGGTCTGCGTCGACAAGCACGCCGAGGTCATGTCCGAGCTGGAGAACTGGTCCGACACGGCCCAGGCCGGCTCTGCGTCGAACCCCGACGCGCCCTCGGCAGACCCCGACTACACGCCGCCGGCGACGGAGGGTGCGTGAGGGTCCTCGACCTGACGGCGCTCCCCCACCGCCCGATCGACGCCAACGGCAGCCGCGGCTTCTCGGTGGGCGCCTTCGGCATCAGTGCGGACGCCCACCTGATCGCGGTGACGCTCGCCCCCGGCGGGACCATCGGGCGGCACCCAGCAGCCGGCCGCCAGCTGCTCCTCGTGCTGTCGGGCGAGGCCGAGGTCGCTGGTGCGGAGGGCGACGTACGCCACCTCACGACAGGCCAGGCCGCGGTGTGGGAGCCCGGCGAGGTGCACGAGACGCGGTCCCCGCGCGGGATGGCGGGGATGATCATCGAGGGCGACCTCGACATCGGCGCACCCGGCGAGCAGGTCGACCCGGGCGACACCTGACCGCCTCTCGCCGAGCGGTGGTCCAGCCACAGTGGTAGGCCCGGAAATGTGGCTCCACCACCGCCCAGCGGCGTGTCGATCTACGACACGCGGGGCAGCGGTGGCCCAGCCACGTTCGACCGGCGAAGAAGGTGGCTCAGCCACCGCTCGTCGAGGCATCGACCGGGGCGACGACCCGAGCGGGAGGCGGCGTCCGCTCGCCGAGCAGCGCCACGCCGGCCGCCCCCACGAGGGAGACCGCGGCGGTGACGAGCACCGCGCGGTGCCAGCCGTCGACCAGTCCCTGGGCGGTCGACCGCCCCCACCGGGGCGGCCACGACGGACACGACGGTGACCCCGACGGCGGAGCCGAGGTAGCGCGCGGTGTTGTTCGCGCCGCTCCCCAGGCCCGCCTGACCGGGCGGGACGCTGGTCACGCTCTCGCGCCCCATGGCGGCGTTGAGCACCCCGGTGGCGACCCCGGCGAGCAGGAGCCCGGGGAGGAAGCGGGCCGGCCCGCTGGTCGTCCCGACCCCGAGGACGAGCAGCTGGCCCAGTCCGATCAGCACGAGGGACACGGCCATCTGGCTGCGGCCACCCCAGCGTGCGGGCAGCCGGCGCGCGAGGACCGCCGTCACCACGCTGGGCGCCGACCACGCCAGCATCAGCCAGGCGGCCGTCGTCGCAGGGATCCCGAGGCCCGAGCCGACGAAGCCGGAGACGTACGACATCAGCGCGATGATGCCGGCTCCCGTCGCGAGGCCCGCGACGTTCACGGCCCGGAAGGGCGGGTGGCGCAGCAGACCGAGGTCGAGCATCGGGTGGGTCGAGCGGCGCTCGACCACGACGAACGCGACCAGCATCGCGAGTCCGGCGGCGAGCAGCAGCACCGGCGCGGTGCGCGTCCATCCCCCGCGCCCCGCAGTGAGCCCAGCCAGCACCGCCCCGGTCCCGAGCGCCATCAGCACGACTCCGGCGACGTCGGGCTGCGCACGGTGGTCGCTGCGCGACTCCGGGCACCGCCGCCCGGCCACCGCCAGGGCGAGGCCGGCGACACCGAGGACGACGTAGACGTCGCGCCACGAGTGGAGACGACCGAGATAGGTGCCGAGGAGCGGCCCGATCGCGATCCCGACCCCGATGCTCGCGCCCCACAGGCCGGTCGCTCGCCGACGCTCGGCGGGGTCCGGGTGCGACTCGGCGATCATCCCCAGTCCTGCCGCGATGACGGCCGCCCCACCGGCACCAGCGATCACCCGCGACACCACGAACGTCACCACGTCGCCGGCGACCGCCCCGAGGAGCGAGGACAGGCCGAGGACCAGTGCGCCGACGACGAACCAGCGTCGCCGGCCGTAGTCGTCCGCCAGCCGACCCGCGGTCAGCAGGAAGGCACCGAGGCCGATGCTCATCGAGCTGAGCACCCAGGTGGCACCGCCGTGCCCGGCCCCGAGACCGGCGACCGTCTGGTTGAAGCTGGCCAGCGGCGCCGTGAACGCCACCAGCACGGCGACCGTGCCCAGCGCGGCGGTGGTCAGGACACGTCGTGCGGTCACGGGACATCCTCGGGTTGGTTCGATGAACAGACCAAATGACGGTACCATCGACCCATGGCGCTCGGCACCGACTACCCGCGGCAGGACTGCGGCATCGCGCGCTCGCTCGAGCTCGTCGGCGAGCGGTGGACGCTGCTGATCCTGCGCGACGCGTTCCTGGGCGTGCGCCGCTTCTCCGACTTCCAGGCCCACCTCGACGTGTCCCGCGCGGTCCTGTCGTCCCGCCTCGACGCGCTGGTGTCCGAGGGGCTGCTCGTGCGCGTCGGCGAGGGCCACGCGTCGTACGAGCTCACCGAGGACGCGATCGGCCTCTGGCCGGCCCTCCTGCTGCTGGCCCAGTGGGGCGACGAGCGCACCAGCCCGGGCCGACCCCGTCGCACCTTCCACCACGTGGGGTGCGGGGTGCTCGGCCGGGACGGTCGGTGCGGCACCTGCGACGCCGCTCCGCACCCGCGGGACGTCGAGACCCGGCGGGGTCCCGGTGCCGACCCGTCGTTGCGCAGCGACCCGGTCTCGCTGGCCCTGCGCGAGCCGCACCGGCTGCTGGAGCCGCTGGTCACCTGACCGAGCAGGGCGCTCAGGCGCTGGCGGCGCGCACCTTCTGCGACAGCGTCTCCGGAGTGTCCGGAGTCCCGCCGTGGGCGGCGATCCAGTCGTAGGCCTCCTGCCGCTCGGCGTGGCACATCAGGCCGACGACGTCGCCCGGCCCGGACCGCTCCACGAGGGCGGCCAGGCACTCGACCTCGGTCGGGTAGGTGTCGATGTCGGTGACGCCGACCCGCTCGGCGCCGGCGCGCAGGAGCTGGTCGATCTCGTCCATCGTCCGGCCGCGCAGGTAGTGCTCCTTGTGGCCGATCGCCACCACGTCGCTGCCCTTGGCACCGATCTCGCCGAGGGCGTCGATCAGCTCGTCGGTGCGGTCGCCCACGGCGCCGAGGCCCAGGAGCAGGCGGGCACCGGGACGGCGTACGCCCGACATGATCTCGAGCAGTGCCTCGAGCCCGGCCTCGTTGTGGGCGAGGTCCATCACCACCGACACCTCGCCGGGCAGGGAGAAGAAGTTCATCCGACCGGGGTTGTGCTCGGCGTCGGGTCGGAACGACGTCAGGCCGGCGGCCACGTCCTCGCGGGACAGGCCGATCGCCAGAGCAGCGGACGCGGCGGCGAGGGCGTTCTCGATGTTGAAGCGCGAGAGTCCCGCGAGCGTCATCGGCACGTCGGCGAGCTCCACCAGCGGGTCCGGGTCGGCACCGGGACGGAGCACCGTGATCCAGCCGTCGATCACCGTGGTCGCCCGGCCGCCGCCGTGGCTGAGCACCTCGCGGACGGCCGGCGAGTCGGGGTCGCGGCTGAAGATCCAGGGCTGCGCGCGCGATCACGGACTGCATCGCCAGGACGCGGGGGTCGTCACCGTTCAGCACGGCCCAGCCGTCCTTGCGGGTGATCCGCGGGACGACCGACTTGACCTCCGCGAGCTGGTCGACGGTGTCGATGCCCTGCATGCCGAGGTGGTCGGCGGTCACGTTGGTCACCACCGACACGTCGTTGCGGGTGATGCCGATGCCCTTGAGCAGGATGCCGCCGCGGGCGGTCTCGGTGACGGCGAGCTGGACGCCGTCGAGGCCGAGCGCGCGGGCCGCGCCGGACGGGCCGAGTAGTCGCCGCCCTCGACGAGCACGCCGTCGCGGTAGACGCCGTCGGTGTTGGACCAGCCGACGACCAGGCCGCTCGTCCGGGCGACGTGGGCGATCATCCGGCTCGTCGTGGTCTTGCCGTTGGTGCCGGTCACCGCGACGACGGGGATCTTCGGGGTGATCGTCGTCGGGCGCGAGCCCCGCTCGGCGCGAGCGCACCTCGTCGGCAGCCGCGCTGACCGCGGACTCGACGTCGGGGGTGGGCAGCGCGTCGAGGGCGTGCGCCACCGCGTTGCCGAGCGCGGTCGCGCGGCCGCGGTTGCGCCACGGGAAGGCGACCACGACGACGTCGGGCTCCGAGGTCGGCCGCACCCGCACGGCGAGCCGCTTGGTCCCGGCCTCCCCCGCGATCGCGCGCACGAGCCGCTCGACGGCCCGCAGGGCGAAGCGCTGGCGGAAGCCCGTCCCCGCCGCCCCCGGCCGTGACGTCCGGAGGCCGATCCGGCGCGCGAAGCGCAGCACGGCCTCGTCGGACGCCTCGGTGATCGTGGAGACGTCGAGGGTGAGCTTCACCGCGGCTCGCGGGAAGTAGAGGTTCGGGCCTTCGAGGATGCGCAGCTCGACGAGGGAGGTCACCGCAGGAAACTAGCGGACCGCGGAGCGGTCCCTACAGGCCCATCGCGTGGAAGCCGCCGTCGACGTGCACGATCTCGCCGGTGGTCGCCGGGAAGAAGTCGCTCAGCAGGGCGCACACGGCCTGCGCGGTCGGGGTGTGGTCGGTCTCGTCCCACCCGAGCGGCGCGCGGTCCTTCCACGCCGACTCGAGGTCCTCGAAGCCCGGGATCGCCTTGGCCGCCAGCGTCTTGAGCGGACCGGCCGAGACGAGGTTGCAGCGGATGCCCTCGGGGCCGAGGTCGCGGGCGAGGTAGCGGCTGGTGTTCTCCAGCGCGGCCTTCGCCACGCCCATCCAGTCGTACGCCGGCCACGCGGTGGTCGCGTCGAAGGTGAGCCCGACGATCGAGCCGCCGCGCTCCATGAGCGGCCGGGTGGCCACGGCGAGCGACTTGAGCGAGTAGGCCGAGACCTGGACGGCCTGCGCCACGTCGTCCCACGGGCCGGTCATGAACTTCCCGCCGAGCAACGTCTCCGGGTTGCCGTAGGCGATGGAGTGGACGACGCCGTCGAGGCCGTCGACGTGCTCGCGCACCTGGTCGGCGAGGCCGGCGAGGTGGTCGTCGTCGGTGACGTCGAGCTCGAGCACCGGCGCCTCCTGCGGCAGCCGCTTGGCGATCCGCCTGGTGATGCCGAGCGCGCGGCCGAAGTTGGAGATGAGCACGGTCGCGCCCTGCTCCTGGGCGACGCTTGGCGGTGGCGAAGCCGATGGAGCTGTCCATCGTGACGCCGGCGACGAGGATGCGCTTGCCGTCGAGGATTCCCATGTGCGTGTGCTCCTAGTGGTGGGGGTGGTCAGTGGCCCATGCCGAGACCGCCGTCGACCGGGATGACGGCTCCGGTGACGTAGGCCGCGCCGTCGGAGGCGAGCCAGGTGACGGCCGAGGCGACCTCGGCCGGCGAGGCGTAGCGACCGAGCGGCACCTGGGTCTTGATGAGCTGCCTTCTGCTCGTCGGTGAGCACGTCGGTCATGTCGGTCTCGACGAAGCCGGGAGCGACCACGTTGGTGGTGATCGAGCGGCTGCCGAGCTCGCGGGCCAGCGAGCGCGCCATGCCGACCAGGCCGGCCTTGGAGGCGGCGTAGTTGACCTGGCCGGCCGAGCCGAGCAGGCCCACGACGGAGGAGATGAGGATGATCCGGCCGCGGCGCAGGCGCAGCATGCCCTTCGCGGCGCGCTTGGCGAGCCGGAAGGTGCCGGTGAGGTTGGTGTCGATGACCGACGACCAGTCGTCCTCGCTCATCCGCAGCAGCAGGGTGTCCTTGGTGATGCCGGCGTTGGCGACGAGCACCTCGACCGGGCCGTGCGCCTCCTCGACCTCGGCGAACGCCGCCTCGACGGCGGCCGGGTCGGTGATGTCGCAGCGCACGTCGAGGGCACCGTCGGGTGCGCCACCGTTGCGCGTGGTGACCGCGACCTTGTCGCCCTGGGCGATGAAGGCCTCGGCGATGGCGCGGCCGATGCCGCGGTTGCCGCCGGTGACGAGGACGGAACGGGGGGCGGGCTGGCTCGTGCTGGGATCTCGCTCACGCTCCACGACGCTAGTGATTACCGCGGGGTAGGCGAAGTGCCAACTCGGACGCGCCTCACTCGTCCTCGAGGCGGAAGCCGACCTTCATCCCGACCTGGAAGTGCTCGACCGACGCCGTCCTTGGCCTGCCCGCGGACCTGGGTGACCTCGAACCAGTCGATGTGGCGCAGCGTCTGGCCGGCGCGCTCGATGCCGTTGCGGATCGCCTGGTCGATCCCGTCCGGCGAGGTGCCGACGATCTCGGTGACGCGGTAGGTGCGGTTGGACATGGCGTGCTCCTCGTGACGCGGGATGCGCGGTGGCCGGTCCGGCCCGTGTCCGTCGAGAGCCTAGCGACGTACAGTGGAGGACATGGCCCCAGGGACTCGACGTCAGTACGCATCACGACGGCGCGCAGCGAGCGTCGGCCGACGACATCGCGGTCGCGGCAGCGGCGCTACGCTCTTCTCGATGGCATCCGCACTGCGTCTGCTTCTTCGGCGCCGTCATCGTCGGGCCCGGGAGTGCTTCGCTGGATGCTGGTCGCGGGGCGGTGCTCCTGCCCTACGTCGCGGTGGTCCTCGCGAACGCCGGAGACCCGCGCGACGACGGATTCCAGTCTGCGCGGACGGCCCTGGCGCCAAGGAACTGACGCGGCGACTGCGATCTTGAGGAAATTTGCAGGAACACACTCATCCCAGAGTGTTGGTTTCGCCTGATCGCTCGTGCGAATGATCTACGTCGCGACCACGGCATCCCCCGTCTGTGGTCGCACCTGAGGTGCCGGACAGCTCCCCCCGTGGCTGTCCGGCACCTCGTCTGTTCCCACCCTTGTCGTGTCCCACATGCGTCGCGCCGGGAGGCCTGCCATGCGACGATCCCGACCGCCCCATCTGCTCGGCCAAGGGCTGCGCAGTCCGACGCCGTGTGGGAGCTGCAGTGGAACAACCCGAAGCTCCACACGCCGGAGCGTCGCAAGACGTGGCTCGCGTGCGACGAGCACCGGGCGTCGCTGCGCGACTTCCTCGGCGCTCGCGGGTTCCTCAGGGACGTCGTGGAGCACGAGCCGCCGGTCCGCCGGCCGTCCCGAGGCGCCGCTCATCGCCGCCGATCGCCGACATCGGGCGGTCGGGCTGGAGGAAGGTCGACGTCGTCGATGCCGTGGCCGGCACGCTTGCCGGCCATCGCGACGACCCAGCGCTCGGCGAGCTCGTCGTCGCTCGCGCCCGCGCGCATCGCACGCGCGCAGGTCGGACTCCTCGCGGGCGAACAGGCAGTTGCGGACCTGACCGTCGGCGGTGAGCCGCACCCGGTCGCAGTCGCCGCAGAAGGGGCGGGTCACCGAGGCGATGATGCCGACCGTGGCGGGCCCGCCGTCGACGTCGAAGAGCTCGGCGGGGCGCTCCCGCGCGGCTCGCCGTGCGGCGTCAGCGTGAACTCGGCGCTGAGCTGCTCGAAGATCTCGTCGGCGGTGACCATCTCGGTCCGGCTCCAGCCGTGCTGGGCGTCGAGCGGCATCTGCTCGATGAAGCGCAGGTCGTAGCCGTGCTCGATGCGTCCAGCGCAGCAGCTCGCCGGCCTGGTCGTCGTTGGTGCCGCGCAGCAGCACGGCGTTGAGCTTGAGCGGGCGACAGGCCCGCGGCCTTGGCCGCCTCGAGACCGGCGATCACGTCCTTGAGACGGTCGCGCCGGGTGACCTGGTGGAAGGTCTCCGGGCGCACGGTGTCGAGCTGAGACGTTGATCCGGTCGAGGCCGGCGTCGCGCAGGGCCTGCGCGGTGCGCGCCAGCCCGAGCGCGTTGGTGGTCAGCGACGTCTCGACGCCGAGCTCGTGGGTGCGCCGCACGATGTCGACGAGGCCGCGGCGCACCAGGGGCTCTCCGCCGGTGAAGCGGACCTCGCGGATCCCGAGCCGTCGTACGCCGATCGTGATCAGCCGGACGATCTCGTCGTCGCTCAGCGTCTGCTCGTCGGCAACCAGTCGAGGCCCTCGGCGGGCATGCAGTAGGAGCAGCGCAGGTTGCAGCGGTCGGTCAGGGACACACGCAGGTCCGTGGCCACGCGGCCGAATCGATCGGCAAGAGGGAGTCACCTGTCCAGTCTAGGTCGAGGCCCCGTCTAGGTGGTCAGGCCGTACCGGATAGCCTCGTGCGGGTGCACAACGATCCGGTTCCTGCTCAGTCGTCGGTGGGTGCTCTTCTTCACTCGTCGTCGTCGTCCTCGCCTGGGTCGCCTGGCGCCTCGGCGAGTGGCAGTTCCACCGTCTCGACGACCGCCGCGAGCGCAACGCCGTCATCGAGCGCAACGAGAACGGCAGGGCCGGCGCCCGTCACCGAGGTGATGGCCCCCGGCAGGCCCGTCGCCGCCGACGAGGAGTGGCGGATCGTCGAGCGCGACCGGCACCTACGCGGTCGACGACACCGTGATCGTGCGCTACCGCACCCGCGACGGCGCGGCCGGGCGTCGACGTCGTGGTCCCGCTCGAGCTGGCCGACGGGTCGAGCGTGCTGGTCGACCGCGGCTGGTACGCCACCACGAACCGCGGCGCCACCACCGCCGACGTGCCCGCACCACCGAGCGGCGAGGTCACCGTCAAGGGATGGGTGCGCCAGGACGCCGACGGGCGACAGCACCGCAGGTCACCGACCAGTCGACCCGCGCCGTCAACAGCGCGGAGATCGGCGAGGCCCTCGACCGCGAGGTGGTGGGCGGCTGGGTCGACCTCCGCTCGGAGTCGCCCGAGCCCGCCGAGTCGCTGCTGCCGGTCGAGCTGCCCGAGCTCAACAACGGACCGCACTTCTTCTACGGCCTGCAGTGGTGGTTCTTCGGCGCCCTGGCGATCTTCGGCTTCTTCTACCTGGTGTACGACGAGGTGCGCGGCGGACGCGGACCCGCCCGCCCGGCGGCGGAGCGACCGTCCCGCGGCCGGCGACGGCGCGCCGCAAGACCTGGCGCGAGCGGCTGGACTCCGCGAGCGAGGACGACCCCGACGAGGACGGGTCAGAGGCTGCGCAGCAGCCCGCCGTCGACCGGGAGCATCACGCCCGTCAGGAATGACGCCGCGGGCGACAGCACGAACGCCGCCACCGCACCGAACTCCTCGGGCTCGCCGTAGCGCCGCAGCGGGATGCCTGCCTCCGCGGCCCGCCGAGCCGCCTCGGCATCACCGGTGGACGCGTCGAGCTCGGCCGACGCGGTCGGTGGCGATGCGGCCCGGGAGCAGCGCGTTGACGCGGACGCCGCGCGGCCCGAGCTCGTCGGCGAGCGTCTTGGCGACCATCGCCAGGCCGGGCCGCAGCCCGTTGGAGATCGCCATCTCCGGGAGGGGCGCACGCACGCTGGACGACAGGACGAGGCCGAGCGAGCCGCCGGCCGGCAGGGCCGCGCCGACCTCGCGCGCGAGGCGTACGGCGCCGAGGAAGACCGACTCGAACGCCGCAGTCCACTGCTCGTCGGTGATGGTCGTGACCGGGCCCTTCGGCGGACCGCCGACGCTGATCAGCGCGCCGTCGACCCGGCCCCACGTCTCGTCGGCGGCGGCGAGCAGGCGGGCGGGGGTGTCGCGGTCGGCGTTGTCGGCCACGACGCCCACGGCCGCGTCACGCCCGGCGCCGTCGTTGAGTGCGGCCGTCGCCGCGTCGAGCGACTCCTGCGACCGGCCCGAGACGACCACGCGGGCTCCCTCGGCCACCAGCGCGTCGGCGCTCGCGCGGCCGAGGCCGCGACCCCCACCGGTGACGAGGAAGACGCGATCGGTCAGCTGCAGGTCCATGCACCGACCGTAGGGCACGGCCGGGCGGGGACCGGTCGATCAGCGCTCCGTGACGTCGCGCAGCGCCGAGCCCAGCGACCTGGTCTGGGCCAGGAGGTTCAGCGCCGGCCCCGCGTCGGGGAGCGTCGGGACCGGGGACCAGAGCTCGTCGGCGTCCCGCACGACCTCGGCATCGCCCACCAGCTCGTCGAGGTCGGTGACGAGCGCCCCGCGCGACGCGTCGCCCTTCAGCGCCGCCCGGATGCGGACCTCCTCGACCGGCTCGTCGGAGGCGATGAGGACGGCGTTGCCGAACCGCAGCCCGTGCAGGGCCGACCCCTGCACGATCATCGCGACATGGGCGAAGCTCGGCGCGCAGGGTCGCGAGCTCGCGACGGGTGAAGCCCAGGTCGCCGCCGGCCACCGAGTTGACCAGGAGGACACCACCGGGCCCGAGCAGGGTCCGCGCGGCCGCGAAGCACTCGGCAGAGGTGAACGGCGCCGGGATGCGTCCACCGGCGAAGACGTCGATGACGACCGCGTCGCAGGTGCCGCGGCTCCAGCCGTCGCGACCACCCCCGTCGATCCACGACCGTGCGTCGCCGACGTCCACGACGACGCCCTCGGGCAACGGGAAGCGGTCGCGCACCAGCGCGGCCAGCGCCGGGTCCAGCTCGACGGCGACCTGGCGGGCGTCCGGGGTCCTGCTCGCCACCGCACGCGGGAGCGTCATCAGTCCGCCACCGAGGTGCACCACGGTGCGACGGTCCTCGCCGAGCGCGGCGAGCAGCCACCGGGTGGTCGCGAGCGGCGGTGCCTCACCGGGCGCGACCACGTGCGACTGGCGGATGCCGTCGATCTCGAGGATCCACCCACCGTCGCGCGCGATCAGCTCGGCGACCACGCCGTTGGCCAGCTCGACGCGCTCGGGGCCTCCCGAGGGGGCCGGTCCGGCTGTGTCGACCATCAGCGTCGCGTCGCCGGCTCGAAGACGGCGGCACCGCCCAGCAGGGTGACCGAGGCTCCCGATCCCGGCAGGACGGCGTTCATGTCGCGGGACGACAGGGTCACCACGGGCTCGAGGGTGAGCGGGAGCGCGACCGCTTCCTTGATCAGGCCGGCCTCGATCCTCACCTGCACCTCGCGCGCGTCGTAGACGTCGGCCGTCTCGTCCAGCTGGACCGCCAGGCGCGCGCGCTTCTTGCTGGTGAGGCCGGTGAGCGGCGAGGGCTCGGCGCCTCCCCAGGTCGTCGCGATGTCGGCAGGGTGCTGGGGCAGCGCGACGGTGGTGAGGACCGCCTGCCACCCGGTGCCCCGCTCGAGGGCCGGGGCGATGTCGGGCTGACCGCAGTCGGTGACGTTCCAGCCGGTCTCGTCGGCCATGGCCGCCTGGAGCGCGTGTGAACGCCCCGACCGCGAAGGCGTCGTCCTTGTCGTGGAGGACGCACACCGCGGTGCCGGCCGGTACGCCGGCCTGGGCCCGCTCGACCTGCGCGTCGGAGGTCGTGGCCTCGAACGCCTGCCGGAACCCCGCGTCCTCCAGGGCGATCTCGTAGCCGTCGGACTCGGGCGCGAACAGCAACGACTGGCTGGCGGCGTACGAGCTGTCCCAGTCCCCCGCCCCTCCCGAGCGCAGGTCGGCTGCGGGGGTGGCGCGCAGGAACGCCCGTCGCGCGGCGCGCGAGCGGAACACGCCCGCGTCGGACCGCAGCACCAGCGACCACAGCTGTCCGGCGTGGCTCTCGACCACGTGGTGGTCACGGCGCTCGAGGTCACGCACCGGCACGAAGTTGTCCGGGGTGGGGCTGATCCGGACGATGTCGAGGTCGTCGGGGAAGGCCGCGAGCGGATCGTCGGTGGCGACGACGTCGACGCGTTCGTAGGCGGGCCTGCTGTCGCCGTCGTAGGCCCTGTTGACCTCGAGGGTCACGTCCCCGCCCTGTCGCCCCGACCGCGGTCACGAGGTAGGGGCCGCTGCCGACCGTCACGCTCTCGGGAAGGTCTCCGTCCGGCGTCACGTCGAACCCCGAGCTCCACACCCGGGCGATGTCGGCGAGGTCCTCCTCGTCGCCGTCGGTGATGGCGTCGATGACCGCCTGCTTGGCCTCCATCGGGTCCTCGACGCCCAGGGCCAGCCTGCCGACGACGTGCGCCGGGACCGCCACGTCGAGCGCGGTGTGCCAGTCACGGACCGGTGTCGTGAAGGACACGTCCAGCCGGCGCTCGAAGTCGTCGAGCCGAGGCAGGTCGACGCTGTGGACCAGGTCGCCGGCCACCGAGTCGAACTCCCCGGTGGTCGCACCGGACCCGGCGGCCCAGGCCAGCAGGAGGTCGGCGCCGTCGATCGGGATGCCGTCCGACCAGTCGCGGTCGGCGAGGTCGTAGCGGACCGTGAAGGACGCGGGATCGTCGTCCACCACCGTGACGGTCCCGAAACCGGTGTCGTCGACGACCTCGCCGCCGACGACGCGGGCGAAGGCGTCGTGCGTCGCCGCGGCGACCTCGTGGTTGCCCGCGGTGTCGCCGGTCGTGGAGGCCGCGTTGAGGCTGGTGAGGTCGAGCGACCATCCCACCCTCACCGTCGGAGCCCTCGACCACCGACTTGGGGAGGCTCGCGGCGCAGGAGCTCAGGAGCAACGTCGCGGTGACGGCGAGGATGCCGGTGCGCGTGAGCACACCGACGCGCGGCCGCCTCACCGGAGCGGAGCCGAGCAGGGTCTGGCCTCGTCCCGAGCCGTCCGTCAGCATGGCGCAGACGTTAGCAACCGCCGTCACTACTCGTGGGCCCGATACTGCAGGTCCACGTCCACCGTCGGCGTCGATCCGCCGCCCGTCGCGGGACCGTAGGTCGCGACCACGACGTACGCCGGGTCCCCGGCCTCCTGCGGCACGGCTTCGGCCCGGCACCGTCCCGACTCCTCGTCGCACTCGATGTCGCGCAGGGCACCGAAGGAGGACTCCCACTCCGCGGAGGACAGCCAGTCGGCCATCTGCGAGAACTCGTAGGACTGCGGGACGTCGAAGGACTGCTCGTACTGGTAGACCTCCGCGGGGAAGCCGTCGTCGGTCTCCTCCGCCTCGTCCAGCGACCAGTCGGCGGGGATGGGCATGGTCGATGCCCGCTCCTGGAGGCCGTCGATCTCCGGGCTGCCGACCAGGTGGAACCACCGCACGTCGGCCCAGACCATGGCGACCATCAGGATGCCGACCGCAGCGGTGCCGATGAGCATGATCCAGTGCAGCCAGGACAGCACGAAGACACCACCGCCGGAGAACACCTTCTCGTACTGGTGGGCCCACGGGATCAGCTTCACGAAGACGACCGCGACACCGACGACGAGGACCGCGGTGGCGACCACGGCCGGGATCCAGTGCACGTCGTCGAAGACGGACGCCAGCCCGACGAGCCACACCAGCAGCACCAGCAGGAGCACGAGGAGGTGCGCTCCGACGAGCGCGAGGGCCGCGAGCGCGACGCTGCCGCGGCTGACCCGCTTGAGCGAGAGGCGTGACGGGCCGGACTTCGTGCCCTTCGGGGTGTTCACGACCAGCACGCTATCCGGCGACGGACCGGCTGGACGGTCACGGCCCGCCGGTCCCGGGCGATCTCCTGATCTAGGCGCCCGGCCACTCGCCCGTGGTCCACGCGACGATGCTGCCGTCGGGCATGGTCGCGAACGACTCCACCGGCTCGGGCTGCGGGGGCGTCGGTGCGGCGAGGGCGGTCTCCACGTCCTCGATGAACTGGGTCGCCGCCTTCTGGTTCTTGCGACCGTCCATCAGCGCCTTGGGCGATCCCGGGGCCAGTGCGACGACGAGCTGGAGGATCGAACCGTCGCCCTCCGGCTCCACGACCGCGGCGAACAGGTGCCCCCACGACATCAGGGTCTTGCCGCTCGTGAACACCAGCTCGTGCCGCTCGTTGCTGAGTCCACCGACCTCGTAGTCGCCCTGCTGCACCACGTGCACCACGGCGGAGAAGAGGTCACCTTCGGGAAGGTCGGACGTGAGGGTCTGTCGCTTTTCTGCGCCCACTGTGGCTCCGTTTCGTCGCTGATGGATGCTGCCTGACCAAACTAGCGGCCGAGCCGAGCAGGTCCTACCGGTGCCGGACGACACGACCGCCCGGACGGGTCTCCAGCTCGTCCCACGCGCCCAGTGGCAGTCGGACCATGGCCGCGCCGTCCGCCTCGCCGACGAGGTGTCGCGCGCGCAGCTCCTCCAGCACGATGCTGCGCTGGGCCTGCACCCACGCCTCCTGCGCCGGGACCCGCCTGAACCGCTCGCCCAGTCGCACCCGCGGCGGTGGCGTCGGCGACCACGAGGAAGAAGACGACGCCGATCGTCGCTACCACCGCGGCAGCCAGCGCCAGCCACGACACCGAGCCCCACACGTCACCCGGGACGCTGGTCCCGCTCGCGGAGCAGCAGGACGCTCGCGGTCGAGGCCAGCCGCGGTGACGATGCTCAGGCCGGCGTTCTCCCACCCGCGTCGCCGCGACTCCCACCAGGTGTAGAAGGGGAACACGGCGACGAGCAGTGCGGCACCGAACACCAGCTGCAGGACGATGCCGAGGTCGTTCGGCAGGGACATGTCGAAGAAGACGTATGCCACCACGAACCCGAGGCCCAGGATCGGCGCGCCCACCGTCGGGAGCACCACCGGCGCGACCACGAGCGCCCGCAGGGCGCCGACGAGCAGCCGCGCGGCCGGGCCCCGGTCGGGGTGGAACCTCGCCCACTCCTCCGACTCCGCCGGTGTGGGACCCGGCTCCGCCAGGATCCGGGACTCGACCTCACCCCACGGGACGGGCGTCGCGAGCTGCACGGTCCGTGCCCACTCCCGCAGGTCGTCGGGCGGCACGCACCGACCCCTCTCGTCAGGCGTCCGGGGAGCCCTGGGCGGCGTCGGCAGTCGTGCCGGGTGCTTGCCACCGCAGGGTCGAGACGCACGTGTCGAAGAGCCGCTTCAGCTGCACGAGGTAGGGGTCGTCGTCCGCATCCCCGGGAGTGCGTCCGAACCCGGCGACCAGCTGGAGGGCACGGCGCCGCCCCGTCCCCGGGATGGGGGTGAGGTAGACGATCGACTGGCTGATGACCGTCTCGTTGCCGAGCCGCACGGTGCGCTCCCGCTCGAAGCGCATCGTCCGCTTGTCCTCGCGCAGCGGCGTGGCGTCGTACTCCCTGATGAGCATCCGCGCCAGGTCGTCGAGGCTCCCGCCGGCCTCGGCCCGCCTCTCCGAGGCGATGATCGACGCCGGGATCCAGAGCGTCGAGTCGTCCTCCTCGGTGGCGGAGAAGAAGGCGAACGCTCCCTGCTGCTTCATCGACGTGAAGGACTGCTTGACCAGCCCGCGCAGCTCGGCGTAGGCCTGCGGCTGGTGCTGCTTCATCAGCCGTTCGCGCAGCGTGACGAGCATGCCGTCGAGCGTCTCGTCGTCCACCGGCTTCCGGGTCCACCCGGGGGGAAGCGTCATCTCGAAGTCAGGCACCGTGGTCGCTCCCAGCTCGGCTCGTAGGTCTGAAGGGCTCATGGGCTCGTCTCGAAGTCCCACGGAGCCTCCACGAGGAGCCCGGCGGGCGCGACGGCCTCGAAGACCGTGTCCTCGGTGGCGTTGACGACCCGGAGGTTGTGGATGAGCGCCACCAGCGCGGGCAGCGCGATCGAGATCAGCGTCGTGAGCGTCTCGTCGAGGCTCACCATCACGGTCAGCTCGCCGTCGTCGAAGACGAAGTGGACGCCGGTCAGGTCGACGACCTCACCGTCGTCGAGGGTGAGCTCGCGGTGGGTGATGACCTCCACCCCGGGACCGAGGTGGGGCGCGTCGGTCGGCTGCACCACGGCGTCCGGCATCTCGGTCCACACCGGCATCCCCTCGCTGGGAAGCAGGTTGACGTGGCACATGGCCGTGTGACCAGCGAGCGGCGGCCACACCTGCAGCATCGCTGCGGACTCCGCCTCCGCGCGGTGCAGCAGCGCCTCCTCGAGGAGCGGCGTGGCGAGCTCGGCGGTGACGACCCCCTCGTCCCAGAGGGGCGTTCCGTCCAGGTCGGCCACGCACGACGCCAGCCACTGCTGGCGCTCGTCACCCTCGAGGTCAGGCGGCAGGAACAGCCACCCGGGCAGGTCGAGGTCGTCGTCGACGAGGTCGAGGGTCCAGTGCTCGATTCCCATCCCTCGGCCTAGAACGCGAACTCGACGGGCTTGGGCAGGCCCGGGACGCTGCCCCCGAACGGGCTGACGGCCTTGTCGGCCAGACCGAGGTTGCGACCGGTCGTCGAGATCAGCGTCGCGATCTGGTCGATCCTGGCGAGCCGGTTGAGCGCGGGGCTGCTGTTGCGGGCGGCGGCCAGCGCGGCACCGGCGCCCTGGTAGAGCTGGCGCTGGCCACGGAGGAAGCTGCGGTAGCCGTTGGGCGACCCGGTCAGGAGCTGCTTGAAGCCTGCGGCCGCCCCGCGGTTGCGGAAGACGCCGGCCAGCCCGGACTTGTGGAAGTACTGGGTGCCGCGCGTGATCTGCTTGAGCTGGGCGCCGGCCCCCTTGAGGCTGGAGATCCCCGACGCGCTCTTGAGCACGGTCTTGGTCGATGCCGACCCGAGGTTGCCGAGCTTGGTGAACGTCGTCACCTTGCCGAACGGGATCACGCCCAGGACCGCGAAGGCTATGTCCGTCGCGGATCGTTCGCCGTTCTTGTAGGACATGATCGTGGTGAAGAGCAGCGCGGCGCCGACGGCCAGGGCCAGCGCTGCGAGCAGCGGGCCACCGATGATGAGGGCCGCGATGCCGACCACGAGGGCAGCGATCTCGAGGAAGTCGGTCAGGGTCGACCAGAAGCTGTCCTTGATCGTCCCCGCCATCTCGTCGCCGATCCCGTCGACCGCGGTGTCGTAGGCGTCCTCCCAGGTGTCGTAGCCGCCGTCGAAGTCCTCGGCGGCTTCCTTCCAGTCCTGGTAGGCGGCGGCCTTCGCCTGGTTCTCCTCGGCGTCCTTCTTGGCCTCGGGGCTGTCGGCGTCGTGCCCACCGATCCCGAGGACTCCGCCACCCGCTTCGGGGGTCGTGCTGCCGTCCTTGTCACCGGGCAGGCTGTCGTAGATCGCCCACTTGCTCTCGCAGTCGTCGACGGCGTTGTTGATCGTCGGCTTGCACCCGTCGAGGGCGTTGCCGTAGGCCGTGATGACGGGCCCGACCGGCTTGTAGAGCTCGCCGGCCTTGCGCAGCGTCTTGTAGGAGTCGCCGATCGACTCCTTCAGCGACTCGATCGCCTTGCCCTGCTGGCTCCCGTCTCCCACCGAGTCGTTCTTGATGGTCTCGAGGACGTCGGCACTGTCGAGCATCTTCTGCCCGAGGGCCTCGATCTGCTCGCCCCGCGTGATGATGTCGCCCGGTGTTCCGACGACGGGCTCGATCTCCCTCCCCTTCGGTGATCGATCCATCGCTCCGCTCCCTGTGTCTGTGGTGTGTCTGTGGTGGTCGTAGGTCATTGCGTGGTGCTGGTCGGGCGCCCCGTGGGAGCCCGGTCACGACCGCGATGCGGTGATCGCGGCGTGGTGCGTCGATCGCGTGGCGGCCGGCCGACCTGGGTCGGCACGGGCTGCGGATGACGGGCTACTCGCCGTTGAAGGCCTTCGCCGTCTCGGCATCCCATTCCTCGATGCCGTCGAGGATCCCCTGCACGTGGTCCTTGACGCCGGTGAGACCGTCCTTGAGCTCGTCGCGCTTGTCGTCCCAGCGCTCCTCGAACTCCTGTGCCTCGTCCCTCAGCTTGTCCTCACCGAACGGGTTGCTGATCGCGGCTTCGAGCTCCTCGGACCGCGAGGTGGCGTGCTCGAACTCGGTGATGATCGCCTCGAGGTCGGTGACGACCTGCTCGAGGCGGTCGAGGGTGATGTACACGTCAGACATGCGCTACCTCCTTCCGGGTGCTGCCGGGCTGTGCCGGGCTGACGCCGGTGGCGGAGCCGCATCCGGATGCCGGTGCGGCTCCACCACAACGGTCGTGGTCAGCCGCCGGCGAGCTGGTCGTCGAGGTCGCGGATCGCCTGGGCCATGTCGCGCAGGGCCTGGGCCATCTCGCTGACACCCTCGGAGGCGTCCTTGAGACCGGTGGTCAGGTCCTCGTAGCCCTCCTGGAACTTGCCCGACGCCTTCTCGGTCTTGAAGCCCTCCTGGACGAGCTCATCCACGTAGCCCTGGCACTCGGTCAGGGCGCTCTCGATGGACTCCTTGCCATCGTCGAGCTTGGTGGCCGTGCTCTCCATCTCGTCGTAAGTTGCGCCGAAGTCGCTCATGGTTCGTCCGTCCTCTTTCAGTGGATGCGGGCGAGGATGGTCCCTCCCCCGTGGTCACAGCAGGTCTGCCCTGCGCCGCACGATCCTAAACATGACGATCGACGGCTTTCAGGCGTATCTGCCATCTCGCCGTGTCGGGCTGCGTGCTACTCCTCGGTGACGGGGACGTGCGTCAGCATCGCCTTGCCCGCCTGCACGAAGATCCCGCGACCGTCGGGGAAGTCGGTGCGCTTGATGCGGCCGAACGGCACCTTGAACAACGTGTCGCCGTCGTGGGTGTCCGGCTTGAGCGCGATGCCCTGCCGGTCGGCCTTCCAGGCTCCCAGCACGCCCGACCCGCTGCCCGCCCGTGAGATGTCGGCGTCGCCGATGAGCAGGTGCTCGCTGTTGGAGATCGCCTGCATGAGCGCGCGGATCGCGCGGTCGGCCGGACCGTCGATGAGGTGCGGGACGTCCTCGACCACGACCATGATCCGACCGGCGACGGACTCGTCGGCCACGATGTCGGCCAGCTCGGTCGCCAGGTCCTTCTCGTCCTCCGGCCGGGTCGCGCTGCGTACCCAGTCGCGGTAGGTGGCCAGCTCCGAGCGACGGCTGCCGAAGTGGAAGAGCTTGACGTCCGGGTCGAACTTCTCCATCGCCATGATCAAGCGCGCGCAACGTGTTGGTCTTGCCCGACTGCGGCGGGCCGGTGACGACGAACAGCCCGACCGGGTCGAACCCGCGCGGTGCCAACGTGTCCTCCGCGATGCCGATGACCGGCTGACCGTCGACGTCCCTCGGCATCGTCGACGCCTCGACCCGCAGGGGCAGGGCACCGATCTCGGCCACGTCCTGCACGCCCTGGGCGCGGAGCTCGGCCGCCAGCACCTCGAGCGCCTTGCTCTGCTCCGCGACGTTGGCCGTGCCGCCCAGCACGGCCATCTGCACCTCGTTCTTGTCGACGGACGGCCCGACCGGGCACCGAGGTGTCGTCGAGCACGTCCTTCGGCGCTCCGAGCAGCGTGTACTGGTTGGGGTCGGCCAGCCGCAGCACCACGCGCCGCGAGATGTTGGCCGCGACCGCCGTCGGGACCGCGCCGCCACGGTCGGCGGTGATGACGGCGTGGACGCCGAGCGGTCGTCCCTCTCCCAGGATGCGCATGAAGACCTGGTAGAACGGCGCCCGGGCCGAGCTGATCTCCCACTCGCTCTTGAACTCCGGGTAGTTGTCGATCAGCAGCACGATCCGGGCCATCTGCGGGTCGACCAGCTCGCGGTACTCGGTGAGGTTGGCAGCGCTCGCCTTCGCGAACAGCTCCGAGCGGCGGTCCAGCTCGCGACCCAGCGTGCGGAGCAGCCGCTGGACCCGCTCGGCGTCGTCGCCGTCGATGACCGAGCCGACGTGCGGCAGACGGTCGATCGCCCCGAGCGCGCCCGAGGCGAAGTCGAGACCGTAGACCTCGCACCGGCCGAGGTCGGGACGCATCCCGGCCGCGGTGGCGATCGTCTTCAGCACGGTCGTCTTGCCCGAGCCCGACGTGCCGAAGACGAGCATCGAGCCGTCGCGGTCGGGCAGGAAGTAGGTCGCGTTCTGCTGCTGCTTCTCCGGGAGGTCGGCGAGGCCGAGCAGGATCTGCCCGTCGCCCTGCGCCGGCAGGTCGCGCAGGTCCACCACGTTGGGGAGGTCGTCGAGCCACGGACGCCGCGGGGCAGGGATGCCCGCCACGTCGGCTGCCCGGATCAGGGTGGTGACGACCCGCTTCTGGTCGTTGGGGCCGAGGTCCTCGTCGTGCGAGTCCGACTCGGGAGCGCGCTCGGCCTCCCACTCCACGGTGGAGCCGAAGCGCAGCTCTGCTACCTTCACGTCGCGCCGTCGATGACCTCCTCCGTGCTCGTCCAGCCGCCGACGTACGCCGACTGGAACGGCGTCAGACGACCCGGTCCGGTCTTCGCGATGCCGCGACCGGGCAGGCTCGCCGGGAAGGACGCGGCGATCGGGTCGTCGACGACGTCCTTGGAGTCGGACTCGTCGGCCATCCGCAGCGCGACGCGCAGGTTGGTGTTGGCCCGCAGGTTGTCCTTGATGACACCGGCCGGGCGCTGGGTCGCCATGATCAGGTGGATGCCGAGCGAGCGGCCGCGCTGCGCGATGTCGACGACCCCGTCGACGAACTCGGGCACCTCACCGGCGAGGGCCGCGAACTCGTCGATCACGAGCACCAGCGCGGGCGGGCAGTCCGGGTCCTGGCGCCGCTCGAGCTCGAGCAGGTCCTTGGCCTTCTTGCGGTTGAACAGGTGCTCGCGGTGGTGCAGCTCGGCGCGCAGGCTGGTCAGCGCGCGACGTACGAGGTGGGGGCTGAGGTCGGTCACCAGGCCCACGCAGTGCGGCAGGTCGACGCAGTCGGCGAAGGCCGAGCCGCCCTTGTAGTCGACGAAGAGGAAGGTGACCCGGTCCGGGCTGTGCGCGGAGGCCAGCCCGAGCACCCACGCCTGCAGGAACTCGGACTTGCCGGCGCCGGTCGTGCCGCCGACGAGGGCGTGCGGTCCCTGGCTGCGCAGGTCGAGGGTCATCGCGTCGCTGGCGCCCTGGCCGATGATGGCGCGCAGGTTGCCGGCCTTCTTCAGCCGCGGTCGTTCCCGGTCGCTGCGGTCGATGATGGTGTTGTTCTGCCGCCACCGCTCGATCACGGACTCCGGGTCGCTCGGCGGTCTCCTGGCCGACCAGGGACAGGAACATCACCGAGTTCGGGATGTCGGAGGAGTCCTGGATGACGGTGCTGGCGTCGACCACCGGGGCCATCCGCTTGGCGAACGTGTGCATGTAGTCGTTGGAGACCCCCTCGACGCGCACGTGCTCGTGCAGGTCGCCGTTGCGGACGAGCCCGACGGTGCACGTCGGACAGCCCGCCGGTGACGTCGACGAAGCTGCGGCAGGTGGCCGGGAGCGACTCGACGGTCGGCGAGCAGGAACACCGCGTGCACGCCGACGTCCGCGCCGCGCTCGAGCACCTGGATCAGGCGGGGACGGTCGACCGGCGCGTCGTCGGTGACGATGACGATGACCGACACGGCCTGCCTGGTCGCCGCTCTCCTCGCCGGCCCGGTGCGACGTCGGTGCCGTACAGCATCGGGTTCCACTTCTCGGCGAAGGGACCCCGCGGCTGCGGGCCCGCTGCCGGCACGCAGGACGTACTCCTCGAGCGCGCTGAGCAGGGCGTTGGCGGTCGGTGCGGAGTCGGCCAGCGGCAGGTCCTTGAACGGGCTCGTCTCGCTCGTGGTGTGGGGCAGCCACTTCATCCACTCGAGCCCGGGCATCCAGTCGCTGCCGGCGATCGCGACCGCGACGACCTCGTTGGGGGCGTGCAGGCCGAAGAGCTGGACGGCCAGGCCACGCAGCGCGTCGGCGGCCGGTCCGGGCGGACCGGCGACACCGAGCGAGCCCACGGCGCGCAAGGACTCGAGCGATCGGGACGTCGTCGACGTAGCGGTAGCGGTCACGCAGGCGGTCGAGGCGCTCGATGTACTCGGGCAGGCCGTCCTGGGTGTCGCGCTCGGCGATCGAGTTGCGCGACAGGGCGCGGGTGGTGCCGAGGCGCAGCGCCAGGAAGTTCCAGTGCTCCGGCCGCCTGGTCCACAGCAGCGGACCGAGACGTACGGCGTGCTCGAACACCTCCGCTATCGGCGGGACCTCCTCGTTGCGGGCTGCCTCCTCCTCCGGCTTGGCCCGGAAGAGGGTCTCCTCGAGCTTCTCGAACTGTCGCTCGAAGAGCTCGACCTCGTACCTCTTCTTGTTGGTGGTCTGGGTGCGCTGGTTCATGAAGTTGCCCATCGCCATGAGGGGCGTCATCACGATCAGCAGCAGCGCGCGCTCGCGGCCGGTGATCGCGTAGATGGCCAGCGCCATGATGATCGGCGCCACCAGGATCGTCCACGGGAAGACCCGCCCGGCCTGCTCCGTGGGCATCCGGGGCGGCGGGTGCGCGGTGCCCGGGTAGCGCACGTCGACGCGGGGACTGCGGTTGAAGTGCAGGCCGCCTCCGCGCTCGAGCACCGGGCCGCCCGACGTAGGCGCTGTCGGCGAGGTGCAGCACCAGCGTCGATGCGCCGATCACGACCGGCCGGTTGGGGACCAGCCGGACGCGCTGGACCGCGGTGCCGTCGACGATCACGCCGTTGGCGGAGTTGAGGTCGACCAGCTCGATCCGGCTGCCGACCTCGATGCCGCGCGTGGAGCTTGGAGACCATCGGGTCGGCGAGCACGATGTGGTTGGTCGGCGCCCGACCGATGGTCGCGTGGCCGACGTTGAGCGGGAACTCCTGGCCCCGCAGCGGCCCGTCGGTCGCCACCAGGGTGCCGACGTTGCGGCGCGTGGCGTAGCCCGCGGCGTCGGCCGCCGGACGCTTGCCGTGGGTGACGACCCGGCCGCAGAAGCCGGACCCGATCGGTGCCTCGCCGATGTGGACCGAGGGCTCGAGCGGCTCGAGGTCCGAGCCGTCGGGCGGCGCGACGGCGAGCGTCACCACGTCCCCGGCGCGCGAACGACACGGATCGCGCTCGGGTCCGACTCGGCGATGTGGCGAGCGACGTCCGCGGCCGTGGCCGTCGAGTCCGCGGTGACGACGATGTCCGTCGGCTCCGCGCCGTCGCGGACGCAGCGTCAGCTTGACCTTCATGCAGGTTCCCTTCTCGAGTCTCGTGTCTGGCGTGGTGCCGCGCGGGACGATCAGGAGCTGAGCACACGGGCTGTCCGGTCACCGAACCGGATCGTGTCGCCGACGACGGCCACCACCGCCGCACCGGCCGCGAGGAGCTGCTCGCGTCCGTCGTGCACCAGGACGGTGCCGTTGGTGGAGCCCTGGTCGATCACCTCGAGGCCGCCCGTGACAGGCCGGAGGACGAGGTGGGACTTCGAGATCGACGAGCCGGGATCGACGATGGCCAGCGGCAGCGCCCCGTCGATGCCCACCGGGGCCCGACCGATCACCACCGGGGTGGTCATCAGGTGCTGCTCCCCGTTGTCGAGCAGCAGCGTCGGGTACGACGAGCGGTGGCTCGGGGCAGCGGACTCCCTGGGCCCGGAGACCGGTGCACCGGAGGCCGGGGCGCTGGAGGCCGGAGGAGCAGAGACCGGGGCGCTGGCGACCGCAGGGTTGGCGGCCGGAGGAGCAGAGACCGGGGCGCTGGCGACCGGAGGACTCGCGACGGGAGGACTGGCGACCGGGGCGACGGCGGCCGGCCGGTCGTTGGTCGACCCGTGCTCCGGTGCCGGCTTCCCTGTCCTCTCCCCCGTCGCCGTCGGTTCGGGCTGCGCCGGGGCGGCAGCACCGGTCTCGGCGCCGAACATCTGCCGCTCGCGGTAGGCCCCGAGCCGCGGGATGCCGCCCGGCTCGGACCCGCCGGGCTGGGGCTCGCCCGGCTCGAGGCCGGTCAGGCCGACCACGACCCGACCGTCGCCGCGGTGCGGACGGGCGACACCGAGCACGCCGGCGCTGGTGCGGGCGTCCGGGTCGGTAGGTGCTGGAGAAGTCGTCGCCGCTGGTCGCCAGCGAGGGCAGCGACTTGGCCCGCGGGGCGGGGTCGGAGGTGATCGTCTTGCGCGCGATGCGCATCCGCTTGGCGTCGTAGGGATTGAGGCCGTGCCGCGCGTCGACCACCCAGGCGCGGCCGGCGCGGTCGTGCCACCCGCGCTCGCGGTCGTCGCGCGACCAGAGCGGCGAGGCCAGCACCACGGGCGTGCCGACCACCGTGACGACCGGGAGCCACACCGAGCGCGGCCCGTGCGGTGGTGCGCCAGAAGCCGGGCTTGGCGAGGGTGCTGACGTTGACCGTGCGCAGGCCGGTGGCGAGCTTGCCGAGGGTGAAGCCCCATCGGCCCTGCGCGACCAGCTGCGTGACCAGGAACAGGATCGTGAGCAGCAGCGTGACGCCGGCGACGACGAGCGCGATCACGAAGTCGGGGTGGTTGACGAAGCCGTACCAGGTGATCCGGCCGGACAGCAGCCGCACGAACAACGGCAGCGAGAACAGCACGGCGGGCACCTGGAGCACGGAGTAGATGGCGACGTCGATCGCGGCTGCGAGTGCGCGACGCCCCAGCGGCGCACTCACCAACCCCAGTGCGGCGGCGTACTCCGGGTCGGGCCGGCCGTGGCTGTCGAGACCCTCGACGGGTTGGTCGAGATCGGGCAGCTCCCAGATCGGGGCCTGGGAGGACGACATGCGCGCGATGCTAACCCGAGCGACTCGACGAGGCGCGGGTGGGCCACCGACGACACGCGTCCCGTCACGAAACGGCTGCGTCCTCCCGGAACTGCGTCTCGTGGAGGGTGGCGTAGAGCCCGCCCGCGGCGAGCAGCTCGGCGTGCGTGCCCTGCTGGACGACACGGCCGTCGTCGAGCACGAGGATCAGGTCGGCGTTGCGGACGGTCGAGAGCCGGTGCGCGATGACGAGCGACGTACGCCCCTCGAGCGCTGCGTCGAGCGCGTCCTGGACCGCCGACTCGGACTCGCTGTCGAGGTGGGCCGTGGCCTCGTCGAGGACGACGATCGAGGGTGCCTTGAGCAGCAGCCGCGCGATCGCGAGTCGCTGCCGCTCGCCGCCGGAGAGCCGGTAGCCCCGGTCCCCCACGACGGTGTCGAGGCCGTCGGGCAGGGTCCGCACGAGGGTCGCGATCTGCGCAGCCTCGAGCGCCGCCCAGACGTCGGCCTCGACCGGCGCCGGGGCGGGCGTAGAGCAGGTTGGCCCGGATGGTGTCGTGGAACATGTGCGCGTCCTGGGTGACGTAGCCGACGACGTCCTCCAGCGACTGGAGCGTCACGTCGCGCACGTCGTGCCCGCCGACCCGGACCGTCCCGGACTCGGCGTCGTAGAGCCGGGCGACGAGGTGGGTGACCGTCGTCTTGCCGGCACCGGACGGGCCGACGAGCGCGACCATCGAGCCGGGCTCGGCGATGAACGAGACGTCGTGGAGCACCTGGCCGCTGTCGCGGGACTCGGTGCGGGCGACCGTCTCGAGCGAGGCCAGCGAGATCTCGTCGGCGCGGGGGTAGGTGAAGGCCACGTGGTCGAACTCGAGGCGCGAGGCCGTGGGCGGGAGGGCTACCGCGTCGGGCTTCTCCTGGATCAGCGACGGCAGGTCGAGGACCTCGAAGACCCGGTCGAAGCTGACGAGCGCCGTCATCACGTCGATGCGGACGTTGGAGAGTCCCTGCAACGGCCCGAGCAGCCGGGTCAGCAGGACGCCGAGCGCGACGATGGTGCCGACGGAGAGGTCGCCGCGGATCGCGAGCCAGCCGCCGATGCCGTAGACCAGGGCTGTCGCGAGCGACGGCACGAGCGTCATGGCGGCGAAGAAGATCCTGGTGAGCAGCGAGATCCGGATGCCGAGGTCGCGCACGACCGCGGCCTTCTCCGCGTAGACGACGTCCTCGGCCTCGCGGCGGCCGAAGAGCTTGAGCAGCATCGCGCCGCCGACGTTGAACCGCTCGGTCATCGCGTTGCCGAGGTCGGCGTTGCCGTCCATCTGCTCGCGCGAGAGGCCGGCGAGGCGCGCCCCGACCAGCCGCGAGGCGAGCAGCAGGATCGGGAACAGCGCGATGCACAGGAGCGTGACGGGCCAGCTCAGGAAGAGCATCGTCACACCGACGACGATCGCGGCGATGATGTTGGAGACGGTGCCCTGGAGCGTCGAGGTGAACGCTCGCTGGGCGCCGATCACGTCGTTGTTGAGCCGGCTGACGAGCGCGCCGGTCTGCGTGCGGGTGAAGAAGGCCAGCGACTGGCGCTGCACGTGGGCGAAGACCTGGGTGCGGAGGTCGTAGATGAGGCCCTCGCCGATGCGGCTGGAGAGCCACCCGGTGATCAGGCCGAAGCCTGCATCCACGACCGCGACCAGCGCCACGAGCGCTGCGAGCCACACGACCAGGGACGTGTCACCCGCCTGGACTCCGTCGTCGATGATCGCCTTGAGCAGGAGGGGTGGCACCACGACGAGGCCGGCGTCGACGACCGTGATCGCGAGGAACGCCGTGATCAGCCTGCGGTGCGGGCCGGCGAAGGACAGCACGCGGCGGACCGTGCGGCGCTCGATCTTGCTGTCGACGGCGCTGCGGTCGCTGCGCAGGTGCCGCCACGGCGGTCCACCCATTCCCATCGACATTCCTGTTCCTTCCGTCGAGCGCGGGCCTTCCCAGCCAGAACGCCCGTGGGGCGCCCAGTGTTCCGGAGGGGTACGACGCTCAGCCGGCGAAGGCCGCGGCGAGGGCGCGGAAGCGGCGTACCTGCGCCTCCCGCTCGAGGCGCCGCTGCTCGTCGAGGTCGCGCTCGGCGACTCCCTGCAGCAGCGCCTTGGTCTCCGGCACGACACCGGGCATCGGCGCGACGAGGGCTGCGACGAGGTCGGCCACCGCCGCGTCCAGGTCGGCGCTCGGGCACCGACGCCAGGGCCAGCCCGATGCGGACGGCCTCGTCGGCCGGCACCACGCGGGCGGTGGCGCAGATCTCGAGTGCCCGGGCGTAGCCGACGTGCTCGACCAGCGGCTGGGTGCCGGTGAGGTCGGGGACGAGGCCGAGGGCGGACTCCTTCATCGAGAACTTCGCGTCGTCGGCCACGACCCGCAGGTCGCACGACAGGGCGAGCTGGAAGCCCGCGCCGATGGCGTACCCCCGGACCTTGGCGATCGAGACGAACCGCGGGTCGCGCAGCCAGGTGAAGCCCTGCTGGAACTCGTCGATGCGCGCCGAGGCCTCCTCGTCGCTGAGCGCGAGCAGCCCGATCACGCTCTCCTCCCCCGAGGTCGCGGGGTCGAGCATGGCCCGGTCGAGCCCGGCGGAGAACGTCTCCCCCTCCCCCGTCACCACCACGACGCGTACGTCGTCGGGCAGGGTGCGGCCGATCTCGCCGAGCGCCATCCACATGGCCGGCGTCTGCGCGTTGCGGACGTCGGGCCGGTCCAGCGTCACGGTCGCGACGGGGCCGTCGAGGTCGAGGCGGAGGCCGACGGCGGCGAGCTCTTCGGGAGTCATGGCCGCAGGTTACTACTCGTCGGTAACCTCAGGCGAGCGACACCAGGTCGGCGTACTCGTCGTTCCACAGGTCCTCGTCGCCGTCGGGCAGCAGCAGCACCCGGTCGGGCGACAGGGCGCGGACCGCCCCCTCGTCGTGGGTGACGAGGATGATCGCGCCGGTGTAGCTGCGGATCGCGTGCAGCACCTCCTCGCGGGAGGCCGGGTCGAGGTTGTTGGTGGGCTCGTCGAGGAGCAGCACGTTGGCGCTCGAGACCACGAGGATCGCCAGCGCGAGCCGGGTCTTCTCCCCACCCGACAGCACGCCGGCCGGCTTGTGGGCGTCGTCGCCGGAGAAGAGGAAGGAGCCGAGCACCGAGCGGGCCTGGGTGTCGGTGAGCTCCGGCGCCGCGGAGTGCATGTTCTCCAGCACGGTGCGGTTGACGTCGAGGGTCTCGTGCTCCTGGGCGTAGTAGCCCATCTTGAGGCCGTAGCCGGGCACGACCTCGCCGGTGTCGGGCTGGTCGACGCCCGCGAGGATCCGCAGCATCGTGGTCTTGCCGGCGCCGTTGAGGCCGAGGATGACCACGCGGCTCCCCCGGTCGATCGCCAGGTCGACGGCGGTGAAGACCTCGAGCGAGCCGTAGGACTTCGACAGCTCGGAGCCCATGAGCGGGGTCTTGCCGCAGGGAGCCGGGTCGGGGAAGGCGATCCGGGCGACCTTGTCGGCGGCGCGCTCGCCCTCGATGCCGGCCATCATCTTCTCGGCGCGCTTGAGCATCGACTGCGCGGCCTGCGCCTTGGTGGCCTTGGCGCGCATCTTGTTGGCCTGGTCGGTGAGCACCTTGGCCTTGTTCTCGGCGTTGGACCGCTCGCGCTTGCGGCGCTTCTCGTCGTCCTCGCGCTGGGTGAGGTAGTTGTGCCAGCCCATGTTGTAGACGTCGATGACGGCGCGGTTGGCGTCGAGGTGGAAGACCTTGTTGACGGTCGCCTCGAGCAGGGCGTTGTCGTGGCTGATCACGACGAACCCGCCCCGGTGGGCCTTGAGGAAGTCGCGCAGCCAGACGATCGAGTCGGCGTCGAGGTGGTTGGTCGGCTCGTCGAGCAGCATGATCTCGGCGCCGGAGAACAGGATGCGGGCGAGCTCGACGCGGCGGCGCTGGCCGCCGGACAGGGTGCCGATCGGCTGGGCGAGGATCCGCTCCTCGATCCCGAGGGCCGCGGCCATCTGCGCCGCCTCGGACTCGGCGGCGTACCCGCCACCGGCGTGCAGCTCGGCGTCGGCGCGCGTCCACCGCCTCATCCCGCGCTCGTGGACCTTCGGGTCCTCGTGGGCCATCTCGACCTCGGCCTCGCGCAGGCGGCGTACGACGTCGTCGAGCCCGCGCGCGGACAGGATCCGGTCGCGCGCGATCACCTCGGGGTCGCCGACCCGCGGGTCCTGCGGGAGGTAGCCGACCTCGCCGGTGCGGAGCACCTGGCCGTCGGCCGGGGTGCCCTCGCCGGCGAGGATGCGGGTGAGGGTCGTCTTGCCGGCGCCGTTGCGCCCCACGAGGCCGACCTTGTCGCCTGCGGCGATGCGGAAGGTGACGTCCTCCATGAGGAGCCGCGCACCGGCTCTGACCTCGAGCTTCTGGGCGGTGATCATCTCGGGCGACATCCTACGAAGGGGTGGAGGCAGGAGCCCCATCGCCGCACGCACGCGCTAACCTGCGCGGAGGCACCAGCGTCACCCGCTGCGGCCTGTCGACCTGCGGAAAGGCACGCCGATGCGCTTCAACCCCAAGTCCCGTCTCGACACCTCGCGCGTGGGTGACGGAGGCGGCGGCGGTGGCGGAGGAGCCGGCGGCGGGATGCGGATCCCGCTCCCCGGCGGCACGCGCGCCGGCGGCGGCATCGGCGGACTCGTCATCATCATCCTCTTCGTCGTGCTGACCCAGTGCACGGGCGGCGGCCTGCCCGGCGGCACCAGCGGCGGCACGGGCGTCGACCCGCAGGGCGGGGGCGCCGACTCCAGCCGGATGCAGGACGCTGAGCGCTACGCCAACTGCAAGACCGGCGCCGACGCCAACGACGACGAGGACTGCGCGCGGGTGGCGGTCGAGAACTCGCTGGTCGACTACTGGTCCAAGACGCTGCCGGAGCAGGGCGGCCCGGCAGTTCAAGCCGGCCACCCTGCTCACCTTCAGCGGCGCCGTGAACACCGGGTGCGGCCAGGCCACCTCGCAGGTCGGCCCCTTCTACTGCCCCGCCGACCAGCAGATCTACCTCGACACCTCCTTCTTCAAGGACGTGCTGGAGGGACAGCTCGGCGGCAAGGGCGGCGACTTCGTCGAGCCCTACGTCATCGGCCACGAGTACGGCCACCACATCCAGAACCTGATGGGCACGATGGGCCAGGTCAGGACCCAGCAGGGCGCCGACTCCGACGCCGTACGCCTCGAGCTCCAGGCCGACTGCTACGCCGGCATGTGGACCTCCTACGCCGAGGACAGCCAGCTGATCACCCTCGACGAGGCCGACATCACCGAGGCGCTCGACTCGGCGAAGGCCGTCGGTGACGACCGGATCCAGCAGAAGTCCGGCCAGGGCGTCGACCCGGAGGGCTGGACGCACGGGTCGGCGGCGCAGCGGATGGCGTGGTTCACCAAGGGCTACCAGGAGCACACGCTGACGGCGTGCGACACCTTCTCGGCGTCGCAGCTCTGACCTGACCGGTCCGGGTGGGTCCGATCAGGCCAGCAGGGCCTCGATCTGGTCGACCTGGCGCTGCATGGCGCGGATGTAGGGCGCGACGCTGGGGTGGCGGAACTTCCCGGCGAGCGCACCGTCGCCGTCGGCGACGCGCGCCAGCGCCCAGTCGAGCCGCGTGAGCGCGGTGTAGACGGCCATCACGCGGGCACCGGTGCGTACGTCGTCGGTGCTGGCGAGGCCGGGCGGGAGGGCGGCGACGTACGCCTCGACGAGGGGTTCGACGTCCTCGCGGGTGGCGAGCGAGAGGTAGCCGAGGTCGGCACCGACCGGACCACGACCCAGGTGCGCCCAGTCGATGGCGACGGCCCCGGCCTCGTCGCCCGGGCTGCGGCCGGGGATGTTGGCCGCGGACGGGTCGCCGTGCTGGGCGACCTGCGGGAGGGCGTCGCACACGTCGAGCCACTGCGTGCGGTGGTTCCAGAGGTGGTCGGCGACGTCCGCCACCGGGGTCCGGGCGAGGGTCCGCCACCCACCGCGGTGCGCCACCAGGGCGAGCCGGCTGCGCAGCTGGTCACGGGCGAGCCAGGCGTGGTCGCCGAGGTCGGTCACGGCGAACCGGCCGAGGCAGGCGGCCAGCCACAGGCCCGGTGCGTCCACGTGTGCGACGCGGCCGTGCACGAGGGTGACGCCCTCGTCGTCCTCCTCGACCCGCACGACCGGTGCCTCGCACAGGCCCGGTGAGTCGGCGACGACGCCGCTCAGGGCGACGTCGGCCGCGCGGCGCCAGTAGTTGACGTCGCCCGGCACCAGCGCGCCGGGCGCGTCGTGGGGATCGGGGCGGCGCAGCCGCTTGACCACGACCTCGCGGCCGCCCGAGGTCGCCGACCAGACGCCGGCGGTGGCCGGACCCGCACCGGGGAGCGGCTGCCATCCCGGCTCGGGTTGCCACATGGGAGGGACGCTAGCCGATGTCGCGGCTGCGGTAGCGCGTCCACGCCACGGCCAGCACGAGCGCGGCGAGTGCGGTCATCAGCAGCTCGGGCTCCAGGCGAACGCCTCCGACGGGTAGCGCGGGACGTGGTGGAAGGGCGAGAGCCCCAGCACCCAGCCGGGCAGGTCGAGCCCCGGACCGACCTGGCCGACCGTCACGAACAGCGCCAGGACGCCCCAGCCGGCCACGGCCCAGCGACTGCGAACGGACAGGAGGAGCAGCGCGAGGGCCAGGACGAGCCAGACCGCGGGCGCCTGGACCAGCGAGGCACCGAGCGCGCCGAGCCCGTCGCCCCGACCGACCGCGGTCGCCACGCCCGCCACCACGAGGAGCCAGGTGCTGCCGAGGACCGCGGCTCCCCCGACCGCCAGCAGCAGGAGGCGTCGTGAGGTCGCGGTGGCGAGCACGGTCTCGGTGCGGCCGTCGTGCTCGTCCCCGGCCGCGCGGGTGACCGAGCCGATGCCGAAGCAGGTGATCACGACCGCGACGACGGAGGCGATCGCGAAGACCAGCGCGTCCTGCAGCCTGCCCACCCCGCCCATCGCCTCCACGACCGAGCGCGTGCGGTCGGTGTCGAGGAGGTCGCCGATGCTCGGGACGATCGAGCCCATCAGCGCACCGACGACGGCGATGCCGACGGTCCAGCCGACCAGGGCGGTGCCCTGCTGGCGTACGACGAGTGCGACCGCGTCACGCAGCCGGGGCGAGCCGACGGCCGGGCCGGGGCGGTCCGGCAGCAGGCCCGCACCGAGGTCGCGGCGACGACGGAGCCCGAGCGCCACGACGGTGAGCGCACCTGCGAGCAGGGGGTAGCCGAGCAGCAGCCAGCCGCGCGGCTCGGACCACGCGCTCAGCCGGGTCCCCAGCCGAACGGGGTCACCCACGACAGCCAGGTGAGCGAGGTGACGTCGCCGACCACGCGCAGGAGGTAGAGGACGCCGATCGCGCCCGAGGCGAGGAACCCGACGCTGCGGGCGCTGCTCGAGAGCTGTGCCGCGACCAGCGCGGTGCCCGCACCGACCAGGCCGACGCCGGTCCACGAGGCGCCGAAGAGCACGGACCCGACGACGGGCAGGCCGCACGCGATGTCGGCGATCGCGGCCAGCACCCCGAGGACGACGGAGGCGAGCACGGCCTCCAGCACCGCGGCCGCGACGGGCGCGTCGGCGCCCACGGCCGTGGCGCCGACCAGCTCCGCGCGACCGGTCTCCTCCTCGACGCGTGTGTGACGGCGTACGAGCACCACGGACATGAACGCCACGAACACCGCGTAGAGCACGGTCATCTTGGTCATCGACAGCTCACCGAGGCTCGACGTGTCGAGGATCGGGCCGTAGAGGGCGACCACGGCAGGGCTGGCGTTGAGCGCCTCGGCGGCGGCGACCCGGTCGGCCCGGGTGGCGTAGAGCGGGCCGGTCGCGGCCGCACTGGCGGCGACCGTGGCGACGAGCACGAGCACCCAGGCCGACACCAGCACCCGGTCGCGCCGCAGCGCGAACCGCACCAGCAGGCCGGTCCGCGCGAGGTCGGTCACGGCCCGGTCCTCTCCGTGGTGCGGTAGGCGTCGAGGAAGAGCTCCTCGAGGGTCGGCGGCGTGCTGGTCAGCGTGAGCACGCCGGCGCCGGTGAGCGCCGTGAGGAGGACCGGCAGGCCGGCGGGGTCGACGGATGCCGCGACCACGCGGCCGTCGACCTCGACGTCGTGCACGCCCTCGATGCCCGACAGGTCGGGCACCTCCCCGGAGACCTCGGCGCGGACCCGGTTGCGGCGCAGGTGGCGCAGGTCGTCGAGCGAGCCGGTCTCGACCGTCCGGCCGGCGCGGATGATCGTGACCCGGTCGGCGAGCCGCTCGACCTCGCTGAGGATGTGGCTGGACAGCAGGACCGTCGTCCCGGTCTCGCGGTGCTCGGCGACGCACTCGTTGAAGACCTGCTCCATCAGGGGATCGAGCCCCGAGGTCGGCTCGTCGAGCACGAGCAGGTCGACGGGGGCGGCGAAGGCCGTGACCAGCGCGACCTTCTGGCGGTTGCCCTTGCTGTAGGCACGGCCCTTCTTGGTCGGGTCGAGCTCGAAGCGCTGGAGCAGCTCGTCGCGCCGGGTCCCGCGCGGATCGATCCCCCGCATCCGCAGGAGGAGGTCGATCGTCTCGCCGCCGGACAGGTTGGGCCACAGGCTGACGTCGCCCGGGACGTACGCCAGCCGGCGGTGGATCTCGGTGGCGTCGCGCCACGGGTCGAGCCCGAAGACAGTGACGGTGCCCGCGTCGCAGCGCAGCAGGCCGAGCAGCACGCGGATGGTCGTCGACTTGCCCGCCCCGTTGGGGCCGAGGAAGCCGTGCACCTCCCCCGCCCCGAGCTGGAGGTCGAGCCCGTCGAGCGCTCGCGTGCGACCGAACGTCTTGACCAGGCCGTGGACCTCGATCGGGTTGCTCACGACTGCCACCGTACGACTCAGGCGTTGGTGACCTCGACACGGATCGCCTGGGCATCGAGGACGGTCTGGTCCAGCACAGCACGGCGTGGGTCGGGGACGGCGAACCACGGCTCGACGACCGTGAGGCGCGACAGCCGCGGGTCCGCCAGCACCGCGTCGACGGCCGCGTGGTCACCACCGGTCACCACGGGACGTACGCCGGTCAGGATGCGCGCGGCGTGGTCGGCCGCGGCCTCGTAGGCCTGGCGCGCCTGGTTGTCACGTCGCCGGGCGAAGCGCTGCTGGCTCTGCCCGCCCGCCTTGGTGCGGCCCTGCACGTGGCGCTGGCCGATCTTGTGCTCGACCATCTCCGTGCCGGCCAGCCGGGCGACCGCGAAGCCGCCCTTGCGGACCAGCAGCACACCCCACCCGTCGGGTGCGACGGCAGCGGCAGCGAAGGCACCCGGCTCCGCCGGTCCGGCGTACGACGTCGCGAACGGCAGGTGCGCCACGAAGTGCGAGCCGTCCGGGGCGACACCGCGGAGCGTCCCGTCCGCCACCGCGAGGTCGGCGCCGCCGTGCCCGGCCGTGAAGTTGTCGACCCAGCGCGCCCAACGAGCGGCTGGGACGAGGACTGCGGCCACCGATGACCTCAGAGGAACTCGAGCGGGTCGAACTGGTCGATCGGGATGATCCGGACCCGCGGGAGCGGGGTGTTGAAGGCGCCGAGGTCGTACTCGAGGTCGAAGATCCGCAGGCCCGGCAGGCTGCGGAACTGCGCGTTGACGAACTCGGTGAAGCCGATGACGCCGACCTGGCGGCTGCCGTCGCAGAGCGCGGACACCTGGTCGACGAAGTCGCCGTCGTGGCTGACCAGCACCACGTCGGCGTCGCGCTCCACCAGGGCCTCGGCGGTGCGCTGGATGGCGATGTCGACGATCTTGCCCTCACCGCTGAGCGGGATCGGCTTGAAGCCGATCGCCAGCAGCGCCTGGACGAAGCTGGTCGGCAGCTCGGTGCTGGCGGCGAGGAAGAACAGGCCGGTCACGTCCTGGTCGAAGGCCCGCTCGGCCCACTCCAGCAGGCGGTCCCAGCGCGGACGCTCCTCCGGCCGCGGCCGGCGGCCGAGGATGGAGGTGCCCAGGGTGGCGTCGATGTTCTCCCCGTCGACGAGGAGGTAGGTCATCCGCTCGGCCATGCGAGGACTCTCCCACACGGCCGGCGTGATCAGCGGGGTGCTCAGGATCGGTAGACGACCTTGAACGACTCGACGACGTCGTCGCCGGACACGGTCACGTCGCTGACCTCGACGAGCGCGCGCGGGACGCCGGCCCCGTCGCACAGGATCGAGAGCGTGCCGGTCTCCGGGTACTCGCCGGCGTAGTCACCGCTGGGTGCCGTGGTGCTGCCCGCGTCGCCGGCCAGCACCTGCGCGACGAACGCGTCCGACTCCTCGGCCGAGTCGCCGTACGCCCACGCGGGCGGCGGGACCGACTCGAGCGTGGTCGGCCCGAAGTAGGTGGGCGCTGCGTTGAGCTTGGCGTGGTAGCGGGCCAGGTCCCAGAAGACGCGCAGCTCCTCGTGGTCGAAGTCGACCTCGCTGAGGTCGACGGCGGCGGGGTCGGCCTCGGGATGCTCCATGCCGGAACAGTAGCCAGTCAGGCCACGGCGGCGACGTAGGCCGCGAAGGCGCGCGCCTCGTCGACGGAGCCCGGCCGCGGCCCGTCATCGCGGTCGAAGCCGCGGTCACGGTCGGCCAGCACCTGCTGGAGCAGCGGCCGCCAGCGCGGGTCGCCGTGCACCATCGACCAGCGCAGCGCGTCGCGCTTGCTCGCCACCTGCGCCGTCCGCACCGTGTAGAGGCTGCGGCAGGCCTGGACGACGAGGTAGCGCTGGCACCAGGCGACGCTGGGAGGGCACCAGCCGAGGACGTCGTCGGTGAGGGTGGCGAGCCCTGCCCGGGCCTGCTCGCGCAGCACGTCGTCGGGCACGGGGTCGAGCAGCTCGACCGGGCACGGGCCGACGAGGGTGATGCCGTGCTCGCGCAGGATCCAGCGCGCCCACGGCTGGTTGCAGTGGGTGCTCCACTCCAGCTGGTCGTGTCCGTGGTCGACGTAGAGCCACGCGCGGCCCAGGCCCTCGGTCGTGCGCAGGTCGGCCGCGACGGCGTACGACCCCTCGAGGTGGGCGTTCCAGAACCCGTCGCGGTGCGGGAGGTCGTGGTGCAGGGCGCGCAGGGCTGCCTCCTGCTCCGCGTCGGGACGCTCACGCACGACCACGAGGAAGTCGCAGTCGCTGTGCAGGTCACCCGCGCCGAGGGCGAAGGAGCCCTGGAGGTAGGCGCCGACGAAGGACTCGCCGAGCGCCGCCTGGGCGCCGGTGACGAGGTCGTGCAGCACGCCGTTGAGCTCGGCGTAGCGCGTCGGGTGGGGGTTCAGCACGGGAGGAGTGTGCGCTCGCGCACTCCCCTGCCGCCACGGGTTAACGGACGCTGTCGTCGCGCGGCGCGTCCGGTCGCCCGAACCGACCCGAGGCGATCCAGGCGAGCGCCACGACGACCGCGCCGATCACGGCGTAGCCGGTGCGGCTGTCCTCGGGGATGACGACGAACCCCACCCCGTAGAACATCGAGATGGCCAGGGCGATGAAGGACAGCGTGCTTCGGCTCATGACCCCAGCCTGGCCGCGTCCCGGCGCCGGGACCGGTGCCAGGTGCCACGCCCCCGGCATGACATCGGTCATGGCCCGGGGAGGGCTCAGACGTTGAAGCCCAGTGCGCGCAGCTGCTCGCGGCCGTCGTCGGTGATCTTGTCCGGGCCCCACGGCGGCATCCAGACCCAGTTGATGGCCACGTCGTTGACGAGGCCCTCGAGGGCCTGGTTGGTCTGGTCCATGATCACGTCGGTCAGCGGGCAGGCGGCCGAGGTGAGCGTCATGTCGAGGACGGCGTTGGAGCCCTCGTCGATGTGGACGCCGTAGACGAGGCCGAGGTCGACGACGTTGATGCCGAGCTCGGGGTCGACGACGTCCTTCATCGCCTCGGTGACGTCGTCGATGGTGACGGTCGACGTGCCACCCTGTCCGGCCTGGCCGGCCTGGGGCACGTCGGGCAGGTCGCCGTGGTCGACGGTCTGGGGGGTCTCGGTCATGAGGTGACTCCTTCGCTTGAGGCCTGGGTGGTCGCGTCCTTCCACGCCATCCAGGAGAGCAGTGCGCACTTCACGCGCGCGGGGAACTTGGCGACGCCGGCGAACGCGATCCCGTCCTCGAGGACGTCCTCGTCGGGCTCGACCGTCCCCTTGCCCTGCATGAGCTCGAGGAAGGTCTGGTGGATCGACATCGCCTCGTCGACCGGCTTGCCGATCACGAGGTCGGCCATCACGGACGCCGACGCCTGCGAGATCGAGCAGCCGACGCTGTCGTAGGACACGTCCTCCACGACCCCGTCGGCGAGGTGCACCCGCAGGGTGACCTCGTCGCCGCAGGTCGGGTTGACGTGGTGCACCTCGGACTCGAACGGGTCGCGGAGTCCCTTGTGGTGCGGGTTCTTGTAGTGGTCCAGGATGATCTCCTGGTAGAGGTTGTCGAGCTCGGCACTCATGTGTCATCCCACCTTGAAGTAGCTGCGGGTGTGGTGGAGGCCCTCGACGAGCGCGTCGATCTCGGCGGGCGTCGTGTAGAGGTAGGACGACATCCGCGTCGTGCTCTGCACCCCGAAGCGCTGGTGCGCGGGCTTGGCGCAGTGGTGGCCGGCGCGCACGGCGATGCCGCGCGAGTCGAGCACCTGGGCGATGTCGTGCGGGTGCACGCCGTCGAGCTCGAAGGAGATGGCGCCACCGCGGTCGGCCGCGTCGAGCGGGCCGAGGATCGTCACGCCGGGGACCGTCTGCAGGCCCTCGAGGGCGTACGCCGTGATCGCCTGCTCGTGGCGGTGGATGGCGTCGAGGCCGATGTGGCCGAGGTAGTCGACCGCGCAGCCGAGGCCGACGGCCTCGACGATCGGCGGGGTGCCCGCCTCGAAGCGGTGCGGCGCCCTGGCGTACGTCGAGCGCGCCATGGTGACCGTCTCGATCATCTCGCCGCCGCCGTGGAAGGGCGGCAGCTCGTTGAGCAGCTCCTCGCGGCCCCACAGCACGCCGATGCCCGTCGGGCCGCAGACCTTGTGGCCGGTGAAGACCAGGAAGTCGCAGCCGACCGCCTGGACGTCGACGGCGAGCTGCGGCGCGGCCTGGGAGGCGTCGATCACCGAGAGGGCACCGACCGCCTTCGCGCGCGCGACCAGGTCGGTGACGGGGTTGATCGTGCCGAGCATGTTGCTCACCCAGGTGAACGCGAGCACCTTGGTGTGCTCGTCGACCAGCTGGTCGGCGTTGCTGAGGTCGAGCCGACCGTCGTCGGTCAGGCCGAACCAGCGCAGCTCCGCACCCGAGCGCTCGCACGCCAGCTGCCACGACACGATGTTGGAGTGGTGCTCCATCTCGGTGATGACGACGTTGTCGCCGGGACCGAGGTCGATCGTGCGGGCCAGCAGGTTGAGCGCCTCGGTGGCGTTCTTGGTGAAGACCACCTCGTTGCGCGACGGCGCGTTGAGGAAGGTCGCCACCTTGTCGCGGGCACCCTCGTAGGCCTCGGTCGACTCCGCGCCGAGCTGGTGCATGGCGCGGGCGATGTTGGCGTTGTGCCGCTCGAGGTGGTCGACCATCGAGTCGATGACGACCTGCGGCTTCTGCGAGGTGTTGGCGCTGTCGAGGTAGACCAGCGGCTGCCCGCCCCCGAGCGTGCGCTCGAGGATGGGGAAGTCCTTGCGGATCACGTCGAGATCCGGAAGCAGTCCTTCCATCGCGTTACCTCGTTTCGGCGGTGGGAGAAGTGGTGCTGGTCAAGGCGGAGGAGCGAAGGCGACCTTTGAGCGAAGCGGTCGTCGAGCGACGACAACGCAGGCCAGTGCCGCTTATCCCGCCGCCGTGGCCTTGGTGAGGTACTTGTCGTAGCCATTGGCCTCGAGCTGGTCGGCGAGCTCCTTGCCGCCGGACTCGGCGACCTTGCCGTCGACGAAGACGTGGACGAAGTCGGGCTCGATGTAGCGCAGGATGCGGGTGTAGTGCGTGATCAGCAGGACGCCCTTGCCCTCGCGCTCGCGGAAGCGGTTGACGCCCTCGGAGACGGTCTTGAGCGCGTCGATGTCGAGGCCGGAGTCGGTCTCGTCGAGGACGGCGACCTTCGGGTCGAGCAGCTCGAGCTGCGCGATCTCGTGGCGCTTCTTCTCACCACCGGAGAAGCCCTCGTTGACGTTGCGGGTGCCGAACGACGGGTCGAGGTTGAGCTGCTCGAGCGCGGCGTTGACGTCCTTGACCCAGGTGCGGAGCTTGGGGGCCTCGCCGTCGATGGCGGTCTTGGCGGTGCGCAGGAAGTTCGACACCGAGACGCCGGGGACCTCGACGGGGTACTGCATGGCGAGGAACAGGCCGGCGCGGGCGCGCTCGTCGACCGACAGGGACAGGACGTCCTGGCCGTCGAGGGTCACGGTGCCGCCGGTGACCGTGTACTTCGGGTGACCGGCGATCGAGTAGGCCAGCGTCGACTTGCCGGAGCCGTTGGGCCCCATGATCGCGTGGGTCTCGCCGTCGGCGATCGTCAGCGTGACGCCCTTGAGGATCTCCTTGGGGCCGTCCTCGGTCTCGACCGTGACGTGCAGGTCGTTGATCTCCAGCTTGCTCATGCGGGGGTCACTCCGTTCAGGGTGGTGTCGGTGTCGACGTAGACGTCGCCACCTCGTACGTCGATCGGGAAGGTGGCGACCGGCTCGGTCGCCGGGAAGTTGGTGGGCTTGCCGGTGCGCAGGTCGAACATCGACCCGTGCAGCCAGCACTCGATCTGGCAGCCGCCGTCGGTCTGCTCGACCTCGCCCTCGCTGAGGGCGACCTCGGCGTGGCTGCACAGGTCCTCGATCGCGAAGACCTCGTCGCCGTCGCGGGCGATCGCGAGGTCGTACCGTCCGAGGGTCACGGCCAGGGCCTTGTCGGCCTGGACCTCGTCCAGCGCGCAGACGCGCTCGAACGCCATCAGAAGAGGTCCTTGAGGACGTTCTTGGCGAGCTCGGCCTCGACCGTGGCGAGCAGGCGCTCCTCGATCGACGGCACGCCGACCTTGCGGATCAGGTCGTTGAAGAAGCCGTGCACGACCAGGCGCTGCGCCTCCTTCTCGGAGATGCCGCGGGCCTGGAGGTAGAAGAGCTGCTCGTCGTCGAAGCGCGCGGTGGCCGACGCGTGGCCGGCACCCTCGATCTCACCGGTCTCGATCTCGAGGTTGGGGACCGAGTCGGCGCGGCAGCCGTCGGTGAGGACGAGGTTGCGGTTCTCCTCGTAGGTCTCGATGCCCTCGGCGACCTTGCGGATGAGGACGTTGCCGATCCAGACCGTGTGCGCGCCCTCGCCCTGCAGCGCGCCCTTGTAGACCACGTTGCTCTTGGTGTGCGGGGCGTTGTGGTCGGCGAAGAGGCGGTGCTCGATGTGCTGGCCGGCGTCGGCGAAGTAGAGCCCGAGCAGCTCGGCCGAGCCGCCGGGGCCGTCGTAGGTCACGTTGGCGTCCATCCGCACGACGTCGCCGCCGAAGGAGATCGCCGCGTGCTTGTAGGCCGCGTCGCGACCGACCCGCGCCTGGTGGTGCGCGAGGTGGACGGCGTCGTCGGCCCAGTCCTGGATCGACACCACGGTCACGTCGGCGCCGTCGCCGACGACGATCTCGACGACCGCGGCCATCGCCGACGAGCCCTCGTGGTTGATCACCACGATCGCCTTGCTGTGGGCGCCGAAGCGCATGGCCACGTGACCGGCCTCGGTGTTGGAGGCGTCCTCGCCGTCGAGCGAGATGACGATCGGCTCCGCCACCTCGAGGTCGGCGGGCACGTCGACCAGCAGCGAGGCCGGGACCTCGGCCAGCACCCGCGCGGCGAAGCGCGTGTTGGGGACGAGGCCGCTGATCCCGCGCAGGGACCTGGCCTCCTCGCCGCTGACGGCCTCGATGCGCACGCCCTCGGGCGTGTTCCAGGTGCACGCGGTGGTGCTGCGGTTGAACGGCGCCTCGGCGTGCAGGCCCCTGAGCCGCTTGAGCGGCGAGAAGCGCCAGATCTCCTCGCGCCCGGTGGGCACGGGGTGGTCGGCGACGTCGAAGGAGCCCACCGGGTTGAGGTGGCTCTCGATCGTGGCCTGCTCGGGCGCAGCCTGCTCCAGGGCGGAGCGGACGGATTCGGTGGTGACGGTCACAGCTCTACTTTCTACGTTCCTCGGTCTGGTGACGGCCGCTGCGCGGCGTCCTCGACCAGCGGTCTGGGAGGGGTGTGGGCGTCAGCCCACGGCCCCTTCCATCTGCAGCTCGATCAGGCGGTTGAGCTCGAGGGCGTACTCCATCGGCAGCTCCTTGGCGATCGGCTCGACGAAGCCGCGCACGATCATCGCCATCGCCTCGTCCTGCTCCATGCCGCGCGACATGAGGTAGAAGAGCTGGTCGTCGGAGACCTTCGAGACGCTCGCCTCGTGGCCCATGGACACGTCGTCCTCGCGGATGTCGACGTAGGGGTAGGTGTCGCTGCGGCTGATCTGGTCGACCAGCAGCGCGTCGCACAGCACGTTGGACTTCGAGCCGTGCGCACCCTCGTTGACCTGGATCAGCCCGCGGTACGACGTACGACCGCCGCCGCGTGCCACCGACTTGCTCAGGATCGACGACGACGTGTGCGGCGCCGCGTGGACCATCTTGGCGCCGGCGTCCTGGTGCTGGCCCTCGCCCGCGAAGGCGATCGACAGGGTCTCGCCCTTGGCGTGCTCGCCCATCAGGTAGATGGCGGGGTACTTCATCGTCACCTTGGAGCCGATGTTGCCGTCGACCCACTCCATCGTCGCGCCGGCCTCGCAGGTCGCGCGCTTGGTGACGAGGTTGTAGACGTTGTTGGACCAGTTCTGGATGGTCGTGTAGCGGACGCGGGCGCCCTTCTTCACGACGATCTCGACGACCGCGGAGTGCAGCGAGTCCGAGGAGTAGATCGGCGCGGTGCAGCCCTCGACGTAGTGCACGTAGGAGTCCTCGTCCGCGATGATCAGCGTCCGCTCGAACTGGCCCATGTTCTCGGTGTTGATCCGGAAGTAGGCCTGCAGCGGGATGTCGACGTGGACGCCCTTGGGGACGTAGATGAACGAGCCACCGGACCACACCGAGGTGTTGAGCGCGGAGAACTTGTTGTCACCGACCGGGATGACGGTGCCGAAGTACTCCTTGAAGAGCTCCTCGTGCTCCTTCAGCGCGGTGTCGGTGTCGACGAAGATGACGCCCTGCTCCTCGAGGTCCTCACGGATCGAGTGGTAGACGACCTCGGACTCGTACTGCGCGGCGACACCGGAGACCAGGCGCTGCTTCTCCGCCTCGGGGATGCCGAGCTTGTCGTAGGTGTTCTTGATGTCCTCGGGCAGGTCGTCCCACGTGGCGGCCTGCTTCTCGCTGGAGCGCACGAAGTACTTGATGTTGTCGAAGTCGATCGTCGACAGGTCCGAGCCCCAGGTGGGCATGGGCTTGCGGTGGAACAGCTTGAGGCCCTTGAGGCGCAGGTCGAGCATCCACTGCGGCTCGCTCTTGAGCCCGGAGATGTTGCGGACGACGTCCTCGCTGAGACCGCGCTTGGCGACCGAGCCGGCGGCGTCGGAGTCCGACCAGCCGAACTCGTACTTGCCGATGCCCTTGAGCGACGGGTTGAGCTCTTCGATGGAGGTCATGCCTTCTCCTTCAGTGGTACGGACTGGGGTGAGGTCTTGCTGATCTGGGGGATGCACGTGGTGCAGACCCCGTCGCCGTGGGCGATGGTCGCGAGGCGCTGGACGTGGGTGCCGAGGACCGCGGCGATCGCCTCGGTCTCGGCCTCGCAGAGCTGCGGGAACTCGTGGGCGACGTGGGAGACCGGGCAGTGCTGCTGGCACAGCTGCTCCCCCACGCTCTGCCCGTTGGCCGCCGGCAGGTCGCGCACCGAGGCGGCGTAGCCGTTCTGGGTGAAGACCTTGGCGAGCGCCTCGGCGGGGCTGAGGTCGGGGTCGAGGTCGGTCACGACCGCGTAGTCGCGCTCGACGAAGGCCACCCGGCGTCGGGCGAACTCGACCACGGCGTCCTCGCCCTGGGTCTCGGACAGGAAGCGCATGGCCTGCACGGCCAGGTCGTCGTACTGCTGGTCGAAGCTGTCGCGACCCGCCTCGGTCAGCGCGAACACCTTGGCCGGACGGCCGCGACCGCGCGCGCCGTAGACCTTCTGCTCGCGCGACTCCACGACGCCCTCGGCGGCGAGGTGGTCGAGGTGACGGCGTACGGCGGCGGGCGTGAGGTCGAGCCGGTCGGCGAGGTCGGCGGCCGTCGAGGGACCGTTCTCGAGGATCGTGCGGGCCACGCGGTCGCGCGTGGGCGCATCGCCCTCACGCTGCGCCACCGGTGTCCTCACGAATTCCACAACGACAGTGTGTCGTTAATGCTTCCCGGCATTCAAGCAAGGGTCGCCTAAGTCCTCCGCGGGCGGCGTGAGCACCGTCTCGTCGACGCCGACGGGGGTTGTCCCCGTGCCCTCCCTAGACTGGCGGACGTGTCCACCGCTGCGCCCGCCGTCTCGGTCGACGGGCTCGTGATGCGCTACGGCGACAAGGTCGCGGTGGACGGTCTGTCCCTCGAGGTCGACCGCGGCTCGATCACCGCCGTCCTCGGCCCCAACGGCGCCGGCAAGACCACGACGCTCGAGACCTGCGAGGGCTACCGCGTCCCGCAGCAGGGCACCGTCCGGGTGCTCGGCCTGGACCCGCAGCGCGACCGGGCCGACCTCCTGCCCCGCATCGGCGTGATGCTGCAGGCCGGCGGTGCGTGGAGCGGCGTGCGCGCCGACGAGATGCTCGCCCACATGGCGTCGTTGCACGCACGGCCCCTCGACACCGCGATGCTCGGCGAGCGGCTCGGCCTGGCCGACTGCGGGCGTACGCCCTACCGCCGGCTGTCCGGCGGCCAGCAGCAGCGGCTCGGCCTCGCGATCGCGCTGGTCGGCCGCCCGGAGCTGGTCTTCGTCGACGAGCCGACCGCGGGCATGGACCCGCAGGGACGGCGTACGACGTGGGAGCTGCTCGAGGAGGTGCGTGCCGACGGCGTCACCGTCGTGCTCACCACGCACCACATGGACGAGGCCGAGCACCTCGCCGACCGGATCCACATCATCGACCGCGGGCGCGTGATCGCCAGCGGCACGCCCGGCGAGCTGACCCGCGAGGGTCGCTCCGCGACCATCCGGCTGGTCGTGAACCGGCCGTTCCCGGACGGAGCACCCGAGTCGCTGCGCGCCGAGCTCGGCCCCGGGACCGAGGTGCGCCAGCTCGACGAGGTCAGCATGCTCATCCACGGCCCCGCGGACGCGATGACCCTCGGCCGGGTGTCGCGGTGGTGCGAGGAGCACGACGTCCTCCCCCAGACGCTCAACCTCGGCCAGCGCAACCTCGAGGACGTCTTCCTCGAGCTCACCGGACGGGGGCTGACGTGAGCGCCACGTTCACCCCGGCGCCCGGCGCGGCCCCGCTGTCGCAGATGGTGCGGTCGCAGGCCCGGATGGAGGCGCGGCTGATGCTGCGCAACGGTGAGCAGCTGCTGCTCGCCATCGTCATCCCGGTCATCGTGCTCATCGGCGGCGTGCTCGCCGCCGACCGGATCGGGATCGACCTCCAGGGCCACCGCGCCGTCGACGTCCTGACCCCGGGCGTGCTGGCCCTCGCGGTGATGTCGACGGCCTTCACGTCGGTGGCGATCGCGACCGGCTTCGAGCGGCGCTACGGCGTGATCAAGCTGCTGGGGTCCTCCCCGCTCCCCCGCCACGGCCTGCTGCTGGGCAAGGTGGTCGCGCTGCTCAACGTCGTCGTCCTGCAGCTCGTCGTCCTGGTCGCCGTCGGCCTCGCGCTGGGGTGGCGTCCCACCCTCGACCACCCGCCGACGTCCCTCGTCGGCGTCGTGCTCGCCGTCGCCCTCGGCACGGCGGCGTTCGCCGCGCTCGGGCTCTTCGTCGCGGGCGTCCTCCGGGCCGAGGCCACCCTCGCGCTCGCCAACCTCGTCTACCTGTTGCTGATGGCCGGCGGCGGTGTCGTGCTGCCCGCGTCGACCTACGGCTCCGCGGAGCCGGTCGTGCAGTGGCTCCCGTCCGGCGCCCTCGGCGAGGCGATGCGCTCCGCGCTCGTCGACGCCACCATCGACGGCCGCTCGCTCCTGGTGCTCCTCGCCTGGGCGATCATCGGGACCGTCCTGACGGCCAGGACCTTCACGTGGGAGTGACCGTGCTCGACCCAGTCCTCGGACACCTCGCCCGCCGCCTCTGGCCGCTGGCGCTCGCCAACCTCGTGGCCAACATCGGGATCGTGGTGACCGGAGCGGCCGTACGCCTCACCGGCTCCGGGCTCGGGTGCCCCACGTGGCCGCGCTGCTCCGACGAGTCCTACGTCGCCCACGGCGAGCTCGGGGTGCACGGCGTGATCGAGTTCGGCAACCGGATGCTGACCTTCGCGCTCGCCGCGATCGCGGTGCTCTGCTTCCTCGCGGCACTCGGGGCCGCGCACCGTCGCGCGACGCGGCTCTCGCTCGTCGTGGGCCTCGGCATCCCGCTGCAGGCCGTGATCGGCGGGATCACCGTCCTCACCGGGCTCAACCCGTGGATCGTCGCCGGGCACTTCCTGCTGTCGATGGCGATGATCATGGTCTGCGTCGCGCTGGTCGACGAGCTGCGCAGCCCGGAGCGGTCGGCCGCACCGCCCCTGCCGCGAGCACTGGCCTGGGCGACGCTGGCGGTCGGCTGGGTGGTGCTCTACCTCGGCACGGTCGTCACCGGCGCCGGCCCGCACGCGGGCGACACCGACTCGCCGCGCAACGGGCTGGACCCCGCGACGGTCTCGCACGTCCACGCGTACGCCGTCTACGCCCTGGTGGCGCTCACGGTCGCGCTGCTCGTGGTGGCCCTGCGCGGCGGGCACCGGTGGCTCGCGCAGGTCACGGGCCTGGTGCTGCTGATCGAGGTGCTCCAGGGCGTCCTCGGCTGGACGCAGTACTGGCTGGACCTGCCGGTCGGCCTCGTCGCCCTGCACATGCTGGGCGCTGCGCTGCTCGCCGCCGGCCTGGCGCGCATCGCGCTGGCCGTCCAGCCCCACCGCGCGGACCACGAGGCCCGCGCGGACGGGGTGGAACAGACCAGCGCAGCGACCGCGCTGCCCTGACCCGGACGCGGCTAGTCGCGTCCGAGCTTGCGGGCGAACACCACGGTGCGCTTGGAGTAGTCGTCGGCCTTGCAGCCCACGAGCACGATCTGCGGCGGTCCGGACACCCGGTAGAGGTGCCCCATCCGCCGCTTGGCGGACCAGAACTCGCGCCGCGTCACCTCGAACGAGCAGCCGGCCACCTTGATCCGGTCGCCCGGGCGCAGCTGCCCCCACCTGTCGGCCACCCCGTTGCCGGCCCGCCAGGCGTGGCCGGCGTACACGGTGCTGCCGTTGGGGTCGCAGGGCGGATCGCCCTTCGACCAGGTGTAGACCGCGCCGTTGAGGCGCGAGCCGACGGCGAGGGTGCCGCCGCGCGAGGCGACGTCGACGACCACGGCGTGGGTGCCGGTCCGGGCGATCGTGAGCCGGTCAGGGGCGGCGGCGTGCACCGCACCCTGACCGGCTGACAGGCACACCGACGCACACAGCGTGATCGCAGCGACGGTGCGGCGCATCACGCTCCGGTGTGCGGTGCGACCTCGGGAGCCTGCGCGCACGCCTTGCGGGTGAACGAGAGCTTCCAGACCGACTTCCCCTGGAGCCGGTAGGTCGCGTCGGCAGCGGTCGCGCGGACGGTGACCGTGCGGGTGTGGGCCTTGAGCCAGACGCCCTGTCGGAGCACCTTGCCCTTGGCGGTGTAGACGACGCCCGCCTTCTTGGTGACCTTGAACAGGTCACCCTGGCGACCGCACTTGTCGAGGCGGCGTGCGCCGGCCTTCACGACGAGCACCTGCGCGGGCAGGACCTCGGGCGGGGTGACCACCGGCGGGGTGACCACCGGCGGCGTCACGACGGGCGGGGTCGTGGTGGGCGGCGTGGGGCAGGCGACGTTGCTGTCCGTCGGCGTCGGGTAGGTCACGCTCGTCTGGTTGTTCGGGAACGTGTAGCCCGCGTTGGCCGTGACGGTCAGGCTGCCGTCGGGGTTGACCTTCGAGGTCCACGGACCGGCCGGGACGTCGCCGAAGCGGGCGTTGCCGGGGCCGCAGTCGTCGATGACCGGCACGGTGGGTGCGGTCACGGTCGTGACGTGGCACGCGTCGCTGAAGGACGCCACCGGGATCTCGCCGGAGTTGGTCGAGTAGATCGCCTGGCCGTCCCTGACCCACTTGCCCTTGAGCGTGAGGTTGAGAGCGGCGGTGGGCTTCGCGGCGACGGTCTCGGTGAACGTCCGCGTCTGGTTGGCGGTCAGCGTCGTGCTGTTGACCGGGACGACCGACGGGCGGTTCGACTCGACGATCGTCTCGGAGATGTTCTCGCTGTTGACGACGGTCCAGCTGACCTTCCAGCCGCCGTTCTGCACGCAGGTGACCGTGCCGGAGATCGTGTTGTGGTGCGCACTCGCGGCACCCGCCATCCCCACGATGGCGAAGCCCACGGCGAGGACGAGGGTCACTGCCCGTGACACGGCCCGCTGGCCGTTCCCCCTGGTGCCGCTACGGACGTCAGACCGGCGCTCTTGTGGCGCAGCTGTATTCATCTTTTGTGGTACTCCCCAATTGTCTGGGGCAGGCCCTGATGCCCACCCCGGTTACCGATTGAACGAGACCGAGGGCATCGGTAGCACGGGGCGTGGCCTCAAGAGGCCGTTCGGAATTGTCTTTACCCGGGGGTTCGTCTCAAGAAACGTGTCAACGTCCGAGCAGGGGATCCAGGGCGACGGCCACGAAGAGCAGCGAGAGGTAGAGGTTCGAGGCGTGGAAGAGGCGCATCGGGTTGATGTCCGTGAGCGACTCCGACGCCTTGGCCCGGGACCACATCCGGTGCGCCTCGACCAGGAAGACGGCACCGAGCACGGCCGCCGCGACCGGGTAGACGAGGCTGGTGTCCGCGACGGGCCAGAGCAGCAGCGAGGTCGCGACCATCACCCAGCTGTAGACCACCACCTGGCGTCCGACCTCGGCGGCGGGCTTCACCACGGGCAGCATCGGCACGTCGACGTTGCGGTAGTCCTCGCGGTAGCGCAGCGCCAGCGCCCACGTGTGCGGTGGCGTCCAGAAGAAGACGACGAGGAACAGCACGACCGGGGTCCAGGCGAGCTCGCCGGTGACGGCGGTCCAGCCGATGAGGGCCGGGAAGCAGCCGGCCAGGCCGCCCCACACGATGTTCTGCGTGGTGCGTCGCTTGAGCAGCATCGTGTAGCCGAGGACGTAGAACGCGTTGGCCAGCACCGACAGCGCGGCCGACAGCGGGTTGACCCACAGCGCCAGCACCACCGTCGAGAGCACGGCGAGGACCGTGGCGAAGACGAGGGCCGAGACCGGCGAGACGATGTGGCGCGGCAGCGCGCGGCGGCGCGTACGACGCATCTGCTCGTCGATGTCGCGGTCGTAGACGCAGTTGTACGTCGACGCGGAGCCGGCCGAGAGCGCGCCGCCGACGACGGTCGCGACCACCAGGCCGAGCGACGGGATGCCCCGCGCGGCGAAGAACATCACCGGGACGGTCGTGAGGAGCAGCAGCTCGATGACCCGCGGCTTCGTCAGGCCGACGTAGGCGCCGACGACGTCGCGCCAGGACTTCGACTCCGGTCCGAGGTCGCCCGGTCCGTCGTCCGGCGAGGGACGCGCCGACGCATCGGCGTGCGGACCGGCTTGGGACACGGAGAGGACCTCGTGGGACGGGTGCGGATGAGACGTGGACAGGGTGGGAACCGAGGGGTGTGAACGGCTGTCGAACCTGCGTCCGGGGGCACCCTCGGGTGGGGTCGAGTCTACTCGCGCACGGCGCTAGGCTCGCAGTCGAGGGGCCTGTGCTCCGCGTTGCACTCCATCGAGAGGAACTGTGTTGACCAAGAAGTCCGCCCTGCCCGCCACCCTCGAGTGGGACGACACCGATGAGCGCGGGGTCGACACGGCCCGGGTCCTGGCGATGGACGCGGTCCAGAAGGTCGGCAACGGCCACCCCGGCACGGCCATGAGCCTGGCGCCGGTGGCCTACCTGCTGTTCCAGAAGGTCATGCGGCACAACCCCGCTGACCCCCAGTGGCTGGCCCGCGACCGCTTCGTCCTGTCCTGCGGCCACAGCTCGATCACCCTCTACACCCAGCTGTTCCTCGGCGGCTTCGGCCTCGAGCTCGACGACCTGAAGGCGCTCCGCACCTGGGGCTCCAAGACCCCCGGTCACCCCGAGCTCGGCCACACCGCCGCCGTCGAGGTCACCACCGGCCCGCTCGGACAGGGGGTCGGCAACGCCGTCGGCATGGCCCTCTCCGGTCGCCGCGTGCACGGGCTGCTCGACTCCGACGCCGCCGCGGGCGAGGGCGTCTTCGACCACCAGGTCTACGTCATCGCGTCCGACGGCGACCTCGAGGAGGGCGTCAGCTCCGAGGCCTCCTCCATCGCCGGCACGCAGCAGCTCGGCAACCTCACCATGATCTACGACCGCAACCGGATCTCGATCGAGGGCGACACCGACATCGCGTTCACCGAGGACGTCGCCGCGCGCTACGCCGCCTACGGCTGGCACGTCCAGACCGTCGACTGGACCAACGGCGGCACGGAGTACGTCGAGGACGTCCCCGCGCTCTACGCCGCCATCCGCGAGGCCCACAGCGTCGACGACAAGCCCTCGATCATCGTGCTCGACACGGTCATCGCCTGGCCGGCGCCCAACGCCCAGGGCACCGAGGCCGCGCACGGCAGCGCGCTCGGCGCCGACGAGGTCGCCGCGACCAAGGAGGTCCTCGGCTTCGACCCCGCGAAGACCTTCGAGGTCCCGCCCGCCGTCCTCGAGCGCACCCGCGAGCTCCGCGAGCGCGGGGCTGCGTGGGCCGCGGAGTGGGACGAGCTGTTCGCCGCCTGGTCGTCCGAAGCACCAGGAGTCGGCCGAGCTCCTCCACCGGCTCGAGCGCCGCGAGATGCCCGCCGACCTGGCCGACGCGCTGCCGTCGTTCGAGGCCGACGAGAAGGGCGTCGCCACGCGCTCCGCGTCGGGCAAGGTCATCAACGCCCTCGCACCGGTGCTGCCGGAGCTGTGGGGCGGGTCGGCCGACCTGGCCGGGTCCAACAACACGACCATCACCAGCGCCCCCTCCGTCGGCCCGGTGGTCGCCGAGGTCGGCGAGTGGAGCACCGACCCCCACGCCGGTCGCGTCCTGCACTTCGGGATCCGCGAGCACGGGATGGGCGCGATCATGAACGGCATCGCGGCCGACCGCCTCACCCGCGTGTTCGGCGGCACCTTCCTCACCTTCTCCGACTACATGCGCGGTTCCGTGCGCGTGGCGGCGCTGAGCAAGCTGCCCGTCACCTACGTGTGGACCCACGACTCCATCGGCCTCGGCGAGGACGGCCCGACGCACCAGCCGATCGAGCACCTGGCGGCGCTGCGCGCGATGCCCGGCCTCGACGTCGTACGCCCCGCGGACGCCAACGAGACCGTCGCCGCCTGGCAGACGATCCTCGGCCACACCGACCGTCCGGCCGCGCTCGCGCTGACCCGGCAGAACGTGCGGGTCTTCCCGCGCGGGACCGACGGCTTCGCCACCACCGAGGGCGTCGCCCGCGGTGGCTACGTCCTCATCGACTCCGAGAAGGCCACGCCCGACGTGATCCTCATGGGCACCGGCTCGGAGGTGCAGCTCGCCGTCGAGGCGCGCACCCTCCTGGCCGCCGACGGCGTCGACGCCCGCGTCGTGTCGATGCCCTGCCTGGAGTGGTTCGAGGAGCAGGACGAGTCCTACCGCGACACCGTCCTCCCGCCCACCATCAAGGCCCGCGTCTCCGTCGAGGCCGGCGTCAAGCAGGGCTGGCGCGAGCTCGTGGGCGACAACGGCCGCATCGTGTCGATCGACCACTACGGCGCATCGGCCGACTACGTCCGGATCTACACCGAGTTCGGCATCACCGCGCAGGCCGTCGCCGACGCCGCCCGCGACAGCGTCGCCGTCGTCAACGCCTGACCCACCCAGACCAACTCATCTCCACTGAGCTCCACGAGAGGTTCGACATGAACGACCGCCTCAAGGCCCTGTCCGACGCCGGAGTCTCGATCTGGCTCGACGACCTGTCCCGCGAGCGACTCGAGACCGGCAACCTCGCCGACCTCGTCCAGACCAAGAACGTCGTCGGGGTGACCTCCAACCCGGCCATCTTCCAGACCGCGCTGGCCGACGGCGAGCGCTACGACGCGCAGGTGCGCGAGCTCGCCGCCGCGGGCGCCGACGTCGACCGGGCGACGCTCGTCATCACCACCGACGACGTGCGCGAGGCGTGCAAGGTCATGCGGCCGGTCTTCGACGCCACCGACGGCGTGGACGGCCGCGTCTCGATCGAGGTCTCGCCCGGGTTCGCCCACGACACCGAGGAGACCGTCAAGGAGGCCGCCACGCTCTACGAGACCGTCGGCGAGCCCAACGTGATGATCAAGATCCCCGGCACGAAGGAGGGCTGGCCGGCGATCACCGAGACGATCGGCGCCGGCATCTCGGTCAACGTCACGCTCATCTTCGGCCTCGAGCAGTACAAGAACGTCATGGAGGCCTACGTCTCCGGGCTCGAGCAGGCGAAGGCCAACGGCCACGCGCTCGCCGACATCCACTCCGTGGCGTCGTTCTTCGTCTCCCGCGTCGACAGCGAGATCGACAAGCGGCTGGACGCCACGACCGAGGGCCCCGGCACCGACGCCGACCTCAAGGGCAAGGCCGGCGTCGCCAACGCCCGCCTGGCGTTCCAGATGTACGAGGAGTTCTTCACCGGCGAGCGGTGGGCGGCGCTCGAGGCCGAGGGTGCGCGCAAGCAGCGCCCCCTGTGGGCCTCGACCGGCGTGAAGAACCCCGACTACGACGACACGATGTACGTCGTCGACCTGGTGGCCGAGAACACCGTCAACACGATGCCCGAGAAGACCCTCGACGCCGTCGCCGACCACGGCGAGGTGCGCGGCGACCGCGTCCGGCCGTTCTACGACGACGCGCACGCCCACATGCACGCGCTGGCCGAGGCGGGCATCGACTACGACGACGTGATCGAGGTGCTCATCAAGGAGGGCGTCGACAAGTTCGTGGTCGCCTGGGACGAGCTGCAGACCACGCTGGGCGCCTCGCTCGAGGCCGCTCGGAAGTGAGCCCTGTCGACCCGAGCACGACGGCGGCCTGGGCCTCGCTGACCCGGCTCGCTGCGTCGTACTCCCCCGACCTGCGCGGCCAGCTGTCCGACTCCGGGTTCGTGGCGGACCGGACGCTGAGCGCGGGCGACCTCCACGTCGACCTGTCGAAGAACCTCGCGGACGCCGACGTGGAGGCCGCGCTGTTCGCGCTCGCCGACGAGGTGTCGCTGGTGTCGCGGCGCGACGCGATGTTCGCCGGTGAGCACATCAACGTCACCGAGGACCGGGCCGTGCTCCACACGGCGTTGCGGCTCCCCTCGTCGGCGTCGCTGACGGTGGACGGCCAGGACGTCGTCGCCGACGTGCACGAGGTGCTGGACCGGGCCTACGCCTTCGCCGAGCGGGTCCGCTCCGGCGAGTGGACCGGGGTCACGGGTCGTCGCATCGAGACGGTCGTCAACATCGGCATCGGCGGGTCCGACCTCGGGCCGGTCATGGCCTACGAGGCGCTCGAGCCCTTCCGGCAGGACGGGCTGTCCTGCCGCTTCATCAGCAACATCGACCCGACCGACGCCGGGCAGAAGCTGAAGGGCCTCGACCCCGAGACGACGCTGTTCATCGTCTCCAGCAAGACCTTCGGCACGCTCGAGACGCTGACCAACGCCCGGCTGTGCAAGGCGTGGCTGCTCGACCGGCTCCCGGACGACGCCGACCGGGACGCCGCGGTCGCGAAGCACTTCGTGGCCGTGTCGACCGCGCTCGACAAGGTCGCCGACTTCGGGATCGACACCGACAACGCCTTCGGCTTCTGGGACTGGGTCGGTGGTCGCTACTCGATGGACTCCGCCATCGGGCTGTCGCTCGTGATCGCGGTCGGGCCGGAGCGCTTCGCCGAGCTGCTGGCCGGCTTCCACGCGATGGACGAGCACTTCCGCACCGCACCCGCCGAGGCCAACGTGCCGCTGCGGATGGGCCTGCTCAACGTCTGGTACACCAACTTCCTCGGCGCCCACACCCACGCGGTGCTGCCCTACTCCCAGCTGCTGCACCGGTTCCCGGCCTACCTCCAGCAGCTCACGATGGAGTCCAACGGCAAGGGCGTGCGGTGGGACGGCGAGGCCGTCGGCTACGACACCGGTGAGGTGTTCTGGGGCGAGCCCGGCACCAACGGCCAGCACGCCTTCTACCAGCTCATCCACCAGGGCACCCGCCTCGTGCCGGCGGACTTCATCGCCTTCGCGCGGCCGGCGTACGACCTGAAGGACGAGGTCGACGGCGAGCAGGTGGACGTCCACGAGCTGTTCCTCGCCAACTTCTTCGCGCAGACCAAGGCCCTCGCCTTCGGCAAGACCGCCGACGAGGTGCGCTCGGAGGGCGTGGACGAGGAGCTGGTGTCGGCGCGGACGTTCCCGGGCAACCGCCCGACGACGTCGATCATGGCGCCGGCGCTGACGCCCTCCGTGCTCGGCCAGCTGATCGCGCTCTACGAGCACATCACCTTCGTCGAGGGCGCCGTGTGGGGCATCGACAGCTTCGACCAGTGGGGTGTCGAGCTCGGCAAGCAGCTCGCGCAGGAGCTGCGACCCGCGGTCTCCGGCGACGCCGCCGTCGCGGCCGAGCAGGACGCCTCCACCCAGTCGTTGATCCGCTACTACCAGGAGAACCGAGGCCACGCATGACAGGCGCCAACCCGCTGCGGGACCCGCAGGACCGCCGGCTCCCCCGGATCGCCGGACCGTGCGGCATGGTGCTCTTCGGCGTCACCGGCGACCTGTCGCGCAAGAAGGTCATGCCGGCCATCTACGACCTGGCCAACCGCGGCCTGCTGCCGCCGGGCTTCAGCCTGATCGGCTTCGCGCGACGCGACTGGGCCGACCAGGACTTCGCGCAGATCGTGCACGACGCGGTCAAGGAGCACGCACGTACGCCGTTCCGCGAGGAGGTCTGGAAGCAGCTGTCCGAGGGCTTCCGCTTCGTCCCCGGCAACTTCGACGACGACGACGCCTTCGAGCAGCTGCGCCGCACGGTCGAGGAGCTCGACCAGCTCCGCGGCACCGGCGGCAACATGGCGTTCTACCTCGCGATCCCGCCGGGGTTCTTCGGCACGGTGGTGGGCCAGCTCAAGAAGCACGGCCTCGCCGAGCAGGGCCCCGACCAGTGGCGACGTGTCGTGGTGGAGAAGCCGTTCGGTCACGACCTCGAGTCGGCGCAGGAGCTCAACGCGACCCTGGCCGACGTGTTCCCGTCCGGGTCGATCTTCCGCATCGACCACTACCTCGGCAAGGAGACGGTGCAGAACATCCTGGCGATGCGGTTCGCCAACAACATGTTCGAGCCGATCTGGAACTCCAACTACGTCGACCACGTGCAGATCACGATGGCCGAGGACATCGGCATCGGCGGCCGCGCGGGCTACTACGACGGCATCGGCGCCGCCCGCGACGTCATCCAGAACCACCTGCTCCAGCTGATGGCGCTCGTCGCGATGGAGGAGCCCGTCGCCTTCGACGCCGAGAGCCTGCGGGTCGAGAAGCAGAAGGTGCTCCGCTCCGCGCAGCTCCCGCCGCGCCTCGACACCACCACCGCACGCGGGCAGTACGCCCCGGGCTGGGCCGGCGGCGAGAAGGTCATCGGGTTCACCGAGGAGGAGGGCATCAAGAAGACGTCCACCACCGAGACCTTCGCCGCCATCACCGTCCACGTCGAGACCCGCCGCTGGGCGGGGGTGCCGTTCTACCTGCGCACCGGCAAGCGCCTCGGCCGCCGCGTCACCGAGGTGGCCGTCGTGTTCAAGCGGGCACCGCACCTGCCGTTCACGTCGACGGCGACCGAGGACCTCACGAAGAACGCGCTCGTCATCCGCGTGCAGCCCGACGAGGGCATGACGATGCGGTTCGGCGCCAAGGTGCCGGGCACCGCGATGGAGATCCGCGACGTCAACATGGACTTCGCCTACGGCGGCTCGTTCACCGAGGCCAGCGCCGAGGCCTACGAACGCCTCATCCTCGACGTCCTGCTCGGCGACCCGCCGCTCTTCCCGCGGCACGAGGAGGTCGAGCTCTCCTGGAAGCTGCTCGACCCCGTGATCGCCCACTGGGCGAAGAAGGGGCGGCCCGAGCCCTACGAGTCGGGCACCTGGGGGCCGGAGTCGGCCGACAAGATGCTCGCCCGCGACGGACGCGTCTGGAGGAGGCCGTAAATGATCGAGCTGACCGACACCAACTCGTCGAAGATCGCCGCGGAGTTCGTCCGGTCGCGGACCCGCGCCGGCAGCCCGGCGATGGGCATGGTGATGACCCTCATCATCGTCGCGCCCGAGGAGGACGCCGCCGAGGCGATGATCGCGGCCAAGCGGGCCTCGCGCGAGCACCCCTCGCGCGTGCTCGGCGTGATCCTGGGCGACGGCCGCGGCGCCGGCCAGGTCAACGCCCAGGTCGGCAGCGGCGACGGGTGGGGCGGCGAGACCGCGCTGATCCGGCTCAAGGGCGAGGTGGTCAAGCACGCCGAGTCAGTGGTGCTGCCGCTCCTGCTCCCCGACTCCCCCGTCGCCATCTGGTGGCCCACGACCGCCCCGGCCGACCCGGCAGCCGACCCGCTGGGCGCCCTCGCGCAGCGCCGCATCACCGACTCGGCGTCGGTCTCGCGCGGCAAGTCCACGGCGATGCTGACGCAGGCCCAGGTCTACGCCCCGGGCAACACCGACCTCAGCTGGACCCGCCTCACGCCGTGGCGTGCACTCCTCGCGGCCGCGCTCGACCAGCACCCGCTGAAGGTCACCCGGGCGAAGGTGACGGCCGAGCGGGTCAGCCCGAGCGCCGACCTGCTGGCCGCCTGGCTGTGCGACCGGCTCAAGGTCGACGTCGCCCGCGGCATCTCCGAGGGTCCGGGCATCACCGAGGTGAGCATGGACACCAAGCAGGGGCCGATCCGCATCTCGCGCGCCGACGGCCGCCTCGCGACGTTCACCTCCCCCAACCGACCCGACCGGCCGGTCGCCCTCAAGCGACGCGAGGTCCCGGCCCTGCTCGCCGAGGAGCTGCGCCGGCTCGACGAGGACGACATCTACGCCGCCACCGCGGCGCGCCTGGTGAAGCTCAGGAGCGGGAAGTGACCGAGCCCGACGTACGCCGCCACGACGACGCCGACGTCCTCGTCGGCGATGTCGCCTCCGCGCTGCTGGACCGCCTCGAGTCCGCCCAGGCCCGCGGCGAGGTGCCGCAGATCGGGCTCACCGGCGGGTCCATCGCCGAGCAGCTCCACCGCGAGCTCGCCCGTCGTGCCGCCGACTCGTCGGTCGACTGGTCGCGGGTCGTCTTCTGGTGGGGCGACGAGCGGTTCGTGCCGCGCGACTCCCCCGACCGCAACGCCCGCCAGGCCCGCGAGGCGCTGCTCGACCACGTCGGCGTCGACGAGGCCAACGTCCACGAGGTCCCGGCGAGCGACGAGGTCGCGACCGCCGAGGAGGCGGCCGAGGCCTACAGCGCGACGATGCGCTCGGAGGGCGCCGGCTTCTTCGAGGTGCTGATGCTCGGCATCGGCCCCGACGGCCACTGCGCCTCCCTCTTCCCCGGGCACCCGGCGCTCGACGCCCGCGACGCGATCGCCGTCGCCGTCCACGACTCCCCCAAGCCCCCGCCCGACCGGGTCACCCTGACGTTCGAGGCGATGGAACGCTGCCGCGCCGTCTGGTTCATCGCCAGCGGCGACGGCAAGGCCGAGGCAGTCGCCCGCGCGCTGGCCGACGAGGGGTCGGTCCGGGAGACCCCCGCCCGCGGCGTCCGCGGCGACGAGACCGTCTGGTGGCTCGACTCCGCCGCCGCCTCCGCCCTCCCCACCTGACGAGCAGGCGCGTCCGTACGCGCTGGGCAGGCCGAGTCGGCGCGATCTGCACGCGCAGCAACGTGCGAGTCGGCGCATCTCGCACGCGCCTGCGGATGCTGAGTCGGCGCATCTGTACGCGCTGTCCACAGGCGTGGCCGACCGCTCGTCTGGCCTCACCTGCGATCGGGGAATCAGCATCGGGCATGGACATCTCACAATGGCTCGACTGCCGCACCTCGACGGACAGCTTTCCGCTGTCGACTCGACGCGCCCATTCACGCTCACGAGCGCCTTGGACGAGGGGGTACGTCGTCCCTGGCCTGGCCGACCTTTGTCGCGCCGGGCTGCTCCGCAACCCCATCAAGGGCGTGTACCTCGCGTCGCCAGGCTAGCCGGACGACACAGCGTCGCGACTCGCGTGCCTACGCCTCGTGACGCCCTCCGACGCCGTCGTCGTGGATCGTCATGCCGGGTGGGCGCAAGGAGCGAACATGCTCCTGCTTCCCAACGAGCACCTGAACGCACTCCCGATCTCCATGTACCTGCCCCATGGCCGGGGCCGGCTGCGCAACAAGCTTGCCGACAGCGGAGAGCGAACCTTCGCCGAGAAGGACCTCACCGTCGTGAACGGCGTCAGGATGACGACTCCTCTGAGGACAGCCCTCGACCTCGGACGCCAGAGGTGGCCGGAGCCAGCCCTCACGGCACTCGATGCCCTGCATCGCCTGGGCGACTTCACGATCGAGGAGCTGCTCAGCGACATCGACCGGTTCAAGGGCATGCGCTGGATCACCACGCTCAGGCTCGTCGCACCACACACCGACGGCCGCTCCCAGTCGGGCGGCGAGACCGTGGTGCGGTGGCGCTGGAAGCACCTGCCAGTTCCTCCACCCGAGCCGCAGGTCGCCGTCAGGTCGCGGGGCCGCGTCGCGTTCATCGATGTCGGCAACGACGACCTTCGATTCGGGGTGGAGTTCCAAGGAATCGAGTGGCACACGGGAAGCCAGAACGAGGCGAAGGACGAGGCGCGGTCCGGCTGGTTGAGCGACGACGAGGACTGGATCATCGAGCCGGCGTGGACGCCGGACGTGTACGGCCGGAATGCGCGGCTCGAGGACATCATCCTCGACGGCGTACGACGCGCCGCCGCCGTCGAGCGGCGTGATCTCGCCGCCTCGCGTGCACCCCGTGCAGATGCGCCGACTCACCAGCCCGTGCGCGTACAGATGCGCCGACTCACCAGCTTTTGCGCATACAGACGCGCCCACTCGGCACCACGTCGCGTACACATGCGCCCACTCGGCACCCCTGTCGCGCGCACATGCGCCGACTCGACGCCCTGCAGACGGACAGATGAGCCGGGTCGTCAGAAGATGATCTCGCCGGCCTTGCGGCGCGAGCGGAGGAGGGCGACGGCCTCGTCGAGGATGTCGGCCGCCTCGGTCTCGGAGCGACGCTCCTTCACGTAGGCGAGGTGCGTCTTGTAGGGCTCGATCTTCGGCGCCGGGGGCGGGTTCTCGCTGTCCAGGCTGGCCGGGAGGCCGCACTTGGGGCAGTCCCACGACTCGGGCACGTTGGCCTCGATGGCGAAGGTCACGACCGAGCGGTGGTCGTGGCTGCAGAAGTAGGTGACCGTCTGCCGCGGCGCGGCGTCGCCGCGCTCGGCCTCACCCATGGGACCAGCTCCGACCCGGCTACCCCGGATCGCATTTCCAGCACCAGCCACGACGGCTCCTTCGAAAGAGTGGGGGGCCTCAGCCCTGGTAGGCCTTGAGCAGACCGAGGGCAACGATGCACGCGAACCAGATGACGCCGACGCCGACCGTGAACCGATCGAGGTTGCGCTCGGCAACCGACGATCCCCCCAGGCTGCTGGAGACGCCGCCACCGAACATGTCGGAGAGGCCGCCACCGCGGCCCTTGTGCAGCAGCACCAGCAGGATCATGATCGCGCTCGCAAGGACGAGCAGGACGGTGAACAGCAGAATCACGAGCGGAAGCCTACGTCACGACGGCGGCGAACCGACCAGCGCCTCACAGCACAGGCATGTCGTAGAACCGGCAGATGCCGCCGAACTCGTCGACCTGCAGGCTGGCGCCCCCGACGAGGCAGCCGTCGACGTCCGCCTTGTCCATGATCCCGCCGACGTTGGCGGCCTTGACCGACCCGCCGTAGAGGATGCGGAGCGCGTCGGCCGCAGCGTCACCGTGCACCTCGCGCACGCGCTCGCGGATGGCCGAGCAGACCTCCTGCGCGTCGTCCGGGGTCGCGACCTCGCCGGTGCCGATGGCCCACACGGGCTCGTAGGCCACGACGAGGCCGGCGACCTGCTCGGCGGTGAAGCCGTCGAGCGAGCCGTCGACCTGCGAGAGCGTGTAGGACACGTGCTCGCCCGCCTGGCGTACGTCGAGCCCCTCGCCGACGCACACGATCGGGGTCATCCCCGCCGCGAGCGCCTTGTGGGCCTTGGCGTTGACCAGCTCGTCGCTCTCGTCGTGGTGCTGACGGCGCTCGGAGTGGCCGACCACGACGTAGGAGCAGCCCAGCTTGGCGAGCATCGCCGCCGAGATCTCGCCGGTGTAGGCGCCGTTGTCGTGGACCGAGACGTCCTGCGCGCCGTAGCGGAGCGCGAGGCGGTCACCGTCGACCATCGTCTGCACCGAGCGGATGTCGGTGAACGGCGGCACCACGACGACCTCGACCTGGCCGTAGTCGTGCCGCTTGTCCGACAGCGTCCAGGCGAGCTTCTGGACCAGCACCACCGCTTCCTGGTGGTTGAGGTTCATCTTCCAGTTGCCCGCCATCAGCGGCGTACGGCTGCTCGTCGCGGCCATCACGTCATCCTCTCGAGTACGGCGATGCCCGGGAGCTCCTTGCCCTCCAGGAACTCCAGCGACGCGCCACCGCCGGTGGAGATGTGACCGAACGCGGCCTCGTCGAAGCCGAGCTGGCGCACGGCGGCGGCGGAGTCGCCACCGCCCACGACGGACAGGCCGTCCACCTCGGTCAGCGCCTGCGCGACGGCACGCGTGCCGTCGGCGAAGGCGTCGACCTCGAAGACCCCCATCGGGCCGTTCCAGAACACCGTCTTCGCGTCGGCGAGCGCCGCCGCGAAGGCGGCTGCCGAGTCCGGACCGATGTCGAGGCCGAGCGCGTCGGACGGGATCTCGGAGGCAGGTACGACGCGCGGCTCGGGCTCGCGGTCACCCGACGGGAACGCCGTGTCGACCACGACGTCGGTCGGCAGCACGATCTCCACGCCGCGGTCCTCGTGCCTCGCTGAGGTAGCGGGTGCAGGTGTCGAGCTGGTCGTCCTCGAGCAGGCTCTTGCCGACCTCGTGGCCCTGGGCCTTGAGGAAGGTGAAGACCATGCCGCCGCCGATGAGGATCTTGTCGGCCTTGTCGATCAGGTTGTCGATCACGCCGAGCTTGTCGGAGACCTTGGAGCCGCCGAGGACGACGACGTAGGGCCGCTCGGGGTGCTCGGTGAGCCGGCGCAGCACGTCGACCTCCGCCGCGACCAGCCCGCCCATCGCGGACGGCAGCCGCAGCGCGACGTCGTACACGCTCGCCTGCTTGCGGTGCACGACGCCGAACCCGTCGGAGACGAAGGCGTCGGCCAGCTGGGCGAGCTGGTCGGCGAACGACCCGCGCACGGCGTCGTCCTTGCTGGTCTCACCGTCGTTGAAGCGGACGTTCTCCAGGACGGCGACCTCGCCGTCCTGGAGCGCCTCGACCGTCTCGGTGGCACTCGTGCCCACCGTGTCGGTCGCGAACGCGACCGGCCGGCCGAGCAGCTCGGAGAGCCGCTCGGCGACGGGCTTCAGCGTGTACTTCGGGTCGGGCGAGCCGTCGGGGCGGCCCAGGTGGGCGGTGACGACCACCCGGGCGCCCGCGTCGGCGAGCTGCGTGATGGTCGGGACGCTCGCGCGGATCCGGCCGTCGTCGGTGATGGTCGAGCCGTCGAGGGGCACGTTGAGGTCCGAGCGGACCAGCACGCGCTTGCCCGTCAGGTCGCCGAGGGAGTCGATGCCTGCGGAGTCGGACATCGACGTCAGAGCGTCTCGCCGACGTGGCCGATCAGGTCGACGAGGCGGTTGGAGTAGCCCCACTCGTTGTCGTACCAGCCGACGACCTTGACCTGGTTGCCGATCACCTTGGTGAGCGGCGCGTCGAAGATGCACGACGCCGGGTCGGTGACGATGTCGGAGGAGACGATCGGGTCGGTGGAGTACTTGAGGAAGCGGCCGTCGGCGGCCTTCTCGATGATCGCGTTGACCTCCTCGACGGTGGTCTCGCGGCCGGCCTCGAAGGTGAGGTCGGTGGCCGAGCCGGTCGGCACGGGGACGCGGATGGCGTAGCCGTCGAGCTTGCCCTTGAGCTCGGGCAGGACGAGGCCGATCGCCTTGGCCGCACCGGTCGAGGTCGGGACCAGGTTGATCGCGGCGGCGCGGGCGCGACGCAGGTCCTTGTGGATGTTGTCCTGGAGGTTCTGGTCGGCGGTGTAGGCGTGGATGGTGGTCATCAGGCCCTTGACGATGCCGAGGTCGTCGTTGAGCGCCTTGGCCATCGGGCCGAGGCAGTTGGTCGTGCAGGACGCGTTGGAGATGACGTGGTGCGCCGAGGCGTCGTAGTCCTCGTGGTTGACGCCCATCACGATGGTGATGTCCTCGTTGGAGGCGGGCGCGGAGATGATGACCTTCTTGGCGCCGGCGTCGATGTGGGCCTTGGCCTTGGTCGCGTCGGTGAAGAAGCCGGTCGACTCGACGACGACGTCGACGTCGAGGTCGCCCCACTTCGAGGTTGGCCGGGTCGCGCTCGGCGAACGCGGCGATGGTCTGGTCGCCGACCTTGATCGAGGTCTCGTCGCTCGACACGTCGGCGTCGAGGCGGCCCAGGATCGAGTCGTACTTGAGCAGGTGCGCGAGCACCGCGTTGTCGGTGAGGTCGTTGACGCCGACGATCTCGATGTCGGCGCCCGAGGCGCGGACGGCGCGGAAGAAGTTGCGGCCGATGCGGCCGAAGCCGTTGATGCCTACGCGGACGGTCATGGGTGCATGTCTCCTCGGTGTGGGGCCTTCAGTGACCCCGTGGACGATCTGGCCTTTGGTGACCGCAACCGACCCTATCGGGTGCGGATGGCCGCTTCGAGCACAGTCTTCCGCGGTACGGACAGGTAACTTTGGATCGTTCCAAGACTCGGGACGAGCGTCACAGCGCGAGCGCCCGCTCGACGACCTTTGTTGCCGAGTCCGACGGTTGTCGGCCCAGATCTCGGCTGACAACCGTGGCGGTCACCGGATATCCGGTGACTCCAGCGACCGACGGTGACTCCAGCGACGAGGTGGCCCTCAGGCGTCCTCGGCCAGCATCTCCGGGGTCAGCGACGCCTCGGTGTCGGGGATGCCGAGGTCCTCGGCGCGCTTGTCGGCCATCGCCAGCAGGCGACGGATGCGGCCGGCGATCGCGTCCTTGGTCAGCACCGGGTCGTGGAGCTGGCCGAGCTCCTCGAGGGAGGCCTGCTTGTGCTCGAGGCGCAGGTGGCCGGCCTGGCGCAGGTGGTCGGGGATCTCCTCGCCGAGGATCTCCAGCGCGCGCTCGACGCGGGCGCCGGCGGCGACCGCGGCACGGGCGGAGCGGCGCAGGTTGGCGTCGTCGAAGTTGGCCAGCCGGTTGGCGGTGGCGCGGACCTCGCGGCGCATCCGGCGCTCCTCCCACGCCATCAGCGACTCGTGGGCGCCGAGGCGGGTGAGCAGCGCGCCGATGGCGTCGCCGTCGCGGATCACGACGCGGTCGACGCCGCGCACCTCGCGCGCCTTGGCCGAGATGCCGAGCCGGCGGGCGACGCCGACGATCGCGAGGGCGGCCTCGGGGCCGGGGCAGGTGATCTCGAGCGACGACGAGCGGCCGGGCTCGGTGAGGGAGCCGTGGGCGAGGAAGGCACCGCGCCAGGCGGCGACGGCGTCGCAGCCGCCGCCGCTGACGACGGCGGGCGGCAGGCCGCGGACCGGACGACCGCGCTGGTCGAGCAGCCCGGTCTGGCGGGCGAGCGCCTCGCCGTCCTTGGTCACGCGGACGATGTAGCGGCTGCCCTTGCGGATGCCGTTGCCCTGCACCATGACGACGTCGGACGGGTGGCCGTAGACCTCGGCGATGTCCGTGCGGAGCCGGCGCGCGGCCGCTCCGGTGTCGAGCTCGGCCTCCACGACGATCCGGCCGCTGACGATGTGGAGACCCCCGGCGAAGCGGAGCATCGAGGCGACCTCGGCCTTGCGGCAGCAGGTCTTGGTGATCTGGGTGTTGGCGAGCTCCGCCTTCACCTGTGCCGTCATTGCCATGGTCGGAATCCTCGCATGCACGTCAACGACCCTCGCCCCCGAGACCGGCCGGAACGGGCGGCCTCAGCCCTCCTCGACGATGCTCCCGAACGCGGCCGCCAACCGGTCGGGGTCGTGCCGCGGCTCGCCGGGCACGGCGATGTCCGCGACCACGAGCCGGGCCCCGCGGTCGGCCACCACCTTCTCGAGCCGGTCACGGTCCCCGGCCAGGGCCGAGGAGTCCACCAGCACGGCGTGGACGGTGAGGTCGGGGGCGTGCTCGAAGAGCACGGCGAGGTGGTCGGCCGGGCCGAAGCCGGTCGTCTCCCCCGCCTGCGCCTCGAGGTTGAGCACGACGATGAGGCGGCCCGTCGGTCTCGGCCAGCGCACGCCGGAGGCCGGGCACCATCAGGTGCGGGATCACCGACGAGAACCACGAGCCGGGACCGAGCACGACCCACTCCGCGGCCCGGATCGCCGCGACGGCCTCCTCGCAGGCCTCGGGGTCCTCGGGCACGAGGGCGACGGACTCGATCTGGCCGTCGGTGGTCGCGACCTCGACCTGGCCGCGTACGACCGTGATGCCGTCGGGGTCGGCGGGGTCGACGCCCCGCACCCGCGCGGAGATGTCCATCGGCGTCGTCGCCATCGGCAGCACCCGCCCGTGGGCGCCGAGCAGCCGGCCGACCCAGTCGAGCGCGCGCACGTGGTCGCCCATCAGCTCCCACAGCGAGACGATCAGCAGGTTGCCGGTGACGTGGCCCTGCATCTCGCCCTGCCCCGCGAACCGGTGCTGCAGCACCTCGGCCCAGGTGCGGCCCCACTCGTCGTCGCCGCACAGGGCGGCGAGCGCCATCCGCAGGTCACCCGGGGGCAGTACGCCGAACTCGCCCCGCAGCCGGCCCGACGACCCACCGTTGTCGGCCACCGTCACCACCGCGGTCAGGTCGTCGATCGTGAGGTCGTCGTGGAGCCGGCGCAGCGCCGACAGCGTGGCGAAGAGCCCGTGCCCGCCTCCCAGGGCGACCGCGGCCTGCGCGGTCCCGCGAGCCACGTCACTCCCTGCCGAGGTCGCGGTGTGCGGTGCGGACGGAGTGGCCGGCCTCGCGCATCCGCGCGGCGATCGCCTCCGTCATGGCCACGCTGCGGTGCTTGCCGCCCGTGCAGCCGACGGCGACCTGCATGAAGCGCTTGCCCTCGACCACGTAGCCCTGCGCGACGGTGCCGAGCACCGGGAGGTACTGCTCGAGGAAGGTCCGGGCGCCGGGCTGGGACAGGACGTAGTCCGCGACGGCCGGGTCGCGCCCGTTCTGCGGGCGCAGCTCGGGGACCCAGTGCGGGTTGGGCAGGAAGCGCATGTCGGCCACCCAGTCGGCGTCGACCGGGATGCCGTACTTGAAGCCGAAGCTGATGACCGTGACCTTGAGGCGGGTCGACGCCTCGCTGCCGAAGAGCTCGGTGATCCGGTCCTGGAGCTGGTGCACGTTGAAGTTGGAGGTGTCGAGCAGCACGTCGGCGTCGCCGCGGATGTCGGCCATCACGTCGCGCTCGCGCTGGAGGCCGTGGAGCAGGCGGCCGCCGCCCTGGAGCGGGTGCGGGCGGCGGGCGGCCTCCTGGCGCCGGACCAGCACCTCCTCGCTCGCCTCGAGGAAGAGCAGCGTCGTCGGGCGGCCGGTCACCTGCTGGTGGCGGTTGGCCTGGAGCGAGTCGAAGAACGAGCCCGAGCGCACGTCGACCACCACGGCGATGGGCTGGTCGACGCCGCGGCTGTCGTCGACGAGGCGTACGACGTCGCGCACCAGCGTCGGCGGGAGGTTGTCGACGACGAAGTAGCCGAGGTCCTCGAGCTCCTTGGCCGCCGTGCTGCGGCCGGCGCCGGTCATGCCGGTGACGATGACGAGCTCGCCGGGCGTCGGGTCGGTCATCAGTCCTCCATGATCTCGCCGGTGGCCGTGTTGACCCTCGGCTGGGCTGCAGTCTTGCGGGTCGCGTCGGCCTTCGCGACCGCTTCCTTGATCGCGGTCGCGGTCCGCGGGCCGATGCCGGGCACCAGCGCGATGGCCTCGGGCTCGGCCTCGCGCAGCTTCTTCAGCGAGCCGAAGTGCTTGAGCAGCGTCTTGCGGCGCACCTCGCCGAGGCCGGGGACGTCGTCGAGCATGCTCTCCACCATCGACTTCGAGCGCCGGCCGCGGTGGTGGGTGATCGCGAAGCGGTGGGCCTCGTCGCGGATCCGCTGGAGCAGGTAGAGGCCCTCGCTGGTGCGGGCCATGATCACCGGGTCCTCCTCCCCCGGCAGCCACACCTCCTCGAGCCGCTTGGCCAGGCCGCAGACCGGGATGTCGTTGACGCCGAGCTCGGCCAGCGCCTGCTGGGCGGCCGCCACCTGCGGCGGACCGCCGTCGACGACGACGAGCGACGGGGCGTACGCGAACTTGCGGGGCCGACCCGTCTCGGGATCGACGAGCATCGGACCGGAGTCGGTCGAGACGGTCTCGCTCCTGGCCTGCTCGTCCAGCAGCCGCTTGAAGCGCCGGGTGATCACCTCGTGCATCGACGCGACGTCGTTCTGCCCGTCGACGCCGCGGATCACGAAGCGGCGGTACTCGGACTTGCGGGACAGGCCGTCCTCGAAGACCACCATCGAGGCCACGACCTCGGTGCCCTGGAGGTTGGAGACGTCGTAGCACTCGATGCGCAGCGGCACCTCGTCGAGGCCGAGCGAGGTCTGGATCTCCTCCAGCGCGCGGTTGCGGGTGGTGAGGTCGCTGGCCCGCTTGGTCTTGTGGAGCGCCAGCGCCTGGGCCGCGTTGGTCGCGACGGTCTCCTGGAGGTCCTTCTTGTCGCCGCGCTGCGGCACCCGGATCGCGACCTTGCTCCCCCGTCGCTCGGTGAGCAGCTCCTCGAGGACGTCGTGGTCGGGCGGCAGCGCCGGCACGAGCACCTCGCGCGGGATGCTGTCGCCGCCCTCGCCGCCGTAGAGCTGGAGCAGGAAGTCCTGGACCAGCTCGGGCGTGCCGCCCTCGTCGGTGCGGTCGGCGACCCAGCCGCGCTGGCCGCGGATCCGGCCGCCGCGGACGTAGAAGATCTGGACGGCCACCTCGAGCGGGTCCTCGACGAGGGCGATCACGTCGGCGTCGGCGCCGTCACCGAGGACGACGGCCTGCTTCTCCAGGGCCCGCTCCATCGCGCCGAGGTCGTCCCTCAGCCGGGCGGCCTTCTCGAAGTCGAGCGCCTCGCTGGCGGCGTACATCTCCTTGCGGATCCGCGCCATGAACGGCTTGGTCTGGCCGCCCATGAAGTCGCAGAAGTCGTCGACGATGCGGCGGTGCTCCTCCTCGGAGACGTTGCCGACGCAGGGGGCCGAGCACTTGTCGATGTAGCCGAGCAGGCAGGGCCGCCCGATCTGGCTGGAGCGCTTGAAGACGCCGTTGGAGCAGGAGCGCATCGGGAAGACGCGCAGCAGGATGTCGACGGTCTCGCGGATCGCCCAGGCGTGGCTGTAGGGGCCGAAGTAGCGGGTGCCCTTGCGCTTGGCGCCGCGGCCGACCATCACGCGCGGGAACTCGTCACCGACGGTGACGGCGAGCCACGGGTAGGACTTGTCGTCGCGGTACTTCACGTTGAAGCGCGGGTCGAACTCCTTGATCCAGCTGTACTCCAGCTGGAGGGCCTCGACCTCGGTGTCGACGACGGTCCACTCGACGCTCGCGCCGGTGGTGACCATCGTCGCCGTGCGCGGGTGCAGGTTGCCGATGTCCTGGAAGTAGGACGACAGGCGGGCGCGGAGGCTCTTGGCCTTGCCGACGTAGATGACGCGGCCCTTGGCGTCGCGGAACCGGTAGACCCCCGGCTGGGTGGGGATCGACCCGGGGGCGGGTCGATAGGAGCTCGGCGTGGCCACGACCAAACCCTACGGGCGGCCTCCGACACCCTCGACGGGGAGGAGGCCGCCCGATGCGGCTCGAGCCGTGGCTACTTCTTGACCTTCGTGGCCCTCGACTTCGCGCTGGCCTTCTTGAAGCCCTTCTTGGAGCCGGTGACCTTGACCGAGATCTTCTTGCCCTTGAGCGAGCGCGAGATCCGCAGCTTCTTGCCGGTGGCACCCCGGATCGCCTTCTTGCCGACGAACCACTGGTAGCGGAACTTGGTGCCGCGGGTCCACCCGGACGTACGGGCCTTGACCCGCTTGCCCACCTTGGCCTTGCCGCCGATCTTCGGGCGGGGCGACATGAGCTTGCCGATCCGGACCTTCCGGGTCTCGTCCGACCGCGAGAACGCGCCCGTCTCGAACCCCGGCGCGCTCGGGTACTCCTTGACCTGGATGCGCTTCTTCAGGTCGCGCGCGGTGACGCGGTACGTCGCCTTGCGTGCGCCCTTGATGAGCTTGCCGTTGCGCAGCCACTTGTAGGACAGCGCGAGACCGGCCGGCTTCGCGCCGTCGTCACCCACCCAGTCGAGCCCGGAGGCCGTCAGCACCTCGCCGACCCTCGCGCGGCCGCTGACGGTCGCCCGCGACTTGGTGCCGTTGCGGAAGTAGAAGGTCGCCGGAGCCACCACCTGCGTCGCGGTCGCCGCCGGGCTGGGGTCGCGACCCACGGCGTAGCCGGTGGCGGTGACCCCGAGCGTGCCGCCGGCCATGGCCGGTGACGGCGTGAAGGTCGCCTCGTCGGCCGCCGGGATCGCCTGGCCGTTGAAGGTCCACTGGTAGCGCACCGCGGTGGCGCCCGGGATGCTCGCCGAGGCGGTCACCTCGCTCAGCGCGATCGGCTTGCCGAAGGCCACCGAGCCGGCCGGGAGGTCCGGCTTGTCGACACGCGTGACGAGCAGGGTGTTGGCCGCCTGTGCGGTGACGGTGACGCTCCCGCCGGCGTTGGACCACGCCTCGCCCGCCTGGAGCGAGCCGTCGTTGCCCGCGACCGGGACGACGAAGGCGCCGCTGCGGGCGTCCTCGCGCTCGATGACGAGACCGGGCCGGTAGGCCTGCTGGTAGCGCTGCGACGTGAAGTTGCAGGTGTCCGGGAGGGAGTAGCAGGTGCCCGCGTCGGCGCCGGACCCGTCGCGGTAGTCGACGAAGTAGCGCTTGCCGTCGTCGGGGTTGATGAAGTAGACGCTGCGCTGTCCGGTCGTGGCCGACCGCGGCGCCAGCGTGTACGCCGAGCCGCTGGCCGGCTCCGCCACGGCCTCGCCGGCAGCGAGGATGCCCTGCTCGAGCCGGTAGACGGTGCCGAGGACGGGGCTGTTGCGCCCGGTGACCGAGATGCCCATGACCTCGAAGAGGTCGCCGTACTCGACCGCGGTGTTGTTGGCGTGCTGCAGGCCCACGTTGTGGCCGAACTCGTGCTGCAGGATCGGGCCGAAGACCGTGGTCGGGTTCGCCTCGATGATGACCGGGCCGCCGTTGGCGAAGGAGGTGCCGAGACGTCCGCGGCCGCTCGCCTCGGTGCCGCCGCACCCGTCGGGGACGACGATCACGAGGTGGTTGGGCGACCCGCCGGAGAAGTCCACGCCGGGGAACGCCTGGGCACCCACGTTGTCGGCGATGGGGCTGAAGCTGGCGCCGTTGTTGGTCAGGCCGCAGTCGGTCGGCGATCCTGCGCCTGCCACGACCGGGGCCACCCCGGCAGCAGTGGTCCACGTCGGGATCAGGCCGCTCGACTCACGCACCCAGTACTGCTGGGAGGCGGAGACACCGTCGAGGATCTGCTGGTCGGTCAGGCCGATCGCCCCGAAGTTCGTCACCTTGGCGACGTAGGTGTTGTGCGGGGTGGGAGCGGGCGCTGGTGCGGACGGCGTCGACACGCGGGCGTCGACGACCTCGAGCGGCGTGCCCGTCGAGGCCGCGCGCCCGAGGGTCCGCGAGCGCAGCGAACCGGTGAGCACCCGGCCGTTGCCGACGCCCGGGGCCGCCACCGTGCCGCTGAAGTGCGACAGGGGCTTCGCCGTGAAGCCGTCGGCCAGGGCGACCGTCCGCCCCGAGGGCAGCAGCAGCGAGTAGCGGTCCGGGTTGCCGTCCTCGCCCGCGAGCACGACCACCGTGCCGCTGACGTCGACGGTGTCCGGAGAGGCGCCCGGAGGCGCGCCGGGCGACGCGTTGGCGCCCCCTCCTGCCGGCACCATGAGTGCCGCGGCGACGGCAGCCGCCGTCGCGATGGTCGTGCGTGACCGTGATGGACGACGTGACATGTCGTGCTCCCCCGTTGTGCGCGCGCCCGTCCGTCGGGCGTATCGGGAGGATCATGTCTCATCCGACCGACGCTCAAACCTCCCGGCGCGGGTCAGGCCTGGGTGATCGAGTCCCCGTCGACGGTGATCTCCACTGCGGCGAGGGCCGCGCTGGCCGGTCCCGACTGCGGCGAGCCGTCCTCGAGGGAGAACGTGCTGCCGTGGCAGGGGCACGGGATGGTGCCGTCGGTGCTCGACTCGACGACGCAGCCCTGGTGGGTGCAGACCGCGGTGAACGCCTTGAACTCGCCCTCCGACGGCTGCGTCACCACGATCTTGGAGGCGGCGACGACGAAGCAGCCGCCGACCGGTACGTCGGAGGTGCTGGCGAGGGCGGCGCCGCCCGCGGAGGACCCGGAGCCGTCGCTCGAGGACGACCCGTCGCTCGGGCTGCTCGAGGAGGAGGGGTCGGTCGCGGTCGAGGTCGAGTCGTCGCCGCACGCGGCGAGCAGCGGGACACCCACGGCCACTGCGGCGGATCCGGAGAGGGCACGTCGTCGATTGATGGCGGTCATGCGTTCAGACAGTAGTGAGCCGACCTGTGAGAAACCTGTGACTACGCCCGCTTCGCCGACGTCTTCGCGGCAGCCGTCTTCGTGGCGTCTTGGCGGCCGTCTTCTTGGCGGCGGCCTTCTTGGCCGGCGCCTTCTTCGCGGTGGACGTCGTCGCAGCGGCCTTCTTGGCCGCCCGCTCGGCCGCAGCCACCTTCTTGGCGGCGGCCTTGGTGATCGGCCGGGTGACCTCGACCGGCTTGACCCTGCCGCGGGGCTGCTTGGCCTCGCGGCCCTCGAGGATCGGCTTGAGGTAGGTGCCGGTGTGGCTCGCCTCGACGGCCGCGACCTCCTCGGGCGTGCCCTCGGCGACGACGTAGCCGCCGCGCGAGCCACCCTCGGGACCCATGTCGATGAGCCAGTCGGCGGTCTTGATGACGTCGAGGTTGTGCTCGATCACCAGGACGGTGTTGCCCTTGTCGACCAGCCCGGACAGGACGTGGAGGAGCTTGCGGATGTCCTCGAAGTGGAGGCCGGTGGTGGGCTCGTCGAGGACGTAGACCGTCCTGCCGGTGGACCGCTTCTGGAGCTCGCTGGCGAGCTTGACGCGCTGCGCCTCACCACCGGAGAGGGTGGTGGCGGGCTGGCCGAGGCGGACGTAGCCGAGACCGACCTCGCCGAGCGTGTTCATGTGGCGGGCGATCGCGGGGACCGCCGCGAAGAACTCGGCCGCCTCCTCGATCGGCATGTCGAGGACCTCGGCGATCGTCTTGCCCTTGTAGTGGACCTCGAGCGTCTCGCGGTTGTAGCGGGCGCCGTGGCACACCTCGCACGGGACGTAGACGTCCGGCAGGAAGTTCATCTCGATCTTGATCGTGCCGTCGCCGGCGCACGCCTCGCAGCGTCCGCCCTTGACGTTGAACGAGAAGCGGCCCTGGAGGTAGCCGCGCATCTTGGCCTCGGGGGTCGAGGCGAAGAGCCGGCGGACGTGGTCGAAGACGCCGGTGTAGGTCGCCGGGTTGGACCGCGGCGTGCGACCGATCGGCGACTGGTCGACGTGGATGACCTTGTCGACGTGCTCGAGCCCGCTGATCCTGGTGTGCCGGCCCGGGACGGCGCGCGCGTTGTAGATCTGCTTGGCGAGCGAGGTGTAGAGGATGTCGTTGACCAGCGTCGACTTGCCGGAACCGGACACGCCGGTGACGGCGGTGAAGACCCCGAGCGGGAAGCTGACGTCGACGTTCTGCAGGTTGTGCTCGCGGGCTCCGTGGACGGTCAGCTCGCGGCCCACCGTGCGGGGACGGCGTACGGCCGGGACGGGGATCTCGCGGCGACCGCTGAGGTATTGCCCCGTCATCGAGTCGGGGTGGTTGAGCAGGTCCTCGACCGAGCCCGAGTGGACCACCTGGCCGCCGTGCTCGCCGGCGCCCGGGCCGATGTCGACGACCCAGTCGGCGACGCGCACCGTGTCCTCGTCGTGCTCGACGACGATCAGCGTGTTGCCGAGCTCCTTGAGGCGGAGCAGCGTCTCGATGAGGCGCTTGTTGTCGCGCTGGTGGAGACCGATGGACGGCTCGTCGAGGACGTAGAGCACGCCGACGAGGCCGGCGCCGATCTGCGTGGCCAGCCGGATGCGCTGCGCCTCGCCGCCCGACAGCGAGCCGCTGGGCCGGTCGAGGGAGAGGTAGTCGAGGCCCACGTCGAGCAGGAAGCGCAGGCGCTCCTGGATCTCCTTGAGCACCCGCTCGCCGATCTGGCGCTCCCGGGCGGACAGCTCGACGGTGCGGAGGTACTCGGCCGTCTCGTCGATCGACATCGCGCAGACCTCGGCGATGTTCTTGCCGCCCTGGTCGCGTGCACCGAGCGTCACCGAGACCGACACGGGCTTGAGCCGCGTGCCCTGGCACGCGGGGCACGGCACCTCGCGCATGAAGCCCTCGAACCGCTCCCGGCTGGTGTCGGACTCGGCCTCGCGGTGGCGCCGCTCGACGTAGGGCCGGACACCCTCGAAGGCGGCGTAGTAGGCGCGCTGGCGGCCGTAGCGGTTCTTGGTGACCACGTGGACCTTGGTCTTGTGGCCCTCGAGCAGCGACGTGCGGGCGTGCGGGGACAGCTTGTCCCACGGCGTGTTGAGGTCGAAGCCGAGCTCCTCGCCGAGCGCGTTGACGAGCCGGAGGAAGTAGTCGGCCACGTGGGCGCCGCTCCACGGCGCGATCGCACCCTCGCCGAGGGTCGCACCGGCGTCGGGGACGACCAGCTCGGGGTCGACCTCCATCTTGGTGCCGAGGCCCGAGCAGACGGTGCACGCGCCGAAGGGCGAGTTGAAGGAGAACGACCGCGGCTCGAGGTCGTCGGTGTCGATGGTGTGGTCGTTGGGGCACGCCATCTTCTCCGAGAACTTCATCTCCCGGCCGGGGTCCTTGGCGTCGAGGTCGACGAAGTCGAAGACCACGAGCCCGCCGGCGAGGCCGAGCGCGGTCTCGACCGAGTCGGTGAGGCGACGCTTGGACGACTCCTTCACCGCGAGGCGGTCGACGACGACCTCGATCGTGTGCTTGAGCTTCTTGTCGAGCGTCGGCGGCTCGTCGAGGCCGTGGGTCTCCCCGTCGACCCGCGCCCGGCTGAAGCCCTGCTGCTGGAGCTGGCGGAACAGCTCGACGTACTCGCCCTTGCGACCCCGGATGACCGGCGCGAGGACCTGGAAGCGACGACCCTCCTCGAGCGCGAGGATGCGGTCGACGATCTGCTGCGGCGTCTGCCGCTCGATCGGCGCGCCACAGGTCGGGCAGTGGGCGCGGCCGGCGCGGGCGTAGAGCAGGCGGAGGTAGTCGTAGACCTCGGTGATCGTGCCGACGGTGGAGCGCGGGTTCTTCGAGGTGGACTTCTGGTCGATGCTGACCGCGGGGCTCAGGCCCTCGATGAAGTCGACGTCGGGCTTGTCCATCTGCCCGAGGAACTGGCGTGCGTAGGCCGAGAGCGACTCGACGTAGCGGCGCTGGCCCTCGGCGAAGATCGTGTCGAACGCGAGGCTCGACTTGCCCGACCCGGACAGTCCGGTGAACACGATGAGGGAGTCGCGTGGGAGATCGAGCGAGACGTCCTTCAGGTTGTGCTCACGGGCGCCCCGGATGATGAGCTGGTCGGCCACTGTGGTCCTTCGTCGGTGATAGACAACGCGCTGCGGTGGAGTCGAACACATGTTCGCCTCGACGGCGTACGCCGGTCAAGGCGACGCACCGCTCCAGCCTAGGACCCACCACCGACAACGGGCCCATCGTCCACCCAGCGGGGTGGTGGTCGGGGGTGGCACGATGGCCCCTGTGACCGACCTCGGCCTCGTGCCCGGACTCCTCGCGGACGCCGACCAGGCGCTCGTCCGCGCCGTCGACGGCCTCGACGACGCGGCGTACGCCGAGCCCTCCCTGCTCCCCGGCTGGACCCGCGCCCACGTGGTCGCGCACCTCGCGCTCAACGCCGAGGGCCTCGGGGGCGTGCTGCACGGCGCCCACCTCGGGCAGCCGCAGCCGATGTACCCCTCGTCCGAGCGCCGCGACACCGACATCGCCGAGCTGGCGGCCGTCGCGCCGGCCGAGCTGCGCGAGCGGTTCCTGGCCGGGACGGCGCTGTTCTCCGAGGCGATGGCCGCCATGCACGAGGCCGACTGGGACGGCCACTTCGAGCGCACCCCCGGCGCCCCCCGCTTCTCCCTCACCAGCGTGCCGCTGATGCGGCTGCGCGAGGTGGAGATCCACCACGCCGACCTCGACGCCGGCCACACGGCGGACGACTGGCCGGCAGGCTTCCGCACGGTGCTGCTCGACTCGATGACGAAGCGCGCCTACCCCGCACCCTTCGCGGTCCGGGCCACCGACCTCGACCGCACCTGGCACTACGGCGACGGCGGCGACGACGGGGCTCCCGTCGTCAGCGGTACGTCGTCCGCCCTCGGCTGGTGGCTCACCGGCCGCGGCGCCGGCGAGGGACTCACGACCGACAGCAGCACCCTCCCGGAGGTGGGGTCATGGTGAACGAGAGCTACACGGGCGAGGTCTCCCCCGGCGGCGACCCGGACGTGCGCGTCCTGGGCGACCTGACGGTGACGAAGATCGCCGTCGACCCGAAGATGTCCAACAACTGCTACCTGCTGCACTGCGCGGTGACCGACGAGTCGGTGCTCATCGACGCGGCCGCCGAGCCCGAGCGGCTGCTCGAGCTGATCGGTGACACGTCCCTGCTGTCGATCGTCACCACCCACCAGCACTGGGACCACCACCGCGCGCTCGCGGCCGTGAAGTCCGCCCACCCGGGGGCGCTCGTCGTCGCCGGCGCGCCCGACGCCGACGCGATCGAGGAGCAGACCGGGGTGACGGTCGATCGTCGCGTCGTCGCCGGCGACAAGGTCGCGGTCGGTCCGTGCGACCTCACGGTCATCCCGGTGGCGGGCCACACGCCCGGGTCCGTCTGCCTCCTCCTCGACGACCCCGCGGTCGCGCCCAGCCCGCACCTCTTCACCGGCGACTGCCTCTTCCCCGGCGGTGTGGGCGCGACGTTCGGCGACGCCGACGCGTTCGCCCAGCTGGTCGGCGAGGTGGAGACGAAGATCTTCGGCCGGGTGTCCGACGACACGTGGTTCTACCCCGGCCACGGCAACGACGGCCGGATCGGCGACGAGCGTCCCCACCTGGCGGAGTGGCGCGAGCGCGGTTGGTGAGTGTGCGCGCCCCCGTGGCACGCTTGAGGGCATGAGCACGCGTGAGCTGACCCTGGCCGACTTCGAGCAGACCGTCAGCGGTGAGGGCATCGTGCTGGTCGACTTCTGGGCCGCGTGGTGCGGTCCGTGCCGCCAGTTCGCGCCCGTCTACGAGAAGGCGTCGGAGGACAACGCCGACATCGTCTTCGGCAAGGTCGACACCGAGGCCGAGCAGCAGCTGGCCCAGATGGCGGCGATCAGCTCGATCCCGACCCTCATGCTCTTCCGCGACGGCGTGCTCCTCTTCAACCAGGCGGGTGCGCTGCCGCCGCAGGCCCTCGCCGGCGTGATCCAGCAGGCCCGCGAGCTCGACATGGACGCCGTACGCCAGGAGGTCGCGGCGCAGCAGGACGCCGCCGCCGACGCACCGCAGGACGAGGTCGGCCTCGACGACTTCGCCGCCGCCCACAGCCAGGGGGCGTACGTCGTCGACGTGCGCGAGGCCGACGAGGTGGCCGGCGGACGCGTGCCCGGCGCCGTGCACATCCCGATGAACGACATCCCGGCCCGCGTGGCCGAGCTGCCGCAGGACCAGCCGTTCTTCGTCGTCTGCGCGGTGGGCGGGCGCAGCCGCCAGGTGGTCGACCACCTGCGGGCCCAGGGCCTCGACGCCCTCAACGTCGCCGGTGGCACCAACGGCTGGGCGCAGCGCGGCTGGCCGCTCGACCGCTGACCCGACCGCGGGACGCCTCAGAGCATCCGGCGCAGCACCGCCGGCCGGAGGTTCGTCGACAGGTGCGCGGCCAGCGCCACGAAGAAGGCGACGTGGGCGCGCGACGTGGAGCGGCAGCCATGCGTCGTCACCCGTGCCGAGCAGCAGCAGCCCGGAGAGCGGGACGACGACGAGGAGCAGCATCAGCGACTTCTCGGTGATCCCGGCGAGCCGACGCTGACCGGCCGAGAGGTGCTCCGACCAGGGCGGCAGACCGGCGCGCCTGCGGACGAGCGGTCGCAGCAGGCCCAGGGCCAGCACCGTGAGCCCGAGGGCGAGGTGGAGCTCGGCGAGGTCGAAGCCGCCACCGACCATGTCGAAGTCGCCGGCCCGGGCCTCGCAGGCGTCCTCGAGCCGGTCGAGCCGGTCCTCGAACGCGTCGGTGGTGTCGCCGCCGCTGAGCTCCTCGCCGGGCGGGTCGCAGTCCTCGTCGTCGAGGTCGAGGTTGTAGCCGACGGCGAGCTGCGCGGCCATCGCGGTGACCGTCAGCCAGTGCACCACCTTCTGCACCGGCCGATAGCCGCGGACGGTCCCCTCAGCGCTCGCGATCCCCGGTGGCATGGCGTGATCGTGCCAGAGCCGTACGGTGTTCCAGACCGCCCGTCGGGCTGGGATAGCCTCGGCGCGTGCTCATCTCCGACGCCCAGAAGGTCCTCTTCGTCCACGTCCCCAAGACGGGTGGCGTGTCGGTCGAGGACACGGTCAAGGAGGCCTGCGCCGGACGCCCGCAAGGCGAGCAAGAAGATCGGTCGCCACGCCACCCTCGGCAAGATCCTGCGCCACGAGCCGCAGGTCATCGACTACTGGACCTTCGGCTTCGTCCGGAACCCGTGGGCCCGGATGGTGTCGTGGTACTCGATGATCGACGCCTGGAACCGGCGCCACGGCCCCGCCAGCGGCAAGCCGCAGGACGTCAAGCACGGCTCGATGCGCGACGGCAACGAGATGTGGCGCGCGGCGGCGGCCTACTCCGGCTTCGACGAGTTCGTGATGCGCGGCACCGAGGAGCTGCCGCGGGTCGGCGCGCCGCAGATCACCTACCTGCGCGCGCCGAAGTTCGGGCGCGAGGTCGACTTCGTCGGCCGCACGGAGAACTTCGTCGCCGACCTCCAGCGGGTCCAGGTGCAGCTCGGCCTCGAGCCCAGCACGCCGCCGCACAAGAACAAGTCCAAGCACGGCACCTACCACGACTACTACACCGACGAGACGCGTCAGCGGGTCGCCGAGGTCTACGCCGAGGACATCGACCTCTTCGGCTACACCTACTGAGTGCTGGGCCGCTTCGCCAGCCTCGTCCCGCGCGCGCCCGACCACTCGCCCGTCTCCGCGAGCCGGCGCCAGACGTCGTACTCCGGGGCGAACCACGCCTCCACCCGCTGCCGCGTCGCCGCGCTGAGCTCGCCGCGCTGCGTGGCGGACACGTTGCGCCGCTCGAACTCCAGCGGCTCCCCCACGCGCTCGCTGAACCACGGCGCCCACACGTCGGGACGGTCGACCGCGAAGATCCGGTCGACCGCCACCGCACCCTGGGCGCGGATGAACTTCGCGGGCCGTCCCGCCGGGATCGGCGCCTCCTCGTCACCGGAGACGTAGCTCAGCGCGAACTCCTCGAAGCCGATGTCCGCGGTCGAGTGGCGGCTCTCCTCACGCGCGCGGTAGCGCCACCACGACTCGAGCCACTCGATCGGCTCCCGGAACATCGTGACCAGCTCGTAGGACTCGCGCGGGTGCCCGTGGGCGGCGAGCGGGTCCATCCGCGTGTGCACGAAGCCGCGTGCCGGCAGGTGCTTCTGGGCCGGCGGCGAGCCGACGACCTCGGTGGCGTACGGCGTCAGCGTCCGCTCGAGCGCGGTGCTCGCCGTCTTCGGCAGGGCCAGGAGGACGAAGTCGCGCCCGGGGCCGAGACCGAGGAACGTCATCACGCGGCGATCATCCCATCCACGTGGGCTAGCCTCGCGCCGTGCTGATCTCCGACGCCCGGCGCGCGCTCTTCGTGCACGTGCCCAAGACCGGCGGCGTGTCGGTCGGCGTGGCCTTCGAGCGCTGCTGCCCCGATGCGCGCAGCAAGGCACCGGGCGTGAAGCCGCCGCTCGGCAGGCACGCGCCGTACGGACGGATCCTCCGCGCGGAGCCGCAGGTCGCCGACTACTGGTCGTTCGCCTTCGTGCGCAACCCGTGGGCGCGGATGGTGTCGTGGTGGTCGATGATCCAGGACTGGGACCGCGAGTGGGGCCCGTCGAGCGGCCGGCCGCCCGGCGAGAAGATGCAGGGCAACGACATGTGGCGCGCGGCGTCGGCGTACTCCGGCTTCGAGGAGTTCGTGCTGCGGGGCACCGAGGAGCTGCCCCGGGTGGGCCGCCCGCAGGTCGACTACCTGCGCGCCCCGGACCGCGAGGTCGACTTCGTCGGACGGACGGAGCGCTTCGCCGAGGACCTCCAGGAGGTGGAGCGGCGCCTCGGCGGCGAGCCGACCCGGGTCCCGCACCGCAACAAGTCGCCCCACGGCAGCTATCACGACTACTACTCGAGCGCCGCGCGGGACAGGGTGGCCGAGGTGTACGCCGCCGACCTCGAGGCGTTCGGCTACACGTTCTAGCCGCCTCGACGTACGGACGCGCTGGACAGCCTCTTCCCAGCGAGCCCCACCGCTGCAACATTTCCTCCCGTGGACGCCCTCGACACCTGGACCCGATCCGAGCACACCGCCGACGTGGCGGGACGCCCGACCACGCACCCCGTGTGGCGCAAGGGCAGCGGTCCGGGGGTGGTCGTGGTCCACGAGATCCCGGGCATCACGCCGTCGGTCGCGGCCTTCGGGCAGGAGCTCGTCGACGCGGGCTACACCGTCGTGATGCCGAGCCTGTTCGGCACGGACGGCGCCGCGATGACCGCCGGCTCCACCGCGCGGGCGATGCGCCAGGTGTGCGTCAGCCGCGAGTTCACCAAGCTCCGCACGGGCGAGACGACGCCCGTCGCCGGCTGGCTGCGCTCACTGGCGCGTGAGCTGCACGAGGAGCTCGGCGGTCCGGGCGTGGGTGCGCTGGGGATGTGCTTCACGGGTGGGTTCGCGCTCGCGATGATGGTCGACGACTCGGTCGTCGCGCCGGTGCTGTGCCAGCCCAGCGCCCCGTTCGCGGTGTCGCCGGGCCGGTCGCGCGACCTCAACCTCTCCCCCGCCGACCTCGACGTCGTCAGGGGCCGGTGCGCGGCCGGGCAGCAGGTGCTCGGGGTGCGCTACCTCAAGGACCCGGCCGTCGGGAAGCGCTTCGAGACGCTGACCGCCGAGCTCGGTGACGCCTTCCTCCGCGTGGAGCTCGAGGGCCGCGGCCACTCGACGGTGACCGAGCAGCGCTCGCAGCGCGCGGTCGACGCGGTCCTGGAGTTCTTCGGCGAGCGGCTCTCGGCCTAGTCGGCGAGCAGCCGCCGGACCGTGTCGTACCGGCCAGTAGCATGGGTCGGGTGAGTTTTCTGCGCCGACAGACAGTCCTCGCCGCCCTCATCGCCAACGCGGTACGGCCACCCAAGGGTCGGCGGGCCGGCGTGGCGGCGTTCTTCGCCGGCTGGCTCGTCAGCGAGACCGCACCCCAGGTGCTCGCGCTGACCGCCCTCGACGTGGCCACCCACCTCACCCCGCGCCGTCGCCAGGGCGGCCGCACCAAGGCCGGTCTCGCGCTCGCCGGCGTGAGCGCCCTCGGCCTCGCGCGGATGGTCCAGCAGAGCCGCCGGGTGGCCGACGGTTTCGAGGAGGCGCTCGTCGAGGGGCTCGGCGTCGACTACGTCGAGCAGCTCGACCAGGTGCCGGACCCGGCCGACCTCGCGACGCCGTGGCGCCGGTTGGCCCGACCGTTCGACTTCGCCGACGAGGGCGTGCGGGTGATCCGCGACGTCGCCTACTCGGAGGCCGGCAAGCGCGGGCTGCTCGACATCTACCTCCCCGCCGGCGAGGACGCGATCGCGGACGCGCCCGTCCTCCTCCAGGTGCACGGCGGCGCGTGGACGTTGGGCGACAAGGAGCACCAGGGGCGCCCGCTGATGAACCAGATGGCCGCCAAGGGCTGGGTGTGCGTCGCGATCAACTACCGCCTCTCGCCGCGCGATCCCTGGCCCGCGCACATCGTCGACGTCAAGCGCGCCATCGCGTGGATCAGGGACAACATCGCCGAGCACGGCGGCAACCCCGACTACATCGCGATCACCGGCGGCTCGGCCGGCGGGCACCTCACGGCGCTGGCGGCCCTCACCCCGGGCGACCCGGAGTACCAGCCCGGCTTCGAGGACGTCGACACGAGCGTCCAGGCCGCGGTGCCGTTCTACGGCATCTACGACTTCGCCGGCTCGACCGGGCTGACGAACGCCATCGGCATGCGCGACGCCTTCCTCGGCCCCCGCGTCATGCAGACGACCTGGGACGACGCCCCCGACGTCTACGAGGCGGCCTCGCCGATCCTGCGGATCACCCCCGACGCCCCCGACTTCTTCATCATCCACGGCGAGCTCGACACGCTCGTCGCGGTGGAGCAGGCCCGGTTGTTCGCGGCCGAGCTCCGGCGTACGTCCAGGAAGTCCGTGGTCCTCGCCGAGCTGCCCGGCACCCAGCACGCCTTCGACGTCTTCCACTCGATCCGCAGCGGGCACGCGGTCCGCGCCGTCGACCGCTACCTCTCCTGGCACTGGAACACGTGGCGCCACGGACTCGAGGCCGACAGCGGGGTCGACCCCGAGCAGCTCGACGACGCCGGCTGACCGCGACTCGTCGCCGCGCGCCACCCGTGGTGCCGCGCGGGGCGGGTCAGGACGGGACGGGCAGGCGTCCGGTCAGGGTGAGCAGGTGCGTGCCCATGGTGGCGTGCACCTCGCGGCCGCTGCCGAAGGACCAGTCCACGTCCGTGGCCACGAACCGGACCCCGCGCGGTGCTCGCCACCGTCGGATCGGAGCGGGGGTGGCCAGGACGCGGTCGGCAGCCGCCGCGGCCGCCTCGGGCGGCATCGGGTGGTCGACGCCGAGCGGGCGTGCGATGTCCTGGTTGTGCACCAGGATGTCGATGAGCGGCTCGAGGTCGGAGATGAACGACACGCGACGTCGTGAGCCGAGGAAGCCACGCAGCGTGGCGACGATCTGCTCGTGGGTCAGGCGACTGCGGATGGCGGTGTCCCGCACGACCACGTCGTACCGGAGACCGGCGCGGATGGCCGGCCACAGCAGGTCCCGCACCGGCGTGTGGGCGAACGCGAGGTGAGCTCCCACCTCGCGCACGCTCCAGTCCGGGCACAGGCTCGGGTGCTGCCAGTCCTCGGCCGGGAGCGACTCGAGGAAGTCGGCCATCCAGCTCCGTTCCGCATCGATGTGCCGCCACACCTGGTCGGTGTCCATCGGCTCGCCTCCCGGGAACTAGACAGAACTTCTGTCTAAAATGGCACGGTGACCATCCCGCGTCAACGCCACGAGCTGGGCATCCTCCTGTTCGTCGCCAACCGGGCCCTCGAGCAGCGGGCGTTCGACGCAGTCGTGGCCGCTGGCATCACCGACATCACGCTGGCGCAGGCGCGGATCGCGGCGCGCATCGCCCCGGACGGCTCGCGCGTCTCCGACCTCGCCGAGCAGGCCCGGGTGACGAAGCAGAGCGCGGCCTCGCTCGTCGAGCAGCTCGAGAGGGCGGGGTACGTCGAGCGGGTGCCCGACCCCACCGATGGCCGGGCCAGACTGGTCCGCCTGACCTCGCGGCTCCGACAGGTCGCCCACGTGGCCGACGCCGAGGTGGACGCGGTGCTGACCGAGTGGGCCGACCGCGTCGGGGAGGACCGTCTCGAGCAGCTGCACGACATCCTGCGCGACCTGCGTGGCATCACCGACCCGTGGTGGCCGTCCTGAGCGCCGACGCCGGGTCCAGCCCCGGCTAGGCTCGCTCCCTGTGATGCCCGAGGACCTGCTCGCCCACGCCCGCTCGGCCAAGGGCTTCATGCCCGAGGACGAGGGCGAGCTGCTGCACCGGTGGGCGCGCGACCGGCTGCCGCAGGGGCCGGCGCTGGAGGTCGGCACCTACTGCGGCAAGTCGGCCGTCTGGCTCGGCGCTGCTGCCCGCGAGGTCGGCGGCACCGTGTTCACCGTCGACCACCACCGCGGCTCCGAGGAGAACCAGGCCGGCTGGGAGCACCACGACGACAGCCTCGTCGACCACGACCTCGGCGTGATGGACACGCTGCCCACCTTCCGCCGCACGATCCGCGCCGCCGGCCTCGAGGAGCAGGTCGTCGCCGTCGTCGGCCGGTCCGAGACCGTCGGGACGTGGTGGCGTACGCCGCTGTCGCTGCTGTTCATCGACGGCGGGCACGGCGTCGAGCCGGCGCGGGCCGACTTCCGCACCTGGCCGCGGTGGGTGATGGCGGGCGGCGTGCTCGCGATCCACGACGTGTTCCCCGACCCGGCCGACGGCGGACGCCCGCCCTACGAGGACATCTACCTGCCCGCGCTGGCGAGCGGCGCGTTCACCGAGGTGGACGTCGTCGGCTCGATGCGGGTGCTACGCCGTACGTCGGGCGACGCCGGCGACCGACTCGTCTGATCCGGCCGAGGAGCAGCCGCACTCGAGCCCGATCTCCGCGAAGTCGGGGGCGAGGGTGGTGCCGCGCATGATGTCCGCACCGGCGGTCGCGTCGGTCAGGGCGTCGACGGCGAGGATGACGGCCGCGGCGGTGTAGGTCGTGTGCTCTGCCGGGCCAGTTCACGTCGTCGGGCCACACGTAGCCGGTCCAGTAGGACCCGTCGTCGGTGCGCAGGTGCTGCATGTCGGCGAGCAGCTGCGCCGCCCGGTCGCGGTCGCCGATCGCCTCGAGGGCCAGCACCAGCTCGCAGGTCTCGGCCCCGGTCACCCAGGGGTTGGTGGAGACGCAGCGGATGCCGAGTCCGGGCACGACGAAGGTGTCCCACCGCTCCGCGAGCATCGCCTGCGCCGCGTCACCGCGGACGGCGCCGCCCAGGACCGGGTAGTACCAGTCCATCGAGAAGGTGGACTTGTCGAGGAACAGGTCGCGGTGCCGACGCAGCGCGTGCCCGAGCCGACCGCCGGCGAGCTCCCACCCGGGCTGCGGCTCCCCCACCAGCTCGGCGAGCGCGACCCCGGCGCGCAGCGAGTGGTGGATGCTGGACGAGCCGGCGAGCAGCGCGTCGGCGTTGACCCCGGCGGGCGCACCGTCGTGCCACTCCTGCGACCACGCGATGCCGCCGAACGGCAGCTGCAGGCCGACGACCCAGTCGAGGGCACGACGCACCGTCGGCCACATGAGGCGGACGAAGGCCTCGTCGCGGGCGACCAGCCAGTGGTGCCACGTGGCGACGGCGACGTACGCCGACATGTTGGACTCGCCGGAGTGGTCCTCGACCTCGCCGGCGACGATCTTCATCGGCCACGAGCCGTCGGCCCGCTGGGTCGCGCGCGCCCATGCGAAGGCGCGCTCCGCGGCGTCGCGACGACCGCCGACCATCAGGCCCATCGCGGACTCGAGGTGGTTCCAGACGTCGGTGTGCTCGCCGACCGACCACGGGATCGCGCCCGACGGCTCCTGCACGGCCTCGATCGAGGCGGCGGTCTGCTCGACCTGGGCCCGGGTCAGGCTCATACGGGTCCCCGCACCCGGCTTCCGGAAGTAGAGCACCAGGCTCTTGCCGATCATCGGGTCGAGCACCTTGCCGGCGTACTGCAGCGCCTTGGGGTTCTTGATGATCTCCCAGACCAGGAGCTTGTGGTACGCCTTGGCGAGCGGGTGCTCGTCGTTGGTGACGCCGACCGCGCACTTGATCCACCAGTAGGGCGTGTGGAGGCCGTGGGCGTAGCTCCGGCCGGTGAAGACCATCGCGTCGCCGGGCGTGCCGTCGTTGGGGCGACCGCGACTTGGTGACCTTGTCGACGAGCTCCTCGGCCGTGTAGATGCGGATGTGGCCGCCCTCGGCGTTGTGGTAGTCGTCGGACAGCTTCCAGTTGACGACCTCCGGCAGCCACCGCGGCACCGAGATCGCGAGCGTGCCGCCCGGACGCAGCACCCGGACGAGCTCCTTGATCGCGTCGACGTCGGCGTGGATGTGCTCGAGCACCTCGGAGGCGACGATGCGGTCGAACTCGCCGTCGGCGAAGGGCAGCGCGAGCGCGTCGCCCTCCTTGACGTCGGCCTCGGCGCCCGCCGGCACCTCGCCCGCCTCGCGCATCGCGGCGAACCACTCGCGCACGGTCGCGAGCTCGTCGGCGTCCTGGTCGAAGGCGATGACGTCGGCACCGCGCTTGTACATCTCGAACGCGTGCCGGCCGGCGCCGCAGCCCATGTCGAGCACGCGGTCGCCCGGGCGCAGCCCGAGCCGGTCGAAGTCAACGGTCAGCACGGTGGCCCCTGTGTCGTGGCCCTGCTCGGTCTCGAAGTCGTCGGATGGTCTCCTCGTAGGCCGCGGCGGTGGCCTCGGCCACGGCTCGCCAGCTGAACATCTCCTCGACGCGCGCCCGCCCGGCCGCGCCCATCGCCGTACGCCGCTCGGGGTCGTCGAGCAGCGCCGCGATCGCCGACGTCAGCTCGCCGACGTCGCCCGGGGTGACCAGGTCGGCGCAGACGCCGTCGTCGCCGACGACCTCCGGGATGGCGCCGGCGCGCGACACCACGAGCGGCGTCGCGCAGGCCATCAGCTCGGCGGTCGGGAGCGAGAAGCCCTCGTAGAGCGACGGCACGCACGCCAGCTCGGCCGAGCCCATCACCTCGACGAGCTCGGCGTCGCTGACGCCGTTGACGAAGGTGACCTGGTCGCCGATGCCGAGCTGGTCGATCAGCTGCTCGGTGCGCCCGCCGGGCTCGGGGCGGGTCACCAGCACCAGCGAGACGTCGCGCTCGACGCTGCAGCTTGGCGAAGGCCTCCAGCAGCGTCGCGATGCCCTTCATCGGGGCGTCGGCGCTGGCCATCGCGAGGATCCGGCCGGGCACGCGCGGCGCGGTCGGCGGCACGAAGACGTCGTCGACGCCGAGCAGGATCGTCTGCATCCGCGTCGGGGTCGACGCCGAAGTCGCGGGCGATGTCGCGGCGCGAGGAGTCCGACGGGGTGAGGATCGTGCGCAACCGCCGGGCGACCTTGGTCTGCATCCGCAGGAAGCCGTACCACCGGCGCAGCGACTGAGCCGCTTGCGCCAGGTCGGGCGCGGTCTGGAGGTCGATGCGGCGGTCCATGGTGATCGGGTGGTGGATCGTGGCGATGACCGGCAGGCCGAGCTCCTCGAGCTCGAGGATCCCGTGGCCGAGCACCTGGTTGTCGTGGGCGATGTCGAAGTCGCCGGCGCGGTCCTTCATCAGCCGGGCGATGCGCGAGCCGAAGGTCTTCGGCTCGGGGAAGCCGGCCGTGCACATGGTGAGGAACTCCTCGACGTCGATCAGGTCGCGGAACTCACGCAGGTGCGGCACCCGGAACGGGTCGGGCTCGCGGTAGAGGTCGAGGCTCGGCACCTTCGGTCAGCGCCACGCCCTCGTCGAGGTCGGGGTAGGGCTGGCCGGAGAACACCTCGACCTCGTGGCCGAGGCGTACGAGCTCGCGACTGAGGTGGCGGACGTAGACGCCCTGGCCCCCGCAGTGCGGCTTGCTCCGGTAGGACAGCAGGGCGATGCGCACGGGGACATTATGCCTACCGGCGGGTAGCGCCGGGCGGCCGCATGGCTCCGCCGGCGACGGGTACGTGCAGGCATGGATGACCGTGACCGACCCACGACCAACCAGCCCCTCAACGCACCGGGTCCTCGACCGAAGGTGACCCCGTTGCTCGCGGTGCTCGGGGTCGTGGTGTTCATCGCCCTGCTGTTCGCCGCCCTCACCCTGCTGCGCTACAACACCTGACGCAGGACAGGACGGCCCCTACGCCTCGCTCGAGTGGCCCGGGAAGACGTGGGCCGACGGGTCGATCGTCACGGCGGCGTTGTTGACCGCGGTGGCGGCCTCACCGAAGCCGACGGCGATCAGCCGCACCTTGCCGGGGTAGTCGGTGATGTCACCGGCGGCGAAGACGCGGGACAGGTTGGTGCGCATGGCCGAGTCGACGACGACGTGCCGCTTGGAGGTCTCCAGGCCCCACTGCTGGATCGCGCCGAGGTCGGCGATGAAGCCCAGCGCGGCCACGAGCGCCTGCGCCTCCACGACACGTGGTTCCTCGCCGTCGACGCTGATCTCCACCTCCTCGAGGTGGGCCTCGCCGCGGAGCGCGGTGACCTGCGCGTTGGTGATGATCTCGACACTGGACTCCTGGACCGCCGTGACGGTGCGCTCGTGGGCGCGGAACGCGTCGCGACGGTGCACCAGGGTGACCGACGCGGCGACCGGCTCGAGGTGCTGCGCCCAGTCGAAGGCGCTGTCCCCTCCCCCGACGATGACGACGTCCTTGCCGGCGTACGGCGCGAAGCTGGGCACGAAGAACTCCATCCCGCGACCGACCCAGCCGTCGCCCGCGGGCAGCGGGCGCGGGCTGAACTTCCCGATCCCCGAGGTGATCAGCACGGCCCCCGCGGTGACCCGGGTGCCGTCGTCGAGCGTCACCACGACCTCGTCGTCGCCGTGGTCGAGCGTCGTGGCGGTGCGGTCGAGGAGGTACGTCGGGCGTGCCGAGGCGGCCTGCTCCACCAGCCCCTCGACGAGGTCACGCCCCTTGACGCTCGGGAAGCCCGCGACGTCGAGGATCGCCTTCTCGGGATACATCGCGGTGATCTGGCCGCCGAGCTCGGGCAGCGAGTCCACGACCGCGACGCTCATCCCCCGGAAGCCGGCGTAGTAGGCGGAGTAGAGCCCGGTCGGGCCCGCGCCGATGATGAGCAGGTCCGTCGTCACGTCGTCCACGCCGCGATCCTTCCGTCCGGTGGGTGTGCTCACAAGGCATCCAGCTCGTCGAGCCGCCACGTGCCGTCGTCGCGCACGAGGGTGACCATCACCCGGTCGAGGTCGAGGAGCGGGTCGTCGAGCCGGTCGCCCCTGGTCTTCTGGTTCACGAAGAGCAGCACCCGCGCGTACGACGACGTCGCCGTCACCAGCGCGGACTCGACCACCTCCGCGGAGACGACCGTGTGGTCGGTTCGGCTCGCGGTGCTGACGCCGGCCATCGTGCGGTCGTAGCGGCGCTGCATGTCACGGGTCATCAGCGCCCGCGCCGCAGCCCGGTCCTGGTCGATGGTCTTCCACGAGTAGCTGTAGGCCCGGGCGGTCGCGTCGGAGGCCGCGTCGATCGCGTCCGCCTTGGCGGCCGCCGAGGCCACCGTCGAGCTCGACGACTCGGCGCTGGTGGCGGTCAGCCCGGCGGAGCCGTCCGTGCCCACCAGCAGCCAGGCGAGCACCGCGGCGGCCGCGAGCACCAGCACGGCCAGGACGCCGGCCACCCGTCGCGTCGTCACGTCGTCACCTGACGAACCGCAGGTCGCGGGTGAGCCACCGGTCGCCCTGGCGGACGAGGTCGAGGCGGAGACGGAAGTAGCGGACCTGGCCCTCGCGGCCGGTCAGCTTGTTGGCGACGGTGCTGTTGGCCGCGAGCAGGACGACCGCCGAGTCGTCGTCGAGGTCGCCGACGCCGAGGGCCACGACCTCCGCGGTCGAGGTCGACCTGTTGCGCACGGCCTCCTTGGTCAGCGTGTCGCGCTGCGAGGCGTACTGCTCCTTGAAGTCGCCGGTGGCGCCGGCCAGGACCGCCTCGATGAGCGGCTCCATCTTGGTGTGGTCGACGGTGAGGAAGGCCAGCGCCTCGGTGCGCGCCGCGCGGGCGACCTCCCGCTGGGCGTCCGTGAGCTCGTCGTCGGTGGACCCCCGGCCGGTGACGACCAGGCCGATGCCGACCAGCAGGGCCACGAGCGTGAGCGCGAGCGCACCCACCAGCCACGTCCAGCCGCGTCCTCCCACGTCGCGAACCTAGCGGAGCGGAGTGCCGCAGCGCCGCTGACCCGCCTCCCTAGACTGCGTTGTCGTGACCCGTCCCATGCGGCACCTGACCGCACACCCGTCCGCGATGCTGCTGATCGCGCAGCTCGCCCAGGTGCTGGCCTACCCGTTCCTCGGCGAGTCGCGGGTCGGCGGAGCGGTGCTCGGGGTCATCGGGATGCTGGCCGTGGGCTCCGCGGTGCTCGCCGTGCGGCGTACGCCCAACGTGAGCCGCGTCGTCTTCTTCCTCGGGGCGCCGACGATCGTCTTCACGCTCCTCGAGGCGACCTTCTACGAGAACAGCACGATCATCCTGGTCTCGGGCCTGCTGCACGCGCCGTTCTACTTCTACGTCTCCTACGCGATGCTGCGCTACCTCTTCCACGACGACGTGGTGACGACCGACGAGTACTACGCGACCGGCGCCGCCTTCACGGTGGTCGCGTGGGGCTTCACCTACCTCTACGCCGCGATCCAGGTGGTGTGGCCCGACTCCTACGTCAACGGCGAGGGCTTCGACCGGTCGTGGTTCGAGCTGCTCTACCTGTCCTTCTCGACCCTCACCAGCGTCGGGCTGTCCGACATCGTGGCCGTCGGCCAGCAGGCCCGGGCGCTGCTGATGGTCGAGATGATGGTCGGGGTGTTCTACGTCGCGATGGTCGTCTCGCGCATGGTCGGCCTGACGATGATGCGGCACCGCCGCTGAGCGGCGCTCAGCCCTCCCAGCCCGCGGGCCGGTCCCGCTTCGGCATCCTCGAGACGACGAGGCGGTAGGACTCCTCGACGGCCTCGGCCAGCTCCTCGTCCGGGATCGCGCCCGTCAGGGCGAGGTCGTTCCACCCGGACCGCCCGATGTAGGCCATCACGCTCGCGTCGTCGGGGTAGCGGTGGAGCCACTCGTCGGCCACCTCACGGGTGGCACCGGCCTTGACGCCCACCTTGTGGGCGCCGAGGAACGCGAAGATCTTGCCGCGCTCCCCCGGCCCGACCTTGAAGACCGGGTGCTCGTGGTCCCACGGGTTGTCCGGCCAGGCGCCGGGGAACGTCTCGCAGAGCTGCTGCACCTGCGTCACGTCCACCGCCGCCTCCGGGGTCAGTCCTCCTCGGACTCCTCGTCGTCCTCGTCGAGGAGCCCTTCCTTCTCCGCAGCCTCCACGATCCGCCGTACGTTGTCGATGGCACCGCAGTCGGCGTCGAGCTGCTGGTTGCGCTCGGTGAGGAACGCCAGCCCGAGCTCCGCGCGGATCTCCTCACTGACCTCCTCGCGGGCCGGGTTGAGGATGGTCAGCTCCTCCTCGGTGAGGTGGTGGTTGAGCACCTTGGCGAGCTCCTCCACCGCGTCGTCGAACGCCTGGGTGTCGGTGCCCTTGAGCTCGAGGACGGCCAGCATGGCCTGGTGACCCTCGGCGTGCTCCTCCTCGCCGTGCTCGGCCTCGTGCTCGGTGATCGCGTCCTTGCGCTCGAGCTTGGGGTAGACGTGCTTCTCCTCCGCCTCCGCGTGGGCCACGTGCAGTGCGGCCAGCGCCTTGCGGACGGCGTCGCGGTCGGAGGTGCTGTCGCGCAGGTCGCGCAGCAGCGTCTCGAAGCGGCGGTGGTCGTCGAGGATCAGGTCGATGACGTCGCCCTGCACGGGGCGACCGAGGTCGATGTCAGTGCTCATGGCGCCGACGCTACTGACCTCCACCGACCATGACACTCCTCATCCATCCCGATGGGTGGGCGTGCCTACGATGGGGAGGTGCCAGGCATCGAGGTGTGGAAGCAGTTCGACCACGACCCGCGCAACCCCGCCAACACGGCGATGCGCGCGTCGGACCGCGACCGCGCCGTCATCGAGAACGTCCTGGCCGAGGCCTTCGCGGAGGGCCGGCTCACGCGCAGCGAGTACGACGAGCGCGCGGAGGCCGCGATGACGAGCCGGACGCTCGGCGACCTGCTCCCGCTCGTCGACGACCTGCCGGTCGCCCGCGAGCCGCAGTCGAGCCCCAGCACCCTGCGGGAGCAGGCCGTGCGGAAGTGGGAGAGCGACCGGCGCGAGGCCTTCCTCGGCTTCGTCGGTCTCTCGGTGCTGCTGTGGACGATCTGGGCCGCCACCATGCTGGGCGGCTTCCCGTGGCCGATCTTCCCGACGGGCTTCGCGCTGATGAACCTCGTGCGCGTGGTCGCCAACAAGCGCGACATCATCGAGGAGCACGCCAAGCAGCTGGAGAAGAAGGAGCGCAAGGAGCTCAAGCGGCGCGAGGACGGCTTCTGACCCGGGCAGCCCGACGCGCCCGGACTCGTTTCGGCGCGCTCGTAGTGTCGGGCGGGACGGGCACCTGCTCGCCGCCACCCAGCCGAACGGGGCACCATGCCTGAGCCAACGATCGCGATCGCCGGTGCCACCGGTGACCTGGGCGCCCGCATCACGCGCGCCCTGGTGGCGCGCGGAGCATCGGTACGCGCGCTGGTGCGCGACGACGCCGACCAGACCGTGCTGGAGCAGGTGCGCGACCTCGGGGCGGAGCCCGCAGTGGTCGACGCCACGGACGTCTCGTCGACGGCCGCGGCGCTGCGGGGAGCCGACTGCGTCGTGTCCGCGCTCAACGGGCTGCGCGAGGTCATCCTCGACCGGCAGAGCGTGCTGCTCGACGCCGCGGTCGCGGCCGGGGTCCCCCGCTTCATCCCGTCCGACTACTCGGCGGACTTCACCACGACCCCGCCCGGCAACAACCGGAACCTGGACCTCCGGCGCGAGTTCATGGGCCGCGCCGACCGGGCTCCCATCCGGGTGACGTCGATCCTGAACGGCGCCTTCCTGGACCTGCTGGGCGCCGAGATGCCGATCATCCAGCCGAAGATCCGCCGGGTGCTCTTCTGGGGGGACGCCGACCAGCCGCTCGACTTCACCTCGAAGGACGACGTCGCGGCCTACACCGCCGCTGCCGCCCTCGACCCGAGCACGCCGCGCGTGCTCCGCGTGGCCGGCGACACCCTGAGCGCCCGCGACATCGCCGACGTGCTCACGCGGACCACCGGGGAGCGCTACCGCACCCTCCGCGTCGGCAGCGTCCGCAGCCTCACCGGACTGATCGCCGTGATCAGGACCGTCGCGCCCGAGCACGGCGCCGTGTTCCCGGCGTGGCAGGGCATGCAGTACACCCGCGACATGTTCTCCGGCGAGGTCCGGCTCGGCTCGCTCGACAACGAGCGCTACCCCGAGCTGAGGTTCACCACCGTGGAGGACAGGTTCTCGCAGGCGGAGCCGGCTGGCGTGAGCCGCTAGGCCGGTCGCGCCGGCCTCGGCTTCGTCGCCGGCAGCGTCGCTAGTCGCTCGTCGCAGCTGCGTGCGCTGCAGGCGGAGGAGCGCAGCTGGCCCGGGTTGGCCTGCGAGCGTCGAGAACGCGTCAGCGTGCGGCTGGGCGTTCACTTCGTCGCTTCCATCATCTGTCGGAGCTCCTTCTTGAGGTCCGAGATCTCGTCGCGGAGGCGGGCGGCGACCTCGAACTGCAGGTCGGCAGCGGCCTGCTTCATCTGGTCGGTGAGGCCCTGGATCAGCTCGGCGAGGTCGGCGGACGGGATGCCGGCGGTGTCGGGCTGGTCGGTGTGGATCCGCGACAGGGCGGGCGTCGGCGACTTGCCGGCCTTGACCCCACCGGCGCGACCCTTCTGGCCCACGTCGGCCCAGGTCTTGAGCAGCGCCTCGGTGTTCTCGTCCTCGCGGGCGAGCATCTCGGTGATGTCGGCGATCTTCTTGCGCAGCGGCTGGGGGTCGATCCCGCGCTCTTTGTTGTAGGCGACCTGGATCGCGCGACGACGGTTGGTCTCACCGATCGCGTTCTCCATCGAGGGCGTGATCTTGTCGGCGTACATGTGGACCTGGCCGGACACGTTGCGAGCCGCGCGACCGATGGTCTGGATGAGCGACTTGTCGGAGCGGAGGAAGCCCTCCTTGTCGGCGTCGAGGATCGCGACCAGCGACACCTCGGGCAGGTCGAGGCCCTCACGGAGCAGGTTGATGCCGACGAGCACGTCGTACTCGCCCATCCGGAGCTCGCGCAGCAGCTCGATGCGGCGCAGCGTGTCGACCTCGGAGTGGAGGTAGCGGGTGCGGATGCCGGCGTCGAGGAGGTAGTCGGTGAGGTCCTCGGACATCTTCTTGGTCAGCGTGGTGACCAGGACCCGCTCGTTCTTGTCCGCACGGGTGCGGATCTCGTGGATGAGGTCGTCGATCTGGCCCTTGGTCGGCTTGACGATGACCTCGGGGTCGATCAGGCCGGTCGGGCGGATGATCTGCTGGACGCTGCCGTCGATGCCGCCGACCTTGTCGAGCTCGTAGTTGCCGGGCGTCGCGGAGAGGTAGATCGTCTGGCCGATCCGGTCGAGGAACTCCTCCCACCGCAGCGGCCGGTTGTCCATCGCGCTCGGCAGCCGGAAGCCGTGGTCGACGAGGTTGCGCTTGCGCGACATGTCGCCCTCGTACATGCCGCCGATCTGCGGCACGGCCACGTGGGACTCGTCCACGACGAGCACGAAGTCCTCGGGGAAGTAGTCGAGCAGCGTGTTGGGCGCACTCCCGGGCTTGCGGCCGTCCATGTGCATCGAGTAGTTCTCGATGCCCGAGCACGAGCCGACCTGTCGCATCATCTCGACGTCGTAGGTCGTGCGCATCCGGAGGCGCTGCGCCTCGAGGAGCTTGCCCTGCCTCTCGAAGACGGCGAGCTGGTCGGCGAGCTCGAGCTCGATGCCCGTGATCGCCTTCTCCATCCGCTCGGGGCCGGCGACGTAGTGGGTGGCGGGGAAGACGTGGAGCTCGGTGTCCTCCGAGATGACCTCGCCGCTGATCGGGTGGAGGGTCATCAGCCGCTCGATCTCGTCGCCGAAGAACTCCACGCGCACGGCGAGCTCCTCGTAGACCGGGAAGATCTCGAGGGTGTCGCCGCGGACCCGGAAGGTGCCGCGGGTGAAGCTCATGTCGTTGCGGGTGTACTGGATCTCGACGAGGCGGCGCAGCACCGAGTCGCGGTCGTGCTCCTCGCCGACCTTGAGCCGCAGCATCCGGTCGACGTACTCCTGCGGGGTGCCGAGGCCGTAGATGCAGGACACCGTCGAGACCACGATCGTGTCGCGGCGGGTGAGCAGGCTGTTGGTGGCGCTGTGGCGCAGCCGCTCCACCTCCTCGTTGATCGAGGAGTCCTTCTCGATGTAGGTGTCGGTCTGGGGGACGTAGGCCTCGGGCTGGTAGTAGTCGTAGTAGGAGACGAAGTACTCCACCGCGTTGCTCGGGAACAGCTGGCGCAGCTCGTTGGCGAACTGCGCGGCGAGCGTCTTGTTGGGCTGGAGCACCAGCACCGGTCGCTGCACCTGCTCGGCCACCCAGGCGACCGTCGCGGTCTTGCCGGTGCCGGTCGCGCCGAGCAGCACGACGTCCTGGACGCCGCCGTTGATCCGCTCGACGATCTCCGCGATCGCCGCCGGCTGGTCGCCGGACGGGGAGTAGTCGGACTCGACCTTGAAGGGGGCCACCCGGCGCTGGAGATCGGTGACTGGACGCATGCGTCGAGCCTACGGCCCGCCACCGACAGCGGGCCGTGGGCGGTTCGTGACAGCGGCCCTCCGGTCCTACCCTCGTCCGGTGCCCCACCCGTCGCAGCCGCCGGACCACGTCCTCGACCTGTTCGCCGCCGAGGGAGTGCTCGAGCCGCTGCCGGGCGGGCGTGGCACCAGCTGGCGCGCCGGTGACCTGGTCGTGTCCCCCGGCCACGACGAGTCCGAGGCCTGGCTGGCCCCGATCCAGGCCCGCCTCGCGGTCCGGCTCGACCTGGAGCCGACGCGCTCGCTCCGACTCGCCCTCCCGGTCCCCGCTCGCGACGGCAACCTGACCGTCGACGGCTGGGCGGCCACCCGCTTCGAGCCGGGTACGACGCCGTGCCACGACCTCGCGATCCTGCGGGCGACGGCCCACCTCCTGCACGCGCACCTCGCCAGCGCCGTCCCGGAGCGGCCCCCGGCGCTGACGGCACGGACCGACCAGTGGGCCGAGGCGGAGCGGGCGGCGTACGACCCGGAGCTCGCGACCGTGGTCGCTGCGCACCGACCGGAGCCCGGTCTCGCCGACCTCGTCGGGAGGCTCGTCGCCGGTCTCGACGACACCGACCCGGGGCGCGAGCAGCTCGTCCACGCCGATCTCGCGGGCAACGTCCTGCTGGACGCGGCCGGCGTCCCGTTCGTCATCGACTTCTCCCCCGCGTGGCGATCGCCGCTGTGGGCCGAGGCGGTGTGCGTGCTCGACTCCGTGCTCTGGTGGGGCGCCCCTGCTGACGCGCTCGACGAGTGGCGCACCGGGGCGCAGCGCCAGGCGATGCTGCGCGCGGCCCTGTTCCGGGTGCTCTCGGACCGGCCGTGCGACGTGGAGACCTACGACGCTGCGCTGGCTACGCTCCTGTCATGACCGAGTCGGGGGCCACCAGGAGGCGCGGACGTCCGATCGACGCAGTGATCGGTCTTGCGTGGGTGGGCCTCGGTCTCTGGTACCTCGAGGGCGGCAGCAAGGGATTCGCCGCCGCGTTCGTCGTGCTCGGCCTCCTGCACGGCTCGACCTACCTCTGGCCGCACGCGCTGGCCGACAGGTTCCCGACGGCACCCGTCCTGCGCAGGAAGCGACCAACTGATCGATAGGTTGTGCGCGTGACCGTCGCCCGCACGCTGACCGCCGTCCGGCGCGGCCTGCTCACGCTGCTCGGGCTGCAGCTCGCCGTGGCCGTCGCACTGTCGCTCGTCGACTCCTACCGCCGCCGCGGCAAGAAGCCCAAGGCGTTCCCGGTGTCCCCGCCGGAGACGGTGCCGGTCGGCGACGGGCTCATCACGACCTACACCTTCGGGCGCGACCTCTACGACGACATGCTGGCCGCGATCGACGGCGCCAAGAAGCAGATCCTCTTCGAGACCTACATCTGGAAGGGCGACGAGATCGGCTGGAAGTTCAAGACCGCGCTGACCGCCGCCGCCGACCGGGGCGTGGACGTCCACTGCATCTACGACGGCTTCGCCAACGTGGTCGTCTCGCCGGCCTTCAAGCGGTTCCCGGGGTCGCTGAAGGTGATGCGCTACCCGATCTGGAACGCCGGCCTGAAGTTCTGGGACCTGCGCCGCTACGGCCGCAACCACCGCAAGATGCTGGTCGTCGACGAGGAGGTCGCCTTCCTCGGCGGCTACAACATCGGCTCGGCCTACGCCACCGAGTGGCGCGACACGCACGTGCGGATCACCGGCCCCGGCGTCTGGGACATGAAGCGCGCCTTCGCCGACTTCTGGAACCTCAACCGCCGCCGGCGCCTCACCCGCAGCGAGCGGCCCCTGCTGCTCGAGACGGCGTCCGCCTGGGACCCGCAGATCCGGATCCACCGCAACATCCCGCGCCAGTGGACCTTCCCGATCCGCAGCATGTACCTCGAGGCGATCAACCGCGCCAGCCGCAACATCTGGCTGACGACGGCCTACTTCCTGCCCGACCAGGACTTCGTCGACTCGCTCGCCGACGCGGCGCGCCGCGGGGTCGACGTACGCATCCTGCTGCCGCTCAAGAGCAACCACATCGTGGCCGACTGGATCTCGCGCGGCTACTACGGCCAGCTGCTCGCGGCGGGCGTGCGGATCCTGCGGTTCAAGGACGCGATGGTGCACGCCAAGACCGCGACGATCGACGGCAGCTGGGCGACCGTCGGCACCGCGAACATCGACCGGCTCAGCCTGCAGGGCAACTACGAGATCAACCTCGAGGTGATCGACCCCGACTTCGCCGCCGTGATGGAGAAGGTCTTCCGCACCGACGAGTCCAACTGCCTCGAGCTGACCCTCGACGAGTGGCAGGCCCGCGACCTCAACCGGAAGTTCACCGAGAGCTTCCTGGCTCCGCTGCGCCCGCTGCTCTGACCTGAGTCGTCGGTCAGCGGACCGGCAGGTGCGTCGGGACGCTCATCCGCGGCCCGCGCCGCGGTCGGGACTGACCGCCCGCCATCGCCATGGCGGCGGCCCGTCCGCGCTGCGGCGCGTAGGGCGCGAGCAGCTCGGCCATCTCCTCGTCGGTGATGTCGTGGCCGACCAGCGCCCAGCCGACCCAGTTGGCGAGGTGGTAGTCGCCGTAGCTCACCGCGTCGGGGTCACCGAGGGCGCGCTGGCGCACCTCCGCGCTGGTCCAGACGCCGATGCCGCGGATCGAGCGGAGCCGCCGGTCGGCCTCCTCGTGCGGCACCTCGGTGATGCGCTCGAGCGACGACGCCAGCCGGCAGGCGGTGACGAGCGTGCGCGACTGGGCGGGTTGTACGCCGAGCCGGAGCCACTCCCACGACGGGATCGCGGCGACCACCGCAGGGGTCGGCTGGAGCATCAGCCGGAGCGGCGCCACCGGACCCGGCGCAGGTTCGCCGTGCCGCCGGACGAGCTCGCGGAAGGAGCCGAAGGCCTGCTTGCCGGTCACCTTCTGCTCGAGGATCGACGGGACGAGCGACTCCATCACCAGGCCGGTGGCGCCGATGCGCCAGTGCTGGTGGGTGCGCCACCCCGCAGCGACCTCGGGGTGGTGGTGCGGCTCGAAGCCCGACGGGTCGTCGTCGGCGCCGAGCAGGGACGGCATCCGGTCGAGCGCCCACTCCGCCCCCGGCCCCCAGGCCCGGCCGAGCACGTCGCCCGTCGACGGCCGCGGCAGGATGCACAGCGACGCCGGCCCGACCGGCGTACGCATCGCACGCCAGACCCGCCCGGACTCCTCGTGCCGCTGCGTCGGGTCCCCAGCGCCGCGGCGCTGCGGCCGCAGCACCTGCGCGGGCGCGCACGGCCAGTCGGGCACCCACGTGCGGGTGCGCTCGCCGTCCGTCACGCCCATGGGTGCGACGGTAGACGAGGCCACCGACTACCTTCACCCCATGTCAGAAGCAACGGGCGACAGCACGAGCAAGCGCGACCTCGAGGACGGCATCCAGAAGGACTTCTCGAGGTCGATGTCCTACGGCGACTACCTCCGCCTCGACACGCTGCTCGCGGCGCAGGTGCCCCTGTCGGACCCGCCCCAGCACGACGAGCTGCTCTTCATCGTCCAGCACCAGACGAGCGAGCTCTGGCTGAAGCTGTTGATCCACGAGCTCCGCTCGGCGCGCGCGCTCCTGCGCAGCGACGACCTCTCCCCCGCCCTCAAGCGGATGGCGCGGATCAAGCACATCCAGCACACGCTCACCGACCAGTGGTCCGTGCTCGCGACGCTGACGCCGTCGGAGTACGCGGAGATCCGGCCGTTCCTCGCGACGAGCTCGGGCTTCCAGTCCGCGCAGTACCGCGAGGTCGAGTTCCTGCTCGGCAACAAGAACGCCGACATGGTCAAGGTGTTCTCCCACGACGAGGGCGCGCGCGACGCCCTCGAGCAGCTGCTCCACGAGCCGTCGCTCTACGACGAGTTCCTCGCCCACCTCGCGCGCCAGGGGTACGCCGTCCCGGCCCGCCTGCTCGACCGCGACTGGTCGCAGCCCTACACGACCGACGCCGACCTGGTCGACGTCTTCGCCGGGGTGTACGCCGCCCCGGCCGACCACTGGGGCGTCTACGAGACCTGCGAGGAGCTCGTCGACGTCGAGGACGCCTTCCAGCAGTGGCGGTTCCGCCACCTGCAGGTCGTGCAGCGGGTCATCGGCCACAAGGTCGGCACGGGCGGCTCGTCCGGCGTCGACTTCCTGCGCCGCGCTCTCTCGCTGACGTTCTTCCCGGAGCTCTACGAGGTCCGGACGCGGATCGGGCAGTAGCCCGGGCCGCTCTCGCCGACGAGGCCGCGCGACACGCCGTACGCCGTCCACGACACACCGCGTCGACCCGACCGAACGGTCAGGAAATCGGCCCCCACCCCTCCCTCCGCCGGCCCGCGTCGTTCTAGGCTGCGAGAGGCGCCGACCCGGGCGCCGTACGCCGACCCCCGAGGACCACCCGTGCCCGTGAAGAGCCTGCGACAGGAGGAGGCGATCGAGCGCGCGGCGCTCCTGTCGGTCACCTCCTACGACATCTCCATCGACCTCACCGACCTGCCCGACGGACCCGCCTTCCGCGCGGTCAGCACGATCCGCTTCACGGCCACCGCCGGTGCGGAGACGTTCGTCGACTGCTGCGCCGAGGTCGAGTCGGCCACGCTCAACGGGGAGCCCCTGCCCGCGGCCGAGGACGGACGGATCGTCCTGAGCGACCTGCAGGAGGACAACGAGCTCGTCGTCGCCAGCGTGCAGAGCGACACCACGCACGGGCGCGGGGTGCACAAGGCGGTCGACCCGGCCGACAAGAACGTCTACCTCTGGACCACCTTCGAGCCGGACGAGGCGCGCTACGCGTGGGCCTGCTTCGACCAGCCCGACCTCAAGGCCCCGCACGCCTTCACCGTCACCGCCCCGGAGTCGTGGACCGTGGTCAGCAACTCCGGCGACCCGCTCGTCGAGGACGTCGACGGTGGCCGGCGCTGGACGTTCGCGCCGACCCCGCCGCTGTCGACGTACAACCCCGTCGTCGTGGCGGGACCGTTCGTCGAGATCCGCAAGGAGGCCGGCGGCCACGACCTCGGGCTCCTCGCCCGCCAGACCCTCGCCTCCGCGCTCGAGCGCGACGCCGAGCAGCTCTTCACGATCACCGCGCAGGGCCTCGAGTTCTTCGGCGACCGCTTCGGCATGCCCTTCCCCCAGCGGAAGTACGACCAGGTCTTCCTGCCCGAGTTCGGCGGGGCGATGGAGAACTACGGCTGCGTCACGTGGTCCGACGCCGTCATCCGGCGACACGAGCCGACCACCGCCGAGTGGCAGCTCTTCACCAACGTGACGCTGCACGAGATGGCGCACATGTGGTTCGGCAACATCGTCACGATGCGCTGGTGGGACGACCTCTGGCTCAACGAGGCCTTCGCCGAGTTCGCCTGCATGTGGGCGGCCGAGAACGCCACGGCCTACGGCGACACCGCCGCCAACAACCTGGTGGGCGACAAGCTCGCCGCCTACCTCGCCGACCAGGGTCCGAGCTCGCACCCGATCCGCCTGCCCGTGCCGTCGGTGGCGGACGCCGAGTCGATCTTCGACTCCATCACCTATCCCAAGGGTGCTGCGGTGCTCAAGCAGCTCATGCACTTCGTCGGCGAGGAGACCTTCTGCGTCGGCATGAGCGCCTACTTCGCCGAGCACGCCTGGACCAACACCACGCTCGACGACCTCGTCGGCTCGCTCGAGAAGGCGAGCGGTCGTGACCTGCAGCCGTGGCGTACGGCCTGGCTCGAGACCGCCGGCGTCGACCGGCTCGGCATCGAGGCGACCGACGACGGCCTGGTCCTGACCGCGCAGGGCGCCCACGGTGCACCGCACCCGCAGGTCGTCGGGGTGGGTGCCTACCGCCGCAGCGGCGACGCGCTCGAGGAGGTCGGCTCCGTCCGGGTCGAGGTCGACGGCGAGCGCACGCCCGTCGAGGGACTGCCCGAGGCCGACCTCTACCTCGTCAACCACGACGACACCACCTTCGCCACCACCCGGCCCGACGCCGCCGGGCGCGAGGTGCTGATCAACCACCCGTCCGGCCTGCCGTCGACGCTGACCCGCGCCGTCGCGATGTCGACCGTGTGGGACATGCTGTCCAGCTCCGAGGCGACCGCCGCGGAGGCGGTCGGGGCGCTGACCGACGCGCTGACCACCGAGACGGTGGAGACGGTGGCGGAGCCGTTCCTCCAGCTCGCCCTGACCGCTGCCCAGCTCTGGGCGCCGGAGTCGGCACGGGTGGGGCTGGAGTCGCGAGGTGGCCGACGCGGCGCGCCGGATGGTCGACGCCGGCGTCTCGCGCCACTCGGCGATGCGCGTGCTCGCGCGTACGGCGACGGGCGAGGACGACCTGGCGCGGTTGCGCGAGGAGGCCGGCGACGACGTCGACCTGCAGTGGTACGTCCTCCAGCGGCGCTCCGAGCTCGGAGACGTGGACCCGGCCGACGTGCAGGCGCTGCAGGACCGCGACCCCGACCCCGACGCCTGGATCCGTGCCCTGACGGTGCGGGCCAGCGCCCCCTCCGCGGAGGCCAAGGAGGAGGCATGGACGGCACTGGTGCAGCGCAGCGTGCCCATCCAGTCGGCGCGCGTGGTGGGTCCGGCGTTCTGGCGGCCCGGCCAGGAGGACGTGCTGGCTCCCTATGCCGAGCGCTTCGTCGAGGCACTGCCCCACCTGCACGACGGCGGGATGATCCCCGGTCTCGCCCTGACGGCCAGCCTCTTCCCCGTGTTCGCCGTCGACGAGGCGTGGATCGCGCACGCCCGCGAGGTGGCTGCGGCACAGGCCGCACCGGTGGTCGTCAGCGCGCTCACCGAGCGCTCCGAAGAGGTGCTGCGGATGGTGCGCGCCCGCGCACTGTGAGAAGTGGAGCGGACGCGAGGATTTGAACCTCGACCATCTCCCTGGAAGGGAGCCGTGCTGCAACTACACCACGTCCGCAGGGCCGCGCTCGGGAGCGCGACAGGGACCAGTGTGGACCACTCCCCCGCCGACGCGGCGTCCGGGTGGTCGAGGACTACGTTGGCGCCGTGTTCCACGTGATGTTCCTCGAGCCTCGGATCCCGCCCAACACGGGCAACGCGATCCGGATGGTGGCCGCGACCGGTGCGACCCTGCACCTCGTCGAGCCCCTGGGCTTCGACCTGTCGGAGCCCAAGCTCAAGCGGGCCGGGCTGGACTACCACGACCTCGCGTCGGTGGTGGTCCACCCGGACCTCGGCACGGCCCTGTCCTCCCTCGCCGGCTCGCGGGTGTTCGCGTTCACCGCGCACGCGACGCGCTGGCACACCGACGTGGCGTTCGAGGCAGGCGACGTGCTGCTGTTCGGGCCCGAGCCGACCGGCCTGTCCGACGAGGTGCTCGCACACGACCGCGTCACCGACCGGCTGCGGATCCCGATGGTCCCCGGCCGCCGCTCGCTCAACCTCGCGAACTCTGCCGCCGTGGTCTCCTACGAGGCCTGGCGCCAGCACGGGTTCCCGGGCGCGAGCTGAGGTCGGGACCTCGCGCTGCTGGGCTGACGCGGGCTCAGCGGTGGCGGGCGGCGAGCGACGTCGACTGCCCCAGGGGAAGCCCGGACAGCTCGACCGTCTGCTCGAGGGTGAGCAGGCCCCGGTCACGCAGCGTCGAGATCGCCCGACCTCGCACCTCGGCCAGGTGGGTCCGTTCGGCGGGATCGAGCCGGTCCAGCTGCTCTCGGGCCCGGGCGAGGTCCGGGGCCCCGGAACGTCGGAAGTGCGCGGGAGTCCCCGGCCCCCGTCGGAAGGAGACCAGCGAGACCACGCCGAAGGTCGTCGCGGTGAGCACCAGCGATGCCCACACCGGGACCGACACCAGGTCCAGGTGCAGCACGTCGACGTTCCACCGGCGCGCCATCCCGGTGAGGGTGAGCGCCGAGGCGACCAGCGTGACGCAGAACCCGGCGACCTCGACGTAGGTCAACGTGCCCCGGCGGAGCAGCCACCGCCTCAGCTCCAGCAGGGGCCCCGGCAGGGAGAGCGTGAAGGCGCTCGCGACCACGGGGACACCCACCCCGGCGTCGAACCCCTCGAACGTGGTGTTCGTGGCGATGTCGGAGCCGCCGAACGTCGTCACGCCCACGACGGGCAGCAGGATCATGAAGAAGAAGACCGCGAAGGTGTGTCGGTCCATCGGCCGGTCACGGTCCTCGGTCCGGGCGCTCGTGCGGAACGTGCTCTGCCACCCCAGGGCACGCAGCACGTGGTCGTACTGCTGGAGCGCGTAGAGGTCGATCCACGCAGGATCGAACGCGCGCGCGGGCACCGTCTCGGACCACTCGCGGAGGTTCGGCACCTTGGTCTGCTTCGCCGTCATGGACAGGGAGTATCCCCGACCACTCAGAGCAGACGACCGCAGTTCGGCCACGGCGAACGGCCGCGCTGCTTGTAGAGCAGCTTGGCGCGGAAGGTCTGCTCCGCCGCCGACGCCGCGGTGGGGAGGCCGGAGCCGCCGACGCTGCGCCAGGTGCCGAGGTCGAACTGGTAGAGCCCGTAGTAGCCGGCCGGGTTGACCGCCTTCGGGTTCCCGCCGGACTCGCAATTGGCGAGCGCACCCCAGTTGAGGCCGTCGGCGCCGGACACGGCGTACGCCTCGCGACCGACCAGCACCTGCCGAGGACGCGGCTCGCGCACGACCTTCTTCATGACCACGCGCCACTTCACCGGATCGCCGTTGTGCATCGTCTGGATCGCGACCGTCTTGCGGACGCCCGCCCGACCGGTGCTGACGACCTTGCGCTGACCCGGCTCGAGCTTCGTCGTGAACTTCTCGACCGTGCCCTTGCGCACCTTGGTCCGCCTGGTCCTGCGCTCCTTGACGACGTCGGTCATCTTCACGACGTCCCCCTCGCGCAGCCGCTTGCGCTCGCCCGAGACGCGGTCGCCGTCCCGCACGACGGCGACGATGTCGTTGCCGTCCACCGCGACGCCGTACGCCTCGAGCACCTCGCCGGGCCACTCGAGCGGTGCCGTCCGGACCTCGACGGGCGCGGCGTCCGCCACCTCGAGGCGTACGTCGACCGCGTCCTGCGCGGAGGCCGGCGCGACGGCGCTGCCGGGCACGAGGGTCAGGGCGAGCGCCGCTGCGGCGACGCCGGCAGAGACGGGTCGCGGACGGATGGACAGGGAGTGTGTGGCACGCACGTGCTTCGGACCTCGCGGGGGATCGGGGACGCGCCGGGGGGCGCTCGGTCGGGACGCCGTCGAGGGCGTCGGCCGCGGGCGCATCACCTCGCGATGGGAGGTGCCTCGATCGACGAGGACGCTGCCTGCGGCTCCATCACGACAACATTTCGTGACGCGCATGTCGAATCCCAGGTGGCTGCTGCGGCAGCGGTCACCGGGAGGCGTGAGGGGTGTCACAGCACGACGCCCCGCGCACCTGGTCGGCGCGCGGTGCCTCGGACGGGGCAGGCGGGTCGGTCAGCCGCCGGCGAGCTCGCGGCTGCGCTGGTCGACGCCGAGCTCGCCGTAGGGGTAGTCGGTGGGCGCGAGGTCGCTCGCCTCGTCGAGGACCGACTGCTCCTCGTCGCCCAGCACGAGGCCGGCGGCCTTGAGGTTGGCGGCGAGCTGCTCGGTGGTGCGGGCGCCGAGGATCGTCGAGGTGACGGCGGGACGGTTGGTCACCCAGGCGAGCGCGACCTCGGCCATCGAGACACCGCGGTCGTGGGCGACGCGCTCGACGGCGTCGATGATGCGCCAGGTGCGCTCGCTCCCCCGGCGGTCGTAGGCCTCCATGCCGCGACCGGGGTCCTCGCCGAGCCGGGTGTCGCCGGTGGGTCGCTGGTCGCGCGTGTACTTGCCGGACAGCCAGCCACCGCCGAGCGGGCTCCACGGCAGCAGGCCCATCCCGGCGTCGAGCGCGGCCGGCACGACCTCCCACTCGATCTCGCGGACGATCAGGCTGTACTGCGGCTGGAGGGTGACCGGCTCGCGCAGCCCCAGCGCGCGGGCGGTGAGCACCGCCTTGGTCAGCTGCCAGCCGGTGAAGTTGGACAGTCCGTAGTAGTGGATCTTGCCCGCCTGGACGAAGCCGTCGAGGGTGCGCAGGGTCTCCTCCATCGGCGTGTGCGGGTCGAAGGCGTGCACCTGGTAGAGGTCGACGGTGTCGACGCCCAGCCGCCCGAGCGATGCGTCGAGCGCACGGGTGAGGTGGCGCGTCGACAGCCCGTTGCCGTTGGGGCCGTCCTCCACCGCGAACCGGCCCTTCGTGGCGAGGACGACACCGTCCGTCACGTCGCGCGGCCGGTCGGCCAGCCAGCGTCCGATGATCTCCTCGGAGACGCCGGCGGAGTAGACGTCCGCGGTGTCGACCAGCGTGCCGCCGGCCTCGACGAACATGTCGAGCTGCTCGTGGGAGCCCGCCTCGTCGGTCTCGGCGCCGAACGTCATCGTGCCGAGGCACAGCTCGGAGACCGCGCAGCCGCTCTTGCCCATCAGTCGGTATCGCATCCCGCCAATGTAGCCACGCCCTCGGACACCCCACCTGTCGCGGGAGCGGGTGGACGAGCTTCGGACAAATCCGCCGTCCGGCTGCATCCGACGTGACCCCGACCACGGAGTCATGGGTATCGGGTGATCCGCACCCGTCGACGAAGGGACCAGACATGAAGCGCATGCTCGCCGCCCGGCTCGTCCAGTCGCTCGACGATCGGGGCCAGGGCACGAAGGACCTCGTCCACAGCGCCTTCTGCTGATCGGCCCTCCCTGAGCGACGAAGGGCGTCCTGGCCCCCCACCAGGGCGCCCTTCGTCCTGCCGGGGTCCTGAACGGGGTATCGCCGAGGTGCCCGTTCGTAGTAGAGGTGGGGGCCGCAGCCGTGGCCGAGTCCCTCAAGGAGACGAACGATGTCGCACCCCGAGCCCGTGGCTCGCACCATGTTCGACCTCATCGAGCCGATCGCGCTGGTCAACTTCTTCGCCGACGAGCCCAACGAGGCGATGGGGGCGCTCGGCTTCAGCACCTACTGGGACGGCTACTTCGCCGGTCGGTCGGCACCGCTCGGACGCGTGCCGGCCGAGGTCGTGGATGCCGCCTTCTACAACTTCGGCCCCGGCGAGGCCGCCCGGCACATCCCCCAGGTGTGGGAGACCACGACGCCGGAGGCGGCGCACGAGGCACGGCAGCGTGGGTGCGTCGCCGCACTCGTCCGCATCCTCGGTGACCTCGTCGACACGTCCGGGCTCTCCCGTGCCGCCGACCTGCTCACCCGGGCCGCGGCGAGCGCCCCGGTCGAGGGACGCGTGATGTACGCCGCCCTCCGCGCGCTGCCGGTCCCCGACGAGCCGGTCGCCCGGCTCTGGCACGCCGCGAACACGCTCCGCGAGCACCGCGGCGACGGCCACATCGCGGCCCTGATGGTGGAGGAGATCGACCGCACCGAGTGCCACGTGTTCCTCGCGCTGGACGCCGGGATCCACCCGGCCGAGACCTTCGGCCGGATCCACCACCTGCCGAAGCCCTACCTCGCCGGCGTGATGGACCGCCTGCGCCAACGAGGCCTGGTCGACGCCTCCGGGCACTTCACGGATGCGGGGCGCGCCACCAAGGACCGGATCGAGGCCATGACCGACCGCCTCGCCGAGCCGCCGTACGCCGCACTGGAGACGGACGTGCTGGACGAGCTGGTGGCCGAGCTCCAGCCGATCACCGCGCGGCTGGAAGCCGGCCTGGGCCTGCCTCGCTGAACACTGGTGGCGGGTCGGGTCAGGCGTCGCCCTCGACCAGAGCAGCTCCCGGCAGCCAGTCGGCCCCCAGCAGCTGCGCGACGTCGGCGAGACCGGTGGTGTCACCACCCACGGTGTCGGAGGCCGCGGCGATCCGCTCCACCATCACCTTGCCGACCTGCTCCTCGACGGTGCGCTCGGCGTAGGCGATGTGCCACGGCGACACCTGGTGGTCACGGTGCGTACGACCGGTGACCTGCCGTCCCGCGATGCCGGAGAACCGCGCCTGGTGGAAGATCCCGACCCGCGGCTCGGTGCTCGCCTGCCGTCCGTCGGCGAGGGTCTCGCCGGCGTGCAGGCTGATCGAGGCGACGGTGGTGAAGACGCACACCTTGGCCTGCCCGGTCTGGAACCTCAGCCGCTCGGCCTCCGGGTCGAACCGGTCGCGACCGTAGATCGTGGCGACCTCGATCCCGGAGTCGCGCAGCCGGTCGGCGATCGGGTCGGCCGCCGTCGCGACGAACTCGACCGAGCACGCGACCTGCCGCTCGGCCTCGACCTGCTGGGCGATCCAGGCGACCGTGGAGTCGACGCGGATGAGCCCCGCCTTCTGCCGGAACCGGAGCAGCGCGGCCCGGCCCTTGGCGACGTTGCGGCCGCGCCGGGCCAGGTCCATCTCGCGGCAGAACTCACCCCACTCGGCCTCGTACGCCGTCCGCTCCGCCGGCGTCAGCGCCACCGGCATGCCGGAGATCGGCACCGGCCCCCACGGCGCAGCGCGGTGCAGCATGGCCGGTGGCCGCTCCTCGTCGAGCCAGCCGCGGACGATCGTGAGGTCGGCCGCGCGCCGGGCGGGGTCGGTGGTCCAGGTCGCGCCGTAGCGTCCCCGCTCGACGCCGACGCCGTGCCGCTCGAGGGCATCGGCGAAGAGGTCGGCGGGCTTCGTCGCCGAGGTCCACTCCCTCATCGGCTCGCCGAGCGCCTGGGCATAGGCGGGGGCGAGGTAGGGCAGCTCGAGCGGCGTGTGTCCGGGCGTCGCGGTGGTCGCGATGACGAAGGGGGCGCGGTCGTGGGGCTTGCCGTGCCCGGAGATCCGCGCCCACAGCTTCCACCGCTTGGTCGTCGTACGCCGCAGGGCGTGGGCCTCGTCGGCGATGATCACGTCCCAGTCGTGGTCGGTGACCTTGTCGAGGCGGTCCCAGGTGATCACGACCCACTCGAGGCCGCCGTTGCCCAGCGCCGTGATCGTCCGGCACCAGTGCCCGATCGTGATCGCCGCGGGACGGTCGGCGATGACCAGCACCCGTCGGGCGCCACGCAGGTCCCCCACCGCAGTGGCGCCGAGCACGGCAGAGATCGTCTTGCCCACGCCCGGCTCGTCGGCGAGCAGGAACAGCCGCCCGCCCGCCTCGGCCCGCGCCGCGATCGCGTCAGCGGCCTCGAACTGGATCCGCCGCGGCTCGAGGTCGTCCGTCGGCTCGGGGTCGGGCGTCGGGTCGTCGGGGTTGAGCGTGTTCTCGACGAACCGGCCCAGCGTGTACGGCCCGGGCGCGTAGGGCTCGAGGTGCGCGGGCAGGCTGCGCCCGACGTGGAGGTGGGTCCTGACCGCCGGGTGCCAGGCCGCGCCGTCGACCTGGGTGCCGTAGGGGACGTCGAGGACCCACAGCCGCTCCCCCGGTCCGGTGACCGGGAGCTGCCGGGGCTGGCGGGAGCTGCTCCGACGCCTGGGTGCGGACGTCCGACGGGGCTTCGACCGTCGGGAGCTGGGCACCTCCGGACGCTATCGGCGCGTGCTGGGCGGGCCGTGGCGGCTCGCCAGGCAGTCAGCGGGAGGGCATAGTCTCCGCCCAACGTGTCCCGCTCCACCCCCACGATGCTGGAGGCCCCGTGAAGACAGTCGCCGACGAGCTGCTCGACGTCCTGGTCGCGGCGGGAGTACGCCGCATCTACGGGTTGGTCGGCGACAGCCTCAACGCCTTCAGCGACGCCGTGCGCCGGCGCGGCGGCTCCGCCAACGGCGGCATCGACTGGATCCACGTGCACCACGAGGAGGCGGCGGCGTTCGCGGCGTCGGCCGAGGCGCAGCTCACCGGCTCGCTGGCCGTCTGCGCGGGCAGCTGCGGCGCGGGCAACACCCACCTGCTGCAGGGCGTGATGGACGCCCACCGCTCGGGAGCGCCGGTGCTGGCGCTCGCCTCGCACATCCCTTCGCGCCAGATCGGCACCGGGTACTTCCAGGAGACCAAGCCCGAGGCCCTCTTCGAGCAGGCCAGCCACTACTGCGAGACGGTCGCCCATCCCAGCCAGATGAGCCGGCTGGCCCGGTCGGCGGTGCAGGCTGCCGTGGGCCTGGGTGGTGCGTCGGTGCTGGTCCTGCCCGGCGACGTGCTGACCGAGAAGTCCGAGGCCGCGCACGAGACGAGCGCCACCGTGAGCGGGCGAACGCTGCCCCGACCCACCCCCGAGGCGGTCGAGGAGCTGGCCGGGCGGATCGCCGCCGCGGAGAAGATCGCCATCTTCGGCGGCATCGGCTGCGCCGGAGCGCGCGACGACGTCCTCGAGCTGGCTCGTCGGGTCGGCGCGCCGGTCGGGCACAGCCTGCGCGGCAAGGACATCCTCCAGTACGACAACCCCTTCGACGTCGGCATGACAGGGCTGCTCGGCTACGGCGCCTGCTACGAGGCGCTGCAGGAGGCCGACCTCGTGCTGATGCTCGGCACCGACTTCCCGTATGACGACTTCCTGCCCCGCGCGGCCAACGTCCAGGTCGATCTCGACCCCGTACGGCTGGGCCGCCGCGTGCCGATCGTCCAGGGGATCGCCGCAGACGTGGGGCAGACGGTCCGCGCGCTGCTCGAGCACGTGCCCGAGCGCCAGGACCGCTCCTTCCTCGACAGCATGTTGCGCCGCCACCTCAAGGCGGTCGAGCGCAGCGTGGAGACCTACGACAGGAGGCCGCCGCAGGCGGCGCCGATCCACCCCGAGCACCTCGCGGCCGTGATCGACCGGGTCGCCGCGCCGGACGCGGTCTTCACCGTCGACACCGGCATGTGCTGCACCTGGACCGCTCGCTACATCAACCCCAACGGTCGGCGCCGCCTGCTCGGCTCCTGGGTGCACGGCTCCATGGCCAACGCGTTGCCGATGGCCGTCGGCGCCCAGGTCTCGCGACCCCGGCCGCGCAGGTCGTCTCGCTCTCCGGGGACGGTGGGCTGGCCATGCTGCTCGGCGAGCTGCTGACGGCGAAGACGCACCAGCTGCCGGTCAAGGTCGTGGTCTTCAACAACTCCAGCCTCGGCATGGTCCGCGTCGAGATGCTCGCCGCCGGCGACCCGCCCTTCGAGACCGACCACGACATGGTCGACTACGCAGCGATCGCGGCCGGCGCCGGGTTCTTCACCCGCCGGGTGACCGAGCCGGGCGACCTCGAGGCCGCCGCGGCCGAGGTGTTCGCCCACGACGGCCCCGCGCTCCTGGACGTGGTCACGACCCCCGACGCACCTCGAGTTCCCCTCCCACGTGCGCGCGGAGGATGCCAAGGGCTTCGCCCTGTCCCTGGGCAAGATGGTGCTGGGCGGCGGCGTGGGCGACGTCCTCGAGATCGCGCGCCGCAACGTGCGCAACCTGCCGGTGCGCTGAGCGCGCCGCCTCACCGGGGCGGGCGCGGTACGGCGAGCAGGTGCTGCTCGGACTCAGGGGCTCCGGTCGTGGTGTGCTGCAGGGCCGCGGCAACGAGGTCGTGGTCGGAGTCGGTCCAGCGCTGGCCGTGCTGGCGCTCGAACTCCGCCCACGACGGCACCGTGAACTGCTCGACGCGCAGGTCCGGGTCGACGCCGTCGCGGTAGAGGCCCCACGAGTGCCCGCCGGTGCGGCGCCGGGCGCGACCCACCGCGACCATGGCGTGGTCGAAGTCGGCCGCCGCCGCAGGTGCGACGCGGTACGTGCGCACCACGACGACGGGGCCGTCGTCGGGCTCGGGCCCGAACACCACGGTCGGGGTGGGCCACGCCGTGGAGACGCCGCGCGGCAGGGTGCCGGTCGCGGGGTGCAGAGGGAGCACGGCGGTGCTGAGAGCCGGCGGCCAGCACCAGCGCGGCGGCGACGAGGAACGCCGTGCGCAGGCTGGTGTGCGAGGCGAGGGCTCCCCAGGCGAACGAGCCGAGGGCCTGGGAGCCCATGAAGACCAGCAGGTAGACCGACATGCCGCGGGCGCGCACCCACCCGGCCAGGGACAGCTGCAGCGATGCATTCAGCGTGGTGAGCGTGCCGATCCACGCCGCGCCGGCAACGACGAGCATCGGCAGCACGGCCCAGATCGGGAACAGCGCGAGGCGAGGACGCCGAGCGCATAGGCCACCGCCGACGCCGCGAGGACGCCGTTGGGTGGCACCCGCCGGCGCAGGGCCGGATAGAGAGCGACGCCGCCGACCGCGCCGGCGCCGAGCAGGCCGAGGACACCGCCGTAGCCGGTGGCACCGAGGTGCAGCTCCTGCGACGACGCCAGCGGGAGCAGCGCCCACAGCGCCGAGGCGGGGAAGGCGAACAGGACCGAGCGGAGCATGATCCGGCGCACGATCGGAGCCGACCGCACGTAGTGCACTCCGGTCACCACGGAGCGGCCCAGGCGCTCGCGGTCCACGCCGACGTCGGCGACCGGACGTCGCCAGGCGACGAGGGCTCCGATGATGACGAGGAAGGTCAGGGTGTTGATCGCGAACACCGCCGCCGGCCCGGCCAGGGCCACGACCACGCCGCCGACCGCGGGACCCACGGCGCGGGCGCCGTTCACCGTGACGCTGCCGAGGGCCGAGGCGGCCGGTATCTGCTCCTTCGGCACCAGCTCGGGCTGGATGGCCTGCCACGCCGGGGCCGAGAGCGAGGAGCCGCAGCCCAGCAGGAACGTCATCAGCAGCAGGGTCTGCGGGGTCAGCACGTCCGTCCAGGCCAGCAACGTCGTCACAGCCGCCGCGATCGCCGTGCCGGTGCTGACCACGATGAGCAGCCGCCTCCGGTCGAGGAGGTCAGCCAGCCCGCCGGCCAGCAGCGCGAGGAAAAGCGTGGGCAGCAGGCTGGCCGTCTGCACCAGGGCGATGACCGTCGCGCTGCTGTGCGGCTCGACCAGGAACCACTGGGCGCCCACGGTCTGCATCCACAGCCCGACGTTCGAGACCAGCTGGGCGATGAACAGCATCCGGAACACCCGGATCCGCAGCGGCGCCCAGGCACTCGGGACCGCGGCCGCAGGGGTCGACGTGGGTGCGGCGCTCACGACGCGGACTGCCGCACGCAGAACAGGTTGCCGAACGGGTCGAGGAGCTGACAGAGCCGCTCGCCGGTGAACACCGTCTTCGGTCCGCGGTGGGCGACCGCGCCGTGGGCGACCCAGTCGGCGGCAACGGCGTCGACGTCGGCCACGGTCCAGTACGCCGGACGCCCGCAGGCCCGCCGCGTTGAGCTCGTCCACCTCGTGCAGCGTCAGCCGGGTGTCGCCGATCTCGAACGCGACCAGCGCACCGCCGCGCTGCACCGGCTCGCGGCCCAGCCGTGCGGCGTACCACTCGACCGCCTCCTCGAGCCGGTCGACGAAGTAGAAGACGTTGCCGATGGCGCCGAGCTCCAGCTCACTGCTCATGGGGTGCTCCAGATCCGTTGCGGGCATGGCCGGGTCGAGCTCTCGACGAGCTGCTGGCCGGGCACCTCGGACGCTACCGGCGCGCGCTGGATGGGCTGCGGCGGCTCGCCACGGAGCGCAACGGGTACGGCGATCGCTGCGGGTGGACGCGTGCCTGACCAGGGCTTCGCGAGCGTGGAACGATGGGCCGACACACCCCACCAGCAGGGAGACACCGATGCACCTAGGCGTGGACAGCTTCGTCTCCACCGTGACGGATCCCGTGACCGGCCACGTCGTCGGGCCCGCGGAGCGGATGGAGCACCTGCTGGAGGAGATCACCCTGGCCGACCGCGTCGGGCTCTACTCCTTCGGCATCGGCGAGCACCACCGCAGCGAGTACTTCGACTCGGCCCCGGCGATCATCCTCGCGGCCGCAGCCGCCCGCACCGAGCGCATCCGGCTCGGCAGCGCGGTGACGGTGCTGAGTGCGGCCGACCCGGTGCGGGTGTTCCAGCAGTTCGCGACCCTGGACCTCATCTCCAAGGGACGGATCGACCTGGTGGTCGGCCGTGGCTCGTTCACCGAGGCCTTCCCCCTCTTCGGACTGGACCTCGCCGACTACGACTCGCTCTTCACCGAGAAGCTCGAGCTGCTGCTGCGGATCCGCGACGGTGGCGAGGTGACCTGGTCGGGGCAGCACCGTCCGGCCATGGTCCGGCAGAGCGTGTACCCGCGCCCGGTGCAGGACCCGCTCCCGGTCTGGGTCGGCGTGGGAGGGACCCCGGAGTCGTTCGCCCGGGCCGGACTGCTCGGTCTTCCGCTGATGGTGGCGATCATCGGCGGCGAGCCGCGACAGTTCGCTCCGCTCGTCGACCTCTACCGCCGCGCGGGCGCCCAGGCCGGCCACTCGCCGGACAAGCTCCAGGTGGGGCTGCACGTGTTCGGGTTCGTCGCCGGCAGCACCCAGGAAGCAGCGGACACCATCTACCCCGGCTGGGAGGAGATGTTCACCAAGGTCTCCCGGGAGCGCGGCTTCCCCCGACCGACCCGGCAGCAGTTCGACGCGACGTCCGGACCGAACGGTGCCTTCTTCATGGGCGACCCGCAGACGGTCGCCGACAAGATCCGCCGCGTCTCCGAGCAGCTCGGCGGGGTCGACCGCCTGTCCCTGCAGATGACCAACCCGCGCCTGGCCCACGACGACCTTCTTCGCGGTATCGAGCTCCTCGGCACCGAGGTCGCCCCCCTCGTGGCGACGGCATAGACGGGGTCACCGGCCCCGGACTCCCCGGCAACCTGCGACGTCGAGGGGAGCCGGCGTCTCAGCGGTCGACGATCGCGAACACCCGCGCCGGGAACCCGGACCCCTCCTGGGGCTTGGGCCACGTCGCGACGACGAGGGCGCCGGTGGCCGGCAGGCGGTCGAGCCCGGCCAGCATCTCGATCTGCCACTTGTCGGCGCCCAGGATGTAGGTCTCGGCGGGAGCGGAGCCGGCCCCGACGACGGCACCGGGGTCGGTGTCGGTGGTGTCGTGGCCGATCGCCGTGACGCCGCGCTCCTCGACGAGGAACCTCAGCGCGTCGACGCCCCAGCCGGGGTAGTGAGCGAGGCCGTCGGCGTCGCGGTTGGCCATCGCGTCGCCGTCGGGCCAGCGATCGGCCCACCCGGTGAGCAGCGCGACGAAGGCACCGCGCGGGATCTCGCCGTGCTCGGCCTCGTGTGCCCGGAGGTCGGCGACCGACACGACGTGGTCGACGTCGGCCGCTGCGTGGGGACGTACGTCGACCACGACCAGCGGCAGGATCATGTCGGTCACCGGCAGCTCGTCGAGGAAGCGTCCGCCACGGGCGAAGTGGGCAGGCGGGTCGACGTGGGTGCCCCACTGCCCGATGTGCGTGAAGCGGTGCGCCAGGAACCCCGTGCCCGAGGACCCGACGCCCTCGTCGAAGTGGAAGAGCGTCTCGCGCTCCTCGTCGGGGAAGGCGTGGTAGTGCGGGATGCCCGGCCCGAACGTGTGGGTCAGGTCGATCCACTCGCAGGAGCGGAGCCGGGCGAGGACGTCGGTGAGGGAGTCGACGGTGCTCATGCGAACACCCCGGCCGGGAAGGCGCCGTTGGTCAGGGCCGTGGTGACCAGCGGCCGGCAGAGCTCGGTGAGCCGGCGCGTACCGGCCTCCCCGAGGTGCTCCCACGGCGCGAACGCGCTCTCCTCCGTACGTCGCTCGACCGCCGTCCGGAGGGCGACGCCGTCCTCGGTCAGCAGGCCTGCCGACGTCATCAGGCCGCGCGCCTCGAGTCCTGCGACGGCCGCCGACCACTCCTCGTCGGACCAGGCGCGCGTGGCCTGGGCGGCGGGCTGGGTGAAGCCCTTGCCGGTCGCCGTGTGGGAGACCAGCGCCTCGATCCCGCTCAGGTCGGCCCCGATCAGTGCGGCGACGTGCCCGTCGCCGCGGTGCTCGCGGAGCAGGGTGAGCGCGTGGAAGAGCACCATGTGCGGCTCTTCCGGCCACGGCAGGTCCGCGTGTGCGGCGTAGAGCGGCCGGCCGGCGACGGTGCACCCGTCGGACGCCGTACGAGCGAGGTCGGCGGCCTCCTCGACCTCGCGCGACGTCAGCACGTCCTCGCCGAGGAGCCGGGCGTACGCCGCCGAGACGCCGCGGTAGCGGGCCGCCACCACGTCCTCCGGATCGGCCGACTCCCACGCCGCGGGGATGAAGTGCGCGACGAGCGACGGGTTGAAGACGTAGAACGTCGCCGCCACGGGGCCGGCCCCGACGCGACCCATCGCCGCTGCACGGGACGCGAAGTAGGTGGCGCGTCCCTTGCGCACACCGACGCCGATCACCTCCGCCTCGACCTCGGGCGCGAAGTAGCCCAGGGCGTGGAGGGGTTCGAGCAGGCGGGCCGTGCGTCCGGCGAGGCGGGGATCCATGCCCTCTTCCTACCGTGTCGGCGACCAGCGGTGCTCGCCGGTCGGACCGACGGGCGCGCCCTAGCCGCGAGCGACCGGGTCCGACCAGCCGAGAGCCGCAGCGGCGACGCGGCGACCCAGCGGGGCGGGGTCGTCGGGCTCGCCTCGCAGCAGGCTGGCGAGCACGCCGTTGTAGACCAGGGTCACGACAGCGACGATCTCGTCGGTTCGACGGGCGGTCCGCCGCCTCGGCGCACCGGCGCAGCCGCTCGCGCAGCAGGGCGTCGTCGCGCCGGACGAGCTGCGCGGGTGCGTCGTCGGCGGCCGGTCGCTCGGAGGCCGTGGCGAGGAAGGTGCACCACTGGGTGGGACCGGCCGCTGCCCGGAAGGCCGTCACGGCGTCGAAGACGGCCAGCACCGCGCCCTGCGCGTCGTCCGCGGCGTCGACGCGGGCCTGCCAGACCTGGTCCCAGGCCTCGAGTCGCCGCGCGAGGACTGCGCTGACCAGTCCGTCCTTGCTCCCGAAGTGCGCGTAGAGCGTCACGACCGAGACGCCGGCGCCGCGCGCCACGGCATCCACGCCCGTGACCGCGATGCCGTCGCCGAAGAACTGCTGCTCGGCTGCATCGAGGATCCTGCTCCGCGTGTCCGGTCGTGCCATGCCCGTACTGTAACGTGCGTTTCATGCAGGTGAAACGATCGTTTCATGAGACGAGGGGTGCGCTCTTCGTCGCGGCCGGCGTGCTCCTGATCGCCGCGACCTACGGGATGGCACGGTTCGGTGTCGGGCTGCTGCATCCCGCCATGGCGGTCGAGCACCCCGGCGTCGCGACGGCGCTGCCGTCGGCAGGCACGGCGCAGTTCGCGTCCTACTGCGTGGCCGCCGTCCTCGCGGCGTTCCTGGTCCCGCTCAGGTCCCGCGCGGTCGCCGGCGCCGCGGGGGTGGTGGCCGCACTCGGGTGCCTGGGGCTGGCGTCCAGCTCCTCGGCGGGATGGTTCGTCGCCAGCGCGTACGTCAGTGGCGCCGGGGCCGGTCTCGCGTCGCCTGCGCTGGTGGGGCTGCTCGACGCGGTGGTCCCGGAGCGGATGGCCGCGACCGCGCAGGCCGTGGTGAACTCCGGCACCTCCGTGGGTGTCGTCGTCACGGGCGTGCTCGCCACCGCCATCACGTCGCCCGGTCCGGCGTGGCTGGTGATGGCGGGCGTGTGTGCTGCAGCGGCCGCCGCGGTCGTGGCCCTGAGCAGCGGGGCCCGGCTCGTCGCGCCCACGGCAGAGCCCTCCCGTCCCGACCGGACCTCCTTGGCAGTGCCACTCGCGCTGGCGTCAGGAGCCGGCGTCGCCTCGGCAGCCGTGTGGACCTTCGGCCCCACCGCGGTCGTGGGACGCGGGGCACTGCAACCGGGCCAGGTCGGGCTGCTGTGGGCCGCGCTGGGCCTGGGCGGGCTGACCGGTGCGTTCGTCGCCGGACCCGTGTCGCGCTACGGACCCACCCGGGCGTTCCTGCTCTGCACGGCCGCACTGGTGGTCGGCTCCGCCGCGGTGCTGGCCCCGCACGACGGCGGGGCCACCCTGCCCCTCGCCGGTGCGGCGTGCTTCGGGGCGGCCTACATGTCCCTGAGCGGCGTGCTGATCCTCTGGGGCCGACTCGTCGATCCGCGAGACGGCGCTGCCGCCACCGCCTGGCTCTTCATCGCGCTGGCCGTCGGCCAGGCAGTGGGCGCCCAGGCCCTGGGAGCGGTGTTCGCGTGATCAGGCGATGGACGAGGTCCGCTCGATCGTCGTGACGACGCTCGTCACCGAGGGCCGCGCCGGCGTCGACGAGAACCCGAACCGGCAGGGCGGGTCCACCCGTGCCAGCGCGCCGAGGTCGGTCCCCCGCCACGCGCCCGAGGCCGCCGTGACCGCGACCACCGAGGTCGCGCCGTACCACTCCCGTCGGTCGTTGCCGGCGGTCCCGCGCGTGCGTACGCCGCGCATCGCGACGCGAGCCACCGGGTCGATCAGGCCGCACCAGGCGGGCGCGGTCGCCACGCGGGCCGGCACGAGACCGAGGGCGATCCCGAGCGGCGTACGACCGCCGAGGGAGAGGCGCAGGGACAGCGAGGGCGTCGCCACCTGCCACCCGTCCGCGGTGTCGGAGACGGCCACCGGCTCGATGACCTCCTCGTCGAAGGAGTAGGTCGCAGCGACGAAGTCGCGCACCTGGTCCGACGGCGCGAGCAGCACGCGGTGGCCCGAGGCGTCCTCCAGCATCACGTCGGCGAACGAGCCCCACGGGCCGTCGTCCCAGCGCCCGACGACGACGCGGATCCCGGACGTGCTGCCGACGCCGGCGATCCGGCCGGAGAAGCGTTCGCGGACGCGCTCCGGCCTCACTCCACCACCAGGCGGGACGGGTCGCGGCCGTCGGCGGTGAGACCGGCCGCGACGCCCGCGCGGTCCGCGTCCGACCGGTTCTGGCTGAGCTTGGCCTTCGCCTCGACCGACTCGACGACCAGCTCCACGCCGACGATGGGGCGGAGGTTCTTGTCGATGTAGTCGTCGGGCGCGTCGCTGACGGCCCACGGCTCGTCCCGCGGGGACTCGTGCCGGTCGGTCAACCGCGTCACGAGCGACCGCACCCACGCGGCGTCGTCGTGGACCACCACCGAGCCGCGCAGGTGCACCACGGAGTAGTTCCACGTCGGCACGACCTTGCCGTGCTCGGCCTTGGCGGCGTACCAGCTCGGCGAGACGTAGGCGTCCGGCCCGGTCACGATCGCCAGTGCCGGCGAGCCGTCCACGATCCGGCGCCAGTGGGCGTTGGCGCGCGCCAGGTGGCCGACGAGCCGGTCGCCCTCCCACAGCACCGGCAGGAAGGTCGCGTCGGGCACGCCGTCCGCCCCCACCGTCACCAGCTGCGCGGTCGCCACCGCCTCGACGAAGGGGCGTGCGTCGCCCTCGTCCATCACGTTGAAGTGCGGCGTGTAGAGGGAGGCGTCGGGCACGGGTCCATCCTGCCCCAGCACCGCACCGCGGGGTGACGCCGCTGTCGGTGGCGGGCGGCAGGATGGAGGCATGCTGCTCGCCGAGCTCGTCGCCACCTCCGAGGAGGTCGCTGCCACCAGGTCCCGCAAGGCCAAGGTCGTCCTGCTGGCCGAGCTGCTCGGCCGCGTCGAGCCCGCCGAGCTCGAGGTCGTCGTGTCCTACCTCGGCGGTGCGCTGCGACAGCGGCGTACGGGCCTGGGCTGGCGTGGCGTCTCCGACCTCCCCGACCCCGCCGACGAGGCGTCGCTCGACGTGCTCGAGGTCCACGAAGCGTTCGAGGCGATGTCGCTGCTGTCCGGCGCCGGGTCGCAGCTCGCCCGCAAGCAGGCGGTCGACGACCTGTTCGGACGAGCCACGGCAGCGGAGCAGTCATGGCTGCGCGCCGTCGTCACCGGCAACCTCCGCCAGGGAGCGCTCGACGCCGTGACCCAGGAGGCCGTCGCGCAGGTGGCGGAGGTGCCGGTGGCAGCCGTACGCCGTGCCGCGATGCTGGCCGGCTCGACGGTCGCCGCGGCCGGGGCGGCGTTCGCGGGCGAGGACGCACTGGCGGCGATCGGGCTCGAGGTCGGCCGGCCGATCATGCCGATGCTCGCCTCCAGCGCGCCCGACGTCGCGGCAGCGATGGCCGGCCTCTCCCCCGACGGCGCGACCGAGGTCGCGATCGACGCCAAGCTCGACGGCATCCGGATCCAGGTGCACCGCGACGGCGACGAGGTGCTCGTGGTGACCCGCAGCCTCGACGACATCACCGGACGGCTGCCCGAGGTGGTCGAGGTGGCGCGCTCGCTGCCCGCCGAGCGCTTCGTCCTCGACGGCGAGGCGCTGGCCCTGACCGACGACGGCCGGCCGATGGCGTTCCAGGACACCGCGAGCCGCACCGCCCAGGACTCGGGCGTCGCGGTGACACCGCACTTCTTCGACCTCCTCCACGTCGACGGTCGCGACCTGCTCGACTCCCCCGGCCACGAGCGACTGGCCGAGCTCGACGCGCTGGTCCCCGAGCAGCACCGCGTGCGCCGGCTCGTCACCTCGGACGCCGCCGCGGCCGACGCCTTCGCCACCGAGACCGTCGCCGCCGGTCACGAGGGCGTCGTGCTGAAGGACCTGTCCGCGCCCTACGCCGCCGGTCGCCGCGGCTCGGCGTGGGTCAAGGTCAAGCCCGTCCACACCCTCGACCTCGTCGTGCTGGCCGTCGAGTGGGGCTCGGGCCGCCGCGAGGGCTGGCTGTCCAACATCCACCTCGGTGCCCGCGACGAGTCGTCGGAGACCGGCTTCGTGATGCTCGGCAAGACCTTCAAGGGGATGACCGACGAGATGCTCGCCTGGCAGACCGAGCGGTTCACCGGGCTCGCGACCTCGCCGGTCGACCGCAGCTCCTACGTCGTCCAGGTGCGGCCCGAGCAGGTCGTCGAGATCGCCTTCGACGGCCTCCAGCGCTCCACCCGCTACCCCGGCGGCGTGGCGCTCAGGTTCGCGCGGGTGCTGCGCTACCGCGACGACAAGTCGGCAGCCGAGGCGGACACGATCGAGGCGGTGCGGAGCCACGTCGCCGGCTGAGCACCCACCCTTTGGGCTGAAACACCGGTCCCGGGCGGCTCCCTTTGACGATTCACCCACGCCACACGAGCCACGCACCTAGTCTCGGCGGCGTTCGCTCGGGTCTGTGGGGACCCGGGCACTGATCCCACGGGGGAACGATGCAGCTCAGCACGATTCGGCGCGGCCTGGCAGCGAGCGCAGTCAGCGCACTCATGATCAGCGGGCTCGCGCTCGCCAGCCCGGCACACGCCGCCGACGGCGCCGGCGTCCGTCTGATCAGCCAGCAGAACGGGATCGCGTCCGTCCGCACCATCCGGTTCAACCCGACGTCGCCGTCCGCGGGCAGGGTCACCCTCACCGCGGAGAAGCTCGACCTCGACGCCGTCATCACGTTCGAGGTGAACGCCGACCCCGACGCCACGAACGACGCGGCCGGATGGACGCCGATCGTTGACCAGTCCGTCTACACCAGCGGGCGCTTCGCCACGGTGGACTGGACGCCCAGCCCGACCCTCGTCGACACCGACATCGCGCTGCGCGCCGTGGCGACCAACGGCGAGACGACCACCTACTCGACCCGCAACGGAGTCGCCCTCAGCGGCGGTACCTCCCCGGTCCAGTCGGTGTCGCTCGACTCGGCCCAGATGTTCGGCACGGGTGCGTTCTTCCGTCAGCCCTACGCCGACTCGTCCCGCACGGCCAGCCTGATGGCCGTGAGCGGCAGCACCTCCGCGTTCGACGGCACGGTCGAGCTGTCGGCGTGGAACCCGACCAGCGGCGCCTTCGAGGGCACCACCCAGGCAGACGTCTTCTTCATCTCGGACAAGATCTTCAGCTACACCACCTTCAACGGCACCCTCGACATCTCCAGCTCCGGCGGCGGCGACGGTGACACCATCGCGGTCCGCGCCCAGCGCGACAGCGACAGCGTGCGACCGATCGTGCTCGACGAGCAGAAGATCTCCCAGGTCGAGGTCTACGGCGTCCCCGAGACGGCCGCGCCGGAGTCGAACTCCCTCGAGCTCTACGTCTCCGACGACGCCGACCGGGGTGTGATCGGCGCGGAGGTGCGTCGCTCCTCCGACGGCAGCGTCGTCGGCTACACGGGCCCCGGCGGCTACCTCGAGCTCACGCAGCGCAGCGGCACCACCGAGACCTACTACGCGAACACGACCGACGCCGACGCCTACGAGTCGGACATCGACGTCATCAGCGACCCGGTCGAGGTGCCTGCCTACGTCCCGGCCGCCGCCGCCACGGAGGCCGACTTCGCCGACGGCACCGTCTTCGACGACCAGGAGTACGCCGACGGCGACATCGCGCTGCAGGTCGTCGACGGCCTCGGCGACCCGTTCGCCGCCCAGGAGGACATCTCGTACGCGCTCTACCCGAGCGACGAGGAGCCGCCCTCCGAGTGGACCACCGCGACGACCGACGAGGACGGCCGCCTCGTGGTCCCGTTCGACCCGGCAGGCGAGGACGGCGAGTACACCCTCGTCTTCACCTCCCCCGGCAGCACCGGTCGCGGCGAGCAGGACCCGGTGACCTTCGTCGCCGGCGATGCCGTCCTCGACCTCACCCCGCGCGCCGGCACCGCCGCTTCTGGCGGCGCCATCAGCTACGAGGGCACGCTCACCGTCGAGGGCCTCCCGCTGGTCGACCGCGACGTCGACCTCGCCTACACCCGCGGCACCGAGCAGGCACCCGGCACCGAGGCCGACGCCGGCATCGTCCAGCGCGGGCAGCGGGCGCTGGCGGCTGTCGCGACCACCGACGAGGACGGCACCTTCACCGTCACCGTCGGCGACGCGATCGAGGCCGGCGGCCCCGCCGAGTCCGGCGGCAGGCTCACGGTCACCGCCCTGGGCGACACGATCGACGCCACCGCCGACTTCACGCAGGTCGTGACCCCGACGACGCCGACCGACCCGCCCACGACGACGCCCACGCCGACTCCGACGCCCGACGCCGACTCCCGTCCCCACCCCGACCCCCGCACCGGGCAAGATCACCGTCTCGCTCCGGCTCACGGGCTCGGACGCCGGACCCGAGTCGGACAAGCTCCGCGTCGCGGGCCCGACATCGGCGGCCGGCCTGAAGGTGCGGATCCACGTCCGTGCCCCCGGTGGCTCGTGGCGTGCGGTCAAGGGCGTGGAGCTCGACGACACGGGCGACGCCTCGCTGACCCTGCGCGACACCAACGGCGACCAGGTCACCCGCTACCGCGTGCGGCTCGTCCCCAACAGCGTCGCCAAGGCCTTCACCTCCGGCCAGCTGCGACTGCGGTGAGCACCGCCCGGGTCACGCAGATGCCCGACGCGGTGCTGGCGGGCTGGCGTACGTCCCGGGCGGACTCCGGCACGCCTCTGCCCGCAGCGGTCGACGGCCGGGTCCAGGACGCCGTCACCCTGACGGTCGACGACGTCGAGGTCGGCGGTGCGCTCCTCGAGCACGGCGACGACGGAGCGCAGCGACGCTGCGCGGTCCGGGTCCTCCAGACGACGCTCCCCCACGACGCCGCCGGCGCGTGGGGGGCGACGATCACGGCACTCGAGGCCTACGCCCGCGCACGCGGGGCCACCGAGGTGACGACCGCGGTGTCGCCGGAGCTCGCGACGGTCTTCGGGGCGGCGGGCTTCGTGGCGACCATGACGAACGTCGGCAAGCGGCTCGATCCCGACTCCGCCACCGAGCTGCAGGAGGACCGCCGGGTCGCGGTGCGCCCGATGGACGCGGCCGAGCGCCGGCAGTTCGTCGCCGACGTGGCTGGGCAGCTGCGCACCGGCATGACCCGCGCCGGCGTCGTCGACGCGGCGAGCGCACACTTCGACGAGCTCGACGCCCGCGTGGCCGCGCTGGTCGACGACCCTCCGTCCCACGAGCTGCTGATGATGGGAACGGTCGACGGGGTGCCGGTCGGCCGGGCCTGGGCGACGCTGGTCGAGCGGGACGGCGCGATCGACTTCCTCGGCAACACCATCGACCTGTTCCCCGAGCACCGCGGCCAGCGGCTCACGCCGTCGTTCCTCGGAGCGCTGCGCCGCCACGTGCACGAGATCGGCGTCCGCGACGTGCACCTGCGGGTCTACGGCCACGACGCCGGCGCGCGCCGTACGTTCCTCGACGAGGGCGCCGGCATCGCCGACGTGCACCTGCGCAAGGACCTGCGCTAGCTCCTCGGCGTCGCCAGCCGGCACCCCGGCGCCGCCAGGTCGAAGCGTCGGTCCGCGCCGATGCACGTCGTCAGCAGCCAGGTCTGCTGGCCGTAGTTCATGTCCCGCACCATCCGCACCACGCCGCGCCGGCTCTCCTCGCACGCCGAGTCGACGCAGCGGCGGCCACCGACGTAACCGGTGTTGGCGATCCCCACGACCTCACCGGTCTCGCGGGAGACGATCGGCGAGCCGGAGTAGCCGCCGCGGATCCGGCACCCGTCGCGGGCGGGCAGCCGGATCGAGTGCTGCCAGTCCCAGTCGCGCTCGTGGAGGCGGTACGCCGTCCCGGTGGTCGTGCAGGTGCGCTGCTCCACCCAGTAGCCGGACGGGATCCGGATCCGGTCGCCACGCGACGGGCCGCTCGTGGCCAGGGTGAGGGGCGTGACGCCCGCCGCCGCGAGGTCGGCGTACGACTCGCGCAGCTCGTAGACCGCGAGATCGGTGCGATACATCGTGGCGTACGCCAGCCGCGTCCCGCGCACGGTCGTCGCGACCTCGCCGCCGCCGTCGAGCAGCTCGATCTTCTTGTACTGCTCGACGTCGACGAGCGTCTCGCGCCCGCCGAGGAACGGGGAGCGGACGCAGTGGCCGTTGGTGATCACCACGGCCGGGTCGGCGTCGAGGGCCGAGGCCCAACGCACGAGTGCACCCGAGCAGCCGGGCAGACGGGCCGTGCCCGTGAAGCGGTCGTCGGGAGCAGCAGCACCCGCCGGCGCACAGGACAGGAGCATCGCGACGAGGACGGCAGCAAGGAGACGGAGCCCGGGGGCAGGGGCAGACATGCAGCGCATCACACCACATCGGCGTGACGTACGGACCTCCCTAGACTGGCCGCCATGAGCACCGAGCCGACCCAGGCGACGACCGCGGGCACCGGCACCGCGGCCCGGCGGCGGCTCCGCGAGGCCGAGATCATCTCCGCCACCCGCCGGCTCTTCGACGAGCGAGGCGTCCGCGACGCGCAGATCGAGGACATCGCGCGGGCGGTCGGCATCAACCGGGCCATCATCTACCGGCACTTCACGGGCAAGGAGGAGCTCTTCAGCCTCACGCTCGTGCAGTACCTCGGTGAGCTGCGCGTGGCGCTCGAGGACGCCGCCGAGACGACCGACGAGCCCCGCGCCCAGCTGGTGCGGCTGACCGAGGCGTTCGTCGAGTACGGCCTCGCCCACCCGGCGTTCGTGGACTGCGCCCAGTCGATCATGCGGCGCCAGGGCGGCGACCTGCTCGAGGAGGTCAGCGAGAGCGCGATGTACCGCCTCGGCCAGGCCATCGGCGGCTGCCTGTCGGTCCTGACCCGCACCATCGAGGCCGGTGCCGCGAGCGGCGACTTCCACGTCGACGACCCGCACCTGCTGGCCAACATGCTCTACGCCAGCGGGCTCGGCACCCTCCAGCTCGGCCGGGTGGCCATGCTCGTGAGCGAGGAGGCGCCCGGCGTACCCCGGATCAGCAGGGTCACCGCCCAGCAGGTGCGCGACCACATGGTGGCGACGGCGCTCGCCGTCACCGCGGGGACGCCCGCCGCACCCTAGGGATCAGGTAGGGCTCAGCGCGACAGGTGCTTGGCGCGGGCGAAGCAGAACAGGCCGTAGGCCGCGATGCCGAGCGCGATCGCGGTCAGGAGCACCTGGCCGAAGGGCTGCTCGAGCACGGTCTGCAGCGCCTGGTCGAGCCCGCCGGACTTCTTGGCCTCGTGCGTGATCGCGGCGTAGCCGAAGAGGCTGCCGACGAGGGCGATCGAGACGCCCTTGGCGATGTAGCCGACCTTGCCGAGGGTGACGTAGGCCGACCCGTCCTGGCCGGACTGGCCCTGGGCGTCGAGGTTCTCGCGGAACTTCTCGGTCCAGCCGCGGATGATCAGCGAGATGCCGTAGCCGATGATCGCGAGCGCGGCGGCGCCGACGATGAGCTGGCCACCGGACCAGTTCATGACCTTCGCGGTCATCGAGTCCGACCCGCCCTTGCCGCCGCCGTTGCCGGTGGCGGTCTTGAAGGCGCTGTAGGAGATGACGCCGTAGATGACCGCCTTGCCGAGCGACGTCGCGCGCTTGCGCCAGCGCTTCGTGTCGTCGGACTCCTCCGGATAGCCGAAGGCGAACTCCAGCAGGCGCCAGATGACCAGGAAGAGCATCCCGATCGCGATCACCCACACCAGGAACCCGCCGAGCGGCTGCTGCGAGAGGTAGTGGAGGGCGCCGGAGTTGGAGGCCTGGTCCTCCTTGTCGCCGAACGCCAGCTGCAGCGCGAGCCATCCGACGAGCAGGTGGACGACGCCGTAGGTCACCAGCCCGATGCGGATGGCCCAGTCCATCCACGTGCTCTGGTGGACGGACTCGGCGGTGTCGGCGGCGTCCGCGGCGGCGTTCATGCCCTCAACCTAGGACCTACGAGTGTCCACCCGCGAGCGGTGGTCACCCCTGCGAGTGGAGCGGTTCAGACCGGGGGCTGGACGAGGGACGCGCGGTCGCGCATGACCGAGCCGAGCAGGCCGTTGACGAAGGCCGGCGAGTCGTCGGTGGAGAGGTCCTGGACCAGGTGCAGGGCCTCGCTCACGGCGACCGACTCGGGCACGTCGGCGTCGCCCCAGAGCAGCTCGTAGACGCCGATCCGGAGCACGTTGCGGTCCACCGCAGGCATCCGCGACAGCGTCCAGCTCCTGCTGTAGGTGCTCAGCACCTCGTCGATGCGGGACTGGTGCTCGACCACGCCGCGCACGAGCGTGGCGGTGTAGTCGTTGGTCGGTCCCTCACCGTCCTCGATGGCGCGGTCGAGCGCCACGACGGGGTCCTCGGAGCGGAGCTCGGAGGCGAACAGGATGTCCAGCGCGCGCTTGCGGGCCTTGGAACGGGCAGCCACTGTGCGGGTCAGGCCTTGACGCGACCGAGGTAGGACGAGTCGCGCGTGTCGACCTTGACCTTCTCGCCGGTGGTGATGAACAGCGGCACGGCGATCGTGTGACCGGTCTCGAGCGTGGCGGGCTTGGTGCCACCGGTGGAGCGGTCGCCCTGCAGGCCCGGCTCGGTCTCGGCGATCAGCAGCTCGACGGAGGCCGGGAGCTCGATGAAGAGGACGCGGCCGTCGTTGGTGGCGACGATCGCCTCCTGGTTCTCCAGCATGAAGTTCTTGGCGTCGCCGACGACCTCGGGCGAGACCTCGAGCTGCTCGTAGGTGCTGGTGTCCATGAAGACGTAGGACGAGCCGTCGTTGTAGAGGTACTGCATGGTGCGCTTGTCGACGTTGGCCGTCTCGACCTTGGTGCCGGCGTTGAAGGTCCTGTCGACGTTCTTGCCCGACTCGACGTTGCGGAGCTTGGTGCGCACGAACGCCGGACCCTTGCCGGGCTTGACGTGCTGGAACTCGACGACGGCCCAGAGCTGCCCCTCGATCCGGAGGACCATGCCGTTCTTGAGGTCGTTGGTGCTTGCCATGAGTCTGATGACCGCCTTCGTCGAGTTTTCAAGAGGTACGCAAGAGATGGGTGGGCGGGCCAGGGCCCGGCGCCGACGCGCCAGTCTAGTGGTGGGCCGCGAGAGCCATGAAATGCGCGGCCTGGTCCTCGGTGGTCCCCGGCGGGTTGCGCCGCCAGGCCCCGTTGCCCGGCAGCAGCATCGCGAGCCAGAAGGCCGCGAACAGCGGGCGGTAGGCGGCCATCCGCGCCAGCCCCTCCTCGTCCAGCCCGACCGCGGCCGGCAGTGCGTGGACGTCGTACACCCCGGGGAGGCGGCTGCCGAGGTGCTCGACGTGGTCGGCGAGCTCGTACGCCGGGTCGCTGAGGCCGCCGTCCTCGAAGTCGACGAGCCGGGCGACCCGCCCGTCCCAGATGACGTTGGGCGGGTTGAGGTCGGCGATGCCGAGGGCGACCAGCCGCGGTTCGGGCAGCGCCGGCGCGGCGACGTAGGCACGCGCGGCAGCGAGCGCCTCCGCGACGAGTCCCGGGTCGCGGCACTCCCCCAGGTCGTGCTCCTCGCCCAGCCACTCGACCAGCACCGGCACGTGCTCGCGGGCGCCGTAGCGCCGCGGTCCGATCCCCGCAGCCGCCACCGCCTCGACGGGTACGTCGTACAACCGGCGCAGCGACGCCCCGAGCGCCTCGGTCTGGACGACCGTCAGCGGGCGCGGCGCGAGCGGCTCACCGGGGAGCCGCTCCATCACGATCACCGGGCGTGTCGGCGTCGTCGCGCCGGACCGGACGCGGCGCGAGACCGGGTGCGTGCTCGGCGAGCAGGGTCAGGATCGCCCACTCGCGCTCGGCCTCCGCCTCGTGGTCGGCGACGAACTCGCTTGCGGACCTCGTGCTCCCCGATGGTCAGCGCGTGGGTCGACGTCTGCACCCGGCTACGGTGGCACACATGCGCATCACCATCTTCGGCGGACACGGCAAGATCGCACTCCTCCTCGCACCGATGCTGGTGGAGGCCGGGCACGAGGTCACCTCCGTGGTCCGCAACCCCGACCACGTCAGCGATGTGGAGGCCACCGGCGCCACGGCGCTCGTCTCCTCCGTGGAGGACGCCGACGTCGAGACGCTGACGTCGCAGCTCGACGGCGTCGACGCCGTGGTGTGGTCGGCGGGCGCGGGCGGCGGGAGTGCCGAACGGACGTACGCCGTCGACCGCGACGCCGCGATCCGCTCGATGGACGCCGCGGTCGCGGCCGGCGTCGGGCGCTACGTCATGGTGTCGTTCTCCGGCGCCACCAAGGACGCGCTGGTGCCGGAGGACAACCCGTTCCGGCACTACCAGGACGCCAAGATCGCCGCGGACGAGCACCTGCGGTCCACCGGGCTCGGGTGGACGGTCCTCGGTCCCGGCACGCTCACCCTCGAGCCGAGCACCGGCTCGGTCAACCCGGCCGCCGGCTTCAACGACGGCGACGAGACCTCGCGTGAGCTCGTGGCCCAGGTCGCGGCCGCAGTGCTCGCCGACGACCGCGCGTCCCGCACGACGCTCGTCTTCGGCGACGGCGACGTGCCGCTGGAGTCCTGGCTCGACTCGCTCTGACCCCCGCCTGAGGGGTCTGCCTGCCGAGGGTCAGGCCAGCTCTGCCTGGCGGGTCCGCAGCGCGTCGGCCGCCACGCGTAGGTCCCGCCAGTCGACGACCGCGAGACGCGAGGCCGACGCCAGCTGCCCGAGGTCACCCTGCGCAGCGACCCACACGTCCTCGAGGACCTCGACGGGCGGCGTGAGGTCGCCGTGCGTGTCGTGCCACGCGAGCTCGAGCAGGTCCATCAGGTCGAGCGCGGCATCGGCGTGCGCGCCGAACTCGAGCGCGGCCCGGCCGCGGTCGGCGTCGCGACGCTCGCGACGGCTGATCCCGATGACGGAGGGCGGGACACGGCCCCCACTGCCGGCGCCCGCCGCTCCGTCGCGAACCATCATCGGACCGGCCTCCGCGGCCGGACGGTGCTGATCGAGTGCAGGAGCGCGTCGCGCCGGATGGCGCGGACCTCTCCCAGTGTCGCCTCGCACGACCAGCACCGGCTGGTCGCGACGCAGCACGTCGCATCGCGGACCTCGGCCTCCAGCTGGTCCGCGTGCGCGCTCCTGCTCAGCACCGTACGCATGGTTCCCTCCCCGACCTCGCTCAGGATGCGGTGTCTGGGACCGAGTCTGCCGCCGTGGGCACCCGCCCGGCATCGGCAGTCCTACCGATATCCGATCGTTGTGACGGCTCGGCGGGGCTGGGACACTCGGGCGATGGATCCCACCCATCCGCCTCTCGACTTCCCGGTCCACGGCCTTCCCGACACGTGGCAGGGCACCCGGTGGCTGCACCACGCCGACGGGCCGCTCGGCCACCCGGCCGAGGGCATCTGGCTGCGGCACGGGGCCGCAGCGGTGCGCGACGCCGAGCACCCGTGGCTCCGCGTCGGCACGCTGCGGGGCGACCGGTTCAGGGGTGAGTCGTCACGCGAGGCGAGCACGGCTCACACGGCGCTGTTCACCCTCGTGGACACGACCATGCCGAGCCCCGATCACCGTCCAGCTGACTACCTGGACCGGATCATGGGCTTCGTGGACGAGCAGGTCGGGCGTCGAGCGGAGTGGCCGGTCGTCCAGTGGATGCTGGACGGTGTCCCGACCACGGCCTCGGTCCTGCGGTGGGCCGGTGCGTGGGCGGCGTACGCCGTGCTGCCGGAGGTGGACCTCGCGGTGGTCGGCAACCGGATCGAGCCCGACGGGTTGGCCCTGGCCGAGGTCGTGGACTCCTCCGCCTACCACTTCGACCACCGGGAGCGACTGGTCTGGCCGGACACGTTCGAACGGGCCTGGACCGCCGCGGGGGTGCCGGAGGCCAACGAGGACGACGACGTCTGGTGGCCGGCACACCCGGACCACCACGCAGCCATGGGCGGTCGGGGCTAGAGGTCGACCTCGCCGACGATGCGGGTGACGGCGTCGCCCGAGACCCACACCCGCTCGCCGTCCGCCTCGATCCGGACCCGGCCCTCGCGGCCGATCACGCTCCCCTGCCGGGACGTGTACGACGACGGAAGCGCACCGGTGCCGATCAGCCACTGCGCGAGGCCGGCGTTGGCCGAGCCGGTCACCGGGTCCTCGGCGAAGTCACGGCCGTCGGCGAAGAACGCCCGCACCTCGACGTCCGCGCCGAGCTCGGCCGCCCGGGACTCGGCCCAGCGGCCGAGCACCGTGACCTTGAGGTCGGTGAAGGCGGCGATGTCGGGAACGACGTCGAGGACGGCCTCCGCGGAGCCGAGGTCGACGCCGACCCAGCCCGGGCCGTTGTCGATCCACGCCATGTCGGCGACCGCGGCGTCCTCGATCCCGAGTCCCGCGACGATCCGCGCCCGCAGGTCGTCCTCGACGGCGCCCGAGCGCACCAGGGGCGGTGCCGCGAAGCCGAGCCGCGGCGAGCGGCGTACGTCGACGAGCCCGGCACCGCACTCCTGCACGATCGAGTCGCCACGCGGCACGCCACCCGCCTCGAGCCACGCGTGCGCGCTGCCGATCGTGGGGTGCCCGGCGAAGGGCAGCTCTCCTGCCGTGGTCCAGATCCGCACGCGGTAGTCGGCGGCCGGGTCCGTGGGAGCGCAGAGGAACGTGGTCTCGGAGAGGTTGGTCCAGCGCGCGAAGCGTCGCATCTGCTCGTCGCCCAGACCGTCGGCGTCGTGGACGACGGCGAGCGGGTTGCCGAGCCACGGCTCGGCACTGAAGACATCGACCTGGCGGAAGGGCAGCACCCGCCCATCAGATCAGACGTGGGCGGCCCATCGCCTCGACGGCCTCGTCAGCAGCCGCGGAGACCAGCGCGGCGAGCTCGGGGCGGTCGGGCACCGGGAACGAGACGTACGCCCCTCGGCCGCCCGCGACCGGACGACCGTAGGCCTTCGCCGCCAGCGAGCCGTCCGGCAGCATCCGGATGGTCAGCGACTGCAGCTCGAACTCCTCGTCGCGGCGGGTGTCGCGCCACCGCAGGTCCTCCGGGATGGCCACGTTGATCGCCATCGCGCTGATCTCGACGGGTGCCGTGCATGCTCCGATCGTGCCACGCCGGCACGGGGGTCGGGCGGGACGTCATACGGAGCGGGACCAGCGTCTGCCCCGTCCGTATGACGTCCGGGCTCGGCTCAGTCGGCGAGGAGCTCCAGCGCCTGCCGGTAGCCGTCGATGCCCTGCCCTGCGATGGTGGCGACGGCGTGCGGCTCGACGACGGAGGTGTGGCGGAACTCCTCGGGCCGCTGCTTCGGGTCGGAGATGTGCACCTCGACCAACGGCGCGCCCAGCTGGGCGCAGGCGTCCCAGAGGGCGAGCGAGTAGTGCGTCCACGCGCCGGCGTTGAGCACGACGCGTACGCCGTCGTCGGCCGCGGTGTTGAGCCAGTCGAGGAGCTCGCCCTCGTGGTTGGTCTGGCGGACCTCGACGTCGAGGCCGAGGGCACTCCCCCACTCGACGCACTGGTGCGCGAGCTCGGCGTGGGTGGTGGAGCCGTAGATCTCGGGCTGGCGGCGACCGAGCCGGCCGAGGTTGGGGCCGTTGAGGACGAGGACCTTCGTCATGGCCGCAGCGTAGCCGCGCGGGCGGCCCGCACGAGGGGCGTGTCGGGCAGCGACGGCGTCGTCCAGTCGGCCGGCGGTCGCCACTGCGTCCACTCCTCGTCGAGCGGCCAGTCCCGGCCCTCGACCAGCTCGGCCCGCGCCCACTCGGCGGCCGCCCGGATCTCGTCGGCCTGGGCGCGGGTGTGGTGCGCGGAGTCCACCGCGGCGTCCAGCTCGTCGGCGTCCTTGAGCCACAGCTCGCCGTCCGGCTCCAGCCACAGGTCCAGGATCAGGTCGCGGGTGTTGGTCTCGTCACCGCACCGGCGGTGGGGCAGCTCGAGGTTGACGTAGTGACCGGCCAGCGACCCGTCGTCCTCCCAGAAGATCCACACCGACCACGGGCGGGCCGTCGGCGCGATGCGCAGCACCCCGCCGCCGCGCCACCGCTCGAGGGTCGGGACCCGCTCACCGAGGAAGCGCTCCGCCAGGGGCAGGTCGCGCAGGGCGAGCCCGTCGCCGGGCGCCGTGGAGAGGAGCTCGGTGTCGGCGGCGAGCCACGCCACCAGCCCGCGCTCGTCGTCCCGGACCACCCGCATCGGGTCGCACCTGGTCGCGTAGCGCCACTGCACGACGTCGCCGGGGGCGAGGAACGGCGCAGGTCCGGCGGGCGTCCACGGGCCGTCGCCCTCGGCACGGTGCAGCGCCGACAGCAGGTCGAGGTCGACGGGCCGTGGTGTGGCCCTGCCGACCAGGCGCTGCATGGTCCCGCCGGAGCCGGAGACCTGGACGTCGGGGTCGTGGTCCGGTTCGCTCACCCGGCGGAGGCTATCGCGGCGTACGCCGCCCGCAGGTCCGCCTCGCTCGGCCCGGCGAGGATGCGCGGCGAGGCGAGGTCGTCGAGCACGACGAAGCGCAGCTGGGAGCCGCGCGCCTTCTTGTCGACCTTCATCGCTGCGTGGAGGTCCTCGAAGGACGCGGCGTCGTACGTCGTCGGCAGCCCGACCCGGGACAGCGCGGCGCGGTGCCGCTCGACGAGCTCCGGGGCGAGCGAGCCGGCCCGCGCGGCCAGCTCGGCGACGTAGACGCAGCCGATGGCGACGGCCTCGCCGTGGCGGACGGTGTAGTCGCTGGTGCGCTCGATGGCGTGGGCCAGGGTGTGGCCGTAGTTGAGGACCTCGCGGCCGGGGTGCCCGTCCGCGCCGCCCTGCTCCCGCAGGTCGTCGACGACGACGTCGACCTTCACGCGGATCGCCCGCTCGACCAGCTCGCGCAGCTCGGCGGAGTCGTGGGTGAGGGCGGCGGGGTCGGTGCGCTCGACGATCTCGAGGATCGCGGGGTCGGCGACGAAGCCGCACTTCACGACCTCGCCGAGCCCGGCCACGAGCTCCTCGCGGGGCAGCGACGCCAGCAGCGACAGGTCGCAGAGCACGCCGGACGGCTCGTGGAAGGCGCCGACGAGGTTCTTGCCGGCGCCGGTGTTGATGCCGGTCTTGCCGCCGACCGCCGCGTCGACCATCGCGAGGAGGGTGGTCGGCACGTGGACGACGCGTACGCCGCGGAGCCAGGACGCGGCGACGAAGCCGCCCAGGTCGGTGGTCGCTCCCCCGCCGATGGTGACGACCGCGTCGGACCGGGTGAAGCCGGCCTCGCCGAGCGCCTCCCAGCAGTCGGACGCGACCGGCGCGGTCTTCGCGCGCTCGCCCTCGGGCAGGCCGAGGGCCAGGACGTCGTAGTGCTCGACGAGCTCGTCGACGATCGGGTCGGCCAGCGCGCCGAGCGAGCCGGCGTACAGCACGGCGACCCGCTCCACCGACTCGCCGAGGAGCGCCCGGGAGCCGGCCGGACAGGTCGTGGCCGACGACGACGTCGTAGGGGGACGCGCCGCCGACGTGCAGCACGGTGTCGCTCATCGCAGGAGCTCCTGGATCTCCGCTGCGACCTCGTCGGGCGTGCGGTCGTCGGTCTCGACGACGTGCGTGGCGACCGACTCGTAGACAGGCGTGCGCTCGTCGAGGAGCGCCTTGATCCGCGAGCGGACGTTGCCGAGGAGCAGCGGGCGCCCGACGCCGAGGCCGACGCGCTTCACGGCGTCGGAGAGGCCGACCTTGAGGAACACGACGGTCTGGTCGGCCAGCAGGTCGCGGGTCTCCGCATGCAGCACGGCACCGCCGCCGAGGGCCAGGACGCCGTCGTGCTCGGCGATCGCCGCAGCGACCGCGGCTGCCTCGAGGTCGCGGAAGTGGTCCTCGCCGGACTCCACGAAGATGTCGGAGATCTCGCGGCCGGTGGTCGCCTCGATGTCGGCGTCGGTGTCGCGCACCGGGACGCCCCACGCCTCACCGAGCAGTCCGGCCACGGTCGTCTTGCCGGCGCCCATCGGGCCGACCAGCACCACGCGGGGGCGCATCAGCGGAGCTGCTCATCGGTATCGCAGGGTGTCGAGGTAGGACTCGACGTTGCGGCGCGTCTCCTGCACCGAGTCACCGCCGAACTTCTCCACGACGGCGTCGGCGAGCACCAGCGCCACCATCGCCTCGGCGACGATGCCGGCGGCCGGGACGGCGCAGACGTCGGAGCGCTGGTGGTGCGCGACGGTGGCCTCACCGGTGGCGACGTCGACGGTGCGCAGCGCCTTCGGCACGGTCGCGATCGGCTTCATCGCGGCGCGGACCCGGAGGACCTCGCCGGTCGACATGCCGCCCTCGGTGCCGCCGGAGCGACCCGACGTACGCCGCAGGCCGTCGTCGGTCGGCACGATCTCGTCGTGCGCGAGCGAGCCGGGGGTGTCGGCGAGCTCGAAGCCGTCGCCGACCTCGACGCCCTTGATCGCCTGGATGCCCATCAGCGCCTCGGCCAGCTTGGCGTCGAGGCGGCGGTCCCAGTGGACGTGCGAGCCGAGGCCCGGCGGCAGGCCGTGGACGACGACCTCGACGACGCCGCCGAGGGTGTCGCCGTCCTTGTGGGCCTGGTCGATGCGCGCCACCATCGCGGCGCTCGCCTCGGGGTCGAGGCAGCGGACCTCGTCGGCGTCGAGGCGCGCGACGTCGTCGGGAGCGGGTACGACGCCCGCGGGCGCCTTGACGCCGCCGAGCGAGACGACGTGGGAGACGATCCGCGCGCCGACGGCCTGCTCGAGGAAGTTGGACGCCACCCGGCCGAGCGCGACGCGGGCCGCGGTCTCGCGGGCCGAGGCCCGCTCGAGGATCGGGCGCGCCTCGTCGAAGTCGTACTTCTGCATGCCGACCAGGTCGGCGTGACCGGGTCGCGGCCGGGTCAGCGGGGCGTTGCGGGCCAGCGCCTCGAGCTCCACCGGGTCGACGGGGTCGGCCGACATGACCTTCTCCCACTTGGGCCACTCGGTGTTGCCGACCTCGATCGCCACCGGACCGCCCTGGGTCTCACCGTGGCGGACGCCGCCGAGCACGCGGACCTGGTCCTGCTCGAACTTCATCCGCGCGCCGCGGCCGTAGCCGAGCCGGCGGCGGGCCAGGGAGTCGGCGAGGTCGTCGGTCGTGACGCGGACGTGGGCGGGAAGCCCCTCGAGGATCGCCACCAGGGAGGGACCGTGGGACTCGCCTGCTGTGAGCCATCGGAGCATGGCCCCAGTCTCTCAGCCCCACATCCGCTCAGCGAGCGGAGTCCCCCAGACGAGACCCACGAGCGCGCCGACCACCATGAACGGACCGAACGGGAAGGACCGCTTCAGCAACGACCGGTCGCGCCGCACGAGCAGGACGACGAGGGCCGGGACCGCGAAGGCGAGGAACGAGACCCACACCCCGATCGCGACGGCTCCCCACCCGAGCCAGCCGAGCACCAGCCCGACGGGAGCCGCGAGGCGTACGTCGCCGAACCCCATCCCGGCCGACCGGACGAACCACAGCACCCAGAAGAACGACCGCGCGACCAGCATCGCCACCAGCGCCCGCACGAGCGCCTCGCGCTGGTCGGTCGCGAGGCCGACGACCACCACGAGCAGGATCGCCGCGAGCGTCGCCGGCACCACGATCCGCCGCGGCAGCAGCCGGGTGTGCCAGTCGATGACCGACAGCGCGACGCCGACCGGGGTCAGCGGGAGCAGCCACAGCAGCGGCCAGTCGAGCCCGGTCGCACCACCGATCAGCGCCGCCGCACACGGCCGAGACCAGTGCGCTGCGCCAGCGCCAGCCCCGGCCGCGCGGCGATGTCGGCGTAGAGCATCTTCGGCGGCTCGTCGGCCTCGCTCGGCGGCTCCTCGGGCCTCCTCGGCCTCGTCGGCCTTCCGGGGCTCCGGCTCCGGCACGCCGCGCGATCAGCGCCGGCACGAGCAGGCCGCCGAGCACCCGCGAGGAGGAGGCCGAGCAGCGCCGCGAGCAGGGTCTCGTTCACGAGCATCATTCAAGCGGGATTGCGCGCTGCGAGGGCCCGTTCGCCCGATTCGCGCATCGCGTCCAGCGGGGCCGCGAGGCCGGTGAAGAGCTCGAGCTGGAGCGCCGCCTGGTGCACGAGCAGGTCGAGCCCGCCGACCAGCACCCGGTCGGACGCCGTGCGGACGCGGCCAGCGGAGTGGGCCACGGGTCGTAGAGCGCCTCGAAGACGACGGGCACGGCCGCACACCGCGCGACGAGGTCCGCGGTCTGGGCGTCGGCCGGGATCGTCGACACGACGACGTCGGCGGCCAGGGCCTCGGGCCCGTCGAGCGCCCCGGTCGCGTACGTCGATGCCCGCCGGGTGCGACCGCAGCGCGTCCACCGTCTCCGGCGCCCGGGCCGCGTCACGCACCAGGAGGTCGATCGAGGTCACGCCGAGCTCGACCAGCGCCAGCCCGACCGAGGTCGCCGTCGCGCCGCCGCCCAGGACCGCGGCCGACCCCAGCGGCAGCGACGTACGCTCCCGGATCGCGGCGACCGCCCCGGGCAGGTCGGTGTTGTCCCCGACCCGCGTGCCGCTCGTCGAGCACCAGCGTGTTGACCGCGCCCGCGAGCCGGGCGCGGTCGGTGACCTCGTCGACCAGCGCCATCGCCTCGCGCTTGAGCGGCATCGTCAGCGACAGCCCGCGCCACTCCGCGCCGAGCCCGGCCAGGAAGGCGGCCAGGCCGCCCGCCGGCACCCGGTGGGCGTCGTAGGTCCAGTCGAGCCCGAGCGCGGCGTACGCCGCCCGGTGCAGCGCCGGCGACAGCGAGTGCGCGATCGGGTCGCCGAGCACGCCCGCAGCCCGCCCTCGACCTCAGCACCGGTCCGAGGTCTCGCAGTAGGCCTTGTACTCGTCGCGACCCTCGAGGAAGCCGTCGTAGTCCTCGTAGAACTTCGTCTCGCCGGTCGAGAGGTCGACCGTGACGTAGTAGTACCAGTCGCCGTCGGCCGGGTTGGCCGCCGCCGCGATGGCGTCGTCACCCGGCGCCTCGATCGGGGTCGGCGGCAGGCCGGCGTTGAGGCGCGTGTTGTAGGGCGTGTCCTCGGCCAGCTGGTCCGGCGTGAGCTCCGTGGACCCGGGCGAGAGGCCGAGGCCGTAGGCGATGGCCGCGTCGATGCCGAGCGTGCCGTTGGTGCCGCCCTTGTCGCCGGGGCCGTCGAGCCGGTTGTAGATGACCCGCGCGATCTTGGGCATGTCGTCGCCGCGGCCCTCGGCCTCGACGAGCGAGGCGATGATCATCAGCTCGGCCGGGGTCTGGCCGAGCTCGGCGGCCTTGGTCCTCGAGGTCGGCCGCGTCGGCGGCCTCCTGCCAGCGCGCGACCATCATCTTGAGGATCGCGACGGGCTTCATGCCGGGCTTGATCTCGTAGGTCGCCGGGAAGAGGTAGCCCTCGGCGTTGCCGTTGGCGTAGTCGGGCAGGCCGATCTTGTCGGGCTGATCGCCTTGGTGCCAGGCGCCCGCGGGGAAGTCGGTGTTCTCGGCGAGGGTCGAGACGATCTCGGTGAGCCGCAGGCCCTCGGGGATGGTCACGGTCGGGAAGCCGATGAGGTTGGCCGGGTCGACGAGGACCTCGCAGGCGTCGGCGGCCTTCATCTCCTTCTGGAGCTCGTAGTCGCCGACCTGGATGCCGGTGCCGTCGTTCGGTGCACGCGTCGATGAACGCCTGCACCGACGCGGTCACGCCGTCGGCCTTGAGGTTGCGGCCGATCTGGGCGACGACGTCGCCCTCGTTGACGGTGAACTCGACCGAGCCGGTGCCCGGGCCGGGGAAGTCCTCCGGGCCCTGGAACTGGTCGGCGACCCAGGAGACGCCCTTGGTCAGGCCGAAGTAGAAGCCGCCCGCGAGCACGGCCAGCGCGACGAGGACTGCCAGGCAGCCCTTGGCGCCGCGGCTCTTGCGCCGCTTGCCACCGGGCTCGTAGTCGTAGGACTCCTCGTCCTCGACCAGGTCCTGCTCAGTCATGCGCTCACCTCGACGATCTCTCCCGGTGGCTCCCCGCGCAGGCGCTCCGTGTCGAGCGCAGTCTGCAGGATCAGCACCGCGGCTGCCTGGTCCACCACGGCGCGTCGCCTGGCCCCGTTCCGGCCCTGCTCGCGCAGGATCGACTCGGCCGACACCGTGGTCAGTCGTTCATCACACAGCCTGACAGGGACGGGTGCAACTCGGCGAGCCAGCCGCGCGGCGAACGCGCGCACCTTCTCGGCCGCCGGTCCCTCGCCGCCGTTGAGCGACCGCGGGAGCCCGATGACCACCTCGACCGCCTCGCGCTCGGTGACGAGCTCGGCGAGACGGCGTACGTCGCCTCCGCCGCGGCGCACCGTCTCGACCGGGGTCGCCAGGAAGCCCGACGGGTCGCTGCTCGCGACGCCGATCCGGGCGTCGCCCGGGTCGATCCCCAGCCGGACTCCGTGGCGCACGCTCAGCCCGCCACCCGGGCGACCTCGGTCGACACCAGCGCGAGGGCCTCGTCGATGCGCGAGGCGTCGCTGCCGCCGCCCTGGGCGACGTCGTCCTTGCCGCCGCCCTTGCCGCCGAGCAGCGGGCCGACGGCCCGCACCAGCTCGCCGGCGGACAGGCCGCGCGCACGGGCCTCGTCGTTGGTGGCGGCGACGACGGACACCTTGCCGTCCGCATTGCCGATGATGACCACGACGCCCGGCTCGCCCTGCGGCAGCCGACCGCGCACGTCCATCGCGAGGTTGCGTACGTCGCCACCGCCGGCGCCGTCGGCGCGGTGGGCCACGACCTTGACCGGGCCGACCTGCGTCGGCCCCGGCCGCGAGCTCGGCGCTGGCGCCGAGCAGCTGGGCCAGCCGGGCCTTCTCCAGCTCCTTCTCGGCGGTCTTCAGGCGCTCGGTGAGGCTCTGGACCCGGCCGACGAGGTCGTCGGGCTGGGTCTTGAGCAGGCCGGTGAGCTGGGCGACCACGTCACGCTCGCGGGCGAGGTAGGCGAAGCCCTCGACGCCGGTGAGCGCCTCGATGCGGCGGTTGCCCGAGCCCACGCTCGTCTCGCCGGTCACCACGACGGTGCCGATCTGCGAGGAGTGGTCGACGTGCGTGCCGCCGCAGAGCTCGCGCGACCAGGGGCCGCCGATCTCGACGACGCGCACCTTGGTGTTGTCGTAGGTCTCGCCGAAGAGCGCGATCGCGCCCCACTCCTTGGCCTGCTCGAGCGTCATGTAGTCCCAGCCCACGGCCAGGTCGGCGCGCAGCGCCTGCTGCGAGACCTGCTCGATGTCGCGGACCTGCTCGGGCGTGAGGCCCTGGGTCCACCCGAAGTCGAGGCGGAGGTAGCCGGGCCGGTTGTAGGAGCCGGACTGCAGCGCCGTCGGGCCGAGCACCTCGCGCAGCGCGGCGTGCACGACGTGCGTGCCGGAGTGGGCCTGGCGGGCACCGATGCGCCACTCGGGGTCGACCCGGGCGTGCACCTCGCTGCCGGCGTCGAGCTCGCCCTCGAGCACCCGGACCTGGTGGACGACGAGGCCCTTGATCGGGCGCTGCACGTCGATCACCTCGAGCCGGCCGCCGTCGAAGATGATCGTGCCGGCGTCGGCGACCTGGCCGCCCGACTCGGCGTAGAACGGCGTGCGGTCGAGCACGAGCTCGCCGATGTCGCCCTCGGCGAGGCGCGAGGTCGCGGCTCCCCCGCTGAGCAGGGCGAGCGGGCGCGACTCGGTCTCGAGCGTCTCGTAGGCCAGCCACTCGGTCGGCCCGTGCTCGTCGAGGATCCCCCGGTAGACGCCGGTGTCGCCGTGGGTGCCCTTCTTGGCGCGGGCGTCGGCCTTGGCGCGCTCGCGCTGCTCGGCCATCAGGCCGCGGAAGCCCTGCTCGTCGACGGTCAGCCCGGCCTCGGACGCCATCTCGAGCGTCAGGTCGATCGGGAAGCCGTAGGTGTCGTGGAGCGCGAAGGCGCGCTCGCCGGACAGGGTCGTCCCGCCGGTGCTGCTTCACCTCGTCGGCGGCCTGGTCGAAGATCTGGGTGCCGGACTGGAGCGTCTTGCGGAAGGCGTCCTCCTCGGCGAAGGCGACCTGGGAGATGCGCGGCCAGTCGGTGACGAGGTTGTCGTAGGTCTGGCCCATCACGTCGCGCGAGACCGGCATCAGCTCGGGCAGCACCCGGTCCTCGCAGCCCAGCAGCCGCATCGAGCGCACCGCGCGGCGCAGCAGCCGGCGCAGCACGTAGCCGCGACCGTCGTTGCCCGGCGTGACGCCGTCGCCGATCAGCATCATCGAGGAGCGGACGTGGTCGGCGACGACGCGGAACCGGACGTCGTCGCCCGCGTCGGCGCCGTACGTCTTGCCGGTCAGCTCCTCGGCCTTGGCGATCACGCCGTACATGACGTCGATCTCGTACATGTTCTTCTTGCCCTGCAGCAGCAGGGCGACGCGGTCCAGGCCCATGCCGGTGTCGATGTTCTTCTTGGGCAGCGAGCCCGCGATGTCGAAGTCCGACTTGGAGCGGACGGCGCTGAGCTCGTCCTGCATGAAGACCAGGTTCCAGATCTCCAGGAGCCGGTCCTCGAGCTCGAACGGCATGTCGGGGCCGAGCGTCGGTCGCGTCGAAGTCGGGTCCGAAGTCCGGGCCGCGGTCGTAGAGGATCTCCGAGCACGGGCCGCCGGGGCCGGGGACGCCCATCGACCAGTAGTTCTCCTTGTTGCCGAGCTGGACGATCCGCTCGCTCGGCAGGCCGGTGACCTTCATCCAGAGGCCGATGGCCTCCTCGTCGCCGACGAGCACCGACGGGTAGAGCCGGTCCTTGTCGAGGCCGAAGCCGCCGTCGTCGACCGGGTTCGTGATCAGCGACCACGCCAGCTCGATGGCGCGCTCCTTGAAGTAGTCGCCGAAGGAGAAGTTGCCGCACATCTCGAAGAACGTGCCGTGCCGCGTGGTCTTGCCGACGTCCTCGATGTCCGGCGTGCGGACGCACTTCTGCACGCTGGTCGCGCGGTCCCACGGCGGCGTCTCCTGGCCCAGGAAGTAGGGCTTGAACGGCACCATGCCGGCGTGGACGAACAGCAGGTTGGGGTCGTCGGCGAGCAGCGAGGCGGAGGGCACCACGGCGTGTCCGGCGGCCTCGAAGTGCGCGAGGAAGCGGCGGCGGATCTCGGCGGTGTCCATCAGTGCTGGTCCTTCATCTGTTCGGTGGCCATCTGTTCGGTGGCGTGGTCAGTTCGGCTGGTCCGGTCGGACCTGCAGTGGGCCTCAGCCCGAGCTGCTCGCGCAACTCGGTTTCACGCTCGGTGCGGCCCTGGTGCACCTCGTCGGCGAACATCCGCGCGCCGACCTGCCAGCCGCGCAGGCGGTCCCGCAGGCCGTCGGCGGTGAGGGCCTCGGCGGCACGGCGGGCACGGGCAGCGGCGTACACCCCGACCCCGGCCCCGGCGACGAACCAGAGTGGGCGACCCATCAGGCGACGTCCTCCCCTGCATGTCGCCGCTGCGGCCCGCTCGCGCGCGCGGAACTCGCGCAGCGCCTGCTTGGTCTCGGCCCGGCGCTCGCGCCCCGCCTGCCTGGTCTCCTGGCGCACGTGGAAGCGGATCCGGTTGCGGCTCTCGGCCGACAGCGCGCGCCGGACCCCGGCGGTCCACGACGCAGCCTTGACCACGGACTCGCGCGCGACGATGTCGGCGAACAGGCGACCGTCGATCGGCACGGCGACCGGGACGGGCTCGCGCTCGTCACGCGTGGCGCGGTCCTCGTCGAGATGCGTGATGACGTACGCGGCGGCGCCGGGGCCGTCCACCTGCCGGCAGCGGACGGTCGGCCGCGACCCCGGCGGACTCCAGGACGGCGACCCGCTCGGCCAGCGAGGCGGCCAGCGACTCGGCACGGCGGGCACGGCGTACGCCGAGCAGCGCGAGGCCCAGCGCGGCGAGCGCCACGGCACCCGCGGCAGCCAGCCACACCTGCTCCGAAGTCACCGGCACACCCTACAAGCGCCGCTCAGCCCTTGCCGCCCCGGACGATCCGCCGGACCCGCTCCCAGCGCTCCTTGACCGCGGCCTCGGCACCGAGGGCGGTGGGCCGGTAGTAGGTGGCGTCGGCGAGCTCGTCGGGGGCGTACTGCTGCTCGGCGATCCCGTAGGGCGCGTCGTGGCTGTAGACGTAGGGCTTCGGCGCACCCGAGTTGTGGCCGAGCTTGGCCGCACCGGCGTAGTGGCCGTCGCGCAGGTGCGGCGGCACCTGGCCGATCTTCCCGGCGCGCACGTCGGCCTGGGCGGCGTCGATGGCGCGTGATGACGGCGTTGGACTTGGGGGCGACCGCCAGCGCGATCGTGGCCTGCGCGAGGTTGAGCCGGGCCTCGGGCATCCCGATCAGCTGGACCGCCTGCGCCGCGGCGACCGCGGTCGGCAGCGCCGTCGGGTCGGCGAGACCGATGTCCTCGCTGGCGCTGATCACGAGCCGACGGGCGATGAAGCGCGGGTCCTCGCCGGCCTCGATCATCCGGGCGAGGTAGTGCAGCGCGGCGTCGACGTCGGAGCCGCGGATCGACTTGATGAACGCGCTGATCACGTCGTAGTGCTGGTCGCCCTGGCGGTCGTAGCGCACGGCCGCCTGGTCGACGGCCGTCTCCGCGGTCGTCAGGTCGATGGCGTCGAGGCCGGTGCTGGTGGCCGCGCCGGCCGCCGCCTCGAGGTAGGTCAGCGCCCGGCGCGCGTCACCACCGGCCAGGCGTACGAGGTGGGCGCGGGCGTCGTCGTCGAGCCCGACCTCGCCACCGAGGCCGCGCTCGTCGGTGAGGGCGTGGTCGATCACCTCGGCGACGTCGTCGTCGGTCAGCGACTGCAGCCGCAGCAGCAGGCTGCGCGAGAGCAGCGGCGAGATGACCGAGAAGAACGGGTTCTCCGTGGTCGCGGCGATGAGGGTCACCCAGCGGTTCTCCACGCCGGGCAGCAGGGCGTCCTGCTGGGCCTTGCTGAAGCGGTGCACCTCGTCGACGAACAGCACCGTCTCCTGCGAGCTGCGGACGAGCTCGGCCCGCGCGCCGTCGATCGCGGCGCGGACCTCCTTCACGCCTGCCGAGACGGCCGACACCTCGACGAAGCGGCGGCTGGTCTGCTGGCTGACGATCGCGGCGATCGTGGTCTTGCCGGTGCCGGGCGGCCCCCACAGCAGCAGCGACATCGACTGGTCGCCCTCGATCAGGCGACGCAGCGGCGAGCCCGCGGCGCGCAGCTGCTGCTGACCGACGAGCTCGTCGATCGTGCGCGGCCGCATGCGTACGGCGAGGGGCGCGGACGCGTGCGTGTTGGCGCCGAGCGACCCGCTCCCCGGGAGCACTGCGCCCGATCCTGGGGGACGGCTCCGGGCGCGGGTTGCCCCGCGCCCGGAATCTCGAACAGGCCGTCCACGTGGGTGAGTATCCCCCGCGGTCGGACGACGGAGGTCAGGACCCCGTCGTCTGCTTCGACTTCAGGTCGTACCAGGTGTCCTCGTAGCCCGGGATGGTGAGCTGCGTGTTGCTCGGCGTGGCACCCGAGACCGGCGTGCCCTGGTCGTCGACACCGAGGAGCTCGGTCGTCACCGGGGTCGCGGGGTGCGAGCCCAGCTCGCCGGCGAAGTGGCAGGCGACCTTGTGGCGCTGGCCGATCTGGAGCAGCGGCGGCTCGACCTTGGCGCAGATCTCCTGCGCGAACTGGCAGCGCGTGCGGAACCGGCAGCCCGAGGGCGGGTTGATCGGGCTGGGCACGTCGCCCTCGAGGCGGATGCGCTCGCGTCGACCACCGATGGCCGCCTGCTTCACGTCGGGCACCGCGGAGAGCAGGGCCTGCGTGTAGGGGTGGTGCGGCCGGCCGTAGATCGTCTCGCGGTCGCCGATCTCGACGATCTTGCCGAGGTACATGACCGCGACCTCGGGGCAGAAGTGCCGCACGATCGCCAGGTCGTGGGCGATGAAGAGGAACGACACGTCGAACTCGGTCTGGATGTCCTGGAGCAGGTTGACCACCTGCGCCTGGATCGAGACGTCCAGCGCCGAGACCGGCTCGTCGGCCACGAGGACCTTGGGGTTGAGCGTCAGGGCACGGGCGATGCCGATGCGCTGGCGCTGACCGCCGGAGAACTCGTTGGGGTAGCGGTTGTAGTGCTCGGGGTTGAGCCCGACGACCTCGAGGAGCTCCTGCACGCGCGGGAGCACCTTGTTCTTGGGGACGATCTTGTGGACCTCGAGCGGTGCTCCGACGATCGTGCCGACCGTGTGGCGCGGGTTGAGCGAGGTGTAGGGGTCCTGGAAGATCATCTGCACGTCACGGCGCAGCGGCTTCATCTCGCGCGACGACAGCTTCGCGAGGTCGTGGCCGTCGAACATCATCGACCCGCCGGTCGGCTTGTAGAGGCGGGTGATGAGCCGACCGGTCGTCGACTTGCCGCAGCCCGACTCCCCCACCAGGCCCAGCGAGCCGCCCTTGGGGACCTCGAAGGAGATGCCGTCGACGGCCTGGACGTGACCGATGGTCCGGCGCACGACACCCGACGACTTCACGGGGAAGTACATCTTCAGGTTGTCGACCGACAGCACGGCAGGTGCCAGCGGGTCGAGCCTGGTGGCGGTGTGGCCCTGCTCGGCCAGGGTGGCGAAGTCGAGGTTCTCGATGCCGATCTCGTGCGAGCCGTAGGCGTCGGGCGCCTCCGGGCTGCTCTCCGCCGTCAGCTGTCGATCGCCCGTCTCGGCGGCGTTGGCACCCACCTCGGTGGGCTCGATCTGGGCGCGGGCGTTGGGGTCCTGCGTCATCGGGTCTCCTCGACGAGCTCGGGCGCGATCTCGGGAAGCACCTCGGTCTGGTAGACACCGACCGGGTCCGCGAGGTGGCAGCGCTTGAGGTGGGCCGTGCCGGTGCTCGCCGGCAGCAGCGCGGGCATCTCCGTGCGGCACAGGTCCCCGGGGACCTTGTCGGAGTGCACGCAGCGCGGGTGGAACGCGCATCCCGACGGCGGGCGCAGCAGGCTGGGCGGGTTGCCCGGGATCGGGATCAGCCGGGCGTCCGTGGACGCCGTCACGTCGGGGATGCTCGAGAGCAGGCCCCACGAGTACGGCATCTCCGGGACGGTGAGGATCTGCTTGGTCGTGCCGAACTCCACGCAGCGCCCGGCGTACATCACCAGGACGTCGTCGGCCATCTCGGCGATCACGCCGAGGTCGTGGGTGATGATGATGACCGCGGAGTTGAACTCGCGCTGCAGGTCCTGGAGGAGGTCGAGGATCTGCGCCTGCACGGTCACGTCGAGCGCGGTGGTGGGCTCGTCGGCGATCAGCAGCGACGGGTCGTTGATCAGGCCCATCGCGATCATCGCGCGCTGCCGCATGCCGCCGGAGAACTGGTGCGGGAAGTCGTCCACCCGACGGTCCGGCTGCGGGATGCCGACCCGGTCCAGCATCTCGATCGCCTTGCGTCGCGCGTCGCGCTTCGAGGCACTCGAGTGGTGCACCAGGTAGGCCTCCTCGAGCTGCCCGCCGATCTTGTAGAACGGGTGCAGCGCCGCCAGGGCGTCCTGGAAGATCATCGCCATCGAGTTGCCGCGCAGGCCGCGCATCTTCGACTCGCTCAGGCCGACGACCTCGGTGCCGCCGACCCGGATCGAGCCGGAGATCTGGGCGGACTTGGCGTCGTGCAGGCCCATCACGGCCATGCTCGAGACCGACTTGCCCGAGCCCGACTCACCCACGATGCCGAGGGTCTTGCCCTTCTCGACCGAGTAGGTCAGCCCGCTCACCGCGGTGACCGGACCGTCCTGCGTCGGGAAGGTGACCTTCAGGTCCTCGACCTGGAGGTAGGGCCCGTCTGCTGCCTCGCGGTCGGCGGCCGCGGACTGGGTCATGGGAACGCTGGTCACGAAAGCCTCACCCTCGGGTCGAGGACGCTGTAGACAACGTCGACGAGCAGGTTGGAGATGATCAGGACGACGGCGCTGAAGAGCGCGGTGGCCTGCACGACGGGCAGGTCACGGCCCTGGACGGCCTCGAGGCTCCACCAGCCGATCCCCTGGATCTCGAAGATCCGCTCGGTGAAGATCGTGCCGGCCAGCAGGGTGCCGAAGTCGATGCCGAAGATGGTCACGACGGGGACCAGGGCGGCGCGCAGCCCGTGCTTGTAGACGATGGTCCGCGTCGGCAGGCCCTTGGCCTTGGCCGTGCGGATGTAGTCCTCGCTGAGCGCCTCGACCATCGCGCCACGCGTGAATCGCGTGTACTGGGTGCAGCCGAAGATGCCGAGCGCGACCCACGCGAGGAACAGGCCGCTGAACCACTTGAACGGCCCGTCCTGGGTGATCGGGAAGTAGCCCGTGTCGCTGAAGAGCGGCACCTCGAACGTGATCGTGAGGTAGAGCCAGGTCAGCAGGGCGAAGAGGTAGTAGGGCATCGAGCTGATGAACAGGAAGCTCGAGACGAGGGCCTTGTCGGCCACGGTGCCACGCCGGCGCGCGGCGGCGACCCCGATGGGGACGCCGAAGAGGAGGTAGAGGAAGGCACCGCCGATGGCGATGGAGAAGGTCGCGGGGATCCGCGAGACCAGCTCCTCCTTCACCGGCTGCTTGGTGCGGAAGCTGACGCCGAGGCACGGAGCGCTGCACTCGTAGTCGTTGGAGGCGATGGTGAGCGTACGGCCGACGAAGATGCCCTCGACGTACTTGCCGTACTCCTCGTAGACGGGGTTGTTGTAACCCAGCGTCTTCTCGTAGACGGCCAGCTTCGCCTGCGTGCAGCGGTTGCTCGTCTCACGGTCACAGATGGGCTGTGCGGGACTCGAGGGGCCGTACCAGAACAGCAGGAAGATCGCCATCGAGACCAACGTCACGACGAGGACTCCCGAGATCAGCCGCTTCACGACATACGCGAACATCGCAGGTCACTCTCCGGGGATGGTGGATGAGTCGGACCCCCGAGGCAGGAAGCCTACCGGGTCCGGGCTGCCGTGTGGGGGCTCCCGGTCCGGGAGCCCCCACACGTCAGTGGTGGAGCTGGGTACTACGTGGTGCTCTCAGGATCCAGCGAGAGCACCGGGGTCACTGCATGACGAAGACGTCCTTGTAGTTCGGCGCACCGATCGAGCCATCGCCCGTCGGGTTACCGATCTTGCTGCCGAAGACGAAGAGGTCGTTGCGGAACGCGGTCGGGATGATCGGGAAGTACTCCGTCATGATCTTCTCGTCCAGCGCACCCCAGGCGTCAGCCTGCTCCTCGAGCGGCAGGGTGGCGATGTTGTCCATCTCGTCGTTGACCGACGGCTCGTCGAACTGAGCGGTGTTGTAGACAGCACCACCCTTGAGCAGCGGCGGGAGCATCGTCGAGCCGGCGGGCCAGTCCGAGCACCAGTTGACACCACGGAGGTTGAGGGTCTTGTTGACCTTGTTGTCCGGGTCGAGCCAGATGTTGTAGGGCGAGTCCTGGACCGGGATGGCCTTGACCTTGAAGCCGCTGGCCTCGAAGCCCTTGGTGATCTGCTCCTGGCCGGCAACGGCCAGCGGGTCGACCTCGTAGTAGACCATGGTGATCTCGTAGGGCTTGTCGCCGTAGCCGGCCTCGGCAAGGAGCGCCTTGGCCTTCTCCGGGTCGTAGGTGATCTGCTCACCGTCGACCTGGAAGTCCTTCTTGCCCGCCATGCCGGGAGGCATGACCGAGTTCGCGGGGATACGGGTCACGCCCGGGACCTCGCCGCCGGCGATCCACACGTCCTGGTAGGGGTACGCGTAGGCGAGCGCCTTGCGGACGTTGATGTCGGTGATCTTGTTGTAGTCAGGCGTCAGCGTCGAGACACACTGCGACGTCTGCTGCACGAGGCGGTCGCCGAGCTGGCCGTTCGCGTCGTTGTACTTGTCCGAGCCGAGCCCGGTCGAGATCGCGGTCTGGCTGTCGGAGTTGTCCGAGAGCATGATCTCGTCGACCTTGGCCTGGTCCTGGTTGAACTTGAACACGAACTCGTCGGCGTACTGGTGACGGCCCGGGTCGGAGTCAGCGGACCACTGGTCGTTCTTGACCAGGACCAGCTCCTCGTTGGGCTTGTAGCTGTCGACCTTGTAGGGGCCGTTCGAGAGCGGCTTGTTGCCGTAGTTCGGCGGCTTGGAGGCGTTGCCGAGCGGAGCCGGGCCCATCGCCATGAAGGCGCCCCAGTAGTCCATGTCCGGGAACGGCTTGGCCATCTTGATGGTGACGTCCTGGCCGTCGACCGAGATGCCGGTCCACTTCTCGCACTTGGGGTCCTTGGCGGTGTAGGGACCCTCGTAGTCGGCAGCGCCCTCGAAGTAGGTCTTCGAGTACTCGGTGCCGGCACCGGACGGGAACGCCTCGGAGTCGAGCGAGCGGCAGATGCCGAACGCGACCTCGTCGGCGGTGACGGGCTGGCCGTCCTCCCACGTGGCGTCGTCACGAATGGTGAAGGTCCACTCGGTGTAGTCCTCGTTGGGCGTGCCCAGGTCGGTGGCGAGGTCGGGGACCAGGACGGGGTCGCCGGTCTCGTTGTCGCGGACGTACTGGGTCAGCGAGCGGCTCGTGAGCGCCTGCTGGATCGAGTTGCCCGTGACGGACCACCCTGCGGTCGGGTCGAGCGTGTCGGGACCCGGGTCGCCGGGCAGGTAGACCGTGACGGTCCCACCGGCGGCGGCGCCGTCGACCTCGGCGGCGGGACCCTGACGCTCAGCGTCCTTGGTCCCTCCGGTCTGGTCTCCGAACTCCCTCTTCTCGCCACCGTTGCCGTTGTCGCCATCGTCCGACGAGCCGCCACCACAGGCAGCGAGGGTCAGAAGAGCGGCGCCAGCGACGAGCGCGAGCGGCTTGTTCCGCTTCATGCTGTCCAGCCTTTCCTTTTGGTTCTCACCGAGGACGGCGTCCTCGGCGCGTGCATGGACCCTGCTGTGAGCCGGGTGGCTCAGCGACGGGTCTTGGGGTCGAGGGCGTCGCGGACCGCGTCACCCAGGAGGTTGAGCGAGAGCACCAGAGCGACGATGCCCAGGAGGGGCTGCCACAGGTATTGCGGGTACTCACGGAAGAAGGTCAGGTTGGTGCCCTTGAGGATCATCTGTCCCCACGAGACGCCGTCGGTGACGCCGATGCCGAGGAACGCCAGGCCGGCCTCCAGCGCGACGAACGTCGGCAGCATCAGCGAGATGCTGATGATGATCGGAGCCGCGAGGTTGGGCAGCAGCTCCTTGAAGAGGATGCGTCCGGTGGGCATGCCCATCACGCGGGCCGCCTGCACGAACTCGCGCTCACGGAGCGTGATCACCTCACCGCGGATCAGGCGCGCGGTGCCCATCCAGCCGAAGATCGACAGCACGACGATGAGCGCCGTCTTCTGGATCGTCCCGTAGTTGTCGGAGAGGTTGTAGCGGTCGTTGATGATCGGCGCGATCGTCAGCGCCGCGAGGAGGAACGGGATCGTGAGGAACATGTCGATGAAGAACGACATCACCTTGTCGACCCGCCCGCCGAGGAACCCGGAGAGGAGTCCGACGATCACGCCGACGAGGCTGGCGAAGATCGTGGCGGTGGTGGCGATGGTGAGCGAGACGCGGCACCCGTAGAGCCAGTAGGCGAGGTTGTCCTCACCCGTGCGCGGCGCGACACCCATCGGGTGGTCCAGCGTGAAGGGACCGTTGGGCGGGCCCATCTCCGGCAGCGGGAGGCCCTGGTTGAGGCCGTCGACGCGCTCGCTGGCGAGCGGGGTCTCCAGGCTCACGCCGAAGGCGCTGCTGATCGGGCCGGCGAAGACGGCGCAGATGATGAAGAACAGCACGACGACCGCACAGACCACGGCGATCTTGTCCTTGGCCAGACGGCCGAGGGCGATCCGCATCGGGGACTTGCCGGCGATCTCCTTGGCCTGCTGGCTGTTGGGATCCTGGTGCTCGGGCTCTGCGCTCAACGAGCCCAGCGTCTCCGGTCCTGCGGTGTCTGCCGACATGCTCTCCCCATCTGGTTCGGGACTGTCACGGCGCCGGTCCGGGGATCACCCGGGGGCCTGCGCCGAGACAGGACTGTATGTGACCCGCGCCGCACGGACGATCACTGACGCGTAACGATCCCGTTACGACCCATTAACCAGTTGACTTCTCACGTACCGGCAAATGCTCCGCGGATCGCCCGTGCGACGGGACTTCCTTGACCTACTGACGCGTGGCGTCCGGAGCATCCTCTGCCGCGTCGGGAGCGGCGTCAACGCCCGCCTCCTTGCGCTGCTCGGGCGTGATCGGCGCCGGTGCGGCCGTCAGCGGGTCGTACCCGCCGCCCGACTTGGGGAACGCGATGACGTCGCGGATCGAGTCGCTGCCTGCGAGCAGGGCGACGATCCGGTCCATGCCGACGGCGATGCCACCGTGCGGGGGCGCGCCGAACTTGAAGGCGTCGAGGAGGAAGCCGAACTTCTCCTGCGCCTCGTCCTCGCCGAGGCCCATCACGGAGAAGACGCGCTTCTGCACGTCGCCGCGGTGGATACGGATGGACCCGCCGCCGAGCTCGTTGCCGTTGCAGACGATGTCGTAGGCGTAGGCCAGCGCGCTGCCGGGGTCGGTGTCGAAGGAGTCCATGAACTCCTCCTTGGGACTCGTGAACGCGTGGTGCACCGCGGTCCACGCGCCGGCGCCCACCGCGACGTCGCCGCTGGCGACGGCCTCGGAGCTCGGCTCGAAGAGCGGCGCGTCGACGACCCAGGTGAAGGCGAACGTCGAGTCGTCGAGGAGGTCGCCCCGGCGGCCGATCTCGAGGCGGGCGGCACCGAGCAGCGCTCGGCTGCTCTTGACCGGCCCGGCGGCGAAGAAGATGCAGTCCCCCGGCGCCGCGCCGACGTGCGCGACGAGGCCGGCACGCTCGGTCTCGCTCAGGTTCTTGGCGACCGGTCCCCCGAGCTCGCCGTCCTCGGCGACGGTGACGTACGCCAGGCCCTTGGCCCCGCGCTGCTTGGCCCAGTCCTGCCAGGCGTCGAACTGCCGGCGCGGCTGGCTGCCGCCGCCGGGCATGACGACGGCGCCGACGTAGGCGGCGTTCTCGGGCGAGAACACGCGGAACGGGGTGTCGGTGAAGTAGTCGGTGCAGTCGACGAGCTCGAGGCCCATCCGCAGGTCGGGCTTGTCGGAGCCGAACCGCGCCATCGCGTCGGCGTACGTCATCCGCGGGATCGGGCGCTCGATCGTGTGGCCGGCCTGCGCCCACATCGCCTCGAGGACGTCCTCCATCAGCGTGAGCACGTCCTCCTGGTCGACGAAGCTCATCTCGATGTCGAGCTGGGTGAACTCGGGCTGCCGGTCGGCGCGGAAGTCCTCGTCGCGGTAGCAGCGCGCGATCTGGTAGTAGCGCTCCATGCCACCGACCATGAGCAGCTGCTTGAAGAGCTGCGGGCTCTGCGGCAGGGCGTACCAGCTGCCCGGGGCCAGGCGGGCCGGCACGAGGAAGTCGCGGGCGCCCTCGGGGGTGGACCGGGTGAGCGTGGGCGTCTCGACCTCGACGAAGTCGCGCGCGTCGAGCACGTCGCGGGCGGCCTTGTTGATCCTCGAGCGCAGGCGCAGGGCGGCGGCGGGGCCGGAGCGGCGCAGGTCGAGGTAGCGGTGCTTGAGGCGGGCCTCCTCGCCGACCTCGCCGCCCTTGTGGCCGGACGCGTCGTCGATCGGGAACGGCAGCGGGTCGGAGCTGGAGAGCACGTCCAGGTCGGTGGCGACGACCTCGATGTCACCGGTGGCGAGGTTGGGGTTCTGGTTGCCCTCCTTGCGGGCGACGACCTCCCCGGTCACCTTGATGCAGAACTCGCTGCGCAGGCTGTGCGCGACGTCCTCGTCGCGGACGACGACCTGCACGACACCGCTCGCCTCGCGGAGGTCGAGGAACGCCACCCCGCCGTGATCGCGGCGGCGCGCCACCCATCCGGCGAGCGTGACGGTCTGGCCGACGTGCTCGGCGCGCAGGGCGCCGGCGTCATGGGTGCGGATCACGGGTTCTCCTCGTTGTTGCGTGCGGTGCTGACGATGGTGGGCCGGAGGTCGTCGGCCGGCGGGGTCCACGTGGCGGGGTCGGCGTCGACCTGCTCACCGGAGCGGATGTCCTTCACCTGGCTACGGTGCTGGCCGGTGCTGGCATCGGTCTGGACGAACCAGACGTAGGGGATGCCGCGTCGCTCGGCGAAGCGGATCTGCTTGCCGAACTTCGCGGGCGAGGGGGCGACCTCGCAGGCGATGTCCCGCTGCCGGAGCGCGGCTGCCACCTGGGTGCTGGCGGCGCGGTCGTCCTCGGTGTTGAGGGCGACGAGCACCGCGCTCGGCACCGGCCGGCTCCCGGACAGGACGCCGTCGGCGATGAGCGGGACCAGCGTGCGGGAGACCCCGAAGGAGACGCCGACGCCGGGATAGGTCGTACGACCGTCGCTGGCGAGCGCGTCGTAGCGCCCTCCCCCGCCGACGGACTTGAGCCGTTCGTAGCCGGCCATGAAGACCTCGACGACGGTGCCGGTGTAGTAGTCGAGGCCGCGGGCGATGCGCAGGTTGGCCTCGACGTCGACGCGGTCGCCTGCGACGGCACGGCAGCCGTCGACGACGGCGGCGAGCTCCTCGAGGCCCTGGTCGAGGAGCTCGTCGGTGACGCCCAGCTCACGGACGCGGTCGACGAACGAGCTGTCGGCGACGCGGATGGTCGCGAGCTCGAGGCAGCGCTGCGCCTGCTCGGGCGTGGTGCCCACGCGCTCGACGAGCATCCGCGCGACCTCGTCGGCGGGGAGCTTGTCGAGCTTGTCGATCACCCGGATGGCGTCGGTGACGTCGTCGATGCCGAGGCCGCGGTAGAAGCCCTGGATGAGCTTGCGGTTGTTGAACTGGAACGACAGGCGCGGGATCGGCAGCCGGCTCAGCGCGTCGACCATCACCGACATCACCTCGACGTCGTGGTGGAACGGCAGGTCGTCGCGCCCGACGATGTCGACGTCGGCCTGCGTGAACTGCCGGAAGCGCCCCTCCTGCGGTCGCTCCCCGCGCCAGGCCGGCTGGACCTGGAAGCGACGGAACGGGAACTCGAGGTGCCCGGCGTGCTCGAGGACGTAGCGCGCGAAGGGCACGGTGAGGTCGAAGTGCATGCCGAGCTCGGCCTTCGCGTCCGGCTCCGCGGCGAGGCGCTGGAGGACGTAGATCTCCTTGTCGACCTCGCCTCCCTTGGCGAGCCGGTCGATCGGCTCGACGACGCGGGTCTCGATGTTGGCGAAGCCGTGCAGCTCGAAGGTCCGCGAGAGCGACTCGATCACCTCGCGCTCGACGGCGCGCTGCGCGGGCAGCAGCTCGGGGAAGCCGCTCAGGGGGGCGATCTTGCTCATCGGTCGATCACATCCGTCTGCAGGTCCTGGAGGTAGGGGTTGGTGGCACGCTCGCGCCCGATCGACGTCTGCTCGCCGTGGCCGGGCAGGACGACGACGTCGTCGGCCAGCGGCAGGACCTTGGCGCTCAGGCTGCGCAGCATCGTGGCGTGGTCGCCGCCGGGCAGGTCGGTGCGACCGATGGAGCCCGCGAAGAGCAGGTCGCCGGAGAACATCAGCTCGGACACGTCCTGCTCGGCGTACGGCGTACGGAAGGTCACCGAGCCCTGGGTGTGCCCGGGCGTGTGGTCGACGACGAACCTCAGTCCGGCCAGCTCCAGCTCGGCGAGGTCGGACAGCTCGCGCACGTCGTCGGGCTCGGCCCACGTGTAGCTGCCGCCCAGCAGCATCTGCGTGGTCTCGGGGCTCATCCCCGCCATCGGGTCGCTGAGCAGGTGGCGGTCGGCCGGGTGGATCCAGGCCGTGGCGTCGTAGGTCCCGGCGACCGGGGCGACGCACCACATGTGGTCGACGTGGCCGTGGGTGACGAGCACCGAGACCGGCTTGAGCCGGTGCTCGCGCACGACCTGGTCGACGCCCTCGGCGGAGTCCTTGCCGGGATCGATGACGACGCACTCGGCACCGGGACCCGTGGCGACGACGTAGCAGTTGGTCCCCCAGGGTCCGGCGGGGAAGCCAGCGATGAACACAGGCGTCAGTCCTTGCTAGTGGCGTGCGAGTCGTACGGCGATGGTGGAGCGGGACGGACGATCGTCCCATCCGCTCAGGTGGGAAGCCTACCGAGGGCCACCGGCGCCATGACTACGATGGGCGACCATGAGCGCCGACACGCAGTCACCCGACGCGCCGGACCCGGGCAGTCAGCCCTGGGGTCGCGTCGCCGATGACGGCACCGTCTATGTCCGCACGGCTGACGGGGAGCGGTCCGTCGGGTCCTACGAGGCCGGAACGCCCGACGAGGCCCTGGCGTTCTTCACCAAGCGCTTCGACGAGCTGGAGGGCAAGGTCCGCCTGCTCGAGCAGCGCGTCTCGTCGGGACGGCTGGCGCCCGAGGAGGCGACCTCCTCGGCCAAGGCGCTGCGCGAGCAGGTCGTCGACGCCCACGCGGTGGGCGACCTCGTCTCGCTCGCGGCCCGCCTCGACGCGCTCGGCCCGGTGATCGCGGTGCAGCGCAACGCCCGCAAGGAGGAGCGCGCGCAGAAGACCGCGGAGTCCAAGGCGGAGAAGGAGCGGCTCGTCGCCGAGGCCGAGAAGCTGGCCGAGGGCACCGACTGGCGCAACGGCGCCAACCGCCTGCGCGACCTCCTCACGACGTGGAAGGAGCTGCCGCGCCTCGACCGGGCCACCGACGACGCGCTCTGGCGGCGCTTCTCCACCGCGCGGACGACGTACACCCGGCACCGCAAGGCGCACTTCGCCGAGGAGCACGAGCGCCGCGACGGCGCCCGCGTGATCAAGGAGCGGCTGGCCACGGAGGCCGAGGCCCTCTCGACGTCGACCGAGTGGGGTCCGACGGCCGGCAGGTACCGCGACCTGATGCGCGAGTGGAAGGCCGCCGGCCCCGCGCCGCGCGAGGTCGACGACCAGCTCTGGCAGCGCTTCCGCGGTGCCCAGGACACCTTCTTCGGTGCGCGCGACGCCGCCAACTCGGCCCTGGACGAGGAGTTCGCCGCCAACGCGGTCGTCAAGGAGGAGATCCTGGTCGAGGCCGAGAAGCTCGTCCCGGTGACCGACGTCGACGCGGCCAAGAAGGCCTTCCGCGACCTCGCCGACCGCTGGGACGAGGCCGGCAAGGTGCCGCGGGACCGGATGAAGGACCTCGAGGCCCGGATGCGGAAGGTCGAGCAGGCCATCCGCGCGGTCGAGGACGAGAAGTGGAGCCGCAGCGACCCCGAGAAGTCGGCCCGCGCCGACGACATGATCGGCAAGCTCGAGGCCGGCATCGCCGAGACGCAGGCCAAGCTCGACAAGGCCACCGCCGCGGGCGATGCGAAGCGCACCAAGGACCTCGAGTCCGAGCTCGCCAACAAGCAGGCGTTCCTCGACATGGCGAAGCGGGCCGCAGCCGACTTCAGCTGAGGCGGTTTGGGCTCGCTCCGCTCGCGCGTGCTCGCCGTCCCCAAGGCGTCGTCTTCCCTCCTCGCTCGACGGCGCTGCCTCGCTGCGCTCGTCCGCTTGCTCGCTCGTCAGTCCAGACAACGTCGGGCGCCGAGCGCGTGCGCTGACGCTGCCTCGCGGCTCGCCGACGCTCGCGTACTGCCCGGGAGGAGCTGACCTGGTGTCGGGACGGTCGCCGACGCGACCGCGCTCGCCGCCGTCGACGGTGCGCTGGACCTCGGCGAGCGCAGCGAGCGTGACGAGCGCAGCGAGGTCAGCGTCGTCGAGCGAGGCTCGGCGACCGACAGCGTCTGGACGACGAGCGACGCGAGCGCAGCGAGCCAGCCGAGGCGGAAGCATCGCCTTGGAGGCGCCGAGCACGCGCGAGCGGAGCGAGCGCCAACTAGCTGGTCACCCGGTAGGCGTCGAAGACGCCGGGGACGGCGCGGACGGCTCGGAGCACGCCGTCGAGGTGGGCGGCGTCGGCCATCTCGAAGGAGAACCGGCTCTTCGCGACGCGGTCGCGGGTGGTGGAGAGCGTGGCGCTGAGGATGTTCACGTGGGCGTCGGAGAGCGCCATCGTGATGTCGGAGAGCAGGCGGGCGCGGTCGAGGGCCTCGACCTGGATGTTGACCAGGAAGGTCGACTGCGAGGTCGGCGCCCACTCCACGTCGAGCACCCGCTCGGGCTGGCCGAGCAGGCTCGAGGCGTTGGTGCAGTCCTTGCGGTGGACCGACACTCCCCCGCCCTTGGTGACGAAGCCGAGGATCGGGTCGGGCGGCACGGGCGTGCAGCACTTGGCGAGCTTGACCCAGAGGTCGTCGACGCCGGGGACGATGACGCCCGAGTCGGTCGGGCTGCGCTTGGCCTGCGGCCGGCCGGTGATGGTGACGCCCTCGGAGAGGTCCTCCTGGGCCCCGTCGTCGCCGCCGTGCAGGTCGATGACCCGGCGTACGACGGCCTGGGCGCTGAGGTTGCCCTCGCCGACCGCTGCGTAGAGCGCGGACACGTCGGCGTGGTGGAAGTGCTCGGCCACGAGGGTCAGCACGTCGTGGGTCATCAGGCGCGTGAGGGGCAGGCCCTCCTTGCGCATCAGCTTGGCGATCTGGTCCTTGCCGCGCTCGATCGCCTCCTCGCGCCGCTCCTTGGTGAACCACTGGCGGATCTTGGAGCGGGCACGCGGCGACTGGACGAAGTTGAGCCAGTCGCGCGACGGACCCGAGGTGGGTGACTTGGAGGTGAAGACCTCGACCACGTCGCCGTTGTCGAGGGTCGACTCCAGCGGCACGAGGCGGCCGTTGACGCGCGACCCGATCGTGTGGTGGCCGACCTCGGTGTGGACGGCGTACGCGAAGTCGACCGGCGTCGCGCCCGACGGCAGCGGGATCACGTCGCCGCGCGGGGTGAAGACGTAGACCTGCTGCTGGTTCATCTCGAAGCGCAGCGACTCCAGGAACTCGCCCGGGTCCTCGACCTCGCTCTGCCAGTCGAGCAGCTGCCGCACCCAGGTGAGGTCGTCCTTGTCGCCGAGGCGGTCGGTGTCGACGCCGGCCTTGCCGTTCTCCTTGTACTTCCAGTGCGCTGCGACGCCGTACTCAGCGCGTCGGTGCTGGGCGAACGTGCGGATCTGCACCTCGACCGGCTTGCCGGCGGGACCGATGACGGTGGTGTGGAGCGACTGGTACATGTTGAACTTCGGCATCGCGAGGTAGTCCTTGAACCGCCCCAGGACCGGGTTCCACCGGGAGTGGATGACGCCGAGGGCGCTGTAGCAGTCGCGGTCCTCGTCGACGAGGATGCGGATGCCGACCAGGTCGTAGATGTCGGAGAAGTCGCGGCCGCCGACGATCATCTTCTGGTAGATCGAGTAGTAGTGCTTGGGCCGACCGGTCACCTTGGCGGTGATCTTCGCGGCCTTGAGGTCCTGCTCGATCTCGGTGACGACCTCGGACAGGAACGAGTCGCGCGACGGCGCCCGCTCGGCGACCATCCGGACGATCTCGTCGTAGATCTTGGGGTGGAGGGTCGCGAAGGCGAGGTCCTCCAGCTCCCACTTGAGGGTGTTCATGCCGAGGCGGTGGGCCAGCGGCGCGTAGATGTCGAGGGTCTCGCGCGACGAGCGCTCCTGCGAGGCGGCGGGCACGTAGCGCAGGGTGCGCATGTTGTGCAGCCGGTCGGCGAGCTTGATCACCAGCACCCGGATGTCGCGCGACATCGCCACGATCATCTTGCGGATGGTCTCGGCCTGCGCCGAGGCGCCGTACTGCACCTTGTCGAGCTTGGTGACGCCGTCGACCAGGAGGGCGACCTCGTCACCGAAGTCGGCGCGCAGCGCCTCGAGCGTGTACGGCGTGTCCTCGACCGTGTCGTGCAGCAGTGCCGCGACGAGCGTCGGCTCCGTCATGCCGATGTCGGCGAGGATCGTGGTCACCGCGAGCGGGTGGGTGATGTAGGGGTCGCCGCTCTTGCGCATCTGGCCGGTGTGCCACTTGTCGGCCTCGGCGTAGGCACGCTCGAGGAGGGCGAGGTCGGCCTTGGGGTGGTTGGCCTTCACGGCACGGAAGAGCGGCTCCAGCACCGGGTTGGACGACGGCGCCCGGGTGCCGACGCGGGCGAGGCGCGCACGCATGCCGCGCGCGGTCAGAGGGGCCCTGACCTCCTGCGCCGGTGCCTGCTCCTCTGCCATGCACAGAGTCTAGTGAGTGCCCGCTGGACTCAGAGAGTCAGCAGGGTGCTGACCGGCAGGTCGCCGGTCTTCGCGCGCGGGTCGAGGAAGCCGAGCTCCATCAGCACGGCGACGCAGGTGGCGGTGCCGCCGCAGGCCTCGATCAGCTGCCGGGTCGCGACGACCGTGCCACCGGTGGCGAGGACGTCGTCGACCATCAGCACCCGGTCGCCCGGGGCGATCGCGTCGCGGTGCACCTCCAGGGTCGCCTCGCCGTACTCCAGGGCGTACGACACCGCGTGGGTCTCGCGCGGCAGCTTGCCGGCCTTGCGCACCGGGACGAAGCCGATGCCGAGCGCCAGGGCGACAGGCGCGGCGAGGATGAAGCCACGGGCCTCCATGCCGGCCACCTTGTCGACCACGACGTTGCCGTGGTCGTCGCGACCGGCCGAGGCGAGCGCGGTGATGATCGCGGAGAACGCCTGGTGGTCGGCGAGGACGGGGGTGATGTCCTTGAAGGTCACGCCCTCCTGCGGCCAGTCGGGCACGTCGACGGTGAGGCGCTCGAGGGCCTCCTGGGCCGTACGCCGGTCAGGCATCGGTGATCGGTCCGTCGACCACGCCGTCGTGGGGCGCGTCGACCTTCGCGATCGCGGCGCGGGCGATCTCGATCTCCGTGCCGGGTGCGATCTCGAGGCGTGCCGTGTCGTCGGTGACCGACCGGATCGTGCCGTAGATCCCGGACGACATCATCACGCGCTGGCCGACCTCGATGCTGCGCTGCAGGGCGGTCACCTCGCGCTGCCGGCGCTGCTGGGGGCGGACCACCATGAACCAGAACAGCGCCAGGATGGCGACGAGGGGAAGGAGTGCGGCGAGGTCGTTCACGAGTCTCCAGACGTAGGGGTGCGTGAGCGCCCGGAGTCTACTTCGCCGTCAGGCGTCGTCGAACAGCGTCGAGTCGACGGTGGGGAGGGGCGGCGGGGTCAGGCCGAGGTGGTGCCACGCGGCGGGCGTCGCGACGCGGCCCCGCGGCGTACGGGCGAGGAGGCCGGTGCGGACCAGGAACGGCTCGGCGACCTCCTCCACGGTCTCGCGCTCCTCCCCGACCGCGACGGCCAGCGTCGAGATGCCGACCGGTCCCCCGCCGAAGCGGCGGCAGAGCACGTCGAGCACCGCGCGGTCGAGGCGGTCGAGCCCGGACTCGTCGACCTCGAAGAGCTCGAGCGCGGCCTGCGCCACGGGCAGCGACAGCACGCCGTCGGCGCGCACCTGGGCGTAGTCGCGGACCCGGCGCAGCAGCCGGTTGGCGATGCGGGGCGTGCCGCGGGAGCGGCCGGCGATCTCGCGGGAGCCCTCGGCGGTGAGGTGCACGCCGAGCAGGCCGGCGGAGCGGTGCACGATCTGGTCGAGCTCGTGGGGCTCGTAGAACTCGAGGTGGGCGGTGAAGCCGAAGCGGTCGCGCAGCGGTCCGGGGAGCAGGCCGGCGCGGGTGGTGGCGCCGACGAGGGTGAACGGCGGGATGTCGATCGGGATCGCCGTCGCGCCGGGGCCCTTGCCGATGACGACGTCGACCCGGAAGTCCTCCATCGCCATGTAGAGCAGCTCCTCGGCCGGCCGCGACATCCGGTGGATCTCGTCGACGAAGAGGACGTCGCCCTCGTTGAGGCCCGACAGGATCGCGGCGAGGTCGCCGGCGTGGGTGATGGCCGGGCCGCTGGTGAGCCGGAGCGGCGTGCTCATCTCGGCGGCGATGATCATCGCGAGCGTGGTCTTGCCGAGCCCGGGAGGACCGGACAGCAGGACGTGGTCGGGCGCCCGGCCACGTCGGCGCGCAGCCTCCAGCACCAGCCCCAGCTGGTCGCGTACGCGTGCCTGGCCGACCACCTCGTCGAGGGTCTTGGGGCGCAGGGCGGCCTCGACCGCGCGCTCGTCGCCGTCGGCCTCGGCGTCGGTGAGCCGCTGCAGGTGGGTGAGCTCGGCCTGGCTCAGCGCGGTCTCGGCCAGGTCGTCGTCGACGTCGTCCCAGTTCATCGTCACGCCTTGCTCAGCGTGCGGAGGGCCGCGCGCATGAGGGCGCCGACGTCGGGCATCTCGCCGGCGTCGGGGGCCACGGCCTCGACCGCCTTCTCCGACTCCTTGGCCGACCAGCCGAGGCCGACGAGGCCCTGCTGCACCTGGTCGCGCCACGCCTCGTGCGGCGCGGCGACGGTCGTCGGGTGGTGGGCGCCGGTGGGCGGGCCGATGCGGTCCTTGAGCTCGAGGATGATCCGCTGCGCGCCCTTCTGGCCGATGCCCGGCACGCGGGTCAGCGCCTTGACGTCCTCGGTCATGATCGCGCGGCGTACGTCGTCGGGGCTCATCACCGCGACGATCGCCTGCGCCACCTTGGGGCCGACGCCCGAGGCGGTCTGCACGATCTCGAAGACCTGCTTCTCGTCGTCGTCGAGGAAGCCGAAGATGGTCAGGCTGTCCTCGCGCACGACCATGCTGGTGGGCAGGGTGGCGGGCCGCCCGACCCGCAGGGTGGCGAGGGTGCCGGGGGTGCACATGAGCTCGAGCCCGACGCCGCCGACCTCGAGCACGGCGCTGGTGAGCGTGACGGCGGCGACCTCGCCGCGGACGAAGGCGATCATCGGGTCCTCACTGGGGTCTTCCTCTGCTGTGCCTTGGCCTTGGCCACGGCCTCTTCCAGCCGCGTGCTGGCCGAGCCGCGCCAGACGTGGGTGATGGCCAGCGCGAGGGCGTCGGCGGCGTCGGCGGGCTTGGGCATCTCGGTCAGGCGCAGGATGCGGACGACCATCGCGCCGACCTGGGCCTTGTCGGCGCGACCGTTGCCGGACACGGCGGCCTTGACCTCGCTCGGGGTGTGCATCGTGATCGGCAGCCCGCGGCGCGCGGCCACGACGAGCGCGATCCCGCTCGCCTGGGCGGTGCCCATGATCGTGCTGGAGTCGGAGCGGGCGAAGACCCGCTCGACCGCGACCGCGTCGGGCCGGTGCTCCTCGATCCAGGCGTCCAGGCCCTTCTCGATGGTGACCAGGCGCTGCGCGATCGGGAGGTCGGCGCTCGTGCGGATCACGCCCACGTCGACCATGGTCAGCGGGCGACCGACGCTGCCGTCGACCACGCCGACGCCGCACCTGGTGAGGCCGGGGTCGATGCCGAGCACCCGCATCCTGCACCTCCGCCTGGCCGTCGTCGTCCGAACACCTGTTCGTGCGGCAACGCTAACCGGCCGCGGTCGCGGGTCGGCGTACGACACGCGGCGGGGGCTGCTTCTCCCCCGCCGGGCTGCCGGCCGTTCCCGCTGTAACGCCGGGTTAGTGGCACTACTACTGGGTTGCAGCACAGTAGGAAGTCGCACTAACCCGGCGTTACAGCGGGGGTACGTCACCTGCGGCGGTCGACGCGATAGGGCGCGAGGTCTTCGGTGTCCGTGCCGAAGCGCGCGCAGGTGTCGGCGTACTCCCGCGCCACGCGACGCAGGGCAGCGGCACGACCGGCGAACAGGTCGACGTGGGTGATGCGACTCATTCCGAGCTTGAAGCCCAGTCAGGAAGTCGCTGCGCTGCTTCTCCTCGACCAGGACGGCGCGCGGTTCCTTGCCGCTCGGGTTGTCCTCGTCGTACTTCAACAGTCCGTCGGCCTCGAACAGGTGTCGGTGGATGCGGAGGTCCGCGAACGCCGTCCGATGGCCGTCCGACAGCCCGAACTGCGTGTCCGGCCGGCCGATCCCGAGCTCGAGCACGAAGTCGCGGACGAGGGACTCGAGGTAGGTCTCGGCACCACCGTCCGCGTGCTCGATGCACCAGCGCACACAGCGGCTGTGCGGCCAGCACTCCATCGTCGACAGCACGTCGCGCAGGGCGGATCGGGGAACGCCCGCCCGGAGCGCGGCATCGCAGGCCGCCAGGCCGTGGGCGCGGCCGTGCTCGCGCACCATGTCGAGGCAGTCCGCGCACGATCGAGCACAGGAAGGCCGTCGACCTCCGTGAGGTACCTGCGCGGTAGGGAGCGAGGTGGTGCTTGACGCCGGCACGTACGGCGTCGCCGTGCACCTTGGTCCGGCTGACGTGGACCAGGGCGGTGCGGGGATCGGGTGCGCCCATGCTCGAGGACGATCGCCGAGGAGTCGTGGCTGAAGGCGTAGTCCTCGGATGTGAGGGTGAGCCTCGCGGCCCGCATCCGCAGCAGCGGCTGCGCGCGAAGGGGTCGAGGCACGACCACGCGTCGGCGTCGACGTACACGCCTCGCCGCAGGCGCACCAGCACACCCGCAGCGAGGAGGCGACGGAGGTCGACCGCATCGACGCCGGCGTCCGCGAGCTGGCGGCCGGTGACCAGTCCGTGCTGGGCGACGAGTCGGGCGATGACGGGGAGGTACATGCTGCCCACGCTCGGACGGCTGCTGCGTCGCCCGCCACTCGGGCGGGTGACGGCCTGTGGACGGAGCAGTCTGGGCGGGGTTGTGGAGAGCCAGAGGCCAGCGAAGCCGCGCTGTAACGCCGGGTTAGTGGGACTACTACTGGGTTGCAGCACAGTAGGAAGTCGTACTAACCCGGCGTTACAGCGGGAAGGGCGGGCAGGTCAGGCGTCGGCGGCCTCGAGCTCGGCGAGCACGTCGGCGGGGACGTCGACGTTGGTGAAGACGTCCTGGACGTCGTCGAGGTCCTCGAGGGCGTCGACGAGGTGCATCACCTTGCCGGCGCCGGAGGCGTCGACGGGGATCTCCATGCTGGGCACGAACTCCACGTCGGCGGAGTCGTAGTCGATGCCGGCGTCCTGGAGGGCCGTGCGGACGGCGACGAGGTCGGTGGCCTCGCTCTGCACCTGGAAGACGTCGTCGAGGTCGCTGACCTCCTCGGCGCCGGCGTCGAGGGTGGCCTCGAGGACGTCGTCCTCGGAGACCTCGCGGCTCGAGCCGTCGTGGTCCTGCGACTTCGGGACGACGACGATGCCCTTGCGGGTGAACAGCCGGGAGACCGAGCCGGGGTCGGCCATCGTGCCGCCGTTGCGGGTGACCGCCGTGCGGACCTCCATCGCGGCCCGGTTGGTGTTGTCGGTGAGGCACTCGACGAGGATCGCGACGCCCTGCGGGCCGTAGACCTCGTAGGAGATGTTCTTGTAGTCGACCCCGCCCGACTCGGCGCCGGAGCCGCGCTTGAGCGCGGAGTCGATGTTCTTGTTGGGGACCGAGCTCTTCTTCGCCTTCTGGATGGCGTCGTAGAGCGTCGGGTTGCCCGCGGGGTCGCCGCCGCCCTGCTTCGCCGCGACCTCGATGTTCTTGATCAGCTTGGCGAAGAGCTTGCCGCGCTTGGCGTCGATCGCGGCCTTCTTGTGCTTGGTCGTTGCCCACTTGGAGTGGCCGGACATCGGTACCTCTGTCTTCTCGTCGTCGTGGTGTACGTCGTCAGGCCGAGCGCACCAGGTCCACGAACATGCCGTGGACGCGGTCGTCGCTGCCGACCTCCGGGTGGAACGAGGTCGCCATCAGGGGGCCTTGACGGACCGCGACGATCCTACCCGCGGCGGCTCCGTCCTCGACCCGAGCCAGCACGTCGACGTCGTCGTCGACCGCCTCCACCCACGGCGCCCGGATGAAGACGGCCCGCACCGGGTCGGCCAGGCCGTCGACGCGGAGGTCCTCCTCGAAGGAGTCGACCTGGCGACCGAAGGCGTTGCGCCGCACGGTGATGTGCAGCCCGCCGATCGTCTCCTGCCCGGCCGCGCCGTCCTCGATCCGGTCGGCCAGCATGATCATCCCGGCGCACGTGCCGAAGGCCGGCAGGCCGTTGCGCACGGCCTCGCGCAGCGGCTCGAGCAGGTCGAAGATGGTGGCGAGCTTGACCATCGTCGTGGACTCCCCGCCCGGGATGACGAGGCCGTCGCAGGCGGCGAGCTCGCCGGGACGGCGTACGGAGATCGGGTCGGCGCCCAGCGACCGCAGGGCCGCCAGGTGCTCGCGCACGTCGCCCTGCAGGGCCAGCACGCCGATGGTCGGGTTCACGGACGCCGATCCTAGGTGGGCCGGATCGACGCCGTCGCGAGCGTCGCCAGGTGGGTGTGATGGCGAGGCGGAGAGCCGAAGGCGGGCCGCTAGGCCCGTCGAGCGCTCGACAACGCTGCCAGCGCGCCCGCATGGTGGCGCGCAGCAGGCGAGGATCGGTGATCACAGGACCGCCGTAGGCTCGCCGGTCATGAGGCTCCCCCGCCCCGCCGTCCTGCTCGTCGCCCTCCTCGCGATCGGCCCAGTGGCGGGCACCGAGCGCCACGCCGGCACTGGACCGCGCGCGGACGGTCGACGGCTGGACCGTCGCACCACCGTCGAGCCTGGGCCTGCGCGGCACCGCGATCGAGCGCGGCGCGGCGGAGGCCAGGCGGCTCGGCTCCACGTGCTTCGCGGTCGTGCGCAACGGCAAGCTGGCCGGCGAGTGGAACTGGAAGCAGCAACGTCGCGACACCCCGCGCGAGGTCTTCTCGATCACGAAGTCCGTCACCAGCACGCTGGTCGGCATCGCGATCCGCGACGGCGACCTGCGCCTCGACGACCCGGTCGCGCGCTACGTCCCGCAGTGGCGCGGCACACCGTCCGAGTCGGTGACGGTGCGCAACCTGCTCTCCAACGACAGCGGTCGTTTCTGGTCGTTGCAGAGCGACTACGGCGACCTGCTCCGCGCGAGGAGCCGCACGAAGTACGCCGTCGGGCTGACCCAGCAGTACGCCCCCGGCAGCGCGTGGGCCTACAACAACGCGGCATCCAGGTGCTCGAGCCGCCATCCAGGTGCTCGAGCCCGTGCTGGAGAAGGCGACGGGGATGCGCGTCGCGCGGTTCGCCCGGGAGCGGCTGTTCGGCCCCTCGGCATGTCGCACACGACGTTCATCACCGACCGCGCCGATGACGCTGCGGTGTTCTACGGGCTGCAGACCACGTGCCTGGACCTGGCCCGGTTCGGTGAGCTCTACCTGGGCCGCGGCACGGTCGACGGCCGCCGGCTGCTCGACGCGACCTTCGTGGAGCGGGCCGTGGGCAGGTCGTCGACCGTCCACAACGCGGCCTACGGCTACCTCTGGTGGCTCAACCGTCCCGGCCTGCTCCGCGGCGCGACCGACCCGGTCGACGCCCAGGGCCAGCCGGTGGAGCCGGTGACCGGCCAGCTGGCGCCGGAGGCCCCGGTGGCCGTGTTCGCCGCCCTCGGCTTCGGCGGGCAGGTGCTGCTGGTCGACCCGACGACGCGCACGATGGTGGTGCGCATCGGCGCACCCGCGCAGCCCGGCGCGGAGTCGTACGGCTTCGGGAACGCCGCTGCGGTGCTCACCGCGGCCGTGGCGGACCGGTGACGCGGCCGGGGCGATCCGGCACACTCGGTCCATGCCTGCGAGCTGGGAGCTGCCGCCACCCGCGCAGGTGCCCGCTGCGCTGAGGCCGCACGTCGCGGCGATGTTCGGCTATGCGGCGACCGGGCTCACCCCCGGCGTCCACCGCGGCCTGCCGTCCGAGCTGCTGACCCTCGTGATCAGCATGGACCGGCCGCTGCGGACCGCTCCCACCGCCGACGCCTGGAGCGAGGGGGTCCGCGACAGCCAGTGGGTCACCGTCGGCGGCCTCCACACCCGCGCGGCGATGGTCGAGCAGCCCGGCAGCTGGGCGGGCGTGCAGCTCGCGCTGCACCCCGTCGGCGTCCGCGCGCTCCTCGGCGTGCCGGCCGGTGAGCTGCCCACGGACAGCTGGGACGCACGCGACCTGCTCGGGACCGAGGTGGACCGGGTGGTCGACGAGCTGCACGCGGCGCGCGGTTGGCGCGAGAGGTACGCCGTGGTGACCGCGTTCCTGCTGCGGCGCGCCCGTCACGTACGGCGTGCCCACGAGCCCGTCGCGCCGGCGGCGGAGGTGCGCGAGGCGTGGCGGCTGCTGACCCACCGCCGAGACCTCGCCGTCGACGACGTCGCCCGCGCCGTCGGCTACAGCCGGCGGCGGCTCACCCAGCTGGTCAGCGCCGAGGTCGGGCACGGCCCGAAGACCGTCCAGCGGCTGGCGCGCTTCGACGCGGCCCGCCGTGCGGTCGGCGCGACCGCCGGTGACGGCACGACGCTGGCCGAGGTGGCCGTCCGCTCCGGCTACTACGACCAGTCGCACCTCGTGCGGGACTTCCGCGAGTTCGCCGGTCTCCCACCGTCGGAGTGGCTGGCCGCGGAGTTCCCAAATCTCCAAGCCGGGGAGCACGGCGACCGGGCAGCATCACCGGCATGAGCGAACAGAACCCTCCCACCGTGTGGCCCGCCCTGCAGGCCCACGACCCCGACCTCCTCGTCCGCACCCTCGTCGCCCTCGGGTTCGAGGAGAACGTCGTCCACCGCGACGACGCCGGGGTGGTCCAGCACGCCGAGCTCACCTGGCCCGAGGGCGGCGGCGTGATGCTGGGCGCCCACAAGCCGGACGGCCCCTTCACCCAGCAGCCCGGCACCAGTGCGGCGTACGTCGTCACCCGCGACGTCGACGCGGTCTGGCAGCGTGCGAAGGACGCCGGGCTCGAGCCCGGCGACGTCGTGGAGCAGGACTACGGCAGTCGCGAGTGCCGCGTGCGCGACGCCGAGGGGAACCAGTGGTCCTTCGGCACGTACGCCGGCGAGCCGCGACGCGGCTGACTACCAGCCGCGCTCGGACAGGCGGTGCGGCTGCGGGATCTCGTCGACGTTGATGCCGACCATCGCCTCGCCGAGGCCGCGGGAGACCTTGGCGACCACGTCGGGGTCGTCGAAGAAGGTCGTCGCCTTGACGATCGCCTCGGCGCGCTCGGCCGGGTTGCCGGACTTGAAGATGCCCGAGCCGACGAAGACACCCTCGGCGCCGAGCTGCATCATCATCGCGGCGTCGGCCGGGGTGGCGATGCCGCCGGCGGTGAAGAGGACGACCGGCAGCTTGCCCGCGGCCGCGACCTCCTTGACCAGCTCGTAGGGGGCCTGCAGCTCCTTGGCCGCGACGTAGAGCTCGTCCTCGGACCGGCCGTGCAGGCGGCGCAGCTCGCCACCGATCGTGCGCATGTGCATCACCGCGTTGGAGACGTCGCCGGTGCCGGCCTCGCCCTTGGAGCGGATCATCGCCGCGCCCTCGGTGATGCGGCGCAGCGCCTCGCCGAGGTTGGTCGCACCGCACACGAACGGCACGGTGAACTGCCACTTGTCGATGTGGTTGGTGTAGTCGGCCGGGGTCAGCACCTCGGACTCGTCGATGTAGTCGACGCCGAGCGACTGGAGGACCTGCGCCTCGGCGAAGTGGCCGATGCGGGCCTTGGCCATCACCGGGATCGAGACGGCCTCGATGATCGAGTCGATCATGTCGGGGTCGCTCATCCGCGAGACGCCGCCCTGCGCGCGGATGTCGGCCGGCACGCGCTCGAGCGCCATGACCGCGACGGCGCCGGCGTCCTCGGCGATCTTCGCCTGCTCGGCGGTGACGACGTCCATGATCACGCCGCCCTTGAGCATCTCGGCCATGCCGCGCTTGACGCGGCTGGTGCCGTGCTCGATGGGGGTCTCGACGGACGAAGGGGTCTGCTCAGCCATGCCCCGATGGTAGTGCTGGCTCATCCCAAAGGATGCATCGGGATCGGGTCCCGGTCAGCCCTGCGAGGCCGCCCGCTGCAGCGCCTGGCGGCGGACGGTCCAGATGCGCTGGCCGACGGTCACGGTCGCCGCGACCGCGAGCGCCCAGAGGGCGACGTAGAGCAGCCACCACAGGTCGAGGACGTCGGCGAAGAAGGCCGGCACGAGCATCCCGACGAGCCGGTCGGGGCGCTCGGCGATGCCGACCTTGGCGTCGTAGCCGAGGACGTCCGCCTTCGCGCGGGCGTACGACGTGACGGCGCCCATGACGAGGATGACCAGGCACAGCGAGAGGTAGAGGCGGCTCTCGTGGTGCCAGGCGAAGAAGAGGGCCAGACCGCCGAAGAGCGCCCCGTCGGCCACCCGGTCGAGGGTCGAGTCGAGGAAGGCGCCGAAGTCGTCCGTGCGGCCCATCTTGCGGGCCATCGCGCCGTCGACGAGGTCGCTGAAGACGAAGGCGGTGATGAACAGGACGCCCTGCCAGACCCAGCCCTGGCTGAAGAAGAAGATCGCGCCGAAGCTGACCCCGAGCGTGCCGACCAGCGTCACCGCGTCGGGACTGATGCCGAGGCGGATGAAGAGGTTGATGAACGGCGCGAGCATGACGCCCTGCCAGAACTGCTTGAACCTGTCGAGCACGGGCGCAGGCTACCCGTCGAGCAGCGCCGCGCGGACGTCAGCCACGGCGGCGGGCGCCCCGGTGACCGTCCAGTCGACCCCCGCGGCTCGTACGACGACGGAGCTGCCGCCCGCGCCCCGCACGATCGCCGCGCCCGGGAGCCGGTCCCAGTCGGCGACGCTGTGCTGGAAGAGCACGTCCCACTGGCCGCCGGCGATGGCCATGCAGTCCATCGTGCCCGAGCCGAGCATCCGCAGCGTGCCGACCTGGCCGAGCGCGCGGGCGAAGGCCTCGCCGACCTCGCTGCCGAAGAACGGGGGGTGGAGGTAGGTGGTGGCACAGCGCGCCTCCCGCGCCGTCGCGGGCAACGGGGCGAGCGGCTCGCCGTCGCAGGTGCTCGGCAGGTCGGGGCCACCGACCCACGTGCGCTGCGTGGCCGCGTGGTGCACGGCGCCCAGGACCACGTCGTCCTCGTCGTGGAGCGCCAGGGCCGCGCACCACCAGTCGCTGCCGCGGGTGAAGTTGTAGGTGCCGTCGACCGGGTCGATGACCCACGTGCGGCCCGACGTGCCGGGCCGTGACGTGCCCTCCTCCCCCACGATCGCGTCGTCGGGGCGTTCGGCCCCGAGCCGCTCGACGATCAGTCGCTCGGCGGCGGTGTCGGCCTGCGTGACGACGTCGGAGCCACTCGTCTTCCGCTCGACGTCGAGCCCGCCCTCGCGGATCCGGGCGGCCAGCGCCGCGGCGTCCCGCACCAGCTCGGCGGCGAGGTCGGCGTCGGTCAGCAGGCGCGCGTCATCCACGGACGCCACGCTAGCCCGGGGGCGTACTGTGACCGCACGGAGCCATCCAGGCTTCCGACAAGGGAGCCCCGATGAGCGACAAGTCGCCACGGCAAGGCATGTCCAAGAAGTCCGGCAAGTCCATCAAGGAGAAGCGTGCCGACAAGCACGCCAAGGCGGCCGGGAAGAGCGGCGCCGACGAGACGTTCCTCCCTCCGAAGAAGAAGTGAGCCTCCTCAGCCTCGGTGTGATCGGCACCTCGGCCAAGGAGAACGAGCACCGGCTCCCCCTCCATCCCGAGCATCTCGCGCGCCTCGCGCCCGAGGTCGCAGCACGCACCACGCTCGAGCACGGGTACGCCGACCGGTTCGGGGTCCCGGACGAGGAGCTGGCCCCGCACGTGGCGGGCTTCGCGACGCGCGAGGAGATCCTCGAGCGGCTCCGACGTCGTGGTGCTGCCCAAGCCGCAGCACGAGGACGTCGCGCGGATGCACGCCGGGCAGGTCCTGTGGGGGTGGCCGCACTGCGTCCAGGACCCGGAGATGACCCAGCTGGCGATCGACCGTGAGCTGACCCTGATCGCCTTCGAGGCGATGAACCACTGGACCTCGGACGGCCACGTCGGGCTGCACGTGTTCCACAAGAACAACGAGCTCGCCGGCTACTGCTCGGTGCTGCAGGCGATGGAGCTCGTCGGGATCACCGGCGACTACGGCCGTCGGCTCAGTGCCGTCGTGATCGGCTTCGGCGCCACCGCACGCGGGGCCGTCACGGCGCTCAAGGCCCACGGGGTCGGTGACGTCGCCGTCCTGACGACGCGCGGGGTGGCCGCCGTCGGGTCGCCGATCCACTCGGTGCGGATCCGGCAGTGGGACCACGACCCCGACGGCGAGGGCATCAGCGTCGTCACCGACCGCGGCCGGGAGCCGCTGGCGCCCTACCTCGCGGAGAACGACATCGTCGTCAACTGCACGCTCCAGGACACGGCGGCGCCGCTCACCTACCTCCGGACCGAGGACCTGGCCGCCTTCCGCAACGGCAGCCTCATCGTCGACGTGTCGTGCGACGAGGGCATGGGCTTCTCGTGGGCCGTGCCGACCACGTTCGACGAGCCGATGTTCACCGTCGGCGGCCGCGTCCACTACTACGCGGTCGACCACAGCCCGTCGTACCTCTGGAACTCGGCCACGTGGGAGAACAGCGAGGCGCTGCTGCCCTTCGTCGACCTGGTCCTCGAGGGTCCTGCGAGCTGGGACGCGTCCGAGGTGCTGAGCCGCGCGATCGAGATCCGCGAGGGACGGGTGTGCAACCCGGCGATCCTGGCGTTCCAGGGCCGGTCCGCGGAGCACCCCTACCCCGTCACCCGGGCGTGAGGTCCCGCTAGCGCGCTGCCTCGTGCGTCAGTCGCGCGACCGACGGCACGTGTGCGAGGGCGTTCACCACCACGGAGAAGACCGCGAGGGCGAGGGCAGCACCGGCGTGGCCGGCCCACCACAGTCCGGCGCAGACCACCACCAGCAGCAGCACCTGGGTGACGGGGCGCGCCACCGGTCCGCCGTACGGCGCCTTCGGGGAGGCGAGCGCCGCCCACAGCGCGACGACCGCGAGGCCGGCCAGCAGGCCGACGACCCAGCCGCCGCCAGCGGCCGCTGCGAACCACGCGCCGGCCACCAGCAGCAGCTCGTCGACGAAGACGAGCGCGAGCACCGTCCACCCGAGCGCCGGCGGCACGTCAGGCACGCGACCAGGCCTCGGCGAGCAGTCGTTGCGTGTCCTCGAGCAGCTGCGGGAGCGTCTTGGTGCCGCCGACCACGGTGATGAAGTTGGCGTCCCCCGTCCACCGCGGCACGACGTGCTGGTGCAGGTGGTCGGCCAGCGAGCCGCCGGCGGAGCGGCCGAGGTTGAGGCCGACGTTGAAGGAGTGCGGGTTGCTGACCGCGCGGATCGCCCGCAACGCCTGCTGCGTCATCGTCATCAGCTCGCCCGACTCCTCCTCGGTGAGGTCGGTGAGGTCGGCGACGTGGCGGTAGGGCAGCACCATCAGGTGGCCGGGGTTGTAGGGGTGCAGGTTGAGGACGGCGTACGTCGACTCGCCCCTCGCGACGATGAGCGACTCGTCGTCGGGGTGGCCCGGGATCGCGCAGAAGGGACAGCCCTCGTCGTCGACGGCCGTGCGGACGTAGGCCATCCGGTGGGGTGTCCAGATCCGCTCGAGGCCGTCGCTGCTCATGGACGGATCCTAGGGTGGGCCCATGACCACGATCCGGGCGGCCGGTGACGCCGACATGGCCGCGGTGGCCGATCTGCTGGCACGAGGGCTGGCACGACGGACACGCCGGACACGTGCCGGACGGGCTCACCGCGGCCCGCACGCTGGAGGCCTTCCACGCAGCGCACCCCGACCCGGGTGGCCGACACCGCCGTCGCCTTGTCGGACGCGGGCGAGCTGGTCGGTTTCGTGATGGTCGTCGGGGACGAGGTGGAGCAGGTCTTCGTCGGGCGCTCGGCCCGCGGGACGGACCTCGCCGGCCTGACCTGCTCATGGAGGCCGAGCGCCACGTGGCCGCCGCCGGGCACGAGGAGGCCTGGCTCGCCGTCGTCGCGGGCAACGCCCGCGCCCGCCGCTTCTACGAGAAGCACGGCTGGCGCGACGAGGGCGACCTGCCCTACGAGGTCACCGCCGGCGGGGAGACCTTCGTGTCGCCGTGCCGGAGGTACGTCAAGAAGGTCTGAGGGCCCGGGACGTCATACGGACGGGGCAACCGCTGGTCCCGTCCGTATGACGTCCGGAGGCGGTGCGGCACTACGTCCAGGCGGGCGCCGCTCTCAGCAGGTGCCGGAGGATGTAGGACGCGCTGACGTCGATGTCACCCTCGTGGAAGAGGCCGCCCTGGTCGGCCAGCGACGGCTCCGGCGATCGCGTCGTCCTCGACGCCGCGCGGCGCTCGAAGTGCTCCGTCGATGCCGTAGGACTCCCGCTCGGAACGGCCGTACTCGGGGACACGCAGGTCTGCCCCGCGAGCGACCATCGACGTCGTGCACCCGAGAATCGCCGCCGTCGACGGTCAAGAACGGGCCGGTAACCCGTACTGAGTGCTAGTCCACGCCACTGCGGCCCACACTCGATGGCGTTCCGCCGCGTGCTGCCCGCAATGCCAGGTCGAGCGCGAGCAGTCATCGACGATCGCGAGACGCTCACCACCCGATCCTAGCCAGCGTGAGTCGACCCGTCCATCTGGCTCAGGTGGTCGCGGCGATCGGACTCACCGGCGACGTGCCGCACGCGGACGCGCTGCGGAACCTGCACGATCTGACCCCGGCGTACCAGGCTCCGAGATCGTGGCGCGACTCGGCATCGGCTCGTCGGCCGGCCACCGACCGGGTGGTCTGCATCCAGACGCGATCTGCTCGCCTCCGGCGGCCCATCCGTCGCCTCGAGGTTCTTCTGGCTGCCACGATCGACGCGACGCACTGACGAGGAGCACGGAGGCTCGACGGGACGATCCACGTAGGACACGGGATCGCGACGATGACAGCACGCCGTTCACGACCGACCTTCCCGCGAGCCAGCGACGCCCGCCGCACCCTCGGGCGGTGGTCAGCTCCAGGCCTTCGCCAGCCGCTCGACGATCTCGGTGAGGCGCTCGGGCGAGGTGGCGAAGTTGAGGCGGACGTGGCCGGTCGAGCCGGGGGCGTAGGACGCGCCTCCGCTCAGCTGCACGCGGCCGCGCTCGAGGGCGACCGCGGCGGCGTCGTCGTGACCGTGGGCCGAGGCGTCGAGCCAGGCCAGGTAGGTCGCCTCGACCGGGCGCATCCGCACCTCGGGCAGGTGCTCGGCCAGCAGCGAGCCGAGCAGCGAGCGCTGCTGGTCGAGTCGCTCGACCAGCGAGGCGAGCCACGGGTCGCCGTCGTCGTACGCCGCCCGCGCGGCGACGACGCCCAGGGGTGACCACGAGTCGTTGCGCGACATCGGCTCGGCGTCGAGGCGCGCCCGGTCGGCGGCCGACGGCACGACGAGCTGCGCGCACTTGAGGCCGGCGGTGTTGAACGCCTTGGACGCGGCGACGACGGCGACCGCGTGGTCGTGGGTGCCGTCGATCGCGAGGTAGGAGACGTGCTCGGCGCCCGGCAGCACCAGGGGCGCGTGGATCTCGTCGCTCACGACGCGCGCCCCGTGGCGTACGACGACGTCGCGGATCCCCTCGAGCTCGGCGCGGGTGAAGACGCGACCCCACGGGTTGTGCGGCTGGGTGAGGATCAGCGTCTGCGCTCCCTCGGCGAACAGCCGGTCGAGCCGGTCGAGGTCGATCTCGGCCCGCTCGGCCGACGGCGGCACCTCGAGCAGGTGCTCGCGGCGTCCGGTGACGCCGGCCAGCCCGTGCTGGGCGTTGTAGCCGGGCGTCGGGAAGACCACCCCGCCGGGACCGCTGAGCACGTCGATCGCGAGGCGCACCCCGGCGGTCACGTCGACGACCTCGCGCACCGCCTCCGGCGACGGGCGCCCAGCCGAAGTGCCGGCCCGCCCACGCGGCGTAGGACTCCCCCAGCGCCGGGTCGCGCTCGAGCGGGTAGCCGGTGACGCCGTCGGCGAGCGCGCGCTGCACCGCCTCCATCACGACCGGGTCGACGGCGTAGTCCATCTCCGCGACCCACGCGGGGATCACGTCGTCGGGGACCGTGCCCCACTTGAGCGGCAGTGCGCGGCGCGCCTGCTCGTCGGTGAGGTCGACGACCGGCGGCGCTCGCTCGGCACGAGCCCGCGAGCTCAGACCTGCTCGCGCGACGCGACCGCTGCGGCCACCCTCTCGATCGCCTCCGCGACGGGTACGCCGTTGTCCTGGCGGCCGTCGCGGTAGCGGAAGGAGACCGCGCCCTTCTCGACGTCGTCGTCGCCGGCGATCAGCATGAACGGCACCTTCTGCAGCTGCGCGTTGCGGATCTTCTTCTGCATCCGGTCGTCGGACTCGTCGACCTCGACGCGCAGCCCCTGCGCCTTCATCTGCCTGGCGATGTCGAAGAGGTAGTCGTTGTGGCGCTCCGCGATCGGGATGCCCTGGACCTGGACGGGCGCGAGCCACGGAGGGAAGGCGCCGGCGTAGTGCTCGACGAGGACGCCGATGAACCGCTCGATCGAGCCGAACTTGGCCGAGTGGATCATCACCGGCTGCTTGCGGGTGCCGTCGGCGGCGACGTACTCCAGGTTGAAGCGGTCGACCGCCGGCTGGTTGAAGTCGTACTGGATGGTCGACATCTGCCAGGTGCGGCCGATGGCGTCCTTGGCCTGCACCGAGATCTTCGGGCCGTAGAACGCGGCACCACCGGGGTCGGGCACGAGGTCGACGCCGAACTTGCGCGCGGCGGTCTCCAGCACGTCGGTCGCGGTCTGCCACTGCTCGTCGGAGCCGATGAACTTGTCGGGCTTGGAGTCGTCGCGGGTCGACAGCTCGAAGTAGTAGTCGTCGAGGCCGAAGTCGCGCAGCAGGCCGGTGACGAAGGTCAGCAGGTGCTCGACCTCGGCCGGCGCCTGCTCCGGGGTGACGTAGGAGTGCGAGTCGTCCTGGGTCATCGCGCGCACGCGGGTGAGGCCGTGGACGACGCCGGACTTCTCGTAGCGGTAGACCGACCCGAACTCGAAGAACCGCAGCGGCAGCTCGCGGTAGGAGCGCTGCCGGGAGCGGTAGATGAGGTTGTGCATCGGGCAGTTCATCGCCTTGAGGCGGTACTCGGCGTGCTCCATCTCCATCGGCGGGAACATGGTGTCCGCGTAGTAGGGCAGGTGCCCGGAGGTGTGGAACAGCCCGTCCTTGCTGATGTGGGGGGTGCCGACGTAGTCGAAGCCCTCCTCGAGGTGCCGCCGGCGGACGTAGTCCTCCATCTCCCGCTTGATGACGCCACCGCGCGGGTGGAAGACCGCCATGCCGGAGCCGATCTCGTCCGGGAAGGAGTAGAGGTCGAGCTCACGCCCGAGCTTGCGGTGGTCGCGCCGCTCGGCCTCCTCGATCCGGTGGAGGTGCTCGTCGAGCGCCTCCTTGGTCTCCCAGGCGGTGCCGTAGATGCGCTGGAGCTGCTTGTTCTTCTCGTCGCCGCGCCAGTAGGCCGCGGCGCTGCGCATCAGCTTGAAGGCGGGGATCCGCTTGGTGGTCGGCAGGTGCGGGCCGCGGCACAGGTCGGACCACTTGGCCTCGCCGCTGCGACCGATGTTGTCGTAGATGGTCAGCTCGCCGGCCCCGACCTCGACGGAGGCGCCCTCGCCGATGGAGTCCGGGTCGGACGCGCCGGCGCCGCCCTTGAGGCCGATCAGCTCGATCTTGTAGGGCTCGTCCTTGAGCTCGACCAGCGCGTCGGCGTCGGTGGTGACCCGGCGCTCGAAGCGCTGGTTCTCCTTGATGATCTTGCGCATCGCGGACTCGATCTTGACCAGGTCCTCGGGCACGAACGGGGTCTCGACGTCGAAGTCGTAGTAGAACCCGTTGTCGATCGGCGGGCCGATGCCGAGCTTGGCCTCGGGCCACAGCTGCTGCACCGCCTGCGCCATCACGTGGGCGGTCGAGTGGCGCAGGATGTCGCGGCCGTCGGCGCTGTCGATGGCCACGGCCTCGACCTCGTCGCCGTCGGCGAGCTCGTAGGCCAGGTCCTTGAGCTGGCCGCCCACCCGCGCGGCGACCACGTCGGCGTCGTCGCGGAACAGCTCCCACGCCTTGGTGCCCGTCGTGACCGAGGTCTCCGCACGCTGGTCTGCGTGGATGCGGACGACCTGGATGTCAGACACGGGAGAGCTCCTTGTGGGGCGGGGACGGATGTCCCGGCGAGCCTATCGGCCACGTCGGGCCCGGCTCACCCCGGTTTCCTCCACCCGCTCGGGTGGAGGAGGCGGTGAGGAGGAGCGCTTCTGGGTACGACGGTTCATGACGATTGCTCAGAACCGGCAGACGCCGCTCGAGACTGCTCCGTTGACGGTCGCCTCCGTGCCCTCCGGGCACGTCTACGTCCGCCACCTCGCGCCGCTCGGGGGCCGCGGCTCCGTACGCCTCTCCGACCCCGACCCGAGCCAGCCGGACCGGCCGGCCGGTGCCACGTGGTGGCCGCCGGTGATGCTGGACGCCGGCTGGGCACGCACGGCCGACTTCGACGTCTTCCACCTGCACTTCGGCTTCGACGCGGTGCGTCCCGAGGACCTCGACGCCCTCACGCGCGTGGTGCGCGGGCGGGGCAAGCCCTTCGTGTTCACCGTCCACGACCTGCGCAACCCGCACCACACCGACCGTCGCCTCCACGACGAGCAGCTCGACGTGCTCGTGCCGGCCGCGGACGCCGTCGTGACGCTGACCCCGGGCGCTGCGCGGGAGATCGAGTCCCGCTGGGGTCGGTCGGCGACCGTCGTGCCGCACCCCCACGTCGTCGACCTGCCGACGATCTCGCGCGCCCTCGAGGTGCGCCCGCGCTGGGTGCACCGGCCCTTCCGCGTGGGCCTGCACCTCAAGAGCCTGCGCGCCAACATGGACCCGATGCGGATCCTGCCGACCCTGGTGGAGACCGTGGCCGACCTCGACGACGCCGTGCTGCAGGTCAACTGCCACCGCGACATCCTCGAGGCCGACGGCGCCCGCCGGGACGACGAGCTGTCGGCGTGGCTGCGCTCCGAGGCCGCGGCCGGCCGGCTCGAGCTCGCCGTGCACGACTACTTCTCCGACGACGACCTGTGGGCCTACCTCGCCTCGCTCGACCTGTCGGTCCTGCCCTACACCTTCGGCACGCACTCCGGCTGGCTCGAGGCCTGCCGCGACCTGCAGACGACCGTGCTCGCGCCGAGCTGCGGCTACTACGCCGACCAGGGGCCGATCCTGAGCTACACCAACGACGGCGACGACTTCGACGCCGACTCGCTGCGCGACGCCGTCGTCCGCGCCCACACCGAGCGGCCGCGCTTCGGCGCCACCGTCGACGAGCGCACCGAGCAGCGGCGCCTCGTCGCGCAGGCCCACGAGGACCTCTACCGCGAGGTGAGCAGGTGACGGTACGCCTCGCCGGCGAGCGGCTGCGCGTCTGCCTCATCGCCAACTGCCGCTTCCCCATCGCCGAGCCGTTCACCGGCGGCCTGGAGTCCATGACCTGGCACCTCGCCCGGGAGCTGGTGCGTCGCGGTCACGAGGTCGCCGTCTTCGCGGCGCCCGGCTCCGACCCCGCCATCGGCGCCGTGCCCCTCGAGGTCGACACCCTCCCCGAGCACGCGGGACGCCACGACGTGGGCGCGCCGCCCTACGTCGAGGTCGCCGAGCACCACGCCTACCTGTCGCTGATGCTGCAGCTCGCCGGGCAGGACGGCGCCCAGTTCGACGTCGTCCACAACAACAGCCTCCACTACCTGCCGGTCGCGATGGCTCCGTCGCTCCCGATGCCCCTGCTCACCACGCTGCACACCCCTCCCCTGTGGTGGCTGGAGTCGGCGGTGCGCCTGGACAGCGGGAACAGCTCGTTCGCCGCGGTGTCGCGCCACACCGCGGCCTCATGGGCGCCGATCACGCCGAGCACCTGCGTGCTCAACGGGGTCGACGTCGACCAGTGGCCGGCCGGCCCCGGGGGCACCAGTGCCGTGTGGTCGGGACGCATCGTGGCGGAGAAGGCCCCGCACGACGCCCTCCTCGCCGCCCGGAGGGCCGGCATCCCGATCGTGCTGGCAGGACCGGTCCTCGACCTCGACTACTTCCACGCGCAGGTCGAGCCGCTGCTCGGCCCCGACGCGACCTACGCCGGTCACCTCGCGCAGGCCGACCTCGCCGCCCTCGTCGGCGGCTCGGCGGTCGCCGTGGTGACGCCGGCCTGGGACGAGCCGTACGGCCTGGTCGCGGCGGAGGCCCTCGCCTGTGGGACACCCGTCGCGGCGTACGCCCGCGGCGGCCTGCCGGAGGTCCTGTCGGCCGACACCGGCCGCCTCGCGACCGGCGGCGACGTCGAGATGCTGGCGGCCGCGATGACCGACGCGCTGATGCTCGAGCGGGTCCGCTGCCGGGCCCGCGCCGAGGCCGAGCTGTCGCTCACCCGGATGGTCGACCGCTACGAGGAGCTCTACCTCGACATGCTCCAGAGCCGGCTCGCCGCGTGATCGGCTACTACGTCCACCACCACGGCAACGGCCACCTGCACCGCGCGCTGACCGTCGCGCCCCACCTCCCCGAACCGGTGACCGGCTTCTCCTCCCTCCCCCGCCCCGAGTCGTGGACCGGTCCGTGGGTCCAGCTGCCCCGGGACGACAGCGCGCCGTCCTACTCCGGTGCCGACGCCTCGGCGCAGGGACTGCTGCACTGGGTGCCGCTCGGCGACGCCGGGCCTGAGGGGCCGGATGGCGGTCGTCTCGGCCTGGATCGACGAGCAGCGCACCGTCGGCGATGGTCGTCGACCAGTCGGTCGAGGTGTGCCTGCTGGCCCGTCTCCACGGTGTCCCCGTCGTCTCGATGACCGCACCCGGACGGCGTACGGACCCTGCCCACGCGCTCGGCTTCGGCACCGCCTCGGCGGTCGTCGGCGCCTGGCCGGCGGGCTGGACGTCGCGCATGCTCCCGGGCCTCGACGACGGTGTCCGCGACCGGGTGCACGCCGTCGGGGCGGTGTCGCGGTTCGCGGTCTCGTCCGGGCGCAGGCGGCTGCCGGGACGTCGGCCGCACGCCGTCCTGATCGCCGGCACCGGCGGGGACGGCTTCACCCGTACGTCGATCGCGCGGGCGCAGCAGCAGACGCCGGGCTGGGACTGGACGGTCCTGAGCCGCACCCTCGGCACGTGGCACCAGGACCCCGCCGCCGTGCTGATGACCGCCGACGTGGCGGTGCTGCACCCCGGCCAGAACTCGCTCGCCGAGGTCGCCGCACTGCGGGTGCCGGCGATCGTGGTGCCCGCCGACCGGCCCTTCCGGGAGCAGCACGTCACCGCGTCGGTGCTCGCCGACGGCTGGCCCGCCGTGGTCGTCGACGGCATGCCGTCCCACGGCTGGGACGAGCTGCTCGACGAGGCGCTCTTCCTCGACGGCGAGGGCTGGGCGGAGTGGTGCGACGGCGGCGCCCCGATGCGCATCGCGCAGGTGGTGACCGGCGTCGTCGACGACGCACGCGCGGCATGAGCGCCCCCCGCACCGCGGTGGTGACCGTCGCGCACGGGCGCGGCCAGCACCTGGCCCGGCAGCGCGAGTCCCTCGCGCTCTCGACCGGCGTCCACGACCACGTCGTCGTCGCCGTCGACGACCCCGTCCTCGCCGCCGCGGACTGGTGCGCCGCCTCGTTGCCGGGCGACCCCCTCGGACTGCCCATCGCCGCTGCCCGCAACCGCGGGGCCGAGGTGGCGATCAGCCGCGGCGCCGACGTGCTCGTCTTCCTCGACGTCGACTGCATCGCCGACCCGCGCCTCGTGGCGGCGTACGCCGAGGCGGTGCGCGACGAGCCCACCACGGTCTGGTCCGGCCCGGTCACCTACCTCGACCCGCCGCCCGCCGGCGGCTACGACCTGTCCACGATCGCCGAGCTCGACGACCCGCACCCGGCACGGCCGGCACCCGCGGTCGGCGAGCGGGTCCGCGGCGCGGACCCCGCCCTGTTCTGGTCGTTGTCCTTCGCCTGCTCGGCCGACGCGTGGCACCGCACCGGCGGCTTCTGCGAGGACTACGTCGGCTACGGCGGCGAGGACACCGACTTCGCCCAGCTCGTCGCGGCCGCGGGCCTGGACCTGGGCTGGGTCGGTGCCGCCCGTGCCTTCCACCAGTGGCACCCCGTGTCGCGCCCGCCGGTCGAGCACGTCGACGACATCGTCCGCAACGTCGCGATCTACCGCGCCCGCTGGGGCGTCACACCGATGCTCGGATGGCTCGAGGCCTTCGAGGAGCGCGGTCTCGTGCGCCGCACCGAAGAAGGGCGGTGGCTCAGCATCCGCTGAGCCACCGCCCTCCTCACGCACGCATCACACGGTGGTGCCGAAGCGCTCCCACACGCGGTGTGCCGAGACCAGGGTCAGCAGGTCCGCCACGACGTCGCTGCCGCTCTCGGCCGTGACGACGCCGGTGCCGCCGATGCCGAGCTCGTCGAGGGCCGCGCGACCCGCACCGACCCCGGCGATCGCCTTGCTGTGGCGGAAGCACTCCTCCACGAGCAGGCCGACGCGCGGGTCCGTCGAGATCGTCGCCGAGCCACCGGCCTTGGTGTCCCGCGCGATGACGGCGTCCGGCGCCGGCGGGGCCGCGCCCGCGACGACCAGTGCGTCGTACTCCACCGACCGCGCGGTGGCGAAGGTCCGCTGCGCGACCAGGCCGCGCCCGAGCTCCCCGCCCCGCGGCGCGATGAGGAGCGGCAGCAGCCCCTGCGCGAGCAGCTCCTCGCGCAGCTCGACGACCCCGTCGAGGTCGCCGTCGGGGTCCACGACCACGCCGATCATCCGGCCGTCGGTGGGCCAGGTCTCGCCGACCTGCGACAGCGCCGGGCTGGGGGTGGGCTCCTCGACGTCGACCGACCGCTCGGGCGCCGGCAGGCCGAGGCCGAGCGCCACCCGCGCGCACAGGTCCTCGTCGATGTTGGCGAGGGCCAGCAGCTGGCGCTCCTTGATCGCCTGCTCGTAGCACTTGCCGAGCTCGAAGGAGTACGCAGCGACGATGTGCTCCTGCTCGACCGGCGTCATGCTCGTCCAGAACAGCCGCGCCTGGCTGTAGTGGTCGTCGTACGTCGCCGGGTTCTCGCGCACCTTGGCGCCCTGCACCTCGACCGGCACGTCGACGAACGCCCCGTCGGTGGCACCGGCGAAGAACGGGCAGCCGCCGTCGAGCGAGCTCGGGCTGTACGGCGCCACGCCACCGTGCACGGCCTGCTGGTGGAAGCCGTCGCGGTGGTTGTCGTTGACCGGCGCGTGCGGCCGGTTGATCGGGATCTGGTTGAAGTTGGGCCCGGCGAGCCGGGTCAGCTGGGTGTCGAGGTAGGAGAAGTTGCGCGCCATCAGCAGCGGGTCGTCGGTCCCGTCGATGCCCGGCACGAGGTGGCCGGTGTGGAAGGCCACCTGCTCGGTCTCGGCGAAGAAGTTCGTCGGGTTGCCGTTGAGCGTGAGCGTGCCGATGACCTGCACCGGGGCGAGCTCCTCCGGGACCAGCTTGGTCGAGTCGAGCAGGTCGATGCCCTCGAACATCTGGTCCGGGGTGTCGGGGAAGGCCTGGATGCCCAGGTCCCACTCGGGGAACGCGCCCGCCTCGATGGCGTCGTAGAGGTCGCGGCGGTGGAAGTCCGGGTCGAGGCCGCCGAGCAGCTGCGCCTCCTCCCAGACCAGCGAGTGCACACCGAGCCGCGGCTTCCAGTGGAACTTCACCAGCGTCGTGCCGCCCTCGGCGTCGACGAGCCGGAAGGTGTGGACGCCGAAGCCCTCCATCGTCCGGTAGCTGCGCGGGATGCCGCGGTCGGACATGTTCCACAGCGTGTGGTGCTGCGCCTCGGTGTGCAGGGAGACGAAGTCCCAGAACGTGTCGTGCGCGCTCTGCGCCTGCGGGATCTCGCGGTCCGGGTGGGGCTTGCCCGCGTGGATGACGTCGGGGAACTTGATGCCGTCCTGGATGAAGAAGACCGGGATGTTGTTGCCGACGAGGTCCCAGTTGCCCTCGGAGGTGTAGAACTTCGTCGCGAACCCGCGGGTGTCGCGGACGGTGTCCGCCGAGCCGCGCGAGCCCAGCACGGTCGAGAAGCGCACGAACACGCGCGTCTCCTCGCCCTGGCCGAAGACGGCCGCGCGGCTGATCTTCGACGCCGCGCCGTTGGCCACGAAGACGCCGTGCGCGCCGGCGCCGCGGGCGTGGACGACGCGCTCGGGGATGCGCTCGTGGTCGAAGTGCATGATCTTCTCGCGCAGGTGGTGGTCCGACAGGACCGTCGGCCCGCGCGGGCCGGCCTTGAGCGAGTGGTCGCTGTCGCCGATGCGGACGCCGGTGGCGGTCGTCAGGAACGCACCCTGCTGGGCGGCGGCGGTCGACGGGTCGGCGCTCGGCGCACCGGTGGGCGACATCGGCGTCGGCTGCTGCTGGTCCGGCTTGGGCGGCGGCACCTCGCGGGGCTCGGTGGGCTCCTCCAGGGTGGCGGGCTCGCTGCCGGGAGCGCCCGGTACGGGCTTCTCGGCCGCCTTGCCGGTGGCCTTCCCAACGGCCTTCTGCGCGGTCTTCTTGGCGGTCTTCTTGGCGGCGGTGGCCGCCTTGGTGCTGGCCTTCTCTGTGGCCATGGGTGCTCCTCGAGATCGGGGCGGGTCGAGCCGCCCCCGTACCCCTGCCGGTCCCCGTGCCATGCGGGCGCCGACGGGCTACTTAGGTCGTTCCTGCACGCCGCCGCCTGTCGTCCTCGCACGAAGCGGGCCACCTCGGCCGCGACGACCTCGGGACGGGTGCGCGCGACCCAGTGGCCGTGGGGCAGCCGTCGCCGCTCGAGGGAGGCGACGTAGGGGTCGCTCGCGACGGCGGTCGCCGGGCGCAGGGCGACGTCGCGGGTGGGGACGAGCTGGAGCACGGGCACGACCGTCCGCTGCTCACGGACGGCACCCGACCCCGTCGACACCAGGGAGGCGAGGGAGGAGACGGAGGCGGACAGGTTGGCGCGGTAGTAGCGCAGGCCGCTCACCATCGTCCGGCGCCCGAGCGCACCCAGCACGAGCGGCGCCAGCGGGGAGACGAGGAACGGCACGTAGGACGACGACGCCGCCTGGCCGACCAGGTCCCACAGCCCTCGCGGTGTCGGCCGGCTGAGGGTGCGTCGTACCCAGGCGTCGACGTGGCGGAGGTGGGGACCGCTGATCGAGACGAAGGAGGCGATCCGTTCCTCGGCGCCCGGACGGCAGACGGCCTCCCACGACTGGATCGACCCCCAGTCGTGCCCGACCACGTGCACCGGCTCGCCCGAGCTGACCGCGTCGACCACGGCGAACAGGTCGTCGGCCAGGACGTCGACGGTGAAGGCCTCGTCCGTCGCGTCGGTGACCGAGTCGCCCTGTCCGCGGGTGTCGTAGGCGACGACGCGGAAGTCCTCGGCCAGGAGCCCAGCGACTGCCCGCCACATCCGGTGGGTGTCGGGGTAGCCGTGCACCATCACGACGACCGGGCCGTCGGGGTTGCCGCCCTCGAAGACCGCGAGGTCGACGTCACCGCGTGGGACGACCCGCCTCGCCGTGAACGGCCCGTCGATGGTGGTCACTCGCGCACCCGTCGTACGACCTCGGCCAGGTTGGCGGCGATCCCGCGCAGCGGGCTGCCCTGGTTGCCGCGGAGTCCGTTGCCGTCCTGCTGGCTGGCCAGCACGTTGCCCGGCCCTCGCACGACCGGGGCGACGAGGTCCTGCGCCACGACCGAGAACAAGGGTCCGACGAGCCGGTCGTAGACCCACGGGAGCGCGGTGAAGCCGAAGCGGATGACGTCGTTGGAGACGCCGACCTGTCCCCCGCGCCACGGGTGGTCGGCGACGGTGAGCACCCGGTCGGCGATGTGCTCCGGCGAGCTGACCGGGAACGGCGGACGCCCGACCGAGTCGCCGTAGGTCGCGGCCTGCCGGTAGATCGGGGTGTCGACCCCGCCGGGCGCGACGTAGCCGAACCGGATGCCGGGGCGGTCGCGGTTGTCGACGCGGAGCTGGCGCAGCAGGCCGCGCACGCCCCACTTGCTCAGGACGTACGCCGCCATGTCGGGGACGGCGATGTGCCCGATCACCGAGCCGACGAGCACCATGCTCCCGTCGCCGGACCCGTCGCCCTGCTCGCGCAGGACCGGCAGGACGTGGCGGGCCAGGTTGACCGAGCCGAGCAGGTTGGTCCGGATGACCTGGTCGAAGACCTCGACCGGGACCTCGCTGATGCTGCCGTAGGCGACCACGCCGGCGCAGCCGACGACGAGGTCGAGCCGCCCGTGCCGCGCCACCGCGGCCGACACGGCAGCCTCCACCTCGGAGTCGTCACCCATGTCGGTCGGTGCCACGAGGGCGGACGCGGCACCGATCCGCTCGCACTCGAAGGCCACGCGCTCGAGCACCTCGCGCCCGCGGGCGAGGAGGACGACGTGGTCGCCGCGGCGGGCGGCGGCGTACGCCGTGGCCTCGCCGATGCCGCTCGAGGCGCCCGTGACCAGGACGACACGCGCGCTCATCGACGGTTCTCGGCGGCCGTGGTGTCGGCGGTGGTGTCGTCGGCGGTGTCGGTCCCGGCGCGTCGGCGTCGGAGTCGCGGCCCGCGGTCTCCCGCAGCCGGCGGCCGCGCTCGACGTCCTCGCGCTCCTTGGCCTCGGCCTTGTCGATCTTCCTCGTGTCGCGGGGCGGCAGCTGGATCTCCTCCTCCGCCGGCATGCCCGGCCTGGAGCTCGCGACCGCGCTCGAGCTCGGCGTCGAGCTCGCCACCGAACAGCAGCGCGAGGTTGGTGATCCAGAGCCAGAGCAGGAAGACGATCACGCCGGCGAGCGAGCCGTAGGTCTTGTCGTAGGAGCTGAAGTTGGCGACGTAGAAGCCGAACAGCGCCGAGGCGAGGATCCACACCACGATCGCGACGGCGGCACCGACGCTGATCCAGCGGAACTTCGGCTGCTTCACGTTGGGGGTCGCGTAGTAGAGCAGCGCCGACGATGAGCATGACGACGAGGAGCATCACCGGCCACTTCGCGATGTTCCACACGGTGACGACCGTCGAGCCCAGCCCGATCGCGTTGCCCACCGCCTCTGCAGCGGGTCCGGTGATGACCAGGCCGACGGCGACCGCGCCGGCGAGCACGATGGTCACGAGCGTGACCAGCAGCATCATCGGCCGCAGCTTCCAGATGGGCCGGCCCTCGTCGATCTCGTAGATCCGGTTCATCCCGCGGCCGAACGCACCGGTGTAGCCGGACGCCGACCAGAGCGCGGCGGCGATGCCGATCACCAGGCCGAGCCCGGCGCCCGAGCTCTGGCTCAGCTGCAGCAGGGTCGGCTCGATGGTGTCGGCCGCACTGCCGGCGCCGACCTGCCGCAGGATGTCGAGCAGCGTGTCCACCGTCTGGCGGCCGTCGCTGACGAGGCCGACCACGCGACAGCATCGCGAGGGCGGCCGGGAACATCGCCAGCACCGCGTAGTAGGTCAGCGCGGCGGCGAGGTCGGTGCACTGGTCGTCGGAGAACTCCCGCACCGTCTTGCGCACCACGTAGGTCCACGACGGCTTGGTCAGGTCGCCCGGCGAGTCGGGCTTGTCGGTCTTCTCATGTGTCTGGGTTGCGGCACGATCCATGCAGCCCCGTACCCACCGACGCGTCCGCCACACCCTCCCGATGAGCGTGCCGCCACGAGTCCGCGCGTGCCTACCGTCGGGCAGGTGCAGACCTTCCTGCCCTACCCGGACTTCGAGCGCTCCGCGCGCGCCCTCGACGTGAAGCGGCTCGGCAAGCAACGCGTCGAGTGCCTCCAGGTGGTCCGCGGCCTGACCGTGCCCGACTACGGCTGGCGCCACCACCCGGCCGTGAAGATGTGGCGCGGCCACCTCGAGGCGCTGGGCCGCTACACCCTCACCTGCTGCGAGGTCTGGACCCGGGACGGCCGGGCCGACACGTGTGCGACGACCGTCGTCGTCGACCTCGCGGCCGCCGGGGTCGGGCACGTCCGCACCGAGGCCGAGCTCGTCGCGGCCGGCGCCATGCCGAGCTGGCTGGGTGATCCCGACTTCCACCGGTCGCACCAGTCGGCGCTCGTGCGCAAGGACCCGGAGCTCTACGGTCCGCTGTTCCCGGGCGTGCCGGACGACCTGCCCTACGTCTGGCCGCCCGCCCCCGAGCCGGCGGAGCCCACCGGTCAGTGAGCGGCCGGCTCCCCGGTCTGCACGCGCCAGAGGGCGGCGTACGCCCCGTCGCCGACGAGCAGCTCGTCGTGGGTGCCGGCCTCGATGACGCGGCCGGCGTCGAGCACCCAGATCCGGTGCGCGTGCCGCACCGTCGAGAGGCGGTGGGCGACGACGATCGCGGTGCGCTGCGCGGTGGCGCGGCGCAGCGAGCGCTGGATGGCGGCCTCGGTCTCGTTGTCGACGGCACTCGTGGCCTCGTCGAGGACGAGGACCGCCGGGTCGCGCAGCAGCGCGCGGGCCAGCGCGAGCCGCTGGCGCTGGCCGCCGGACAGCGTCACCCCGCGCTCACCGACCCACGTGTCGAGGCCCTGGGGCATCGCCTCGATGAAGTCGAGCGCGGCCGCCGACTCGGCGGCCGCGCGGACCTCGTCGCGGGTGGCGCCCGGGCGGCCGTAGGCGATGTTGTCGGCCACCGACCCGGCGAACATGAAGACGTCCTGGGCGACGTAGCCCATCGAGCCGCGCAGCGAGTCCCAGTCGAGGTCGCGCACGTCCTGGCCGTCGAGGAGCACGTGCCCCGCACGCGGGTCGTCGAAGCGCAGGACCAGGCGCAGCAGCGACGACTTGCCCGAGCCGGTCGAGCCGACGATCGCGTGGGTCTCCCCCGCCGGCACGACGAGGTCGATGTCGTGCAGGACGTCGGGACCGTCGGCGTAGCCCGCGCGTACGCCGCGCAGCTCGACGCGACCGGCGACGGGTCGGGCGAGGGCGGTGGCGCCGGCCGGCACCGCGACCGGGACGTCGAGGAGCGCGAGGATGCGGGCGGCGGAGGCGCGGCCGCGCTGGTAGAGGTCGAGGACCTCCGCGACCTCGGTCAGCGGCCACAGCAGGCGCTGCGTCATGAAGACCAGCACGGAGTAGAGGCCGATCTCGAGGTCCCCGCGCAGCGTCGCCCAGCCGCCGAGGAGCAGGGTGCAGGTGAAGCCGGCGAGGATCGCCATCCGCACGAGCGGGACGAAGGCGGCCGACGAGCGGATCGCGTCGGTGTTGGCCTCGCGGTAGGCCTGCGAGACCGCCGACACCCGGTCGCGCTCGCGGTCCTCGGCCGTGAACGCCTTGATCGTCGCGACGCCGGAGATGTTGGCCGACAGGGTGCTCGACAGGTCGGCGACCGCGACCCGCACCCGGTCGTACAACGGCTCGAGGCGCCGCTGGAAGACGAGCGACCCGACCACGATCAGCGGGATCGGCAGGAAGGCCAGCACCAGCAGCTGTCCCGACGCGGCCGCGAAGACGGCGCCGACGAGCAGCACGTTGAGCACCGTCTGCAGGATCGCCGGGGCGCCGACGTCGAGGAAGCGCTCGAGCTGGTTGACGTCGTCGTTGAGCGTGGCGAGCGTCGACCCGGCCGGCCGGCTCTCGTGCCAGCCCAGGTCGAGGTGCTGGACGTGGTCGTAGGCCTCGACCCGCAGGTCGTGCTCGACGCCCTGCGCCAGGCCGCGCCACAGCACGCTGGCGACGTACTCGCTGAGCGACTCCACGACCCACACCACGGCGTTGATGACGGCCAGCCAGCCCAGCTGGGCGTAGCGCGAGTCGACGCCGAGCACCTCCCCGACGAAGGAGGCGTCGCCCCGCACGACGACGTCGACCGCGGCGCCGATGAGCAGCTCGGGCACCACGTCGGCGACCTTGTTGACGGTCGAGGCGACGACGGCCCCGACGAACCGTGCGCGGTAGGCGTCGTACCTGCGCCAGAGCTCGCGCAGCGGCCTCGCGGAGGCGGCCTCGGACACGGGACGAGCAGGCCGGGTGGACGGGGACACGCGTAGAGGCTAGGGCGGTGCCCCGCCGGGTCAGCGCACCGCGTCGAGGTAGCCGACCATCCGGTCGAAGAGCGCAGAGGCCCGGCGCAGGTCGGGCGAGCCCGGCGCGGGGTCCTCGTCGGGCAGGACCGGCTCGTCCTCGCGCCAGCCCGGCCGGTAGCGGTCGGCGAGGGCGGCGGCGACGCGGCTCGCGTCGCGCACGACGAGGGGGTCGACGGACCAGATCGCCTCGAACACGCGGTCCGCGGGCCGGCGCGCGTCCTGGCCGGGCCGCTCGACGGCGCTGAGGAACGCCGGCAGGTCGGGCGAGTCGCAGATGACGAGCCACTCGCGGTTGAGCTGCGCGTCGCGCGGCAGGGCCACCTCGATCGGCAGGCCCGGCTCGATCGCGGCCGGTGCCGGGAAGTCGGCGAAGACGACCGTGCGGCGAGCGGTCCGGGCCAGCTCGCGCCACCGGCGGTAGGAGCCGCGGAGGAAGGTCTCGCGCTGGAAGCCGCCGAACAGCAGCGGCTGCGCGGCACGGGCGCAGCACTCGTCCTCGATCGCACGGCTCATCGCGACCAGCGTCGAGCGCGACAGGACCTGGGGCGCCAGGTCCGGGTGCCGCAGCCGCACGTCGGCGAAGACCGAGGTGGAGTGGAGGGGCACCTCGACGACCCGCTGGACGGCCGTCGCCAGCGCCACTCCCGACCGCCTCCGGGCCAGCACGTCGAGCACGGCCTGCACCTCCGACTCGGGGTAGCGGCGGTGGCCGCCGTCCGCCTCGCGCGTGGGCCGGGGAAACCCGTAGCGTGATTCCCAGCTGCGGAGCGTCGTGGTGGGTACTCCGGTGAGTCGGGCCAGGTCGCCGATCGTCAACGGGGTGCGTGGCACGGACACGGACGACCACTCCTATGCAAGATGCCTAGATTTAGTTGGAAGTGTTGCATAGTTTCTGACCACACCACGAGGACCCGCCGCGACCCAGGGGGACACATGATCTCGACCGGCACGGACGCCGCGCTGGCACGCATGCTCGACGACGGGCGTGCGCGCGCGGCTGCCACCGACCCCCACCACGCCGCGCTGTGGGACGCGCTCGCCGCCGCCGCGGACGGCGGCAAGCGCTTCCGTCCCGCGCTCGTGGTGTCCACCCATGACGCCCTGGGCGGTACGGCGTCGCTGGCTGCGGCCGAGGTCGGTGCGGCCGTCGAGCTGCTCCACACCGCCTTCGTGATCCACGACGACGTGATCGACGGCGACGACGTGCGGCGCGGGCGCCCCAACGTGAGCGGGACCTTCGGCAGCCAGGCCCAGGCCGGCGGAGCGCACCCCGAGGACGCCGTCGGCTACGGCCGGGCGGCCGCGATCCTGGCCGGTGACCTCGCCCTCGCAGCGGCGGTGCGGGCCGTGGCCCTCTGCGGCGCCGGTCCCGACACCGTGCGCGAGCTGCTCGACCTGTTCGACGCCGCGCTGCACACCACCGCGGCGGGCGAGCTCGCCGACGTACGCCTCGCGCTGGGGAACGCGCCGGCGGACCTGGCCGAGAGCCTGGTGATGGAGGAGCAGAAGACCAGCGCCTACTCCTTCGCGCTGCCGCTGCGCGCCGGCGCCGCCCTGGCGGGCGCCGACGCAGCGACCTCGGAGCGGCTCGGCGAGGTCGGCCGGGCGATGGGGCTGTCCTTCCAGCTCGTCGACGACCTCCTCGGCGTCTTCGGCGACCCGGCGCTCACCGGCAAGAGCGCGACGTGCGACCTCCGCGCCTGCAAGCAGACGCCCCTCCTCGTCCACGCCAGCACGACGCCCGAGTGGGTCGACATCCGCGGCTACCTCGGCCGCGACCTCGACGCCGGCGAGCTCGACGACGTACGTGCGCTGCTCACCGCCTCCGGCTCGCGCCGGTTCGTCGAGGAGCTCGCCGACGAGCAGCTCGCGGCCGCCCGGTCCGGCGCCTCGTCCGTCGGCATCTCCCTCGACCTGCTCGACGAGGCCACCACCCGTCCGCCCGCGCTCGCTCGACGGCAACGAGGTCGCGGCATGAGCCTCCACCTGCGGCGGACCGCGCCGCACGCCCTCTACGACAGCGTCTCCGAGGCGAGCTCCGCGGTCGTCATCTCCCGCTACTCCAGCTCCTTCGGCCTCGCCTCACGCCTGCTGGCCGAGCCGGTGCGCACCCAGGTCCGCAACATCTACGCCCTGGTGCGGGTCGCCGACGAGATCGTCGACAACCCCGATCCCGCGCTCGCCCGCGACGCCCGGGCGACGATGCTCGACTGGCTCGAGGACGACGCCCGCCACGCCCTCCGGACCGGCTGGAGCGGCAACCTGGTGGTGCACGCCTTCGCACGTACGGCGTCCTCCGTCGGCATCACCGACGAGATCGTGGCGCCCTTCTTCTCCTCGATGCGGATGGACCTCGACACGACCGCACACACCCGGGACAGCTTCGAGCGCTACGTCTACGGCTCGGCCGAGGTCGTCGGGCTGATGTGCCTGCGCGCCTTCCTGGCCGCGCCCGACAGCACCGGCGACCGCGAGGCCGCCTACGACCGGCTCGCACCCGGCGCGCGGCGGCTGGGAGCGGCCTTCCAGAAGCTCAACTTCGTGCGCGACCTCGCCGACGACCACGACGTGCTGCGCCGCGACTACTTCCCGGGCCTCGACGTGGAGCGGTTCTGCGACGCCGACCGCGACGCGATCCTCGACGACATCGACGCCGACCTGGCCGCGTCCGCGCGCGTCGTCCCCGACCTGCCCACCAGCAGCCGTCGGGCCGTGCACGCCGCGCACGCGACCTTCGACGAGCTGGCCTCCCGGCTGCGGGCCACCCCGGCCGCGCAGATCCGGCGCACCCGGGTGCGGGTGCCGTCGACGGTCAAGCTGCGGATCGCCGCCGGCGCACTGCGGGGTGGTCGCCCGTGACGACGCCTGCCCCCCAGCGCGTGGTCGTCGTCGGCGGCGGTATCGCCGGCCTGGCCACGGCCGCGCTGCTCGCCTCGCGCGGCCACGACGTGGACCTGCTGGAGAAGAACGACGAGGTCGGTGGACGCGTCGGCAGCGTCGAGCGCGACGGCTTCCGCTTCGACACCGGCGCGTCGTGGTACCTCATGCCCGAGGTCTTCGAGCACTTCTTCTCCCTCCTCGGCACCACCGCGGAGGCCGAGCTCGACCTGCACGGTGCTCGACCCGAGCTACCGCGTCTTCTTCGAGGGCCACCCCGACCCGGTCGACCTGCGCCCCGACCGCGACGCACAACCGGGCGCTCTTCGAGTCCCTCGAGCCCGGCGCCGGCGACCGCTTCGACGACTACCTCCGCTCGGCGGAGGACACCTACGACATGGCGCTGCGCCGGTTCCTCTACAGCAGCTTCGACTCGCCGACGTCGCTGCTCACCGGGGACGTCGTACGCCGCGTGCCGACGCTCGGCCGGCTGCTGACCCGCTCGCTCGAGAAGCACGTGTCCGCGTCGTTCTCCGACCGCCGGATCCAGCAGGTGCTCGGCTACCCCGCGGTGTTCCTCGGCTCGTCGCCCGACCGCGCGCCGAGCATCTACCACCTGATGAGCCGCCTCGACCTCGGCGACCGGGTGCTCTACCCGCAGGGCGGGTTCACCCAGCTGATCGACGTGATCGCCTCGCTCGCCGAGCGCCACGGCGCCCGCCTGCACACCGGCGCACAGGTCACCGCCATCACCACCCGTCCCGGCCCGCGCCGGCGCGCCGAGGTGACGGGAGTGGCCTACGTCGACCGCGACGGCATCCCCGGGCAGCTCGAGGCCGACGTCGTCGTGGGCGCCGCCGACCTCCACCACCTCGAGACCGCGCTGCTGCCCACGCACCTGCAGACGCACCCCGAGTCGGCCTGGCGCCGGCGCTCCCCCGGCCCCGGTGCCGTGCTCGCGATGCTCGGGGTCGACGGCGAGCTGCCGGAGCTGGCGCACCACACGCTCTTCTTCACCGCCGACTGGCGGCAGAACTTCGGCGACATCTTCGGCCGCGACGCCAAGGTGCCGGACCCCGCGTCGATCTACGTCTGCAAGCCGTCCGCGACCGACCCGTCGGTCGCACCGGCGGGCTCGGAGAACCTCTTCGTCCTCGTGCCGGTCCCGGCCGACACCGCCATCGGCGCCGGCGGCGACGACGGAGCGGGCTCCGAGACGGTCGAGCGCACCGCCGACGCCGCGATCGACCTCGTCGCCGGGTGGGCCGGCGTGCCCGACCTGCGCGAGCGGATCCGCGTGCGCCACACCATCGGCCCCCAGGACTTCGCCGAGCGCTACCACTCGTGGCGCGGCGGCGCGCTCGGCCTCGAGCACACCCTGCGCCAGAGCGCGTTCCTGCGCCCCGGCAACGCCTCGCGCAAGGTGGACGGCCTGCTCTACGCCGGCTCCACGACCATCCCCGGCGTCGGCCTGCCGATGTGCCTGATCAGTGCCGAGCTGGTGCTCAAGCGGCTCTCCGGCGACCGCTCCACCCTCCCGGTCACCGCATGAGCCTGCTGCAGTGGTCGTACGTCGCGATGCTGGCGTTCTGCCTGGCCGGCACGCTGCCGCTCGTGCCGGCCTTCCGGCTCGACGTGCTGCGCCAGCCACGCCGCCTGCTCCTGACCATCCTGCTGGCCGGCACACCGTTCCTGCTGTGGGACCTCTACGCCACCCACGCCGGGCACTGGCGCTTCGACGCCGAGCAGACGCTGCCGCCGCGCGTGGCGGGGATCCCGCTCGAGGAGGTCGCGTTCTTCGTCGTCATCCCGGTCGTGTCGGTGCTGACGTTCGAGGCGGTCAAGGTCGCCCGACGGCGGGCGGCGGAGCGATGAGCTACACCTCGCTGGCGGTGCTGGGCGTCGTGGTCGCCGTGGTCGTCGACCGGTGGGTGGCCCGCACCCGGATCACCAGCACCGCCGACTGGTGGTCCGCCTACGCGATCATCGTGTTCTTCCAGCTCCTCACCAACGGCTGGCTGACCGGTCGCCGCATCGTGCAGTACGACCCCGGCACGATCCTCGGCAACGACCGGGTCGTCGCCCTCGGCGAGTGGCGGCTGCTCTACGCGCCCGTCGAGGACCTGCTCTTCGGCTTCGGGCTGGTCCTGCTGTCGTGCGTGTCGTGGACGTGGCTCGGTCGGCGCCGCGCTGCAGGCAGACACCGCTGGAGACGTGGCATGACCATCACCGAGCGGCTGCAGGCGATGCAGCCCACCGAGATCGGCGTACCCGGCCCGACGTCCCTGGACATGGCGCGCGCCTTCCGGTCGGTGCGCCGCGACCCGCTCACGTTCCTCGGACAGGTGCAGCAGCGCTACGGCGACCTCGTCTCGTTCCCCGTGCCCGGGGCGCCCGCGCTCCTGGTCAACGACCCGGCCGACGTCCGGCACGTCCTGCAGACCGGGGCGCGCCACTGGGGCAAGCGGACGGTGCAGTACGCCGCCCTCGGGCGGGTGACGGGCCCGGGGCTGCTGGCCTCGGCCGAGCCCAACTGGATCGAGCACCGCCGGCTGGCCGCGCCCGCGTTCCACCACGAGCGGCTCGCCGCGGTGAGCGACCGGGTGCGCTCAGCGGCCGACGACGCGGTCCGCGCGACGCTGCCGGACAGCGGCCCGGTCGTGGTCGACGTCGCGTCCCTCATGCACCGGATCGGGCTCGACGCGGTCGGCCGGGCGCTGTTCTCCGCGGACCTCGGCGGCCACGCCGACGACCTGCTGCGCGCCAGCAGCAGCGCGGCCGAGATCGTCGTGCGGCTCGGCCGCTCCATCGTGCCGACGGCCGAGTGGGCGCCGACCCGGACCAACCTGCGCCTCTGGGCGGCGCGGCGCCGCCTCGACACCGTCACCGCGCAGCTCATGGCGGACCGGCGCGCGCGGCCCGCGATCCCCGGCGCCATCCCCCACGGCGACGACCTCCTCGGCCTGCTGCTCGACAGCGGCCTCACCGACCGCGAGGTCCGCGACGAGCTCGTCACCATGGTGATCGCCGGCCACGAGACCGTCGCCGCCTCGCTCACCTGGACCCTCATGCTCCTCGCCGAGGACCAGGTGGTGCAGGGGCGGGTGCGTGACGAGCTCGCCGCCCTGCCCGGCCCGGTGTCGCTGCTCGACCACCGCGACCGCATCCCGTGGACCCGCGCCGTCATCGACGAGGCGCTGCGGCTGTTCCCGCCGGCCTGGGTGATCTCGCGGCGCTCGGACCGCGACGACGTGGTGGGCGGGGTCCAGGTCCCGGCCGGGACGCTGGCGATCATCAGCCCCTGGCTCGTCCACCGGCGGCCCGACGTGTGGGCCGACCCCGACGAGTTCCGGCCGCAACGGTTCCTCGAGCCCGGCGCCGGCCGCACGGCCTACCTCCCCTTCGGCCAGGGTCCCCGGCTCTGCATCGGTCGCGAGCTCGCGCTCGGCGAGATGGCGGTCGTCCTCGGTCGCCTCCTCGGCACGCACCACGTCGGGCTCCCGACCGGGTGGAGCCGACCCGCACCCGAGGCGCAGGTGGCCGTGCACCCGCGGGGCGGGATGCACCTCGCGCTCACCCCGCTCACGGACGTCCCGGGGATCCGGCGTGCCTGACCTCCTGCCTCGTCGTCGTCCTGCTCGCCGCCGCCTGCGTCCCGCTGTGGCTGCTGCGGGACGTGCGGACGCTGCCACCCGCGCGCTCCGCAGGCGGACGCACGGTCTCGGTCGTGGTGCCCGCGCGCGACGAGGAGCTGACCCTCCCGGCACTGCTCGCGTCGCTCGGCCGGGTCGGGCACGACGTCGGTGCACGAGGTCGTCGTGGTCGACGACGACTCCTCGGACCGGACGGCCGAGGTGGCCACGGCTGCAGGTGCCCGGGTCGTGGTCGCTCCCCCGCGACCCGACGGATGGACCGGCAAGGCCTGGGCCTGCCACACGGGCGCCCGGTCCACGAGCGGCGACCTGCTCCTCTTCCTCGACGCCGACACCGTGCTCGCCCCCGACGCCGTGGAGCGGCTGCTCGCCGCGCACGAGGAGCACGGCGGCCTGGTCTCGGTGCAGCCGCACCACCGCGTCCGGCGCGCCTACGAGCAGGCCTCGGCCTACTTCAACGCCGTCGCGCTGATGGCCAGCGCGGCCTTCACCGGCCGCGGCACCCGCAGGCCGATGGCCTTCGGTCCCTGCCTGCTCACCTCCCGCGCCGACCACGACCGGATCGGTGGCCACGGAGCCGTCCGCGGCGAGATCCTCGACGACGTGTCGCTCGCCCGGGCGTACGACGCCGCGGGGCTGCCGGTCACGTCCTTCGTCGGCGGCGACGCCGTCGCCATGCGCAGCTATCCCGGCGGCCCCGCGCAGCTCGTGTCGGGCTGGTCCAAGAACATCGCCTCGGGTGCGTCCGCGGCCGGGCCGCTCGCCTCGCTCGCGACCGTCCTGTGGATCTGCGCCCACCACGTCGTGGCCCTCGGTGCTGCGCAGGCGGTCGTCGGGGCGTTCCGCGGCGAGGCCGGGGTCGCCACGGCCGCGTGGACGGCCGCGTGGCTGGTGACCGCCCTCCAGCTGCGCTCGGTGCTGCGCTCGGCAGGCAGCTTCCGGTGGTGGACCTGGGCGCTCTTCCCGGTGGCGCTGCTGGCCTTCGACCTGGTCTTCGCGCGCTCAGCAGCTGCTCACGGCCGTACGCCGCTCGGTGCCGTGGCGCGGGCGGCCGGTCGACCTGCGGCGCGACGGCCGCCCCGACCGCAGCCCCGACCGTGCCCCTGGCGAGGTGACCTGATGGGCTACGTGATGCCGCAGTGGCTGACCGTCGTCGTCGACGTCCTCGCCTGGGGCTTCTTCCACGCGGTGACGGGCTATGCCGCGCACCGCCTCGGCGACCAGCGGCTCGAGCACGACGGGCCGCTGCTGCGTGGGCGCGGCTTCGAGGCCGGCGGCCGGTGGTACCGCCGGCGGCTCCGGATCCACCGGTGGAAGGACCGGCTCCCCGAGGCCGGCGCCCTCTTCGAGGGAGGCATCAGCAAGCGCGAGCTGCCCGGGCGTGACGTCGAGGGGCTGCGCACCTTCGTGCGCGAGACCCGGCGTGCCGAGCTGACCCACTGGTGGGCGATGGCCTGCTCGCCGTTGTTCGTGCTGTGGAACCCGCCGGTGGCTGCCGTGATCCTCGTCGCCTACGGGGTACTGGTCAACGTGCCCTTCATCGTCATCCAGCGCTACAACCGCCTCCGCACGCTCCCGCTCCTCCACCGGCTCGAGCGCCGCGGGAGCCTGGCGTGACCACCGAGGCGACGCGCGTCCGCGTCGTTCCCCCCAGCCCCGACGCCGGCGGACGACGCCTCCCGGCACGGTCCCGTCGCGCAGCTCCTCATCGCCTGGTCGCCGCTCAGCGCGATCCTCGTCGCCTACTGGGTGGCCCAGTGGGTCACCGCCCCCCTCGGCACCGGGGACGGTGACGACGCCAACCGCATCGGTGCGGTCCTGCACGTCCAGGGTCCGGCCCGCGTCGACGAGCGCCTCTTCGGCGTCGTCCCCACGGTCTGGCTGCAGGAGCACCTCGTCAGCGGCACGCCCCGGTGGTGGGACGCGATCGCGGCGCTCGTCTACGTCACCCACTTCGTCGCGATCCCGCTGGTGACGGCCGTCGTGTGGTTCGCGCTGCGCGACCGGTTCCGGGAGTGGGTCGTCGCGGCGCTGGCGATGTCGCTCGTCGGGATCGCCGGCTACGTCGTCTACCCGGCCGCGCCGCCGTGGCTGGCCGCCGACCGCGGAGACATCGGTGCCGTCGCGCGGATCTCGGACGTCGGGTGGGACGTGCTGCACCTCGACGCCATCGGCCGGCTCACCGAGGCCGGGCAGTCGGGCAGCAACCCGGTCGCGGCGATGCCCTCGCTGCACGCCGGCGCCGCCCTGCTGGTCGCGCTGTTCCTCTGGCCGTCCGTCTCCCGGGTCGGCCGCCTCGCGCTGTCGGCGTACGCCCTCGCGATGGGGCTGACCCTCGTCTACACCGGCGAGCACTACGTCGTCGACGTGCTCGCCGGCTGGGCGGTCGCCGTGCTGGCGATCGCCTGCGCCACCCTCGCTCGGACCGATCGGTACCGTCGCAGGACGAGGTCCGCCCGGACCCGGGTCCGGGAGGTGGGCGGATGAGCACCGGCCTGACGAGTCGCGGGACCACCGGCGGCACCGTCCGTGGCCTGGTGACCGCGGCCCATGCCGGGCCGGCCCTCGCCGTCACCGTGCTCGCGGGCTTGCTGGCCGCCGGCCAGGGCCTCGACGCCGGCACGTCCACGCTCGTCGTCGCGGCGGTGCTCGCCGGTCAGCTGTCGGTCGGCTGGAGCAACGACCTCGTCGACGTCGGCCGGGACCGGCGCGCCGGGCGCACCGACAAGCCGCTGGCGACCGGCGAGGCGTCGCCGGCCGTGGTGCGGGCCGCGTGCGTCGCGGCCGTGGTCGCCTGCGTCGTCCTCTCGCTCTCGCTCGGACTGCTCCCCGGGCTCATCCACCTCGGGTGCGTCGCGTCGGCCTGGGCCTACAACCTCGGCCTCAAGGCCACCGTCTGGTCCTGGCTGCCCTACGCACTGAGCTTCGGCGGGCTGACCGCCGTGGTGACGTACGCCGACGACGCCGCGCCGCCGTGGTGGTGGCCCGCCGGTGCCGCGCTGCTCGGCGTCGGTGCGCACCTGCTCAACGTGCTGCCCGACCTCGACGACGACGCCGCCACCGGCGTCCGCGGCCTGCCGCACCGGCTCGGTCCGCGGTGGATCGCCCCGGTGGCCGCGGCCGTGCTCGTCGCCGCGACGGCGGTCGTGGTCGTCGGCGCCTCGGTCGCGCCGGTCCTGGCGGGGGTGGCCGGGGTGGTCACCCTGGCCCTGGCCCTGGTCGTGGTCCGCGGCACCGGCCGGCTGCCCTTCCTCGCCGCCGTGCTCATCGCGCTGCTCGACGCCGCGCTCCTGGTGGTGGCGCGATGACCACCGGGAAGGGGACGAGAGCTGGGACCTCGTGGTCGTCGGCGCCGGCCCGGCCGGCGCCGCCACCGCGCTCGGTGCCCTGACCGCCGACCCGTCCCTGCGCGTCCTCCTCCTCGACCGCAGCGACTTCCCCCGCGACAAGTCGTGCGGCGACGGCATCGCGCCCCACGCGGTCGACGTGCTCGCCGAGGTCGGCGCCGCCGACGTCGTCGACGGGTGGACCCCGCTGCGCGACCTCGAGCTGGCCCGCGGCGACGTCGTGGTGGCCGGGCCGATGCGCCGCGCCGCCCACGTCATCCCCCGTCGGGTGCTGGACGCGCGTCTCGTCGACCGGGCGGTGGCTGCCGGGGCCGTGCTCCGCCGGCACCGCGTCACGTCCGTCGACGTCGACGACGCCGGACCCGTCGTGTCCGGGGAGGTCCGCGGGGCCGTCGTGGTCGGTGCCGACGGTGCGCACTCGCTGGTCCGCCGGGTGCTGCTCGGCAAGCGACGCGAGCCCCGCGCCATCGCGATCCGCGGCTACGCGCCCGTCACCGACGCGACGAGGGGCCGCCAGGTGATCCGCTACGGCCACCGGCAGCAGCCGTCGTACGCCTGGGCCTTCGACCGCGGCGACGGCCTGGCCAACGTCGGCTACGGCGAGCTCCTGCCCGGCGACGGCTCCCGTCCCGCGCCCAGCCGCCGGCTCCTGCTCGACCAGCTCGAGGAGCTGGTGCCCGGTGCCGCCGGCACCGGCGGCGACTGGCGCGGCCACCACCTGCCGCTGAGCAGCTGGCGCTGGGACCAGCCCGACGGACCCGTCCTGCTCGTCGGCGACGCTGCCGGGCTGGTCAACCCGATGACCGGCGAGGGCATCTACTACGCCGTCGCCACCGGCGTCGCCGCCGGCCGCACCGCCGCCCGCGCGGTCGCGCTGGGCCGGCCGGAGGCCGCCGGGGCCCGTCACCGCACCGTCGTCCGCGGGATGCTCGGCGCCCACCTGCGGCACACGTTCGTCGCCTCGCGGCTGGCCCGCTCGCCGCGCGTGGTCGACGCGGGCATCCGCGCAGCCGCCCGCGACCGCCACGTCTTCGACACCCTCGTCGAGATCGGGCTCGGCGACGGCCGCATCGACCCCCGCCTGGCCGCCGGCCTCGCGCGCGACCTCGTACCTCCCTCGCTCCTCCCCCAGCTCTCCCGCCTCACCCGCCTCCGACCCGCAAGGACGTCCCCATGAGGATCCTGGCCGCCCGCAGCGCCCTGCCGCCGCACTCCTACCCGCAGGCCGAGATCACCGAGGCGTTCGCCGCCGTGATCTCCGAGCGCAGCCTCGACCACGCGCTGCTGCGGCGCTTCCACCGCAACGCCGGGGTCGAGCGCCGGCACCTCGTGCTGCCGCTCGCCGACTACGCCACGCTCGGCGACTTCGGCCACGCCAACGACCTCTTCATCGAGCACGCCGTCGAGCTCGGCGCGCAGGCGCTGGTCGACGCGCTCAAGGCCGCCGACCTCACGCCGTCCGACGTCGACCTGATCGTCACCGCGACGGTCACCGGGCTGGCCGTGCCGTCCCTCGACGCCCGGATCGCGGGCCTGGTCGGGCTGCGCCAGGACGTACGCCGGATGCCGCTGGTCGGCCTCGGGTGCGTGGCCGGCGCCGCCGGGATCGCCCGGGTGCACGACTACCTCCTCGGCCACCCCGAGCACACCGCGGTCCTGGTCGCGGTCGAGCTGTGCTCGCTCACCCTGCAGCGCGACGACACCTCGGTGCCCAACCTGGTGGCGAGCGGCCTCTTCGGCGACGGCGCGTCCGCCGTCGTCGCGGTCGGCGACGCCCGGCACGGCGGCACGGTGCAGGTCCTCGACTCGCGCAGCCGGCTCTACCCCGACAGCGAGCGCACGATGGGCTTCGACGTCGCCGGCTCCGGGCTGCGGATCGTCCTCGACGCCGAGGTGCCGCACCTGGTCGAGCGCTACGTCCGCGACGACGTCGACGCCTTCCTCGCCGACCACGACCTCACCCGCGACGACATCGGCTGGTGGGTCTGCCACCCCGGCGGCCCCAAGGTCATCGAGGCGCTGCAGGCCGCGCTCGAGGTGCCGCGCGAGGCGGTCCAGCTGACCTGGGAGTCGCTGGCGCGGGTCGGCAACCTGTCGTCGGTCTCGGTCCTGCACGTCCTCGAGGACACCCTCGCCCAGCGCCCGCCCGAGCCGGGCAGCCACGGCGTGCTCCTCGCGATGGGTCCGGGCTTCTGCTCCGAGATCGTGCTGCTGAGGGCCGACGGCGTGACCACGCTGCTGGCCTTCACCGTCCTCGTCGCGCTCGTCGGCGTCGAGCGCGTCGCCGAGCTCGTCGTCTCGGTCCGCAACGCGGCGTGGAGCCGCGAGCGCGGCGGGGTCGAGAGCGGGCTCGGCCACTTCCCCTTCATGGTCGTGCTCCACACGGCGCTGCTCGTCGGCGCGCTGGTCGAGGCCTGGGTACGCCGGCCCGACGTGCCGTCGCTGCTCGCCTGGTCGATGCTCGCCCTGGTCCTCGCCTCGCAGGCGCTGCGGTGGTGGTGCATCGCGACCCTCGGTCGACGGTGGAACACCCGCGTGATCGTCGTGCCCGGCCTCGCGCCGGTCACCGCGGGTCCCTACCGCTTCCTCCGCCACCCCAACTACGTCGCCGTCGTGGTCGAGGGCGTCGCGCTGCCGCTCGTGCACGCGGCCTGGATCACCGCGGTCGTCTTCACCGTGCTCAACGCCGGCCTGCTCGCCGTACGCATCCGGGCCGAGGACGCCGCCCTCGCGACGCTGCCGCCCCGTCCGACCGAGGTGGGTGTCGATGCATGACGTCGTCGTCGCCGGCGGCGGCCCGGTCGGGCTCACGGCGGCCCTCCACGCCCACCGCGCCGGCCTGTCCGTCGTGGTCCGCGAGCCCCGCGACGGCGCGATCGACAAGGCGTGCGGCGAGGGCCTGATGCCCGGCGCCGTCGCCGAGCTGGCCGCACTCGGCGTGCACCCGCACGGCCGGCCGGTCACCGGCATCCACTACCTCCCCGCCGACGGCTCGGGCGCAGGCGCCACCGCGCGCTTCGCTGCCGGGCCGGGTCGCGGGGTGCGTCGCACCGTCCTCCACGAGGCCCTCGCGCACGCCGTCGCCGAGGCCGGGATCGTCGTGGAGCAGCGCGCCGTGCAGGACGTGCGCGAGGCGGGCGACCACGTGCTCGTGGACGGCGAGCCGGCCCGCTACCTCCTCGCCGCCGACGGCCTGCACTCCCCCGTACGCCGGCTGCTGGGCCTCGACGCGCCGGCCAAGGACGGCGCGCGGCGTCGCTTCGGCCAGCGGTGCCACGTCGCGCAGGCGCCGTGGACGTCCTACGTCGAGGTGCACTGGTCGCCGCGGGCGGAGGCCTACGTCACGCCCGTCGACGACGACCTCGTCGGCGTCGCGGTGCTCGGCGACGCGGGAGCCCGCTTCGACGACCTGCTCGGCGACTTCCCCGTCCTCGCCGAGCGGCTCACCGGTGCCCGGACCCGCGTCATGGGCGCGGGTCCGCTGCGACAGCGTGCCCGCGCACGTGCGGCCGGTCGCGTGCTGCTCGTCGGCGACGCCGCCGGCTACGTCGACGCCCTGACCGGCGAGGGCATCGCCCTCGGCCTCGCCCAGGCGCGCGCCGCCGTGGCGTGCGTGTCCGCCGACCGCCCCGACCTCTACGACTCCCGCGCGCGACGCCTCGGCTGGCGCCACGAGCTGCTCACGCACGCCCTGCTGCGGGCCACCGCACGCCCGGTCGTACGCCGTGCGCTCGTCCCCGCCGCGTCGCGGCTGCCGCGCGTCTTCGGTGCGGCCGTCAACCAGCTCGCCCGACCCGCCGGAGGTACGGCATGAACACCAGCACGCACGACGACCACGGACACGACCATGGACACCCGCGAGCTCGTCGTCCTGCTCGACGAGACCGGCCACGCGGTCGGCACGGCCGACAAGGCCGAGGTCCACCACGGCGAGACACCGCTGCACCTCGCGTTCTCCACCTACCTCTTCGACGACGCCGGACGGGTGCTGGTCACCCGGCGCGCGCTCACGAAGCGGACCTTCGCGGGCGTCTGGACCAACAGCTGCTGCGGGCACCCGGGTCCCGGGGAGGACCTCGCGGACGCCGCCCGCCGCCGGGTGCGCCAGGAGCTCGGGGTGGACGTCTCCGACCTGCGCCTGGTGCTGCCCTCGTTCCGCTACCGGGCCGAGCAGGACGGCGTCGTCGAGAACGAGATGTGCCCGGTCTACACCGGTCTCGTGCGGGACCCGGTCGACCCGGACCCGACCGAGGTGGACTCCGTCGCCTGGGTGCCGTGGCCCGAGTTCCGCGCCGGCGTGCTGGACGGGACGCGCGTCGTCTCGGTCTGGTGCCGCGAGCAGGTCGCCCAGCTGCCCGAGGACCCGCTCGGCGCCCCGGAGGGCAGGGCGTCGGACCTGCCACCGGCCGCCCGCCCCGCGAGTCAGACACCTTGACCGGACCTTTCCACGATCTACGGGCGCGGGACCTCCACCTGTGACACCCTGCGGCCAAGGGCCTGTCCGGGGATCGCGGAACGGCCTGACCAGTGCAGAGGAGCACGTGTGTCGGACATCGGGGCCCCATCCGTGATCGGCGTGCCCGCGCAGAGGGAGCCCGTCGAGATGACCGCCGCTCTGGACGAGGAGAGCGACCGCGTCGCGCTGCGCCTGGCCATCGACGCGGCCGGTGTCGGCGCCTTCGTCTGGGACCTGGTCTCCCGCCGGCTCCGGTGGGACGAGCGGCTGCTCGAGCTCTTCGGCCTCGACGAGACGACGTTCGGGGGCACCATCGAGGCCTTCAACGACCGCGTCCACCCCGACGACCGCTCGCGCGTGGGCGCCGCGCTCGAGCGTGCGATCGCCACCTGCGGCGACTACGACGCCGAGTACCGCGTGGTCCTGCCCGACAGTGGCGTGCGGTGGATCGCCGCGCGCGGTCGGGCGATTCGCCGAGACCGAGGGCGGCCCCGCCGTGCGCCTCGTCGGAGCGGCCTACGACACCACCCAGGTCCGCGAGGGCGAGGCCCGCATCGGCCGCGTGCTCGAGACGATGTCGTCGGCGTTCTACCAGCTCGACACCGAGTGGCGCTTCACCTACGTCAACTCCGAGGCCGAGCGCCTCCTGGGGGCCAGCCGCAACCACGCTCGTGGGCAGGTCGATCTGGGACGAGTTCCCCGCCGCGGTCGACAGCGAGTTCGAGTCGAGCTACCGCGACCGCGGTCGCCAGCGGGTCGCCCGGTGTCGTTCGAGGCCTACTACCCGCCGCCGCTCGACGGCTGGTACGAGGTGCGCGCCTGGCCGTCGCCCGAGGGCCTGGCCGTCTACTTCGTCGACATCAGCGACCGGCGCGAGGCCCAGGACGCCCTCGCCCGGTCGGCCGAGCGGCTCGCGCTGCTGGCCTCGGTCTCCGAGGGACTGACCGGCACCCTCGACCCCATCGAGGGCGTGCGGCGTGCTCTCCACGCTGCTCGTCCCGGCGCTCGCGGACTGGTGCCTGGTCACGCTCGTCGACGACCCGCACGCCTCCGACTGGCGCCGCGGGCTCACGGACGCGGGCTGGACGCACGCCGACCCCGAGATGCGGGACATCCTGCAGCGAGTACGCCTCGCTGCGGTTGCGCGCGATGACCGACGAGTCCTACCTCGCCCGCACCATCCGCGACATGACCGCCGTCCTGATGGAGTCCGAGGCGACGGAGAAGGTCGCCGCGGTGCTCCGCCCGGGGGCAGCGCGCGACCGCCTGCGCGAGCTCGCGCCGGAGTCGGCGGTCGCCGTCCCGCTGCGGGCGCGCGGGCGGACCGTCGGTGTCGTCACCGTGTTCCGCGGGGCCGACCGTGCGGCGTACTCCGACGACGACGTGGCGCTCCTGCAGGACATCGGCGCCCGCGCCGGCCTGGCCCTCGACAACGCCCGTCTCTTCGAGACCCAGCGCGACGTCGCCGAGGCACTCCAGCGCAGCATGCTCACCGACCCGCCCGCGACACCGCACCTGGAGGTCGTCACCCGCTACTCGCCCGCCAGCGACGCGGCGCGCATCGGCGGCGACTGGTACGACGCGTTCCTCCAGCAGAACCGCGGACCCGGCAACAACGACGTCGTGGTCGTCGTCGGTGACGTCGTGGGCCACGACGTCGAGGCCGCGGCCGCCATGGGTCAGGTGCGCGGCCTGCTGCGCGGCATCGCCGTGCACAGCGGCTACTCCCCCGCAGCGGTCCTCTCCGGCGTGGACCACGTGATGGAGTCGCTCCGCCTCGAGACCACCGCGACGGCCGTCGTGGCACGCCTCGAGCACCACCCGCGCCCCGGGCGCCGCCGCCGGCGAGGAGGTCGTGCTGCGCTGGGCCCACGCCGGGCATCCGCCGGCCATGCTGGTGACCCCCGACGGCATGGTCACCCCGCTGGCGGACGTCGAGGACAACGACCTGCTGCTCGGCCTCGACCCCGAGACCAAGCGCGTCGAGAAGGCCTCCTTCCTCGAGCCCGGCTCGATGCTGCTCTTCTACACCGACGGTCTCGTCGAGCGGCGCGACCGCGACGTCGAGGAGGGCATCGCGGAGCTCGTCGACCTCCTGCACGAGCTGGCACCGGAGGTCCGCGACCTCGACGAGCTCTGCGACCAGCTGCTGGAGCGGATGATCGGCCACCAGCCGGAGGACGACGTCGCGCTCCTCGTCGTGCGGTGGGACCCCTCGACCGCTGCCTGAGGAGCGGAGCCGGCAGACGTGTCGGTGAACACGTGTGCACTCTGATGTTTACGCTTCAACGAGTGGGGTACATGGTCCGTGCTGGCTCGGGTCGGCACACCATCGACCACTGATCACGAGGAGACGTCCGCAGTGCCGCGCACACCTGCCAACGCCAGCACGAGCCCCGAAGCCACCGCGATCGCACGCGACCTGATCGCGTCGTTCGGCCACGACCCGGCGCTCTACGTGCCCGGGACCGTCGCCGTGCTGCCCGGCACCCGGACGACGACGTGGGACATGGCCTGCAGCCCCCGGTGCCCCCACGAGGACGGTCGCTGCCACCGTCCCCACGCGGCCTACCTGCGCGACGACCGCCTGCGGGCCAGGCTGGTCCCGGCGCAGCGCCGCAGCGCCTGACGCTCCCCACCTGCCCGGCACGAGGCCTGCCTCGTTGTCCGGGCGCTGGCGTTCGCGCTAGTCTGTACGTATAACGAACTGTTGTACGTATAGCGAACACGGAGCCGCCATGTCGTCCTACCTCTACGCCGCCGTCCGCACGCCCTTCGGCAAGTTCGGCGGCGCGCTCGCCCAGACCCGACCGGACGACCTGGCCGCCACCGCCCTCAGGGGGGTGCTGGACGCCGTGCCCGACCTCGACCCGTCGATGATCGGGGACGTGGTCTGGGGCCTGGCCAACGGCGCCGGCGAGGACAACCGCAACGTGGCCAGGATGGCCGTCCTCCTCGCCGGGCTCCCGACCTCGGTCCCGGGGACCACGGTGAACCGGCTCTGCGGGTCGAGCCTCGACGCCGCGATGATGGCGTCGAGGACGGTCGAGCTGGGCGACGCCGAGGTCGTGGTGGCCGGTGGGGTGGAGTCGATGACCCGGGCGCCGTGGGTGCTGCCCAAGCCCGCGCGTCCGTTCCCCGCCGGGGACGTCACCGCCGTGTCGACGACGCTGGGCTGGCGGCTGACCAACCCGGCCATGCCGGCCGAGTGGACGGCCTCCCTCGGCGAGTGCAACGAGCAGCTGCAGGAGAAGTTCGGCATCCCCCGCGAGCGCCAGGACGAGTTCGCGGCACGCTCGCACGAGCGCGCCGACGCCGCGTGGACGGCCGGCTTCTACGACGACCTGGTCGTGCCCGTCGACGGGGTGGACCTGGCCCGCGACGAGACGATCCGGACCGGCACCACCCCCGCCACCCTCGCGGGCCTCAAGCCCGCCTTCCGGCCCGACGGGACCATCACCGCCGGCAACGCCTCCCCGCTCAGCGACGGAGCCTCGGCACTCGTCATCGGGAGCGAGGCGGCCTCCGGGCGGCTCGGCACCGAGCCGCTCGCCCGCATCGCCGGCCGTGGCGCGTCCGCCCTCGACCCGCAGATGTTCGGCTACGCCCCCGTCGAGGCCGCCAACGCCGCGCTGCGGCGCGCGGGCATCGGCTGGTCGGACGTCGGCGCCGTCGAGCTCAACGAGGCCTTCGCGGTCCAGTCCCTGGCGTGCGTCGACGCGTGGGGCATCGACCCCGAGATCGTCAACACCAAGGGTGGCGCCATCGCGATCGGGCACCCCCTGGGCGCCTCGGGCGGACGCATCCTGGGCACGCTGGCCCACGTGCTGCGCGAGCGCGACGAGCGCTGGGGCGTGGCCGCCATCTGCATCGGTGTCGGCCAGGGCCTGGCGGTCGTGCTCGAGAACACCGGGGCCACGGCATGAGCAGGACGAGCGTCCACGACAGCGCCGACGACGCCGTCTCCGGCATCCGGGACGGGTCCACGGTCCTCATCGGTGGCTTCGGGATGGCCGGGATGCCGGTCGTCCTCATCGACGCGCTGATCCGCGGCGGGGCCACCGACCTCACCGTGGTCTCCAACAACGCCGGCAACGGCGACACCGGCCTCGCGGCCCTCCTCGCCGCCGGACGGGTGCGCAAGATGGTGTGCTCGTTCCCCCGCCAGTCCGACTCCTACGTCTTCGACGGGCTCTACCGCGCCGGCGAGATCGAGCTCGAGGTCGTCCCGCAGGGCAACCTCGCCGAGCGGATGCGGGCGGCAGGCGCCGGCATCGGCGCCTTCTACTCCCCCACCGGGTTCGGCACGCTCCTGGCCGAGGGCAAGGAGACGCGTCGCATCGACGGTCGCGACCACGTCCTCGAGCTGCCCATCCGGGGCGACGTGGCCCTCATCGGGGCCCACCGGGCGGACCGCGCCGGCAACCTCGTCTACCGCAAGACCGCACGCAACTTCGGTCCCGTGATGGCCACCGCCGCCACGACCACCATCGCCCAGGTCGGCGAGGTCGTCGAGATCGGCGACCTCGACCCCGAGAACGTCGTCACCCCCGGCATCTACGTCGACCGCGTGCTCGACCTCTCCGCCCTCGAGGAGTCCGCCGCATGAGCCCCTCAGCCACCGTCGAGCATGCCGGGGCGAGCCCGCTGACCAAGGACCAGATCGCTGCCGCCATCGCGCGCGACGTCCCGCCCGGCTCGTTCGTCAACCTGGGCATCGGCCAGCCCACCCTCGTCGCCGACCACCTCGACCCCGCGGCGGGCATCGTCCTCCACACCGAGAACGGGATGCTCGGCATGGGACCGGCCGCCGGGCCCGACGAGGTCGACCCGGACCTCACCAACGCCGGCAAGATCCCCGTCACCGAGCTCCCGGGTGCGGCGTACTTCCACCACGCCGACTCCTTCGCCATGATGCGCGGCGGTCACCTCGACGTGTGCGTCCTCGGCGCCTTCCAGGTGTCGACCACCGGGGACCTCGCGAACTGGCACACCGGTGCCCCGGACGCGATCCCGGCCGTCGGTGGCGCGATGGACCTGGCCATCGGGGCGAAGGACGTCCTGGTGATGATGACCCTCTTCGGCAAGGACGGCTCGTCCAAGCTCGTGGACGCCTGCACCTATCCCCTCACCGCGGTCGGCTGCGTCAGCCGCGTCTACACCGACCACGCGACGTTCGAGCTGGGGCCGGACGGCGCCACCGTCCTCGAGACGTGGGGCACCACCGTCGACGCCCTGGCCGACCGCCTCGGGCTGCCGCTCCGACGCCGGTGACCGCGATGACCCCGGCCCCCGGACGGCCCGCGGCCGGCGACCAGTTCGTGCAGTCGCTGGCGCGCGGCCTGGACGTGATCCAGGCCTTCGACGCGACCCGTCCGCGGATGACCCTCAGCGAGGTGGCCGAGGCCACCGGTCTCAGCCGTGCGGCCGCCCGGCGCTTCCTGCTCACCCTGGTGGAGCTCGGGTTCGTGGGCACCGACGCGCGGCAGTTCTTCCTCACCCCGCGGGTCCTCCGGCTGGGCACGGCCTACCTGTCCGGCCTCGCGCTCCCCGACATCGCGCGGCCACACCTGGAGGCGCTGAGCCGCCGGGTCGGCGAGTCCACCTCGCTCGGGGTGCTCGACGGCAGTGACGTCGTGTACGTCGCCCGCGTGGCGACCCGCAGCATCATGACCGTCGGCATCACCGTGGGCACCCGCTTCCCCGCGCACGCGACCTCGCTCGGCCGGGTCCTCCTGGCCAGCCTGCCGCCGGACGAGCTCGACGCCTGGTTCGCGCACACGGTCCCGGTGGCCGTCACCGAGCGGACGCCGACCGACGAGGCCGAGATCCGCGCGGTGCTGGCCGCCGTGTCGGCCCAGGGCTGGGCGGCGAGCGACCAGGAGCTCGCCGTCGGCCTCCGGTCCGTCGCCGTACCCGTGCGCGACGCGGCCGGTCAGGTCGTGGCCGCGATGAACGTCTCGTCGACGACCTCGCACGACCCCGCGACCGAGTTCCTCGACGCGCTGCTCGAGGCGGCCGCCGCGACCACCGCAGACCTCGCCCAGCAGTCGTAGGACGCGCGGCCCGGTGGAAGCAGCAGAGCCGCGCTACCTGTAGCGCGGCTCTGGGTGACGTTTCCGGGTGGGCGATACTGGGTTCGAACCAGTGACCTCTTCGGTGTGAACGAAGCGCGCTACCACTGCGCCAATCGCCCGGGACGCGGGAACGATATCCCATCGCGCGCGCCGTCCGGCAATCGGGTCAGCCCTTGCTGTTGAGCTGCTCGACCCGGTCCTTGAGCTCCTGGATCTCCTCGTGGTTGCCGTGGTAGCGGCGGTAGCTGTAGGCGATGAAGCCCAGCGCGAAGACCGCCGAGACGATCTGGGTGATCCCGGTCCACATGCCACCGGGGAGCCACAGCAGGTCGGGCAGCGGCCACCACGACGGCGGGTCGGCCGGACCCAGGATCCAGAACACGCCCGCACCCGCGAGGGCGAGGGCGGCCAGCACCGACAGGATGATCTTGGGCCAGCTCTCGACGCCCTGCGCCGCACCGAGCAGCGCCTTCATCTTCACCGGCTCGACACGCCTCTCGGCCCAGTCGTACTGCTGGGACAGCAGGAGCAGTCCGGCGAACACCCCCAGCAGCCCCGGACCAGGGAGGGGAATGGCGATGATGCCGATGACGAGGAGCGCCCAGCCGGCCACCTCGAGGCCGATGCGCTTGGCTGCCCCAGTCATGGAAGAGAACCTACCGGGCCACCCCAGCCCCGTGTGGCCGAAGGAAACGCTAACGTTTACCCAAGTTCGTCATGAGTGATCATCAAGAACAGGTCTGGACCGGTCCGGGTCATTTTTGAGGGTTTCGCATCACGAGGCGGCGCAGATGGCGTCTCATGAGCAACCGAGTCCGGAAACCCCGATCAGGTCTTTCTCAAGGAGCAGCGATGAACATGTCTGGTAGCGGTCACACGCTGGCCGATGTGATGTGCGCCATCACGGTGGAGTGCACGGACGAGCGCGGCATCCGCCACGAGATCGCGACGGTGCTCGGCTACCGCAGCTCCGACCCGTTCGCCGTGGCGATGACCTTCGTGACGCCCGAGGGCGACCTGGTGTGGACCTTCGGCCGCGACCTGCTCATCCGGGGCGTCGTGGCCCCCGCCGGCGACGGCGACGTGCACGTGTCCCCGGCCCTCAGCCTCACCGGTCGTGCGATGGTCAGCATCGAGCTCAGCTCGCCCGACGGCCACCTCGTGCTGCACGCCGGCGCGGGCGACGTCCAGGACTTCCTCGCCCGTACCGCCGCCGTGGTCGCCCCGGGCACCGAGTCCGACCACTTCGACGTGGACATGCTCATCACGCAGGTCTTCGCGTCCTGACCCGCTCCTGACCCGCTGCTGACGCCGACCCGCTCGAGCGGGTCCTCCCGCTACACCTGCGAGTGCTGGGCGATCCAGCTCGCGTGCAGGCCCGCGTAGACGCTGCCCTCCTGGGTCACCAGGACCGCGTGCGGCCCGCGCTGCACGACACGCCCCTTGTCGACGACGATCACCTCGTCGGCCCCCTCGGCCGTCGAGAGCCGGTGGGCGATCGTCACGGACGTGCGCGACTGCATGAGCCGCTCGAGCGCCCGGCCGATCTGCATCTCCAGCGCCGGGTCCACCGCGCTGGTGGCCTCGTCGAGCACCAGGAGGTCGGGGTCGGCGAGGTGGGCGCGCAGGAGCGCCACCAGCTGCCGCTCCCCCGCGGAGAGCGACTCGCCGCGCTGGCCGACCTGCGTGTGCAGGCCGCGCGGCAGGCCGGCGAGCCAGTCGTCGATGCCGAGCTCGATCGCCGACTCGCGGATCTCGTCCTCGGTCGCCTCGAGCCTGCCGTAGCGCACGTTGGCGGCGATGGTGTCGTCGAAGAGGAAGCCCTCCTGGGGCACCAGCACCACGCTGCGGCGCATCGACGTGGCCTCGATGCGGCGTACGTCGACGCCGTCGAGGAGCACGGCCCCGTCGACGGGGTCCATCAGGCGGGTGAGCAGCTTGGCGAAGGTCGACTTGCCCGACCCGGTCTCGCCGACGATCGCCACCCGCGTGCCGGCCTCGATCGCGAGGTCGACCTCGCGCAGCACCGGCGGACCACCGGGGTAGGAGAAGGTGACGTCGGCGAACCGGACGTCGATCGGGCCGCGCGGCAGCGTCTCGCCGTCGGGACCGGGATCGACCAGGTCGGCGGGCGTCTCGAGGATGCCGATCACGCGGCGCCAGCTCGAGATCGCGTTCTGGGCGTCGGTGAGGATCTGCGTGCCCATCTGCACCGGGCCGACGAAGAGCGAGACGAGGAACGCGAAGGCCAGCACGCGGCCCGGCGTCATGTCGCCGGTGAAGCCGAGCAGCACGCCGATGATGATCACCCCGGCGTTGGCGAGCCCCGCGGAGAGGCCGCCGAGCGAGAACGACGTGACCGTGTAGGTCTGCGCGTGGGTGTAGGCGTCCTGCCAGTCCTGGATGGCGGTGTCGATGCGGGCCTGTGTGCGGTCCTCGACGCCGTAGGAGCGGACGACGGCGGCACCGACCACGGGCTCGGAGATCGCACCCAGCAGCACGCCCACCTGGTGGCGTACGACGGTGTAGGCGGCGGACAGCTTCTTCTGGAACCAGCGGATCGACAGGAAGAGCGGCGCGAACGCGAGCCAGACGACTGCGGCGAGCTGCCAGCTGTAGACGAGCATCAGCACGGTCGCGACCAGCATCTGGCCGATGCTGACGACGAAGATCAGGCCGCCGAAGACCAGGAACTGGCTGACCTGGTCGACGTCGGTGGTGACCCGGGAGACGAGCGCGCCGCGGCGCTCGGTGTTCTGGGTGAGCAGCGGCAGGTCGTGGACGTGGCGGAACGCCTTGGTGCGCAGGGTCGCGAGGCCGCGCTCGGAGGTGGTGAACAGACGGCTGGTCATCGCGTAGGACGCCCAGCCGCTGATCCCGATCGCGAGGGCGGCGAGCACGCCCATCCAGATGACGAAGTCGAGTCGCGGGCCACCGGGCGCGTTGAGGCCGCGGTCGAGCGTCTGCTGGACGGCGATCGGGACGACGACCTGGCCGCACGAGGAGATGATCGCCAGGACGAGGGTGAGCCGGAGGCCCTCGCGGAGCTCGGGTGAGTACTTCATGCCGAGGCGGATCGTGGCGAAGGCGCCGATCTCCTCGCCGGTGTCCATCGTGGTCCCGGCGGTGGCCTTGACGGGGTCGGTGGGGTCCGTGGGCTCGGTGGTCGGGTCGGTCGTGGTGCTCATGGGAGGTCCCCTCCGCCGGTGCGGCCGGAGCCGGAGTCGGAGCCGACCTCGGCCGGTCCCTCGGTCTCGTAGGCGTTGACGAGGTGGGCGTAGGCCGGGCTGGTCTCGAGGAGCTCGGCGTGCGTGCCGCGGCCGACGATGCGACCGCCCTCGAGGTGGGCGACCTCGTCGGCCAGCGAGATGGTGGCCTTGCGGTAGGCCACGACCAGGAGCGAGGCGGCCGAGCCGTGGACGTCGTCGCGCAGCGAGGCCAGGATGCGGGCCTCGACCTCGGGGTCGACCGCCGACGTGGCGTCGTCGAGGATCAGCAGCCGCGGACGGCGTACGAGCGCGCGGGCGAGCGACAGCCGCTGGCGCTGACCTCCGGAGAGCGAGGTGCCGCGCTCCCCCAGCCGGGTGTCGAGGCCGTCGGGCAGGGCCGCCACGAAGCCGTCGGCCTGCGAGGTGCGCAGGGCGCCCCAGACCTCGTCGTCGGGGACGTCCGCGCCGAGGGTGACGTTGCCGCGCACGGTGTCGTCGAACATGAACGCCGTCTGCGGGACCAGCGCGACGTCGCGCGGCAGCTCGCCCTTGCGCAGCGTGCGGAGGTCGCGGCCGTCGATGAGCACGCCGCCGTCGTCGGGGTCGACGAGGCGCGTCAGCAGGCTGGTGAGGGTGCTCTTGCCCGAGGCCGTCGCGCCGACCAGGGCGACCGTGCGGCCGGGCCGGACCTCGAGGTCGATGCCCTGCAGGAGCGGCGTCGCGGCGTCGTAGGAGTAGTGGAGGTCCTCGACCTGGAGGAGCGCGCCGGACTCGGTGCGCGGCAGCTCGTCGGCGCCGTAGGGCATGTTGCCGGTCGCGTCGAGCACCGCCTTGGCCCGGCGGTAGCCGACGACCGAGCGCGGGAACTCGCCCAGCAGCCAGCCGATGGCGCGGATCGGGAAGGAGACGATCGTCAGGAGGTAGGCGATGGTCACCACGTCGCCCGCGCTGGTCGCCCCGCTGGACACGCGCGAGACGCCGACGGCGAGGACGACGAGCACGCCCAGGCTGGGCAGGCTGGCCAGGGCCGGGTCGAAGACCGCACGGATCCGGCCGGCCCGGATGTTGACGTCGCGGAGCTCGTGGGCCTTGGCGCGGAAGCGGTCGGTCTCCTCGACCTCGCGGCCGAGGGTCTTGACGACCATCGCGCCGTCGAAGGACTCGTGGGCGATCTCGCTGACCTCGGCACGCAGCGCCCTGGGCGCGCGTCATCAGCGGTGAGGCGTAGCGCTGGTAGAGCAGGTTGGCGACCACCACCGCCGGGAAGACGAGCAGCCCGACGATGGCCATCACGACGTCGGCGACGAACATCTGCACGACGGCGATCACCATCATCACGACCGTGCCGAGCGCCATCGGCAGCGGCATGATCGGCGACCAGGCCGCCTCGACGTCGGAGTAGGCGTTGGAGAGCAGCTGACCGGTCGGGTGGCGCTGGTGCCACTCCATCGGCAGCGAGAGGTACTGGCGGGTGACGCCGCGCCGGGTGTGGGACTGCATCCGGTAGTACATGATCCCGCCGCCGAGGCGGCGCGCGACGATGCCGATCGCACGCAGGATCGCCACGCTCATGAAGAGCACGAAGACCCACACCAGCAGGTCGGTGCCGATCTCGCCCTTCTCGAAGGCGGGGATCAGGACGTGCTGGGTGGACCAGCCGAGCACCCACGCGTCCGCGACGGTCAGGACGCCGAAGAGCACCGCGCCGAGCGTGGCGACCGGTGAACACCGTGGGCTCGCGCTTGACGCCCACCCACAGGACGCGGAACCCGTCGAGCGTCGTCGTGCCTCGCAGCTCCGCATCTCCTGCCACCGGTGTCGCCCGCCTCCTCGTCGTCGTGCTCGTCAGTTGCTGTCCGCAACCAAGGAGCTCCGTCAGGCTATTCCTCACCACCGACAGGCAACGAATCCGTCGGGGCCCCGACAGCACCGAGGGGTGGCCTACGCGCGGATGCGCGACAGGAACGCGCGGGTGCGCTCCTCCTGCGGGTCGCCGAGCACCTGCTGGGCGTGCCCCGCTCGTGGACGCGGCCGTGGTGGAGGAAGCGACCTGGTCGGCGACCTCGCGGGCGAAGCCCGTCTCGTCGGTGTTGAGCAGCATGGTCGCGCCCTCCGCCTTCGCTCGCCGAGCAGGTCGAGGACCTCGCCGACGAGCTCGGTGGTCGAGCACGCTGGTGACCTCGTCGGAGCAGAGCATCAGCCGCGGGTTGGCCACCAGCGCCCGGGCGATCGCCACGCGCTGCTGCTGACCGCCGCGAGGTCGTCGGGGCGGGCCTCCGCCTTCTCGGCGAGGCCGACGCGGTCGAGCGTCTCGAGGCCGCGGGACCGGGCCTCGTCGGCCGCGACGCCGTGCACGAGGCGCAGCGCCAGGGTCACGTTGCCGATGACGTCGAGGTGCGGGAAGAGGTTGTAGGCCTGGAAGACCATCCCCATCCGCGAGCGGTCTCGTCGCCGCCCACGCGCGCGGTCGGTGATGTCGCGGCCGTCGAAGGTGATCACGCCGTCGTCCACGACCTCGAGGAGGTTGACGCGCAGCGCCAGCGGGTCGACTTCCCGGAGGCCCGAGGCGCCGATCAGCACGACGCACTGGCCCGGCTCGACGGCGAGGTCGACGTCGCTCAGGACGACGTTGTCGCCGAACGACTTGCGGACGCCGTCGAGGCGCAGCAGCTACTCGGTCATAGAGTGGCCTCCGGCTCCGTGGTGGCCCTTCTTGCGGCGTAGCGGTCGGTGAGCCGCGCCATCGGGATGGTGAGGCGGCGGAACAGGAACCCTGCGACGACGTACGGCGTGTAGTTGAAGTCGAGCGCCGTCTCGATCTGCGCCTTGCGGATCGCGTCGGTGACCCCGAGCACCGCGATGAGGCCGGAGTCCTCTCGAGCGAGACGAGGTCGTTCATCAGCGGCGGGATGCCCGGCGCCACGCCTGCGGCGGCACGACGTGGCGCAGCGTCTGCCCGTAGGTACAGCCCCGAGCGGCGTCCCGGCCAGCCGCTGGCTGGGGTGCACCGACTCGATGCCGGCGCGGAACACCTCGGCGACGTAGGCCGAGGTCCGACAGGACGAGCACCGTGCCGCCCCAGAAGAGCGGCGAGGTCGGCAGCCCCTGCAGGCTCAGCGCCGGGCCACCGAATCCGAGCAGGAAGATCACCAGGAGCAGCGGCAGGCCGCGGAAGATGTCGACGTACGCCAGTGCCGAGCAGGCGCAGCGGAAGCGCGACCGGGCCGCGCAGCGTGCGCACGACCGCGACGGTGAGGCTGACAGCGGGTCGAGGATCCAGCAGACCACCATCACGCGGATGTTGAGCCAGAGCCCGTCGGCACGGGCCGGGAACGACGAGACCGCCTTGTCCCAGCTGAAGTGGGTCTCGCGGACCCAGTCCCAGCCCGGCGAGCTCGACCATCGCGCCGCCGATCACGCCGAGCAGCGGCAGCGTGCTGCTCCCGGCGATCACCGCGCTGCGGAACGTCCAGCGCGCGCCGCCACTCGTCGCGGTCGCGCTGGACCCCCGAGGGGCTGCCAGGCCGCACGCGGCTCGGCGGCCACCCGGTCGGTGCCGTCGGGGAGAGCTCGGGAGCGCCCTGCTGGGCCGGCCCACTCCTCGTTGATCTGGTCGAGGACACCGTCGCTGCGCAGCGCGTCGACGGCACCGGAGACACGGTCGGTCGAGCGGGCTGCCCTTTCCGGCACGGCCCCGAACTGCTCGGGCCCACCGTCGGGAAGGGGCGGCTGGCCGACGATGACGCCGTCGTCGGGCTCCACGTCGCCGTGAAGTTACGCCGTCGGCAGGTCGACGACGATGCCGTCGATCTGGCCGTTCTTGAGCGCCTGGACCGCCTGGTCGTTGGTGTCGAAGACCGCGGGTCCTGCGAGGGCTGGATCTGGTCGGTGATCGCGGTGTAGCTGGTGGTGCCGACCTGCGCACCGAGCTTGGCGTCGGCGAGGTCGGCGACCGAGGTGACACCGTCGATCGCGCTGCCCTTGTTGGTGACCACGGTCTGCACGACGTCGAAGTAGCCGGAGAAGTCGACGGCCTTGCGGCGGGCCTCGGTGATGGAGACCTGGTTGACGTCGAAGTCGAAGTCCTTGGGACCCGGCTGGACGACCTTGTTGAACGGCACCGTCACCCACTCGACCTGGTCCTGGGTGTAGCCGAGCTGCTCGGCGATGGCGTACGCCACCGCGGACTCATAGCCCTTGCCGTTGGTCTGGTGGTTGTCGACAGACCGGCGTCGGCGGGGTCGTCGGTGGCGACGGTGAGGGTGCCGTCGGTGACGGTCTCCATCGTGTCGGGGGTGCACTCGTCGGCGGCCGGCGTCTCCGAGCTCGACTCCGACGACGAGTCGCTCGAGCCGGCGTCGCTGCCGGAGTCGGCCTCGTCGGTCGGGGCGCACGCGGTGGCGGCGAAGGTGACGGTCGCGAGGGCGGCGACGGCGAGGTGGCGGTGCGCGACGCGCCGGGAGGTCTTCAGCATGCGCGAATCCTACGACTCCACTCGACTTCAGCGAACGGGGTGACCGGCCGTGGACAGACCGGCCTTGACGTCGCTGATGCTGAGGGTCCCGAAGTGGAAGACGGTCGCTGCGAGGACGGCGTCGGCACCGGCGTCGACGGCGGGCGGGAAGTGCTCGGCCGCGTCCGCGCCGCCGTGGCGATGACCAGGCGATGCTCACCTCGCGTCGTCGGCGGCGGATCAGCTCGAGGTCGAAACCGTCCTCGGTTTCGTCGGCGTCCATCGCGTTGCGCAGGATCTCCGCCCGGCTCGCCGGCCCGCGCGGCCCACTCGACGGCGTCGAGGCCGGCGCTCTTGCGACCGCCGTGGGTGGTCACCTCGAAGCCGTCCGGATCGCCTCCACCGGCTCGACGTGCGTCGACGCTCAGCACCGGCACCTGGTTGCCGAACCGGTCGGCGTCTCCGCGACCAGCTCGGGCCGGTGGATGGCGGCGGTCTTGACCGCGATCTTGTGGCGCCCGCGCGCAGCAGCCGGTCCACGTCGTCGACACTGGCTGACGCCCCCGCCGACGGTGAGCGGGATGAAGACCTCCTCCGCGCAGCGACTGACCACCTCCATCGTGGTGGCCCGGCCCTCGTGCGAGGCGGAGATGTCGAGGAAGGTCAGCTCGTCGGCGCCCTCACCGTCGTAGAGCCGTGCGCAGCTCGACGGGGTCGCCGGCGTCACGGAGCCTCCTGGAAGTTCACGCCCTTTCACGACGCGACCGCCGTCGACGTCGAGGCACGGGATGACGCGGATCGCGAGGCTCATGGCTTCTCCTGTCGGGCTGCCAGGGCGATGTCGACGATCTCCGAGCGGGGCTGGCCCTCCAGCTCGCCCAGCGGCACCCACTGCGCGTGGTCGGTCGAGCCGTCGACCTCCGTCGTCCCGAGCGTCCCACCGGTGATGGTCGCCTCGAAGACGAAGCGCTGCGACCTGAACGGGCCGTCGAAGGTGCGGCCCTGTGCCGTGAAGTGGTGCTCGGCGAGCAGGGCGCCTGGCTGCACGTGGTAGCCGGTCTCCTCGAACACCTCGCGCACGACGCCGTCCATGATCGACTCGTCGTAGTCGATGCCGCCTCCGGGCAGCGACCACTCGGGGTCGCTGTGCCCCTCACCGTTCCACCACGCGAGCAGCACGCGGTCCTGGTCGTCGACGATCAGGACGTACGCCGCCAGGCGGGTGTGGTCTCGAAGAACTCCAGGCTCACGGCTTCGTCAGCTCCAGTGCGTCCTCGAGGGTGAACCGGCCCTCGTAGAGCGCCGTGCCCGCGATGGCCCCCTCGACGCCCTCGCCGACCAGGCCCATCAGGGGCGCTGGGGATGTCGTCGAGCTGGTGGTGACGCCGCCGCTGGGCGCACGACGGGCCGGTCGGTCGCGGCGCACACGTCGCGGAGCAGCTGGAGGTTGGGGCCCTGGAGCATGCCGTCCTTGTTGACGTCGGTGACGACGTAGCGGGCGCAGCCCTCGCCGTCGAGGCGCGCGAGGGTCTCGTAGAGGTCGCCGCCCTCGCGGGTCCAGCCGCGCGCGGCGAGCGTCGTGCCCCGCACGTCGAGGCCGACCGCCACGCGGTCGCCGTACGTCGCGATCGCCCGCGCGCACCACTCGGGCTGCTCGAGCGCAGCGGTGCCGATGACCCGCCGGCAGCCCGCGGCCATCGCGGCCTCGAGCGACTCGTCGTCGCGGATCCCGCCGCTCATCTCGACCCGGATGTCGAGGGTGCCGACGATCTTCGCCTGGAGCTCGCGGTTGTGCCCGTGCCCGAAGGCGGCGTCGAGGTCGACGAGGTGGATCCACTCCGCGCCGGCCTCCTGCCAGCGCAGCGCCGCCTCGATCGGGTCGCCGAACCGCTTCTCCGAGCCGTCCACGCCCTGCACGAGCTGGACGGCCTGGCCGCCCTTGATGTCGACGGCGGGCAGGAGCTCGAGGTAGGGCTGCTCGGGGGTGCTGGGCATGGCTCGATCCTAGGAGCGGCGGGGCCGTACGTCGTACGCGCGGTGGCCGGGCGAGACGCGGGGGTTGTGCGTGCTTCGATGGGGGGCCGCACGCGGGAGGAGGAGCAGCCATGACCGCATTGCGACCGACGCTGTACCTGATGGTGGGTCTACCGGGCACCGGCAAGACGACGGGCGGCGAAGCGCATCGAGGTCCGAGCACGGCGCGCTCCGGCTCACCAAGGACGAGTGGATGAAGGCGCTGTACGGCGACGACAACCCGTCCTCCGGGTCGGACGTGATCGAGGGGCGACTGGTCGAGATCGGCCTGCGCGTGCTCGAGCTCGGCACGAGCGTGGTCATCGACTTCGGCCTCTGGGGCCGCGACGAGCGCTCCGTCGCCGCTCCGCCGGGCAGCGATCGACCGCGACGCTCACGTGGACCTGCGGTACTCTCGAGGTCGCGCCCCAGGAGCAGCGACGGCGGCTCGACCGTCGTCAGGAGCTCGAAGCCGCACACCACCTGGCCGCTTCTCCGAGGGACGAGATCGCCGGTTGGGCGGCGACCATCCAGGTCCCGACCCCCGGGAGAGATCAGAGGGCAGCGAGCCGATCGACGATCCGCCCGAGGGTTTCTTCGACCTGGGACGAATGGCGGGCGACGCTGGCCGCCTGCGGTCACCACTGAGGGTCGTTGATCCAGTTGGCCAGGTCGGAGAAGGCGCCGGTGCCCAGCGCCGGGGCCAGCAGCAGCGGCAGGGCCACCACGACCACGACGAAGGCGAGCATCCCGAGCCACGGCCTCCCTTTTATGCCGTGCAGGACCATGCCGGCCGCGGCTGCCGGGACGACGAACAGCAGGGATCGGCAGCTGCCACCAGCACCAAGCGACCATCGCGACGTAAGCAGGAGACCTACGATGCGGACTCCGACGGCCCGCGCCCAGGACCGTGGTCTTCCGGTCCTCGTCGGCTCGCTGTGGCGGAGGAGGTCGGACATCGGGAGGTGACACTCGCGACAGCCGGACGCGGTAACCGGAACCGGGTCCCCACACAGCGGGCAGGTGAGGCTCGCCGAGGACGGATGTCGGATCGTGGACACGGCAGAACGGTAAAGGCCGTGAGTGGCCGCGCGGAGGAGAACGACGAAGTCGACTGCCGGTCGGTTCGGGCTCGGGCACGACCACGGCCCCGCCATCGTGAGGACTGGCGGGGTGCGGGGCGGGGTCATCGTCGGCGGGGTCGTGGGATGCCGGGCGGCCGGCCTTCGGTTGCGTCGATCGGGGTGGTGCCGGTGCGGTCGCGTCGGAAGCGGTGGCCGTGGGGGCTGGTCCACTCGAAGACACCGTTCGCGGTCATGCGGTATTGCCAGGCGGTGTGGGTCTTGAGGCGGTGGTGTCGTCGGCAGAGCGCGGCGAGGTTGTCGCTCTCGGTCGGGACCGGGTTGTGGTCGGTCTTCGGCTGCGGCGTCGTGGTCGTAGGGGATGACGTGGTCGATGTCGCAGCCACGGGCGGGTCTGGTGCAGTGCGGGAAGCCGCAGGTCCGGTCGCGCAGGATGACGTGGTCGCGGATCCGGTCGGGGATGTCG
>CAWCHD010000023.1:0-161591 GCA_963795275.1 uncultured Actinomycetota bacterium
CAGCAGATGCGTACAAGCAACAAGCGCTCCAACGTAAGGCCGAGTTGCTTGAGGACGCGCCTCGCTTCCCTCCCGACGAGCGTGCCTGTCTCCTCGGCGCTCAAGGAGCGACTGTCGCAACTCGCGCAAGTAATCGAGCGCGTCTTGAGGGGCGCGCCATGACGAGTACTCCCGCGCCATATGAGATCCCCGTCAAGACCGATCTTCGTAGCCGATGCGAGGTGGCGGTAGACCAAGCTGGCCATGAATTGGTGACGGCTCCGATAGTTATCGATCTTCCCGGCGCAAGCATCAAGGGCCGGCTTCGCGGCGACCTTCAAAGCCTGGACGAAGAGGGGGTGCGCCACTGCTACTACATCAGAACTTCGGCCGAGGATCAGTTACCGCAGTGGCTCGCCGATTTTGGTCACAATGTGCGTCGCATAACGGGCGTCAAACTAGTTGTGGTCTACGAGGAAAGCTCATCAGAACTCGAGCGATCGTGTCAAGCGGCTGGCGCTGGCCTGGTGCTTCTCACCGAGGACAACCGCTTCGAAGTAATTGTTGACTTCGATGATGTAAATCCTGAGGCCCTGTTGCAGGATCAACGGGAGGCCGTGTCCGAACTGCGCAGAGACTTGGACCGCAAACTCGACCTGAGGAGAACTGGCCTTCAGCGACGAATCGGCTCTGTCTCCGAGATCACCCGGACAATGACCGACGGAAATGGCCGCGAACTTCATGTCTAATTTGGAAAACGAGTCTGAAACGCGTGGACGACTGGGGATACGAGATTTCGAAGCGCCTTGACATCGTCTACTCGGACTACAGCGAGGTAGACGTGTCCGACATCAGAGCCGAAATTGACGCTGGCGTCCCGGACGATGGCGATCGCGGGTGAATCCGTGAAGCGCCTCGCTAGGTATCAGGCACGCTTTCACCGGCTTAGTTTCGTGCTCGGGACCGTCGGGATTGCTGTTACCGCATCACGGATTGCCAATGACGAGAAGGAACTGGGTAGTTGGTTATTACTGATGGCGGCGGTCCTTTTGATCGCCAGTTCTGATGTAAGTCAGGAGCTGCACGCGACGGCGAGACGGTTAGCTCATGACTCGGGCAGGAGCTCTTAGAAGCGCTAGATGCCTTGGTCGACATCGAGGCACCTGCGTGGCTGTCCGTCGCCCTAGCGGCAGCCGCCATACTCGTGCTTGCGGCGATTCCAGCGTTCACGGGTTTGCTGCCCGGGTAGATTGGCCTGCATCAATCAGACAAGCAGTAACCCAGAACCATTGGGTGGTTTCGTACTGGAAACGTACCTACGCGAAGGTGACGGGTTCGTTGAGGCTTCTTCGCATCACAATGCGTCTTATCGACGCATTCGTCCAGGCCGGCCGGCGTGAATGGGGGCCAGCCCGGGGACTCGCTGTCTCAGACTCAACCCATGTCTCATGTCTGACGTGGGAGACCGTGCAGTAGTACAGCCGAGACGTAGCATCATGCGCGGCATCGCCACACTGCTCGCCCCGAAGCAAGCCTGCAGGAGCAGACCGTGCAGTGACTCGACTCGCTCGTCCGGGTCATCAAGAACCTTGAGTTCTTCCAGCTCCGCGAGCTGACTCTGAGGTACCTGCCGATGATCGGCTACCCCGAACCCGTCCTGACCGATGGATGGAACGACGGCGGCATCGACACCCGGGCCTTGACCGCCGCGGCCTAAACCAACCGACCGTCGTGCAGATGTCTGTCCAGTCCAAAGCTTGGGCCTCGAAGGTCCGAGCCGACGTCGACAAAGCCCGCAAGCTGTACAAGAACACGACCTTCCTATACGTCACGACCATCCGCGTGCCCGAATCGGATTGGGCACCGATCGCGACTGAGTACCGCAGAAAGGGCGTCGCTCTTGTCAAGGCAGACTGCCAGGCGCTCGCGAGCGTGTTCTTCGGACGCAACGCCACCGGTGAGGTCCTCGACATTGCTGGCATCAAGCACAGGCTCCCGACGCCGGAGACAGCCTGCCGACCGCCGGAGAGCAAGCTGCCTACGCGTACCTCTTCATGAGCGAGGATGTATCCGTGCTTCGCCGCTCGGTCCTCGAGAACGCAGTCTTGTTCGCCGTCCTCGACTCCGAGATTCCCATCAAGCGAGCAGACCTCCCTGCAGAGCTCGGCTCCGCCCTCGGTCTTCGGACCAATCAGTTCGACCTCATCGATTCAATGATCGACAGCCTCCTCTCACGAGGCCACCTGAGGTCCAGCGGCGGGCGACTCTCGGTCGCCGCTAGCCGCTCCGATCGACTAATCGCGACCCGGCGCCTACGGCAAGCCGAGCTTACTGAGCTCGCTGATGCGTTGCAGGAGCGAGGTCGACCGCATTTCCCCAAGCCTCGGCGCGGACGGCCTGGACCTGACGCTCTTCTTGCAGCGGTGGGTCCGATCCTCCTCGAATCCAGTTAGGTCGTCTCCTCGTCGCTGCGCCACCTCGACCCCAACGTCGACTTGCCGTCTCTCCGCGATCGGCTTCTGCAGCTCCACTCGCTTCTGGAGGAGAGCGGCGTCGTCGATCCGGCCGTTCGCGACAAGATCACGGCCCGCCTTGTCGCTACCGTCAGCGCCAAACCGATCATGAAGGCCGTCTTCGCTGCCGAGGTGTTCCGATCGGTGATTGCCCTCGACGCCAACCATCTGGCCTCCGCTCTTGGAGGCGGCCAGTTTCCGGTCGTAGTTCTAGACGCCAGCGTCGCCATGCCGACACTGCTCAGCCTGATCCACCGTCCGGTGGATCACCGGATGTTCGTCGGCGCCCACCGGCTCTACGCACAAGTGTCCTCCCATTCGTACCGGATGGAGCTGCCAGATGACTACCTGGAGGAGTGCGCCGCCCACCTCATCACCGCGTACGAGAACTACCGCGAACTCGTCGACGAAGTTGACGCGCTCGCGACCTCGAAGAACGCCTACGTCGCTCATTTCGTCCGTCTGCGAACGGCAGGTGATGACACGACGTTCTCCGACTACCTCGGGGATCTCGGCGTCTCCGAGAACGTCCTGCGCACCGGTGACTTCCAAGCCCGTGTCCGGCTCGTCACAAGGCTGCTCACAAAGACCTTCGCTCAATTACGGGATCGACGTCGTCGAGGTCGGCGCGGTCAAGAACGTCCTTTACGAGGACGCGCTCACTGAGTTGCAAGACGCCGGGAACCGCAACGATCCACGGCCCCTGATCACGACCAGGCACGACGCGCGGGTCATGGCCTGGCTAGATGAGCTACCAGTAGAGAGTGCACGCGTGCTGTGCACTTGGGACCGGCGGTTCCTCAACCAACTCGACGCAAGCCGCCACACCTGGATCGTCGTGGACCCCCCGGTCCTATCAGACCTCCTGGCCCTCGCCGCTGGCGGCGAGGAACTACCCCTCACATCTCCACTGACTCTCATAGAGATGATTGGTGCCACTGCTGAAGATCCTGCGGCCGCCGTCTGGGACTGGCTGGCAGCCAAGATGAAAGGCTCCTTATCCGACGCCTATCTACGCCGCCGAGCCAAGAAATTTGTCGACACCTACGTCGGCGCCCACGTCTCCATCGACCCGTCAGAACTTGAAGCCGCGTGGACGGCATGGCGCAACCAGACCCGAGACCACTCTGGCCAGTCGAGCTGACGCTAGCCCACGAAGAAACCACGATTGACGAGACATACTTCTTCGCCGAGGTTTAGCAGATGGCATCAAACTGAAGGCGACTTTCCATTTGTCCCACATGTGCGAGACATGTATCCGGTCTCCGATTGCAACCGATGGCCCGGTGATCCTGCCCACGTGCCCGAAACTGGGAATCGACCAATCTCGCTGGAGGAACGACGACTCACGAGACTGCGGAGCCGACACGCGCTGAGCCTCAGATTGGGACCGCATTAGCCAGATACGAGGCGATGGAGGGGCGGTCGAGCGGTCGACCCCTGCTCGCTCACGAAGGACGGCTCGGCGGACAGCGGACATCTTCGACGCCGATGATCATCCCGTCGGGCCCTGTCGCTAGGGGGCTTCCAGCGAGCCTCAACACTTCGTCACGGGCTCCGCCCGACCACGCTGACGACCCGGGCCTTCAGACACGTCTTTCAGCCGCTATCAGTTGCCGAGCCGCTTCATCCCACACGGTGAGAAAACAGTTTTTGCCGAACGTGGCGTGGCCTTTCCGGTTCTACCCACCGGATCCTCAGCGCGTACGTCCCCGTGACGGCTCGGGCTGTGAGGTCCGTAACCGGTTTCCCGATGTCCGCAGGCGAAGCCACCATAGCGAATTGAACGGCTGGCCGTTGAGCAGGTTGACGTAGGTATAGAGGTCATCCTTAGGCAATTGGAGTTGACCCTTCGGCCACGCCAGCGATCGCCACGCTCCGGATGGTGCACGAACCGAGCAGTCGACACCTTGGAGTTGGGTTGAACCATGTCCCATCCACCTGATCGTAAGCACGGGGATGCGCTGCGTACGCACCTTCATAGCACCGACAGTCCAAGTCGGGGCAGTCCAGTGCGTCGTGACCCTGCGGCGCCGCAGAGCCGGGACCCCAAGAGCGGCGGTAAGGACGATGCCTCCGATCGCAAGCACGATTCCCCAGTCGCCTTGGCTCACGCCCAACAACCTAGCGATGTGCCGTCGGGCGTCACACCGCCGCTAATGAAGCGCTCAACCTGAGCTGGGCTCGGGTCGAAGGGGCGGCCCCTCAGAGCCCCTCCGCCAACCGGTGGTACGCCGCGTTCCACCGCAGCTCCCGCTGGAACGACCGCGGTCGTGGTGTCGTCGTCGATGACCACCATCTCGACCCCGGTCATCTGCGCGAAGTCCTCGAGGATCTCGACCCCGACGGCCTTCGACAGCACCGTGTGGTGCGGAGCGCCGGCCATCAGCCAGGACTCGGCCGAGGTCGACAGCGACGGGCGGGGCTCCCAGACGGCGCAGGCGACCGGGAGGTTGGGCAGGTCCTCGTCGGGCTCGACGACGTCGATGTCGTTGACGGTCAGGCGGAAGCGGTCGCCCAGGTCGGAGAGGCCGGCGACGACGGCGCGGCCGGGGTCGGCGGTGAAGCGCAGGCGCACGGGGTCCTCGCGGCCGCCGATGGCGAGCGGGTGGATCTCGAGCGACGGGGTCTGGGTGGTGATGGTCGGGCAGACCTCGAGCATGTGGGCGCCGAGGATCTTCTCCTGCCCGGGGACCAGGTGGTAGGTGTAGTCCTCCATGAAGGACGTGCCGCCGGGCAGGCCCTCGCCCATCACCTTCGTGGCGCGCAGCAGGACCGAGGTCTTCCAGTCGCCCTCGCCGCCGAAGCCGAAGCCGTCGGCCATCAGCCGCTGCACGGCCAGGCCGGGCAGCTGGCGCAGGCCGCCGAGGTCCTCGAAGTTCGTCGTGAAGGCGTTGAAGCCGCCGCTGGTGAGGAACGAGCGGATGCCGAGCTCGATGCGGGCGCCGTAGCGCAGCGACTCGTGCCGCTCCCCGTCCGGGAGGAGCTCGGCGCGCGACGCGGTAGGTGTCGGCGTACTCCGTGACGAGCTTGTCGATCTCGTCGTCGCCGATCGCGTCGACCACGGCGACGAGGTCGTTGACGCCGTAGGTGTTGACCGAGACGCCGAAGCGGCGCTGCGCCTCGACCTTGTCGCCCTCGGTGACCGCGACGTCGCGCATGTTGTCGCCGAAGCGGGCGAGCTTGAGGTTGCGCAGCTCGTGGCGGCCGAGCGCGGCGCGGGCCCACTGGCCGATGCGCTTGCGCGACGAGCGGGCGAGTCGACGTGGCCGGCGACGGTCTTGCGCAGCACGCCGAGGCGCGACTGGATGTAGCCGAACTCCCGGTCGCCGTGGGCGGCCTGGTTGAGGTTCATGAAGTCCATGTCGATCGTCGACCACGGCAGCTCCATGCCCGCCTGCGTGTGCAGGTGCAGCAGCGGCTTCTGCAGCGCGTCGAGGCCGGCGATCCACATCTTCGCCGGGGAGAAGGTGTGCATCCACGCCACGACGCCGACGCACGCCGGGTCGGAGTTGGCGTCGAGCATCTGGCGGTGGATCGACGAGGCGTCCATCAGGACCGGCTTCCACACCACGTCGACGGGCAGGTCGCCCACCTCGACGAGCCGGTCCGCGATGCCGCGCGACTGCGCCGCGACCTGGTCCAGCGTCTCGGGGCCGTAGAGGGACTGGCTGCCGGTCAGGAACCAGACCTCGGGCTTGGGCGTGGACGTCATGCTCATGTGCGGTTTTCCTCCGTTGGATGGTCGCGCGGGTCAGCGCTGGCCGTAGACGTTCTGGTAGCGGTCGAACAGCGCGTCGACGTGCTGCTGCTCGATGGCGATCGGCTCGCCGAGCTGGCGGGAGATGTGGACCGTGCGGGCGACGTCCTCGCACATCACCGCGGCCGCGACGGCCTTGCGCGGGCGTCGGGCCGATGGTGAAGACGCCGTGGTTGCGCATGATCACCGCGGGCGAGCGGCTCTCGCGCAGGGTCTCGACGATCCCGCGGCCGATCGAGTCGTCACCGATGATCGCGAACGGCCCGATCGGGATCTCGCCGCCGAACTCGTCGGCGCACATCGTCAGCACGCACGGCACGGGCTCGCCGCGGATGCGCCCACGCGGCGGCGTACGTCGAGTGGGTGTGCACCACTCCCCCGACGTGCGGCATCTCGCGGTAGACGTAGGCCTGCGCCTCGGTGTCCGACGACGGCGCGTGCTCGCCCTCGACCACGCGGCCCTGGAGGTCGCACACGACCATGTTGGCCGGCGTGAGGTCGTCGTACGACACCCCGCTGGGCTTGATGACGAGCAGGTCGTGGCCGGGCACGCGCGCCGACACGTTGCCCGCGGTCCACACGACGAGCTGGTAGCGGGTGAGCTGCTCGTGCAGCGCGCACACCTCGGCGCGCAGCCGGGCGATGACGTCGGTGACGTCGGCGACGGCGGTCATGCCGAGACCCCGTAGGACTTGCGGGCGACCGCGTCGCGGCGGATCGCCTTGAGCCGGCGCATCGTCGTGGTCGCGCGGCCGAAGTGGTCGTGGAGCGCGAGGTACTGCTCGAAGAGGGCGTCGTACGACGCCGCGCGCGCCTCGTCGGGCACGAAGACGTGACGGCGGACCTTGCCCATCTGCTTGGCCGCGGAGGCCACGTCGTCGTAGGCCCCGGCGGCGACGGCCGCGTGGATGGCGGAGCCGAGCGCCGGGCCCTGCTCGGAGTCGATGATCGACAGCGGCAGCCGGGTGACGTCGGCGTAGATCTGCATGAGCAGCGCGTTCTTCTGCAGGCCGCCGGCGACGATGAACTCCTCGACCGGCACGCCGCTGTCGCGGAAGGTCTCGACGATGACGCGGGTGCCGAAGGCGGTCGCCTCGAGCAGCGCGCGGTAGACGTCCTCGGCGCGGGTGGCCAGCGTCTGGCCGACGACCAGGCCGGAGAGCTCGTGGTCGACGAGCACCGAGCGGTTGCCGGAGTGCCAGTCGAGCGCGACGAGGCCGTGCTCGCCGATCTCCTGCTGCGCGGCCAGGCGGGTCAGGTGCTCGTGCACGCCCTCCCCCGCTGCGGCGGCGGCCTCGGCGACGTAGGCCGGGACGCCGTGCTCGACGAACCAGCCGAAGATGTCGCCGACGCCGCTCTGGCCGGCCTCGTAGCCCCAGAGCCCGGAGATGATGCCGCCGTCGACGACGCCGCACATGCCCGGGCACCTCGCGCAGCACCTCGGCGCTCATCACGTGGCAGGTCGAGGTGCCCATGATCGCGACCATCTGGCCGGGGCCGACGGCCTGCGCGGCCGGGGCGGTGACGTGGGCGTCGACGTTGCCGACGGCCACCGCGATGCCCTCGGGCAGGCCGGTCCAGGCGGCGGCCTCGGCGGTCAGCGTGCCGGCGCGGTCGCCGAGCTGGCCGATGGCGTGCTCGACCTTGTCGGCGACGAAGCCCTCGAAGCCGGGCGACAGCGCGCCGAGGAAGTCCGGCGAGGGGTAGTCCCCGTCCTGCAGGATGCCCTTGTAGCCGGCGGTGCAGGCGTTGCGGACGTAGGTCCCGCACAGCTGCCACACGATCCAGTCGGCCGCCTCGACCCAGTGGTCCATCCGGTCGTAGAGCTCGCGGTCGTCCTCGAACAGCTCGAGGCCCTTGGCGAACTCCCACTCCGAGGAGATCAGCCCGCCGTAGCGCGGCAGCCACGCCTCGCCGCGGCTGCGGCCGAGCTCGTTGATCCGGTCGGCCTGGCCCTGCGCGGCGTGGTGCTTCCACAGCTTGACGTAGGCGTGCGGCCGGTCGGCGAGGCCGTCGACCTCGTTGAGCGGGGTGCCGTCGGCCAGCGTCGGGACCATCGTGCAGGCGGTGAAGTCGGTGGCGATGCCGACGACGTGCGGCGGGGTCGATGCCGGCGGCCTCGATCGCGGCGGGCACGGCGACGCGCAGCACCTCGCGGTAGTCGTCCGGCACCTGCAGCGCCCACTCCGGCGGGAGCGGGACGTCCGTGCCGGCGAGCGACGCGGGGAGCGCCCGCTCGAGCACGGCGTGCGGGTAGGGGTGGACGCCGGTGCCGAGCTCGGCGCCGTCGGAGACGCGGACGACGACCGCCCGGCCCGAGAGGGTGCCGTAGTCGACGCCGACGACGTACTGCTCCTGCATGCGTCACTGCTTCCTTTCGACGGGCGCTGCGGTGCTGGCGCGGACGACCAGCTCGGCGCCGATGAGGCGTTCGGGTGCGGGGACGCCGGCCGATGGCGGCGCGCAGGATCTCGATCGCGCGCTGCCCGACGGCCTGGAAGTCCTGGCGGACGGTGGTCAGGGGCGGGATGAGGTACGCCGCCTCGGGGATGTCGTCGAAGCCGACGACGCTGACGCCGCGGTCGCCGTCCGGCACCCCGCGGCCGGCCTCGTGCAGCGCGCGCAGCAGGCCGAGCGCCATCTGGTCGTTGGCGCAGAAGACGGCGCGTGACGTCGTCGCGGGCCGCGATCCGCAGGCCCGCCTCGTAGCCGCTGGCGGCCGACCAGTCGCCGGTCACGTGCTGGCCCGGCCGCAGCCCGGCGGCGTACATCGCGTTGTGCCAGCCCTGCAGCCGGGCGCGCGCCTCGGTCCACTCCAGCGGACCGGCGAGGTGGACGATGTCGGTGTGCCCGAGGTCGATCAGGTGCTGGGTGCCGAGCTCGGCGCCGGCGACCTGGTCGACGCCGACGGTCCAGCGGGTCTTGTCGGGGTCGCCCTCGACGACGACGACCGGGATGCCGAGGTGCTCCTGGGCGCGGGCGACCTCGAGCGCGTCGTTGGTCGCGGAGATGAGGACGATGCCCTCGACCGCCTGGCCGCGGAGGTGGTCGATCGCGTCGACGAGCTCCTCGCGCGACGAGGCTCTGCAGGTTGGCCGAGCTGACGAAGTAGCCCGCCTCGCGACCGGCGGCCTGGATGGTGCGGTGCACCGTCGAGGGGCCCCAGTAGCCGCTCTTGGAGCCGATCACGCCGATGGTCGCGGAGCGCCGGGTGACCAGCGCGCGGGCCGCGGAGTTGGGGCGGTAGCCCAGCTGGAGGATCGCCTGCTCGACGCGCTCGCGGGTGGCCGGGCGCAGGTTGTTCTGCCCGTTGATGACCCGCGACACGGTCTGGTGGGACACGCCCGCCAGCCGCGCCACGTCGGCCATCACGGGCGTGCGGGCCGGCGCGGACCTCGCTCGACGGTCATGACGCGGCGCCGCGTCGCGAAGCGCTGGACGACCACGAAGGCGAGCAGCAGGAGGCCGGTGATGATGCGGATCCAGTACGAGCTGAGGGTGCCGTCGAAGGAGATGAGGGTCTTGATGATGCCGAGCACCAGCACGCCGAGCAGCGAGCCGACGACGTAGCCGCGGCCACCGGTCAGCAGCGTGCCGCCGATGACGACCGCGGCGATGGCGTCGAGCTCCATGCCGATGGCGTGCAGGCTGTTGCCCGAGAGGATGTAGAGCGCGAAGAGCAGGCCGGCGAGCGCGGCGCAGAAGCCGCTGATGACGTAGACGCCGACCTTGGTGAAGGCCACCCGCAGGCCCATCAGCATCGCCGAGCTCTCGCTGCCGCCGATGGCGTAGACCGTGCGACCGAAGCGGGTGCGGGCCAGGACGTAGGCCGCGACCGCCACCGTGACCAGCGCGATGATCGCCGTCCAGCGGATGTAGTAGTCGCCGAGGTAGATCGTCTTGAACGCCAGCTGGGTGAAGGTGTCGTCGCTGATCGAGATCGACTCGACGCTGATCAGGTAGGTCAGGCCGCGGGCGAGGAACAGCCCCGCCAGCGTGGCGATGAAGGGCTGGATGTCGAAGTAGTGGATCAGCAGGCCCATCAGCAGCCCGAGCACCGTGCCGGTGACGAGCACCGCGGCGATCGAGAGGTAGGGCGACCAGCCCATCTCCAGCGTCTTGGCCGCGATCATCGTCGACAGCGCCACGACCGAGCCGACCGACAGGTCGATGCCGCCGGTGAGGATGACGAAGGTCATCCCGACGCCGAGCACGATCAGGAAGGCGTTGTCGATGAGGAGGCTGATCAGCACCTGCGGGTCGCTGAGCCCGTCGTAGCGCACCCCGCCGACCCCGAAGAGGCCGATGAAGAGCGCCAGCGTCGCGAGGATCGGGAGGTAGCGCGGGGGCGGCGTGAAGGTGCGGACGCGGTCCCACGTCGAGTCGGGGTGCCGGCGGCGGTGGCGGTGCTCATGCGGTGGTACCTGCCTTGACGGGAGCGGGCGCGGGCTCGGTGGTGACGGCCGGCCCGGCAGCGGGCGGAGGCGGAGGCGGCGTACGTCGCACGCGCAGGACCGCACGCGCCTTGGGCGACTGCAGCAGGCACACGGCGATGACCACGACGGCCTTGAAGAGGTAGTTGAGCTCGGAGGGGATCCCGATGTTGGGGATCGTGCGGGCCAGGGTGGCGATGAAGAGCGCGCCGACGAAGGTGCCCATCAGGGAGAACCGTCCGCCCGCGAGCGACGTGCCGCCGATGACGACCGCGAGGATCGCGTCGAGCTCGATCCAGAGGCCGAGGCTGTTGGCGTTGACCGAGTTGGTGTTGGCCGCGATGACCAGGCCGGCGAGCCCGGCGCACAGGCCGGAGAAGGCGTAGACGGTCCAGATGATCGTGCGGGACCGCACGCCCGCGAGGCGGCTCGCCTCGGGGTTGATCCCGACGGCCTCGATCAGCATGCCCAGCGCGGTGCGGCGGGTGAGCACCGCGGTGAGGGCGAGCATCGCGAGCGCGATGAGGAAGGCGAGCGGGAGGGTGAGGACGAAGCCGGAGGCCAGGTCGCTGAAGAACGGGTTGTTGACGGTGGTGATCTGGCCGTCGGTGATCGCCATCGAGATGCCGCGACCGGCGACCATGAGGATCAGCGTCGCGATGATCGGCTGGATCCCCAGGACGGAGACCAGGAAGCCGTTCCAGGCGCCGAGCACGACGCAGACCACGACGGCGTACGTCATCGCCATCACGGCCGTGGTCAGCGCGGCCTCGTCGCCGGCGCCGATGATGCGGGTGCAGGCGACCGCCGCGGCGATCGCGGCGATCGCGCCGACGGAGAGGTCGATGCCGCGGGTGGCGATGACGAGCGTCATGCCCAGCGCGACCAGCATCACCGGCGCGCTGTTGCGCATGATGTCGATGACGTTGCCGTAGAGGTGGCCGTCCTGCATCCGTACGTCGAGGAAGGCCGGCTTGACCGCGACGTTGACCAGCAGCAGCACGACCAGCGCGAGCACCGGCCACAGCAGCGGGTGGCGCAGCACGCGCGGCGGCCCGGGTCGGGGACTCAGGCACGGGACTCTCCCTCGGTCTGGGGCTCGGGCGGGACTCGGTCTGGCCTCGCCGGCGATGATCTCCAGCACGTCGCGGACGCTGACGTCGTCGTTGACCCGCTCGTCGATCTTGCGGCGGTCGCGCATCACGACGAGGCGGTCGCTGAGGCGCAGCACCTCCTCGAGCTCGGCGGAGATGAAGACCACCGACAGCCCCTGGGCGGCCAGCTCGGCCACCTTGGCCTGGATCTGCGCCTTGGCGCCGATGTCGATGCCGCGGGTGGGCTCGTCGAGGATCAGGATCTCCGGCTGGGTGATCAGCCAGCGGGCGAGCAGCACCTTCTGCTGGTTGCCGCCGGACAGGTTGCGCATCAGCGCCTGCGGGTCGGCGGGGCGGATGTCGAGCGCCTTGATGTAGTCGTCGACGAGCTGGGTGCGGGTCGCCTGCGGGATCGGGCGGAGCCAGCCGCGGGAGGCCTGCAGCGCGAGCAGCATGTTGTCGGCGACGGTCAGGTCGCCGACCACGCCCTCGGCCTTGCGGTCCTCGCTGGAGAAGGCGATCTTGCGGTCGATGGCGTGCCGCGGGCTGCGCAGCCTGCGCCGCTCGGAGCGGAACGTCAGCTCGCCGGTGTCGGCGGTGTCGGCGCCGAAGAGCAGCCGCGCCAGCTCGGTGCGACCCGAGCCGAGGAGGCCGGCGATGCCGACGACCTCGCCCTCGAAGAGCTCGAGGTCGGTGGCCTCGAGGGAGTTCTTGCGGCCCAGGCCGACGGCCGTGAGGACCGGCGCGCCGGTCTCGGCCTCGGTCTTGGGGGCCTCGCGGTCGAGGCGGTCGAGGGTCTCGAGCTCGCGGCCGATCATCGAGCGGACCAGCTCGAGCTGGGTGGTCTCGGCGACCATCCGCTCCTCGACGAGCCGGCCGTTGCGCAGGATGGTCATCCGGTCGGCGATCTCGTAGATCTGGTCGAGGAAGTGGGAGACGAAGACGATCGCCACGCCCTCGTCGCGCAGGCGGCGCATGACCGTGAAGAGCTTCTCGCACCTCGTCGGAGTCGAGGCTGGAGGTCGGCTCGTCGAGGATGAGGACCTTGGCCTCGACGTCGACGGCACGGGCGATCGCCACGAGCTGCTGGATCGCGATCGGGTGCTCGTCGAGCGTCGAGCGCGGGTCGATGTCGACGCCGAGGTGCAGCAGGGTCCGGCGGGCCCGGCGGTTCATGTCGCGGACGCTGATCGCGCCGAAGCGGCGGGGCTCGCGGCCGAGCATCATGTTCTCGGCGACGGTGAGGTTGGGGACCAGGTTGACCTCCTGGTAGACGGTGCTGATGCCGGCGGCCTGCGAGGCGGCGGGCGAGTGGAACTCGTGCGGCTCCCCGCTCGACGAGGACCTGGCCGCCGTCGATCGTGTAGACGCCGGTGAGCGCCTTGATCAGGGTCGACTTGCCGGCGCCGTTCTCGCCCATCAGGGCGTGCACCTCGCCGGGGAACAGCCGGAGGGACACCCCGTCCAGCGCGCGTACGGCGCCGAAGGTGATGGAGATGTCGCGCATCTCGATCACCGGCTCGCCGCTCGCCCTGCGGGCGGGGCGACGACCTCCGGTGGCGTCTGCATCTGCGTCATCTCGATCCTCCTTCGTGCATGCACGGTGGCGCGTGCCGGGCCCGGCCGGGGTGGCCGGCCGGGCCCGGTGCGACTCAGTACTGGCGGTCGGGCAGCGCGGCCTTGGCCTGCTCCGGGGTGAACGCCGACTCCTCGGTGAGGACCCGCGCGGGGACCTCCTCGCCGTCGAGCACCTTCTTGGCCAGGTCCATCAGCTGGGGCCCGAGCAGCGGGTTGCACTCGACGATGTAGTTGATCTTGCCCTCGGACAGGGCGGTCATGCCGTCCTTGACCGCGTCGATCGTGATGATCTTGATGTCCTTGCCGGGCTCGAGGCCGGCGGCCTCGATCGCCTCGATGGCACCGAGGCCCATGTCGTCGTTGTGGGCGAAGACGACGTCGATGGTGTCGTCGGACTGCAGGAACGACTCCATGACCTGCTTGCCGCCGTCGCGGGTGAAGTCACCGGTCTGCGAGGCGGTGACCTCGATGGAGTCGTCGGCGGCTTGATCTTCTCGGCGAAGCCCTCGGCGCGGTCGATGCGCGGGAGCGGCACCGGTGGTGCCCTCGAGCTGGACGACGTTGATGGTGCCGTCGCCGTTGACGTCGGAGTCGGCGGCGTTGTCGACCAGCCACTGGCCGGCCTTCTCGCCCTCGACGATGAAGTCGGAGCCGAGGAAGGTCTTGTAGAGCGACGGGTCGGCGTCGACGGCGCGGTCGGTGAGGATGACCGGGATGTTGGCGGCCTTGGCCTCCTGGAGGACGGCGTCGAAGCCGGTCTCGACGACGGGGCTGAAGGCGATGACGTCGACCTTCTGCTGGATGTAGGAGCGGATCGCCTGGATCTGGTTCTCCTGCTTGCCCTGGGCGTCGGTGAACTTGAGGTCGACGCCCTCGGCCTTGGCCGTGTCCTGGATCGACTTGGTGTTGGCCGTGCGCCAGCCGCTCTCGGCGCCGACCTGGGCGAAGCCCATCGTGATCGTGCCGTCGCTGCTCCCGCTGTCGGTCCCGCTGCTTGCGTCGTCACTGCCGCAGCTCGTGAGAGCCAGGCTGGTCAGGGTGATCGCTGCCGCGGCGACCAGGGTCTTGTTCACCACTGTGTTCCTCCAAGTGAGAGGGGCTGTTCGCCCTGTGTGACCGGTGTCACTTGCGACGAGTGTGAGCGCTAACATTCCGCACGTCAACCCTCGCTCGCAACTTTCTCACCAGGAAATGTGAACGTTCACCCTGGCGTCAGGGGCGACGCGGACCCCGTCGACCCGCGGACCACGAGGGTCGGCTCGATCAGGTCGACCCCGGGGTCCTCCTCGCCCCGCACCGCGGCGAGCGCCACGGTCACCGCCCGGCGACCGAGCTCGGAGAAGTCCTGGGCGACCGTGGTGAGCGCGGGCCAGTAGTGGGCCGACTCGGGGACGTCGTCGAAGCCCACCACGCTGACGTCGTCGGGCACCCGGCGCCCGCTCTCGTGCAGCGCGTGCAGCACGCCGAGGGCCATGAAGTCGTTGCCGGCGAACACCGCCGTCACGTCCGGGTCCTGCGCGATCCGGAGCCCGGCACGGTGACCGCTCTCGGACGACCAGTCCCCCTCGAGCTCCGGGCCCGGGAGCAGGCCGCGCTCCTCGTGCGCCCTCCGCCAGCCGGCCTCACGCTGCCGTGCCTCGATCCACTCGGGACGCCCACTGACGTGGGCCACCCGACGGTGGCCGAGGTCGAGCAGGTGTCCGACGGCCAGCTGTGCGCCGGCCTCCTGGTCGATGCCGACGGACAGGGGCTGGCCCGCGACCACGCCCTGCACCATGACGACCGGGATGCTCGGCTGCAGCGACCGGGTCATCTCGACCGCGTCCTTGTGCGGCACGGCGACGACGATCGCCTCCGCCGCCTGGTCGCTCAGCCGGTCGACGGCGTGCTGCAGGGTCTCGAAGGAGAACTCCGGCAGGCCGATCAGCGACACGTCGTAGCCCTGGTCCTGTCCCGCCTCCTGCACCCCGAGCGCGATCATGCTGGGGCCGTAGAGGGCGAGGTGGGCCGTGACGATCCCGATCCGCCGCGAGCGGTTGGTGGCGAGCAGCCGGGCGGCGAAGTTGCGGCGGTAGCCGAGCTCCTCGATCGCGGCGAGGACGCGCAGCCGCGTCTCCTCCTTCACCAGCGACGCGTCGTTGAGCACCCGCGACACCGTCTGGTGGGACACGCCGGCGCGCTCGGCGACCTGCGCCATGCTCGGCGACCTCGGTGCGGCCCCACGCCGTGCCACCTGTTCCCCCATGCGAGCGATAGTAGGGACTCGAGCGCCCTCCGTCGCGCGTCGGCGCGCTCAGGCCTCCGCGACGTCGACCAGCACCTTGCCGACCGCGCCGTCCTCGACCGCCGCGTGCGCCTCGGCGGTCTGGTCGAGGGGGTAGTGGTGGAGCGGGAGCCCGTGGTCGTCACCGACACCGAACGCGCCGTCCTCCAGCGCTGCCGTGATGTCCTCGGCGGCGGCTCGCAGCGCGTCCTGGCCCACGGTGTAGAGCAGGACCCACTGGAAGCGTGCGTTGGTCGAGAAGGTCTTCCGCACGCTGATCGTCACCTCGTCGCCGCCGTTGTTGGCGTAGATCGCGATCGTGCCGCGCGGCGTGATGACGGCGAGGTCGAGGTCGAGGTTCTGCGCCGGGGCGACCTCGACCACGAGGTCGACGCCGTCGGGAGCGAGGTCGCGGATCGCCGCGGCGGTGTCGCCGTCGCGGTAGTTGACGACGTGGTGGGCGCCGGCCGCGGTCGCCGAGCGCGCCCTTCTCGTCGCTGCTCACCGTGCTGATCACGGTCGCGCCGGCCCAGCGGGCCAGCTGGATCGCCGCGTTGCCGACGGCGCCGGCACCGCCGGCCACCAGGACCGTCATGCCGTCCAGCGCGCCGGGGGCGAGCCGGTCCGGTCCGCCCTCGGAGGTGGTGAGGGCGCGGTGGGCGGTGACCGCAGGGACGCCGAGCGACGCGCCCACGTCGTACGACGCCGCGTCGGGGAGCACGGTCACCCGGTCCGCCGGGATCACGACCTGCTCCTGCGCCGTGCCGCCGGGGCGCTGGTGCTGGGCGAGCATCGTCCACACGCGGTCGCCGACCGCGAGGCCGGTGACGTCGGGGCCGACCGCGTCGACGACACCGGCGCCGTCCTGGCCGGGCACGATCTCGGGGAAGGCCAGCTCGCCCATGCCGCCCGCGCGGAACTTCCAGTCGGTGGGGTTCACGCCGGCCCGCACGATCCGTACGCGGACCTCGCCGGGACCGGGCTCGGCCGGCTCCCGCTCGACCAGCTCCAGCACGGAGGAGTCGCCGCTCTCGGTGTAGACCACAGCACGCATCAGGTGTCCTTCCCTCGGGGTCGTCGTCCCCGGGCCAACGTCGAGGGCCCGTGGACTATGCCCTCAAGGTCAGCACTCCACGACGTTGAGGGCCAGACCCCCGCGGGCGGTCTCCTTGTACTTGTCCTTCATGTCGCGACCGGTCTCCCGCATCGTCTTGATCGCCTTGTCGAGCGAGACGTGGTGCGAGCCGTCGCCCCGGATCGCCATCCGGGCCGCCGTGATGGCCTTGATCGAGGCGACCGCGTTGCGCTCGATGCAGGGGATCTGGACGAGGCCGCCGACGGGGTCGCAGGTGAGCCCGAGGTTGTGCTCGATGCCGATCTCGGCGGCGTTCTCCACCTGCTCCGGCGTCCCGCCCAGCAGCTCGGCGAGCCCTCCGGCAGCCATCGAGCAGGCCGAGCCGACCTCGCCCTGGCAGCCGACCTCGGCGCCCGAGATCGAGGCGTTCTCCTTGAACAGCAGGCCGATCGCGGCGGCCGTCAGCAGGAAGCGGACGATGCCGTCGTCGTCCGCGCCCGGCACGAAGTGGTGGTAGTAGAGCAGCACCGCGGGCACGATGCCGGCGGCGCCGTTGGTGGGTGCGGTGACGATCCGCCCACCGGCGGCGTTCTCCTCGTTGACCGCGAGCGCGTAGAGCGTCACCCACTCCATCGCCATCAGCGGGTCGGCGACGCCGGAGGCCCACTCGACGTCGAGCTTGGCCTTCAGCTCGGCCGCGCGCCGTCTCACCTTCAGCCCGCCCGGCAGCACGCCCGTCGTCGCGCTCCCGCGGTCGACGCACTCGCGCATCACCTGCCAGATCGCCAGCAGCTCGCTGCGCACCTCGTCCTCGGTGCGGCGCACCAGCTCGTTGGCGAGCATCACGTCGCTGACCCGCAGGCCGGTCTCCCGGGTGATGGCCAGCAGCTCGTCGCCCGAGGAGAAGGGGTGCGGGACGGGTGTCTCGTCGGGTACGACGGCCGGGTTGCCGAGGTCGTCCTCGCCGAGCACGAACCCGCCGCCGACGGAGTAGTACTCCCGTCGGCGCAGCTCGGTGCCGGTCGCGTCGTAGGCCTGGAAGGTCATCCCGTTGGTGTGGAAGTCGAGCCGCTTGCGGCGGTGCATGACGACGTCGTCGTCCGGGACGAAGTCGATCCCGTGCGTCCCGGCGAGGTGCAGCCGACGGGTGTCGCGGACCGCCTGGACCGCCGGGTCGGCGGCGACGGGGTCGACGAGGTGGGGCTGCTCGCCGGAGAGGCCGAGGACGACCGCCTTGACGCTGCCGTGCCCGTGACCGGTCGCACCGAGCGAGCCGAAGAGCTCGACGTGGACCCGCGTGACGCCGTCGAGGAGGCCGTCGGCACGCAGCCCGTCGACGAAGAGGTACGCCGCCTTCATCGGCCCGACCGTGTGCGAGCTGGACGGACCGATCCCGACCTTGAACAGGTCGAACACGCTGATGGTCATCGCCGTCCCTCCGCCGACCTCGACGCTGACGCCGGCACCTCGATGATGGGGCTGCACGCACCGCAGGGCAAGCCCTGCGTTGCGCGGGACGCGTCGTGTTGCTCGCTGCGCAACGCGCCCGGCGAGGCCGTACGCTTCGCGCGTGACGTCCAGCCGCTCCGCCCGCTGGCGCGCCATCATCCTGCAGCTGCTGGTCTTCGCCTGCGTCGGCGGGGCGTTCAACGTCCTCTACGGCCTGCTCTACGTCGCGCTGCGCACGCAGCTCGACGCGCAGCCGGCGAACGCCATCGCCCTCATCGTCTCGACGATCGCCGGGACGTGGGGACACCGCCGGATCACCTTCGGCGTGCGCGGCCCGGAGCGGACGGTGGCCCACCAGGTGCTCGGCCTCGCCCTCCTCGGCTTCAGCCTGGCCGTGACGGCCGGGTCGCTCTGGCTCCTCGAGGCCCTCGTCGAGGAGCCGTCGAGGACGCAGGAGGTGGCGGTGCTCGTCGCGGCCAACCTCGGCACGGGGCTGGTGCGGTTCGCGGTGTTCCGGGTGGCGATGGTGACCTCGCGCAGGCAGCCCGCCGCGAGCTAGTCGGGCAGGCGGGCGCCCGCGACGGCGACGACGAGGGCCGCCGCGCGCTGCCCGTCCTCGACGGCCTGCCGCAGGTCCTCGCCGCGCGCCAGCGCGGCGGCCAGCGTCCCGACGAACGCGTCCCCGGCACCCGTGGTGTCGACGACGACCGTGACCGGCGCGGCCGGCAGCCACCCGCCCGCCTCGCCGCTGATCGTGGCACCGCCCGCACCGTGGGTCAGCACGACGGAGGCGCACCCGTACGTCGTCCGCACGGCGTCCGCGACCTCGGCCCAGTCCGAGCCGGCACGGTCGGGGCAGGCCTCGAGGGCCTCGTGCTCGTTGAGCACCAGCGGGTCGGCGGTCGCCAGCGTCGCGGGCGCCAGGCGGAGCCACGGCCCGTTGTTGAGGACCACCCTGGTCCCGCTGCGCGCAGCCGCTCGCGGCCGCCGCGTCCACGACCTCGGCGCCGACCTCCGACGACAGGAGGAGCACCCGGGACCGGGTGCCGGCGATCTCGGCAGCGACGCGGCCGGCGTCGAGGTGCGCGTTGGCGCCCGCCCCCACGACGATGGCGTTCTCGCCCGACGGGACGACCACGATGAACGCAGTGCCGGTCGGCACCCCCGCGCACCGCTCGATCCCCGTCACGTCGACGCCCGCCGCCTCGAGGGCGGCGACCTGCGTCGCCCCGTCCGCGTCGTCGCCCACCGCGGCGACCATGCGCGTCGCCGCGCCGGCCCGTGCGGCGGCGACCGCCTGGTTGGCACCCTTGCCGCCGCACACCCGCTCGAGGCCGTCGGCGACGAGGGTGACCCCGGGCGCCGGGAACTCGGCGGCACGCAGCACGACGTCGGCGTTGATCGAGCCGACGACGAGGACCTCGCTCACGGTGCGGTCACTGTCCACCGAACTGCGCCCGGCCCTGCGTCGCCGACGTGCCCAGGTCGCTCGTCGGCAGAGGGGTCCCGGCCCGCGCCGCCTCGATCCACGACGCCGTGTCGCCGACAGCGGCGAAGTTGGAGTGGAGCAGCACCATCAGCGTCTCGTGGACCTGCTCGGCCGAGGCGCTGCCGGCCTCGTTGACCAGGTGGATCGCGCCGGACGCGTCGGAGAGCACCTCGGCGGCGATGCCCCGGGTCTCGGCGTCCACCGCGGTCGCGAGGTCGCAGTTGTTGGTCATGAAGCCCACGATGGTGATGGCGTCGACCTGCTGCTCCTCGAGCCACTCGGCGACGCCCTCGCCGGAGAAGGCGCTGCCGTAGACCTTCGACGCCCGCTTGAACTCCGGCCTCAGGCGACGCTCGACCTCGGGGTGCAGCGACCAGCTGTGGGAGCCGACCGCGAAGACCGGTGAGCCCTCGGGTGCCTCGTGCTGCAGCACCACCACCGGCAGGTCGAGCTCGACGGCGACGTCCATCGCCCGGCCGATGTTGGCCACCGTCTCGTCGAGCGGCGGGTACTGGATCTGCAGGACTCCGTCGACGTACTCGTTCTGGACGTCGACGACGATCAGGGCGCGGCGGACCTCGGTCACGGTGGGGCTCCTCGGAAGTGCGGGGGTGGGCCCCGCCATCATCCACGGACCATGGGCATGCCTCCCGGGCCTACGCTCGTGTCGCGAGCCGCGAGGGCGACCTCGCATCCCGACGTGAGGTGGACACATGATCCGGCACTGCGTGCTCCTGCGGTTCTCCCCGGAGACGTCCCCGGGGAGGCGGGCGGAGCTCCTCGACCAGATCGACGCCCTGCGGCACCGGCTCCCCGGCCTCCTCGCCGTGCACCGGGGCCCCAACGTGAGTCCCGAGCACGGGATGGACAAGGGCTACGGCGACGGCTTCATCGCCGACTTCGTGGACGCCGCAGCGCGCGACGCCTACCTCGTCGACCCCGAGCACCAGCGGATCGCCGAGCAGCTCGTCGCTGCCGCATCCGGCGGCGTGGAGGGGATCCTGGTCTTCGACCTGGACCTCGACCCGGACGACGTGCCTCCTCAGAACGGGTAGCTCGCCGGCTCTCCCCGCATCGTGATCCAGCGGGTCTCGGTGAACGCCTCGATGTTGGCAGCGGCCCCACCGATCCGCCCCAGCCCGGACGCGCCGATGCCACCGAACGGGACGTTGGCCTCGTCGTTCACGGTCTGGTCGTTGATGTGCACGATGCCGGTGGGGATCTGCTCGGCGATCGCCAGGCCGCGCATGACGTCGCGGGTGACGATGCCCAGCGACAGGCCGTAGTCGCTCGCCGCAGCGAGGCGTACGGCTTCCTCGACGGACGAGACCCGGGTGATCGGGGCGACCGGCCCGAAGACCTCCTCGGTGAAGACCGGGGAGCTGATCGGGACGTCGGCCAGCACGGTGGGGCGGTAGAAGAGCCGGTCGTACTCCCCGCCGGCAGCCAGCCGCGCGCCCTGGTCGACGCTGGCCGTGACGAGCCCGTGGATCTTGTCGCGCGACCGCTCGTCGATGACCGGACCGAGCGCCACCTGCTCGGCGGACGGGTCACCGACCGGCAGGTGGTCGGCCTTGGCCGCGAGCTGCTCGACGAAGTCGTCGTAGATCGCGTCGGCGACGAAGTAGCGGCCCGTGGTCATGCAGATCTGGCCCTGGTTGAGGAAGGACGCCCAGCCGGTCAGGCCGACCGCCTTCTCGACGTCCGCGTCGTCGAGGACCAGCAGCGCGGAGTTGCCGCCCAGCTCGAGGTGGGCCCGCTTGAGGTGCCGGCCCGCGAGCTCGCCGATGGACCGGCCGACCGACGTCGAGCCGGTGAACGAGATGACGCGGACGTGCGGGTCGGTCACCATCGCCTCGCCGACGTCCTTGCCGCCGGGGAGCATCTGCAGGACGCCGGGCGGCAGCCCCGCCTCCTCGAAGATCCGCGCCATGATCGTGCCGCCGGTGACGGCGGTGCGCGGGTCGGGCTTCAGGAGCACGGCGTTGCCGAGCGCGAGGGCCGGGGCGACCGACCTGATCCCCAGGATGATCGGGACGTTGAAGGGCGAGATGACGGCGACCACTCCGGCCGGCAGCTGGCGGGCCATCGACAGCCGGGGCTGCTCACTGGGCAGCAGCTGGCCGATCGGCTGCCCCGGCAGCGACGAGGCCTGGTAGCACTCCTCGGCCGCGACATGGATCGCGAAGTCGGCCATGGGCGGGATGGAGCCGACCTCGCGCACGTTCCAGTCGCGGATCTCGCCCGCGTGCTCGGACCAGAGGTCCCCCGCCCTGCGGAGCACGGCGGCTCGGGCGGTGTGCGGGAGCGCCGCCCACTCCTTCTGGGCCTCCGCAGCCGAGGCGGCGGCTTCGGCGACGTCCTCGGCGTCGGCCTGGCCCATCGTGCCGAGCTCGTTGCCCGTGGCCGGCTCCACCACGGCGTAGGTGCCGCCGCGCCCGTCGGTCCACGCGCCGTTCTTGAAGACCTTGCTCTCCCACGCGACGCCGTCCAGCAGTGTCATGACTGTCCCCATACTTCCTCGGCGGTCTCGACGACCAGCCGTAGCTTGGCTCGTTCCTGCTCCTCGCTCAGCTCGTTGCCCTCCACCGTGGAGGAGAAGCCGCACTGGGGCGAGAGGCAGAGCTGCTCGAGCGGGACGTACTTCGACGCCTCGTCGATGCGGCGCTTGAGCGTGTCCTTGTCCTCGAGCTCGCCGGACTTGGTGGTGACCAGGCCGAGCACGACCTGCTTGCCCTCGGGCACGAACCGCAGCGGCTCGAAGCCGCCGGACCGCTCGTCGTCGTACTCGAGGAAGAAGCCGTCCACGTCCAGCTGCGAGAAGAGGACCTCCGCCACGAAGTCGTAGCCACCCTCGGCCGCCCACGACGAGCGGAAGTTGCCGCGGCACATGTGCGTGGTGACCCGCATGCCCTCGGGCCGGCCGGCGATCGCGGCGTTGACGTTCGCGACGTACTGCTCGTGCAGGTGCTCCGGATCGCCACCCTGGGCGGCGACCATCGCGCGCTGCTCGGGGTCGTTGAGGTAGGCGAGGCTGGTGTCGTCCAGCTGGAGGTAGGTGCACCCGAGGTCCCCGAGGCGGCGGACCTCCTCGGCGTACGCCGCGGTGAGGTCGGCCCAGAACGGCTCGAGGTCGGGGTAGACCGACTCGTCGATCGCGGCCCGGCCGCCCCGGTAGTGGACCATGTTGGGCGACGGGATGGTCAGCTTGGGCACCTGGTCGCCGGTCGTGACTCCCGACAGGTACTCGAAGGCGTCCCCGAAGATCGTGTGCCCGAGCCGTACGCGGTCGTGGACGCTCAGTGCCGCGGACTCGAAGTCGAGGTCGCCGGCCGCGTTGCGGAAGTGCACCGCCAGCTTCTGGTCGGTCGAGTCGACGCCCTCGAGCTGGTAGATGAAGTCCATGTGCCACGACGTACGACGGAACTCGCCGTCGGTCGCGGTGCGCATGCCGGCGTCACGCTGGAGTGCCACCACGTGGGAGATCGCGGCGTCCTCGGCCTCCTCCAACCCGGCGTCGTCGAGGTCCCCGGCCCGGTGACGCGCGCGGGCGTCGAGCAGGGCGGGCGGCCGCAGCAGGCTGCCGACGTGGTCGGCCCGGAACGGTGGGAGCGTGGACGCGGTCATGTCCCGGAGGCTACTCGGGTGCGGGTGACCCGAGGAGGCCTCGTCCCGACGGTCAGGCAGGTCCCTCGAAGTCGATGATCTGGCGCAGGGCACGGCCGTCGGCCAGGTCGTCCATCCCGCGGTTCACCTCGGCGAGCGGGATGTGGGAGGAGATGAGCCGCTCGACCGGGAGCCGGCCGTCACGCCACAGCGCGACGAACGCCGGGATGTCCCGCGAGGGCACGGCGGAGCCGAGGTAGCTGCCGATGATGGAGCGTCCCCCGGCGACCAGTCGCAGCGGCGAGACAGCGGCCATCGCGGCGGCGGGCGGCAGGCCGACGGTGACCGTGCGACCGCCGGGACCGGTGACGGCGACGGCGGTCTCGAAGGCAGGGACGTTGCCGGCGGCCTCGATCACGACGTCCGCGGCGAGGCCGGACTCGATCGCCTCGGCCGGGCCGAGCACCGAGTGGGCGCCGAGGTCGCGGGCGACGTCGAGCTTGGCGGGGTCGGCATCGATCCCGACGACGGTCACGTCGTCGACCGACAGCGCCGTCAGGAGCGCGGCGACGCCCACTCCCCCGAGGCCCACGACGGCGACGGTGTCGCCCGGGTTGGGGCGGCCCGCGTTGAGGACGGCGCCACCGCCGGTGAGCACGGCGCAGCCCATCACCGCGGCGACACCGGGAGGTACGTCGTCGTCCACGGCCACGACCGACCGCTCGTCGACGACCGCGTGCGACGCGAAGCCCGAGACGCCGAGGTGGTGGCTGACGGGCGCTCCGTCCCGGGTGATCCGCGATCCGCCGCCGATCAGGTGGCCCGCCTCGTTGGAGGCGCTGCCCACCACGCAGGGGCGGATGCCGTCGGTGCGGCACCCCTCGCACTCACCGCAGCGCGGCAGGAAGGTCATCACCACGCGCTGGCCGACCGGCAGCACGGCGTCCGGACCGACGGCCTCGACACGACCGCACGCCTCGTGGCCGAGCAGCATCGGCACGGGACGCGGCCGGTTGCCGTCGACGACCGACAGGTCGGAGTGGCAGATGCCGGCGGCCTCGATCCGGACGAGCACCTCGCGCCCGACCGGGCCGGCGAGGTCGACCTCGCCGACCGTCAGCGGCGTGCTCGTGGCGTACGGCCTCTCGGCACCCAGCGTCTCGAGCACGGCGGCGGTGATCCTCATCGCGGCAGGCTACCGACGCGCGGACGCAGAGACGCCCCCAGGGTCTCGGGTCCCCGGGGGCGTCGGAGCCGCCTGTCAGAATCGAACTGACGACCTAGTCATTACGAGTGACTCGCTCTACCGACTGAGCTAAGGCGGCCGGCGTCGAGACGTGCTCGACGACCGCGGCGAGTATACGGAGCGGTCCGGTCGGGACCGAAATCCGGGGGTGGGACCCACCGACTAGGTTCGGGAGTGACCCATTCCCCGAACCTCGCAGGAGTCCACCCATGCCCACTCGCACCGCTCGCACCGCCTGGAACGGCGGCCTGCAGGACGGCTCCGGCCAGGTCGAGCTCACCAGCTCCGGCGTCGGCACCTACGACGTCTCGTTCCCCAAGCGGGCCGCTGAGGACGCCGACGGCACCACCAGCCCCGAGGAGCTCATCGCGGCCTCCCACTCGGCGTGCTACGCCATGCAGTTCTCCGCGCTCATCGCCGAGGCCGGCGGCACGCCGCAGTCGCTCGAGGTGACCGCCGAGGTCTCCCTCGGCCCCGACCAGGCCGACGGCGGCTTCAAGCTCACCGGCATCAAGCTCACCGTCCGCGGCGAGGTCGACGGCCTCGACGAGGCGGGCTTCAAGGAGGCCGCCGAGAAGGCCAAGGCCGGCTGCCCGATCAGCAAGGCGCTCACCGGCGTCGAGATCACGCTCGACGCCGCGCTGGAGAGCTGAGCCCCAGGCTCAGCAGGTCGTCCCGTCGTCGGGGACTGCCCCCTCCAGGAGGTAGTCCTCGACGATGGAGTCGATGCACTCGTTGCCCGAGTTGTAGGCCGTGTGTCCGTCGCCGTCCCGCTCGACCAGCACGCCGGAGTCGAGCTGCGCGGCCAGCGCCTCCGCCCAGACCATCGGCGTCGCCGGGTCCCGGCTGGTGCCGAGGACGAGGATCGGCGCGGCGCCCTCGCCCCGGATGTCGATCGGCTCCTCGCTCGAGGTCACCTCGATGCCGCGGCACCCCGTCATCCCCCACGCGAAGATCCGCCCGAACGTCGGCGAGGCCTGCTCGAACTCCGGGTAGAGCGACGGCACCTTCGCGAACGGGACGGACGAGGGGTCGTCGAGGCAGTTGATCGAGTAGTTGGCCTCGATCGAGTTGTCGGCGTAGGACCCGTCGGGGTTGCGGGAGGCGTAGGCGTCGGCGAGGTCCATCAGCGCCGAGCCGTTGCCGTCGAGCGCCGAGGTGAGCGCCGTGCTCAGCAGGAACCAGTAGTCGCGGTTGTAGAGCGGCGTGATGATCCCGTAGAACGCGTTGCCGACCTGCAGCTCGCGGTCGCCCGCGGGCAGCGGCTGCTCCTCGATCGAGTCGAGCAGGTCGCTGATCGTGCCGAGGCCCTCCTCGACCGAGTCGCCGAGGAAGCAGTTGTCGGTGGAGTCGAGACAGTTCTGCACGTAGGCGCTCAGGGCCGTCTCGAAGCCCTCGGCCTGCTGGAGCGCCATCGACTTCGCGTCGAGCGACACGTCGACCGCCCCGTCGAGCACCAGGCGTCCCACCTTGTCGGGGAAGAGCTCGGCGTAGGTCGCGCCCAGCTTGGTGCCGTACGACGCCCCGAGGTAGGTCAGCGTCTCCTCGCCGAGCGCCGAGCGGAGCACGTCCATGTCGCGCGCGGCCTCGATCGTCGTGACGTGGCCGAGGTCGTCGCCGGAGCTCGCGACGCACTTGGCTCCGAAGCCGAGGACGGAGGACTTGTAGGACTGCACCTCGGCCAGCGTGTCCGGCGTCGGGTCGCCGGCGAGGTAGGCGTCGAGCTCGCTGTCGCTCAGGCAGTCGACCGGGGCCGAGCGGCCCGTGCCACGCGGGTCGAAGCCGACGATGTCGAAGCCCTCGAGGAGCGGCTGGCGGAAGACCTGCCCCGCGGCAGCGGCGTAGGACGTCCCGGGTGCGCCGGGGCCGCCCGGGTTGACCACCATCGAGCCGACGCGTGCACCGGTGGCCGGCACCCGCAGCAGGGCGAGGTCGATGGTGTCGCCCTCGGGGTCGGCGTAGTCGACCGGCACGGCGAGGGTGCCGCAGTCCTGGTCGGCGTTGGTCTCGCACGGCGCCCAGTCGATGCGCTGGGAGTAGAAGCCCGCGAGGCCCGACTCGGGCGCCTCGGTCACCGTCGACGGCGGCGGCGTCGTGGGCGACGGGATGGGCCGCGCGGTGGGCTCGTCCGGTCTCGTGTCGCGGATCGCCAGCCCGACCGCGACGAACGCGGTCACGGCGAGCGCCAGCACGGCGATGATCGCCATGACCTTCTTCACGGACGACCTCCCGGCAGTCGCAGCGCGACCGTCATCGACTCGAGCGCCAGCTGCGGCGGCACGTTGAACTCCAGCATCTGCTCGCGGGCGGTGAAGATCGCGTCGATCATCCGCAACAGCTCGTCAGGGGTGGCGGCCTTCGCGACGGTCTGCACGTCGCCGCGCAGCTCCTCGTTGACGAGCATGCCGGGGGCGCCCACCGACAGTGCGATGGCGTCGCGGTAGACCGAGACGAGGTCCATCAGCGCGCGGTCGATCACGTCGAGCACCCGCCGCTTGGCCTTCTGCTTCTGCAGCTTCTCCAGGGCCCCGAGCGCGGCCCGGTAGGAGCGGCTGGCGGTGTCCTTGCGCTCGCTGCCGAAGATCGCCTGCAGCTCGTCGACCTCGCGCTTCTCCGCGTCCGCCGTGATCGCCTCGGTCTCCTGCTTGGCGAGCTCGGCGAGGGTGGTCGCGGCGGTCATGCTCGCGCCGAGCGAGGTCAGCCGCGCCGGGATGCTGACCACCTCACGCCGGCGCGCGCGGGTCTCCTCGTCGAGCGCGAGCGCCCGGGCACGCCCGATGTGGCCCTGGCTGGCGCGGGCGGCGAAGCCGGCGACCGTCTCGGAGACGCCGTCGTTGCGGGTGAGGAACTTCGCGACGTCCGTGGTGCCGGGCGTGGCCAGCGTCAGGGTGCGCGAGCGGGAGCGGATGGTCGGCAGCACGTCCTGCACGGTCGGCGCGCACAGCAGCCACACCGTCTTGGGCGTGGGCTCCTCGATGGCCTTGAGCAGCGCGTTGCCGGTGCGCGGGTTCTCCGGGGTGCCGAGCCGGTCGGCGTCCTCGATCACGACGATCTGCCAGCGCCCGATCGACGGGAACTTCGCCGCCGACAGCACCAGCTCACGCATGTCGCCGATGTAGAGGGTCGACGTCTCGGACCTGACCCACCGGATGTCGGGGTGCGAGCCGCTCATCCCGAGCCGGCACGCCTCGCACTCGCCGCAGCCCGTACGCCGTTCGCACTGCAGCGCCGCCGCGAAGGCGCGGGCGACGTTGGAGCGGCCCGAGCCCGGCGGACCGGTGATCAGCCAGGCGTGGGTCATGCCGACGCCGGCGGCGGCGTGCCGGAGCACCTCGATCGTCGGTCGCTGGCCGACGAGGTCGTCCCAGACGCTCGCGGTCGCGGTCGTCATCGGCCCTCCAGCAGCGGCTCGATGCGCGTACGGATGGCGGCGGCGATCTCGTCGATCGGCGCCCGCGCGTCGAGGACGGCGTAGTGGTCGGGGTCGGCGGCCGCGAGGTCGAGGAAGCCCTGGCGCACCCGCTGGTGGAACTCCAGCGACTGCCCCTCGATGCGGTCGCGTCCGTCGAAGCGACCGAGACCGGCCTCCGGCGCGAGGTCGAGGACGACGGTGAGGTGCGGGCGCAGGTCGGCGGTGGCCCAGCGCGCGACGGCCTCGACCTCGGAGACCTCCAGCGTCCGGCCGGCGCCCTGGTAGGCCAGGGTCGAGTCGACGTAGCGGTCGGTGATCACGACCTCGTCCCGGGCCAGTGCCGGCAGCACGACGTGGTCGACGTGCTCGGCCTTGTCGGCGATGTAGAGCAGCGCCTCGGTGCGGTCGGACAGGTGGCCGGTCGCCGGGTCGAGCACGATGCGGCGCAGCTCCTTGCCGACCTCGGTGTCGCCGGGCTCGAAGGTGAGCAGCACGGTGCGGCCCTGCTCGACCAGCCAGTCGCGCAGCAGCCGCGACTGGGTGGACTTGCCGGCCCCGTCGCCGCCCTCGAAGCACACGAAGAACCCGCGCTCGGAGTAGGCGGCGGGGTTCACGTCGCACACCCTACGGGCGGGGTGGGACACGACGGCCCGTCAGGCTCGGCGCACCTTGACCGTCCTCCTGACCAGCACCTTCTTCGACCCGGGCGCGGTCAGCTCGACCCGGACCTTGACCACCGCGCCGCGGCGCAGCCTGCCCAGGCCCTTCTTCGACAGCTTCACCTTCACCTTGGCCTTCGCACCCGGCTTGACGGTGTAGCCCTTCGGCTTCGCCAGTGCCTTGCCGCCCTTGGCGAGCTCGAGCCCGAGACGTCCCTGGCACCCGGCGCCGCCGGCGGCGCACGCCACGGGCACCGTGACCTTGCCCTTGCGGACCGGCAGGACGCCCTTCACCTTCGGGAGCGTCCCCACACTGGCCGCGGCCGGCGGCGTCGGCGTGGGGGGAACGGCCGGCGGGATCAGCGTGACACCGGTGCCGAGGTCGACGTTGGTCGTCTGGAGCTGGTCGGTGGTCACGCGCACGATCGAGTTGTTCTTGGCGTCGGTGAACCAGACGGCCCCGTCGGGCGCGAACGTGAGGGAGGTCGGCTCGTAGTTGCCGACCGAGCTGATCGCCCCGACACCGTCGGCCGAGACGTGGCCGATCCCCGGGACAGCGCCGGCGTTGGTGAACCACATCTGGCCGTCAGGCCCGCGGACCAGGTCCTGCGGCGCGGAGCGCGATCCGGTGACCAGATCCTCGTGCGCGCCGCTCGCCGCGTCGAGGTAGCCGACCGAGCCGCTGCTGGGGCTGGTGAAGATGCTGCCGCTGCTGCTGCGGGTGAACCAGATCGAGCCGACCGGGCCGGCGGCCAGGGCGTTGGGGTACGTCGCGTCGCTCGGCAGCGGGTAGTTGGTGCCGCTGGCGGCGTCGGCGCCCGACGTGGGTGACCACGTCCTGTGCCGAGGCGTTGCCGTTCTGGCACCACATGCGAGCCGTCGGCGGCCTCACCCAGGACGTCGGCGCACTCGGGCGAGTTGTTGGAGGCCGTCGAGCTGGCCGGTCGGGGTGACCTTGACGATGAAGGAGCTGCCGTAGTTCATCGTGACCCACGCGACGTCGTCCGGTGCCGACCCGCACGTCGCCGCCGTAGGGGCACGTGTCCCCGACGCACCCGTCGTAGTTGGGGAAGGTCCAGTTGCTGATCAGCTGGCCCGTGCTCGACAGGCGGACCAGGTTCTCGCCGTGCTCGGTGATCACCCACACGCTGCCGTCGGGCGCGACGTCGAGGTCCTGGACCGGCCCCTCCACCGACGAGCTCGTCGGAGGCAGGGCGATCTCCTGGAGCTGCCCGGCGGCGGTGATGCGCCCGACCTTGTTGGCGTTCTCCTCGACGAACCACATGCTGCCCGTCGGGCGCGGTGGTGATGCGCCCGAGCCCGGCGTTGCTGGTCGGGACGGGGAAGACCGTCACTGCGGCCTCGGCGGGGGCGGCCCCGGCCGTGACGAGCGAGCGGCGCTGGCACGACGAGGGCGAGCGCGGTGGGCAGGGCGGCGCGGGCTGCGGAGAACATCGAGTCACTTCCGTCGCGGTGGCGCGAGCCCCCATGGCCACGCGTCGCACCGTGATGTCCACCTAACCAATCCGGACGGGCCTCAAACAGCGACCGACGGATGAATTCGGGCTCAGGCGCCGGCGCTGCTGCCGCCGAAGAAGACGATGCTGATCAGGAAGGCCCAGCCGCCGGTCAGGCGGCGAGCGGGGTCGCGCGGTCGGCCCAGCGCCGAGCGGACCACCGAGCAGGAGGTAGGCCAGCGCGCCGAACGGCCCTGTCGACAGCCAGATCCAGAACCACGCCCACCGGGTGGCACGCCAGGGCTCGGGCCCGCCCACGAGCAGGAGGAGCACCGCCAACCACGAGGCGAGCGCCGAGGACCGCGACCGGCCACGGCGCCCGCCACTCCATGAACGTGACGGACGGCGCGTCGGCGTCGGACGCGTCCGTGACCTGCAGGCCCGGGTCGATGCTGAGCAGCGTCTCGCGAGGGTCGCCTGCGCTGACGAAGACGGACTCGTCCCAGGCGTCGTACCCGCGGCTGTCGTCGATGGTCACGAGCGCGTACTGGTCGAGCACCCCGGCGAGGACGCTCCACCGCAGCTCGACCTGGTCGACCGGGCGACAGCTCCTCGCCGCCGACGTAGTCCACCTCGACGACCTTGCTCTCGGCCACGTCGGAGAGCAGGTCGCCGTAGGACGCGGGGCGCATGCCGAGCGTGACCATGAGCGCCACCGCGACGGCCGCCATCAGCCCGATGGCGGCGCTCGTCAACCGCCAGCGGCGGTCGCGCCACTCGTCGTACGTCGACCGCACGCACCTGGTGCGTCGTCGTGACTGCCATGCCCCACCCCCTGTGCGGCGAGGATAGTGCCTCAGGACTTCTTGGCTGCAGCCTTCTTCGTCGTCTTCTTCGCAGCCGTCTTCTTGGCGGTCGTCTTCTTGGCGGTCGTCTTCTTCGCCGCAGCCTTCTTGGCGGGAGCCTTCTTCGCGCCCTTCTTGGCCGCCTTCTTCGCCGGGCCGCGCTCGCGCCGCTCCGCGAGCAGCTCGGCCGCGCGCTCGAGGGTGATCGACTCGACGGTGTCGTCCTTGCGGAGGGTGGCGTTGTACTCGCCGTCGGTGACGTACTCGCCGAAGCGGCCGGCCTTCACGATGACCGGCTGCCCGGAGACCGGGTCGTTGCCGAGCTCCTTGAGCGGCGGGGTGGCCGCGCCGCGACCGCGCTGCTTGGGCTGGGCGTAGATCGCCTTGGCCTGGTCGAGGGTGATGTCGAAGATCTGGTCCTCGGAGGTCAGCGAGCGGGAGTCGGTGCCCTTCTTGAGGTAGGGCCCGTAGCGACCGTTCTGCGCGGTGATCTCGGTGCCGTCCTCGTCGGTGCCGACGATGCGCGGCAGGTCGAGGAGCTTGACCGCCTCCTCGAGCGAGACGGTGTCGAGGGTCATGGACTTGAAGAGCGAGCCGGTGCGCGGCTTGGCGCTCTTGGGCGCGTCCTCGGGCAGCAGCTCGGTGACGTAGGGGCCGAAGCGGCCGTTCTTCGCCACGATCTGGAGACCGGTGTCGGGGTGGTTGCCGACGACCTGCTCCTCGCCCGCGGGGTTGGCGAGCAGCTCCTTGGCCTTGGCCACGGTGAGCTCGTCGGGCGGGAGGTCGTCGGGGACGTTGGCGCGGATCGGGGCACCGGCCTCTCCATCGGGGCCGTCCTCGGCCGCCGGCCCCTCGACGTACGGCCCGTAGCGACCGACGCGCAGGTCGATGCCCTCACCGATCGGGAAGGTCGCCATCTCCTTGGCGTCGATGTCGCCGAGCTCGGTGACGAGCGTCTTGAGGCCGACGATCTCACCGGCGCCGTAGTAGAACTCGCCGAGCTCGGTCGCGCGGTCCTTGCGGCCGCCGGCGATCTCGTCGAGGACGTCCTCCATCGACGCGGTGAACTCGTAGGACACCTGTCGCGGGAAGTGCTCCTCGAGCAGCCGGACCACGGAGAACGCCAGCCAGGCCGGCACCAGCGCGGTGCCCTTCTTGTAGACGTAGCCGCGGTTGAGGATGGTGCCGATGATGGAGGCGTACGTCGACGGGCGACCGATCTCGCGGTCCTCGAGCTCCTTGATCAGCGTCGCCTCGGTGTAGCGCGAGGGCGGCTTCGTCTCGTGCCCCTCGGGGCTGAGCGACGCGGCCGTGACCGCAGCGCCCTGCGTGAGGTTGGGGAGGCGGGTCTCGGCGTCGTCCTTGCGCTTCGAGGAGTCGTCGATGTCCTCGACGTAGGCCTTGAGGAAGCCGTGGAAGGTGATCGTGCGACCGCTGGCGCTGAAGACCGCGTCGCGACCGTCGGAGGCAGCGCCGCCGATGCGGATCGTCACCGAGTTGCCGACCGCGTCCTTCATCTGCGAGGCGACGGTGCGCATCCAGATCAGCTCGTAGAGCCGGAACTGCTCGCCCGACAGGCCGGTCTGGGCGGGCGTGCGGAACGACTCGCCGGCGGGACGGATCGCCTCGTGCGCCTCCTGGGCGTTCTTGACCTTGGAGGCGTAGGTCCGCGGCGAGTCAGGGAGGTACTCGGCGCCGTACAGCTCGCGCACCTGGTCGCGTGCCGCACCGACCGCGGCGCCCGAGAGCGTCGTGGAGTCGGTACGCATGTAGGTGATGAAGCCGTTCTCGTAGAGGCGCTGCGCGACCGACATCGTCACGCTGGCGCTCATCCCGAGCTTGCGGCTGGCCTCCTGCTGCAGCGTCGTCGTGCGGAACGGCGCGTAGGGCGAGCGGCGGTAGGGCTTGGACTCGACCGAGCGGACGTCGTACGTCGTGTCGGCGAGGCCGGTGGCCAGGGCCTCGGCGTCGGCGCGGCTGAGGTGGACGCGCTCGCCCTTGCCCTTGAGCTCACCGGTGTTGTCGAAGTCGGAGCCGCGGGCGACGCGCACGTCGTCGACGGAGTAGAGCTTGGCGGGGAACATCCGCGGGTCGTGGCCGCTGCCGGCGTCGAAGGTCGCGTCGATGTCCCAGTAGGAGGCGAGGCGGAACTTCATCCGCTCGCGCTCCTTGTCGACCACCAGGCGCGTGGCGACGGACTGCACCCGGCCGGCGGAGAGGCCGGACATGACCTTCTTCCACAGCACGGGCGAGACCTCGTAGCCGTAGAGGCGGTCGAGGATGCGGCGCGCCTCCTGGGCCTCGACGAGGTCGTCGTTGATGTCGCGGGGGTTCTCGACCGCGGCGAGGATCGCGGCCTTGGTGATCTCGTGGAAGACCATCCGGTGGACCGGCAGGCCCTTCGGCGGCTTGAGCTCGTCGAGGAGGTGCCAGGCGATGGCCTCGCCCTCGCGGTCCTCATCGGTGGCGAGGTAGAGGGCGTCGGCGTCCTTGACCAGCTTCTTCAGCTTGGCGATGTGGCTCTTCTTGTCGCGCGGCACGACGTAGTAGGGCTCGAACCCGTTGTCGACGTCGACAGCGAGGCGGCCCCACGGCTTGTCCTTGATCTTGGCCGGGGTGTCCGCCGCGTTGTTCGGCAGGTCGCGGATGTGCCCGATCGAGGACTCGACGACGTAGTCCTTGCCCAGGTACCCACCGATGGTGCGAGCCTTGGCCGGGGACTCGACGATGACGAGCTTTGCCACTTCAGATTGCTCCCTCTTGATGCGTGCCGAGTGTTGCTCGGCGCCGCCACCGTAGCGCCACATGCCGAGATCGCCATCCCTCGCCGTCCACAGCAGCGGGTGGCCGACGCGGATCGGGCCCCACACCGTCACGGCGTGGGGCCCGACCGCTCCAGGCTGCGACGGGTCTCAGAAGGTGAGGCCCTCGAGGTAGCGGAAGCCCGTGTTGGCGGTCGCCGCCGGACGGAAGTCCGGGGTGTCGTTCTCCACGATGTACTCCTCGACCTGGTGCTTCTTGAAGATGGCCGGGAAGTCGATCACGCCGAGCCCGAGGTCGGCCATGTCGCCGGGCGTCTGCCCGTAGAGCGCCGCCGCGTCGGCACCGTGGCGGTCCTTGACGTGGTACTGGCGCACCTCCTGCGGCGCGGTGCGGACGACCTCGTTGGCGAACGCCAGCGGGTCGGCCGCGCCGGTGTTCACGCCACCGGTGTAGGCCCAGTAGAGGTCGACCTCGAGGTGCACCAGCCGGGGGTCGAGCCCCTCGGTCAGCACCTCCCACGGGGTCAGGCCCCCACCCAGGTCGATCGTGAACTCGTGGGCGTGGTTGTGGTAGCCGTAGCGCAGACCGCGCTTGCGGGCAGCCGCCGCCTCGGTGTTCATCTGCTCGACCCAGAGCTGCCAGTCGCTCAGCTTGTCGGAGTTGAGGTAGGGCACCACGAGGTACTTCTGCCGGAAGGTGTTGGCGTCGTCGAGCTTCCTCTGCAGCGCGGCCGCGTCGGCGCTGATGCCGTCGTGGCTCGACGAGGCCCAGATGCCGCGGGCGTCGAACTCGGCCTTGAGCTTGGCGGCCGTGTCGAGACCGGTCGCGGCCGGGTAGAGGCCGGCGCGCTCGACGCGCTCGTAGCCGAAGTGGGCCAGCTGGTCGAGCTGCTGCTTGATCGAGTCGCCCGTCGTCATCGCCGAGCGCAAGGTGTACAGCTGGATGCTGATGAGGTCGGTGGGGACCTCCTTCGTGCGGCCATGGCCGTGGCCGTGTCCGCGGCCACGGCCCGGCGCGGCGCCACTCGCCCTGGCCGGAGCGGTTGCTGCGAGCGCAGCGACGCCGGCCGTGCCGGCAACGGCTCCGCTCAGCAGGGTGCGCCGACTGGCGCCCTTCCTCTCGAGCGACTCGCGCAGTGCGGTGTCACCGTCGTATCCGAAACACATGTGTGGCCTTCTTCCTGGGGTGGTGGGGGGAACTTGTCGCGGTTGTCGCGGCCGTCGTGCGGCGGGGGTGGGTCAGCCGGCCGGCTCGAGGACGACCTCGGCGGACCCGCTCAGACCGGGCTGGGACCCGGTGTCGGTGTACTCGGCGACGAACACCGCTCCGAGGTCGTCGGTGGCCGGGTCGTGCCCACCGGGGACCGTGGTGACCAGCGAGCCGGTGCAGCCCGTGGCCGTCGACTGCGGGTGGCCGTGGGTGTCGTGCCCGAGCACGTAGGTCACGGTCACCCGGCTGCAGTCGACGGGGTCGTCGTCGGTGACCTTGACCTCGTAGGTGACGGTGTCGCCGAAACGGAACGGCTGGTCGGCGACGGGGGTGACGAACTCGACCTCCGGAGCCTGGTTCCCGACGACGATGTCGACGTCGGCCGACGCACGACGGCCACCCTTGTCCGTCACCGTGAGCGTGGCCCGGTAGGTGCCGTCCGCGGTGTAGGTGGAGGACCCGTCGGCACTCCGGCTGTCGACCGTGCCGTCCCCGTCGAAGTCCCACGCGTAGCGGAGCGCCTTGTCCCCGTCGGGGTCGGTCGTGCCCTTGCTGGTGAACGCCACGGTGAGCGGCGCGCGGCCGGCCGTCGGCTTCGCCTCGATCTTCGGGACCGGGCTGCGGTTGCCGTCCTTGCCGACGAAGTCGATGCGCGAGAGCTGGGCGTCGGGGTTCTCGGCGAAGTAGCCGTCGCCGTACTCCAGGACGTAGAGCGCACCGTCGGGGCCGAACTCCATGTCGATCGGGTTGTCGGTGACGATCCCGGGGACGACGTCCTCGATCCCGACCCGGGTTCCGTCGACGTGGAAGCCCTTGATGTAGTCACGCGTCCACTCGTAGAACAACGGGGTGTCGTCGTAGCGCTTCGGCCAGGCGACCGCGTTCTTGCCGCGAGCGGCCCTGCTGTCGTACTGGTAGGCGGGCCCGGCCATCGGGCCGATGCCGCCGTCCTTCTGGTCGAGCCCGGGGAACCGCTTCGACCTGGCGTAGCTGTACCAGACCTCCGGCTGCGTCACGGGCGGGAGCCTGCGCTTGCCGGTGTTGTGGACGGACGTGTTGACCGGCGCCGAGCAGTCGAAGGCGTCGCCGCTCTTCTTGGTCTTGAAGTCGTAGTCCTTGTAGGGCAGCCGCGCGGTGGCGCAGTAGGGCCACCCGTAGTTGCCGGGCTCGTCCACGATCGCCCACTTGCCGTGACCGGCCGGGCCGCGGGAGGCCTTGGACTTCTTGGCGTCCGGCGAGTAGTCGGCGACCCACAGGGCGTCGGTGTCGGGGTCGATCTCGATGCGGAACGGGTTGCGCCAGCCCATCGAGTAGATCTCCGGCCGCGTCTTCTTGGTGCCGCGGGGGAAGAGGTTGCCCTTCGGGATCGTGTAGCCGCCCTTGGCCTTGGGCTTGATCCGGAGGATCTTGCCGCGCAGGTCGTTGGTGTTGGCCGCGGTGCGCTGGGAGTCGAAGGCCGGATTGCGGTCCGACCGCTCGTCGAGCGGCACGAAGCCGTCGGAGTCGAACGGGTTGGAGTCGTCACCGGTCGACAGGATGAGGTTGCCCTGGGAGTCGAAGACGATGTCGCCGCCGACGTGGCAGCAGATGCCGCGGTCGACGGGGACGTCGATCACCTTGCGCTCGGACCGGAGGTCCACCTGGGCACCGTCGAAGCGGAACTTCGAGACACGCAGGAAGCCGTCGAAGGCAGCGAAGTCGGCGGCCGTGCCGGTCGTGGGGGCGTCGCCCTCGTTGATCGACTCCGTGCTCGGGTCGTCGGCGGGGGTGTCGAGCGGCGGCGAGTAGTAGAGGTAGAGCCAGGTGTTCTTCTTGCCGTCGTAGCCCGGGTCGAGGGCGATGCTCTGCAGGCCCTCCTCGTCATGGAGGTAGACCGGGATGCGGCCGGCGATGCTGTTGACGCCGGTCTCGGCATCGTTGTGCCAGATGACACCGGCGCGCGTGGTGTGCAGGACGTCGCCGTCAGGCAGCACCGCGAGGTCGACCGGCTCGCCCGGTCGGTCGTTGAGGGTGACCTTCTGGAACTGCCTCGACGGTGGGGGCGGGGCGTGTCGCCGTGGCCCTCGTGGGCGGTGGCGACCGTGGTGACGGACAGGACGGGCAGGCAGAGCGCGGCGCCGACGGCGACCGCGATCCCTGAGCGAAGGGGGTGCTTCATCGGTTCTCCTACTTCCCGAGGTGGCAAGGAGCCACCTGCAACGTAGGCACGTGACCTGGGTCACGTCAACGATCAGTCGACTTTTGTCTCAACTTCGACGAAAGTCGCGCAGCCCTGCTCGCGCACACGCGTGAGTCAGGCCTCCGGCGGCTTGAGCGGGTCGTGACCGAACGACATCAGCAGGTGCCGGACCTCGTCGTCGTACGCCTCCGGCTCGGGCTCGTCCCCACGGATCGTGCGGACCTGGTCGACCACGTGCTGCATCGTGTCGACGTCGTCGGGAGTGAGGTCCGTGCGGCGCTTGCCGAGGATGGCCACGACCTGCTGGCCGACCTCGGTCTCCGGCGTGGTGTCGACCACGGACGTGTCCTCGCCCGACGCCTGGGTGAGCATCCAGTCGGTGAGCTCGCGGGAGGTCATGTTGACGACCGTGTGGAACTCGTCCCACAGCTCGTCGGTGACGTGTGACTCGGCCATCACTGGTCCTCTCGATCGATGTCGTTCGCGTCAGGTCGGGTGTCGGGACGGGTGGAGAAGCGGAGCACCGCGCCGACGCCGTCGGGAAGGCTGCCGACGGGCGCGTGGAGGGGGAGCAGACCGGCGTCCTGGCCGAGCGCCGCGCGGAGCAGCAGCTCGTCGAGCCGGTCGGGCTGCGGGTCCTCGACCCCGAGCGCCGTCAGCTCGCCGGGATCGGTGGCCAGCAGCAGCGGCGACGGGCCGGCGAAGGCCTGCCTGTCGTCGAGGGCACCGTCGAGCAGGACGAGCGTCTCGACCTCGCCGCGCCGGAGGGCCTCGAGGGTCTCCCCCACGCCGATCGCCTTCGGTGCGTCGGCGGGCCCGAGCCGGTCGAGCAGCTCGTCGATGCGGCGCGTACGACAGCGTTGCACGGCGGCCGCGACCTCCTGGTCGAGGTTGTCGTCCGAGGCGCCCTCGGCCCGACTGCCGTGCTCGAGCACCTCGAGCCGCTCGCTCACCTGGCCGCTGACGGACTCGCGGAGCCGGGCGATGCCGCGTGGGTCACCGGCGAGCAGCACCAGGTCCGGCTGCTCCTCGCGCACGACCCGGTCGAGGTCCTTCGCGACGGTGTCGGCGTTGCGGTCCCACGAGTCCTCGGCCCGCGCCTGGAACCGGCGGTGCGACCAGCCCCCGCCCGGCACCTTGTGCAGGACGTCGTGGTCTCCCTCGCTGACCAGCTCGCGCTCGTCGAGGCCGAGGGTGTCGCTGACGGTGATGTCGGCGCCGGCGTGGTCGACGCGGACCAGCACGTAGCGGACCGTGTCGGCGAGCGCGCGAGCCAGGCCCAGCAGGTGGGCGACCGGGCCGACGTGGTGGTGGTCGGCCACGCCGTCCCCGACGACCAGGTCGGTGACGACCGTGCCGTCGCGGGCGACCACGACGCGCGAGGCGTCGCCGCCGTGCCCCGTCGGCCGGGACAACCGCTCGGTCACGGCGTCGACGGTGGCGTCGTCGATGCCGGCCCCGCCGAGGTCGCGGGTGAGGTTCGAGAGACGGGTGTCCACCTCCTGGGCCCCCGTCTCGGACGTGCGGCTCACGTCGACGTAGGCGGTGACCACGTCACCGTGGAGCTCAGCGGCGGGGCGCAGGGCGGACAGTGCAGGGTGTCGTCGCAGTGTCATGCAGCGGCAGTACCCACTCGTCGCGCGGTCAACGGGGCGTTCAGGACACCTGGAGGAACCCCTCGCCGACGAGCTCGCGCACGACCGGGAGGTAGGTCTGCCGGAGGTCGGCCTCGTCGCGCTCGAGCAGGGCGGCCAGGGCACCGAGGAGCTGGCCGACGGAGAGGTCCCCGTCGCACGCCCCGAGGAACGCCGCCTCGACCGTGTCGGCCGTGCGCGCCCGCCGGAAGCCGCGCTGCTGGCGCAGGACGATCGCCTCCGGGTCCTCGGCGCCGGGCCGGCCGACCGTCTCCTGCTGGACGTCGTCGCGGGCCCGCAGGTGCGTGCCGAGGAGCGCGTCGTCGGTCAGGCCGGCGAGATCGGCGACCGCCTCGCCCCAGGCGTGGATCGCGGGACCGATGGGCTGCTCGACGTCGTAGGGCCACTCGAGCAGCTCGTGCCGTCCGCTGCCGCCGAGGCGGATGTCGACCCAGCCGAAGCCGACGCCCTCGATCCCGGACTCCTCGAACCACGACAGCCACGTGTCGTAGCGGCGGGTGTAGTCCGGGCCGCCGTGGTGCCCGGAGTCCTTGAGCCACAGCTCGACGTACGACGCCGGGTCGAGGGTCTCGCGCTGCACGACCAGCGCGTCGCAGTCCTCGCGCAGCCACGAGCCGAGCCGCTCGTCCCACGACCGGCCCCCGACGATCGACCAGTTGGCCAGCACCTGCAGCCACCCGCCGTCCGTGAGGTGGTCGGGGCCGGTCCGCACGATGTGCTCGACGACGCGGTCGCCGGGCAGGCCGGAGTCGCGGTAGACGAGCCGCTCGCCGGTGGCCGGCGAGATCACGAAGGGCGGGTTCGTGGCGATCAGGTCGAAGCGTTCGCCCGCGACCGGCTCGAAGAAGGAGCCGTCGCGCACGTCGACCTCGGCGCCGTTGAGCTCGGCGTTGAGCCGGGTCATCCAGAGGGCGCGGGTGTTGACGTCGGTGGCGACGACGCGGTCCGCGTGCCCGGCGAGGTGGAGCGCCTGCACGCCGCAGCCCGTGCCGAGGTCGAGGGCCGAGCCGATCGGCTCGCGCATCGTCAGCTGGGCGAGGCTGGTCGACGCGCTCGAGATGCCCAGGACGTGGTCCGGGCCGACGGCGACCGGCGCCCCGTCGAGGCCGGGCGTGAGGTCGGAGACGACCCACAGGTCGCGGTCGTCGGCGGCGTAGGGACGACAGTCCGTCCGCGCCGCGACCTCGCTGACGCTCTGCTCGAGCAGGCCGGCGTTGCAGAGCCGGTCGACGAGCCCGGGAAGTGCCCGGTCGGCGTCGTCGCGCGCCACCGGGGTCTGCAGCAGGAACAGCCGGACCAGGGTGTCGAGGGGTCCACCCGACGTCGTACGCCGGAGCGCGGGGAGGGTCTCGTTGCGACCGAGCGCGCGGTGCGCGTCGTCGCCGATCGCCGCGGCCACGCCGTCGTAGGTGAAGTCGGCGGCGACCAGCGCGTCGCGCAGCGGTGCGGCGAAGTCGAGGTCCGGGGCGGGGGTGCGGGTGGGAGCGGGCACCGCGCCAGCGTAGGCGCCGCGTCGTCGGGATCAGTAGGGTCGCGCCGTGCTCGAACGGACGGGGCCATGGCTCCACCGCCACCACCGCGCGGTCCTCTGCGTCTGGGCCGTGCTCGTCGTTGCGGGCGCGGTGCTGGGCGGCTCGGTCTTCGACCGCGCCGAGGACGTCGGCCCGCGGCGGGGTGCGGAGTCGACCGTCGTCGGGCAGCGCCTGGACCGGTTGGAGGCCGAGGGCGAGCACGTGCTGGTGGTCCTCTCCGGCACCGACCCCCTCGATCCCGCCACCAGTGAGAAGACCGCCGAGGTCGTCTTCGCGCTCCGCGAGGTGCCGGGCGTGGTCGACCTGCGCGACCCGTGGACCACCAACGCCTACGAGCTGGTCGCCGAGGACCGCACCAGCGCCGCGGTCGAGGTGGAGCTCGACCCCGCCCTCAGCGACGACGAGTCGCTCGCCGCGGCCGACGAGGTGGCCGACCTGCTGCGCCGGGCGCCCTTCCCCCACGTGGCGGTCGGCGGCGACCTGCTGGCGCAGCGCACCTTCACCGACCAGGCGGTGAGCGACGCGGCGATCGGCGAGGGCGTGGCGCTGGTCGTCCTCCTCGCGCTCCTCGTCCTGGCCCGCGGCAGCCTCGCCGCCGGCCTCGTCCCGGTCGGCGCCGCGCTCGCCTCCGTGGCGCTCGCGCTCCTCGCGCTCTCCGGCCTGGCCGGCATCACCGCGGTGAGCGACTTCGCCGTCAACGTCGTCACGGTGCTCGGGCTCGGTCTGTGCGTGGACTACTGCCTGCTCCTGCTGCACCGCTACGGCGAGGAGCGCGGTGCCGGCGCGACCCCGGTGCCGGACGCCCTCGCCCGCACCATGGCCACCGCCGGGCGGACCGTGGTGGTCTCGGGACTGACGGTCGGGTCGTCGATCGGCGCCCTGCTCCTGCTCGGCGACCCGCTGCTCGACGGGCTGGCCGTGGGCGGCGTGGTCGCCGTGCTCGCGGTGACCGTCACCGCGCTCACGCTCGCCCCGGCACTGCTGGTCGCGTGCGACCGATGGCTGCCCCGAGCCGGGACGGGGCGCCCTCGGCCGGCCGGCGCGAGCGCGCGAGCAGGCCCTGCTCCCCCGCTTCGCCCGGGTCGCCCAGGCCCGTCCCTGGCCGGTGCTGCTCGCGTCGTCCGGGGTCCTCGTGCTCCTCGCCACCCCACTGCTCGGGCTGCGGCTCGGGGCCTCGGACGCCCGCTCGCTGCCGCCGGGGAGCGAGGCCCGCGAGGTGGTCGAGGTCATCGAGGCGGACTATCCCGACATCGCCACCGCGCCTCTCGACGTGCTGGCCGACGCCCCCTCCGGTGACCCCGCGCTGGAGCGGATGGCCACCCGGATGGCCGAGCTGCCCGACGTCGACGACGTCGTGCTGCTCTCCGGACTGCCCGGCGGCTGGAGCCGCTGGATGGTGACCCCCGTCGGGCCGACGAGCGGCCCGGCCGCGCAGCGCGCCGTCACCGAGATCCGGGCGCTCGACGACGGCCTCACGGTCCAGGTGGGCGGCCCGGCCGCGGAGCTGGTCGACTCGCGCTCGGCGCTCGGCGAGCGAGCACCGCTCGCGATCGTCGTCGTCATGCTGGTCGCCGGGCTGCTCCTGCTACGGATGACCGGGTCGGTGGTCGTGGCGCTCAAGACGCTCGCGCTCAACATCCTGTCGCTGGCCGCGATGCTGGGCGTCGTCGTCCTCGTCTTCCAGCACGGCTGGGGCGGCCCGCTGCTCGGCGGCACCGCCACGGGCAGCCTCGACCTGACCACGCCGCTGCTGCTGTTCATGTTCGCCTTCGGGCTCTCGATGGACTACCACGTCTTCCTCGTGGCGAGGATCAAGGAGGAGTGGGACCACGCCCGGGCCGGGCGCGGACCGGCCCGCGACGCGGCGCAACGGGCAGGGGCGCGTGAGGACAACACCCGGGCGGTGCTCGCCGGCGTCACGGCGTCGGGGCCGGTCGTCACCCTCGCCGCGCTCGCAGTGTCGATCGTCTTCATCGGCTTCGCCGCAGGTCGAGCTCGTGGCCGTCAAGGAGGTGGGGGTCGGGATGACCGTGGCGATCGTCCTCGACGTGACCATCGTCCGCGGGCTCCTGCTGCCCGCCGCGATGACCCTGCTCGGGGAGCGCAACTGGTGGCGCCCACGCCTCCAGCGACGGGCCGCCGCCTCCCGGTGATGTGAGGATGGCGGTGTGCTCGAGCGACCACCGGACGTGACCGACGACGAGGTCCTCGCCCTGGCGCGGCGGCACTGGGAGCCGGGAGCGGACGCGGTCGAGCACCTCCCCGTCGGGTGGGGCGCGCACCACTGGCGCGTCGACGTCGCCGGCGAGCCGACGCTCTTCCTGACCCTCGACCCCGACCTGCCGCGCCACACGCTGGCCAGCCTCGAGGCGGCGTACGCCTCGGCGGCCGCGCTCGACCTCGACTTCGTGTGGCCGTCCCTGCCGACCCGCGACGAGGCGTACGTCGTCGCGCTCGGCTCGCGGAAGGCCAGCGCCACCGGGTGGCTCGACGGCCGGCGCCCGGACGAGTCGGTGGCGGAGCTGCCCGACGCTGCTCGCCCGGCTGCACGCGGCTGCACCACCGCCCGGTGCCCGCACGTGGTCGACCGAGGTCGAGCCCGGTCTCGGCGACCGGCTGCGCGACCTCCTCCAGCAGGACTGGCCCGAGCCGCTCGGCCCCGCCGCGCGGGAGCTGGTCGTGGACCACCTCAGCCAGGTCGGGGCGTGGGCGCGCGAGCACGACCGCCTGGTCGCCCTCGCCGACCCGTCGACGTACGTCGTCACGCACGGCGAGCCGCACGTGCGCAACCAGTGGGTCGCGCGCGGTCGGACGTGGCTCATCGACTGGGAGTCGCTGCTGCTCGCGCCGCGCGAGCGTGACCTCGCCACGCTGGTGCACGAGGGCCGCTCCGTCGACGGCGACCGGGAGATGGTGCGGCTCTTCGACCTCGAGTGGCGCCTCGGCGAGATCTGGTCGTTCGCCCAGTGGCTGCAGGGCCCGCACGTCGGGGACGCCGACGACCGCACCGCGCTCGGCGGGCTCACCGGCGAGCTGACCCGCCCGCACTTCGACGAGCGGTGACGCGACAGCGGCCCGCCGCTCCGCGAGGAGCGACGGGCCGCCGAGGTGGTGCGTGATCAGGCGGTGGTGGCCGCCGGGGCGTCGTCGGAGATGACGACCTCGCGTCGCTTGGACACGATGACCGCGCCCGCGATGATCGCGACCGCGACGAGCGCGATCACGATGCGGAGGACGTCGTTCTGGTCGTAGCCGACGCTCAGGGAGACGACCGCGCTCGCGATGAGCAGCGAGACGAGGTTCATCACCTTGATGAGCGGGTTGATGGCCGGGCCGGCGGTGTCCTTGAACGGGTCGCCGACGGTGTCACCGATGATGGTGGCCTCGTGGGCGAGCGAGCCCTTGCCGCCGTGGTTGCCGTCCTCGACGAGCTTCTTGGCGTTGTCCCACGCGCCACCCGCGTTGGCCAGGAAGACGGCCATCAGGGTGCCGGTGCCGATCGCACCGGCGAGGAAGCCGGCGAGGGCGGTCGCGCCGAGGCCGAAGCCCACGGCGATCGGGGCGAGCACCGCGAGGATGCCGGGCGTCACGAGCTCGCGCAGCGAGTCCTTGGTGACGATGTCGACGACCTTGCCGTACTCCGGACGACCGGTGCCCTCCATGATCCCGGGGATGTCGCGGAACTGGCGGCGGACCTCCATCACGACCGCGCCGGCAGCGCGGGCGACCGCGTTGATGGCGAGGCCGGAGAAGAGGAACACCACGGCCGCACCGAGCAGCACGCCGACGATGACCGCCGGGTTGAAGACGCTGAAGTCCAGCAGGTAGGCCTCGTCGGGGCCGACGTTGGCGTCGGCGAGCGACTCGAACACCGACGTGGCGTAGGAGCCGAACAGCGCGGTCGCCGCGAGGACGGCCGTGGCGATCGCGATGCCCTTGGTGATCGCCTTCGTGGTGTTGCCGACGGCGTCGAGCTCGGTGAGGATCTGCGCGCCCGCGGGGCTGACGTCGCCCGACATCTCGGCGATGCCCTGCGCGTTGTCGGAGACCGGGCCGAAGGTGTCCATCGCGACGATGACGCCGACGGTGGTCAGCAGGCCGCAGCCGGCGAGGGCCACGGCGAAGAGCGACACCGTGAGCGCCGCGCCACCGAGGAGGTAGGCACCGAAGACCGCGGCGCCGATGACCAGCGTCGTGTAGACCGCGGACTCGAAGCCGACCGAGAGGCCGGAGAGGATGACGGTCGCCGGGCCGGTGAGGGAGGTCTTGCCGACGTCCTTGACCGGGCGGTACTCGGTGCCGGTGTAGTAGCCCGTCAGCGCGAGGATGCCCGCGGACATCACGATGCCGATGACCACGGCCGAGGCCGCGATGAAGCGGGGGTCGCCGTCCGCGCCGGCGAGGTCGCCCGCGACGTTGGTGAACTCCGCGAAGCTGCTCGGCAGGTAGAGGTAGGACAGCACGACGCTCGCCACGGCGGCGATGCCGGAGGAGAGGTAGAACGACTTGTTGATCGTCGTCAGGCCGTTCTCGCCCGCCTTGGGCCGTGGTCAGGTAGACGCCCGCGACCGCGGTGAGGGCACCGATGGCGGGGATCAGCAGCGGGAAGACGAGGCCCTTGTCGCCGAAGGCCTGCGAGCCGAGGATCAGCGCGGCCACCAGCGTGACGGCGTACGACTCGAAGAGGTCGGCGGCCATGCCGGCGCAGTCGCCGACGTTGTCGCCCACGTTGTCGGCGATGGTGGCGGCGTTGCGCGGGTCGTCCTCGGGGATGCCCTGCTCGACCTTGCCGACCAGGTCGGCGCCGACGTCGGCGGCCTTGGTGAAGATGCCGCCGCCGACGCGCATGAACATGGCGAGGAGCGCGGCACCGAAGCCGAAGCCCTCGAGCACCTTGGGTGCGGCGTCCTGGAAGAACAGGACGACCAGGCTCGCGCCGAGCAGGCCGAGGCCCACGGTCAGCATGCCGACCATGGCGCCGGTGCGCAGGCCGATGGTCATGGCGGGCTCACGGCCGGTGGTCTCGGCGGCCGCCGCCACGCGCAGGTTGGCGCGCACGGCGAGGTTCATGCCGAGGTAGCCCACCGCGGCGGAGAAGCCTGCGCCCACGAGGAAGAAGACCGAGCGGAAGATGCGCACGGTGGTGTCGTCGGCCGGCAGCACGAGCAACGCGAAGAACGCGATCGCCGCGAAGATGGCCAGGGTCCGGAACTGCCGAGTCAGATAGGCGTTGGCGCCCTCCTGGACTGCCAGGGCGATGGTCTTCATGTTGTCGGTGCCCTCGCCGGCGGCCATCACCTGGGACCGGAACATCGCAGCCATCCCGAGCGCGCCGAGCGCGATCAGGGCGACGACGACGACCAGCACCAGGTTTCCACCTGCGAGCTCCGGCTTCACGACCGCGGGCAAGATCCCCGTCATGCGTGTCCTCCTAGGACGTAAAAGATCGTTGAACGCGCCGGAGTCTACGCAGAGGTGATCCAGATCACGGGTCCGGGTGACCCATGCCACACGGGGCTGCCGGATTGGAACGTACAAAGCCCCTCCGGGCCAGCCCGGAGGGGTGATCTGCGGCGGTCGTGCGGGGCGCTCAGGCGCCCGGCGCGAGCCCGACGGCGTCGTGGATCACGAAGACCTTGGCCAGCCCGGTGATCCGGAAGATCTTGAGCAGGCGCTCCTGGGTGCAGACCAGGTCGAGCGAGCCGTCGTGGGCGCGGACCTTCTTGAGCCCGCCGACCAGGACGCCGAGGCCGGTGGAGTCGAGGAACTCGACGGCCTCGAGGTCGATCACGATGTCGTAGGTCCCGGCACCGACGAGCTCGGTGATGCAGTCGCGCAGCTTGGGCGCGGTGTAGACGTCGATCTCCCCGCCGACCGCCACGACGGCGCGTCCATCCACCTCGCGTGTGGCAAGGGTCAGATCCACAACTGCTCCCCGGTTCCCGAATGCTCGGACTGAACGCGTGCAGGAGACACCGTACGTCCCCCTGTTCCGGGTCGTATCAAACCACGAGTCCCACCGGTTTCGCAGGTGTCCCCAGCACTTCTCGTCGGGACGGTCGGGGCGGTCGCTGTCGGCGCCGTTTGTCAGACTTCCGGGGTGAGTCCCTCCCGCCCCGACGTGGCGCCTCCGGTGGAGTCGCTGGTGCGTCGGCTGACGGAGGTCCCCGGGCGCGAGGACCGGTTGCGCCACCTCGAGGTGCTGCCCGCTCGCGAGGCGGTCCACGAGGACTGGCCGGAGTGGGTGCCGGACGACGTCCGCGGCGCCTTCGCCGCGCAGGGGGTGGCGCGTCCGTGGCGCCACCAGGTCGTCGCCGCCGACGCCGCGCACGCCGGCGACCACGTCATCGTCGCCACCGGGACGGCCTCGGGGAAGTCGCTGGCCTACCAGGTGCCGGCGCTGTCCGCGATCCGTGCCGCGCGCGGACCGCGGGGCGAGCGGGGCGCCTCCGTGCTCTACCTCGCGCCCACCAAGGCGCTCGCCCACGACCAGCTCTCCGGCCTGGCGTCGCTGGGGCTCGACGTACGCCTCGCCGCCCACGACGGCGACAGCTCCCGCGAGGAGCGCGACTGGACCCGGGACTACGGCGAGTACGTCCTCACCAACCCCGACATGCTCCACCGCTCCCTGCTCCCCTCCCACCACCGGTGGTCGCGCCTGCTCGGCTCGCTGAAGTACGTCGTGGTGGACGAGTGCCACCACTACCGCGGGGTCTTCGGCGCGCACGTCTCCCACGTGCTGCGGCGGCTGCGGCGGGTCTGCGCGATGTACGGCGCGCACCCGACGTTCGTGCTCGCCTCGGCCACCGTCGCGCAGCCGGAGGTGACCGCGTCCCGGCTGACCGGCCTCGACGTGGTCGCGCTGACCCGCGACGACTCGCCGCGCGGGCGGGTCTCGCTGCTGCTGTGGGAGCCGCCCTTCACCTCGCACGCCGGGGAGAACGGTGCGCCCGTGCGCCGGGCCGCGTCGTCCGAGGTCGCCGACCTGCTGGCCGACCTCGTCGCCGAGGACGTGCGGACGCTCGCCTTCATCCGGTCGCGGCGCGGCGCCGAGCAGGTGGCCGCGACCGCCTCCGACCTGCTCGCCGAGGTGGACCCCTCCCTGCCCGACCGCGTCGCGGCCTACCGCGGCGGCTACCTCCCCGAGGAGCGGCGTGCCCTCGAGGCCGCCCTGCGCCGGGGCGACCTGATGGGTCTCGCCGCGACCAACGCCCTCGAGCTCGGCATCGACATCAGCGGCCTCGACGCCGTCCTGATCGCCGGGTTCCCCGGCACCCGGGCGGCCTTCTGGCAACAGGTCGGCCGCGCCGGGCGCGGCGCGCAGGACGCCCTCGGCATCCTGGTCGCCAAGGACGACCCGCTCGACACCTACCTCGTCACGCACCCCGAGACCCTGATCGGGGCGCCGGTGGAGGCGTCGGTCTTCGACCCGTCCAACCCGCACGTGATGGGCCCGCACCTCTGCGCGGCGGCGCAGGAGTCGCCGCTGACCGAGGCCGACCTCCCGCACTTCGGGCCGACGACCCGCGAGGTGGTCGACCAGCTCGTGGACCTCGGCCTGCTGCGGAAGCGCCCGCGGGGCTGGTTCTGGACCGACCGCGGACGCGCCGCCGACCTCGCCGACATCCGCTCGGCCGGCGGGTCACCGGTGCAGCTGATCGAGGCCGACACCGGCCGGGTCGTCGGCACGGTCGACGCGAACGGCGCGCACAACCAGGCCCACCCCGGCGCGGTGTACGTCCACCAGGGCGAGACCTGGCTCGTCGAGGAGCTCGACCTCGAGCACCACGTCGCGTCGATGCGGCGGGACGACCCGTCGTTCAGCACGACCGCCCGCGAGGTCACCGACATCAGCATCGTGAGCACCCGTGAGCGGCGGTCGTGGGCCGGCTGCGAGCTCTCGCTCGGTGAGGTCGACGTGTCCCACCAGGTCGTCTCCTTCCTCCGGCGCCGCCAGCCCGGCGGCGAGGTGCTGTCGGAGGAGCTGCTCGACCTGCCCGAGCGCACGCTGCGCACGACCGCCGTCTGGTGGACCGTCCCCGACGACGTCCTCGCCGAAGCCGGCCTGGCCGCCCTGGACGTGCCGGGGGCGGCGCACGCCGCGGAGCACTGCTCGATCGGGCTCCTTCCTCTCTTCGCCACCTGCGACCGGTGGGACATCGGGGGCGTCTCGACGGCCCGCCACGCCGACACCGGCGTGCTCACCGTCTTCGTCTACGACGGCCACCCCGGCGGCGCCGGCTTCTCCGAGCGGGGCTTCCACACGGCGGTCGCCTGGCTGTCCGCGACCCGCGAGGCGATCGCCAGCTGCGAGTGCGCGAGCGGGTGCCCGTCGTGCATCCAGTCGCCCAAGTGCGGCAACCAGAACAACCCGCTCGACAAGGTCGGCGCGATCCAGCTGCTGGATGCACTCCTTGCGGGTGCTCCCCGCGAGGGCCAGGAGGGCTAGATTCGCGCCATGGTGGTCATCGCACTCGTCCTCATCCTTCTCGGCGCGCTCGCGATCGTGTTCGCCTTCGCCTTCACCGACGCCGGGACCGGCGGGACCTACCTCGGGGTCGACGTCAACATCCTGTCCGCGTTCCTGATCGGCGTCGCCGCGGGTGCCGCGATCGTCTGGGGCCTCTGGATCCTCAAGTGGGGCACCAAGCGCACGCCTGGCCCACCGCCGGGAGCGCAAGGAGCTGAGCCAGCTCAACGCCAAGCTCGAGCGCGTCGAGGCCGAGCGCCGCGCGGACGGCGACACGGTCACGGACCGCGACCGCATCTGACGCACCGGCGCGTCATGCCGGCCCCGCCCGGGCCTCGGCCGTGACGCGCACGTCGCGCCACGGCACCCGAGGACCGGCGACCGACACCTCGACCGTGACGTCGTCGCCGTCGAGCCGGCAGGTCTCGAGCGACGCGGCGTTGGCGGCGGCGATCTCCCCCGCGCGCGCACATGCGTCGAGCAGGTGAGTGGCACCGGCGAGCGCCGCGAGGTCGGCCGCTGCCTGCGCCCGTCGCTGCGCGGTGACGAGCCCACCCGCGGCGGCCAGCCCGGTCGTCACGAACATCAGCAGCCCCGCCATGGCGACCACCAGCACGGTGGCACCGCCGCGATCGGCGCGCGCGCCTCACGAGTCCTCCACCAGCGCGACGGCCTCGGCGGAGACCGTGACCCCCGGCAGCGACGACAGCAGTCCACCCGGGCCGGTGATCCGGGCGCTGGTCGTGACCGCGACCTCGCTGTCGCCGACCTCGATCCGGACCCGCGCACCGTCCGGCGCGATCCGCAGGGCGACCGCCTCGGCAACGCTCACGTCGTCGCCCCGGGCCACGGCCCTGGCTGCCTCGCGTGACGCGTCGACGACCCGGACCTGGGCGGCGCCGACGGCGAGCATCCACACCAGCCCCGCCGTCAGGGCGACCAGCAACGGGATGCCGAGTGCGAGCTCGGCGGTCGCCGCGCCCACCTGGTCCCGTCGCCGCACCGGCTGCCTCACTGCCGTCACCCGATGCCGAGCAGTCCCATGACGTGGTCGAAGAGCCTGCCGAGCAACCGGTCCCCGAAGCTCCCGGTCAGCAGCTTGTAGAGGAGCCCGGCGAACCCGGCCCCCGCTGCCGTGCCGACGGCGTACTCCGCGGTGGTGATCCCGTCCTCGGCCCGGTCCTGACGCTCGATCCTCATCGGCACTCCTCTCGTCGTGGGGCCCTGGTCGAGCCCCGTCGAGCGACCAGCCTCGGAGGATCGTCGCCGAGCCGCACCCGGGCGACTGATCGCCTGTGGACGGAGACGTGTCCGGGTGGCCTGTGGACGTCCGGCGGCCCGTCACGGCGCCACCGACCCGAACAGTGACGCCACCGTGGGCACCACTCCGAGCAGGAGGAAGGCCGGCAGCAGGCAGACGCCCAACGGGACCGCGGCGCTCACCCCGACGCGCCGCGCGGCGTCCTCCGCACGCGCGGAGGACTCGCGGGCGAGCTCGTCGGCGAGCCGCTCGACGGTGCGTACGACGGACGCGCCCGACGTCAGCGACCGCACCATCGCGCGGCCCAGGGGTGCGAGCTCCTCGTCGTCGAGGACGGCCTGCCATGCCTCGATCCCCGTGGAACCCCACGCGGACCGGTCGACGACCGGAGCGAGCCGGTCCGCGGCCGGCCCGGGGAGCGCGGCGCACACCTGCGACAGGCCGGCGATCGGCTCGGCGCCCGAACGCAGGGTGGAGGCGTAGAGGTCGATGAGGTGGGGCAGCGCGCGCTGCACCTCCTCGCGCTCGCGCCGTCGCGACGGCGCCTCGGCCCGCGCCAGGACCCACCACGCGACGGCTGCCCCGACCAGCCCGGCGACCGGTCCGACGGGACCGCCGACGAAGAGCCACGCCCCGGCACCCGCTCCCGCCGCGGCCAGTGGGCGGAGGCCCAGCCCGGACGGCGAGCGCTGACGGGCCACCGGCGGCACCTCGGCGGGCAGCCAGCACAGCACCGCCAGTGCTGCGGCGAGCGCGCTCCACCACGTCACGGTGCGCTCGCCCGGTCGGCCAGCCGTTCGATCCACCACAGTCCGAGCGCGATCAGCGCCAGCCCGGCCAGGAGGCAGGCCCAGCCCAGCGGCGTACGGAGGAGGAAGGACCACGGGTCGGACCCCGCGCCCGAGCCCATCAGCAGCACCGCGAGCGGCAGGCACGCCACCAGCCGCGCGGTCGCTCGCGCCGAGGCGAGCTCGGAGTCGACGAGGCGCCGGGTGCGCCGGCGGGCGCGCAGCCCCTCCGCGGTGCGCTCGAGCGCCGCGGCGAGCCCGTGGCCCGACCGTTGCGCCACCTGCCACGCGCCCGCCACCCAGCGCAGGTCGGCGGCGCCCCGGTGCTCCTGCGCCAGCCGGCGCAGCGCGTCGGGGACGTCCGCGCCGAGCCGCGCGGCCTCCACGGCAGCGACCAGCGGCGGCCAGCGCTCGGAGGCGGCTGCCAGCGCCGCACCGGGTGGCCGGCCGGCGGCGAGCTCGGCGGCGAGGAGGTCGCACACCTCCAGCACCGCGGCCTGGTCCGCGGCCAGCCCGCGGCGTCGACCCGCTCGCCACGCCCGCCCCCACGACGGACGGGAGCGGGCCGACGCGATCGCGGGCAGCTGCGTGGGCGGCGTGCACCACACCGCCACGGCGGCAGCCGCCAGGACGGCCGCGAGCCAGCCGCTCACCACGCGACCGTCCCGAGCCGGCGGGCCAGCGCTCCCGCTGCCGGGCCGCGGACCACGCGATCCGGCTCGAACGACGCCGCGGTCCGGAGCGAGACAAGCCCCGACGGCTCGCGCTCCGGCACGGCGAGCTCCAGCACCCGCCGCCTCCCGTCGCGCCCCCGACCGAGGTGCACGACGACGTCGAGCGCCGACGCCAGCTGGCTGTGCGCCGCCTCGCGCGGCAGCCCGGCGGCCAACGACAGCGCCTCGACCCGGGCCGGCACGTCGGCGGCCGAGTTGGCGTGGAGCGTCCCGCACCCGCCGCCGTGCCCGGTGTTGAGGGCGGCGAGCAGGTCGACGACCTCGGCGCCCCGCACCTCACCGACCACGAGCCGGTCGGGCCGCATCCGCAACGCCTGTCGCACGAGGGTCTGCAAGCGTGATCTCACCCGCGCCCTCGATGTTGGGCGGGCGACCCTCCAGCGCCACGACGTGCGGGTGGTCGGGGCGCAGCTCACTGGCGTCCTCGACGAGGACGATCCGTTCGCCGGCGTCGACCAGGGAGAGGAGCGCCGACAGGACGGAGGTCTTGCCGGTCCCGGTCCCTCCGGTGACGAGGAACGCGCACCGGGAGTCGACGACCTCCTCCAGCAGGAAGGCGCCGTCCGGCGGCAGCGCTCCCGCCGTCACCAGCTCGGGCAGGGTCCACACCCGACCGCGGGGGATGCGGAGCGACAGCACCGTCCCCGAGCGGGCCACCGGCGCGAGGACTGCGTGGAACCGGCTCCCGTCGGGCAGCCGCACGTCGGCGTGCGGCGTCGCGTCGTCCAGCCGGCGGCCGGCACTGGCGGCCAGCCGCTGCGCCAGGCGTCGAACGGACGCGTCGTCGGGGAAGGACACCGCCGCCCGCTCGAGCCCACGGCCCCGGTCGATCCACACGTCGTCCGGACCGTTGACCAGCACGTCGGTCACGTCGGGCAGCCGCAGCAGCTCCTCGAGCGGGCCCGCGCCCAGCACGTCGCGGCGGAGCAGGTCGTGCACCGCGAGCACGGTCGCGTCGCCGACGGGCGACCCGGACGCCCGCAGGGCCTCGGCCACCCGGTGCGGTGTCAGGTCGCCGGACGCGCCGGCCAGCCGTCGGCGTACGTCGTCCACCACCTCCGCGGGGACGCTCGTCATGTCGGGTGCTGTCATGCCGCCTCCAGCAGGTCGCGCGCCGCCCGGGCGAGCGGCCCACGCCCCGTCAGCGGGCCGAGCCCGCGGTCGACGGAGGCGGCCAGGCCACGCTGGTCGCCCAGTGCCGCGACCACCGGCAGACCGGTCACCCGTGCGACCTCGGCGTCGCTCAGCCCACCCGGACGCACCACCAGGCCGGCTCGCCCCGAGCGTCCGAGGTCCGCGACCAGCCGGGCCGTGGCCGCGAGCCCGGGCACGGTGGCCGGCGTGACGACCAGCAGGTCGTCGCACCGGTCGGCGAGCTCCGCCAAGGACGGTCCGCCCTGCCGGGCGAGGTCGAGGACCACGAGCCCGTGCCCCCGGACCGCGGCGTCGAGCATCCGTCGCGCGGTCGGCACGTCGAGCCGTCGCCGCACTCCGGACCAGGTCAGGACGCCGAGCGCTCCCTCGCGCGGCACCCCCTCCCGCAGCGCCCGCGCACCGAGCCGCCCCGCCGTCTCGGTCAGCCCCTCCCACCGCACGCCCCCGTGCCGCTCCAGGCCGAGCAACCGGTCCACGCCCGGGCCGAGCGGATCGGCGTCGACGAGCAGCGTCGGACCGCGCGACGCATGCCACTGGGCGAGCGCGCACGCCAACGTCGTGGCGCCCGCTCCACCGGCACCACCCACGACCCCGACCACGCGACCCGGTGAGGCCCGCTCCCCGACGTCGGCCAGCGCGTCCGCGAGCCACGACGAGCCGTCGGGCAGGTCGACCACCGACGCGGCGCCGAGCGCGACGGCGTACCGGAAGGCCGCATCGCCCGGCGACGGCCCGACCACGTGGACCCCGGCCCGGCGCGGCGGCGCCAGCCCCGCCACCTCCTCCGCGACGTCCGCCCCGACGAGGACCAGGTCGGCCCGGGACCACGCCGCGAGGGTCAGCGACGGATCGGCGCCGACGTCCACCTCGACGCCGGCCGCCGCACCGAGCGCGACGACGGTCTCGTGGGTGGGAGCGGATCGGGTGAGGAGGAGGACGGCCATGGCGCCAAGGCTCGACGCGAGCACCGACGACGGACAGCCCACCGGTCCGACGGCTGTGGACAAGGACGCTGCGACGACGCCTGTGGACGGCTGATGGCCCGCGCGCGTGGACGGCAGACCCCTACGATGACGGCATGTCCCGCCCGACCGCGGCCTTCTTCGACCTCGACAAGACGATCATCGCCAAGTCGAGCACGCTCGCCTTCAGCCGCGAGTTCCAGGCGGGCGGGCTCATCTCACGGCGCGCGATGCTGCGCTCGGCGTACGCCCAGTTCGTCTTCTTCACCGGCGGCGCCGACCACGACCAGATGGACAAGATGCGCGAGTTCATGTCGCAGCTCTGCGCCGGCTGGGACGTCGCGACCGTGCGCGAGATCGTCCACGAGACCCTCAACAACATCGTCGAACCACTCGTCTACGACGAGGCGGTGACCCTCATGGAGGAGCACCGCGCGGCCGGTCGCGACATCGTCATCGTCTCCGCGAGCGGCGCGGAGGTCGTCGAGCCCATCGGCCAGATGCTCGGCGCAGACCGGGTGGTCGCGACGCGGATGGAGATCGTCGACGGGAGGTACACCGGCGAGATCGACTACTACGCCTACGCCGAGGAGAAGGCGCGCGCGATCGAGCACCTCGCCGAGACCGTCGGCTACGACCTCAGCGAGTCCTACGCCTACAGCGACTCGGTCACCGACGTGCACATGCTGAAGGTCGTCGGCCATCCCTTCGCGGTGAACCCCGACCGCGAGCTGCGGCGCATCGCCACCGCCAACGGGTGGCCCGTGCTGCTCTTCGTACGCCCCGTGGCACTGCGTCGACGCGTCCCGCTGCCGCCCGCGAAGCCGACCCTCGCGGCCCTCGCCGTGGGCGGCGCGGTCGCTGCCGGTGGCGTTCTCTGGGCCAACCGCAAGCGCCGCGGCGTGTCGTGACCGGCGTGTCGGCGCGATCCCCGCGCACCCACCGCTCAGCGGGCAAAGTCAACCCTTGCGGGTGCCTGCGGGCAGGGCTACAACTGAGGTCAAGAACTCCACAGCAGCACGTGAACCAGGTACCCACGCGGCGATCCACCCATCCGATGGGGTGCTGGACCTTCGGGATCTGCCCGAGCCAGCGATTGAGAAGAGCACGCTTGGTAGCCACGGCATCACGTGTCAGCGGCGGCACCCGATCCACGTGAGCGGGTGCCGCTCGCATGCGGAGGGTCAGGCGCGCAGCGGCGAGGCCTCGGCGCCCGCGGCGAACGCCTCGGCGCCGTACAACGCCCAGGCGTGCACCCCGCTCGGACCACCGTCGCGGTAGGCCCGCAGGTTCGACTCGTACGCCGCCCGGTGGGCCAGGTGCCCGGCCTCCGGCACGACCAGCGACTTCGCGTCGACCCCGCGCGAGACCAGCACCAGCCGCTCCAGCGCGCGGGCGACGATCCCGTTGTGGGAGGCGAACGGCGCCGCCGTCGCGACGTCGGCGTGGGCGATCGCGGCAACGAGCAGGGCCGGAGCCTCGGTGCCGGACAGGAGCAGCTCGGCGACGCCGCGCAGCCGGTCCGCGGACGCCGCGTCGCGGGGACGGCCGAGCTCCTCGGGCGTGAGGGCCGCGGACCCGACGACCGCGTGGAGGCGCGCGATCGCCTGCAGGGGCGCGGTCTTGAGCAGCGGCGCCAGCGCGAGCATCGACGCCGAGAGCCGGACCGCGTCGGCCGCGATCTCGTCGACGTCACCGGACCGCACCTGCTCCAGCGACGAGGTCGAGCCCTCGAGCACGGCGCTCGCGTGGGCGCCGCGCAGCAGCGACTCGGCCGTCATCTCCGGCGACGTACGCCGCAGGCCGCGGTCGCGCAGCATCACGTCGATGCCGTCGCGGGTGCCGGCGTAGGCCGAGGGAACGCCCTCGAGCTCGGTCAGCCAGGCGAGCGGGTCGGTCATGGGAGGACGGTATCGGCGGCAACCTTTGCTGACGCAGCGGTGTCCCACCCCCGACGTACCGTGCACCACACTTCGACCTCGGGGGACACAGATGATCCGCACCACCGCCCTGTCCGCGACCGTCCTGCTCAGCACCGCCCTCACGGCACCGACATCCGCGTCGGCGGCCGGCGAGACCTGTCAGGGGAGGCCGGCGACGATCGTCGGGGCCAACCAGTCCTCCTACGAGCTGGAGGGCACGGAGGGACCGGACGTGATCGTCACCGCCGGCGCGAGCGAGGTCGACGCCCGTGGCGGCGACGACCTGGTGTGCATCACCGGATCCGCCTACAACCCGATGATCCAGGCGGGCACCGGCGACGACGTGGTCGACGCGAGCGCCTCCGCGACCGGTTCGCAGACCCGGCTCGGCGCCGGCTCCGACCGCTACGTCGGGTCGACCGGCTTCGACGCCGTGAGTGCGGGCTCGAGGGACGAGAACTTCAGGGAGGTCGACAGCGAGCGTGACGTCATCGACACCGGTCCGGCGGGGAAGAGCGACCTGGTCTTCTCCGGGCAGGACAGGGTGCCGAACGCCGACGAGGTCCACATGGAAGGGGGTTCCCTGCAGTGGTCCGGCACGGCAGCCGCGGGCGCCGTGCTCGACGGAGGCGCCGACAGCGGCCTCCAGCTCACTCCCGAGGACGATGACGACCTGACGCTCGACGCCGTCGCCGGGACCATCGCGGTGTCGGGCCAGGACACGCTCGCGATGAGCGGCTTCACCACCTACATCGTCAGCACCTACGAGCCGACCGGCTCGTTCGTGTTCCGCGGGACCGATGCCGACGAGAGCCTGTACCTGTCCGCGCGCACCTCGCCGCGCTCGTCGGTGACGATGGGCGACGGCGACGACTACGCCATGCTCGACATCGGGGCGAGGATGCCAGCCGGCTCGTCGTACGACGCCGGCGACGGGCGCGACCTGGTGGACGTCATCATCCCCGAGACCGTCGTCGGCCTGGACCTGTCATCGGCCCGCCTCACGACCCGTCGCGGGCGTGCGACCGTCGCCGGGTTCGAGGACACCAACGTCATGGCCCGCGAGGTCGACGTGCGCGGCACGTCCGGGCGCCAACGAGATCTCGGTGTACGCCTGCCGCTCCACCGTCCACGCCCGCGGCGGCGCGGACTCCCTGTCCTCCTTCAACTCGCAGATGGACGAGCGACTGGGCTGCCGCACGCGACGGGGCCGGTGGTTCGGCAACGGGGGCGACGACGTCCTCCGCGGCACCTACGGGCCGGACCGGCTCGTCGGCGGCGCCGGTCGGGACCGGGTCAACGGCTCCGGTGGCCGCGACGTGTGCAGCGGTGAGGTCCTCTCCAAGTGCGAGGTACGCCGCTGATCAGCCCGTGCGCGGCAGCAGCGAGATCTTCTGCCAGACCTTGCGCGACATGCTCGTCGTCAGCGTCTCGAGGTCGCTGACGGTGGTCAGCACGAGCGAGTCCTGCGACTCCTCCGCGCACAGGGCGGCGACCTTGCCGATCAGGGAGAGCAGCTCGGAGCAGTACTCCAGGTAGTGCTCCATCTGGCTGCGGTCCAGGTCTCCGATGTCCACGGTGGCCTCGGTCGGCACGAAGTCCGACCGCAGCCGCTCGGGGTCCTTGGTCAGCTGGTGCATGTCGACGATGTGCGCCAGGGAGCGCAGCTTGTGCAGCAGGGCGAGCAGGCGGCCGCGCACGAGCCGCTGCGGCAGGGCGTAGAGGAACCAGAGCGCGAGGCCGGCGAAGACCAGGTCGTTGATGGTCGACTCGATCAGCGGCACCCACTCGAACGACCGGTCCGGCCCGGCGCGTACGGCGTCGCGCGCAGCCAGCACGAAGACGAGGACGGTGGCGGCCAGGACGAGCAGCGCCGCGGCGCGGGACGCGAGGCGTACCCATGCCAGCCGGTCGCGGACCTCGTCGGCCGACCTCCTCACCTCGCCCGCGAGCACGCCGAGCTCGCCGGCGACGGCGCGGAGACCCCGGTCGGGGAAGCGGGCCGCGATGCGCGCCTCGAGACGCGTGACCGTCTCCTGCACCGGTCCCGCGTCGAGGCGGTCGAGCGACTTCACGCCGCCCACAGTAGGGGCGCCGAGGCCCACGGGCGCGGGATACGGTGACCCCGATGAGCGACGAACTCCCCGAGACCCGGCCCACCGTCGACCGCGCGCGCTCCTTCGGCTCGGTGGCCGACGCCTACGACCGGGGCCGGCCGGCGTACCCCGCGGAAGCGATCGGCTGGCTGACCGGCGGCGAGGCCAAGGTCGTGCTCGAGCTCGGCGCGGGCACCGGCAAGCTCACCCGCCAGCTGGTCGACGCGGGCCACGCGGTCTTCGCGACCGACCCCGACGAGGCGATGCTGGAGGTGCTGCGCGAGCGCGTGCCCGAGGTCAGCGCCAGGACGGCGACCGCCGAGGACATCCCGGCCAACGACCGGTCGGTCGACGTCGTGGTGGTCGCGCAGGCCTTCCACTGGTTCGACCACGAGGTGGCGCTGGCCGAGATCGCCCGCGTCCTCAAGCCCGGCGGCCACCTCGCGCTGGTGTGGAACAGCCGCGACGAGCGGATCCCGTGGGTGCGCCGGATGGGCGACCTCCTCGGCCGCCAGGACATCGACACCTCGTCGTCGCAGCACCTCGTGCACAGCGACCTCTTCGGCTTCGTGGAGGAGACCTCCTTCAAGCACTGGCAGGAGGTCAACCGCGAGACGATCCTCGACCTCGCGCGGTCGCGGTCGTCCTACCTCGTGATGGACGACGACGAGCGCGAGACGCACCTCGCGGAGGTCCTGCGCCTTCTACGACGACTACGGCCGCGGCATGGACGGCATGCGGATCCCCTACGTCACGCGGTGCTTCCGCGCGGTCGTCGTCGATCGTGACGAGCAGACAACTTCCGACGACGACGAGCCGTCACAGGAGGGACCGGTCGTGAGCGACGGCGGGGACACCGACATGTTGCTCATCGACTTCCGCTGACCGACCTGACCATCCTGGGGGACCCGTGCGCCGTACGACGCCACTGACCGTCACCGGCCTGCTGGGCCTGGCCCTGCTCGTGCCCACCACCTCGGCGGACGCCGCCGGCGAGACGTGCCGCGGCGAGGCCGCCACGATCGTCGGGACCGGCGCGAAGCTCACCGGCACCGAGGGGCGCGACGTCATCGTCACGGGCACCGCCTACGGCGTGCAGTCGCTCGGTGGTGACGACCTCATCTGCGTCGTCCCGGGCGACACCGGCGGCAACGTGCTCTACGTGGACGCCGGCCCGGGCAACGACACCGTCGACACCTCGTCCGCGACGCTGAACGGCTACTACGTCGACAGCGACCTCGGCGCCGGCACCGACACGCTCGAGGGCGGGCCGGCCGGGGACTGGGTGACGACGGACGCGGCGCCCGGCGACCCCGAGATCGACGTGGTCCGCGCGGGCGACGGCGACGACATCGTCACGACCGCGGGCGGGTCCGACGTGGTCGAGCTCGGTCCGGGCAACAACTACCTCACCCTCGACGGCCCCGGCATCACGGCGCAGGGACGGCTGGCGGGCGGTGAGGGCTACGACACGTTCGGGATGACGCTCGCCGCGCCCGGCGAGCACGTCTTCGACCTGGCAGCCGGCACCTACCGGTCCGCAGGAGGCTCGGCCGACTTCTCGTCGTTCGAGAGCCTCAGCCTGCGCATGCAGGGCGCCACCGCCCGCGTCTCCGGCACCGAGGGTGACGACTGGGTCAACGTCAGGTCCGACGGTCCCGCGCCCTGGGTCGTCGTGGCCGACCTGCTCGGCGGCGACGACGACCTCCTGCTCGACCAGGCCGACCTGGCTGCCGGCAGCCGCGTCGACCTGGGGACGGGCCGAGGACCGGCTCGTGGCCGCCCGCGAGACGGGGCGCCTCGGGCTCGACCTCGTGCGCGACGAGATGCAGGTCGGGGCCGACACCTTCCCCGCGCTGGGGGTGGAGGACGGCTTCCTGATGGCCCGGAAGGTGACCCTGCTGGGCGACGCGCAGGACAACTCGCTCGCGGCACTGGCGTGCGCCACCGACATCACCGGTGGCCGGGGGGACGACGCGCTGATCCGGCAGGGCGACTCGGTCTTCGAGGACTACAACTTCAGCTGCACCAAGTCCGCGACGCTGCGCGGCGGCTCGGGCGACGACCTCTTCTACGGCGGCCCGGGAGCCGACCGGCTCCTCGGCGGGGGCGGCGACGACACGCTCAACGGCGAGGCGGGCGACGACCGCGTCATCGGCGGCGCAGGCGCGGACAAGATCCATGGCGGCCCGAGCGACGACGTCGTCCGCGGCGGCGGTGGCGCCGACACGCTCTACGGCGACGACGGCCGCGACGTCCTCGTCGGCGACGGCGGCCGGGACGTCGCCGTCGGCGGGCCGGACCGCGACCGGTGCGGCGCCGAGCGCGAGCGCGGTTGCGAGCGATGAGCGCACGGCGTACGACGCTGGGAGCCGCCGCGGTCCTCGGCCTCACCCTGCTCGCACCGACGTCGGTCGCGACCGCCGCGGGTGAGACGTGCCGCGGCGAGGCCGCCACGATCGTCGGCCAGCGCGGCACGAACGTCCTCGGCACCGAGGGTCGCGACGTGGTGGTGACCAACGGGACCTCGCGGATCGAGACGCTCGGCGGCGACGACCTGGTCTGCATCACCGGACGCGATGCCCGACCGGGGACGACCTACGGCCTGAGCGTCGACACCGGTGACGGCAACGACGTCGTCGACGGCACCGCCGCACGGTCGTGGGGCGCCGACGTCGACCTCGGGGCCGGCGCCGACCGGTTCGAGGGCGGCGCGTCCGACGACTACGTCCTGGCCGGCAGCGTCGCCTTCGACGGGACCGAGGTCACCTATCCCGACACCGACGCCGACGTGCTCATCGGCGGAGGCGGCGACGACCTGCTCCGCAGCGGCCAGATCGACTCACCCAACAGCGACGTGCTCCAGGGCGGGGACGGCGACGACGGGCTGACGTTCCTCGGCACCCGCACGGACGCCTCGGTCCTCGACGGTGGCGCCGGCGTGGACAACCTCGGGCTCGCCCTCGCGCCGGGTGCGCAGGTCCTCGACAACGTGGCCGGTGAGCTACGACGCGACGACGTGGTGGTGCGCAGCTGGACCTCGATCGAGAGCTTCTCCGCCTCCGCGGAGCAGTCGGCCGGGGTGGCGCTCGACGTCCGCGGCAGCGCCGCCGACGAGTCGTTCTGGTTCGACGCCGTCGCCCTCACCGGCGACCTCGGGGCGGGCGACGACGCCCTCCACGTCCCGGCCCTCCTCCCGGCCGGCAGCAGCGTCGCCGGCGGTGAGGGTCGAGACCGCTTCGACTTCGGCACCGAGGACGGGTCCGTCACGTGGGACCTGCGCAGCGGCACCGTCCGTGGCGACAGCACCTTCAGCGCCACCGGCTTCGAGGACGGCTTCGTCTCCGCACCGCGCGCCCGGCTGGTGGGGACCGACGGGCCCAACAACCTGTCGGTGAACAGCTGCGACGCCCACATCGACGCGCGGGGCGGACGCGACTCCCTGTCGGTCCACTCGGACGGCACCTTCGAGGAGTTCGACACCTGCATCGGCTCGACGGTCCTCCTCGGTGGTGCCGGCAACGACACGATCAGCAGCCGCGCGGGGTCGCAGGACCGGATGGTCGGCGGCAGGGGCAACGACGAGTTCGACGCCGTCGGTGGCAACGACCGGGTCCTCGGAGGCGCGGGGCGCGACCGTGCGGACCTCGGCAACGGCAACGACACGTTCTCCGGCGGTCCCGGTCGCGACCGGGTCGACGGCGAGCAGGGGCGTGACCTGTGTCGCGCCGAGCGCACGACGTCCTGCGAGCGCTGACGGCGGTTACTGTCGCCCCGTGGCGAGGTGGAGGTGGCGACGTACGTCGCTGGGCGGCGAGGCCGACCGTGCCGCCTTCCGCGCGCTCCACAACGCCTCGCTGGCGAGCCCGGCACTGCGCGAGGGCCTGACGTCGGCGAGCTCCGAGCGGTCCGTACGCCACCTGCGCGCGCTGCTCGGCACCCCGGCCGCCGGGCTCGGTGACACCAGCGGGCTGCTGGCGTGGGACGGCCTCGGCGGTCACCACCGCAGCCAGCTCGCGGCCACGATCAGCCTGGTCGCGGAGACCGGTCGCACGATGATCGTCGACGAGCGCACGCTGGTCTGCGACGACGGCGGCTGCCAGGTGCGACAGGCGATCGTGAGCCCGCTGGTCGTCGAGGACACCCTCGTCGGCGCGCTGGTCGTCGGGGCGCCGCACACCACCGGCGGGCTGGTCCGCGCGGCCGACGAGGTGGCGTCGTGGGTCAGCGGCCAGCTCGAGCTCGCCGAGCTCGACCTCTCGCGCACCCGGCTGATGGAGGCCGAGGTGCGCGCGCTGCGGGCTCAGATCAGCCCGCACTTCATCTACAACTCGCTCGGCGCGATCGCCAGCTTCGTGCGGACGGACCCCGACCGCGCCCGCGAGCTGCTGCTCGAGTTCGCCGACTTCACCCGCTACTCCTTCCGCCGCCACGGCGAGTACACGACGCTCGCCGAGGAGCTCCGCTCCGTCGAGCGCTACCTCCTGCTCGAGCAGGCGCGCTTCGGCGACCGGCTCCAGGTGACGCTGCAGGTCGCGCCCGAGGTGCTGCCGGTGGCCGTGCCGTTCCTGTGCGTGCAGCCCCTGGTCGAGAACGCCGTACGCCACGGGCTCGAGGCCAGCGCCGACAAGATCGACGGCGTCGGCCGGCTCTCCATCACCGCGCGCGACCTCGACCAGGAGTGCCTCATCGAGGTCGAGGACGACGGGACCGGCGAGGACCCCGAACGGGTCCGCCAGGCGCTCGCCGGCGACGCGTCGATGGACTCGGTCGGTCTCGGCAACGTCGACGCGCGGCTGCGCAACGCCTACGGCGACGACTACGGTCTGGTGGTCGAGACCGCACCCGGCGCCGGGACCAAGGTGATCGTGCGGGTGCCGAAGTTCGCCCCGGGAGTGCAGGTATGAACCTCAGAGTCCTCGTCATCGACGACGAGCGTCCCGCCCTCGACGAGCTCACCTTCCTGCTCGGTCGCGACCCGCGCATCGGCGAGGTGATGGGCAGCGACTCCGCGACCGAGGCGCTGCGGGTGCTGCACGCCGAGGAGGTCGACGCGGTCTTCCTCGACATCCAGATGCCCGGACTCACCGGGCTCGACCTCGCGCAGGTGCTGTCGCGCTTCAAGAACCCGCCGCCGGTGGTCTTCGTGACCGCCCACGAGGAGCACGCGGTCGCCGCCTTCGAGCTGCGCGCGGTCGACTACGTCCTCAAGCCGGTGCGCGAGGAGCGCCTCGCCGAGGCCGTACGCCGCGTCGTCGAGGCCGGCGGCCCGGCACCGTCGGGTGACGTGCAGATCCCCGTCGAGCGCGGCGGCGTGACCCGCTTCATCAACCGCTCCGAGATCACCCACGTCGAGGCGCAGGGCGACTACGCGCGGCTGCACACCGCCGAGGGCTCGCACCTCGTCCGGACTCCGCTGACCTCGCTCGCCGAGCAGTGGGCGCCGGCCGGCTTCGTCCGGATCCACCGCTCCGTCCTGGTCGCGCTCCCCCACGTCGAGGAGGTGCGCAGCGAGGGCGGTCGCGTCAGCGTCGTCATCGGCGGCACCGAGCTGCCGGTCAGCCGGCGGCACACGCGCGAGCTGCGGTCGGTGCTCACGAAGCGTGAGACGTGACCGAGCAGCCGCGTCCGCGCGTCCGGGTGACCGGGCCGCCGCGGCGTCGTGCGGACGTCGTACGCCCTGCGGGGGCGCGGGAGATCGACGCGGAGACCGCGCTGGGTGAGGTCTTCATGCGCTCGCTGCTGCGCGAGCAGCTGGTGCTGGCCCTGCAGGTGCTCGCGGCGCTCGGCCTCACGGTCGGGCTGCTGCCGCTGGTCTTCCACCTGTTCCCGTCGCTCGGTGACGTCCGGGTCGGTCCGGTGCCGCTGGCGTGGCTGCTGCTCGGCGTCCTGACGTATCCGTGGCTGGTGCTGCTGGGCTGGCTCTACATCCGCCGCGTCGAGAGCAACGAGCGCGACTTCGCCGACCTGGTCGGCTCGGTGCTGCCGGAGGACGGCCCGTGAACACCGGCATCCTGCCCGGCGTGATCGCGGTCGTGCTGGTGTCGGTCACGACGCTGGCGATCGGCACCTTCGGGCTGCGGATCTCGCGCACCACCAGCGACTTCCTCGTCGCCTCGCGGACCGTGCGGCCGCGGCTCAACGCCAGTGCGATCGGCGGGGAGTACCTCTCCGCCGCGTCCTTCCTCGGTGTCGCCGGGCTGCTGCTGACCTTCGGCGCGGAGATGCTCTGGTACCCCGTCGGCTGGACCGCGGGCTACCTCGTCCTGCTCGTGCTGGTCGCCGCACCGCTGCGGCGCTCGGGGGCGTACACGCTGCCCGACTTCGCCGAGGCCCGGCTGGGCTCGCGCGGCGTGCGCAAGCTCTGCTCGGTGCTGGTCGTCGCGATCGGCTGGCTCTACCTGCTGCCGCAGTTCCAGGGCGCCGGCGTCACCCTGCGCGCGACCATCGACGCGCCGCAGTGGGCCGGCTCGCTCGTCGTCGCGCTGGTCGTGCTGGCGTCGGTGAGCCCCGGCGGGATGCGGTCGATCACCTTCGTGCAGGCCTTCCAGTACTGGCTCAAGCTCACCGCGCTCCTCGTCCCGGTCTTCGTGCTGCTCGCGGTCTGGATGTCCGACGGTGGAGCCGATCCGGCCGCCGCGGCACCCGCCGCGTGGTCGATCCCGCTGGCGTCCCCGGGCGGCGGCATCGGGCTCTACACGACGTACTCCCTCATCATCGCGACGTTCCTCGGCACGATGGGCCTGCCGCACGTGGTGGTGCGCTTCTACACCAACCCCGACGGCCGGGCGGCGCGTCGTACGACGCTCGCGGTGCTGGCGCTGCTGGGGATCTTCTACGTCCTGCCGCCGGTGTACGGCGCCCTCGGCCGCATCTACGCACCGTCGTTGATCGAGAGCGGGTCCGACGTGCTCGTGCTCGAGCTGCCGAACCTGATGGTGGGCGGCGTGCTGGGCGCAGTGCTGACCGGGCTGGTGACCGCCGGGGCCTTCGCCGCGTTCCTGTCCACGTCGTCCGGGCTGACGATCGCCGTCGCGGGCGTCCTCTCGCAGGACGTGACCGGCCGACGCTGGGGCACCCGCCGGCTCGGCGGGGTCGCGGCCTTCCGCGTCGCCGCGGTCATCGCCGTCGTCGTGCCCCTCCTGCTGTCGCTGCCCGCCCAGGACGTCGCGGTCGCGCGGACCGTCGGGCTGGCCTTCGCGGTGACCGCCTCGACCTTCGCTCCCCTGCTGATGCTGGGCATCTGGTGGCGCGGCCTCACCCCGACCGGCGCCGTCGCCGGCCTCCTGGTCGGCGGACTGGGGTCGGGTGCCGCGGTGGCCTGGACGCTGGGTACGTCGTCGGCCTCCGGCTGGACCGCCGCCCTCCTCGGCCAGCCCGCCGCCTGGTCGGTGCCGGCGTCGTTCCTCACGATGGTCGTGGTCTCGCGGCTCACCGCGCGCACCGTCCCCGCCCACGCCGGGCGCTTCATGGTCCGCCTCCACACTCCCGAGGCTGTGGACCTCGAACGCGGTTAGCGGCTTCCGCTGATAACGGCGCAGGAGCGGGATACGGTCTGCTCAGGAGGACACATGAGGAGCAGGACGGCCGCGACGGTGCTGACGGCGCTGGCGCTGGCGGCGCTGATGATGCTTCCCCTGTCCGCCGCGCCGGCGCAGGCGCCGCGGGCCGGGGCCGACGTCGTGGGGCTCTGGGACACCAGCCACCGCGCGGGGCTCGTCGCCCGGGACTGCGAGCAGTGGACGCTCAACGACGACGGCTTCTGCACGGCCGACGACACCCGCAACGGCGTCGAGCTCGGCGTCAGGTTCCGCACCTCGCAGGAGCTGACCATCACCGGCGTGCGGGTCTACCGCGTCGACCTGGGCACGGTCACCGGATCGCTCTGGGACGACCAGGGCGTCCGCCTGGCCACTGGGACCTTCGAGAGCCGGGGCCGAACGGGCTGGCAGGACCTCGAGTTCGACTGCTCCGGTCAGTGTCTCGGCAGGCCGCACCTACGTCGCCTCCTACTACTCCCCCGCCACCAGGTACGCGTTCGAGTACGGCTTCTTCGACCGGCAGATCACGCGCGGGCCGGTCACCGCCCTGCGCTCGTCCGACGACACCCCCAACGGCGTGCACTGCTACGACGTGGCGTCCTGCGTCTCTCCCACCCGGGGCTTCCGCAGCTCCAACTACTGGGTGACCCCCCTGTGGCGGGACCCGACGACCGCTGGCCCGATGCCCACCCCGACGCCCACCGCGACCGCGACGCCCACCGCGACACCGGAGCAGCCAGCCCCGCCGAGAGTGACCGCTGCCGTGCCGCGTCCCGGCGCCACCCGCGTCCGGACGGGCGCGACGATCCGGGTCACCTTCTCCGAGCGCGTTCGCGCCGCGACGCTCAACCGGACCACGGTGCTCCTGCGCCGGAAGGGCCGGACCGACCGGCTGGCAGTGACGCTCGCCTACGACGCACAGCGCCGCCGCCTGACCATCGACCCCAAGGCCCGTCTGCGGCCCGGCACGGCGTATCGCGTCCTGGTCACCTCCGACGTCGTCGACCCGGCCGGCACCTCGCTCGACCAGGATCCGCGCCGCCGCGGCGACCAGCAGGCCGCCTGGCGGTTCCGCACCCGCTGATCACCGCGGGGTCGTGCGCACCCAGAGCTCGTTCCCGTCCGGGTCCGCCATCTCCACCCGACCATCGACCTGCGAGACCACCGACGCCCCGAGCCCGACCAGCCGCTCCACCTCCGCCTCCAGATCCCCCGTCGCCGCCAGCACGAGGTGCATCCGGTTCCGCCCGTGCCGCTCGTTGAGCGGCGGCCCGCCCCACGCGATCTTCATCCCGCCGCCCGGCGCGAGGATCGCGGTCTCGCCGTCCTCGTCGTGGACCAGCGGCCAGTCGAGCGCCGCTGCCCAGAACACCCCGACCTCGCGCGTACCGTCCGCCGCGAGCTCGCCGAGGAAGCCCGTCCCGGCGAGCCAGTTGTTGGTCGCCTCGATGACGCAGAACTCGTTGCCCTCCGGGTCGGCGAGCACGACGTGGTCCTCCTCCGGCAGCTGCCCGACGTCGCGGTGCGTGGCGCCGAGCGACAGCGCGCGGTCGACGTTCTCCTGCTGCGACGCGGTGTAGCTGGTGAGGTGGAAGTGGATCTGGTTGAGCCCCGACGCGGGGCAGGTCGGCTTCCTCGAACGACAGCCGCATCGGCGCGGACCCGTCCGGCAGCAGGGCGGCGCCCGAGCGCTCCCACCCGAGCAGGTCGCCCCAGAACCCAGCCAGCCGGTCGGGGTCGGCGGCGAGGACGGTCAGCGCGTGCAGACGGGCAGCCATCCGGCCAACCTAGGCAGGTGCAGGCGTCCGGAGCGAGCGAGTTTGATCGAGCGGCCGATCCCGGCGATGGTGGAGGGGACACATTCGCTACGGAAGGAGAGCCCATGCTCGCTCTCACCGAGAACGTGACCGAGATCGTGAAGCAGCTGACCGAGGAGGTGCCGGCCGTCGCCGGCATCCGCATCGCGACCGAGCCGGACGGGCAGGGGCTGTCCGTCAGCCCCGCCGACCAGGCCGCCCCGACGGACCAGGTCATCGAGCAGGACGGCGCCACGGTCTACGTGGACGAGTCCGCGACCGCGCTCCTGGACGACAAGGTCCTCGACGGTGGCGTGGACGCCGACGGCAACATCGAGTTCGCGCTGGGCCAGCAGGCCTGACGCAGCACCACAGCGGAGCCCCGAGCCGGTAGGTACGGCTCGGGGCTCCACTCATGTCCCGAGCTCGGGACACATCTCCGTCAGCGCGGCCAGCTGCTCGCGGGTGACGTACGACGGGTTGCTGCCGGCCGGCATCCGGATCACCTCCATCGCGGAGAGCTCCGGGTGACCGACGATCTCCGAGCGCAGCAGCGGCACCGGCAGCGGCGACAGCTCGACCGGGATCTCGCCGTCGCGCGCTGCGCCGGTCGTACGGCCCTGCGCGTAGACACCGGCAGGCAGGCCGGGCTCGTTGCCGCTGACCCAGAGCAGCACGCGCTGTCCGGTGCGGACGAGGTCGGTGCGGTACGTCGGTCGCACGCACCGCGTCGTGACCGTCCCGGAAGTCCGACTCCACGTGCAGCCGCGTCGCCGGCTCGGCGCCGCGCGCCTTGACCAGCCACGCGCCGAGGGACGCCTCGGTGAGCGCGCGAGCAGGGGTGGCCACGCGTCGAGCATCGCACCCCGCCCCACCTAGACTCCGGCCGTGACTGAGCGGGGGCCGATCTGGCGGGAGCCGGGGATGGCGGCCCTGGCGCTGATGACGTGCGCCGGGTTCTCCGGCTACGCGCTCCTCCTCACCGTCGCCCCGCTGTGGGCGGTCGAGGGCGGAGCAGGCACCGCGGGCTCGGGTCTCGTCAACGGCGTGCTGCTGCTCTTCACCGTCCTCACCCAGCTGCTCGTCCCGCGGGCGCTCGAGCGGTTCGGCTGGGGCGCGGTCCTCGTCGCGGGCCTGACCTTCATGGGCGTCCCGGGCATCCTGCTGGGGCTCGACGACGGCCTCGCCACCATCCTCGGGCTGTCGGCGCTGCGCGGCATCGGCTTCGGCGTCCTCACCGTCACCGGCAGCGCTGCGGTCGCCGCACTGGTCGATCCCGGGCGCCGCGGGGAGGCGATCGGCGTCTACGGCCTCGCGGTCGCGATACCCAACCTCGTCCTGCTCCCCGCCGGTCCGTGGATCGCGGAGACCTTCGGCTTCTGGTGGGTCTTCGGCCTCAACGTCCTGCCGCTCCTCGGCATCCCGGCGGCGCTCCGGCTGGCCTCGACCCTGGAGCCCGCGGCGACCGACGTGGTCCCGTCGGCCGAGGCCGACGCGGCCGTCCTCCGCCCCCTGCTGCGGCCGATCCTGCTGCTGCTTGCGGTCACGCTGGCCGGCGGAGCGGTGATCACGTTCACGCCCCAGGCGGTCGACAGCCCGGCCGTCGCAGCAGCCGGCCTGTTCCTGATGGGCCTGGCGGCCGCGCTGAGCCGGTGGCGGGCCGGCGTGCTCGCGGACCGCCACGGCGCCCAGCGCTTCGTCGTACCCATGGTCGCCCTCACCAGCGTCGGCATGGCCGGCGTGGCGTGGGCGGTCGCCGGCTCCGACAGCGGCCCGCTCTTCCTGGCCTCGATGCTGGTGCTCGGCCTCTGCTACGGCGGCCTGCAGAACCTCACGCTCCTGATCTCCTTCGCGTCCGTCCCGAGCCGCGACCACAACCGCGCCAGCGCCTTCTGGAACATCGGCTTCGACGCAGGTACGGCGCTGGGCTCGGTCGCGGTCGGCGTGCTCGCGGAGGTGACGTCGTTCAGCGCCGCCTTCCTGGTCTGCGGAGCGATCGCCGCGCTCACCCTCCCGCTCGCGCTGCGACCGCCCGGCGCCGAGCCCCGACCCGGCCTGACTCAGCGGCGCATCAGCAGCGCCGAGTCGCCGAACTCGTGCCAGAGGTAGCCCTCGGCGACAGCAGCGTCGTACGCCGCCTGCGTGAGGCGCTCGCCCGCGACCGCCTCGACGAGCAGCAGGTGCGACGCCATCGGGTCGTGCCAGCCGGTGATGAGGCCGTCGACGACCTTCGGCGGCGCCTGCGGGGTGATGACCCGGTCGGTCCAGCCGCGGTGCGCGACGACGTACGACCCGCGCACCGCCGACTCGACGGCCCGCGTGGCGGTCGTGCCGACGGCGATCACCCGGCCGCCGTGGGCGCGAGCGCCGTTGATGATGCGCGCGCTCGTCGGCGACACCTCGAACCACTCCGGCCCCGGCGCCTCGCCCGCCTCCTGCGAGGAGACACCGGTGTGCAGCGTGACGGGCGCGACCTGGACGCCCGCCGTGACGAGCCGGGTGACGAGGGCGTCGGTGAACGGCCGCCCGGCGGACGCCATCTCGGCGCTGCCGGGGTGCCGGCCGAAGACGGTCTGGTAGCTCGCGAGCGGGTAGCGACGGTCGAGGTAGCCGTAGGCGATCGGCCGGCCGTTCCAGTCGAGCTGGCGGTCGAGGTCGCCCCGCACCGACGCCCGCCAGAGGCGGTTGCCCCGGCCCGTCGGCGACGAGGCGGCTCCCGGCCACGGCTCGCGCAGGGTGAGGCGGACGTCCCCGACCTGCACCTCGTCGCCCGGCTGCGGCATCGAGGATCGCGCGGGCCGCGTCGGGCGCGGTGCGCAGCTCGACGACCCGGTCGCCGTCGTCGAGGTGGTGGGCGACGTGCAGCACCACGGCCCGGCCGTCGAGCTCGGCGTCGACCTCGGCAGCGATGGTGGCGGAGGTGTTCACGACGAGCACGTCGCCCGGCGCCGAGGTGGTCGGGCAGGTCGCGGAACCGGCCGTGCGACAGCCCGTCCGGCGTCGCGACCAGCAGGCGGACCTCGTCGCGGGCGAGCCCGCGCTCCTCCGCCGGGCGCGGTGCGAAGGCCGAGGCCGTGAAGTGGGTGTGCGGGGTCTCGGTCAGCAGCGTCATCAGAAGTCCACCGCCCGGTAGCGACCGGACTCGGGCCTCGCGTCGAGCAGGGCGAGGAGGTGCGGCACCACCGTCTCGGGGAGCGGCCGGTCGGAGATGTCCTCGCCGGGGAACGCGTCCTGGTGCATCGCGGTCCGCATGTCTCCCGGGTCGACGGCGTACGCCGTCAGGCCGGTCTCGGCTCCGTAGGTCAGCGTGACGTGGTCGAGCGCCGCCTTGCTCGCGCCGTAGAGGCCCCATGTCTCGTAGTGGTTGACCGCGGCGTCGGAGCTGATCGAGAGGAGTACGCCGCCCGCCTCGCGCAGCCACGGCAGCAGCGTCGTGGTGAGGACCAGCGGTCCGCCGATGTTGGTGCGCCAGACGTGCGTGAGGTCGGCGATGTCGACCTCGGCCAGCTGCCTCATCGGCAGCGGCCCGAGCGTGCTGGCGTTGTGGACCAGCAGGTCGAGTCGTCCTCTGCTCTCGACTGCCGCGCGCAGCTCCTCGCGGTGCTCGGCATCGGTGAGGTCACCGACGATGGCCGTCACCCCATCAGGGAGCTGTGCCTCCTTGAACTTCTCCGCGCTGCGGCCGTCGGTGATCACGTGCCACCCGGCCTCCGCGAGCGCTGTGGTCAGGGCCAGGCCGAGCCCGGCCGATCCCCCGGTGACGAGTGCCACCCGTGCTGTCGTTGTGGTGTCCATGTGACTATCGTTCAAGTTGAAGTGAACTTGAGTTCAAGGGGTTGTGCAGATGGATGCCAAGGACCTGCTGCCGATGGGCGAGATCGCACGCCGGAGCGGCTTCGCCGCGTCCGCGATCCGCTACTACGAGGCCGAGGGCCTGATCGAGGCGCACCGCTCGGGCGGCGGGCAGCGCAGGTTCGAGCGCAGCGTCCTGCGTCGGCTGGGGTTCATCCGGGCCGCGGCCAACGTCGGGCTCACCATCGAGGAGATCCGCGACGAGCTCGCCCGCCTGCCCGGCAACCGCACCCCCACCAAGGCCGACTGGCACCGCATCTCCCAGCACTGGCGCGCCCGTCTCGACGAGCAGATCGCCGCACTGGAGCGCCTCAAGGGCGGCCTCGACGGCTGCATCGGCTGCGGCTGCCTCAGCCTCCGCTCCTGCGCCTTCTCCAACGCCGGCGACTGGGCCGCGTCCCAGGGCCCGGGCGCCCAGCTGCTCCCCGACAGCCTGCGCAAGCCGCACCCGACGAAGCGCACCTCCGGCTAGCTCAGGCCTCGCCCAAGGTGAACAACGTCAGCTGCATCCCGTCCGGCGCAGCCACGCGCGCGTTCCGGTCACCCCACGGCGTGAGTACGCCGTCCGCCACGGCCGTCGCCCCGGCATCGACGAGCGACGCGGCGGCCGCGTCGGCGTCCGGCACCTGCAGCGCGAACCGCACCTTCCCCGACACCCGCCGCCCGACCTCGAGGTCGTCGACCATCGCGGCCTGCGCCTCGTCGAAGAGCTCGAGCGTCGCCCGGCCCGCGTCGAGCAGCAGCACCCGCCCCTGCTCGCTGCTCCAGTCCGCCACCTCGGGCAGGCCGAGCGCGTCGCGGTAGAGGCGTACGGCTGCGTCGAAGTCGTCGACGGTCAGCGTGATCCGGAACTCCTGGACATCGGTCATGCCCCCGATCGTCGCGGCTCAGGTGCACGTGAGGTCAAGTACGCGTGCGGTCCGCCCGTCGCTTCCCGGCCACCGGCTTGCCCGTGCGAGGGGACGCACTCTGCCTCGGCCGAGGGATCGGCGGCGCGCCACTGTGGCCCTCCGCCCGGCGGATGGCCCAGATGATGAACACGACGACGATCCCGATGAGGATCCACAACCACCACATGACCGAGCCTTTCCGACCCGCGACCCTAGCGATGCCCGCACCGACCGTGGGACCGGACCAGACCGCGGATACCCCAGAGTGATGACAGCCTGCGTCCGACGTCCCTTGTGAACGCATGTGCTCCCACTGTCGGGGTACCAGCGACCGTGAACTCGTTCTACGTCCGCTCCTTCGCCCAGGTCATCGGCATGCTCTCGGCCACGGTCGTCCACACTGCGGCCACCGTGGTGCACGCGACGCGGAAGCCGCAGCCCCAGGACTGACCGCATTCGCGAGCGTCCGGCGGATCGCCCTGTCAGTAGCGGACGGTCACCTTCTTCTTGATCGTGGTGCCGTTGCCCTTGAGCGCCAGCGTGAGCCTGACCTTGCCGCTGCGGGCAAACCGCTTCTTGCCGGCCTTCGTGAGCTTCAGCCGCACGCTGTCGGACGTCCCGGCAGCGATCGCGTACTTCTTCTTCGCAAGGACTGACGCGCCCTTGACCAGGACGGCGGCGCCGGCGCACTCACCCAGTCCGGTGCAAGCGATCTTCACCTTGATCTTCCCGACCACCACCTTGAGCGACTTGCCCCGCACCGAGGCGGTCGCGTCCTCGCCGCCCTGCTGGCTTCGGGTGCCGCCCCACGACGGATAGACACCCGGGCCGACGACCCGCTCGGCTCCGGTGGCAACGTCCACGATCACGATCTGGTCATCCCGCTCGAAGGCGACGCGGTCACCCTCCTGCGACAGCGTGGGCGTGACGTCGTTCGGGTTGGACGTCAGGTCCTTGACGACCGCGCCGGTGGCAGCGTTGAACAGCGCGATCGGACCGTCGACCCCGCCGAACGCGGAGCCACCGACATCGACGGAGGCCACGTAGGTCTGGCCATCAGCCGAACCGTCCGGGAATGCGAGCTGGCCACGTGAGTCGGAGGCGAGCACGGCCACACAGCTCGAGTCGCCGCTACGGTCGAGCCGGCAGATCGAGCTCTGCCGACCGGTGTCGGTCGGGAAGGCGCCGATGGACGTCGGGCCTGCCCAGCCGTGCGTCACCGTGCAGGAGCACGCCGCGATCCCGTAGACGTCCTGGGTCGCCACATCGAGCCGGTAGGTGTAGTAGTAGCCGTTGACCGGCACTGCGAACTGCCACAGGAACGACCCGCCGTCCGGCGAGATCACGGGCTGGAAACCCACTGCCCCGGTGTACACCGTGGTCGGTGCGCCCCCGGCTGTGGGAGCGGTCACGAGGTCCCCGCTCGGCTGCACCCAGGCCACAGTCCGCCCGTCGGCGGTGACACCGGCGAAGCGGCCGTTCGGGACCACGACAACCGGCTGTGCACCGGGCACGTCGGGGTCGATGAGGCAGACCCCCTCCCCACACTGGTAGCCCAGGACCGACCCCGTGGCCGTAGCCACCCGAGGGGCACGGGTGTCCGCGACGAGGGGCCCGGCGTCAGGCGAGTCGGCCGTGACGCCGGGGGCAGGGACGAGGATCACGGCGGCAACCGCCACCGAGACGGCGGTCATCAGGGCGTGCAAGCGAGGCATGCCGCGACACTAACGCGGCAACGGCCCAGCGGGCCGGGACCGAGACCGGGAACTGACTCCGCCCCTCCTTTCGAGCGGGCCGAGCACGACCTCTCCGGGGCTAGGTTCGAAGCATGACCAGCGACTCCCCCCAGCTCCCCGACCAGACCCTCACGCTCTCCGGCGGCTCGACGATCCCGCTCCTCGGATTCGGCACCTGGCAGATCAAGGGCGACGACGCCGTACGCGCGACCTCGGCCGCGCTCGAGGCGGGCTACCGCCACCTCGACACCGCGACCGTCTACGGCAACGAGGCGGAGGTCGGGCGTGCGCTGGCGGAGAGCGGCGTACCGCGGGACGAGGTGTTCGTGACGACCAAGTGCCCGCCGGACAACGTGGGCAAGGAGCTCGACACCCTCCGCAAGAGCCTCGAGCTGCTGCAGCTCGACCACGTCGACCTGTGGCTCATCCACTGGCCGGGCAACGGTTCGGACAACACCCAGCTCTGGAAGGCGTTCATCGAGGCGCGAGACGCGGGGCTGACGAAGGAGATCGGTGTCAGCAACTTCGACGCGGCCCTCCTCGACGAGCTCAAGGAGGCGACGGGCGAGGTGCCGGCGATCAACCAGATCCGCTGGAGCCCGCTGCTCTTCGACGCGCAGACCGTCGGCGAGCACCGCGACCGCGGCGTGGCGCTCGAGGGCTACAGCGCGCTGCGCGGCGGGACGCTCGACCACCCGGCCATCGTCGAGATCGCCGAGCGCCTGGACCGCACGCCGGCGCAGGTGATCATCCGCTGGCACCTCCAGCACGAGACCGTCGTCATCCCGAAGTCGGTCAACGCCGATCGCATCCGCTCCAACGCGGACGTCGGCGGCTTCGAGCTCAGCGCCGAGGACATGGCGACGCTGGACGGGCTGGCGGCCGGACTCTAGGCCCGCTCCTCCGCGATGCTGTTGCCGCCGTCGACGACGAGGCACTGCCCGGTCACGTAGGACGAGCCCGGCGTGCAGAGGAAGGCGATCGCGGCCGCGACCTCGTCGGGCGTCGCGCTGCGGCCGACCGGCGTACGACGTCCCTGCTCCACCTCGTCGTCGGTCTGGCTGCCGGTCGCGATCCAGCCCGGCGCCACGGCGTTGACCGTGATGCCGTCGGCGGCGTGGTCGAGCGCCACCGATCGCGCGAGGCCGACCATGCCGGCCTTCGCAGCGGCGTACGCCGCCTCGCCGCGCATCGCCATCACCGCGCCGGTCACCGAGGTCACCATGACGACGCGGCCCCAGCCCTGCTCGCGCATCCCCGGCAGGACCGCTCGGGTCGCGAGGAAGGCCGTGTCGAGGTTGCGGGTCAGCGCGGTGCGCCACGCGTCGTAGGACAGCCCGTCGACTCCCCCGGTCTCCGCGCCCTCGCCGGACCCGACGTCTGAAGGCAGGGGCGCTCACGCTGGTCATGCCGGCGTTGTTGACCAGGATGGTCGGCGCACCGAGTACGTCGACGATGCGGGCGTGCGCCTCGTGCACCTGCTGCTCGTCGGTCAGGTCTGCGACCACGCCGACGGCGCGGACGCCCCGGGCTTCCAGCTCGGCGGCGCGCTCGTGCGCCCGGTCCGTCGTCGCACCGACCGCGACGCTCGCACCGAGGGCACCCAGCAGCGACGCGGTGGCGTACCCGATCCCGTCCGGCGAGCCGGCCCCGGTCACCCAGGCGACCCGGCCGGTCAGGTTGAAGGCGTCAGGCAGCATGCGCGAACCCTAGGTGCCACGCGTGCCGTCAGCGACCGGACGATCAGCCGTTCTCGCAGGCGGTGCCGTCCTTGTCGCGGTCGAGGTTGGCGTTGTTGGTCCAGTAGACCTGCACGGCGAGGGGCGTGGTGGCGGGCGGGAGTACCCGTCGCGGACGGCCTTCGCCGCAGCAGCCGGCCCCTTGGCCACCCCGTGCGGCCACTTCGCCGTCAGGGCGTCGCAGGAGGGGAACTTGGGAGCGGCGGCGTGGGCGGGCGTCATCGCGAGCAGGGGTGCGGCGAGAGCGACGGCGGCGACAGCCGCACGGAAGGTCGTGGTCATGGCGGGACCGTATGTCGGCCTCCCGGGTCCGCGCAGGCAAAGCCACGAAACCACCACAACATCCACGGATCGGTGAAACGGTGGCCCGTCCAGCACCACCACACGGGGGACCATCACCATGATCACGCACGTCGCGAGGGCCGTCGCCCTGTCGCTGGCCGCCTTCGGCCTCGCCGGTCTCGCCCCGGCGCCCGCCACCGCGATCGTCGACCGCGACTGCGGCGACTTCGCCACCCAGGCAGCGGCGCAGGCCTTCATGCTCGCGTCCGGACCGGGCGACCCGCACGGCCTCGACGGCAGCGACAACGACGGCCGCGCGTGCGAGTCGAACCCGTGCCCGTGCAGCACCTCGGCGCCGCAGCCGTTCGTCGGTGGTACGACGTCGACCCAGCAGCCGCAGCCGCACCCGGTCGCCGTACGTCGCAACGTGGGCAACGTCGTCAAGGTGACCGACGGCGACACCCTGAAGGTGCGCATCCGCGGGGTCGGCGTGCGCAACGTGCGCATCATCGGCATCGACACACCCGAGGTCTACGGCGGGGTCCAGTGCGGCGGCCGGCGCGCCAGCGCGCACATGAAGACCCTCGCCCCGGTGGGCTCGACGGTCCGGCTGATCAGCGACCCGAGCCAGGCCGATCGCGACCGCTACGGCCGGTGGCTGCGCTACGTCGAGCGCCGCGGCAAGGACGTCGGTCGTGCGCAGGTCAACCTCGGACAGGCCAAGGTCTACGTCTACGGCGGCACGCCGTTCCGTCGTACGGCGAGCTACCGGCACGTGCAGCGGGACGCGAGGCAGAACGCCCGCGGCAGCTGGAGCGACTGCTGGTAGCCGGACGCAGAAGAGCCCCCGACCGCCGAGGCGGTCGAGGGCTCTTCAGAGCGTCAGATCAGACGGGGCGAACGTTCTCGGCCTGGGGACCCTTGGGGCCCTGGGCGAGGTCGAACTCGACCTTCTGGTTCTCGTCGAGCGACTTGTAGCCGTTGGACTGGATCGCGGAGAAGTGAACGAACACGTCCTCGCCGCCGCCGTCCTGGGCGATGAAGCCGAAGCCCTTGTCAGCGTTGAACCACTTCACAGTTCCTGCAGCCATGATGATTTCCTTTGTTTCGTGCGCTGACTGTGTGCCAGCGTCCCTGCTGAAGACATCCACCTGAGGAGTCCAGCGAACCGAAAACCAGGAGTACGAGATACGAGCCGCACATCGTGAGCGGCCAGGACAGTCCGGAGACCGTCCCTTCAACACCACAAGCGTAGAGCATCGAGCCCAGAGTTGGCACTTCGCCGTCCCGGTCAGGCGAACGACGCCTCCAGTGCGTCGAGCACGGCGGTCCGCTCGCGCATCGCGATGCGCTTCATGACCGGCGTCGCGGGGGCATAGATCGAGTACGTCTTCAGCCGCGCGTGGTGGCGGACGAGGGTGTCGTCCTCGCCCACCGACTCGAGGTCGTAGCCCGGCCAGCCCTCGGCCAGGACCATGCCGGCGATCGACTGGCGCCAGTGGTAGACGAGGTGGTGGGGCTGCTCGAAGGCTCGACACCTCGCCCGGCGCCTTGCCGAAGAGCGTCGAGTCCTCGTAGGTCGTGCCGAGGCCGACGGGTCCCGGCGAGGTCTTCACCGACCTGCGGCGGATGCTGCCCTTGTGGGGCTGCCAGTCGTTGATGGACTCGATGTCCGCGAGCTTGTCGAAGACGGCGTTGATCGGCGCCTTGATGATGCGTTCGAGGTGGAGCTCGGCTTCGCCCATGCGTCCATGATCGACCTCGGCGTCGCTCGCGACAGGGCTGGTCTAGTGGGGACAGGATCGGCGCAGGCGCTCTCCGGGTACCTGTCTGCCGTGACGGAACCAGCGAGCCAGATGGCGCAGCGGCGACGCTTCGCACTGCTCGGGGACTCCATCGCCTGGGGCCAGGGAGCCGCGCGCCAGGACGAACGGCTCGGACCGCGGCTCCAGCGGGCGCTGCAGGACCACGGGCTCACCGTCGAGCTCGGCATGTTCGCCGTGCCCGGCGCGCGGAGCCGTGGTCTCGAGGCTCAGCTCGACAAGGCCCTCGCGTGGCAGCCCGACCTGGCGCTGGTCGTCATCGGCGCGAACGACCTCGCGCACCGCGAGCCCGTCGGTCGCCGCCGTACGCGCCCTCGCCGACGCGGTCCGTCGTCTTCGTGAGGCCGGCACGGAGGTCGTCGTCGCTCCTGCACCAGACCTGGGGGCCGTGCCGCACGTGCCCGTCTCGCTGCGCGCGATCGTGCGACGGGCGAGCGACGACCTGCGTCGGCAGCAAGCCGCTGCCGTGGAGGCCGAGGGCGGTCACGTCGCCGACGCGGACGGGCACACGTCGGCGGCGTTCGCCGCTGATCCGGCCTTGTTCTCCGCCGACCGGTTCCACCCGTCGAGCGCCGGGTACGCCGTGATCGCCGACGCGGTGGCTGCGCCGCGGTCCTGCGTGCCGCGCGTGCCTCAGCTCGCTGACGTACGCGCCTCGATCGCCCGCACGACGGCGGCCATGTCCTCCGCACCGTGACCGAGCCGCTCGGCCTCGTCGAACAGCTCGCGGCACACGTCGATGACGGGTGACGCCGTCCCCGACTCGCGAGCCGCGTCGGTGATGAGCCGGCTGTTGTAGTGCACGTCGCGGATCGACGCCTGCGGCGAGAGGTCGCCGTGCACGAGCTTCTCGAGCTTGATCCTCGAGACGGCGCTGGCCATCGGACCGGCGTCCAGCACCGACCGGAGGACGTCGAGGTCGAGGCCCTGGCTGTCGGCGAAGTGGAAGGCCTCCGCCAGCCCGGTCACCTGCGTGATCAGGAACAGGTTCACCGCCAGCTTCATCTGCGTCGCACCGGGCACCTCGCCGCAGCGGACCGTCGTCGCGCACACCGGCGCGAGCAGGGGGACGACCGCGTCGACGGCGGCCGACGGACCGGCCACCATCCCGACGAGCTCGCCCGCCTCGGCCGGGGCTCGGGACCCCGACACCGGCGCCTCGACGTACGACCCTCCCGCCGCTGCCACGTCCTCGGACAGCGCGAGGGAGTACGACGCCGCGGTCGTGCCCATGTGCACGACGGTCCGGCCCGAGACCATCGACGCGAAGCGCGGGGTGCCGCGCCCGAGCACCTCGTCGACGACGTCGCCGTTCATCAGCATGAGGAAGACCGTGTCCGCCTCTCGGAAGACCTCCTCGGGCGATCCGACCACCGTCGCACCGGCCGAAGCAGCGACGTCCAGTGCCGGGAGTCGACCGGTTCCACACGACCAGCTCCGTGCCAGCCCGCGCCAGGTTGAGCGCCATGGGCAGGCCCATCGTCCCGAGACCGATGAATCCGACCGTCATGGGCTCAGGTTGCCGCGCGCGACCGTCGAGGACGAGCGGGATCCGGACGACGGTCGCCGGATTCACGCCACCGGTCCTACGTGCGCTCGTCGCCCCAGCGGCCGAGGGCGTCGATCGCCTCGCGGAGGGCGAGCCCGCGGTCGGTCAGGGCGTACGCCCGGGTGTTGTGCTTGAGCGGCAGGCGCGTCAGCACGCCGGCGGCCTCCAGCTCGCGCAGGCGGGTGGCGAGCATGTTGGTCGGCACGCCGAGGTCGCGCTGCAGGTCGCCGTAGCGCTGCGGTCCGTCGAGCAGCCGCTCCACGATGAGCAGGGCCCACCGCGCTCCGACGACGCCGAGGGCCGCAGCGAGGTCGCTCACGACGAGGGATGCGTCGTCCGGCTTCATCCAGAACGGCGAGTAGTGGTAGCCGTCGGGGTCGTCGAACTGGCGCTGGTACATGAACGGGTAGTCGTCCGTGTCACCGATCCGGCCACCCGCGGCGCCGGCGCGCTCGACGAGCTCGTCGACGGCCTCGCGGCTCGGGAGGTCGAAGGAGACCGTGACCTTGGACGGGGTGTCGGGTCCGCCGATGAGGTCGTCGACCCCGCCGACGCTGGCGTACATCTCGCGGCTGCCGAGCATGACGTACTGCTCGGGGGCGATGGCGAAGCACGACACGTTGTGGTCGGACATCTCCGGGTTGAGGGTCCAGCCGAGGGCGGAGTAGAAGGCGGTGGCGCGCTCGACGTCGGCGACCGGGCAGGTGATGAAGAGGCTCATGTGCTGACACTTGCAAAATGCAAGTGCGACGTCAAGGGCGAATCACAGGAGACCCAGCTCCGTCGCGTGGCGGCGTACGGCGTCGGAGTCGGCGCACAGGACGAACGGCACGTCGGACTCCCAGGCGCCCGACACCTTCTCCACCCTCCCGTCGCCGGGATCGAGGCGCACCTCGCGGATGTAGACGGCGAGGATCCGGCCGGGGTGCTCGCGGACGATGTCGGCGTAGATCTGCGGGTCGTGCTCGCCGGAGTCGCCGAGCAGCACGAAGGACAGGTCGGGGTGCAGGTCGAGCACCTCGCGGATGCGCGTGTGCTTCTGCTCGCGGCCGTGCCGGTTGCCGAGCAGGTCGCGCAGCAGCACCGGGCCGAGCGGGAAGTCGCGGTGCCGCAGGAAGGCGAGCAGGAAGGCATGCAGGTTCCACGGGCTCGAGGAGACGTAGAAGACCGGGTTCACTCCGGCGGCGAGGTCGCGGTAGAGCTCCGGCGCGCCGGGGAACGCCGTCCGGGTCAGCGCCGAGCCGGTGAAGGTCTGGACGACCATCCGCAGCGCCCGCTGCACGCCGGTCTCGAGGATCGTGTCGTCGACGTCGGAGAGGATGCCGAAGCGGGCGTCGGCTGCGGGGACCCGGACCTCGACCAGCCCCGGCTCGGCGTCGGCCTCGGCCACGCCGCGGTAGTCGCCGCGGAGCTCGACCGTCCCGGTCGTCCACGGCGAGGTGAGCGAGCCGGCCGGCGTCGGCACCCGCACCAGGAAGTAGCCGTCCCCGTTGGTCTCGGCGTCGACGGAGACGCCGGCGACGGTCACCCGCAGCGGCACCCCGGGCAGCTCGTCGGTGACGAAGTGCCCGAGCGTACGGAGTGCGGCCGCCCGCACGCCCTCGTCGGGCATCGCCTCCGAGGCGAGCGGGTTGTCGAGCACCCGGCCGCGCACGATCGTGCCGGCAGGACCGCCGTGGCCGATGTAGGTCTCGATCCGGAAGTGCTCCGGCGGGCCGTCGCCGCGCCGCGAGTCCCACGCGCGCTCGGCGGCGAGGACCCAGCGGTTGAGGTTCACCCGGTCACCGTAAGGCGCGATCACCAGCGGTCGTGCACCTGCTTGCGGATGCGACGGTCGTAGAGGTCGGCGATGGCGTCGACGAGGTCGGCCGGCAGCTCGCCGACCTCGCCGGCTGCCGCGTTGGAGCGGGCCTGGTCGGTGTTGCGCGCGCCGGGGATGACCGTGGTGACGCCGGGCTGCTGCGCCACCCACGCGATCGCGGCCTGGGCCGGCGTGACGTCGAGACCGCTGTCGGCGACGAGCCGGGCGAACTCCTGCGCCGCCTCGACCCCGGTCGCGTAGTCGACCCCCGAGAAGGTCTCGCCGACGTCGAAGGCGCTGCCGTCGCGGTTGTAGTTGCGGTGGTCGTCCTCCGCGAACGTCGTGTCCAGGCCGTACTTCCCGGACAGCAGGCCGGAGGCCAGCGGCACGCGGGCGATGATGCCGACGCCGGCCTCCAGCGCTGCCGGCAGGACGGCGTCCAGCGGCTTCATCCGGAAGGCGTTGAGGATGATCTGCACGCTGGCCGTGTGCGGCCGCGCGATGGCGCTGAGGGCCTGGTCGGCGGTCTCGACGCTGACGCCGTACGCCGCGATGACCTGCTCCTCGACGAGCCGGTCGAGCACGTCGTAGGTCGCGTCGTCGTCGATGACCTCGCTCGGCGGGCAGTGCAGCTGGACGAGGTCGATCGTGTCGACGCCGAGGTTGCGGCGCGAGCGGTCGAGCCAGGCGCGGAAGTTGGCCTCCACGTAGTTGGCCGGCACCTGCTCCTCGCGGCGGCCCATCTTGGTCGCGACGGTGAAGCCGGCGTCGGCGTGCTCGGCGACGAAGCGGCCGACGAGCTGCTCGCTGCGACCGTCGCCGTAGACGTCGGCGGTGTCGTAGAACGTCACGCCCGCCTCGGCCGACGCCTCCAGCACCGCGCGGGCGTCGTCCTCGCTGACGTCACCCCAGTCGGCGCCGAGCTGCCACGTGCCGAGTCCGACGACCGAGACCGGACGGCCGGTCCTTCCGAGAGTTCGCTGCTCCATGGCCCAACTCTTGCAGGGCCGGTCAACGGGTCAGTGACGCAGGCCCGCCCTGAGCTCGTCGAGCGCCTCCTCGAGCGAGACCTTCGGCGACCAGCCCCAGCCGGCCGCGCGGTCGGAGCGGATCGCACCGGTCCACGCGGGCTCGTCGTCCCACGTCGGCTCCACGCCCAGGGCGTCGCAGACGGTGCCGAGGTAGTCGCGCTGGGTGGCGCGCGGGGCCGCGACGTTGACCGGCGTGCAGCCGCCCAGGACGGGGCCGGCCGCGACGTCGTCGCGCGGCGGGATGGCGCCGGTGGCGACGTCCGCAGTGATCGCGGCGAGGTCGCGGACGTGCACCCAGGCCGCGGTCGCCTCCGCGACGGCGTGGCGGCGCGACTCGTCCTCGGCGATGGCAGCGGGCTGGACGGTGTTCCACACCGAGGACTCGCCCGGGCCGAGGATCATCGGCGGGCGCAGCAGGACGCGGGTCGTACCTCCCAGCCGGGCCAGCGCCTCGTCGAGGTCGCGCTTGATGACGCCGTAGGCGTTGGCGTCGTCGGCCACGTAGGCCGAGTCCTCCGTGACGTCGCCCGTCCCCGGGCTCCGGTCGTACACACCGGCGGTCGAGATGTGCACGACGAGGGGTACGCCGGCGTCGCCCGCGGCAGACGCGATGGTGAGCGTGCCGTCGAGGCCGATGCGTCGCTGCTCGTCGGCGTCACCGCCGAGGGGATGGACGGTGGTGACGAGCGCGTCCGAGCCCGCCACGACCTGGGCCGCGAAGGCCGGGTCGCCGAAGTCGCCGACGTGCTCCTCGACGCCGGGCTGGTCGGGCGCGGTGCCGGGACGGCGTACGACCGCGCGGACCGTCGCACCCCTCTCGCTCAGCGCGGACACCACGTGGCTGCCCACGAGTCCGTTGGCTCCGGTCACGACGACGATGGGGGAGGTCATGGGTCCACCTTGTCAGCCCGCGGAAGGAGGACGTGGGCGACCACCGCCACCCAGAGCGGGGCGAAGACCAGGCTGGTCACGACGTCGGTGACGTGGTGGGCGCCCTCGTAGATCCGGGACGGCGCGACGATGACCGGGGCGAGGAAGAGGATCCAGGCCCAGCGCTTCGACCCGGCGACCGTCCGGAAGAGGTAGAGGGCGAGGGCGCAGTAGACGACGATCGAGGTCGCGACGTGGCCCGACGGATAGCTGTGGTCGGGCACGAGGCCGGGGTCGAGGATCTTCACCGGCGGCCGGTCGCGCGTGATCAGCGCCGTGACGATGAGGTAGAGCACGAGCGTGCCGCCGACGAGCACCGAGAAGTAGACGAGCGGTCGCCTGGAGTGCTGCGTGCGCCACAGCACCAGCGCCGCGACGGCGGCCACGATGACGCCGACGATCGTGTCGGCGACGTGGCTGCCCCAGGCCGCCAGGAAGTCCCCGTCGGGCGTCCGGTCCTGGGCGACGGAGCGCGAGATGCTGTTGTCCCACGGGTCGACGCTCGACTGCAGCGGGTGGGTCAGCAGCCACCCGATCGCCAGCACGCCGAGGAGCAGGACGACCCACGCGATCGTCAGCGTGCGGGCAGCGTGGCGCGTGCGCGAGGGGATCTCCACGGGCCGAACTGTCCCACTCCCGCACCGGTGGCGGCAGTCCCCCAGGGGTGAACGACCGCTCGTCGTACGACACCGACCGCCCGTCGATCCGGCGCGGCCACCCGCCGACCTGCCCGCGCGGCCCACTCGCAGACCCGGCGGCCCCGGTGCCACGGTGACGACGGTCACACCCCGGTGACCCCCGCCCGGAAGGACCCCTGCCGTGACAGAGAGCCACGAACAGGCCGCGCGCCACGATCCCGTGTACGACGACCTCGCGGCCCGCCCCGAGTTCGCCGAGCTGCGATCGCGCTACCGCGGATTCGTCATCCCCGCCACCGTGGCCTTCCTGGCCTGGTACGCCCTCTACGTCCTGATGTCGATGTTCGCCCACGACTTCATGAGCACCAAGGTCGTCGGCAACATCAACGTCGCCCTGGTCTTCGGCCTGCTGCAGTTCCTCACGACGTTCGCCCTGGCCTACGTCTACAGCCGCTACAGCAACTCGCGGCTCGACCCGCTGGCCGCGCAGCTGGCCGACTCCTACTACGAGGGACGGGAGCGCTGACATGGAAGGCCACCAGGTACTCACCACGGCGCTGTTCCTCAGCGTCGTCGCCCTCACCGTGGGCATCACCATCTGGGCCAGCCGCAACTCCTCGGGCGCGGCCGACCACTACGCCGGCGGCCGCGGCTTCTCCGGCTTCCAGAACGGTCTCGCCATCGGCGGCGACTACATGTCGGCGGCGTCGTTCCTCGGCATCTCCGGCGCCATCGCGCTCTCGGGCTACGACGGCTTCCTCTACTCCATCGGCTTCCTCGTCGCGTGGCTCGTCGCGCTGCTCCTCGTCGCCGAGGTGCTGCGCAACTCCGGCCGCTACACGATGGCCGACCAGCTGGCCTACCGGATGAAGCAGAAGCCCGTCCGGATGGCGGCCGCGACGTCCACCGTGGTCGTCTCGATCTTCTACCTGCTCGCCCAGATGGTCGGCGCGGGCGCGCTCGTCGCGCTGCTGCTCGGCGTGACCAGCGAGGGCATCAAGAACCTGACGATCTTCTTCGTCGGCGCGCTGATGATCTTCTACGTCACCGTCGGCGGCATGAAGGGCACCACGTGGGTGCAGATCGTCAAGGCCGTGCTGCTGATGGCCGGCTCCGCGCTGATCGTCGTGCTGGTGCTGGCGAAGTTCGACTTCAACCTCTCCGAGCTCCTCGGCACCGCCGCGACCAACAGCGGCAAGGGCGGCGCCTTCCTCGAGCCCGGCCTGAAGTACGGCGTCTCGACGACGTCGAAGATCGACTTCATCTCCCTCGGCATCGCCCTCGTGCTCGGCACGGCCGGCCTGCCGCACATCCTGATCCGCTTCTACACGACCCCGACCTCGCGCGACGCGCGCAAGTCGGTGCTGTGGGCCATCGGCCTGATCGGCGTGTTCTACCTCTTCACGCTGATCCTCGGCTTCGGTGCCGCGGCGCTGCTCGACAAGGACTCGTACGCCGAGGTGGCCGCGTCGGGCGGCAACCTGGCCTCGCCGCTGCTGGCCGAGGCCGTCGGTGGTGGGCCGGGCTCGACCGGTGGTGCCGTCCTGCTGGCCGTGATCGCGGCCGTCGCCTTCGCGACGATCCTCGCGGTGGTCGCGGGACTGACGCTGACGTCGTCGGTGTCGGTGGCGCACGACCTCTACAACTCGGTCTACAAGAACGGCCAGGCCTCCGAGGCCGACGAGATCCGGGTGTCCCGGATCGCCGCCGGCGTCATCGGCCTGATCGCGATCGTGCTGGCCATCCCGGCGCAGAAGCTCAACATCGCGTTCCTCGTCGCCCTCGCGTTCGCGGTCGCGGCGTCGGCCAACCTGCCGGCGATCATCTACAACATGTTCTGGCGGCGCTTCAACACCCGCGGTGCGCTCTGGAGCATCTACGGCGGTCTCATCTCGTCCGTCGGCCTGGTGATCTTCAGCCCGATCGTCAGCGGCAAGGGCGTCGACCCGGTGTCCGGGAAGAACCTGTCCCTCCTGCCGACCAGCATCGACATCTCGTGGTTCCCGCTGGAGAACCCCGGCATCGTGTCGATCCCGCTCGGCTTCCTCCTCGGCTACCTCGGCACCATCTCGTCGAAGGAGCAGTCGGCCGAGGACCGCTACACCGAGCTCGAGGTCCGCGCCCTCACCGGCGCCGGCGCCGAGCAGGCCAGCAAGCACTGATCAGCACCCGGTGACCCCCTCGCCGAGCCGGAGTAGGTTCGGCGAGGGGGTCTCCCCTTCCCCGATCACAGCCCTGCACCCGCACTTCCCAGGAGAACGCCTTGTCCGAGCAGACCCTGTCGAACCTGTCCCGCGAGGAGCGGCGCTTCGAGCCGCCCGCCGACCTGGCCGCCGACGCCAACGTCAAGGAGGAGGCCTACGCCCGCGGCGAGTCCGACCGCGAGGCCTTCTGGGCCGAGGCCGCCGACCGGCTCGACTGGGGCCAGAAGTGGGACCAGGTGCTCGACTGGTCCAACCCGCCGTTCGCGAAGTGGTTCGTCGGCGGCACCATCAACGCCGCGGTCAACTGCGTGGACCGCCACGTCGACGCCGGCAACGGCGACAAGGTGGCCATCCACTGGGTCGGTGAGCCGGACGACGACACCCGCGACATCACGTACGCCCAGCTCAAGGACGAGGTCTCGAAGGCCGCCAACGCGCTGACCGACCTCGGCGTGCAGAAGGGCGACCGGGTCGCGATCTACATGCCGATGATCCCCGAGGTCGTCGTCGCGATGCTCGCCTGCGCCCGCCTCGGCGCCCCGCACACCGTCGTCTTCGGCGGCTTCTCCGCCGACGCCCTCGCCTCCCGCATCACCGACTGCGACGCCAAGGTCGTGATCACCTCCGACGGCGGCTACCGCCGCGGCGCGGCCAGTGCGCTCAAGCCCGCGGTCGACGAGGCCGTCGAGAAGACCGGCGACCAGGTCCGCAACGTGCTCGTCGTACGCCGTACGGGCCAGGACGTCGCGTGGGACGAGTCGCGCGACGTGTGGTGGCACGACGTCGTCGACAACGCCTCGGCCGAGCACGAGGCCGAGATGCTGGACTCCGAGCACCCGCTGTTCGTGATGTACACCTCCGGCTCCACCGGGAAGCCCAAGGGCATCCTGCACACCACCGGCGGCTACCTCACCGGCACGTCGTTCACGCACTGGGAGGTCTTCGACCTCAAGGACGACGACGTCTACTGGTGCACCGCCGACGTCGGCTGGATCACCGGCCACTCCTACATGGTCTACGGCCCGCTCGCCAACGGCGCGACGCAGGTGATGTACGAGGGCACGCCCGAGAAGGGCCGCTGGTGGCAGATCGTGCAGGACTACAAGGTGTCGATCTTCTACACCGCGCCCACGGCGATCCGGACCTTCATGAAGCAGGGCCGCGAGATCCCCGACGGCTACGACATGTCGTCGCTGCGGCTGCTCGGGTCGGTCGGCGAGCCGATCAACCCGGAGGCGTACGTCTGGTACCGCGAGGTCATCGGTGGTGACCGCTGCCCGGTCGTCGACACCTGGTGGCAGACCGAGACCGGCCAGATCATGATCAGTCCGCTTCCCGGCGTCACCGCCGGCAAGCCGGGCTCGGCGATGAAGGGCCTGCCGGGGGTCGGCGCCGACGTCGTGGACGACGAGGGCAGCTCGGTGCCCGACGGCTCGGGCGGCTACCTCGTGCTGACCGAGCCGTGGCCGGCGATGCTGCGCACGCTGTGGGGCGACGACGAGCGGTTCAAGGACACCTACTGGTCGCGCTACCCCAAGCAGGGCTTCTACTTCGCCGGCGACGGCGCGAAGAAGGACGAGGACGGCGACCTCTGGATGCTCGGTCGCGTCGACGACGTGATGAACGTGTCGGGCCACCGCCTGTCCACCACCGAGATCGAGTCGGCGCTCGTGTCGCACCCGAAGGTCGCCGAGGCGGCCGTCGTCGGTGCCGCCGACGAGACCACCGGCCAGGCCGTCTGCGCCTTCGTCATCCTGCGCGAGTCCGCGGGCGACGGCGGGCCGGACATCGTCGAGGAGCTGCGCAAGCACGTGCAGAAGGAGATCGGCGCGATCGCCAAGCCGCGCCAGATCATGGTCGTGGCCGAGCTGCCCAAGACCCGCTCGGGCAAGATCATGCGCCGCCTGCTCAAGGACGTCGCCGAGGACCGCGAGGTCGGCGACGTCACGACGCTGGCCGACTCGACCGTCATGGACCTGATCAAGGACAAGTCGAGCTCGGCGGCCTCCTCCGAGGAGTGACCTCGGCGGATATCTGAGGACGCCACGTACGTGATCGGGTTCCGATCCCGTTCACCGCGTCCTCAGGTATCGGCGTCGGGTTCAGCCGAGGGGCGCGGTGAGCTCGACGTTGATGTCGTCGGGGTCCTGCAGCGACAGGATCGCCATCCCGGCGTCCTCGAGGTCGAGGATCTCGCCGTGCTCGATACCAGCCTCCGACAGGGCGTCGCGGGCCGACTCGAGGTCTGCGCGCGAGGCGACCGCGAAGCTGACGTGGTCGAGGCCGGTCGCGTCGGCGTCGAAGGTCTCGCTGCCGACCGGTCGGAGACCGAAGAGGGTGCCCTGCGGGGTCTGGTAGACCGTGCCGCCGTAGAACTCCTCCGCCGAGTCGCGGACCCCGGGCTCGTCGACGCGGTCGGAGCTGTCGACGGCCACCGGCCACCCGAAGAGCCGGTCGTAGAACTCCTTGGACCGGGCGATGTCGGTCACGGTGAGTCGGACATGGGCGAAGCCGGAGCTGGATACGAGTGCCATGAGACGAACGTACCCATCCGTCCGCAACGCGGTACGGATCCGGTTGGCGTCCCCTCACTAGGGTGACGACGTGACCGACTCCCCGCGGGCCGACGTCGCCGTCATCGGCGGCACCGGCTTCTACTCGTTCCTGACCGACGCGACCGAGCACGTGGTCGAGACGCCGTACGGCGCCCCGTCCGCGCCGATCGCGATCGGCGAGGTGGCCGGTCGCCGCGTCGCGTTCGTGCCCCGGCACGGCGCCCACCACGACTTCCCGCCGCACGCCATCCCCTACCGGGCCAACGCGTGGGCACTGCGCTCGCTCGGCGTACGCCAGGTGCTGGCACCGTGCGCGGTCGGCGGGCTCCGCGACACCGTCGGGCCGGGCGACCTGGTGGTGCCCGGCCAGCTGGTCGACCGCACCCACCGGCGCATCGGGTCGTTCGTCGAGTCGGGCGCGGTGCACCTGCCCTTCGCCGACCCGTACTGCCCGGGCGTCTCGGCCGCCCTGTCCGGCGCCGGCGCCGACATCCACGACAGCGCCACGATGGTGGTCGTCGAGGGGCCACGCTTCTCGACCCGGGCCGAGTCGCAGCACTACGCCGCGCAGGGCTGGGACCTGATCAACATGACCGGCGCCCCCGAGGCGCAGCTGGCCCGCGAGATGGGCCAGTGCTACGCGGCGCTCGCGCTCGTCACCGACATGGACGCCGGCGCGGAGTCGGGCTCCGGGGTGGGCCAGGAGGAGGTCTTCGCGCTCTTCAAGCAGAACCTCGAGCGGCTCACCGGCATCCTCACGGCGGCCGTCGAGGCGCTCCCCGACCCGACCGGCTGCGCCTGCTCGACGTGGTCCGACGGCATCGAGCTGACCTACGAGGTGCCGGGCCGGTGAGGGTCCTGCTGACCGGCTCGGCCGGCTTCATCGGGTCCGCGATCGCACGACAGCTGGACCGGGCCGGGCACGAGGTCGTCGGCGTCGACCTGATGCTCGCCTCCGCGCACGGATCGTCGGTCCCGCCCGACGGCACGCTCCAGCTCGACGTCCGCGACGCCGGGTCGGAGGCCTGGACCGACGCGCTCCGCGGGGTCGACGTGGTCTGCCACCAGGCCGCCCTCGTGGGTGCGGGCGTACGCGTCGCGGACCTGCCCGACTACGCCTCCCACAACGACCTCGGCACGGCCGCGCTGCTCGCCGCGATGCACGAGGCGCACGTCGACCGGCTGGTCGTCGCGAGCTCGATGGTCGTCTACGGCGAGGGCCTCTACGCCTGCGCGACGCACGGGGCGCAGCTCCCGCCGCCGCGACCGGTCGCCGCCCTGGAGGCCGGCGACTTCGAGAACCACTGCCCCGTGTGCGACGAGCCGCTCGACTGGCAGCTGGTGCCGGAGGACGCCCGGCTCGACCCGCGCAGCAGCTATGCGGCGAGCAAGCTCGCGCAGGAGCACTACGCCTCGTCGTGGGTGCGCCAGGCCGACGCCGCCGCGGTCGCCCTGCGCTACCACAACGTCTACGGCCCGATGATGCCGCGCGACACCCCCTACAGCGGGGTCGCCGCGATGTTCCGCTCGTCGCTCGAGCGCGGCGAGGCGCCGCAGGTCTACGAGGACGGCGGCCAGGTGCGCGACTTCGTCCACGTCGACGACGTCGCCCGCGCCAACGTGCTCGCGCTCGAGGCGGTCGTCGCCGGCGGTACGCCGCGCTGGTCGGCGTACAACGTCTGCTCCGGCCGGCCGGTGACGATCCTCGACGTGGCCACCCGGGTCGCCGAGGGCACCGGCCGCGACATCGCGCCCGAGGTGACCGGCGGCTTCCGCCCCGGCGACGTACGCCATGTCGTCGCGTCACCGGCGCTCGCCCGCACCGAGCTCGGCTTCACCGCCGAGGTCGACCCGGGCGACGGGCTGCGGGCGTTCGCGACGGCACCGTTGCGCGCCTGAGAGTTTGCCGGGCAGACCGGTGGGCAAGATGGCCCTGACGTTCCTCCCTCTCGAAAGGCAGCACCATGGCTCAGGGCACGCCGTCCGATCTCGAGTCGCTCAAGGAGCCGCTGATCGAGGCTGTGATCGATGCCTACATGAAGAAGCAGGTGCCGGCGACCGTCGAGGGCATGGAGTGGTCCCACGGGGGCGTGGACGAGGGCGAGTTCCGCTACAAGCACAGCCGGTGGGGCAAGGACGCCAAGGCCTACTGCTACTACCCGAGCGGTGAGTGGAAGATCGACATCTGGGTGGGCGGTGACCACGACGCCTCCCCCGGCGACAACGTCGACGGCTACTTCGACCTGTTCGACGCCGCCGCCACCTTCGAGATGATCCGGACCAACGTGTCGGAGTGGATCGACCCGTGGATCGCGTGCCAGGACCCGAACGTCCTCGCCGACCAGATCGCCGCGCTGGGCGACGCGGTCAACGCGCTCTACGTGCAGTCGGAGGTCCGGATCGAGGACCGGCTCGGCGCCGGGGACGACGGCTCGAGCAACCCCGGCACGACCTCGCCCCTGGCCGACATCCGCTCCGCCATCGTCGACCTCGGCTCGCTGGTCGAGACCCTCGGCGGCAACGCGATCGAGGCGCTCAAGGCCGCCTACATCACCGACGTGGGCCTCACCATCTCCGGGCAGCGGGCCCTGGCCGCCATCGCGACGCTCGCCGTCGCCGGCGAGGCGGAGGCCTGGAGCCAGGCCTTCGGCAACCTGGCCGACTTCTTCGCCCAGTCGACGAAGGACTTCAAGAGCTTCGCGGACGGGCACGGAGCCTCGGAGGGCGGGTCGACCCTCTCGGTCGTCTCCGGTGTCACCGGCCTCGCCGCGCTCGGGACCGCCGAGTTCCCGCCGGCCGCCCTCGTCCTCGGCGCCGTCTCCGGGATCTCCGGGCTGGGCTCGACCTTCTTCGACGGCGACGGCCAGGAGGCGGTCCCGGTCGTGAGCCTCGTGCTCGACCCCAGCAGCTTCGACACCATGTGGTCGTCGTTCAAGGACGGCGTCCGTGACGTCAGGTCGGCCATCACGCAGTCGGAGTACTCCCTGGCCATGATGTGCCGCGGCGTCATCGCCGACTACAACGGCAACCCGGACTCGTACTCCATCACCGAGGTCGGCATGCACGTCAACAACCCGCAGCCCGGCGACAACCTCGGCGGGTTCCTCGGCGCGGGCAGCAACGACGACCGCCAGATCTACGGCGAGAACGCGATCTACATCGTGCACAGCAAGCTGCGCCAGGCCTCCGGGAGGATCGAGCACATCGGCGACCACCAGCGCGAGGTGGCCAAGAAGCTCGGCTCGGGCAACCTGACCGGCGCCAGCTGGGACCGGCAGTACCTCGACGGCGGCATCATCGGCTGGGGCCCGAGCGGCCACCACTCCGACTACGCCGCGGTGGTCAACGCGCTCATCGACCTCCTCCTGCTCGAGGCCAAGACCGCGCACCGGGTCGCCGAGCACGCCTACGACATCTCGACCGACTTCTCCAAGACCGAGGCGCAGATCGAGGCCGGGATCGACAAGCTCGAGAGCCGGCTCTCGTGACGCACGCAGGATCGGTGGGACGCGTGCTGGCCGCCGGCCTGCTCGCACTCACCGCGGCGGCCTGCGGCAACGACGACGCCCCGCCCGACGACGTCGGGACCGGACAGCCCGGGTCGTCCGGGCTCACCGCGCCGGGTACGACGCTCGAGGTGGGCGAGCCGGCCACCGTCCCGCTCCAGGACGACGCCGGCGTGGTCGACCTCACGGTCACCTCGATCGACCGCGGGATCACCGATCCCAAGAAGCTGAACGGCACCGCCTACTACGTGCGGCTCGACGCGAAGGTCGTCTCCGGTGACGGCTACCAGTTCTTCGCCGAGCAGTACCTCACCGCCTGGTCGGGCGACGAGCGCGTGATGCCGCTCGCCTCCCCGGCCTCCGTCGGCGACTGCACCCGGGCCTACTTCGAGGCCGACCCGCCGGTCGGCGCCACCATCCAGCCCTGCCTGACCTTCGTCGTCCCGGAGGACGGCGCGCCCGTCGACCGGGTCGGGTTCTACTCCGACGACTACACGATCGACGACGACACGCTCGTCGTGTGGGGCTCCTGACCCCGGCTCACCACGACGTGTAGAGCAGGTGCTCGACGACGAGCGCGGTGAGCACCTGGAGCGCCATCCCCCACCGGCGCCAGCCGCCCGGCAGCAGCGCGAGCGAGAGCGTCAGCCACGGGACGAACGGCAGCCAGATCCGCTCGACCTCCGCCTTCGACATCCGGCTCAGGTCCGCGACGGCGATCGACACCGCGGCGGCGCCCGCGAGGACCGCGACCGTGCGCGCCGGCCCGGTGTGCCGGCGCGCGGCGACGGCGAGCCCGGCCCCGAGCAGCGGACCGCCGGAGACGAGGAGGGCGCCGAGGTTGCCCCAGACCCAGTAGGAGAAGGGTCGCGTCGAGGCGATGCCGGCCCAGTAGCGGTCGTGGAGCACGGGGTAGGCCTCCCACCACGCGAAGCCCAGGACGGCGAACCCCATCACCACGGCCAGCGCAGCGGCGGCGGCGACCGGCAGCGGCCACCACGAGCGGGCCAGCCACAGCACCGCGACGGCCAGGACGCCCAGCAGCGGCAGGCCGTAGGAGCTCAGCACGCACCAGCCGAGCAGCAGTCCCGCGACCACTCCCCAGCCGACCAGGCGGGCGCGGGTCGACGAGGTGGCCGACGCCGCGAGCGCCGCGAGTCCCCACGCGGCGAGGGCTGCGAAGACGCGCGTCGGCCGACACGGCCAGGAAGATCGCGGCCGGCGAGAGGACGAGGAACGGCGCCGCCAGCCGGGCCGGGCCCTCGGCGCCGAGGCGCCGCAGCGTCGCCAGCGTCGCCAGCGGGATCGAGGCCGCGATCGCGACGACGACGAGGGCCGCCGCCAGGCTGCCGCCGAGCCCGACCCGCACCAGGGCGACGTGGAAGAGGACGGCTCCCGGCGGGTGCCCGGCCAGGTGGATCGGCCAGTTGTCCGGCGACCGGTAGGGGATGCGGGCGACGTACTCCCGCAGCATCGCGGGCACGTCGGTGATCTCGCGCGCGGACACCAGGTACTCCGACGGGCTGTCCATCACGCGGGTCAGCCCGACCTCGCCGTCGACCAGCGCGAGCGAGACCAGCCACACCAGGCCGACGACGTACGACACCACGAGCAGGCGTCGCCACGACAGCGTCGTGGCGAGCCGCTCGCCGCGCCACACGCCGGCCGCGGCGACGAGGACGGCGAGCACCGACGCGGCGGACCACCGCACGTCGACGAAGCCGTGCAGCGGCGGCAGGCCGACCATGTCGCTGCGCGCGTCGACGTCCCAGCCGAGGAGCGGCGGGAGGCCGAACGACGCCGCGAGGAGGACGACCGCGACGGCGAGCCCGGCGACCGCGCGGCGCGAGGTGCGGGCGTCGGACATGCCGCCCACCCTAGGGAGGCATCGCGCGAAAGCCCGGTGCGCGGGCACATGTCACTGGTTCGTAAGGGTGAGAAGCATGGTCCTCGACGCGCTGTGTCAATAGCGTCGAGCACGTGCCCCTCTGTGACCTCGTGCTCCCGTGCCGCGACGAAGGCCCCGCCCTGCGCGGCCTGCTGCCGCGGATCCCGGCGACCTTCTCCGTGATCGTCGTCGACAACGGCTCGCGCGACGACACGGCCGCCGTCGCCCGCGAGCTCGGCGCGCGGGTCGTCACCGAGACGACCCCCGGCTACGGCGCGGCCGTCCACGCCGGAATCGAGGCCGCGGTCGCCGACTACGTCGCCGTGATGGACGGCGACGGCTCCTTCGACCCCGAGCAGCTGCTCCCGCTCCTCGACGACGTCGTGTCGGGACGGGCCGACATCGCCGTCGGCCGGCGTCGTCCGGTGCAGCGCGGCGTGTGGCCGTGGCACGCGCGCATGGGCAACAAGCTCATCGCGACCTGGCTGCGCCGACGGATCGGGATGGACGCCCACGACATCGCGCCGATGCGGGTCTGCCGGCGCCAGGCGCTGCTCGACCTCGGCCTGGAGGACCGGCGCTTCGGCTACCCCGTCGAGCTGCTGCAGGCGATCACCCTGGCCGGGTGGCGGGTCAGCGAGCACGACGTCGACTACCACCCCCGCGCCGCGGGTACCCGGTCGAAGGTGTCCGGCTCCGTGAGCGGGACCCTCCGGACGGCGCGCGACTTCGGGAAGGTGCTGCGATGAAGGTGCTGCTCGTCGCCAAGGCTCCCGTCGCCGGGACGGGTGAAGACCCGCCTCGGCGCGCTGGTCGGGGACGACCGCGCCGCCGACCTCGCTGCCGCCGCGCTGCTGGACACGATCGACGCCTGCCGCGAGGCGGACGCGCTCGGGCACCTCAGCCTGGCCGGCGACCTCACCGACGCGGTCCGCGGCGCCGAGATCACCGCCGCGCTCGCCGGCTGGACGATCACCCCCCAGCGCGGCGAGGGGTTCGCGGCCCGGCTGGTCAACGCGCACCTCGACGCCGGCCCCGGGCTCGTCGTGCAGATCGGGATGGACACCCCGCAGGTCACGGCCGGCGACCTCCACGCCGTCGCTGACGCGATGACCGGGCACGACGCCGTGCTCGCTCCCGCCACCGACGGCGGCTGGTGGGCGCTGGCCCGGCGGGACGCGGACGTCGTACGCCACCTGGCGGAGGTGGAGATGTCGACGCCGGACACCTGCGCCGAGACGCGGGCCGCCCTCGAGCGGGCCGGCGCCCGGGTGGCGCAGGCCGCCGCGCTGACCGACGTGGACACCGTCGACGACGCCGACCTCGTCGCCGGCCTCGCGCCGCGGCACCCGGTTCGCCGAGGCGTGGCGGGCACTGCGGGCCGAGGTGGTCGCATGATCGAGCAGTCCTTCAGCGAGGTCTTCGCCAGCGCCCTCGACGGCGCGCCGACCGTCGTGGTCGGCATCGGCGACGAGCCCCTGGCGCTGCCGGTGCACCAGTGGAGCCGGGCCGCCGACGAGGACGACCACGCGCTCGTCGCGCTCTGCGACGGACCGACGCTCGACGTGGGCTGCGGACCGGGTCGGCTGACCGAGGCGCTCGCCGCCCACGGCCACGTCACGCTCGGCATCGACGTGGTGCCGGCCGCCGTGGCGATGACGGTCGCACGCGGGGTGCCGGCGCTCCACCGCGACGTCTTCGACCCGCTCCCCGGCGAGGGCCGGTGGCACACCGCGCTGCTCGCCGACGGCAACATCGGGATCGGCGGCGACCCCGTCCGCCTGCTGCGACGGATCCGGGCGATGGTGGTCCCGGGAGGGCGGGTCGTGGTCGAGCTCGACGCGCCCGGCACCGCCGGCGTCAGCTGCTGGGCCTCGCTCGAGGCGAGCGACATCCGCAGCCGTCCCTTCCGATGGTCGACCCTCGGCGTCGACGGCGTACGGGAGGTCGCCGCTGCAGCCGGCTTCGACGTGCAAGGCGTGCACCGGCTCGGTGACCGGTGGGTCGCCGTCCTGACCGAGTCCGTGGCATGACGTCGCGCCTGGCTCCTCCGTCGCCCGACCTCTTCACCTCGCGGCTGCGGTCGCCGGCGGTCGCCGCCCGCATCGGCGTGTGGCTCGGCATCGCCTTCGGCACCTGCTTCCTCACCGGGCTCGTCAGCCACTACGCCCAGCTGCCCACCCACCCGATCCCGTTCCCGACCAGCCCGAGCTGGGGCTACCGCCTCACCCAGGGACTGCACGTCACGTCGGGCATCGCGGCGATCCCGCTGCTGCTGGTCAAGCTCTGGTCGGTGCTGCCCAACCTCTTCGAGTCGCTGCCGCTCCACGACGCCCGCCGGCTCCTGCTGACCGGGCTCGAGCGCGCCTCGATCGCCGTGCTCGTCGCGTCCTCGATCTTCCAGCTCGCGACCGGCGTCGCCAACGCCGCCCAGTGGTACCCCTGGTCCTCCTTCTCCTTCCGCACCACCCACTACGCGATCGCCTGGGTGGCGATCGGCGCGCTGGTGCTCCACATCGCGGTCAAGCTGCCGATCATCCGCGACGTGCTCACCAGCGACATCGACGCGGACTCGCCACGACCGCGCCTCGGCCACCACGCCCGGCGCCCTGTCGCGCCGCGCCCTCGTGCGTACGACGTTCGCCGCCGCCGCGGTGACCGCGCTCGCCACCGCCGGCAGCACCGTGCCGTGGCTGCGCCGGGTGTCCGTCCTCGCCGTCCGCACCGGCGACGGTCCGGCTGGCGTCCCGATCAACAAGTCGGCCCGGGCCGCCCGCGTCGAGGAGTCCGCGACGTCGCCCGACTGGCGGCTCGAGGTGGTGGTCGGCGGCACCGTCGCCGCCTCGCTGTCGTACGACGACCTGCGCGCGATGCCGCAGCACACGGTCGACCTGCCGATCGCCTGCGTCGAGGGCTGGAGCGCGCAGGGCACCTGGTCCGGCGTCCGGCTGGCCGACGTCCTCGGCTCCGCCGGCGCGACGGGTGACCGGGACGTGGCGGTCACCTCGCTCCAGGAGTCCGGGCCCTACCGGCGTACGACCCTCCCGGCGAACTTCGCCGCCGACGACCGCACCCTCCTCGCCCTCGACCTGTCGGGCGAGCCGCTGGCCCTCGACCACGGCTACCCGTGCCGGCTGATCGCCCCCGACCGGCCCGGGCGTCCTGCAGACCAAGTGGGTCGCCCGGCTCGAGGTGTCGGCATGACCACCCGGCTCGCGATCGGGGCCGTCGGCGTGGTCGTCGCGCTCTACGGCGCGGTGCTGTTCCTCACCCGCCAGGACCCGGGCCAGTGGCTCGAGGTGGGCATCTGGTTCGCCGCCGGCGTCGCGCTCCACGACGCCGTGCTGTCCGCGCTGCTGATCGGAGTGGGCCTCCTCGGCACGCGGGTGCTCCCGGCTGCCTGGCGTGCACCCGCGACGATCGCCCTCGTCGTGTGGGGCTCGCTGACGATCGCGACCGTGCCGATGCTGACCCGGGCCGGCGCCCGCGCCGACAACGCCACCCTCCTCGATCGCCCCTACGCCGCGACGTGGTGGACGATCAGTGCCATCGTGGTCCTGCTCGTGGCCGTGGCCGGGCTCATCCGCTCGCGACGGCCCCGGACGGAGGGGTGAGCGCGGTGGCGAAGGTGCTGGTCGTCGACGACGACGAGACCGTGCGCGAGGTCGTCGTCTCCTACCTCCGCGCGGCCGGCCACGAGGTCCGTGAGGCCACCGACGGGCCGGGGCGCTGGACGCCGTCCGGGAGGAGCGCGCCGACCTCGTCGTGCTCGACGTGATGATGCCGGGCCTCGACGGCCTCGAGGTCTGTCGGCGCCTGCGGGCCACCTCCGACGTACCGATCGTGCTGCTCACCGCCCTCGGGAGCGAGCAGGACCGGGTGGTCGGGCTCGAGATCGGCGCCGACGACTACGTCACGAAGCCGTTCAGCCCGCGCGAGCTGGTGCTGCGCGTCGACTCGATCCTGCGGCGCTCGTCGGGCAGCACCGACACCGAGTCGCCGGCCGTGGTCACCGACGGCGACCTCGTCGTCGACCGTGCCCGGCGGCTCGTCACGAAGGACGGGCAGGAGGCGGCGCTGACCGCGCGAGAGTTCGACCTGCTGGCCTTCCTGGTCTCGCGCCCGGGCATCGCGTTCTCGCGCGACGACCTGCTGCAGCAGGTGTGGGGGTGGTCGTTCGGCGACCAGTCGACCGTCACCGTCCACGTCCGGCGCCTGCGCGAGAAGGTCGAGCCCGACCCGACCAACCCGGTGCGCCTGCTCACCGTGTGGGGCGTCGGCTACCGCTGGGAGGCAGCAGCATGAATGACCTCGCGGAGATCTGGGCCGTCGCGATCGGCAGCGGGGTCGGTGTCGGCGTGCTCGGGCTGCTCGCCGGCTGGCTGCTGCGGCACCGCTCGCTGCGCTGGCAGCTCGCCGTGGTCGGCGTCGTCACCACCCTGACCGTCCTGGTCGGGGTCCAGGCCATCTCGCGCCGGATGCTGATCTCCGACCACGACCGCTCCGTCGTGCTCATCGTGACCAGCGCGGCGGCCGTGGTCTCGCTGGCCGTCTCCCTGGTGCTGGCGACCGCGCTGGTGCGGTGGTCGCAGTCGCTGCGCGCGGAGGTACGCCGGGTGGGCGCGGGCGGCAGCACGGTGGCCGAGCGCCGCGGACCCACGGAGTTCCAGGACCTCGCCTCCGACCTCGCCGACGCCAACGGCCGGCTGGCCGAGGCCCGCGAGCGCGAGCAGCGGCTCGAGGACTCCCGCCGCGAGCTCGTGTCGTGGGTGTCCCACGACCTCCGCACCCCGCTCGCCGGGATCCGGGCGATGGCCGAGGCGCTCGAGGACGGCGTCGCCGTCGACCCGTCGCGCTACCACCGGCAGATCCGCGGCGAGGTCGACCGGATGGTGGTGATGGTCGACGACCTCTTCGAGCTCTCGCGCATCCACGCCGGCCAGCTCGTCGTGCAGCCGCAGCCCGTCGTCCTGGGCGACCTGGTCAGCGAGGCGCTGGCCGCGGCCGACCCGGTGGCGCGCGCCCGCGGCGTACGCCTCGACGGCGAGGTGCCCCACGGCCTCCAGGTCGCCGCCGACCCCGCCGGCCTGTCCCGCGTCCTGGCCAACCTCATCGTCAACGCCATCCGCCACACCCCCGCCGACGGCTCGGTCCACGTGCTCGCCCGGCCGGTCGACGGCGGCGTCGAGCTCGCCGTCACCGACGGGTGCGGCGGGATCGCGGACGATGCCCGCGACCGGGTCTTCGACGTCGGCTTCCGCGGCACCTCGTCCCGTACGCCGGAGGACCCCGCACTCCAGGACGTCCACACCGCACGGGCCGGCCTCGGCCTCGCGATCGTCAAGGGGATCGTCGAGGCCCACCACGGCCGGGTCGCGGTGGAGAACGTCGTCGGGGCGACCGCGGAGGCGGCCGGCTGCCGCTTCCGGGTCGTCCTCCCCGCCTGACCCGCGTCCGCCCGGCCCGCCCGCCACCCCCTCCCCGGGATATCCATGGGCGAAGTGGCTCCTCAATCGGCGTCCGAAGGACCGCTTCTCCCATGGATATCGGGGCGGGTGCTGGCGAGGAGGACGAGGACCCCGACGACCGCCGCGAGCAGCGAGGCCAGCAGGATCGCGATCTTCGCCTCCTCGGTGAGCAGGTCGGCGCCGGGGAACGACAGCCCGGCGATGAAGATCGAGACGGTGAAGCCGATGCCGCCGACCGCGCCGAGGCCCAGGACCATCGGCCACGTCGTGTCGTCCGGCAGCCGCCCGAGCCCGAGGCGTACGGCTGCGAACGACGCCAGGAAGATGCCGAGCGGCTTGCCGAGCACGAGCCCCAGGATGATCCCGAGGCCGACCGGCTCGGTGAAGACCTTGCCGATCGCGCCCAGCTCGACCCCGGCGTTGGCGAGGGCGAAGACGGGGAGGACGACGTAGGCCGAGACCGGGTGCAGCGTGCTCTGGAGCCGCTCGACGACCGACACCGACTCCTTCATGAGGAACCGCATCCGCGCGAGCTCGTCGGCGTCGAGGTGGCGGTCCTGCAGCGCGTCGGTGGCGTAGCTGCGCGCCACCTCCTCCTTGAGCAGCGGAGCGGCCGGGGCCAGCAGGCCGATGGCGACGCCGGCCAGCGTGGCGTGCACGCCCGACTCGAGCAGCGCGAACCACACGCCGATGCCCAGCACGACGTAGAGCACGATCGTCCAGATCCGCAGCGCCTTGGCGACGGCCATCGCCGCCAGCAGCCCGATCGCGATGGCGAGCCAGCCGAACGACAGGTCGCTGGTGTAGAACACCGCGATCACCAGGATGGCGCCGATGTCGTCGACGATCGCGAGCGTCAGCAGGAAGAGCCGCGCGGCCGACGGGATCCGCCGTCCGAGGATGCCGAGGACGCCGACCGCGAAGGCGATGTCGGTCGCCATCGGGATGCCCCACCCGGCGCTGCCGTCGCTGCCGGGCGGGTTGAGCGCGAGGTAGAGACCGGCCGGGACGGCCATCCCGCCGACCGCGGCGATGATCGGCAGGGCCGCGGTCCGCGGGTCGCGCAGGTCGCCGTTGACCAGCTCGTACTTGATCTCCAGCCCGACGACGAAGAAGAACACCACCATGAGGGCGTCGTTGACCCAGTGCTGCAGCGACTCGTCGAGGTGCAGCGGGCCGACGTCGAGGACGAGGTGCGTGTGCCACAGCGAGTCGTACGACGACGCCCACGGGCTGTTGGCCCACACCAGTGCGACCGCCGCGGCGAGGAGCAGCAGCAGGGAGCCGGCCGCCTCGACCCGGAGGAACTCGCGCACCGGTCGCGCGACCAGCCGCGCGAGCGGTCGGTCGCTCGCGGAGTAGACGGGACCGGACTGCCAGAGGTCGTCCGGCGCACGGCGGGGAGGGGTGGAAGCCATCGAGGGACGCATCCTTCAGGGGTGGTCGGGGTAACGCATGACCGCGACTGCACGTCACGGGCCGACCAGACTTCCCGGCTCACCTGGTGCACAGTCTAGACGGACGCCGGACGGGTCAGGACCCGTTGGTAGGGTCGCAGCCGTCAGCCCCCGGCGTACGAAGAAGGAACACGGCACATGGCGAACGAACCGGTCAAGGACTCCGATCCGACGATCGGCAAGCTCGTGATGGACGCCCAGCGCGACATCTCGACGCTGATCTCCAAGGAGATCGAGCTCGCGAAGAGCGAGCTCAAGGTCAGCGTCAAGCACGGCGGTGTGGGCATCGGGCTGTTCGCCGCAGCGGCCTTCCTCGGCCTGCTCGCGATCATCATGCTGTCGGTCTCGCTGGCCTACTTCATCCACTGGAACGGCAGCGGCCTCGACCTCCACTGGGCCTTCCTGATCGTCTTCGCGGCTCTACCTCCTGATCGCCGGTCTGCTCGCCTTCATCGGCATCAAGCAGGTCAAGAAGGTCAAGGCGCCGGAGAAGGCGATCAAGCAGGGCAAGCAGATCCCGCAGGCCCTCAAGGGCAAGGGCTGACGCTCAGCCCCGTGGCCGCCGTCCCGAGCGGTGGTCCACCCACATTCCGGCACGCTCGAACGTGGCTCCGCCACCGCTCACCCGCGTGCCCGCGCAACACGCCCGCCGGGCGGTGGTCCAGCCACCTCTCGCGCGTCCAGAATGTGGCTCCACCACCGCTGACCGGAGCAGACGGGCGTACGGCGCTCAGCGCACGCAGGTGCCGGTGTCGACCGGGGTCCCCCGGGTCAGCCCCTTCGCGGCCGACTCGCTGACCTGGCCGGCCGTCAGCGCGTAGCCGGTGTCCTTGTCGCTCACCGAGGCGGCGAAGACCATGCCGGCGACGTCGCCGGCGGAGGTGACGATCGGGCCGCCGGAGTTGCCCGGCCGGATCAGCGCGCGCAGGGAGTAGACCTGCCGGATGACCGTGCCGTCGCCGTAGATGTCGGGCGAGCGGAGCCGCTGCTGCGAGCGGACCCGGCCGACCTCGACGTCGTAGGGGCCGTCCTCGGGGTAGCCCAGGACCGCGACGCTGTCGCCGGCTCCCACCTCGGTGTCGAGCGTGAGGTGCGGGACGCCGGTGTCGGGCAGGGCGAGCACGGCGATGTCGAGGTCGGCGTCGTAGAGCACGACCGAGGCGACGACCGTCGAGCCGGCCACCTCGACCTCGGGCCGGGTGACGCCGGCGACGACGTGGGCGTTGGTCATCAGCCGGCCGGGCGCGTAGAAGAAGCCCGACCCCTCGACGCCGCCCCCGCAGCCGTTGGTGCCGCGGACCTTGACGACGCTCGACTGCGCGACGACCACGTCGGGGTCGGTGAGCATCCGCTTGTCGCCGGGCTTGACCGCGACGATCCGCTCCGGCGCGAAGGGCTCGAGGTAGCGCGGGAAGAAGGTCGTGCCGACGACGTTGTTGAAGGCCTGGAGCACCTTGCTCGAGTCGGGCGGAAGCGTCTCGTTGACCTTCGCCAGCACCGTCGAGTCGCGCACGAGCGGGGTGATCCCGCCGATGCGGGTGCCGGAGACCGCGACGCCGAGCGCCCACGCCACCAGCAGCACGGCGACCGCGCTGAGGGCGGACCCGCCGATCGCGTCCACGGCGCGGATGGGTTGCCAGGTGATGCGCGCGCGGATGCGGGAGCCGACGTACTGGAACAGCGCCTGGCCCAGCGACGCGGCGGCGATGACGATGAAGAGGGCGCCGAGCGAGACCCACAGCGACGGGGCGGCGTCGCCGAGCGCGAGCGGCGCGGCCCAGATGCCGAGCAGGCCGCCGAGCAGCAGGCCCGCGGTCGCGAACGCGCCGGTGATGAAGCCCTGCCAGTAGCCCGAGAGGGCATAGACCCCCACCAGCGCGAGCAGGCACCAGTCGAGGATGTTCACTGCGCTACTCCTCGAGCCGGGTGTTCTGCACGGGATTGTCTGCGAGGTCGGTGCCCCTGGGCACACCCTGCAGCATGTGGTCCGGCAGGTCACGCACCCGCGCCCGGTCCCAGTCCACGTCCCAGCCGAGGTAGGAGAACAGCCGGGCGATGATCCCGGCGGTGAACCCCCACAGGATCACGTCGCGCCGGGGCCCGATGAGGAAGCCCGGACCGGTCCAGCCGCTGGGGTGGCGGACGTTGATCCGGTTGTCCGGGTCGAGGAGGTCGGCGATCGCGACGCGGTGGATCTCGTGCACCTCGTCCGGGCTCGTGATGCGTACGTCGCCGTGTCCCTGTCGCCAGTAGCCCAGGATCGGGGTGACGGCGAAGTTGCTCGGGGGCAGCCACAGCTCGGGCAGCTCGCCGAAGACGTCGACCTCGGCGGGGTCGAGGCCGATCTCCTCGTAGGCCTCGCGCAGCGCGGCCTGCTCGGGGGTCTCGCCGTCGTCGAGCCCGCCGCCCGGGAAGGACACCTGGCCCGGGTGCGACCGCATGTGGTGGGCGCGCTCGGTGAGCAGCAGCTCACCGCGGTGGGCGAGGTCGTCGGGGTCCTCGGCGGATCCCGCCCGGTCGGCGAAGACCATCAGGACGGCGCCGCGCCGCGGGTCGCTGTCCTCCGGCGGCATGAAGCGGGTGAGCTCGTGGACGGTGATCGTCGAGGCGGCCTCGACCACGGGTCGGAGCCATCCGGGGAGGTCGGTCACAGAGAGATCCCGAGGTGCTGCTGGACGAGCTCCTTGACCTCGGCGACCGAGTCCACGCCACCCGAGGAGGTGCCGGTCACCGTGCCGTCGGCGGCGATGAACACGAACGCCGGCAGCCCGCGACGGCCGATGGCGAAGACGTCCTGGGTCATCAGGTCGCCGCCGGGGTCGGCGATCGACGGGTAGGTCACCCCGGTCTCCCCGGCCAGCGCCATCGCGGCGGCCGGCTGCACGTCGTTGAAGTCGATGCCGATCACGGCCACCTGGTCGCCGTAGTCCTGGTGGAACTCCTCCAGCGCCGGCATCTCGCGGCGGCACGGCTCGCACCGCGCCTGCCAGAGGTTGATGACCGCGGGACCGCGCAGCGACGCGAGGTCGACGTCGGGGCCGCCGCCGAGGCAGGGCAGCGTCACGTCGGGCAGCCCGCCCTCGACGGGCGCGCCGGTGCCGGGCTCGCAGTCGAGCATCCCGATCTCGTCCTTGGCCGCGCGCAGCTCCGGGGTGTCGACCTGCACGTCGGGCGGACGCACCACGATGCCGTCCTCACCGTGGCTCCACACGGCGTAGAGGCCCGCCACGGTCACCAGCGCGAGGACGGCGAGGAGGAGCTTCCTCATGCCGGGCCCTGGGTGGTGACGAGCTTCTCCGCCTCGACCGGGTCGGTCGGACCGGCGCCGAAGGACGGGCACAGCTTCGCGAGCGGGCAGGCCCCGCAGGCCGGCTTCTTGGCGTGGCAGCGGCGACGCCCGTGCCAGATGAGGTGGTGGGACAGCATCGTCCAGTCGCGCTTGGGGAAGAGCGCGGCGACGGCGTGCTCGACCTTGACCGGGTCGGTCTCGTCGGTCCAGCCGAAGCGACGCGCCAGGCGGCCGAAGTGGGTGTCGACGGTGATCCCGGGCAGGCCGAAGGCGTTGCCGAGCACGACGTTGGCGGTCTTGCGGCCGACGCCCGGCAGCGTCACCAGCTCCTCGAGCGTGCGCGGCACCTCACCGTCGTACGTCTCGACGAGCGCCTGGCTGAGCTTGAGCACCGAGTCGGTCTTGGCGCGGAAGAAGCCGAGCGGGCCGAGCAGCTGCTCGAGGTGCTCGCGCGGCGCGGCGGCCATCGCCTCGGGCGTCGGGTAGGCCGCGAAGAGCGCGGGGCTGGCCGCATTCACCCGGCGGTCGGTGGTCTGCGCGGAGACGACGGTGACCACCAGGCACTCGAACGCGTTGGTGAAGTCGAGCTCCGCCGCGGCGTCGGGGTAGGTCTCGGCGAGGATCCGGTCCATCCGGCGGGCCCGTCGCACGAGGGTCGTGTCGGGCTTGGCGGTCTCGACCTTGACGACCTTGCTGCTGGACCTGGGGGCGGGCACGGGCCCAGCGTACGGTCCGCCGCCGACACCGCCCGACCGGCGTCGCGACGGCCCCGACGCGACCCGTAGTGGCTTTTGTGAGCCAGACCACGGCTAGGATCATCCCGATCCCGCGGGACCAGGCTGTGCCTGGCGCTGGCCGCACCGAATCATGGAGGAATGACGTGGACAACGACGTGCTCCGGCAGGCACCGCTGTTCAGCTCGCTCGACGACGAGGCAGCGACCGCGCTCGGCAACTCGATGGCCGAGACGACGCTGCGCCGCGGCGACGTCCTGTTCCACGAGGGCGACTCCGGCGACAAGCTCTACATCGTCACCGAGGGCAAGGTGAAGCTCGGCCGGTCGTCCGCCGACGGCCGCGAGAACCTGCTGGCGATCATGGGTCCCGGCCAGATGTTCGGCGAGCTCTCGCTCTTCGACCCCGGCCCGCGCTCGGCCACCGTCACCGCCGTCACCGACGCGACCTTCGGCTCGCTGTCGCACGACGACCTCCTCCGCTGGCTCGAGGGTCGTCCGCAGGTCGCCCGCGGCCTGCTGTCGCAGCTCGCCTCGCGCCTGCGCAAGTCCAACGACGTCGTCGCCGACCTCGTCTTCTCCGACGTCCCGGGCCGCGTCGCCAAGGCGCTGCTCGACCTCGCCGACCGCTTCGGCCGCACCGCCGACGACGGCGTCCACGTCCACCACGACCTCACCCAGGAGGAGCTCGCCCAGCTGGTCGGCGCCTCCCGCGAGACGGTCAACAAGGCGCTCGCCGACTTCGCGTCGCGCGGCTGGCTGCGCCTGGAGCCCCGCTCCGTGGTGATCATGGACCTCGAGCGCCTCTCGCGCCGCGCCCGCTGAAGCTTTCCTGTCCCTCCTGACACCCGTCGCGACGCCCCCGCGCGTCTGACGAGGTGAAGGGGGTCGACGTGAGCACATCGGACGAAGCAGGTTTCGACGAGTTCGTCGCTGCCCGCAGCGCTGCGCTGTCGCGCACGGCGTACCTCCTGACCGGCGACCACCACCTCGCCCAGGACCTCGTGCAGACCGCGCTGCTGCAGGCCGTGAAGCACTGGCGGCGCATCCACACCTCGCCCGAGGCCTACGTCCGCCGCGCGATGTACCACCAGAACATCTCGTGGTGGCGCCGTCGCAAGCTCGCGGAGACGTCGCTGGAGTCGTACGACGGCGCGGTGCCGGCCGCCGACACCGACCTGCGGCTCACGCTCGACCAGGCGCTCGCCCGGTTGACCCCCAAGCAGCGCACCGTGCTGGTGCTGCGCTTCTACGAGGACCTCACCGAGGTCGAGACCGCGCGTGCGCTCGGTCTCTCGACCAGCACCGTGAAGTCGACGACCCGCCAGTCGCTCGCCCGGCTGCGGACGCTCGCGCCCGAGCTGGCCGAGCTGATCGGAGCAGACGCATGAACGACCTCCGCACCTCCCTCCACCGCGTGGCCGACGCGGTCGAGCCCCTCCCCGTCGGCGACGACCTCTGGCAGCGCGGCGTGACCGCCCGCCGTCGCGGCCGGGCCCTCGTCGTCGCCGCCGTCCTCGCGATCATCGTGTCGGTGTCCTGGAGTGCGGTGCTGCTCGGCAACGACGACCGGGAGGCGCGTACGGCGTCCACCGAGGTCGTCGAGGGCGGGGCGATCCCCCGTTCGATCGACGACATCCCGGACGACCTCGACGTCACCGAGGCGGACCTTGCGGTCGGTCGCGCTTCTGCGGCGTTCATCTCCGAGCAGCAGCGAGCCGGTCGTCATCACCGCCGTCGACGGTGTGCCGCACCGCCTCGGTCTTCCGGGCTGGAGGCCCAACAGCCCCGACCCACAGGCCATCCGGGTCAGCCAGTCGCTCGCGCTGTCGCCCGACGGCACCAGGCTCGCGTGGCAGGGCGGCCGACGACGAGGACGGTCGGGCGACGCTCCTCGTGGTCGACCTCACGACCGGTGACACGACCACCTACCACCCCCTTCCGCCCTTCCAGGGGCTGCGACTCCGCGAGATGTCGTGGTCCCCCGACTCCGCGTGGCTTGCCTGGATCGCCGATGCCTCTCCCGACGTGTGGGTCGGGCGCCTGCGGCCCGGGCCCGAGCCCGACAGCCAGGCCCACCAGCTGTCCGGCAACATCCAGGACGCGGCGGTCGACGCATCCGGGACCATGGTCTTCAGCAGGGCGTCCGGCAGCCTCGAGCGCATCTACGGCACCGGCGACGTCGTCCCCCTCGCGAGCAAGCGGGACGTGGGCCCGGTCGGGGTCGGCACCGGGCGGTTCTCCCCCGACGGGCGCCAGATCGCGCTGCGCTCGTCGGCCGAACTCCGCCTCGTACACCTACGACATCGATGCCGAGAAGCTGCTCGACGCACCCGTTCCCGGCCGACACCTTCGTCAGCGGCGCGGTCCTGCCGCAGGGCTGGCTGGACGACCGGCTGCAGCTGCTGCTGGTGCAGGAGTCGAGCAACCGCGACAGCGCCGAGCTCGTCGTCACGACGCCGTCGGTCGATGCGACCAGCACGTGGCGCCGCTCGGTCGGCGTGGTCGAGGCCGGGCCCGCCTCGACGCTCAGCCTGGCGGTCGACCTGATCCCCGACCTCGACGGCACGTCCTCGCAGCAGCTGACCCACGACTTCCCGGCGCCGGCGGAGCGCGACATCTCGTGGATCATCGGCCTCGGCGTGGCGGCAGCGATCGCCGTACTGATGGCGCTGCGGTGGCTCTGGCGGCGCTTCCTGGGGTAGTTCAGGCCCGGGGGTCGCGGCCGGAGAAGGCGGCGAGCCGCTCGTAGGCCGGTGCGTCGTCCGGCACCGACACCTCCGAGCCGAAGGCGCCCTTGCGGGTCTCGTCGTTGAGCCCGCCCTGCATCGCGGTCAGACCGGCCTCGGCGAGCGAGTCGTCGAGGTCGACCGGGGCGCCGGTCCCCTGCGCGAGGTCCCACGAGTGGAGGGCGTACTCCGCCACCTGGAACTGCACCGACCCCTGCTGGTCCTCCGGCATCCCGCGCATCGTCTCCAGCAGCTGGTCGGCACCCTCGCGGAAGGTCGCGACCCACTCGCCGTCGGCGACCTCGGGCTCGGCGCTCCAGTCGACCTTCTCCCCCTGCGCCATCTGCACGAAGCGCGCCGGCCCGGTCGCGACGTGCGCGGCGAGCTGCCGGACCGTCCAGTCCGAGCAGGGGGTGGGGTGGTCGAGGTTGTCGTCGGCGACGGTGCCGAGCGCCTGCTCGGCCTGGTCGAGCGCCTGCGCGAGCCGGTCAACGGGAGAGTCGGTCATGCCTGACACCTCACTCCCGTCCGCCGCTCGATGCAACCCCCTCAGGAGCGGAGGTAGGCCAGGACTGCCAGCACCCGGCGGTTGGTGTCGGGCTGCTGGTGGAGCTGCAGCTTGGCGAACACCGACCCGACGACCGGCTCGACGGTCTTCACCGACAGGTGCAGCCGCTCGCAGATCGCCGCGTTGGAGAGCCCTTCGGCCATCAGCTCGAGCACGTCCTGCTCGCGCGGGGTCAGGCCGTCGAGGTGACCGGCGGCCCGCTCCCGCTCGACGATCTCCCCGAAGCCCAGGTGCTGGAGGACGAGCCGCGCCTGCGCCGCGAGGTCGTCGAGCAGCCGGACCTCCGACGACGAGAGCGGGTCCGCGCGGTCGACGCTCAGCGCACCGACCCGGTCCCCGTCGAGGTCCAGCCGGCGCGAGGTGGACGCGACGACCGGCGCGGGGTCGGCCGACGGCGGCCAGGTCCCGACCGGCTGCAGCTCCGACGGCCGTGCCCAGCCACAGGGTCGCCGGCGCGGCCAGCGCCTCCGACGTGGCGCGGGTGAGGTCGCCGGCGAGGTCGTCGGAGGCCGGCTCGCGACGCGACATCCAGGTCAGGGCGGCGTACGCCGCCGCGTGCTGGCCGTGCACGACCGCGAGCCCGGCCACCACGGGGACCAGCGTCGCCACGAGCAGCCCGGGCGTCGGCGTGCGCCACCCCACGAGGCCGACCACCAGCACGGTCACCGCGACCGCCGCGGCGACGAGCAGCCAGGCGAGCTGGCGGCGCACCCACCCGGTCGCACCGCGCCACCGGGCCCACAGGGCGACGAGCCAGAGCAGCTGGAAGACGGTGTACGCCGGGTGGGCGAGCGCCGACCACACCGTGGCGACGACCGCAGGGGCGGGGCCGGAGAAGGGGTGGGCGACGTCGAGGTCCGCCGAGGCGTACTCGACCGGCCACAGCAGGGACAGCAGCGAGCAGACGGCCGCGACGGCGACCACGGCGATGACGACCGGCCGCCACCGCGGCGACGGCAGCCGGCCGTCGGGGAAGCAGATGACCGCGATCGTCACGAGCGCGATGCCGGTCGCGATGGGCCACACCCCGAGCCACGCCGCCCACCGGTCACCGCCGTCGTGACCGACCTGGCGACCCCAGAACATCACCGCCTGCACGGCCCCGACCGCGAGGAAGAGCGCGCCCTCCCGGTGGCCGCGACGCTGCTGGAGGACGTACGCACCGACGAGGGCGAACGCCAGGGCGAGCAGCCCGTTGTGGAGGTTGGTCAGCCAGACCCCCAGGGCCAGCCCCCACGTCACGAGCAGGACCACGCCGCTCACGACCGCCAACGGCACGAGGCCGCGCGGGAGCCGGGTGCCACTCATGCCGACATCGTGGCACCGCCCGGGCCCGCGCAGCACAGGGTTGACCCTGGAACCGGGGTCCAGGGTCAGCCCCGTACCGCTCGTGCGGCCACGTCGGCCCAGCGTGGAGGCATGACCATCCTCCTCGCCGACACCGGCGCCGCCGCCAACCAGACCTCGCACCCACCCCGACCGACCGGCTGCTGACCGGGTCCCTCGCGGTGGCGCCCCTCCTCTACCTCGCCGCCGACACGACGTACGCCGTCCGCGGCTGGGACGACGCCACCGCCGGGGTGCTGCACGTGCTCGGCGCGATGGCGTACGCCTTCGTCGTGCTCGCCGTCGCCTCGTGGCTCCCCCGGACCTCGCGGCTGGCCGCCGCGATCGTGCTCACCGGCGTGATCGGCGCCTGCGGCAACCTGGCCTACGGCTTCGACACCATCCACCTCTCGCTCGGCGACACGGCGCTCGTCGACCAGCCGGGCGCGGCCAACCTGATCAAGCCGCTCGGCCTGTTCTTCCCGCTGTCCTTCGCGCTCGTCGCGTGGGCGCTCGCCCGCCTCGGCCACCGCTGGCAGGCGGCCCTCGTGCTCGTCGCGATCATCGCCTGGCCGGTCGCCCACATCGGCAACATCGCCGCGGTCGCCGTACCGGTCAACGTCGCGCTCGTGGTGGCGTTCGGCAGCCTGCTCTGGGCCCGTCGCGCGGACTACCGCGAGGAGGACAGGTAGGCCAGCTGCGCGCGGACCGAGAGCTCGGCGGCGCCCCACAGCACCGGGTCGACGTCGGCGTAGACGACCTCGACGATCGCGCGCGCCGGGTCGTCCTGCTCCCCCACGCCGGCGAGGGCCGCGCGCACCTGCTCGAGGCGCTGCTCGCGATGGGCGAGGTAGAAGTCGATCGCGCCGAGCGCGTCGTCGATGACCGGGCCGTGGCCCGGCCAGACGGTCGTGATGCCCTGCTCGCCGCAGAGCGCGTGGAGGCGCTGGAGGGAGGAGAGGTACGCCCCGAGCTGGCCGTCGGGATGGGCGACGACGGTGGTGCCGCGGCCCAGGACGGTGTCGCCGGTGAGCACGGCGTTGTCCTGCGGGACCACGAAGGACAGCGAGTCGGCGGTGTGGCCGGGGGTCGCGACGACGTGCACCTCGAGCCCGCCGACGGCGACGACGTCACCCTCGCCGAGGCCCTCGGACCCGAGGCGGTAGTCCGGGTCCAGCGCGCGTACGCCGCACCCGTGCCGCTCGGCGTACTCCCGGGCGGCCTCGCTGTGGTCGGCGTGGTGGTGGGTCAGCAGGACGACCGCGACGTCGCCGGCGGCCGCGTCGATCGCGTCGAGGTGGGAGGTGATCGAGGGACCGGGGTCGACGACGACCGAGCGCGACGAGTCGGGGTCGCGGAGCACCCAGGTGTTGGTGCCGTCGAGGGTCATCATGCTGGCGTTCGGCGCCAGCACGCAGGTGCCGGTGTCGCCGAACGACCCGCCGGCCCAGGTCACCTGGTGGCCATGAGGTCGGCGTAGCGCGGCGGCGTGGAGAGGATGAACTCGTCGCCGTCCGGGACCACCTCCGGCGTGAACATCTCGACGGTCCGGTCGCGCGACTCGCGCAGCACGGCGTCGACGTCGGCGTGCTGGCCGACGTCGAGGCAGGTGAGCCAGGTCGGCGGCATCATCATCATCCGCCCCTGCTCGACCTCGTCGACGGCGTCCATCGCTGCGGTCCACTGCACGGCCGACGACTCGGTCGAGACGTCGCGGGTGACCTGCCCCTCGGGCAGCCGGGCGACGAAGAACCACGTGCGGTAGCGGCGCGGCTCGAAGACCGGGGTCAGCCAGCCGGACCACGGGCCGAGGAGGTCGGTGCGCAGCACGAGCGCCCGCTTCTCGAGGAACGCGGTCATCGACAGCTCGCGCGTCTCGAGGGCGACCCGGTCGGCCTCCCAGTCGTCGCCGGTGGTGTCGGCCACGACCTCGTCGGCACCCGCGCCGGCGAGCAGGACGCCCGACTCCTCGAAGGTCTCCCGCACGGCCGCGCACACCAGCGCGCGCGCCCGGGCCTCGTCGACACCGAGGCGGGAGGCCCACTCCGCGGGCGACGGCCCGGCCCACAGGCCGCGCTCGACGAGGTCGTCGGCGCCGTCCGCGGAGGCGTAGTCACGCGGGTCGACGCCCCCACCGGGGAAGACGCACATCCCGGCGGCGAAGGCCATCGAGGCCTGGCGCCGCAGCAGGTAGACGTCGGGACCGGTCGCACCCGGGCGCAGCAGCACGACCGTGGCGGCGTCCCGCGGCTCGGCGGGCGTGGCACCGCCCTCGGCGTACGACCGTGCCTGGGCGACGAGCGCCTCGGGGAGAGGCAGGCGGTCCAAGGATCAGACCTCGACGACGATCTCGACCTCGACGGGGACGTCGAGCGGGAGCACGGACACGCCCACGGCGGAGCGGGCGTGCTTGCCGGCGTCACCGAAGACCTCGCCGAGCAGCTCCGAGGCGCCGTTGGCGACCTTGGGCTGGCCGGTGAAGTCGGGCGCCGAGGCGACGAAGACGACGACCTTGACGACGCGCTTCACGTCGTCGAGCGAGCCGATCTCGGCCCTCACGGCGGCGAGCGCGTTGAGGGCGCACTGGCGCGCGCACTCGTAGGCCTGCTCCTCGCTGACCTCGCCCCCGACCTTGCCGACCGCGATCATCTCGCCGTCGCGCGCGGGCAGCTGGCCGGCGGTGAAGACGAGGTTCCCGGTGCGGGCGGCGGGCTGGTAGGCCGCGAGCGGCGGGACGACCTGCGGAAGGGTGATGCCCAGGTCCGCGAGCGTCGACTCGGCACCCATGTCAGGCCTTCTGCTTCTTGAGGAAGGCCACGAGACCGCCCTGGGCGTTGGTGTGGATGGCCACCAGCTCCCAGCCGTCCTGACCGAAGTTGTTGAGCATGAGCGCTTCGTTGTGGAGCGGAATCGGCGCCACCTGGTATTCCCACTGGGTCATGGCTCGCACCCTACTCGGGGCGTACGGGGGTCCTCCCGCGGGCGGACGCGCGAGGCGTCCCGGGCCGTCTACCGTCTGCACCATGCCGAACCCGACGGACCAGCAGCCCTGGCGGGTCGGCCCCCGCGGGCAGCGCTGGCTCGACCGGCTGCTGGTCGGCGCGTTCGTGCTGGCCGCGGGTGGTCACGTCGTGTCCGGGCAGCCTGCCGCGGCCGTGCTGGCCGCCGCCGAGCCCCTCCCGCTCCTCTGGCGACGCAGCCGCCCGTTCCCCGCGTTCGTCGCGGTCGCCGCGATCAGCGCGCTGCAGGCGGTCGTCGTCGACACCCCGACGACCGGCCAGCTCGCGTTCCCGGTCGCGGTCTACTCGGTGGCCCGCTGGTCACCGCGCTGGCAGGGCGCCGTCGCGCTGCTGGTGGGGTACGCCGGGGCGCTGGTCGCCGCGACCCGCTGGCTGACCGGGTTCGGTGCCGAGGAGCTCACCGTCGGCTCGCTCGCGCCCTACACCGTCACGATCGGGGCGATCGTGACCGCGGCCTGGGCACTGGGCTTCGCCGCGCAGTCGCGGGAGAAGTACGTCGCCTCGCTGGTCGCCCGGGCCGAGCAGGCCGAACGGATGGCGGAGCGCGAGGTGGAGCTCGCCGCCCGCGACGAGCGGTCGCGGATCGCCCGCGAGATGCACGACGTCGTGGCGCACGGCCTGTCCGTGATCGTGGTGCAGGCCGACGGTGCGAGGTATGCCGCCGCCAAGGACCCGGGCGTCGCCGTCGGCACGCTGGAGACGATCGCGGCGACGGGCCGCGACGCCCTGACCGAGATGCGGCGACTGCTGGGCCTGCTCCGCGACGGCGACACCGGTGTCGCACCGCAGCCGGGGCTGGACGACGTACGCCACCTCGTCGACGAGGCGCGCGCCGCGGGCACCCCGGTCGAGGCGTCCCTGCCCGAACCGGTCCCGGACGTGCCCGACGGCGTGGGGCTGGCGGCGTACCGGATCGTGCAGGAGTCGCTCACCAACGTCCGCAAGCACGCGGGGCCCGAGGCCCGGGTCACGGTCCGGGTGCGGGTGGACCACGAGGTCGAGGTGGAGGTGCGCGACGACGGCCGCGGTGCGGCGGCTCCGTCGGACGGCCGCGGTCTCGGACTGGCCGGCATGCGCGAGCGCGCGGGCGTCCACGGCGGGACGCTGACGGCCGGCCCGGTGACGGGCGGCGGGTTCGCGGTGTCTGCGAGGCTGCCGCTGTGAACGACCAGCCGGACGGGCCGATCCGCGTCTTCCTCGTCGACGACCAGCAGATGGTGCGCGCCGGGTTCCGGATGCTCGTCGAGAGCCAGGACGACATGGTCGTGGTGGGCGAGGCGGGCGACGGCGGCGAGGCGCTGGAGAAGCTCGGCGTCACCTCGGCCGACGTCGTGCTGATGGACGTCCGGATGCCGCGCCTCGACGGCGTCGAGACCACCCGTCGCCTCCTCGCGACGGCCGACGCACCACGGGTGATCGTGCTGACGACGTTCGACCTCGACGAGCACGCCTTCGCCGCGATCCGCGCCGGCGCCTCGGCGTTCCTCCTCAAGGACGCCGCGCCGCCGGACCTGCTCGGCGCGATCCGGGCCGTCCGCGCCGGTGACGCGGTCGTCGCACCGAGCACCACGCGCCGGTTGCTGGACCACTTCGTCGCGCTCCCCGAGCCGACTGCGTCCGCGACCCCGGACGACCGGCTGGCGCTGCTGACCGAGCGTGAGCTCGAGGTGCTGACCCTGATCGCCCGCGGCCTCACCAACGGCGAGGTCGCCACCGAGCTGGTGGTCGCCGAGACCACGGTGAAGACCCATGTCGGTCGGATCCTCGCCAAGACCGGGTCGCGCGACCGGGTGCAGCTGGTGGTGCTCGGCTACGAGACGGGCCTCGTGTCCGCCTGACCTGCCCGCGCCGTCACTCGACCGACCGCCGGTGAGTCACCCGGCAGCGACCCGGTCGAGCCACTCGGCCAGCAGGTGCCGCTCGGGCTCGCTGAGGACGCCGAGACCGGGCGCGAGCGCACGGAGCGTGACGGCGGCGGCGACCGGGCCGTCCCGCAGGACGTCCGCGCGGTCGGTGTCGGGGTCGGTGTCGTCGACGAGGATCGCGGCCAGGACGGCTTCCATCATCGCCTCGCCGAGCCCGAGGTCACGGGAGTCGGCCGGGGTCGCGAGGAGCGCGTGGACGGCACCGACCCCCGCGGCGTGGATGAGGTCGGCGGCGCGGGGCTCGGGCACCCGGAGCAGGCCGGCGACCGCCAGCCGGTGCACGCGCGCGGCCAGGATCTCGCGGCCCATCCGGGCGGCCGACGACCCGACGACGCGGTCCGGGTCGCTCAGGAGCCGGAAGACGCCCGGGTTGGCCAGGCCGAACTCGATCTGGCGGCGCCAGCTCGTCCGGAGGTCGTCCAGCGGGTCGGTGTCGGCTGCCTCGGCGGCTGCCATCCCGGCCGCCTTGTCGGCGACGAAGGTGGTCATCACGTGCTCGGCGACCGACTCGAGGAGCCCGTCCTTGTCGCCGAACAACCGGTAGATCGTCGGCGCCTGCACCCCGGCGAGCTCGGCCACGCCGCGGGTGGTCATCGCCGCCGGCCCGCCGTCGCGGAGCAGGACCGCGGCCGCCTCGACGATGGCGCGCCGGGTGTCGGACCGGGCGTCCGTGCGCGCGTCGGGACGAGGGTCGGAGCGGACGTCGGTCATGAAGCGAGGATAACGCAGTCTTGCTATCGGCGATCCACCGTCCTACTCTCGGTGTTATCACTGCTAACACGAAGGACCATTCAATGATCACGATCACCGGGGCCACCGGCGCCCTCAACGGAGCCACCGTCGACCACCTCCTCGAGCACGTGCCGCCGAGCGAGCTCGTCGTGGTCACCCGCGACGTCTCGAAGGCCGAGCGGTTCGCCCGCCGGGGCATCGAGGTCCGTCGGGGCGACTACGCCGACCCGGACTCCCTGCCCGCTGCCTACGACGGGGCCGACCAGCTGCTGCTGGTCTCGTCCAACGACCCGGCGGGCGACCACGTCTCGCTCCACCGCAACGCGATCGAGGCGGCCGGGTCCGTCGGGGTCGGCCGGATCCTCTACACCAGCCACCAGGCCGCGGCGCCGGACAACCCGTTCCACCCCGGCACGACGCACTTCGCGACGGAGCAGCTGCTGGCCGACAGCGGCATCGCCTGGACGTCGCTGCGCAACGGCTTCTACGCCCACAGCCTCCCGTGGCTGGCCGGCCCCTGGCGCGAGACCGGCACCATCGCCGTCCCGGGGGACGGACCGGTGTCGTGGACGGCTCGCGAGGACGCTGCCGAGGCCGCTGCGGCCATCCTCGTCTCGTCACGGCCGTACGACGGACCCACCACGCTCACGGCACCGGCCGCGCCCACGTTCGCCGAGCTCGCGGACACCGCCTCGGAGCTCGCCGGCCGTGCCGTCACCGTCACCCCGATGACGGAGGAGGAGTGGCTCGCTGCCCGCGCGGCCGCCGGAGCACCGGAGCAGATGACCGGCTTCCTCCTGGGCTTCTACCGGGCCGCGCAGGCGGGCTTCTTCGCCGGCACCGACCCGCTGCTGGGCGAGCTGCTGGGCCGTGAGCCGCGCAGTGCCCGGGACGCCCTGGCCACCGCCTGACCGGCGGCGCGCCAGGTCACCCGGGTCCTCCCCAGGTCGTACGCCGACCGCGCCGGGTGCGCCCGTCGACGGACGCCGGGTCCGTGCCACGGGCTGACGATCCGGAGCTCGCGGACGACGAGCGTGGTCCCCATGACGACCACCTCCCTCCAGACCGCCACCGCGGCCAGCGCCCGCGGCCTCTCCCGCACCTACGGCAGCGGCGACAGCACCGTCCACGCACTGCGCGGGGTCGACCTCGACCTGCCCGCCGGTCGCTTCACCGCGATCATGGGTCCGAGCGGCTCGGGCAAGTCGACCCTGATGCACTGCCTGGCCGGCCTCGACGCCGCGACCGAGGGACGGGTGACCGTCGCCGGCCGCGACCTCGCCGGTCTCGACGACACCGCCCTCACCCTCTTCCGTCGCGAGCACATCGGCTTCGTCTTCCAGGCCTTCAACCTGCTGCCGATGCTGACCGCGGGCCAGAACATCCTGCTGCCCCTCGAGCTCGCCGGGCGCGACGTCGACCGCGAGCGCTACGACCAGGTGGTGGCGGTGCTCGGCCTGGCCGACCGGCTCGGCCACCTGCCCAGCCAGCTCTCCGGCGGCCAGCAGCAGCGCGTCGCGATCGCCCGCGCGCTCGTCACGCGACCCGACATCGTCTTCGCCGACGAGCCGACCGGGAACCTCGACAGCGAGTCCAGCGCAGAGGTGCTCGGCCACCTGCGCCGCTCGGTCCGCGAGCTCGGGATGACCGTGGTCATGGTCACCCACGAGCTCGACGCCGCGGCCTACGCGGACGACGTCGTCGTGATCCACGACGGGGCCGTGACCGCCCACCTCACCGACCCGTCGCAGGACGAGCTGGTCACGGCCCTGCGCCGGAGGAACGCCTGATGCGCACCGTGCTCCTGGCCTCGATGAGGCACCACACCCGCCGGTACGTCGCCGCGTCCGTCGCGGTCGTGATCGGCGTGGCCTTCGTCGTGGTCACCGGCATGCTCACCGGGGCCACGCGCTCGGGCCTCACCGCCGACGTCGGCGCCCCGGTCGCCGGCGTCGACCACGTCGTGGGGGTCGACGACCCGCGTGACGCGGCCCGGCTGATGGACGGCGCTGCCGAGGACGGCGTGTCCGCGCTGGTCCTGGGCTACGCGATGGAGCCGGTCTCGCGCGACGGGGTCCAGCTCAGCCGGTCGGCCGACGTCGCCGAGGCGTCGCTGGAGCCCGGCCTGCAGTGGCAGGCACTCGAGGACGGCCGCCTGCCCACCTCGCCCGACGAGGCCGTCGCCGACGTCAACGCCGCGAAGGGTGTGGGGGTCGCCGTGGGCGACGTCCTGCGCATCGGCTCGGGCCGCGCGGCCACGGAGGTGGAGGTCGTCGGCCTCGTCGACAGCCCCGTGGCGATGGGGGCCGACCTCTACGTCCCCTGGCCCACGCTCGAGCGCTTCCGCGACACCCTGTGGGCCGACGCGGTCGCGTGGGGCGGGAGCCCCGGGCTCGCGGAGCGCCTCGTGCCCGGTGCCACCGTGCAGGCGACGGACACCTGGGTCGCGGAGCGGCAGGCCGAGATCTCGCGCGGCGTCGACGTGATCGCCGTCCTGGCCCTGGTGTTCGTCGCCATCGCGCTTCTTCGTCGCGGTGCTGGTCATCGCCAACACCTTCTCGATCCTCTTCGCCCAGCGGATGCGCGAGTTCGCCCTGCTGCGCTGCGTCGGCGTCACCCGGCGCGAGCTCCGCCGCTCGGTCCGGGTCGAGGCCCTCGCGATGGGCGCGGCGGCCTCCGCCGTGGGGGTCGCCGCCGGAGCGCTCGGCGGCCTCGGCCTGGTCGCGCTCGTGCGCGTGTGGTTCGACGACATGGGCGCGGCGACGCTCGACCCGAGGTGGGTCCTCGGCGCCGCCGCGACCGGAGTGCTGGTCACGGTCGCGGCCGCCTGGCTGCCCACCCGGCAGGTCACGCGCGTGCCACCGCTCGCCGCCCTCCGTCCCGACACCGGTCCGGACGTCCGGGCGGGGGCCGGCCGGCTGCGCCTCGCCCTCGCGCTGGTGTGCGTGGTCACGGGCAGCGGGCTGCTGGCACTCGCCGTGGCGACGGGGTCGCTCCCGTCCGTCGTGGTCATGCTCGCCGGCGGGATGATCGCCTTCGTCGGCGTGCTGCTCCTCGGTCCGTGGCTGGTCCCGGCACTGCTGACGGCCGCCAGCCGGCTCCTCGGGACCGGTCCGGTGCGCCGCCTCGCGGCCCGCAACGCGGTGCGCAACCCGCGGCGTACGGCCACCACCGCAGCGTCGCTGATCGTCGGCGTCACGCTCACCACGGCCATCCTCACCGGCCTCGCGTCGTCGCGCACCGGGCTCGACGAGGCGATGGACACCGACTACCCGCTCGACGCGACGCTCACCGCCGTCGACGAGCCGCTCGACGACGTCCTCGTCGAGCGCACCGCCGCGGTGGACGGCGTGGACGAGGTCGTGACCCTCGACGGCGCCTTCGCGTCGGTCGGCGGCGAGGCGCTCACCGTGGCCGGCGTCGAGGGGCGCCCCGACGTGGTGCGCGGCCCGACCGACCTCTCCCCGCCCGACGGCACGATCCTGCTGTCCCTCGACGTGCTCGACTCGTGGCCGGACCGCGTCGCCCGCCGAGCGCTCCAGGACGACGAGCTCACCATGACGGTCGAGGGCCGCGACCACGTCCTCCGGGTGCGGTTCGGTCCCGAGTGGGGCCACGCCGGTCTCGTGTCCGTCGCCACCCTGTCCGAGCTCACCGCCGAGCCGATGCCGGTGGCGGTGTGGGTGCGGGCCACCCGGGGCGCTGACGCGGAGGACCTCGACGGCGACCTCGCGGCACTGGCCGGCAACCGGGCCGTCCTCGGCGGCGGGTACGCCGACCGGGCGTGGGTCGACCTCCAGGTGGGCGTCATGACCGGGGCCGTGGTCGGGCTGCTCGGCATCGCCGTGCTCATCGCCCTGATCGGGATCGGCAACACGCTCGGTCTCTCCGTGCTCGAGCGGAGCCGGGAGAACGCGCTGCTCCGGGCGATGGGCCTCACCCGACAGCAGCTGCGCCGGGCGATGGCGGTCGAGGGGTTGCTGCTCTCCGCGGTCGCCACCGCGCTGGGCACGGCCATCGGGTTGGTGTTCGCCTGGATCGGGGTGCAGGTGCTGGTCAGCCCGCTCGTCGACGGCGTCACGATGAGGGTCCCGGTCGGGCAGCTGGCGGCGATCGCCCTCGTGGCCGCGTGCGCCGGCCTGGCCGCGTGCGTCGTACCGGCTCGGAAGGCCGCTCGCGTCACTCCCGCGGCCGGGCTGGCGCTGGACTGACGTCCGGGCCGCTAGGTTCCGTGGATGGAGCAGCGCACCGAGGCGGCCGAGAGCCGTGAGAAGAACGACGGGCTCGACCCCTTCGAGAAGTTCGTCGAGATCTCGACCAGGCTCATCAGCCGGGCGCCGTTCTTCGCCGTGGTGGTGGCGGTCGTCGTCATCTGGGCCGCGAGCTACCCGCTCTGGAAGAGCACGACCAAGTGGGAGCTGGCGATCCACACCTTCGGCGGCGTGCTGTCGCTCCTGCTGCTGGTGCTCCTCGAGAACGCCGGGCGCCGCAACACCGAGGCGATGCAGGAGAAGCTCAACGTGCTCGCCGAGGGCCTCGCTGCCCTCATGGACTCACGCGCGGCCGACGACCCCGAGCTGAGCGAGGCCGCCGAGAACCTCCGCGAGGCGGTCGGGCTCGAGGCACGTCACTAGCCTCAGGCGACCAGCAGGCGGAGCGTCTCCTCGCGAGCCGGCGAGGCGGTGGCGTCGGTGCCGCTGGACGCGCCGGCCACCGGGTGGACCATCACCTCGTCGACGGCGTACGTCGTCGCCAGCTCGTCGAGCTGCGCGCGGGCCTGCTCGGGCGAGCCGACGACCCACGTGCGCGACATCGCCTCGCCGAACGCGCGCTGGTCGGGCGTCATCTCGACCGCCTCCGCCTCCTCGACCGTGCGCTGCGGGTGGAGCGGGGCGCCCGTGCGCAGCGCGATCATCTGCTGCACGTTGGGCAGTGCGCGACGACGCGCCTCCTCCTCGGTCTCCGCGACGACGGCGTTGACGGTGAGGAAGGTGCGCGGCTCGGGGTGCTCGGGCGACGGGCGGTACGACGACCGGTAGAGGTCCAGGGCGGTGCCCGTCCCCTCGCCGGAGAAGTGGTGCGCGAAGACGTAGGGCAGGCCCTTCTCGGCCGCCAGCCGCGCGGAGTAGTCCGAGGAGCCGAGCAGCCAGATGTCGGCGACGCTGCGGGCGGCCGGGGTCGCGCGCAACGGCTGGCGGCGCGGCCCGACCTGCAGCTCGACGCCGTCGGTCGACATCAGCGTGCGGATGTCCTCGACGTACTCCGGGAACTTGCTCACCGCCTCGTCCGCGGACTCGGCGCTGCCGCCACGGAGGACGTACCTCGTGAGCGGGTCGGTGCCGGGCGCGCGGCCGATGCCGAGGTCGATGCGGCCGGGGAAGGCCGCCTCCAGCAGGGCGAACTGCTCGGCGACCACCAGCGGGGCGTGGTTGGGCAGCATCACGCCGCCCGAGCCGATCTTGATGCGCTGCGTCGCTGCGGCGAGCATCGCGATGATCACCGGCGGGTTGGTCGACGCGACGGCCGGCATGTTGTGGTGCTCGGCGACCCAGTAGCGGCGGTAGCCCAGCTCGTCGGCGGTCTGCGCGAGGCGCCGGGACGCGGCGAGGGCGTCGCCCGTCGCCTGGTCGCTGCGGACGGTCACGAGGTCGAGCACGGAGAGGGCGGTCACTGTCGGTGCAGCGCCTGCCGGGGTGGGGATATTCCGACTGCGATTGACCTCACGTGCACCTGAGGTCCTACCGTCGTGCCAGTGAGCACGAGCGACACCGAGCAGCGCGCGGGGATCCTGTCGCCGGCCTACGCCGCGACCACGATCGCGATGTTCGCGCTGATCGCCTTCGCCGCCTTCGAGGCGATGGCCGTCGCCACCGTCATGCCGACCGTCGCACGCGACCTCGACGGCCTCGACCTCTTCGCGCTGGCCTTCGCCGCGCCCCTGGCCAGCGGGGTGGTCGGGATGGTCGCCGCCGGGATGTGGAGCGACCGCACCGGACCGGTCGTGCCGCTGCTGGCGTCGATGGCGCTGTTCTCCGTGGGACTGCTCGTCTGCGGCCTGGCCCCGAGCATGGACGTGCTCCTGGTCGGGCGGGTGCTCCAGGGCCTGGGCAGCGGGGCGCTCACGGTCGGGCTGTACGTCATGGTGGGGCTCTGCTTCCCCGCCCACCTGCGGCCCGCGGTCTTCGCGTCGTTCGCCGCCGCGTGGGTGCTGCCGTCGCTCTTCGGTCCGGGGCTCGCCGCGCTGGTCGCCGACGTGTGGGGCTGGCGCTGGGTGTTCCTCGGCGTGGTGGTCTTCGTCGTCGTCGCGCTGGCCCTGCTCGCCCCCGCCCTGCGCGGCCTCGAGCCGCACGCCGACGGCGTCACCACCCCGTCCTCACGCCTCTGGTGGGCGGTGCTCGGCGCGGTGGCCGTGCTCGTCCTCGAGCTGCTGGGGTCGGGCACCGGGGTGGCAGCGCTCGGTGCGGTCGCCGCGCTGGTGGCGGTCTGGTTCTCGCTCGGCCGGCTGCTCCCGACCGGCACCCGGGCGCTGCGCCGCGGCCTGCCGTCCGTGATCGCGACGCGCGGGTTGCTCTCGGCGACGTTCTTCTGCGCCGAGGCCTACATCGTCTACGTCCTGCAGGACCACTGGTCGCTCAGCCCGGGCCGGGCCGGCATCGCGCTCACCTGCGTCGGCGTCACGTGGGCGACCGCGAGCCAGGTCCAGTCGCGGCTCGGCAGCCGGGTCTCGCACACCCGCGCGATGGTCGTCGGCACCTGCCTGGTGCTGACCGGCCTCACCGCGCTCGCGACGTCGGTGCTCCTCCACGACGCGGGCCACGGCCCGTCCGCGGTGCTGCCGGCGGCGTCGTACGTCCTCGCCGGGGCGGGCATGGGCTTCGCCTACCCGCGCACCGGCGTGGCGATGCTGGAGGTGTCGACCGATCGCGACCGCGGCTTCAACTCCTCGGCCCTCACCGTCGCCGACTCCCTCGGCGCGGCGCTCGCGCTCTCGATCGCGGGGTCGGCCTTCGCGGCCGCCGAGCGCGGGACGGTCGACCCGTTCCTCACGGTCTTCGTCTTCGCCGCCGCTGCCGCCGTGCTGGGCGTGGTGGCGGCCTCCCGCACCCCCGCCGCCGCGGGGTAGTTCAGGCCGAGATGGTCGGTCCGGCGGTCGTACGACGACCGGATGGGCCTGAACTACCCCCGAAGACAGCGTTCGACCGACCCACGGGGGAGAGGGCCGGCCGAACGGTACTGGGGGTCTCCTGGGGTCAGGAGGCCTGGTCGAGCGTCGGGTAGTCGGTGTAGCCCTCGGCCCCGCCGCCGTAGAAGGTCGACTGGTCGGGCTCGTTGAGCTCGGCACCCAGGCGCCAGCGGTCCGCCAGGTCGGGGTTCGCGAGGAACTGTCGACCCACGACGACCGCGTCCGCGAGACCGGTGGCGAGGAGCTCCTCGACCGAGTCGAGCGTGGTCACGTCACCGAAGCCGTCGTTGAGCAGGACGACACCGTCGAAGCGCTCACGCAGGTCGCGCACCAGCGTCTCGAGGGGCTCGAGCGGGCTGGCCAGCAGGCTCAGGTAGGCCAGGCCGAGCGGCTTCACGCCGTCGACGACCGCGCGGTAGGTGGCGGTCAGGTCGGACCCGATCTCCTCGCCGATGCCGTTGAACTGGTGGCCCGGGCTGAGTCGCAGGCCGACCCGCTCCGCGCCGATCGCCTCGGCGACGGCGGTGACGACCTCGACGACGAAGCGCGCACGGTTCTCCGGCGTACCGCCGTAGACGTCGTCGCGCAGGTTGACCGTCGGGTCGAGGAACTGGTGGAGCAGGTAGCCGTTGGCACCGTGCACCTCGACCCCGTCGAGGCCCGCGGCCACGGCGTTGCGGGCGGCGGTGACGAAGTCGGCCACGAGGCCGGCGATCTCGTCGGTCTCCGGCGAGCGGGGTACGTCGTGGGGCTTGCCGCCGTCGGCGGTCACCATCTCGCCCGGCGCCTGCACGGCGCTCGGCGCAACGGTCTCGACGCCGTCCTTGTTGTCGGCGTGCGCGATGCGGCCGGCGTGCATGAGCTGGGCGACGATCACGCCCTCCCTCGCGTGGACGGCGTCAGCCACCAGGCGCCAGCCGGCGACCTGCTCGTCGGTGTAGAGGCCCGGGACGTCGAGGTAGCCCTGACCGACCTGGCTCGGGGCGATGCCCTCGGTGACGATGAGGCCGGCGGAGGCGCGCTGGCCGTAGTACTCGGCGTTCAGGGTGGTCGGGGCGTGGCCGGCGCCGGCGCGGTTGCGCGTCAGCGGCGCCATCACGAAGCGCTGCGGAAGCTGCCAGCGGCCGACGGTGAGGGGCTCGAATGCACGGGACATGTGGTGTGGTGCCTCCAGAGGAAGTTGACGTTTGTACGACCTCCTCAGCGGTCCCGAGCGCCGCGATGTTCCCCGGCAGGGCCGTTCGAGAGATGGCTCACAGTGCCTTCTCTCGGGCCCCGAGGTGAGCTGTGCACCCAGGACTCACGGTTCGTGGCCCAGATCTGGGCCACCAACCGTGGGAGTCCCCGGATGTCCGGGGACTCCCACGATCCCCCCGCTACCGGCGCCGGAGCGCCGCCTCGACGAGGGCCGGCGGTGCGTAACCCCGGTCCGCCTCGTTGAGCGTGGTGCCCGGAGGGACGATCTCGTCGATCCGGTCGAGCACGTCGGGCGTCAGGACGACCTTCTCCACGCCGAGCTGCGACTCGAGCTGCTCGAGCGTGCGCGGGCCGATGATGGCCGACGACACCGCCGGGTGGGCCAGCACGAAGCCGAGCGCGAGGTGGATCATCGACAGGCCGGCCTCGTCGGCGAGCTCCTGCAGCGCGTAGACCGCCTCGAGCTTGACCTTGTTCTCCGGCGAGGAGGGATCGTGCCGCGCCGGCTGGCGATCCATCCGGCTCGAGCGCACGCCCGGCTCCTCGCCACGGCGGTAGCGGCCCGAGAGCCAGCCACCCGCGAGCGGGCTCCACGGCAGCACGCCGATGCCGTACTTCTGCGCGGTCGGCAGGATGTCGCGCTCCACCTCGCGGGCGAGGATGGAGTACGGCGGCTGCTCGCTGACCGGTCGCTCGCGGCCCCGCTTCTCGGCCACCCACTGCGCCTCGACGACCTGCGAGGGCAGGAAGGTCGAGGTGCCGAGGTAGCGGATCTTGCCCTGCCGCACGAGGTCGGTCAGCGCACCGAGGGTCTCGTCGATGTCGACCTCCGGGCGCGGGCGGTGCACCTGGTAGAGGTCGATGTGGTCGACCTGCAGCCGGCGCAGCGAGTGCTCGACCTCGCGGACGATCCAGCGACGTGAGTTGCCGGCCTGGTTGGGGTCCTCGTCGTGCATGCTGCCGTGGAACTTGGTGGCGAGGAAGACGTCGTCGCGGCTGCCCGAGCGGGCCTTGAGCGCCTTGCCGACGATCTCCTCGGACTCGCCGCGGGCGTAGACGTCGGCGGTGTCGATGACGTTGATCCCGGCGTCGAGGGCACGGTGGATGATCGCGATCGACTCGTCGTGGTCGGGGTTGCCCCACGCGCCGAACATCATCGCGCCGAGGGTCAGCGGGCTGACCTGGACGCCGGTGCGGCCCAGTGGTCGGTAGTGCTCGAAGCTCATGCAGTCTTCTCCTGGATCGAGGGTGCGTACTGGCTCGCGGGACGCGACAAGCCGAGGTGGTCGCGCAGCGTGCGTCCTGTGTACTCCGTGCGGAACAGCCCGCGCTCACGCAGGAGCGGGACCACCTCGTCGATGAAGACGTCGATCCCGCCCGGGAGCCACGGCGGCATCACGTTGAAGCCGTCGGCGGCACCCTGCTCGGCCCACTCCTGGATCGTGTCGGCGACCTCGACCGGCGTCCCAGCGACCACCCGGTGTCCGCGCGCGCCGGCGAGGCGGTGGCACAGCTGGCGGATCGTGGGGTTCTCGCGCTCGACGATGTCGAGGACGAGCTGCGAGCGGCTGTGGAACGCGCGGTCGCCGACCGGCGCCACGACCTCGGTCGGGAAGGGCCCGTCCAGGTCGTACGACGTGAGGTCGACGCCGACGAGGTTGCTCGAGCTGCTGGAGGGAGTACGCCGGCTGGGTGAGGTCGTTGAACTCCTCCTCCAGCGCGCGTGCCTCCGCCGTCGTCGAGCCGATGAACGGGCTGATCCCGGGGAGCACCTTCAGCTGGCCGGGGTCCCGGCCGGCCGCGCGGGCGCGCGCCTTGATGTCGGAGTAGAACTCCTGCGCGTTCTCGAGGGTCTGGTGCGCGGTGAAGATCGCCTCGGCCCAGCGGGCGGCGAACGAGCGACCGTCGGGCGACGACCCGGCCTGCACGTAGACCGGCCGGCCCTGCGGCGAGCGCGGGGCGTTGAGCGGGCCGCGGACGCGGAAGTGCTCGCCCTGGTGGTCGACGCGGTGGATCTTGTCGGTGTCGGCGTAGACCCCGGTGCTGCGGTCGGCGACGACCGCGTCGTCCTCCCAGCTGTCCCACAGCTTGGTGACCACGTCGAGGAACTCCTCGGCGCGCTCGTAGCGCTGGGCGTGCGACCGGGTGCGCGTCGAGGCCGAAGTTGTGGGCGGCGGAGGACGACGACGTGGTGACGATGTTCCACCCGACCCGGCCGTTGCTGAGGTGGTCGAGCGAGGCGAACTGGCGAGCCAGGTTGTAGGGCTCGTTGTAGGTCGTCGACGACGTCCCGATCACGCCGATCCGCTCGGTGGCCGCGGCGATGGCGGTCATCTTGGTGATCGGCTCGAGCCCGGCGCGGGCGGCGTACGCGATGTTGTCCGCCAGCGCCGGCCCGTCGGCGAAGAAGACGGCGTCGAACTTCGCCGCCTCCGCGCGCTGGGCCAGCTCCTGGTAGTAGGAGATGTCGGTGATCCGCTCGGGCTGCGACTCGGGTCGCCGCCAGGCCGCCTCGTGGTGGCCGTCGGGGTAGATGAAGAGGTTGAGGTGCAGCTGTCGGCTCACGAGGCGGTCCTCTCGCCGAGGCGTACGCCGCACGGGCACGGCGTCGTGGTCGTCCTCGACGCCGAGCTCGCTGAGCAGCTGGGCACGCAGCCGGGCGAAGGCCGGGTCGGCCTGCGAGCGGCGGGTGCCGAGGTCGATGCGGGCGTCGTGGCGTACGACGCCGCCGTCGAGCACGATCACGCGGTCGGCCAGGACGATGGCCTCGTCGACGTCGTGGGTCACCAGCAGCACGGCGGGCTGGTGCACCTCGCAGAGCTTGCGCAGCAGCGTGTGCATCCGGATCCGGGTCAGCGCGTCGAGGGCACCGAAGGGCTCGTCGGCGAGCAGCAGCTCGGGGTCGCGGACCAGCGAGCGGGCCAGCGCGGCGCGCTGCTGCTCACCGCCGGACAGCTCGTGCGGCCACGCCTTCTCCCGGCCGGCGAGGCCGACCTCGGCGAGCGCCTGCTCGCCCCGCTCGCGGGCGTCGCTGGAGCGCAGGCCCAGGACGACGTTGTCGAGGACCCGCTTCCACGGCAGCAGCCGCGAGTCCTGGAAGACGACCGACACCTTCTCGGGCACCTCGACGCGACCCGTGCCGGCCACGCCGCGGTCGAGGCCCGCGAGGGCGCGCAGCAGCGTGCTCTTGCCGGAGCCGCTGCGGCCCAGCAGGGCGACGAACTCGCCCGGCGCGATCTCGAGGTCGAGGCCGTTGAGCACGCCACCGGCCTTGTTGAAGCTGCGGTGCAGGTCGGCGATCCTGACCGCCGGTCCCCGCTGTTGGCTCAGCTCGCCAGCGTACGACGCCATGACAGTGCCTTCCTCTCGATGAAGCGGACCACTGCGTCGGCGGTGACGCCGAGCAGCGCGTAGACGACGAGGCCGACGACGATGATGTCGGTCTGGCCGTAGTTGGACGCGAGCGTGATCATGTGGCCGATCCCGCTGGTGGCGTTGATGACCTCCACGACGACCAGCGCGAGCAGCGACGACGTCACCGCGAAGCGCAGGCCCAGCAGGAAGCCGGGCATGGCGCCCGGCAGCACGACGTGGCGGATGAACTCGGTGCGCGAGACGCCCAGGGTCTCGGCCAGCTCGGCGTACCTGCCCTCGATGGTGCGCAGGCCGTTGTGGGTGTGGATGTAGATCGGCACGAAGACCGCGAGGGCGATCGTGATGACCTTCATCGGCTCGCCGATGCCGAGCCACAGGATCAGCAGCGGGATCAGGGCGAGGGTGGGGATCGAGCGCTTGACCTGGATCGGGCCGTCGATCAGCGTCTCCCCGACCCGGGACAGCCCGGAGAGGAGCGCCAGCACGGTGCCCACCAGGACGCCGAGGCCGAGGCCGAGGGCGGCACGGATGCCGGAGGTCACCAGGCTCTCCTGCAGGCGACCGTTCTCGATGAGCGTCTCTGCCGTGGCCACGACGGTCCACGGCTCGGTCAGCGTGCGGGGGTCGAGCAGGCCGGTGGCCGACCCGACGACCCACAGCACCAGCAGGGCCGCGATGCCGATCAGGCCGCCGAAGCGGATCGGCTTGCCCGGGCCGAGACGGCGCCGGGTGGGGCGTACGTCCTCGGTCTCCGACGAGATCGCGCGGCGCGACGGAGCGGTGAGCGTGGTCATCACGAACCCCCGAGCGCGGCCGCGATCGCCTTCTCGAAGCGGCGGTCGTAGATCGTCGCCACGTCGAGCGGCTCCTGGTCCTGCTCCTTCACGAGGGTGTCGACGGTGACCTGGTGCCGGGCGATGAAGTCGTCCCAGCTGGTGGGGACGGTGAACTCGCCCAGCGCGTCCACGACGTACGTGGCGTCCTCGGCCGTCAGGCCCTCGTGGTCCTCGTAGTAGGCCTTGGCGAACTCGTCGGGGTGGTCGGAGATCCACTGCTGCGCCTTGGCCCATGCCGCGACGTACTCCTTGATGGCGGCGGCCTTGTCGGCGTCCTCGAGCACGGTCGTCGGCGCGTAGAGCGTCCAGGCGTCGTCCCGGACGCCCGACGGGATCGTGGTCGCCCCGTCCCGCTCGTACTTCGCGAGGTAGGTCTTGACCAGGGTCTGCCCGAGCGGCGCGACGTCGACCTGCTTGCCGGCCAGGGCCACCGAGAAGGCGTCGTCGACGCTCTGCATCTCGACCAGCTCGACGTCGTCCTGGCTGAGGCCGGCCTCGCGGAGCACGTTGAGCACCAGCGCGCCCTGCGCCTGGCCCGGGCTGTAGGCGATCTTCTTGCCCTTCAGGTCCGCGATGCTCTTCACGTCGGCGCCGGGAGCGACACCGAGGGCGTACGTCGGGTGGTCCTCCGGGTCGACCGTCTCGCGGGCGGCGACGATGCGGACGTCGGTCCCGGTCCAGTGCGCGAAGAGCGGCGGGATGTCGGCCACGGAGCCGATGTCGATCGCGTCGGCGCGGAACGCCTCCAGCGTCTTCGGGCCACCGGTGATGTTGGCCCACTCGATGTCGACGTCGAGGTCGTCGATGGCGCCGGAGGTCTCGAGCGCGACCTGCGTGGCGGGGTCACCGACGCGCAGCACGGTGCCGTCGGCGGGCTTGTCGGGGAGCGCGGCGGTCAGCTCGAGCGTGGGGCCGGCCTCGGCGCCGCCGCAGGCCGACAGCGCCATCAGTCCGGCGGCCGTCAGCAGGGCAGTACGGATGAGGGGGCGGTTGAGCCCTCGTCGTGACATCAGGGATTCTCCTTGGGGAAGTTCTCGGGTGTTCCAAAGTAATGCAAGTCAGTCGACTTACTGCTGTTTGTGGTGCGACGAGTTGCCTACCACCCCTGAAGGCGCTGGTCAGATCTCGCGCAGGAGCGGCAGCAGCGAGTCGCCGATGCGGACGATCTCCCGCTCGTACGGCGTGTCGCTGAGGACGAAGTGGGTGACGCCGAGGTCGGCGTAGCGACGCAGCGCCTTGGCCACGTCATCGGGAGAGCCGACCAGCCACGTGGTGCCGGCACCGCCGCCGCCGACCCGGCCGGGCGCGGTGTAGAGGCAGTCGTCCAGGACGTCCCCCTGGTCAGCCAGGTCCAGCAGGCGCTGCTGGCCCACCGCGACGCGGCGGCCGGGGTCGGCGGCCCACTCGTCCCGTCCCGCGGCCATCGCCGCGACCTTCGCCTCGGCGTCGGCCCAGGCCTCCTCGGTCGTGTCGCGCACCAGCGTGGTGATCCGCAGGCCGAACTGCAGCGGCGGCAGGTCACGGTCGAGCTCGGTCGCTGAGCTTCTCCAGGTGGTCGATGCGGGCGGCCACGCCGTCGAGCGGCTCACCCCAGAAGAGCTGCACGTCCGCCTCGGCGGCGGCCGTGCGCTGGGCGGCCTCGGAGGCTCCGCCGAAGTAGAGCTGCGGGTGCGGGCGTCCCTCCCGGGCGACCGGCTTGTGCTCGAGCGTGGCCCCCTCGACCCGGTAGTGCTCGCCCGCGAACGTGATGTCGTCCTCGGTCCAGTAGCGACGTACGAGCCGCATGAACTCGCGGGTGCGTGCGTAGCGGTTGGCCTGGTCACCCTCGTCGTCGCCGTACTGCGGCTGGTGGTCGGGGCCGCTGACGATGTTGACCTTCACCCGGCCGCCGCTCAGCTGGTCGAGCGTGGCGGCCGACGAGGCGAAGTGGGCCGGTGTCCAGTAGCCCGGACGGATCGCGATGAGCGGGTTGAACGTCGTCGTACGTGCGGCGAGCGCGGTCGCCACCGTGAAGGTGTCGGGACGCTTCCAGCCGGTGCCGATCAGCGCGCCACCCCAGCCGTGGTCCTCGGTGAGCCGCGCCAGGTCCGTCAGCCGCTCGAGACCGTTGTGGCCCGCGACGGTCGTGTCGGACCGGTGTCCGGCCGCCACCTCGTTGGGGATGTACCAGAGGAGCTCCATGCCCAGAGCCTTTCATCTTTTTGTCTACTGGATTACTACAGATATCACATCGGGCGCCCGATCCCCGACACCTGAGGACGGCGTGGACGGATCCGGCCGTCGATCCCGACCACCACGTCCTCAGATACGGGCGTATTGCGGACACCCGGTGACCTGAAACCGTCCTAGCCTCGGGGCATGGACATGAAGCTCGAGCTGGTGATGGTGCCCGTGACCGATGTCGACCGGGCCCGGGAGTTCTACGAGAAGGTCGGCTTCCACACCGACCACGACCAGGTGGTCAGCGACGAGGTGCGGTTCGTGCAGATGACCCCGCCGGGGTCGGCCTGCTCGATCGCCTTCGGCAAGGGCCTCACGCAGATGCAGCCGGGCTCGCTCGACAACCTGCAGATGGTGATCGCCGACGCCGACGCGACCCACGCGGACCTGGTGGCCCGCGGCATCGAGGTCAGCGACGTCGACGAGCTCGCGTGGGGACGCTTCGTCTTCTTCGCCGACCCCGACGGCAACGGCTGGGCGCTCCAGCAGCTCCCCGACTGGGCATCGGGCGCCGGCGGCGAGGGCTACGACCCGGAGGCCTGACCTTTGGGAGGATCTCCCCCATGCCCGACCTCGACCTCCAGACGATCCGACGCCGGGTCGAGCTCGGCCGACTGCTCCTCGGCTCGGTCCTGGAGTGGCTGGTCAAGGCGTACGGCGCAGGCGCCGCCCTGTCGGTCGCCCTCAGCGACTCCGAGACCACGGGCGGCAAGGTCGGGGACGCGGTCCGGGCGGTGCCCAACCTCGTGGACAAGCTCCACGAGGCGCAGTACGTCATCTCCCACCGCGAGGAGATCCAGGCAGCCGTCACCTACCTCAACGAGCACACCCTCCCGCAGGACGAGCTGCAGCGGACGGCCGACGAGAGCATGCGCACGCTCGACTCGATCCAGACGACGTACGACGAGGTGGGCGCGGCCCGCGACGTGCTGCAGCTCGACGGCATCAGCGGCACCTTCGACAACGTGCGCGAGGCGATCGGCCACATCGGCAGCGCCTACGACGCGCGACCCGACCTCGACTCGCTGCGGCAGCTGGCCGAGGTGGCCGACCAGGTCGAGCCGTTCCGGCAGCAGGTGGACGTGCTGATCCCCGTCTACTACGGCAACTTCTTCACGCTGACCGACAACTTCGCAGGCGACGAGATCGTCTCGACCGTCTTCGTGATGGCGCTCGCCCTCGCGGTCGCCGCCGTCATCGGCCGGGCCGTCGGCTTCTGGGTGCGACGCGGCCGGCCGGGGATCATCGCCCAGCTGCTGCAGGCGCTGGGCGCGCGGGTCTACCGGCCCTGGTACGTCAGCAACGTGCCGTGGGCCATCACCCCACCGCTCTACGACGCCGCCCGCGAGCACGTGCAGCAGCAGATCGTCGCCGACCCTGAGGCGGCGCTCGACCCGGAGGCCCTCGCCGAGCTCGAGAAGTGGTTCGCGAGCAGGGCCGGGGACGGCGTCAGACCAGCGTCGGACCCGTCTTCGCCCTGACCTCGTCCTCGGTGACGCCGGGCGCGAGCTCGACGAGCCTGAGCGCGCGGTCGCCGAGGGTGCCGGACGGGGCCACCTCGCCCGTGGTCGGGTCGATCACGTCGATGACCGCGAGGTCGGTGATGATCCGCTGCACGACGCGCTTGCCGGTGTAGGGCAGGTCGCACTCGTCGAGGATCTTCAGCGAGCCGTCCTTGGCGGTGTGCTCCATCAGCACGATCACCCGCTTGGCGCCGTGGACCAGGTCCATCGCACCGCCCATGCCCTTGACCATCTTCCCGGGGATCATCCAGTTCGCGATGTCACCGTTGGCCGAGACCTGCATCGCACCCAGGATCGCGGCGTCGATCTTGCCGCCGCGGATCATCCCGAACGACTGCGCGGAGTCGAAGAACGACGCCCCCTTGCGCAGGGTCACCGTCTCCTTGCCCGCGTTGATCAGGTCCGGGTCCTCGTCGCCCTCATAGGGGTACGCCCCCACGCCGAGGATGCCGTTCTCCGACTGCAGCACCAGCTCGACGTCGTCGCCGACGTAGTTGGGCACCAGCGTCGGCAGCCCGATGCCGAGGTTGACGTAGGACCCGTCCATGCAGCTCGCTGGCGGCACGCGCCGCCATCTCCTCACGACTCCAGCCCTTCTTCTCCGACATGGTCAGCCTCCCAGCCCGTGCGTCGCGGCGTCGTCGACCAGGGCCTCGCTCGGCGCGCCCGGTCGCGGTCGCGTGGTCGTCTTCTCGATCCGCTTGTCGGCGGCCTGCTCCGGACTCAGCGCGACGACGCGCTGGACGTAGACGCCCGGCGTGTGGATGTCGTTGGGGTCGAGCTCGCCGGGCTCGACGAGCTCCTCGACCTCCGCGATCGTGATGCGTCCGCACATCGCGGCCAGCGGGTTGAAGTTGCGCGAGGACTGGCGGTAGATCAGGTTGCCGTGGCGGTCGCCCTTCCAGGCCCGCACGAGGCCGAAGTCGGCGACGATCGCCTCCTCCAGGACGTACTCCTTGTCGCCTTCGGCCGTCGGCGAAGACCTTGGTCTCCTTCGGCGGCGAGGCGACGATCACGTTGCCCTCGGTGTCGTACTTCCACGGCAGGCCGCCCTCGGCGACCTGGGTGCCGACACCGGTCGCGGTGTAGAAGCCCGGGATGCCGGACCCACCGGCGCGCATCCGCTCGGCCAGCGTGCCCTGCGGCGTCAGCTCGACCTCGAGCTCGCCGGAGAGGTACTGCCGGGCGAACTCCTTGTTCTCCCCGACGTAGGACGAGATCATCCGGCGCAGCCGCTTCTCGAACAGCAGCCGGCCCAGGCCCCACTCGTCCACGCCGCAGTTGTTGGAGACCGCCTCGAGGTCGCGTGGTGCCGGCCTCCAGCACCGCCTCGATGAGGACCGACGGGATGCCGCACAGTCCGAATCCGCCGACCGCCAGGGTGGCACCGTCCGGGATGTCGGCCACCGCAGCGGCGGCCGAGCTGACCACTTTGTCCATGCCCGGCACCCTAGCGGGGGTGTGAGCGGCACCACTGTGTGGGCGGGGACCACACTTCGGGCCCTCGGGTGGCTTCTCCGACAGTCCTACGCTGGCCACGTGACTGCCCACCCCGACCGCTCCCCCGACTGGCCCCAGGTGGGCCTGCACGTGGTGACCGGCAAGGGCGGCACCGGCAAGTCGACCGTCGCGGCGGCACTCGCGCTCGCCCTGGCGACCACCGGCAAGAACGTGCTGCTCTGCGAGGTGGAGGGCCGCCAGGGCATCGCCAAGATGTTCGACGTCGAGCCGCTGCCCTACGAGGAACGACGGATCGCCAAGGGCGCGCCCGACGAGCGCGGCCGCGCCGGCCAGGTCAACGCCCTGCACATCGACCCCGAGTCGGCGCTGCTGGAGTACCTCGACATGTACTACAAGCTCGGCCGCGCCGGGAAGGCGCTCGACCGCTTCGGCGTCATCGACTTCGCCACCACCGTCGCGCCCGGCGTGCGCGACGTGCTGCTCACCGGCAAGGTCTACGAGGCGGTGCAGCGGCCCCGCGGCACCCGCAAGAAGAACCAGGTGACGTACGACGCGGTCGTGCTGGACGCGCCGCCGACGGGTCGGATCGGCCAGTTCCTCGGTGTGAACTCCGAGCTCGCCGGGCTCGCGAAGGTCGGGCCGATCAAGTCGCAGGCCGACAACATCATGCGGCTGCTGCGCTCGTCCCGCACGGCGGTCCACCTCGTCACGATCCTCGAGGAGATGCCGGTGCAGGAGACGAGCGACGCCGTCGCCGAGCTGCGCGCCGCCGGGCTGCCGGTCGGCGGCATCGTGGTCAACCTCGTCCGGCCGCAGGCGCTGAGCGCGGCCTCCCTCGCCCTGGTCCGCGAGGACCGGGTCGACCCGACCTCGATCGCCTCCGAGCTCACGCGCGCCAAGGTCGACGTCGACGCGTCCCTGGTGACCTCGCTCGTCGACGAGGCGCGCGACCACGCCGTACGCCGCCGGCTCGAGGACGAGCAGCGCACGCTGGTCGCGGCGGAGGGCCTGCCGACCTACGAGCTGCCCCGGCTGGCCGACGGCATCGACCGGGGCGGGCTCCTCGAGCTCGCCCAGCTCCTCCGTCAGCAGGGGCTCGCATGAAGACAGGCACCGGTCCTCGACATCGACGCCCTGATCGACGACCCCGGCACCGAGATCATCGTGTGCTGCGGCTCGGGTGGCGTCGGCAAGACCACCACGTCGGCCGCCCTTGCCCTCCGGGCCGCCGAGCGGGGCCGCAAGGTCGTCGTGCTGACGATCGACCCGGCCCGGCGGCTCGCCCAGTCGATGGGCATCGAGCAGCTCGACAACACCCCGCGCCCGGTGACGGGCCTCGACCCGGCCGCCGGTGGGTCGCTCGACGCGATGATGCTCGACATGAAGCGGACCTTCGACGAGGTCGTGGAGAGCCAGGCCGGGCCGGAGAAGGCCAGGCAGATCCTGGAGAACCCGTTCTACATCGCGCTCTCGAGCTCCTTCGCCGGCACCCAGGAGTACATGGCGATGGAGAAGCTGGGGCAGCTGCACCGCGAGGCGCTGGGGCAGGGGACCTACGACCTCATCGTCGTGGACACGCCGCCGTCGCGCTCGGCGCTCGACTTCCTCGACGCTCCCGAGCGGCTCGCGGGCTTCCTCGACGGACGCCTGATCCGGCTGCTGCTCGCGCCGGCGCGCGGACCCGCGCGGCTGCTGACGGCGGGCCTGTCACTCGTGACCACCGCGCTGACCAAGGTGCTGGGCGCGCAGATGCTGCGCGAGGTGCAGACGTTCGTGGCGGCGCTGGACACGCTGTTCGGCAGCTTCCGCCAGCGGGCCGACCAGACGTTCGCCCTGCTGCAGACCGACGGGACCGCGTTCGTCGTCGTCGCGGCTCCCGAGCCGGACGCGCTGCGCGAGGCGGCGTACTTCGTGGACCGGCTCACCGACGACCACATGCCGCTGGCGGGTCTGGTGGTCAACCGGGCGAGCCCGTCGGCGCGCACGGACCTGTCGGCCGAGGAGGCGATCACCGCCGCCGGCCGGCTGCGGGCCAAGGACTCCTCGTCGCTGACCGCGGGCCTGCTGCAGCTGCACGCCGACCGCGTCCGCATCATCGAGCGCGAGCAGCGCCTGCGTCAGCGGTTCGCGGCCTCGCACCCGCACGTCGCGACGGCGGTCGTGCCCGCGATGGCGAGCGACGTCCACGACCTCGACGGCCTGCGCGCGATCGGCGAACGACTCGCCGACCAGGGCTGACCGGGTGTGAACCGGTGCCCGCTCGTACCCCGTACGAGCGGGTAACGGGGTCAGACCGAGACGGTCGGGGTCTCGACCTTGGTGCGGGCGGTCTCGAGGATCGAGCGCCACGACGAGCCGGGCTTGCGGCGGAGCAGCGCACGGCGCTCACGCTCGGTCATGCCGCCCCAGACACCCCACTCGATCTGGTTGTCCAGTGCCTCGGCCAGGCACTCGGTGCGCACGGGGCAACCCGCACACACGGCCTTGGCCTTGTTCTGCTCAGCGCCGCGCACGAAGAGTGCGTCCGGCGTGTCCGCCTTGCAAGCGGCGCGCGATGCCCAGTCCTCTACCCACATAGTGAATCCCCACGATTGATGGAGCCCGGTCAGCCGCCCCCATAGCGGCCATCTCGTCTCGAGTAGAAAAGTAAACGACTTCACCCCGGTCCAGACAGGGCCGAGTGGCTCAATTCGCATAGTCCGATGTGACTATTCGGCTGCGCGAGTGGAATTGAGGGTGATAGGCCCTCCCCCCGTACTCTGGTGCGCATGTCCTCGCGCACCCCGTCGCCCGCCCGGAGCCCTCGCGGGCGCCCGAACGCGGGGCGCATCGCCTCGCACCTCGCCGTGATGGGCGCGGTCGCCGTGGTCATGGGCGTCCTCATCGCCTGCCTCGCCATCCCGTTCGCGGGCCTGGTCGGCGTGGCCGCGAAGGACGTCAGCAAGGGCATGGTCAACCTGCCGGAGTCGCTCGAGGCCAAGGACCTCTCGCAGACGACCCGGATCTACGACGTCAACGGCAACCTCATCGCCTCGCTCTACGACCAGAACCGGATCAACGTCCCGCTCACGTCGATCTCGCGCCCGATGGTGAAGGCGATCGTCGCGATCGAGGACTACCGCTTCTACGACCACGGCGCGCTCGACCTCAAGGGCACGCTGCGCGCGTTCGTCACCAACCAGGCCAACGGCGGCTCGGTGCAGGGCGGCTCCTCGATCACCCAGCAGATGGTGAAGCAGACGCTGCTCTACCAGGCGAAGACCAAGGAGGAGCGCGCGGCGGCGACCGAGGAGACCTACGCCCGCAAGATCCGCGAGCTGCGCTACGCCATCGCCTTCGAGAAGAACCACACCAAGGACTGGATCCTCGAGCGCTACCTCAACATCGCCTACTTCGGCGACGGTGCCTTCGGCGTGCAGTCGGCCGCGCAGCACTTCTTCTCCAAGAACGCCCGCGAGCTCAACCTCCTCGAGTCGGCGACGCTCGCCGGTCTGGTGAAGAACCCGGTCGGCTACGACCCGGTCGACAACCCCGAGCGCGCGGAGAGCCGTCGCAACGTCGTGCTCGACCGGCTCGCCCAGCTCGGCGTGCTCACCGAGAAGAAGGCGGAGCGGCTCAAGGCCACGCCGATCAAGAAGACGCTCAACATCACCAACGCCGCCAACGGCTGCCAGCAGTCACAGGCACCGTTCTTCTGCGACTACGTCGTCAACTGGCTGCTCAAGGACCCGGTGCTGGGCGACACGATGAAGGAGCGTCGCACGAACCTGAAGAACGGCGGCCTCAGGATCCAGACCACCATCGACCTCGACATGCAGAAGGCCGCCGACCAGTCGGTGTCCGCCCACGTCTTCCCGACCGACCAGGCCATCGGCGGCCTGGCGATGGTCGAGCCCGGCACCGGCGACGTACGCGCGCTGGCGCAGTCGCGCCCGATGGGCCAGGACAAGGCCGCCGGCGAGACCGCGCTCAACTACACGGTCCCCAAGAGGTACGGCGCCGCCAACGGCTTCCAGGCCGGGTCGACCTTCAAGGTCTTCGTCCTGGCGTCCGCCATCAACCAGGGCATCCCGCTCAGCACGACCATCAGCTCGCCGCAGGAGCTGCACCTCGACGACGACGAGTTCGAGAACTGCGACGGCCCCTACGCCGGTGACGGCATGGGCTGGGACGTCAAGAACTCCACCGGCGAGGGCACCTTCGACCTCTACTCCGGCACCCAGAACTCGGTGAACACCTTCTTCGCCCAGCTCGAGACCCAGACCGGCATGTGCGAGCCCCTGCAGCTCGCCGCCGACATGGGCGTGAAGGTGCCGCTGGCGCAGAAGGTGCCGTCCTGGATCCTCGGCGTCTCCGACTCCAACCCGCTGGAGATGGCCCAGGCCTACGCCACCTTCGCGGCCCGCGGCCTGCACTGCGACCCCCGCCCCGTCACCGAGGTCCTCGACTCGCAGGGCGAGCAGCTCAAGGAGTTCTCCACCCAGTGCGAGCAGGTCATGCCCGGCGCGACCGCTGACGCCGTCAACGACATCCTCCGCGGCGTGATGGAGGGCGGCTTCGGCGTCAACCTCCAGATCGACAAGCCGTCGGCCGGCAAGACCGGCACCACGACCAGTGGCCGCTCCGTGTGGTTCGTCGGCTACACGCCCACGATCGCGGCCGCTGCCATGATCGCCGGCGCCAACAGCCTGGGCCAGTGGCTCGAGCTCGGCGGCCAGACCGTGGGTGGGCAGTACATCAGCGAGGCCTCGGGCTCGGGCTACGCCGGCCCGATCTGGGGCGACGCGATGGCGGCCATCTCGGCCAAGCTCCCCTACGAGGACTTCCAGGCGCCCCCCGGCGACGAGATCGCGGGCGTGCTCACCAGCGTGCCCGACGTGACCGGCCAGTCCGTCGAGGCGGCCACCTCGACCCTCGAGGGAGCCGGCTTCACCGTCGCCGACGGCGGTCAGGTCAACTCGGAGACCGGCGAGGGCCTCGTCGCCAGCACCTCACCCAGTGCCGGCACGTCGCTGAGCAGCGGCGACACCGTCACGCTCTACACCTCGACCGGCTACGTCCCGCCGCCCCCGTCGTCCGACGGTGGCGGCAACGGCAAGGGGAAGGGCAAGGGCGGCGGCAAGGGCCGCGGCTGACCAGCCGCCCTGCCCGTCAGCCGAGCTGGCGACGTACCTCTGCCGCGACGGCACCGCCGTCGGCACGACCCTTGACCTGCGGCGTCACCACGCCCATCACCTTGCCCATCGCGCGCATGCCCTCGTCGGCCGCGCCGGTCTGCGCGATCGCCGCGGTCACCAGCTCGGCGATCTCGGCGTCGGTGAGCGGCGTCGGGAGGTACTCCGCGATGACCTCGCCCTCGGCGGCCTCCTTGGCCGCCATCTCCTCGCGACCCCCGTCGGCGAAGGCCGTGGCCGCCTCGCGGCGTCGCTTCGCCTCGGTCGACAGCACACCGAGGATGTCGTCGTCGCTGAGCTCGCGGGCCTCCTTGCCGGCGACCTCGGCGTTGGTGATCGAGGTCAGCACCATCCGCAGGGTCGAGGCGCGCAGCTCGTCACGCGCCTTGATGGCGGTGGTGAGGTCGGCGCGGAGACGGTCCTTGAGAGCACTCATGCGACCCATTGTGGCAGCCTTGGCGAATGCCTTCCCTCGCCCAGGTCGCTCCCGTCGTCCGGCGTGCAGCGACCCTCGGCGCCGTCGCCGGGGCGGGGCTGACGGCGTACGCCGCCTGGGAGGCGCGGCAGTACACCCTGCGCCGGGTGACGGTGCCGCTGCTGCCCCCGGGACACGCGCCGCTCACGGTGCTGCACCTCAGCGACATCCACATGGCACCCGACCAGCGGGCCAAGCAGGACTGGCTGCGCGGGCTCGCCGACCTCGAGCCCGACCTGGTCGTCAACACCGGTGACAACCTCGCGCACTCCCGGTCCGTGCCCGTCCTCGCCGACGCCCTCGGCGGCCTGCTCGACGTGCCGGGCGTCTACGTGCTCGGCTCCAACGACTACTGGGTGCCGGGCATGCGCAACCCGTTCCTCTACCTGCTGCCCGACACCGGCAGGCGCCACACGTCGGGTCGCCAGCTGCCGTGGCCGGACCTCAAGGAGCGCTTCAACACCGCCGGCTGGCTCGACCTCACCAACGGCTTCGGCCGGCTCGACGTCGGCGGCACCTCGATCGCCTTCGCCGGCGTCGACGACCCCCACATGAAGTACGACGACCTGGCTCGCGTCGCCGGCCCGGCGGACCCGGCGACCGACATCCGGCTCGGCGTCACGCACGCGCCCTACCTCCGGGTGCTCGACCAGTTCGCCGCCGACGGCTACGAGGCGATCATCGCGGGCCACACCCACGGCGGGCAGGTGTGCCTGCCCATGCTCACCGGGGGAAGCCGCGCGCTGACCACCAACTGCGACATCGAGCCCGCCCGCGCGCGCGGCCTGCACCGCCACCCGGCGGACTCGTCGCCGGGTGACGACGGATCCGCGTGGCTCCACGTCTCGGCCGGGCTCGGCACCAACCCCTACGTCCGGATCCGGGTCGCCTGCCGTCCCGAGGCCACCCTGATGACCTTCGTCCCCCGCGCCGCCGACCCCGAACCCGCCTAGGAGTGCCATGTCGCTCGTCCGCGTCACCAACTTCGCCATCTCGCTCGACGGCTACGGCGCGGGCGAGCCGCAGTCGCTCGAGGCGCCGTTCGGCCACGCCGGGATGAAGCTCCACGCCTGGCGGTTCGCCACGTGGCAGGAGGGCGCACCCGTCGGCATCGACGCCGTCCTCGGCCGGCAGTACGACGTCGGCTTCGGCGCCGAGATCATGGGCGCCCACAAGTTCGGACCGCCGGGCTGGCAGGACGACGCCGACTGGCGCGGGTGGTGGGGCGAGGACCCGCCGTTCCACACCCCGACCTACGTCCTCACGCACCGCCCGCGCGCGTCGATGGAGATGGAGGGCGGCACCACCTTCCACTTCATCGACGCCTCGCCTCGAGGAGGCGCTCGCCGTGGCGAAGGAGGCGGCCGGCGACCTCGACGTCCGCATCGGCGGGGGTGCCACGACCGTGCGCGACTTCGTGCGGGCCGGGCTGGTCGACCACCTCCACCTCGCCGTCGTACCCGTCGTCCTCGGCCGCGGGACGCTGCTGTGGGAGGGCCTCGAGGCGCTCGAGGACACCTTCCACATCGAGGCGGTCTCCGCGCCGAGCGGGGTCACCCACCTGTCGTTCACCCGAAAGGCCGGCTGAGCCCCGGGGCGATTTCGGGCGGCCCTGACCCAGCGGGTATGGTGGCGCTGCCCAGCCGGAGTTGTTCGCGGCCAGGCATCGGGGTGTGGCGCAGCTTGGTAGCGCGCGTCGTTCGGGACGACGAGGCCGCAGGTTCAAATCCTGTCACCCCGACATCGGGACGGACCCACGTGAGACGTGGGTCCGTTCGTCATTTCGCCCGTCAGCGGTCCCCGTCCAGGTCGAGCTGCGCGATCACGGTGTCCGGCACCGCGCCCGCCGCGGCGTCGAACGTCCACGCCCCCTCCACCGCGTTGCCGCACAGGACCGGCGTCGCGCGGGCCCCGGCGTCCAGGCAGGCCAGGGTCAGGACGGTGAGCCCCGTGAACACCTGGCTCCTCGCGAGCGTCGTGGCACCCACGTCGACGTTGAGCGACGTGAGCGGGGCGAGTGCCCTCCCGGCCACCGAGCCGACCTGTTCGACAGCACCCGTCAACCGATAGCTCACGTAGATCTCGTGGACGCCGCCGAGGGCGCCCGACCACACGTCGTCACCGTCGCCCGTCGGGCGTACGTCGACCCGGCTGCCGTCGGCCCCCACCTCGAGGTCCTCGGCACCGACGGTCTCCACCGTCCGTCCGGAGCTGGTCGGCACCGACAGCGTCAGCTCGTCGATCGGGGCGGTCGTGCGGATCCAGTGCGTGACCTCGAGGACACCGTCATCGAGGACCTTGGTCTCGACGTGCTCGCTGTCGGTGACGAGCGCGACGGGGGGCGCCGGATAGGACCGCGACGACGCGGCAGCGGCCTGCCTGGCCGTCGGGTCCCCGCCACCCGCGTCCGGCAGCAGCAGGACCGCGGCTCCGACGACGGACGCCAGCAGCGCACCCACCGCCAGCGCCACAGGTCCGGCGCGCCGCCGACCCGCCACGCTCGTCGGCAGCGGCTCCGGGACGGGTTCCGCCGCGACCTCAGGCGGCGCGAACAGTGTCCGGGGCCCGGGAGCCGGGTCGTCAGCAGCGGTCGCCGGCCGAAGGGGCGAGGCGCGCCGCATGCTCGAGGACGACAGGCGGGACCGGGGCGCCGGCACGCCCGGAGGACGGCCGGTGTCGGCGGGCTCGGCAGAGGCGGCCAGGTCGAACCCGTCGGGACGGGCGGGCCGCGCGTCGCCCGGTTCGGGCGGCGTCGTCATCGTGCGCCCTGTTCCACGGGGCCACCGACCGCTGTCGCGGTGACGACGGCCAGCTGCTGGTACCCGCCCTCGTCGCGCACGTAGGGGCCGGCGCAGGTCACGAGCGTGACCCGGTGCGGCCCGGCCGCGGAGTAGACCCACGGGTGCTCGGAGAGTGGTCCCTTGCCGAGCAGGCGGAGCTCGCTGACGACGTACTCCTGGCGGAGGTGGGCCGACGTCAGCACGACCGGGTCACCGGCGCGCACGGACAGGAGCTCGGCGTAGGGCCCGAGGCCTTCCGTCACGGAGTCCACGTGAGCGGCGAGCAGGACCGACCCGAACGGGTCCCCGAGGCGGGAACCGCCCCGCCACCAGCCCGAGACGTCCACGTCGCCGGGCAGGTCGAGGCTGCCGTCGGCGGTCGTCGAGACGGGCACGACCCGCACCGACCGACCGCTGGGCAGTCGTACGCGCCGCGGCGCCTCGGGTGCGGCCGCACCCGCACGCACCCCGGCCGAGGCCGTGGAGGTGCGGGCAGCGGCACTCCGCTGGACCGGCTGGGCCGGCTGGACCGACGCGTCGCCGGCGCCGGGCGCGGACCCGGCGGCGACCACCGCCGTGGTGGTCACCACCACCGCCGAGAGACCCAGGACCGCCCACCATCGCGCGCGCCCGCCGCGCGACGCGCGACGCGCTCCGGCGCCGCTCACCGCGATGCTGCTCCCGGGAGACGTCGACGGGCCACGACGACGAGGGCGAGCGCGAGGACGAGGGCTGCGACGGCGCCGGGCAGCACGCCAGCGGGAGTGCCGGGCGCCGGGAGGTCGGTCCCACGCGCGGAGAACGGCGTGACGACGATGCCGGTCGCGAGGCCGGCACTTCCGGCGTCGATGCTGCTCGGTGCCTTCGTCGCCGTGCCCCCGAGCGAGATGGTGTGCGCGATCACCTCCATCGACTCCTGCTTCGGGTCACCGACGGCGTACACCATCGTGGCCGTGCGCGCTGCGAGCGTGACGTCGATCGGTCCCAGGATCGGCCGCGTGGTCAGACCGGCCGGGAGCAGCTCGGCGACGTGGTCACCGGCCGCGACGTCCGCGACCGCGAACTCGCCGTTGGCGATGTTGCGGAACACGACAGTCCCGTCGACCCGCACGTCGGCAGGCGCGACCGTCGCCGTGTGCGCGATCAGCACGCGCGCCTTGTCGCCGCTGATCGGCTCGGTGGGCGTCTCGTACGTCGTCGCCACCGGGTCGCCGTCGACCTCGGCAGGCAGGTGCACCACCAGGTCCTGGCTGGTGCCGACGCCGAGGTTCACGTCGGTGGCGAGGACCACCTCGCCCGCCGCGTCGGTGAAGGCGAGGTCGTGCTGACCCGCCGGCACGTCGAAGGGTCCGAGCACCGCCCCGGTCTCGGAGTGCTTGCCGACGGAGGTGCCGTCGAGGGCGATGTCCACGACCTGCCCCGGAAGCGCCTGCACGACCATCAGCCGAGCCGTTCCGGCTGGTGCGGCCTGAGCCGCCGGGCTGAGGGTGACGGCCCCCACGAGCGTCACCGAACCCAGCACGATCATCCACGATTTCTTGTTCATGTCATTCCTTTGCCAACGGGCACGCCCCACGCGTACCGCGGACAGCAGGACATCAGCGCGCGGTCGCCACGCGATGCCAAAGGGGGGAACTGTGGCAGCGAGGTGCTCGCCCGTTACCGCCGCATGGCACGCCCCGTCCGCAGGACTAGTCCACCGGGACCTCTGCCAGTGGCACACTTCCCCCATGGCGGAGACCGGCAGGCCCACGGACGGGAACGACGACGCTCCCTCGCTGGAGATGCCGTCCTTCTCGCTGCGGCGGAAGAAGAAGACGCCGGCACCGGCCGAGGACGTCGCGCCGGAGCCGGCTCCCGAGCCCGAGCCCGAGCCGGAGCCGGAGCCGGAGCCCGAGCCGGAGTCCCCGTCCCGGAGCCGACGCCCATTCCTGAGCCCGAGCCGGTCCCGGAGCCGACGCCGATTCCTCGAGCCCGAGCCCGAGCCGGTCCCCGCGCCGATTCCCACACCGGAGCCGGCGGACGAGCCCCCGACCGCCGTCGTGCCGGTGGTCGAGGAGGACGACGCCCCGGGTCCGGCGCGCGAGCCCCGCCGGCTCCCGCTCTCCGGCCTGGCCGCAGCCGCGGCGACGGGTGTCGCCGTCGGTGTCCTCGCGGTGGTCTTCTCCTGGCTCGCCACGAGCGCCTGCGAGGCCGTCCGCGGTACGTCGTCCTGCGGCGGCGGACCCGGCTTCCTCATCCTTCTCGTCGTGCTCGCGCTGCTCGCAGTGGCCGGGGCGTGGCTGCTCGACCTGTTCGGTGAGCCGGAGTACGGCTCGACCAGCCTCCTGGCCGTCGGGATCATGGCCGTGCTGGTGATGGTCTTCCTGCTCGGCTCGCTGGACGAGCCGTGGGCCGTCGTCGCCGTGCCCGTCACGGCCGTCATCGGCTACTGCGCGTCCTGGTGGGTCACCCACGCGGTCGTCGGCGAGGACGCGGCCCAGGACGTCGCGGAGCCCCACGACGTCCGCTGAGCCCGACTTGTCAGGCTCTCGCTGAACATGTCAGGCCGTGCACGGGCCGACATGTTCAGTGATCCCCGGTCAGCCGGGGATCGCTGGCGCAGGACGATCAGCGAGCGGCGGCGATCAGCTCGGCGATCTGGACCGTGTTGAGCGCGGCACCCTTGCGCAGGTTGTCGCTGCTGACGAACAGCGCCAGCCCGCGGTCGCCCGGCACGCCCTCGTCGGCACGGAGGCGACCGACGTAGGACGGGTCGCGGCCGGCGGCCTTGAGCGGGGTCGGGACGTCGTCGAGCTCGACGCCCGGCGCGGAGGCGAGGATCTCGCGCGCCCGCTCGGGCGTCATCGCCCGCTCGAACTCCGCGTTGATCGCCAGCGAGTGGCCGGTGAACACCGGCACCCGGACGCAGATGCCCGACACGGGCAGCTCGGGGATGCCGAGGATCTTGCGGGACTCGTTGCGGAGCTTCTGCTCCTCGTCGGTCTCGTTCAGGCCGTCGTCGACGATCGAGCCCGCCATCGGCAGGACGTTGTAGGCGATCGGCGCGACGTACTTCACCGGGTCGGGGAAGGCGATCGCCGAGCCGTCGTAGGCCAGCTCGCGGGCCTTGTCGCCCGCGGCGGCCACACCGTCGTAGAGCTCCTCGACGCCGGCGATGCCCGAGCCCGAGACGGCCTGGTAGGACGAGATCACCAGGCGCGCGAGGCCGGCCTCGTCGTGCAGCGGCTTGAGGACCGGCATCGCAGCCATCGTCGTGCAGTTGGGGTTGGCGATGATGCCGCGCCCTGCCGCGACCACGGCGGCCATCGCGTCGGGGTTGACCTCGGAGACGACGAGCGGGATGTCGGGGTCCTTGCGGAACGCGGAGGAGTTGTCGACGACGATCACCCCGGCCTCGACGAACCGCGGCGCCAGCGCGCGCGACGTCGTGGCGCCGGCGGAGAACAGCGCGATGTCGAGCCCCGTCGGGTCGGCGGTCTCGGCGTCCTCGACGGTGATGTCGCGGTCGCCGAAGGGCAGCACCTTGCCCGCGGAGCGCGCGGATGCGAAGAAGCGGACCTGGTCGGCCGGGAAGTCGCGCTCGAGCAGGATCTGGCGCATCGCCACGCCGACCTGCCCGGTGGCACCGACGATGCCGATGTTGACTTGCTCATCGGCCGGTGCCCCCGTAGACCACGGCCTCGACCTCGTCGGCGTCCAGGTCGAACGCCGTGTGCGTGGCGCGGACGGCGTCGGCGACGGCGTTCTCGTCGACGATGACGGAGATCCGGATCTCCGAGGTCGAGATCATCCCGATGTTGACCCCGGCCGAGGCGAGCGCGCCGAAGAACTTCGAGGTGATGCCGGGGTGCGAGCGCATGCCGGCACCGATCAGCGAGATCTTGCCGATCTTGTCGTCGTAGAGCAGCTTGTCGTAGCCGACCTCGGGCTGGATCCGCGCGAGCGCGGTCATCGCGGTCTGCCCGTCGGTGCGCGGCAGCGTGAACGAGATGTCGGTCAGGCTCGTCGCCGCCGCGGAGACGTTCTGCACGATCATGTCGAGGTTGATCTGCGCATCGGCCAGCGCCTCGAAGATGCGAGCGGCCTCGCCGACCTTGTCGGGCACGCCGACGACGGTGATCTTGGCCTCGCTGACGTCGTGGGCGACTCCGGCGATGATGGGCTGTTCCATGGTCTCTTCCTCGGGTCCGTCGAGGGCCGGGTCAGTGGTGACCCAGGTCCCCTCGAGCTGGCTGAACGACGACCGGACGTGGATCGGGATGCCGTAGCGACGGCCGTACTCCACGCACCGCAGGTGCAGGATCTTGGAGCCGCACGCGGCGAGCTCGAGCATCTCCTCGTAGGACACCGTGCTGAGCTTGCGGGCGCTCGGCACGATCCGCGGGTCGGCGGTGAAGACGCCGTCGACGTCGGTGTAGATCTCGCAGACGTCGGCCTCGAGGGCGGCGGCCAGGGCGACGGCGGTGGTGTCGGTGCCGCCGCGGCCCAGCGTGGTGATCTCCTTGGTGTCCTGGGAGACGCCCTGGAAGCCGGCGACGATGACGATGTGGCCCTCGCCGATCGCCTGCGTGATGCGGCCGGGGGTGATGTCGATGATCTTGGCCTTGCCGTGCACCGAGTCGGTGATCACCCCGGCCTGCGAGCCGGTGAACGACCGGGCGGTGTAGCCGAGGTCGCTGATCGCCATCGCGACGAGGGCCATCGAGATCCGCTCGCCCGCGGTGAGCAGCATGTCCATCTCGCGCGGCGGGGGCAGCGGGGAGACCCCGGTGGCCAGGTCGTAGAGGTCGTCGGTGGTGTCACCCATCGCCGACACGGCGACCACGACGTCATGGCCGGACTTCTTGACGTCCACGATGCGCCTCGCGACGCGCTTGATGGCGTCGGCGTCGGCGAGCGAGGAGCCGCCGTACTTCTGCACGACAATGCCCACGATTGGTCCCTCGGAAGATTGGTTGCCACACGGTGTCCGCCGACGCCGTCGGCGGCGGACGCAGCCGATTCTACGGCTGGACCGTGGGCGTGCTCCCGAGCATCTCATCGGCGACCTCGACCTGGTCGGCGTCGGCCTCGAAGTCGGTGTCGAAGCGGTCGTGGGCCACGACGGTGATCAGGGCGTTGAGCGCCGCACCGGCGAGGTTGCCCCAGTTGTTGACGTAGGAGAACTGCCACCACCACAGCGCCTCGTCGACGTCGCCGGCCCGGAAGTGGCGCAGGCCGTTCTCCAGGTCGATGGCGATCGACGCGAGGTCGTCGGAGAGCCGGCTCTCGACGACCTCGGGGACGTAGGGGTCGAAGACGAAGGTGTAGGCGTCGACGCCCTCGAGCATCTCGGCCAGCCGCAGCCGCAGCTCGTCGATGTCGGCCTCCGGACCGACGTCGGGCTGGAACTCCTCGCGCGGCGTGAAGTCGGTCTGGGCGCCGAGCCGGGCGCCGGCGAGCAGCACCTGGCTGATCTCGAGCAGCAGCAGGGAGATGGCCTGCGCACCGTTGCCCTCGCGCGCGATCTCCCGGAGCGCGAGCAGGAAGCTCGTCACCGAGTCGGCGATCTGCTCCTCGAAGCGGATCTTCTCGGCCTGGATCGGTCTGGACGGTCTGGATCGTCTCGTGGGTCTGGTCGGTCATTCGGCTGATCTCCTTCCGGCGAACGCTCGGCCGAGCGTGACCTCGTCGGCGTACTCCAAGTCTCCGCCCACCGGCAGTCCGCTCGCGAGGCGGGTCACCCGCAAGCCCATCGGCAGCAGCAGTCGGGTGAGGTAGGTCGCGGTGGCCTCGCCCTCGAGGTTGGGGTCGGTGGCGAGGATGACCTCGGTGACGGTGCCGTTGGCCAGCCGCGGCATCAGCTCCTTGACGTGGAGCTGGTCGGGGCCGATGCCGTCGATCGGCGAGATGGCTCCCCCGAGGACGTGGTAGCGGCCGCGGAACTCACGGGTGCGCTCGATCGCGACGACGTCCTTGTACTCCTCGACCACGCACAGCACGCTCGGGTCGCGCCGCTCGTCGCGGCAGATCCGGCACTGCTCGTCCTCGCTGACGTTGAAGCAGACCGAGCAGAACTTCACCCTGGCCTTGACCTCGATGAGCACGTCGGCGAGCCGGCGTACGTCGGTGGGCTCGGCCTGCAGGAGGTGGAACGCGATGCGCTGCGCGCTCTTGGGACCCACGCCGGGCAGCCGGCCGAGCTCGTCGATGAGGTCCTGGACGACGCCTTCGTACAACGGAGGTCCCTCAGCCCAGCGAGGGCGGAGTGAAGCCCATGCCGCCGCCGGCCCCGCCGAGGCCCTCGGAGAGCGGTCCGAGCGAGTCGCTCGCGAGCGCCTCGGACTTCGCGCGGGCGTCGCGGTAGGCGGCGACGATGAGGTCGGAGAGGTCGGACAGGTCGTCGGGGTCGGTCCCGTCGAACTCGCCCGCGCGGATGGTGACGCCGACCAGCTCGCCGACGCCGTTGGCGGTGACGGTGACCGCGCCGCCGGCGACCGTGCCGTCGACGGTCTGCTGGGCGAGGGCGGCCTGCGCCTCCTCGAGCTGCTGCTGCATCTGCTGCGCCTGCTGCAGGAGCGCGTTCATGTCGAAGCCGCCGCCGAGGGCGTCGAACGGGTTCTGGGTCATCGGGTCTCCCGGTGAGGTCGAGGGGTGGTGCGGGTGGACGGGCTCATCAGTCGTTGCGGATCTCCTCGATCAGCCGGGCGCCGAGCGTCTGGCTGAGGAGGGACTCGGTGTCGAGCGCCGCCGACTCGGCGTCGCGGTCGTCGTCGCGGTCGACGTCGTCGTCGGCCGACCGCACCGGAGCGGTCGGCTCGACCGGTCCGCCTGCGCGGGCCACCTCGAGCGCCTCGCGGGCGGCGTCGGCCGTGACGGGTGGTGCCGCCGGCGGCTGGACGGGCTCGCCGTTGGGGGCCTCGACGGCCGGCGCGGGGCCGCCCGTGACCCAGTCCGGCGGGGCGTCCGGTCCCGCGGGCGCAGGCGCTGCGGCCGGAGCTGCTGGCGCGGCCGGGGCCGCGGTCGCCGACTGGTGCACGACGGGCGCCTGGGCCGCGGCGCCGCTGGGGTCGACGATCGACTCGACCTTCCAGTCCATCCCCACGACGTCGATCGAGGCCTGCCGCAGGATCTCGTCGCACCCGCCGTTGACGAACGAGTCGCGCGCGCCGGCGTTGGCGAAGCCGACCGTCAGCCGCGTGCCGTCGACGTCGACCACGTGGGCGTGCTGGGAGAGCACCATCCACGCCAGGCGGCGCCGGTTCTTGGTCTGCTCGAGGATGTCGGGCCACAGCCGGCGTACGTCGACGAGGCTGAGGCCGCCCTGCGGTCCGGCCGGCTGCTCGGCGACCGGCTGGTCGGAGGCGGGAGCAGCGGCAGCGACCGGAGCCGGCTCCGCCACGACCGCGGGCTCGGGCACCGAGGTCGGCATCGGCGGGGGCGGCGGCGGGCCGTCCATCAGGGACGGGGCGAGGACGGGGACGCCGGCACCGGGGGCGGCGGTGCGGGCTCGTCCCGGACCGGAGCCGCGGCAGGGGCGGAGGCAGCGGGCGCCTCCACCGGAGCGGCCGGAGCGGCCGGGGCAGACGCGACCGGGGCGGCCGAGGACGGCGCGGCTGCCGCACGTGCGGCCGCGACCGGCGAGGCGGGAGCAGGAGCACCGGTGACGTCGAGGCGGCGCTCGAGCCGCTCGAGGCGGGCCATCACGCCCTCGGCGGTGTGGTCGGCGCCGGGCAGGAGCACGCGCGCGCAGAGCAGCTCGAGCAGCAGCCGCGGCGCGGTGGCGCCGCGCATCTCGGTGAGGCCGGCGGCGACGATGTCGGCGGCACGGCTGAGCTCGATCGCGCCGAACCGCGCGGCCTGCGCGACGAGCCGCTCCCCCGCGTCCTGCGGGACGTCGATCAGACCGGTCGCCGGGGCGTCGGGGACGGCCGTGACGATCACCAGGTCGCGGAGGCGACGGAGCAGGTCCTCGGTGAACCGGCGCGGGTCCTGGCCGGTCTCGACGACCTTGTCGACCACGGAGAACACCGCAGCGCCGTCGCGCGACGCGAACGCCTCGACGACCTCGTCGAGCAGCGTGTCGGGGGTGAAGCCGAGCAGGTCGGTGGCCAGCTTGTGGGTCACGCCGGCCTCGCCCGCGCCGCCGAGCAGCTGGTCGAGCACGGACAGCGTGTCGCGGGCCGACCCGGCCCCGGCGCGTACGACGAGGGGCAGCGCGGCCGGCTCGATGGCCACCCCCTCCTCGCCCGCGAGCTGGGAGAGGTAGTCGCTGAGCAGGCGCGGCGGGATCAGCCGGAACGGGTAGTGGTGGGTGCGCGAGCGGATGGTCGGCAGCACCTTCTCGGGCTCGGTCGTGGCGAAGATGAACCGCAGGTGCGGCGGCGGCTCCTCGACCAGCTTGAGCAGGGCGTTGAAGCCCTGCGTGGTGACCATGTGGGCCTCGTCGATGATGTAGACCTTGTAGCGGTCGCGCACCGGCGCGAAGAACGCCTTCTCGCGCAGGTCGCGGGCGTCGTCCACGCCTCCGTGGGACGCCGCGTCGATCTCGATGACGTCGATCGAGCCCGGCCCGCCGCGGGCCAGGTCGCGGCAGCTGTCGCACTCGCCGCAGGGGTCGGAGACCGGCGCCTGCGCACAGTTGAGCGAGCGGGCCAGGATCCGCGCGGACGTGGTCTTGCCGCAGCCGCGAGGACCGGAGAAGAGGTAGGCGTGGTTGACCCGGTTGGCCGCGAGGGCGGCCCGCAGCGGCTCGGTCACGTGGTCCTGCCCGATGACCTCCTGGAAGGTCTCGGGCCGGTAGCGGCGATAGAGCGCGAGCGGTGACTCCACGTCCTGAACCCTAACCGTGCCCACCCACAGCGCACAGGGCGCGTGGCCCCCACGTCACCCGGACATGAAGAGGCCCCCCACGCACCCGTCAGAGCTCACTTGCCCTTGCTGCCTTCCGGCCCTGGGGGATTGGGCGAGGTGACGCCGCGTGGGGGGTTGCCGGGAGTCTAGGCGAGCGCCGATCCGGCCCCCAAACCCAGGGTCCGCGAGTGTCGTCGCGGGCGATTTCACCGCTCCCCGAGCCGACCGGTACTGTCCTCCGCGGAGGTATCGCCTAGTGGCCTATGGCGCTCGCTTGGAAAGCGGGTTGGGTTAACGCCCTCGGGGGTTCGAATCCCCCTACCTCCGCCGACACGAAGGCCCCGCCGCCCTGATGGGCGCGGGGCCTTTGCGGTGTCTGGTCGAGCCGGGGCGTACGACGCTCAGCGCAGCTGGGCCTTGAGCCCGTAGCGCCACTCCTCGGAGATCAGCAGGCTCCCCTCGTCGAGCCGCTTCTCGACGGCGTCGACCAGCATCCGCGAGGCACCCTCGGGGTAGACGCGGTCCCACGACAGCTCGGCGCGGTGCTCGAAGACGTTGTGGATGACGCTGGTCATCAGGGCCTTGTCGATGGGCGGTGCGAGGAAGTTGCTGCCGGCGAGGAAGGTCTCGGAGCGGTCGGAGCCGAAGCGCAGCGTCACGCACGGCACCTCGAGCACGTTGGCCTCCTCCACGATGCTGCCGGAGTCGGTCACGATCACCGCGCACATCGACATCGCGGCGACGACGTCGAGGTAGCTGTCCCACACGGGCGTCGAGATCAGCGCGTCGCCGTACCTCGCCTCGAGGTCCTCGAGCCACTGCCGGCGCCCGAAGTTGTCGATCGCCGCCTCGGTGCCGAGGAGGCGGATGAAGAGGATGTGGTGGCCCTGCTCGAGCAGCGACTCCATCGCGTCCATCAGCAGGTTGAAGCGGAAGTGGTTGGTGGTGTTCTCGCGGCGGTGCACGCAGAAGCGCAGGAAGGAGCCGTCGCCCATCTGCGGGAACTTCTGCAGCACCTGGTTCTTGTCGCTGCCGGCGACCGCCTGGGCGAGGGCGTCGACGACCGAGTTGCCGACGACGTCGATCGCGGCGGGCGCGAAGCCCTCGTCGATGAGGAACTCGCGGTTGAGCTCGACCGGGGCCGCGTGCAGGTCGGTGCCGGCGTCGGCGACGCGGGTGTTGAACTGCTCCGGCGACGGCTCGCGGCTGCCCTTGGACCAGCTGTTGCGGTCGATCGACTGCTCGCGGAACGCCGCCCAGTCGAGGTCGGCGCCCTGGTCGAGCCAGCCCTGCAGCACCTCCGGCTTCGGCGAGAGCGTGCGCAGCCCGGCCTCGACGTGGACGAGCGCCTGGCGCTCGCCGAAGGTCGCGAGGGCGCCGGCCATCGCGGTCGTGGTGTCACCGTGGACGTACGTGATGGGGAACCCGCCGCGCTCGGCGAAGCCGCGCAGGTAGAGCGCGAGCTTGGCGGTGATGCCCGAGACCAGGTCGTTGACGCCGCCGCGCACCTCGAGGTTCACGTCCTCGCGGACACCGAACTCGTCGAGCATCGACTGCGACAGGTTGTGGTCGTAGTGCTGGCCGGTGTGGCACAGCACCACGTCGTGGCCACGCTCGCGCAGCTCGTGGTAGATCGGCGCCTGCTTGATGATGTCGGGCTTGGTGCCGACGACGACGATGTGCTGGCTGTTCTCGTGGGACATGGGTTCCTTCGGATCTGGTGCGGGACCGGGAGAGGTCAGAGGAGATCTTCGCGCGTGGTGGCCGCGAGCAGCGAACGGAGGTGCGCGAGCGCCCCGGCGTCGATCGCCTTCTTCTTGTCGAGGACGTAGACGGCGTCCTCGTGGGACACCACCACCAGGCCCGTGGCGCCGAGGGTGACGATGGGGCGCCCGTCCATGCTGGCGACGAGCACGTCGTCGCTGTCGAGCTGGATCGCGGGCCCGATGGCGTGCTCCTCGGCGTCGGCCAGCACCTGCTCGAGGCGCTTCCAGGTGCCGATGTCGCTCCAGCCGAGGTGGCGCGGGACGACCAGGCACTCCATCCCGGCGGCGAGCAGCGGGTAGAGCTCGTGGCCGCCGATCGCCGCACCGTGGTAGCCGTTGACGTCCGGGCCGGTCGGCGGTGAACCTCGAGATGGCGTCGAAGACCATCGGCATCGCGGCCCGGTAGGCGTCGCACGCCTGCTTGACCCGTACGCCGTAGCAGGCGGTGTTCCAGTAGAGGGAGCCCTCGTCGCCGATCTCGTCGATCGTCGCCGGGTCGGGCTTCTCGAAGAAGCTGGTGATCACCTCGACCGGGCCGCCCTCGCCGGCCGTGTGGATGTAGCCGAGGCTGCCGTCGAAGCCGGTGGGCTCGGCGCCGAGCACGACCATCGACTCGGGGCTCGTCACGAGCTGGGACAGCATGTCGCGCGAGGCCTGGTTGAAGGCCTCGTCCTCGGTGATGACGTGGTCGGACGGTGCGATCAGCGCCGGCGCGTTGCCGTAGCGGTGCTCGAGCGTCGCGATGCCGAGCGCGAAGGCGGTCGCGGGGCCGGCCGGGTCCTCCTCGAGGATCAGGTTCTCCGGGGGCACCGGCCCCAGCGTCGCGCGCGCCGCGTCGGCGAACCGGGCGCGGGTCGAGACGTGGATGCGGGAGGGGTCGACGATCTCGGTGAGCCGCTCGATCGTGCCGGTCAGCAGCGGGCGTCCGTCCACGACCGGCTGGAACTGCTTGGGGCGGCGGTCACGGCTGATCGGCCACAGGCGCGAGCCCTGGCCCCCGGCGAGGATGACGGCGACCGGCTCCTCCGACGTGTCAGTCATGGGTGGATTCCATCATGGCGGCCGAAGGTCTCAGCGCCGCACCAGCGGACGCAGCATGAAGGCCAGCGCGAGCAGCGACCCGGCGACCAGCCCCGACCACAGCAGGATCGCCCGCGGGGTGCCGAAGAGGTCGACCCGCTGCGGCGCCGGAGGTGCCTGCGCGTCGGCGCGGGTCTCGCGGACCGTCGTCTCGACCTGTCCCTTCCGGCCGGGCTCCATCTCCCGCGTCAGCGCGTCGTGCGCCTGGACGACCCCGGCCCCGATCCACGGGTCCCGCACGACGGTGTCGTCGGACGGCTCGGGTACGCCGCCGCTCTCGGTCGTGGCCTCCAGCCGGGCCACGAGCTGGCGGGGGTTCTCCCGCGGGAAGCGCTGGCTCAGCAGGGCGAGGACGCCGCTGACCTCGGCCGCGGCCCACGACGTGGCGACCTGCCCGACGACGCACACCTGACCGGTGGCGTTGACCGAGATCGCGCCCAGGGTCGGGGCGGCGACGTCGGTGTCGAGGTTGGGCTTGACGAACTCGCTGGGGTCCCGGTCGTCGGGCGGCGTCGCGCTGACGGCCACCACGCCGGGGTAGTCGGCCGGGTAGACGTCGGCGTCGTTGCCGGGGGTGCCCGCGAAGTCGTCCTCCGACGACGCGCCGCCCTCCTCGACGTTGCCCGACGCGGCCACGACGACCAGGTCCTGCGCGACGAGACGGGCCACGGCCGCCTCGAGGGCGGCGTCGTCGGCGGTCACGGCGAGGGAGATGTTGACGACGTCGAAGCGCTCGGTCCTGTTGGCCGCGATCACCGCGTCGATGGCAGCGACCATCCCGCCCGACGTGAGCGGCACCTCCCCCTGCGTGGTGTCGGCGCCCTCCACGTCGAAGACCTTGACGTCGAAGAGCTGCGCGTCGCGCGCGACGCCGTGGGGGCCGGCGATGAGGTTGGCCACGATCGTCCCGTGCCCGGACAGCCGGGTGTCGGGGTTGACCCCCGGGATCGTCAGTCCGCCGTAGGGGATCGCGCCGCCCTCGCCGCCGACGATGCCGCTGTCGATCACGGCGACCTTCACGCCCGTGCCCGTGGCGAGCTCCTGCGCCCGCTCGACGTGCATCCGGTCGAAGGCGGGGTTGTCCTTCTCGTGGGTGTCGGCCAGCCGCTCCGAGCCCGGCACCTCGCCCTCCGAGCACGGGGCCTCGTGGTCGGCCACCGCCGGGGCGGCCCAGACCGGGACGATCGCGGTGGCGATGATCCCGGCGGCGAGCGACGTACGGAGGAGGCGTCGCATCAGCCTGCGTCGGCCTCGGAGTCGGATTCGGAGTCGGCCGGGGGTGCGTCCTCCGGCACCCGTCGCGCGCTGTTGGTCGTCAGGGGCACGCCCGTGTCGAAGAAGCGCATCCAGGTGCTCGGCACGAGGGGAGGTACGACGTCCTCGTAGCCGACGTAGGACGGCACCTGCGGCCCGAGCAGGTACTTCTCGCCCTTGGTGTCGATGACGTAGGGCGTGCCGCCGGTGGCGGCGTCGTCGGAGCCGGACAGGACGTAGGCGCCGGCGCTCGGCTCGACGTCGACGTCGTGGCGGCCGCGACCGATCGGGTCCTCCCCGCCGGGGTCCGCGGCGCCGGTCGGGTTGGTCGCCAGGCTCACGCGTGCGGCCGCGCCCGGTGCGGGGTGCAGCTCCGCGCACATCGCCCCGGAGGTGACCGCTGTGGGCAGGGTCGTGGGCCACTCGTCGGGGACCGTGGTGTCGTCGAACCTCGCGTTGAGGTCGTCGGGGACCTCGACCGCAGCTCGGCCGACGACGTCGTAGACCATGCCGGCGAAGGGCGAGAGCTGCTGGGGCGCGTCGTCACCGAGGAGGTAGTAGCGCCCCGACGACGCGGAGACCAGCAGGTCGCCGATCTCGAAGTCGGACAGGTCGGTGCGGGTGTCGCCGTAGCCCACCGGGCGGCCGGCGCGGGTGACGCCGAAGGACACCTTCTCGAGGTCGGTGCCGGACGCGGTGGGGAAGAGGTTGAGCCACGCCTCGTCGACCTCGACCGGCGTCGCGCCGAACTGGAGCTGGTTGCCGATGGTGGAGGCGGAGATCTCGTCGGCGGGCATCGCGAAGCGCCAGGCCCGACCCTCCTGGTCGCCCACCGGCGGTGCGGTGGCGATGAGCCACTGCCGGCCCTCGCTCTCGACGAGGAACGCCGACCCCGTCAGGTCCTCCACGCCGGGCGTCTCCCGGACGGCGACCTTGATGCCGAGGCCGTCGCCCGTGCACGCGGTCCAGCCGTCGTCGACCAGCTCGTCGGCGCCGGGCAGGCCGGCGGGGGCGCCCTCGATGCCGAGGTCCTCGCCGAGGGCGACGGTGCGGATGTACTTGTCGCGGACGGTGAACGGCGTCAGCTCGGCGTCGCCGAGCAGCAGCTGGGCGGAGACGTAGTTGGGCACCCGCTGCAGGCGCGGCTCGTCGCCCATCACGACGTACTGCTCCCCGGTGTCCTTGGAGATGATGAAGCTGCCCTTCTCCAGCCACTGGGCCGGCGGGCGGCCGAGCAGGAAGCCGGCGATCGCGGCGCCGGCGAGCAGGAGCACCGACAGCGCGATGCCGCCGATCAGCACGCGGCCCGGACGCACGGGCTCGACCTCGCGGCCGCCGGGAGCGCCCGACACGAACGCCGTGACCAGCCGCCGGCGGCTGAACGCGTGGGCCTCGACGAGGTCCTTCTTGGTCGCCACCCGTCAGCTCCTCAGCCTGCGACCGCGGACACGAAGCCGGCCGCCAGCACCATCAGGGGCAGCAGGGCGATCAGGGTCATGGTCTCGACGACGTCGCCCATCCGGCCGCGCCGCACCGAGGCGGACGCAGGCACGAGGGTGAGCGCGAGCAGCACGGCGCCGACCCCGGCGAGGCCGATCGCGGCGCCCGCGCGCCACCCGTCGTGGATGAGCAGCATCGAGACCGCCACCGAGACGAGGCCCAGGATCCCGGAGGTCAGGCCGGCCAGCACCTCGGCGCCGGTGCGGTACTGGCGGGTGCGGAACATGACGGCGAGGCAGCACACCCCGGCCAGGACCGTCCCGTAGACGCCGCGGTCGACCGCGAAGGGCGCGAGGAGGACGAGCAGCGTGCCGACGGTGGCCGAGACCGCGAGCAGGATCTCGTGGCCCACGCGCGCGTCGTCGGCCACCTCCTCGGGGTCGATCTCGTCGGGGTCGGCGGTGATGTCGTGCAGCGAGTAGAGCTGGTCGACGCGCGTGCCGGTCACGCCGAGGGCGAGCCACGGGAAGATGCTGCCGGCCAGCACGACCAGCGTCATCAGGACCGTGAAGACCGGCCCGGGCTCCAGCGACGCCACCCGGATGAGCACCGAGCTCGCGACCAGCGCGGCACCGACGACGATCGCGGGGATGACCAGGGGGCGGCCGTCCTGCAGGCCGACGACCGCGACCAGGCCGACGGCGAGGACGCCGAGCCCGGCGTAGAGCAGCGGGTCGGTGAAGAAGGCGTCGTCGAGCGGCCAGCTCCACCCGGGCAGGTCGCCCGGCGCGAGGAGCAGGCCGGCCACACCGGCGTACACGGCGGCGAGCAGCGACACGGCGACACCGGCCTCCGGCTCGCGCTGGGCACGGGCGAGGACCACCCCGCCGACCACGAGGAGTCCCGCGATCACCGCGGCGGCGACGCCGCCGAGCAGGCTCTCGCCCTGCAGGAGGAGGGCGAGGGCGCCGAGCCCGAGCAGGACGCTGCCGGCACCGAGGGCCGTACGCCGTCCGGCCGCGGGCTCCCACGGCTTGAGCTCGTTCTCCACGACGTCGGCCATCGCCTCGACCACGTCGTCGTAGACGCGGGGCGCCTTCTCGTCGACGCCGGCGGTGACGGTCAGGAGGCCGCCGTCCTCGATGCCCTGCATCGTCAGCCCCGCGTCGTCGGCGAGGATCCGGCCCTCCTGGGTCACCAGGCGGTAGCCGCCGTAGACGGTGGAGGCGTCGAGGAGGCCGACCGAGCGGGCCAGCTCGGGCACGAGCTCGGCGACCGGGATCGAGCCCGGGAGCACCAGGTCGACGCGTCGCGAGCCGGAGGCGATCGTGACGCGGACCAGGCCCGAGGCGACCGAGGACCCCTGACTCATATGGCGCTTCCCCCTGAGGCACGTGAGCGCCCCGACCGGGGGCCGGGGCTGCGAACGGGGAGCAGCCTAGGCGACTCCCGCGGCGAAATGGGCCGAGGCCGATCATCCCCGGAGGGACGACCGGCCTCGGACGAGCGGAGTGCGCTCAGAAGCGGTTGGCGCCGCGCGCGTCGGCCGCCTTGTACTCGGCGTTGGACGAGTCCACGCCCTGGCTGGCCTGCTGCAGCAGGAGGGTCATCTCCTGCATGGCCTGGTCCCACTTGGCCTTGGCCTGGTCGTAGGCCATCTTGGCGTTACCGTTCCAGTCCGACTTCAGCGGGTTGAGCTCGCTCTCGAGCTGGTCGAGGCGGGACTCGATGTCCTTGGCCGCCTTCATGACGTCGGCGGCACCGGCGTCGAGGTGGCCGTGCTGAACCTTGATTCCGTCGAAGCTCATCATCGATCTCCTAAGTCTGTGAGGGCCCGGCGTCAGCCGAGGCGGCCCTGGAGGTTGGTGTGGGTGGCGGACTGCGCCTCGTCGGTCGAGACGTTGTCGCGCTCGGTCTCCTTCATCGACGCGGAGAGCTGGTCGAGGGCCTTGAGGATGGTCTCCTGCTTCTGGTCCCACGAGATCATCAGGTTGTTGAACGCGGTCGCACCCTGGCCACCCCATCCAGCCATCAGGGTCTGGATCTGGCCGGAGAGGACGCCACACTTGTTCTTGACGTCACCGCGGGCCTGGTCGACGTAGTCGGCGCCCTTGGTCAGGGCCTTCTCTGTCTGGCCGTACATGTCGCTCATGGAAGTTTCCTTCTCCCCCGGCGGTCTGACCGGCCGAGTGTCGTGTGTGGTGGTGACCCACCGTCGTGGACTTGATCTGCTGTCAGGGAGACGTCCCGACCCCCTGCGCTGACCTGCATCTACCCGACGGAAAAGGCGCTAAACCTCACGACGTGATTTCCCACAGCCTGCGGAAGACACCGGCCGCGACGACCGCCGCCGCGAAGGCGAAGCTGCCGCACAGCGACTCCGCGACCTCGGCCCGGCGCGACCACCAGACCGACCGCCAGCCGCGACCGGTCGCGACGGCGGCGGCGATCGCGACGAGCCCGAGGAGGACGACGACGTAGGAGAACGTGTCGAGGTGGTCGGCGCCGGGACCGGCGACCAGGTGCTCGCCGAGCGCGGCGAGCGCGCCGAGCCCGGCCAGCCGGAGGAACGCCCGGGCGGCCGCGTGCCGGTAGGACCGGGCGGCCAGCAGCAGGGACAGGCCGGCGAAGAGCACGAGGCAGCGGGCGCCGATCAGGTCGAGGTCGATGGTCGCGCTGTGCAGCAGGAGGGGGCTCGCGGTGACGGTCACGACCAGGATCGCGACGCTCGCGCCGGTGACGATGCGCGAGGCGCGGTGCACCAGGCGCTCCATCCCCTCCGCGCTGACGACGATGCGGCCACGCCGGCTCCTGCGCTGGCTGTCGCGGGCCGACCAGGCGGTGACCGCGAGGCGGTCGAGGTCGAGGAGTGCCTCGTCGGGCACGTCGATGGCGAGCGACGGCGCGAAGCGCGCGGCCATCATGGCGAGGAAGACCAGGAGCGTCCACGCCACCCGGGCGTCCCAGCCGAGCATCGCCGTGACCGCGCAGCACGCGAACACCACGAGACCGCTGACGATCCACACCATGCTGGTCTCGTCGCTGTCGGTGGCGAGCGCACGACCGATCCCGGCGACGACCGCGGCGGCCATGCCCGCGGCACCCAGGATCGCCGGCAGGAGGTGGACGCCCGGCTCGTAGAGGGCGGCGAAGGCGGCGGCCGCGGCGAAGGCCGGAGCGGCCGAGGCGCGCTGGCGCCGGTGCCGACCGACCGGGAGGACGCCGACCAGGGCGCACGCGAGCAGGATCCCGACCGTCACGGTGCGGAAGGTCTCCTCCCCCGCGCGGGCGGCGTACCACCCGGCGAGGGCAGCGGCAGCCGAGGCGACGGTCGCCGTCATCGAGGCCAGCGCCGGGCTCTCGGGTGCGTTCTTGGCGGCGGCGAGCAGCGTCGTCCTGCGCGGGCGGTGCACGCCGGTCGTCGCGACGAGCACGTCCCCGGGCTGCACGCCGGCCTCGCCGAGCGACACGGCAGCGTTGAGCCGCCGGCCCAGCGCGGTCTGCAGGAGAGGTACGCCCGGCACGGAGCCCGCGGCCTGCCCGGACTCCCGGGCCTGCCTGGCGTACTCGCGGGCGACGTCGACCGCGGTCGCCCCCGCGGGCACGACGAGGTCGAGCACCCCGGCGGGGCCGTGGATGCTCACCGCGATGGTCGCGTCGGCGGACCCGGGAACCACGACGTCCGACACGTCTCCCCCTTCGCGCGCGACCAGCGTTGCTCCGCTGGAGAGTAGTCGCACCCGCACCGACGGAGGAGCACCTATCATCAGCCCGACTTCAACGGGTGAGGCATCGGGGGACGTGTGAGCACGACACTGCGGGGCGGGCAGCGGCTCGACGAGCCGGAGATGCCGGGCGGGCAGATCGTCCTGCAGCCGCCGCCGGAGCTCCAGGAGAGCGAGGGCGCCAGCGGCGTCCTGATGAACGCCATCCCGATGCTCGGCAGCCTCGGCTCGATCGTGCTCGTCGCGACGATGGGCGGCTCCGGTGGCGCGGGTCGCGGTCGCAGCTTCCTCGCGGCCGGCATGTTCCTCTTCGCCACCCTCGGCTTCATCGTCGTGCAGATCGACCGGCAGCGGAAGCAGCGCGCGCAGCAGGTCACGGGCTCGCGCACCGAGTACCTGCGCTACCTCGGCAACATCCGCAAGGTCGCGCGCGAGGCGGCCGACCAGCAGCGCCGCGCGCTCAACTGGCACCACCCCGAGCCGTCGGCGCTGCCGTCGCTCGCCGAGGACCGCACCCGGCTGTGGGAGCACACCGGCACCGACGACAACTTCCTCCACGTGCGCTACGGCCTGTGCTCGCAGCCGCTGTCGCTCGAGCTGGTGCCGCCGGAGAGCGCGCCCGTCGACCAGGTCGACCCGGCAGCCGCCTCCGCCCTCCACCGCCTGCTCGTCGTGCACCGGATCCAGCCCCACCTGCCGGCCTCGATCGACCTGCGCGCCTTCGACCGCATCGAGCTGTGCGGCGAGGCCGACGAGGCCCGCTCGACCGCGCGGGCGATGATCTGCTCGGCCACGGCCTTCCAGAACCCCGACCAGCTGATCGTCGCCGTGCTGAGCTCGGAGGCCAACCTCACCCACTGGGACTGGGTGAAGTGGCTCCCGCACGCGCAGAGCACCCGCGAGGCCGACGCGGTCGGACCGATGCGCCTGGTCTCGACGTCGCTCGACGACCTCGGCAACCTGCTCCCGCCCGACCTCAGCGACCGGCCGCGCTTCGGCGCCGACGAGCGCGCCGCGACCCCGCACATCCTGCTCGTCATCGACGGCGGCCACCTGCCGCCGGGCAACCACATCGTGCCGCCCGACGGCCTGCACGGCGTCACCCTCCTCGACCTGCCGGCACGGTGGGACGAGCTCGAGGACTCGACCCGGCTGCGACTGGAGTTCGCCGGCGGTCCCGACGAGCTCGGCAAGCGACCGGTGCGTGCGCTGCGGCTGCGCGGCGAGCCGGTCAAGGCCCTCGCCGACCAGTGCGACATCGCCACGGCGGAGGCCTTCGCCCGCCGGATCGCGCCGCTCAAGACCGCCAGCGCCGAGTCGTCCTCGGCCGGCGGCGCGGTCGACATCACGTCATCGACGCCCGACCACATGGACCTGCTCGGCCTCGGCGACATCTTCACCTACGACCCGGCCACCGCCTGGCGTCCGCGTCCGGTCCGCGACCGGCTGCGCGTGCCGATCGGCATCGGCGACTCCGGCGGCCTGATCCACCTCGACATCAAGGAGTCCGCCCAGCAGGGCATGGGCCCGCACGGCCTGGTGATCGGCGCGACGGGGTCCGGCAAGTCGGAGTTCCTCCGCACCCTCGTGCTCGGCCTGGTGATGACGCACTCGTCCGAGCAGCTCAACCTCGTGCTCGTCGACTTCAAGGGTGGCGCGACCTTCGCCGGGATGGCCGAGATGCCGCACGTCTCGGCCGTCATCACCAACCTCGCCAACGAGCTCACCCTCGTCGACCGCATGCAGGACGCCCTGTCCGGCGAGATGACGCGGCGCCAGGAGCTGCTGCGCGACGCCGGCAACTACGCCTCGGTCCGCGACTACGAGAAGGCCCGCGCCAACGGCGAGCCGCTCGAGCCGATGCCGTCGCTCTTCATCGTCGTCGACGAGTTCTCCGAGATGCTCTCGGCCAAGCCGGAGTTCATCGACCTCTTCGTCGCCATCGGCCGCCTCGGCCGTTCGCTCGGCCTCCACCTGCTGCTCGCCTCGCAGCGGCTCGAGGAGGGCCGGCTCCGAGGCCTGGAGTCGCACCTGTCCTACCGCGTCGGCCTGCGCACCTTCTCCGCCGGCGAGTCCCGCGCGGTCCTCGGTGTCCCGGACGCCTACGAGCTCCCCGCCGTCCCGGGCCTCGGCTACCTCAAGCCCGACCAGTCCACGCTGCTGCGGTTCAAGGCGGCGTACGTCTCCGGTCCGCCGTCGAGCCGCACGCGGGTCACCCGCGACGAGGGCGGCGGCATCCGCGGCATCCTGCCCTTCACGATCTCCGAGGTGCAGGCGCTCGAGCCGACCCCCGACGAGAGCGCCGAGGTCGTCGCGCCGCCGCCGCAGCAGCAGGGCGAGCAGCCGTCGCTCCTCGACGTCGCCGTGACCCGGATGATCGGCAAGGGCCCCGAGGCGCACCAGGTCTGGCTGCCGCCGCTCGACGTGCCCGACACCCTCGACGACCTCATGCCCGACCTCGCCGTGCACCCCGAGCACGGCCTGACGTCGCAGCAGTGGCGCAACCTCCCCGGGCTCGTGATCCCGCTCGGCACCGTCGACCGCCCGCGCGAGCAGCGCCGCGACACGATGACGCTCAACCTCACCGGAGCGGCCGGCCACGTCGCCGTCGTCGGCGGTCCGCGCTCGGGCAAGAGCACGCTCCTGCGCAGCATCGTGACGAGCATGGCGCTGGT
>CAWCHD010000024.1:0-16535 GCA_963795275.1 uncultured Actinomycetota bacterium
CTCCCGTCACCATCCACGAGTCGCCGCGCGCCCGCCAGGTGAGCAGCGCCCCGCGGGCGCCCATGAAGACGAAGGTCATCGCCACCCACACCATCACCAGGCCGTGCGGGAGGGTGGCCGCCCACAGTGCGGCGGGGGCGTACGCCGCCAGCACGAGAAGTCCGGCCCACGCGAGGAAGGCGCCGTCCCCCGCGCCGATCAGCACGCCGTCGAGCACGAAGACGACGCCGGCCAGTGGCTGCCCGACCGCCGCCACCAGCAGCACCGGCACGAGCAGGCGTCGGACGGACTCGTCGCTGGTGAAGAGTGCCCCGACGAACGGAGATGCCGCGGCGAGGGCGAGGCCGGCGACGAGCCCGCTGCCCCAGCCCCACTGGATCATCCGCCGCGTCAGCCGCCGCGTGGTCTCGACGTCGCCACTGCCGAGCGAGCGACCGGTGAGGGCCTGCGCGGCGATCGCGATGGCGTCGAGGGCGAAGGCGAGGAACGACCAGAGGGTGATCGCGACCTGGTGCGTGGCCAGCGTGACGTCGCGCCCGTCGGCGCCGACGCGGGTCACGGCGTACGTCCCCACGAGCAGGCAGGCGCGCAGCGCGAGCGTGCGGATGACGAGGGCGACGGCGGCGTGGGCCGCCGCGCGGATGCCGGCGAGGTCGGGCGTGAGCGGGGCGCCCTGCTCGCGGGAGGCGCGGACGACGACCGCGACGAGCCAGGCCGCGGAGACGACCTGGGCGATCACCGAGCCGATCGCGGAGCCGGCGATGCCGAGGTCGAGGCCGTACACGAGGAGCAGGTTGAGCGCGATGTTGAGGCCGTTGCCGACGACGGCGACGAGCAGCGGCGTACGCGTGTCCTGCAGGCCACGCAGGACGCCGGTCGCGGCCAGCATGATCAGCAGCGGGGTGGTGCCGAGGAAGGCGAGGGCGAGGTAGGTCTCCGCGTGGTCCGCGACCTCCGCGCCGGTGCCGAAGGCGCCCACCAGCGCCGGGGTGCCGAGGATCCCGAGCACGGTGGCGATCGCGCCGATGAGCACCGCGAGCCAGATGCCGTCGATGCCCTGGGCCAGGGCAGCGCGGAGGTCACCGGCTCCCAGGTGGCGCGCGACGCTCGCGGTGGTGCCGTAGGCGAGGAAGACGCAGAGGCCGACGACGGTCTGGAGGACGACCGCGGCGATGCCGAGCCCGGCCAGCTGCGGGGTGCCGAGGTGGCCGACGATGGCGGCGTCGGAGAGCAGGAACAGCGGCTCGGCGACCAGGGCGAGGAACGCGGGCACGGCGAGCCGCAGGATCTCGCGGTCGACGGCTCTCACGAGCCTCACCCTAGGAACACCGCCTCCCGCGGCGCACGGCGACTGCCCTACTCGACGGTCCCGCGCGTCGTACATAGTCCGTTCGGGCCACCTGTGCATCGCGATGTGGACAATGGGGCCGTGGCGTGCTGCGGACCCCCATGTCGACAAAGCACCAGGCATCATCCAGATGACGGACAGGTGAACGAGGAATCTGGCTGGGGATCTCTGTCCACAGGGTGTGAGCGACGTTTCCGCAGGTCAGAGGCGTGTCAGTGGCGAACTCCCAATTCTTTCCACAGGCCGCTCCACGGTGAGTGCACGCATGTGCGCGTGTCGTCCACGGGGGCGGGCCAGTTGTCCACAGGCCCTGTGGAGAACGGGCTGTCCAACGGTCCGGGGAGCACGTACGTTCGCCCGCGGCAGGGGCAGCGCTCGGGTGCCACCGGTACGACGTCGTACGACGTCGCTGTCGGTGGTCGTCCCTAACGTCGCCCACGTGGGCAGCACGGCGAAGGGAGCATCGGTGAGCGTCACCTTCCAGGGGGACACCGACGAGGCGTGGGGCGACGGTCCCGCGGCCTACGAGCCGGGTGGGTCGCCCCGTTCGGCGGGCGACCGGACGCCCCCGCAGGACAACGCTGCGGAGCAGAGCGTGCTCGGCTCGATGCTGCTGTCGAAGGACGCGATCGCGGACGTGGTCGAGGAGGTCCAGGCGGTCGACTACTACCGCCCGGCCCACGAGGTCATCCACGACGCGATCATCGACCTCTACGGCCGCGGCGAGCCGGCCGACCCGATCACCGTGGCCGACGAGCTGCAGAAGCGCGGCGAGCTCCAGCGCATCGGCGGCGCCCCCTACCTCCACACCCTCTCGGCCAACGTCCCGATCGCCGCCAACGCCGGCTACTACGCCACGATCGTGCGGGAGAAGGCGATCCTGCGCCGCCTCGTCGAGGCCGGCACCCGCATCGCCGCGATGGGCTACTCCGGCGAGGGCGAGATCAACGACGTCGTCGACAGCGCCCAGGCCGAGGTCTACAAGGTCACCGACCGTCGCGCGAGCGAGGACTACGCGCCGCTGAGCGACATCATGAGCGGCGTCCTCGACGAGATCGAGATGATCGGCAACCGCGAGGCCGGCCTCTACGGCGTGCCCACCGGCTTCGCCGACCTCGACGACCTGACCAACGGCCTCCACTCGGGCCAGATGATCATCGTCGCCGCCCGACCCGCGATGGGGAAGTCGACGCTCGCCCTCGACTTCTGCCGGGCCGCGTCGATCCACAACAACCTCACCAGCTGCTTCTTCAGCCTCGAGATGACGCGCTCGGAGATCATGATGCGCCTGCTCTCCGCCGAGGCGAAGGTGCCGCTCAACCACATCCGCAACGGCACCATGCGCGACGACGACTGGGAGAAGCTCGCCCGCAAGATGGGCCAGGTCTCCGGTGCGCCGATGTTCATCGACGACAGCCCCAACATGACGATGATGGAGATCCGGGCCAAGGCCCGGCGCCTCAAGCAGCGCCACGACCTCAAGCTCATCGTCATCGACTACATGCAGCTGATGAGCTCGGGCAAGAAGGTCGAGTCGCGCCAGCTCGAGGTCTCGGAGTTCTCCCGCAACATCAAGCTCCTCGCCAAGGAGCTCGAGCTGCCGATCATCGCGCTCTCCCAGCTCAACCGTGGTCCCGAGCAGCGCGGCGACAAGCGCCCGATGATGAGCGACCTGCGTGAGTCCGGCTCGCTCGAGCAGGACGCCGACATGGTGATCCTGCTGCACCGCGACGACGTCTACGAGAAGGAGTCGACCCGCCCCGGCGAGGCCGACCTGATCGTGGCCAAGCACCGCAACGGCCCGACCCGCGACCTCACCGTCGCCTTCCAGGGCCACTACTCCCGCTTCGTGGACATGGCCCAGGGCTGACGTCCGTCGAGACCCGCCACCGTGTCGACATGTAGAACTGTGTTCGACAATGTGAACTGAAGCGCGTACGGTCACGTCTCGGGTTGTGGCGCACGTCACCACCCCACCTCGCTCCGGTCCGCACACCGAGCCCCACCCGAAGCCTGTTCGGAGGAGCCCGTCGTGCCCCAGTCCCGCCTGCGTCGCATCTCGACCGCCGCCCTCACGAGCGCCTCCCTGGCGCTCGGCGCCCTCGCTCTTGCGCCCGTTGCCGCCACGGCGGCGGTCGGCGACACCCAGGTGGCGTGGGTGGAGGTCGAGGACGGTGCCATCAGCGGCGGTCCGGCGCTCAACTCCGGCGACCACGGCAACTTCTCGGGCAGCGGGTCCTACACGTTCCGTGAGACCGGGATGACGTCGACGATGACGGTCACGGCACCGGCAGCGGGGACGTACCCCGTCTGGATCAGGTACGCCGCGGGCCCGCTCACCCCCGAGGAGAACGTCACCCGGTCGATGGGGCTGACCACCAACGGGTCACGCCAGGTCGTGAGCTATCCGCTGACCGGCAGCTGGGAGTCGTGGGCGTTCGCGCGGGCCGACGTCACCCTCGTCCAGGGCACCAACACGATCGCGCTCGGCTGCGACCGCACGCAGGAGATGTGCCGGCTCAACTTCGACGCCATCCAGGTCGGCGGGCTCGCTGCCGACACGTGCGCACCGACCCCGGTCGCACCGGGTGCGGCCCGGCTCTTCGACGGCACCTTCGCCTCGTTCGACCAGTGGCGCAAGGCCGGCGCCGGCGGCTTCGGCCACCAGGTCGACTGCTCCATCCGCGGCTTCCGCGGCCCCGGCAGCACCTGGACGCAGGCCACCACCAGCCAGCAGGCCGACCCCTACACGCTCGTCCTCGACTGGAGGCGGGGCGACGCCGACGACGCGTCGAGCGTCCACGTCGGCTCGAGCACGAACAACGCCGCCAGCCCGACCACCGGGTATCGCGTGATGATCGGCGCCTCGGACACCGCGACCGTCACCTCGGCGGACGGCGCCTTCACCCAGGCCGCCGACGCCGCCGCGCTCGCTGCCGCCGTGCACCCGGTGGGCCAGTGGAACCGGTACGCCGTCCAGGTGACGCCGGCGCGGATCCGGGTGCTCCTCAACGGCAGCGTCGTCAACGCCGTCGACCGGTCGGTCCCGCTCGGCGGCTACGTCGGCCTGGAGAACCGCGGTGATGGCTCGCAGGTCGACTTCCGCGACATCCAGGTGCAGCCCGTCGTCGACCTCGGTCCGGTCGCCGGACCGGCGAGGCGCGCCACGAAGGCCGACGGCGTGACGCCCAACCCCGGCGGCGAGTCGACCCTCGCCCACCTCGTCGCCGACGCCCAGCGCTGGGCGACCCGCGGCGCGAGCGGCGGCACCGCCCGGATCGCGTTCGTCACCCCGACCGCGCTCAAGGGCGACCTCGTCCCCACCGGCACCCGCGCGAGCTATGCGCAGGCCGCGGCCGTCCTCGATCCCGAGCCGCTGGTGAACATGCGGCTCACCGGTGCGCAGGTCACGACGGTCCTCGAGCAGCAGTGGCAGACCACATCCGGCGGTCAGGTGCCGACCCCCGCCTTCGTCCGGCTCGGCGCGTCGACGGGACTGACCTGGACCCACGACGCCAGCCGCCCGCAGGGCGACCGGATCACCGGGGTGTGGCTCGACGGCGCCGCCCTCAACCCGACCGGCAACTACTCGGTGACCGTCAGCCAGTCGCTCGCCAACGGTGGTGACAACTTCCGCGAGCTCGCCAAGGGCATCGTCCCGCAGGTGAAGGCAGGGACCACGCAGTCGGCGCTCGTCGCCTACGTCGGCGACGCCTCGGTCGCCGGGCCGCTCGCCCTGCCGCAGTCCCAGCGCGCGATCGGCGTCAGCGTCCCCGGCGGTGCCCCGGCGTCCTACGTCGCCGGGACGACGTACGCCGTCGACCTGAGCTCGTGGTCCTACTCGTCCGCCACCGACCCGCAGGACGCCACCGTCGACGTCACCATCGCCGGTCGCGCGGTCGGCACCTTCCCGGTCGACGCGACCCGCACCGACAACGCGTACGACGAGGACGGCAGGGTCGCCGTGCGCGCCCCGATCCCGGCCGACCTCGCCACCGGGACGGCCACCGTCCGGATCGTCGGCACCGCGACGGGCACCACGGTGACCCGCACGATCGCGGTGACCGCCGCGCCGCCCGCCCCGGCGCCCAGCCCCACGCCGACGCCGACGCCCACTCCCACGCCCACCCCGACCCCCACGCCGACGCCGGGCGTCACCCAGGCGAAGCCGACGCTGAAGGTCAAGGTCAGGCCCGGTCGTGTCGTCGCCCGGGAGACCCGGGCCAGGGTCGTCGTCACCGTCGTCTCCCCGGGCTCGACCCCGACCGGCAAGGTCACCGTCCGGGCCTCCGGCAAGACCTACGTCGCGAAGCTGCGCGGAGGCAGGGCGACGATCTCGCTCCGGACGTTCGCGAAGCCGGGCCGCAGCACGCTGAAGGTGTCGTACGCCGGTGACGCGGCGACGCTGTCCGCCGCCCGGGCCGTCAGGCTCGCGGTGCTCGCCCCCTGACCAACCCCGTCGGAGGGGTGAGGCGGGCGGTCGTCGGGTCGACCTAGCGTCGAGGGGACCGACGAGCACAGGAGGACCCGTGGCGCACCAGCCCCCGAAGGGCGTCCAGGAGGCGGCGCAGCGCGCCGAGCGCTGGATCGAGGACGGCAAGGCCGGCAAGGGCTTCACCGACACCGGGCGACGACGTGCCTCGCAGCTGGCCAGGGGCGAGGAGGTCAGCGACGAGGTCGTGAAGAAGATGCAGGCCTACTTCGCCCGGCACACCGTCGACAAGGACGCCGCCGGGTTCACGCAGGGGGGTGACGGGTTCCCGTCGCCCGGACGCGTGGCGTGGGACGCCTGGGGCGGCGACGCGGGTGAGCGCTGGGTCGGGACGATCGATCTTGACTGACGTCACCTCGCTGGTCAGCCTCACCTACACGAGCGCGGCGACCCGGCTGATGTCGGTCGCCGAGATCGTGGAGATGGTGGAGCAGATCCGGCCGAAGAACGAGCGCCTCGGCGTCACCGGGCTGCTCCTCTACAGCGGTGGCAACGTCATCCAGACCCTCGAGGGCACGCCGGACGCCGTCGACGAGGTGTTCGACACGATCCAGGCGGATCCTCGCCACGGCGAGGTCCTCGTCGTGGACCGTCACGAGATCGACCGGCGCTCCTTCGCGACCTGGTCGATGGGCTTCCGCAACGTCTCGACCCGCGAGGTCGCCCAGCTGCAGGACTTCGGCTCCTTCGCCCGGGAGGCGGTCGGACGCGACCTGTCCCCGCACGCCGCGTCGGCCTTCGAGCTGCTGGAGAAGTTCCGCGTCAACGCGCTGTGAACCCGCGCGCCCCTCGTGCGCCGGTGGTCCCAGGCGCTGACCGGTGGGGCCGTAGGGTCGAACGCATGCAGACTCGCACCCTCGGAAACCAGCAGGTCGGCGCCATCGGGCTCGGCCTCATGACCTTCGACCAGACCGGCACGCAGCCGCGCCAGCAGCTCCTCGACACCGTCACCGCCGCCCTCGAGGCGGGCGTGACCCTCTTCGACTCCGCCGATGCCTACGGCCCCGGTGACGAGAAGGGCGCCGGTGCGCAGGGCGAGAACGAGCGCCTGATCGCCTCGATCCTCGACGAGCTCGGCGTGCGCGACCAGGTGCTCCTCGCCACCAAGGGCGGCCACGTCCGCACCGACGGCGGCGGCTGGGACACCGACAGCTCCGCGGCCCACCTGAAGCAGGCCGTCGACGACAGCCTCCGGCGGATCGGCGTCGACCAGATCTCGCTGTGGCAGCACCACCGCCCCGACCCGAAGGTGTCCTACGACGACGTGATCGGGACGCTGAAGGAGATCGCCGACAGCGGCAAGGTCGCCCACATCGGCCTGTCCAACGCCGATCCCGACCAGATCCGCGCCGCGCACGCCGTGCTCGGCGACGCCCTGGTGAGCGTGCAGAACCAGTTCTCGCCGGCCTTCCGCAGCTCGAAGCCCGAGATCGACGTGTGCGACGAGCTCGGCCTGGCGTTCCTGCCGTGGAGCCCGCTCGGCGGCCTGTCCAACGCCAAGGAGCTCGCCGACAAGCACCCGGCGTTCGCCGAGATCGCGACCGACCGCGGCGTCAGCGCCCAGCAGGTCGCGCTGGCGTGGGAGCTCGCGCAGTCGCCGGTCGTCATCCCGATCCCCGGCGCCAAGCGGCCCTCGTCGATCACCGACTCCGCAGCGGCCGCGGACATCGAGCTGACCGACGACGAGCTGGCCCGCCTCGACGCGAGCTGACATGAGGCCGCTCCTCACCCGCGCGGTCGACACCGCGATGGACCGCACCCTGGTCCTCGGCTACACGACCATCGGCCTCGCGGTGAGGAAGGCCCTCCCCGGCTGGCCCGCCGATCCGGCGCCGGGCTCGCTCGCTGGACGGCACGTGCTCGTCACCGGAGCGAGCTCCGGGCTCGGCATCGCCACGGTGGAGGGCCTCGCCGACCTCGGCGCGACCGTGCACATGCTGGTGCGCGACGAGGCCAAGGGCGCCCGGGTGCGCGACGAGGTCAGGGCGCAGCGACCTGCCGCGGAGCTGCGGCTCTGGCGGTGCGACGTGGGTGACCTCGACGACGTACGCCGCTTCGCCAGCGACTTCGCGGCCGAGGTCCCGAGCCTCCACGCGGTCGTGCACAACGCCGGCGCGATGCCGCCGGAGCGGGCGGAGTCGGCCCAGGGCCTCGAGCTCAGCATGGCCGTGCACGTGGTGGGTCCCGTCGTGATGACCGAGGCGCTGCGCGGCCCGCTGGCCGGCGGCCGGGTGGTGCTGGTGAGCAGCGGCGGGATGTACGGCCAGCCGCTGCGCGCCGACGACCCGGACTACCGCGAGGGCGACTACTCGCCGACGACGTCCTACGCCCGCTCCAAGCGCTGGCAGGTCGAGATGGCGCCGCTCCTCGGTGAGCGCTGGGCGCCCGACGGCATCACCGTCGCGGTGATGCACCCCGGCTGGGCCGACACCCCGGGCGTGCAGGAGTCGCTGCCGCGCTTCCGCTCGATCACCCGGCCGGTGCTGCGCGACGACGCCCAGGGCGCCGACACCAGCGTGTGGCTCGCGGCCGTCGAGCCGGCCCCGCCGACGGGGAGGTTCTGGCACGACCGCGTCGAGCGGCCGACGTCGCTCCTGCCGTCGACGCGGCCGACCGGCGACGTACGCGCGCAGGCGTGGGCGTGGCTGCAGGACGCGGCGGGGCTCGACGGATGAGCGACGTCTGGCCCCTCGTCCACGCCGAGCGCGCCGCGCTCATCGACGACCTGTCCGGGTTGACCGACGAGCAGTGGCGTACGCCCTCGCTGTGCGCGGGCTGGACGGTCCACGACGTCGCCGCCCATCTCGTCGGCAACGCGAGCCCGATCTCGCTGCCCGGGCTGGTCGTCGCGATGGCGCGGGCGCGCTTCGACTTCGACCGGATGAACCAGGCCGACGCCGCGCGCGAGCTCGGCGACGGCCCGGCCCACACCCTGCGCCGGCTCCGCGAGGTCGCCGCCAACACCGCCGCCCCGCCGCTCGTGCCGCTGGTGGTGCGGCTCGTCGAGGAGGTCGTCCACGGCGAGGACGTACGCCGCCCGCTCGGGATCGCGCACGACTACCCCCTCGCCGCGGTGGTGCCCGCCCTCGAGCACCAGGTGCGGACCAGGGTGTCCATCGGCGGCGGCCGCGAGCGCGCGGCCGGCGTACGCCTCCGGGCCACCGACACCGACCTCGTGATCGGCGACGGACCGGAGGTCTCGGGTCCGGTCGTGTCCCTCCTCCTCGCGGTCTCCGGACGGACCACTGCCCGCGACGACCTGTCGGGCCCAGGTCTCGCCCACCTGGGTATCTAGGGACGTTCTCGTAGGTCGCAGGGCCCTGTGCCACCCATATCGTCCCTGGATACCCGGGCGGGCCGGGGAAAGACTTGACTCGTTCAAGTAAAGACGGCAGGGTGGCGATCGATGCCACACCACGACGCCCCCGCTGACTTCGCGCAGCTGCTGCGGGCCGCCGACCTGAGGGTCACCCGGCCGCGCCTGGCCGTGCTGCGTGCCGTGGAGCGTCACCCGCACGCCGACACCGGCAGCGTCCTCGCGGCCGTCCGTGCCGAGGAGCCGTCCGTCTCGCACCAGGCCGTCTACGACGTGCTCGGTGCGTTGAGCGACTCCGGGCTCGTCCGCCGGATCCAGCCGGCCGGGTCTGTCGCCCGCTACGAGCTGCGGGTCGGCGACAACCACCACCACGTCGTGTGCCGCTCGTGCGGCACGGTCGCGGACGTCGACTGCGCGGTCGGCGTACGCCCCTGCCTCGACGCCTCCGACACCCACGGCTTCGTCGTCGACGAGGCCGAGGTCACCTACTGGGGCCTGTGCCCCGCCTGCGCCACCACATCAGCCACCGCACCAGCAACCGCCACTGCCACCGAGAACTGAGAGGGACACCATGTCCGACCAGGAAGACACGACGCCCACCAGCCCGCAGGGCGTGGACCGCAAGGCCGAGTCCGGCTGCCCGGTGATGCACGACTCCGCGACCGCCGAGGGCAGCGAGAGCGAGAACCCGGTCATCGACTCGCCCCAGCCCAAGCAGGGGCGACCGCACACCAACCAGGACTGGTGGCCCAACCAGCTCGACCTCTCGGTGCTGCACGCCCACTCGCCCAAGGGCAACCCGCTGGGCACCGACTTCTCGTACGCCGACGCGTTCGCGCAGCTCGACGTCGAGTCCCTCAAGAGCGACATCGCCCAGACGCTGCGCAGCTCGCAGGACTGGTGGCCCGCCGACTTCGGCCACTACGGCGGCCTGATGATCCGGATGAGCTGGCACTCCGCGGGCACCTACCGCGTGCAGGACGGCCGCGGCGGTGCCGGTGACGGCGGCCAGCGGTTCGCGCCGCTCAACTCGTGGCCGGACAACGCCAACCTCGACAAGGCCCGCCGCCTGCTGTGGCCGGTGAAGCAGAAGTACGGCCAGAAGATCTCGTGGGCCGACCTGCTGGTGCTCGCGGGCAACGTCGCGCTCGAGGACATGGGCTTCGAGACCTTCGGCTTCGCCTTCGGTCGCGAGGACGTGTGGGAGCCGGAGGAGATCTTCTGGGGTCCCGAGGACACCTGGCTCGGCGACGAGCGCTACGCCGGCGAGCGCGAGCTCTCCGAGGGCCTCGGCGCGGTCCAGATGGGCCTGATCTACGTCAACCCGGAGGGCCCCAACGGCAACCCGGACCCGCTCGGGTCGGCCCGCGACATCCGCGACACCTTCGCCCGGATGGCGATGAACGACGAGGAGACCGTCGCGCTGATCGCCGGCGGCCACACCTTCGGCAAGACCCACGGCAACGGCGACGCCGACCTCATCGGCCCCGAGCCCGAGGGCGCGGAGCTGGAGAACCAGGGCCTGGGCTGGATCAGCTCGTACGGCTCGGGCAAGGGTGGCGACACCATCACCTCCGGCCTCGAGGTGACCTGGACCGACGTGCCGACCCAGTGGAGCAACCGCTACTTCGAGATCCTCTTCGGCTACGAGTGGGAGCTCACCGAGAGCCCGGCCGGTGCGAAGCAGTGGGTCGCGAAGACGGACGACGCGATCATCCCCGACGCGCACGACGCGTCGAAGAAGCACCGTCCGACGATGCTGACCTCCGACCTCGCGCTGCGCTTCGACCCGGCCTACGAGAAGATCTCGCGGCGCTTCCTGGAGAACCCCGACCAGTTCGCCGACGCCTTCGCGAAGGCCTGGTACAAGCTGCTGCACCGTGACATGGGTCCGGTCGGGCCGCACCTGCTCGGTCCCTGGGTCCCCGAGGCCCAGCTCTGGCAGGACCCGGTCCCCGCGGTCGACCACGACCTGGTCGATGACGCCGACGTCGCCTCGCTCAAGGAGAAGCTGCTCGACTGCGGCCTGTCGGTCTCGCAGCTGGTGTCGCTCGCCTGGGCGTCGGCCGCGTCCTTCCGTCGTACGGACCGCCGCGGCGGTGCCAACGGCGCCCGCATCCGCCTCGAGCCGCAGCGCGGCTGGGCGGCCCACGCCGACCTCGACCTCGACTCGGCCCTCGGTGCGCTCGAGCGCGTCCAGCAGGAGTTCAACGACGCGCAGTCGGGCAAGCAGGTCTCGCTGGCCGACCTCATCGTCCTCGGCGGCGCCGCGGCGATCGAGAAGGCCGCGCGCGACGCCGGCCACGACGTGACCGTCCCGTTCACCCCGGGCCGTACGGACGCGACCCAGGAGCAGACGGACGTCGACTCGATGCGGTGGCTCGAGCCGCGCGCCGACGGCTTCCGCAACTGGCTGCGCCCCGGCGAGAAGCTCCAGCCGGAGAAGCTGCTGGTCGACAAGGCGTACCTGCTCGGCCTGTCCGCTCCCCAGATGACCGTCCTGGTCGGCGGCCTGCGCGCCCTCGGCGCCAACGCCGGAGGAGCCGCGCACGGTGTCCTCACCGAGCGGGCCGGCACCCTGACCAACGACTTCTTCGCGAACCTGCTGTCCCCGGGCACGCAGTGGAAGGCGTCGCAGTCGGAGGAGGGCGTCTACGAGATCCGCGACCTCGCCAGCGGTGACCTGCGCTGGACCGCGACGGCCGTCGACCTGGTCTTCGGCTCGAACTCGCAGCTGCGCGCGCTCGCCGAGGTCTACGCCAGCGAGGACGCGTCGGAGAAGTTCGTGCAGGACTTCGTCGCTGCCTGGACGCAGGTCATGGACAACGACCGGTTCGACCTGCGCTGACGGTCGTACTGCTGGTGTGCGTGGGAGTCCCCGGATATCCGGGGACTCCCACGCCTGTGCGGTGATCCTGACGTACCAGGTACGTCAGGATCACCGCACAGTGCTTCTCGGACGTCCTCGTCCCGCTCTAGCGTGGGTCGCATGGTCGACCGCGCGACACCCAACCTGCCCTCCCGCGACTTCGACGCGACCGTCGCGTTCTACGCCGCGATCGGCTTCGCGACGACGTACCGCGACCCGGGTTGGCTCATCCTCGAGCGCGGCTCGCTGGTGCTCGAGCTGTTCCACGACCCCGACCTCGACCCCGCGACGAGCGCGGCCGGGTCCTGCCTGCGGGTCGACGACGTCGATGCGTTGTACGCCGACTGCGTGGCGGCCGGGATTCCCGAGACCCACCGCGGCTGGCCCAGGCTGCACCCGCCGAGGCTCGAGGAGTCCGGGCTGCGCATCGGAGCCCTCGTCGACCCGGACGGCAGCCTGCTGCGGCTGATCCAGAACTAGAGGACGACCTCGTCGCCGACCCGGATCGTGCCCGAGCCGAGGAGCCGGAACACCGTCCCGCCCCGCGGTGACTTCAGCGCCTGCATCGCGCCCGGCCCGAGCCAGTCGTCGAGGAGCCGGCACGGTGCTGCGATCCGTACGACCTCGAGCTCGACGTCGCCGATGCGCATCCGCTCGCCGGGCCGGGTCGGGATCGGACCGTGGTCGAGGGTGAGGTTGCGGCGGGTCAGCCCGGGGTCGATCGGGCGACCGAGCACCTCCTCGGCCGCAGCGAGGTCGTCGAGCGACTGCACGGTCACGTGCCGGTGCTTCGTGCCGTGGTAGCGGTCACCGACCAGGCCGACGCCCGCCTCGGCCTCGACGGAGTCGACGGTCTTCGTCGGCAGCCGGCGACCCGGCGCGAGGTGGATGGAGACGACGCGGGCTGTCACGCCGGCGACCATACTTCGCACCCCAGTCCTACGGTTGTCGGCCCAGATCTCGGCTGACAACCGTGGCGGTCACCGGATATCCGGTGACTCCAGAGGGCCCCCACCGGGCATGATCGCGGGATGGACCACCACCTCCTCGACGCCAAGGGCGCGCTGCAGCTCTACCTCCAGGAGGCCCGCGACGCGGTCCTCTGGAAGCTGGACGGGCTCGGCGAGCGCGACCTCCGCCTCCCGCGGACGCCGACGGGCACCAACCTGCTCGGCATCGTCCGCCACGTCGCCAACGTCGAGATCGGCTACTTCGGCCCGACCTTCGGCCGCGACTGGCCGGAGCCCGAGCACCCGCTGTTCGTCACCGACGAGCAGGCCGACGACGACCCGCAGGCCGACTGGTGGGTGCCGGCCGAGGTCCCGGCCACCGAGGTCGCCGACTTCTACCGCCGGGTCGCGGCCTTCAGCGACGAGACCATCACCGACCTGCCGCTCGACGCCCGCGGCGCCGTGCCGTGGTGGCCGGAGGACCACCGCGACGTCTCGCTGGCCCGGATCATCGTGCACGTCATCTCCGACACCACCCGGCACGCCGGCCACGCCGACATCCTGCGCGAGGGCATCGACGGGGCAGCGGGGCTCGTCGCGGACTCGACCAACCTGCCCGACCTCGACTGGCCGGCCTACACCGCGAGGCTGACGGCCGTCGCCGACCAGTTCCCGGCGGACTAGTCAGCTCCCCGCCCGGCGCGCCGTCGTACGACACTGGGCGCGGAGGAGCACACATGAGCGCATCGACCTGGCAGCTGCCCGGGACCGCGAGGGGCTGGGTGACCGACGGCGGCCTCGAGACCGACCTGATCTTCCACCGCGGGCTGGACCTCCCCGACTTCGCGTCGTTCCCGCTGCTCGACGACGCGGACGGTCGCGCGGCGCTCGACGACTACTACCGCGGCTACGTCGACGTGGCGGCACGCGCCGGCGCCGGGCTGCTGCTCGAGACCCCGACCTGGCGGGCGAACACCGACTGGGGTGCGCGGCTGGGGTACGACGTCGACGCCCTGCAGCGGGTCAACCGCGACGCGGTCTCCCACCTCCGCGACCTCGCCGACGAGGTGCCCGACGAGGTCGAGCGGGTGCTGGTCGTCGGGGCGGTCGGTCCGCGGGGCGACGGCTACCTCGCCGGTGACCTCGACGCGGACCGGTACGCCGACTACCACCGCCCGCAGCTCGACGCCTTCGCCGAGGCGGGCGCGGACCTCGCGACGGCGTACACCCTGACGACGGTCGCCGAGGCGGTCGGGATCGTCCGCGCGGGCCGGGCCGCCGGGCTGCCGGTGGCGATCTCCTACACCGTCGAGACCGACGGCCGGCTGCCCGACGGCACCGCCCTCGGCGACGCCATCGAGCAGCTGGACGCGGCGACCGGCTCGGGTGCCGCGCACCTGCTGGTCAACTGCGCGCACCCCGACCACGTCTCGCCCGGGATCGACGTCGCCGCGCCGTGGGCGGGTCGCATCGCAGGCCTGCGGGTGAACTCCTCGCGGCTCAGCCATGCCGAGCTCGACGAGGCCGAGGAGCTCGACGAGGGCGACCTGCCGGACCTCACCGCGCGGACCCGGGCGCTCGCCGGATCGCTGCCGGCCGTACGCATCATCGGCGGGTGCTGCGGCACCGACGCCCGGCACGTCGCGGCGATGTGGGCGGCCGGGTCGCCGGTGGGGAACCGGTGACAAAGTAGGAGGCGCGATGTCGGTGGCGGACCCTACTGTCGGGGGGTGGCCACCGACGAGCGCGACCCGGTCCCCGCGGACCCCGCCGCGCCCCAGGTCGAGGCGCACCTCCCGCCCGGCGTGAGCCGCGGTCCGGAGACGATGCGCGCCTTCCACGCGGTGCTGGGCAACACCCTCGTGGCCAACGTGACGTCGAGCTTCCTCTGGTTCGCCCTCACCTTCTGGGCCTACCTCGAGACCCGCTCGGTGATGGCGACGGCGATCATCGGCGGCGGGTTCATGCTGTTCACCGCCCTCTGCGGCACCTGGTTCGGCACGCTCGTCGACCGCCACCGCAAGAAGCGGGTGATGGTCGCGTCGTCGACGATCACCCTCGTGGCCTACGCGGCGGCAGGAGGGCTGTGGCTGCTCCTCGGCGAGGGCAGGCTCGCGGAGTGGGAGAGCCCGTGGTTCTGGCTGTTCACCCTCGTGATCCTGGCCGGCAGCGTGGTCGAGAGCATGCGCAACATCGCGCTGTCGACCACGGTGACGTTGCTCGTCCCGGAGGACGGGCGCGACAAGGCCAACGGGCTCGTCGGCACCGTCCAGGGCATCGCGTTCATGATCACCAGCGTGTTCAGCGGCCTCAGCGTCGGCCTGCTCGGCATGGGCTGGACGGTCGCCATCGCGGTCGCGCTGACCGGCGCCTCGCTGCTCCACCTGCTGCCGATCACGGTCCCGGAGGTCGCGCCCGACCCGGAGGAGGGCGGCTCGCGCTTCGACGTGCGCGGCGCCGTCCTCGCGATCCGCGCGGTGCCGGGACTGGTCGCGCTCATCCTGTTCTCGACGTTCAACAACCTCGTCAGCGGCGTCTACATCGCGCTGATGGACCCCTACGGCCTCGAGCTCTTCAGCGTCGAGACGTGGGGCCTCGTCCTCGGCGTCACCGGGCTGGGCTTCGTCGTCGGCGGTGGGCTGGTCGCCAAGCTCGGCCTCGGCGCCAACCCGGTCCGCACCCTCCTGCTGGTCAACCTCGCCATCGCAGTCCTCGGCATGACCTTCACCGTGCGCGAGTGGGCCTGGCTCTACGTCCTCGGCATCTTCCTGTTCATGGCGGTGATCCCGGCCGCCGAGTCCGCCGAGCAGACGATCCTGCAGCGGGTGGTCCCGTTCCGCACCCAGGGCCGGGTGTTCGGCTTCGCGCAGAGCGTCGAGGTCGCGGCCAGCCCGATCTCGGCCTTCCTGATCGGCCCGATCGCGGAGTTCGCACTGATCCCCTACATGGAGTCCGCCGAGGGTCGCGACACCTGGCGCTGGCTGGTCGGTGACGGCGAGGCCCGCGGCATCGCGCTCGTCTTCATGGCAGCCGGCGCGATCATGCTCGTCACGGTGCTGATCGCGCTCGCGTCCGCGCCCTACCGACGGCTCTCGAGCGCGTACGCCGCCGCGCCGCCGCAGCAGCTCGAGGGCCCGACGGCCGCCTGACCCGGCGGAGGACTACCTCGTCTGGGGTCTGGTCAGCACCCCCTGGTTCGACCTAGTGTCCAGAGGACAGGGAGTTGTCGGGGCCGATCGCGCCTGCCTTCCTGTCTCTCGGAAAGGAAGAACCTCGTGAGATCCACGACCCTTGGGCTGTCCCTTGCCCTCATCACCGGAGCAGGGGCACTCACCCTCGCCCCGGCCAGCGCTGCACCAGCAGCCGACACTCGCTCGACGGGCGAGGCCCACTCGGCCAACTCCGACCACGTCCTGCCCAACCCGGAGTCGGAGAAGCAGGCCGCGCTGCGCCAGCAGGCCTGGGCCGACGTCCTCAGCGGCGAGGCGACCCCGGAGACCATCGCCGGCAACGACGTGCTGAAGGTCGGGACCAAGTCGGTCCCCTCCACCCGCACCAAC
>CAWCHD010000025.1:0-25634 GCA_963795275.1 uncultured Actinomycetota bacterium
CGGGGTCCGGCATGGGACCCAGTGTGGCACCGCCAGGTGAACGCCGGATGACGGAAATCGCTAGTAGACGAGCGCCTGGACGCCGTCGCCCAGCACCTGCTCGGCGAAGACGGCCGCACCCGCGATGCGTACGCCCTCGCGCAGGTCGTCCTCGGTGATCCCGCGGCGGGCAGCGCACTGGGAGCAGACCGTCACCGACCCCGTCCCGAGCACGACCGACAGCAGCTGGTCGAGCGGGGTGGCGAGGTCCAGGGTGAAGTCCTCCGCGCGCCCCGGCACGCCGAACCAGGCCGCCTCCCCGGTGAGCCAGAGCGACACCTCCGCACCGGCCGCTGCCGCTGCGGCGGCCACGGTGAATCCCTGGTTCAGGCGCTCGGCGTCGTCGGCGCCGCAGGTGACCTTGAGGACCAGTGAGCGAGCCATGGACGAACACTAGAGTGCTGCCATGCCCTTCGAGCTGCCGGACAACCTGCACCCCAACTGCGGCCCCGTGGCCTGGCTCCTCGGCACCTGGCGCGGCAACGGCCACGGTGCGTACCCGACGATCGAGTCCTTCCAGTTCGGCCAGGAGCTGATCTTCACCCACGACGGGCGCCCGTTCTTCCACTACATGTCGCGCTCGTGGATCGTCGACGAGGACGGTGAGTTCGTCCGCGACGCCGCGATGGAGACCGGCTTCCTGCGCTGCCCCGAGCCCGGCAAGGTCGAGTTCCTGCTGTCGCACAACATCGGCTTCTCCGAGATCTGGTACGGCGCTGCCGATGCGGGCAAGGTCGAGATGCACACCGCCGGCGTCTCCTTCACCGAGACCGCCAAGGAGGTCACGGCCGGGTCCCGGATGTACGGCAACGTGGAGGGCGACCTCCTCTACGCCTACGACATGGCGGCCGTCGGCCAGGAGCTCCAGCCGCACACCTGGGGACGGCTGAAAAGAGCATGACGGACGACCTCGCCACCCGGCTCCGCGAGCAGGGCCTCCGGCTCACCCCGCAGCGCCAGCTCATCCTGCGGGCGGTCGAGGACCTCCGCCACGCGACGCCCGACGAGGTGCTCGCGCACGTCCGCAGCCAGGTCAGCTCCGTCAACGCCTCGACGGTCTACCGCACGCTCGAGGTGCTCGAGGAGCTCGGGCTGGTGCGCCACACGCACCTCAGCGACCGCGCGCCGACCTACCACTCCACCGTCGAGCACGAGCACGTCCACGCGGTCTGCCGCCGCTGCCGGAAGGTGCGGTCGTACGACCCCGCTGTCGCGCAGCCTTTCGTCGACGCCCTCGCCGCCGACGGGTTCGTCGTCGACGTCGGCCACCTCGCGGTGTTCGGCGAGTGCGCGGACTGCGACACCGACTGACCTATTGCAAGACATCTTTCGAAAGAGTACTTTCGATGAATGCCCGAGTCCCGTCGCCTCCGTGACCCCCGCGCGCTGACCGCGCTCGCCCACCCCGTCCGCCTCGGCATCATCGAGCTGCTCGCGACCGAGGGGCCGATGACCGCGAGCGGGCTGGCCGACCGGCTCGACGAGTCGCCGGCCAACTGCTCGTGGCACCTGCGCAAGCTCGCGGAGCACGAGTTCATCGAGGAGGCCGAGGGCGGCACCGGTCGCCAGCGGCCGTGGCAGATGAGCTACCAGGGCCTCAGCTGGGGCGAGGACGACGACGCCACGATCGAGGAGCAGCGCGCCGGCGAGGCGCTCTCCCGCGCGATGATGGAGCGCTGGGTCGACCGCTACCTCCGCGCCGACGTCTCCGAGACCGACCCCGCCTGGCGCGACGCGAGCAGGCTGACCCAGACGATGGGGTGGCTCACCGTCGAGGAGCTGCAGGAGGTCAACGACCGCGTCGTCGAGCTGATCCGCGCCTACGAGGGCCGCATCCCCGACCCGTCGACCCGGCCGGACGGGTCACGACTGGTCGAGATGATCGCGTGGGGCGCCGCGGTCGAGGTGACGCGATGAAGGCGGCCTTCGCCCAGCCGGGCTTCCCGCGGCTCTTCGCCGGCCTGTCGACCTCGATGCTCGGCGACTCGATCATGCTGCTCGTCCTCAGCATCTGGGTGAAGACGCTGACCGGCTCGAGCGCGATGGCGGGATTCACGTTCTTCTTCATGTGCATCCCGGCGATCGTCGCGCCGCTGATCGGCGTGTGGATCGACCGCATGAGGCGCAAGCCGATGCTCGTGTGGGGCAACCTGCTGTCGGCGGTCGCGGTGCTGCCGCTGCTGCTGGTCCGCGACGCCGGCGACGTCTGGATCATCTGGACCGTCGCCGGCCTCTACGGCGTCAGCTTCGTCGTCCTGCCCGCCGGCATCAACGGCCTGCTCAAGGAGCTGATGCCGGACGACCTGCTGATCGACGCCAACTCCAGCATCCAGACGATCAAGGAGTCCTACCGGCTCTTCGGCCCGCTCCTCGGCGCTGCGCTGTTCGCGTGGCTCGGGGGCTGGGTGGTCGCGCTCGTCGACATCGCGTCGTTCGTCGTCGCCGCTGCCGTGATCTCCACGATCAAGGTCGAGGAGGAGGCGCCCGAGCACGAGGAGTCGGCCTACTGGCACCAGCTCACCGAGGGCCTGCGCCACCTCGTGCACGACCGCGTGCTCGGCAACCTGCTGATCGGCTTCGGCCTGTCGATGCTGGTCCTCGGCTTCACCGAGTCCGCGATCTTCGCCCTCACCGACCACTTCGACAAGCCCGCGACCTACGTCAGCGTCATCGTGTCCGTGCAGGGCATCGGCGCGGTCGTCGGCGGCGTGCTCTCCGCGCGGTGCGTACGCCGTTTCGGAGAGGTCGCGACGAGCACGCTCGGGCTGGTCCTGCTCGGGGTGAGCGCGCTCGGCATCGCGGCGTCGCCGGTCATGGCCGGCGTCCTGGTCAGCATCGTGCTGTTCGGCGCCTCGCTGCCGCTGCTCGTGGTGGCCTACATGACGATCCTCCAGCGCCGCACGCCCCAGCGCCTGATGGGCCGCGTCTCGACCGCGGCCGAGGTCGTGATGACGGTGCCGAGCGCGGTGTCGCTCGCGTTCGGCGCGGTCCTGGTCACGCTGATCGACTGGCGCTGGATCTTCCTCGTGATCGGCGTCGCGACGCTGGCCGGTGCCGGGCACGTCGCCTTCTGGCTGCGCGACGAGCTCCGCGGTCGTACGCCCGTGCCCGAGGTCGACGACGAGCCGCCCGCCCCGCTCGACCCGTCGTCGCCGCTGGGGCCCGGCATCGGGGCGGCCTAGACTCGGAGGCATGGCAAGCCCCCTCCTCGCCCTCCCCGGGGCCGTCGCCGGCGACGGCATCGACGCCCCGGTCGCCGCGCACTACGGCTCCTTCAACACCGAGCAGCGCGCGCTGGCGCAGGGCGACGGCTTCGTGGACCTGTCCCACCGCGACGTGCTGCGGATCTCCGGCCCCGAGCGGTTGAGCTGGCTGCACAACCTCACGACGCAGTACTTCGACGGCCTCGCACCCGGCACCTGGACCCAGGCGCTCGTGCTGAGCCCGCAGGGCCACGTCGAGCACGCCTTCGCCGGCGTCGACGACGGCGAGGCGTTCACCGCGCACACCGAGCCGGGCGCCGGCGCGGCCCTCGTGGAGTGGCTCGAGCGGATGAAGTTCATGACCCGCGCCGAGGTGTCGCTGGTCGACGACCTCGCCGTGATGTGGCGACCGGGCGACGGGGCAGGCCGCTACGACCTCGTCCCCCGCGACAAGCTCGAGGCGTACGCCGACGCTGCCGGCCCGGCCGCCGGCCTCTGGGCCTTCGAGGCGCTGCGGATCGAGCGCGGCGAGCCCCGCTTCGGCCTCGACACCGACCACCGCACGATCCCCAACGAGGTCGGCTGGATCGGCCCCGCGGTGCACCTCGACAAGGGCTGCTACCGCGGCCAGGAGACGGTGGCCCGCGTCCACACGCTGGGGCGCCCGCCCCGCCGGCTGGTGCTGCTCCACCTCGACGGCTCGGAGAACCGCCTCCCGCCGGCGGGCTCACCCGTGTCGCACGACGGTCGCGACATCGGCTTCGTGGGGTCGAGCGCCCGCCACCACGAGCTCGGCCCGATCGCGCTCGCGCTGGTCAAGCGCAACGTCCCGGTCGACGCAACGCTCACGGTGGACGACATGCCTGCGGCGCAGGAGGTCATCGTCGACCCCGAGGTCGGCCTGCACGTCCGCCCCCTCCGCTGACACCTCCGATATCCATGGGCGACCTGGCTCCCAGCGGGCGCGCCATCGAGCCGTTTCACCCATGGATATCGGGCGGAGGGGTCAGTGGGTGCTGCGGCGGTACTGCACGTGGGTGTCCGCGTCCGCGTGCGCGAACCCCAGGCGTGAGTAGACGGCGAGCGCGGGCCCGTTGTCGGCCTCGACGTAGAGCAGCACCTCGCCGACGCCGAGGCCGGCGAGGTGGTGGAGCCCGGCCAGGGTGAGCAGCCGGCCGAGCCCGCGGCCCTGCGCCTGCGGCGAGACGCCGACGACGTACACCTCGCCGTGCTCGGCGTCGTGCTGCTTGGTCCAGTGGAAGCCGAGCACGCCGGACTCGTCCTCCGCGACCAGCAGTCCGGCCGGGTCGAACCACGGCTCGGCCATCCGCCGCGCGAGGTTGTCGCGGTCCATCGCGCCCTGCTCGGGGTGGCTCGCGAAGGCGGCCGCGTTGACGGCCACGACGGCGTCCGCGTCGGCGTCGACGTAGGAGCGGATCGACAGCCCGTCGGGGAGCTCGAGCGGCGGCAGCGGCAGGGAGGCGTCGCGCCGCATCACCCAGAGGTCGCGCACCCGCTCCCAGCCGTGGGCCGCGGCGAGCCGCGCAGCGGCCGGGTGGTTCCCGTGCGACCACGCGACCAGCTCGCCGTCGTACGCCGCCACCCGCTGCAGCAGCGCGGTGCCGACGCCGCGACCCCGTGCGTCGGGGTGCACCGCCAGGCTGAGGTCACCGTCGTGCACCAGCGCGAACCCGCCGTCGGCGACGGCGACCGTCGCCGCCCCGTCCGCGAGGGCGATGCGGGCCGCCTCGTCGAGCGGTGAGGCGCCGTCGGCAGCCTCGGCTGCGTCCGCGATGCGGGTGACCTCGGCGACCTCGGCGACCTCGTCCATGAGGAAGACCCTAGGGTCAGGCGTCGGTGGAGGAGCGCGCCGTCGTCTCGGAGGACCCCTCGCGGGTCGGCACCACGAAGCGGTAGCCGACGTTGCGGACGGTGCCGATGTGGTGCTCGTGCTCGGTGCCGAGCTTGGCGCGCAGCCGGCGGACGTGCACGTCCACGGTGCGGGTGCCGCCGAAGTAGTCGTAGCCCCACACCTCCTGCAGCAGCTGCTCGCGGCTGAAGACGCGGCCGGGGTGCTGGGCGAGGTACTTGAGGAGCTCGAACTCCTTGTAGGTCAGGTCGAGCGGACGACCGCCGATGCGGGCGGTGTAGGTCGCGTCGTCGACCACGACCTCGCCCCGGTGGATCACGTGGGCCGTCGGGTCGTCCGGTGCCTGGGCACCGGCCCGGCCGATCGCCAGACGGATCCGGGCCTCGAGCTCGGCCGGTCCGCAGGTGTGCAGCACCACGTCGTCCATGCCCCAGTCGTGCGCGACGACCGCGAGACCGCCCTCGGTGACCACCAGCAGCACCGGTGCGTCTGCCCCGGTGGTGCGGATCAACCGGCACAGGTCGCGGGCGGCGGCGAGGTCCTGACGACCGTCGACGAGGACCAGGTCGGTCTGCGGAGCGTCGAGCAGCGCGCTGCCCTGCGCGGGCATGATCTTCACGGTGTGGGAGAGGAGCGCCAGCCCGGGAAGCACCTCCGCCGAGGGCTGGAGGGCGCCGGTGAGCAGCAGCAGTGCACTCATGGCCGGACCTCCTCCGGGGCTGGGTCGATGAGCAAGGATATCCCGCATGACAGGTGTGGACGGGTCGGTCGGGAGTCGTGAGACGGTCACCGTCCGCTACTGGGCGGGCGCCCGCGCCGCCGCCGGGACGGCCGAGGACTCCTTCGAGGTCCAGCACGAGGTGACCCTGGCCGAGGTGGTGGGCCTGGTGCTCGAGCGCCACCCCGGCGACCGGATGGCGCGTACGGTCGCCGTCTGCTCGGTGCTCCTGGGGGACCGGCCCGTGCGTTCGCAGGACCCGGAGACGGTGGTCGTCGCGCCCGGGTCGGTCGTCGAGCTGCTGCCGCCCTTCGCCGGGGGCTGAGGCGAGGTCCCCGCCACCGGACCGACGGGGTGGTGCGTCTTGACGAGACATGGGGTAGAACTTCGGTCCTGACGGGCCTCCACGGGGGATGGCCCTCACGTCGACGCTGCGCGTCGGCACGATGTCCGAGGGGGACACCAGCATGTCAAGAAATCACGGGGGCGCTCTGTCGCGCCTCGTCGCGGGCAGTGTGGCCACTGCGGTCGCGGCAGCGGGATTCACGGCCGCACTGACCGTGCCGGCCCACGCAGCACCGGTCGGCGTCACCACGACGCTGACCGACCAGGCGGGCAACGCGCTCGACGGCGTACGTCGAGGCCTACGCGCTCGGGGCCGACGGCTTCTACTCCTACACGGCCAGCAGCTACGTCGCGGACGGCCAGGTCGCGATCAACGTCGAGCCGGGCACCTACAAGTTCTACTTCTCCGACGACGACAACGTCTTCGTCGGCGAGTACTACAGCGACAAGACCACGCTGGACACCGCCGACCCGGTGGCCGTCGCCGGGGCGACCGCCCTCGCGCCCGTCTCCCTCGCGGCGCGTCAGACCCTCGGCGGTCAGGTGGTCTCGGACGGCGGGAAGCCCGTCGAGGGCGCCACCGTCGAGGTCTACAACGCCGCCGACGGCACGCTCGAGGCCCGGGCAGAGACCCGCGCCGACGGCGCCTGGGTCGCCGGCGTGGACGCCGGGGACTACAAGGTGCTCTTCCGCGCGTCCGGCTTCGCCTTCGAGTACTACAACAACAAGGCGACGATCGCCGCGGCCGACGCCGTTCCCGCCGGTACGAGCCTCGGCCAGACCGTGCTGTCGCGCGGCGGCGTCGTGCAGGGCGTCGTGACGAACCCGCAGGGTGCGCCGCTCGAGCGCGCCCGGGCCACCGTCTACCGCCCGAACGGCCAGAGTGTCGCCAGTGACCTCACGGACGCCGCCGGCGCCTACCGCGTCGAGGGTGTCGCGCCCGGGAGCTACCGGGTGGAGTTCAGCGACCCGGTCGGGGAGTACCTCTCCGAGTACAACCTCGACAAGCCCACCCTTGCCACGGCCGACCCGGTCGACCTGGCCGTCGAGTCGATCGTCACGGTCAACGCCTCGCTGGCCCCCGACCCGGACGCGGCCCTCAACCCGGCCTTCATCGACGTCTCCGGGCTCGTGGTCGACTCCGCGGGCGCGCCGGTGATCGGTGCCACCGTCACCGCCTTCGACACCCCGGCGGACGCCGACGAGCCGGAGGCGAACGAGACCGTGACCACCAACCGTGCCGGCCGCTACAGCTTCGTCAACCTCTCGGAGACCTCCGAGAGCCAGTTCAAGGTGAAGGCCGTCGACACGCTGGAGCGCGAGGAGGGTCAGTACGACCGCCTCACGCGGTGGGCGGGCGGCGCGCAGACCTACCAGAACGCCGCCGTCGTCCCCAAGCCGGCCGCGGACGTCAACATCACGCTGCCCCTCACCGGCGGCGTCAGCGGAACGGTCTCCTCCGAGTCCGGGCTGAGTGTCGACGGCGTCAACGTGCGCTTCTTCGACGAGAAGGGCAACCCCGTCAACGAGGGCGGCGCGTCCGCCGAGGAGAACGGCACCTACGCCACGACCGCGCTCGTGCCGGGCACCTACAAGGTCCAGTTCCTCGACACGTTCGCCTACGACTACTCCGCCTACTCCGGCGACGTCCAGGCCCACGCCCCGGAGTGGTACGACAACACGTCCTTCGCGAAGGCCAAGGAGATCGTCGTCACGAGCGGTGAGACCGTCACCGGCATCAATGCGGCACTCAGCAAGGACCTGCGTGCCTTCCGTGCGCCGGAGATCAACGGCAAGCCCTACCTCGGCGGCAAGGTCCGCGCCTACCCGGGCGTCTGGTCGATCGAGAGCGGCACGACCTACACCTACCAGTGGCTGATCGGCGACACGGTCGTCGGCACCGGCGACTCCTACCGCGTGACGAAGTCTGCGAAGAACAAGCGGGTCACGCTGCGCGTCGTCGCCGAGAACGGCACCTTCAGCGGCACGGCCCTCGTGTCGAGCCAGGTCATCAAGAAGAAGCCGAAGGTCAAGGTCGCGGTCAAGGGGACCAAGGCCGCGGTCACCGTCTCGGCCAAGAAGGTCAAGGCCAAGAAGTTCAAGGGGACGGTCGTCGCCAGGCTGATCGTGGGCGAGGACGAGTACGGCGCCCCGGTCTACAAGAAGGCCGGCAAGGCCAAGCTCCGCAACGGCCGCGCCTCGCTGACGCTGAAGAAGCTCAGCAAGGGCAAGAACAAGCTCGTCTTCGAGATCACCCTCAAGGGCGGCAAGTACGGCAACGCCGAGGTCGCCAAGACCGTGAAGGTCAAGAAGCAGCGCTGACCTGCGTCGCTCGCGAGGCCCCGGGGACGTGTGCCCCGGGGCCTCGTCGCGTCCCGGCCGGAACATCTGCCGGCCGGACGTCGTTGGGCCGGACATGACCTCCGGAGCATGGATCGCCGTCGTCGCCGTCGCGGTGGCGCTGGCGTTCGGTCTCTGGCGGCTCGGCACCGACGGCCGCTTCCGCGGCACCCACCCCGTACGCCGGTCCACCTCGCCGCTGGTCGAGGAAGGACGCAGTCCTGTCACGACCCCCGCCGCGGACGTCGTGGCAGCCGTCGGGGAGAGCCTGGGGGAGCGGGCCACGCTGCTGCAGTTCTCCAGCGCGTTCTGCGCGCCGTGCCGGGCCACCCGCCGGGTGCTCGCCGACGTGGCGGGCCTCGTGGAGGGGGTGGCCCACGTCGAGGTCGACGCCGAGCACCACCTCGACGCCACCCGCGCCCTCGGCATCCTGCGGACGCCGACCACCGTCGTGCTCGACGCGACCGGGGTCGAGGTCACCCGGGCGACCGGTGCCCCGTCCCGGGACCAGGTCCTGAGCGCACTGGCACAGGCGTGATCTCATCATATGGATGCATGGACCGCATGATGAGACAGTCGTCGGGTCGCGCACCCGGGTCACCTACTGTCGTCACCATGTCCTCGACCATGCTCACCAAGCGCCGCGCAGTGGACCACTGCCGCGTGCGCTCGGCGCTGTGTCGAATGTCGTAGCGGTCCCGCCACTCAACTGAGCCACAAAGTCCATGTAGTTACTGGACTATGCTCGCGGTGGGATCCAGCGCCGGGCCGTCGCGGCCCGGCGTGCCCGGCCCTCGTGCTGCGCCGACCACCTCAGGAGAGACATGACGACCACTGCATCGCCCCGCGCCGCGTCCGGCGTGGACAGCCCGTCGCGAGGCATCGACCCGCGGAGCCCGCAGCTCGCTGCCGGCATCACCGCGGTGGTGCTCGTCGTCGTCCTGCTGCTGCCGCAGCCCGCCGCGACGGTCCTGCTCGCCGTGCAGGCCGTCCTCTTCGGGATCGGCGCCGTGCGCGGGGTGCAGGCCACACCGCACGCCTGGTTCTTCCGCACCGTCGTCCGGCCGCGGCTGTCGCCGCCGAGCGAGCTCGAGGCACCCGAGCCGCCGCGCTTCGCGCAGGGCGTCGGCCTGGCGTTCGCACTCGTCGGGCTGGTCGCCTTCCTGGCCGGCGCGACCCTCGTCGCCCAGGTCGCGGTGGGAGCCGCGCTCGTCGCCGCCCTGCTCAACGCCGTCTTCGCCTTCTGCCTGGGATGCGAGGTCTACCTGCTCGTCCGCCGTTTCATCGCCACCGCCTGATCCAGCACCATCCACGACTGTCACCACCACAAGGAGCACACCCACCATGAGCCGCGAGAACTCGCTCGTCACCGCCCAGTGGGTCGAGGACAACCTCGACACCGACGGCATCGTCCTCATCGAGGTCGACGAGGACACCACCGCCTACGACAAGGGCCACATCCGGGGAGCCATCAAGCTCGACTGGACCACGGACCTCCAGGACCAGGTCCGCCGCGACTTCGTCAACAAGGAGCAGTTCGAGGCGCTGCTGTCCGAGCGCGGGGTCGCCAACGACGACACCGTCGTGCTCTACGGCGGCAACAACAACTGGTTCGCCGCCTACGCCTACTGGTACTTCAAGCTCTACGGCCACCAGGACGTCAAGCTCCTCGACGGTGGCCGCAAGAAGTGGGAGCTCGACTCCCGCGAGCTGACCGACGCCCCGCCCTCGCGCGCCGCGACGACGTACACCGCCTCGGAGCAGGACTCCTCGATCCGCGCCTTCCGCGACGAGGTCGTCTCCGCCATCGGCACGCAGAACCTCGTCGACGTCCGCAGCCCCGACGAGTACGCCGGTCGCCTGCTCGCCCCGGCCCACCTCCCGCAGGAGCAGGCCCAGCGCGCCGGCCACGTCCCCACCTCGGTCAACGTCCCGTGGAGCAAGAACGCCAACGACGACGGCACCTTCAAGTCCGACGAGGAGCTCACCGCCCTCTACGACGAGGTGGGCTTCGACACCGACAAGGACACCATCGCCCTGTGCCGCATCGGCGAGCGTTCGTCCCTCACCTGGTTCGTGCTGACCGAGCTGCTGGGCCGCAAGAACGTCAAGAACTACGACGGCTCGTGGACCGAGTACGGCTCGCTGGTCGGCGTGCCGGTCGCGCTCGGCGACGAGCCCGGCAAGGCAGACGCCTGATGTGCGGCGCGACCGAGGGCGGCCTGTCGCTCGACGGCGTCAACGTCGCCAAGGAGGCCGTGATCCAGGGCCAGGTCCTGCGCGACGGCGCCGGTGGGGGAGAGCCCGTCGGCAACGCCTACGTGCGCCTGCTCGACCGCACCGGTGAGTTCACCGCCGAGGTCCCGACCTCGGCGACCGGTCACTTCCGGTTCTTCGCCGGTGACGGCGAGTGGACGCTCCGGACGCTGGCCCCCAAGGCCGAGCCGGTGGACACCAAGGTCGTGGCCGCCACCGGTTCGGTGGCCGAGGTCCAGGTGCTCGTCTCCGCCTGAGACCGGGACCGATCCGACGGAGACCGCCCCTGCGCACCGGCGTACGGGGCGGTTTCCGCATTTTCACCATGTTCTCGCCGCACGGGGAGTGGAAGACTCGCCACACTCGTACGGTGGAGTGACGGGTGCGGGGGGAAGGAGGGTCCGCATGGACGCTCACACCGGGGTCCTGGACACCGGGGAGCTGTGGCGACTGACCATGGAGCACTCCCCGGTCGGGATGGCGCTCGTCTCCCCGGAGGGGGAGATCCTCACCGCCAACGCCGCCCTCGGCGACATGCTCGGCCACGACCCCGACGACCTCGCGCACCGCACGGTGGCCGACTTCACCCATCCCGACGACCTCGCGACCGACCTCGACCTGATGCGGCAGGCGATGGCCGGGACCACCACGTCCTACCGCGTGCCCAAGCGGTGCTTCCGCGCCGACGGCAGCCTCCTGCAGGGAGAGCTCTCGGCGCTCCTGCTGCGCGGCACCGACGGTGAGCCGCTGCTGTTCATCATGCAGATCATCGACCGGACCGACGTGCACGCGTTCGCCGAGCGCCTCGACGCCGCCGAGGAGACCACGCACGACCTGCTGAGCAAGGGCCAGGCGATCCTCGGGAGCGTGTCGGTGGGTCTCCTGCTCGTCGACGCCGACGGGACCTACAGCGCCTGGAACACGCGGCAGCAGGAGTTCCTCGACATCGCCTTCCCCGACGGCCACGGGGGTCGCGCCGGCCAGACGGGGTTCGTGTACGACGACGAGCAGCAGGCCGTGCTGACGTTCGAGCAGTTCCCCTGCGCTCGCGCCACCGAGGGCGAGGGGGAGGAGTTCGACGACCTGCTCATCTGGATCGGCGAGGATCCCGCGACGCGTCGCGCGCTGTCGGTGTCGGCCCGGACCGTGCGCGACCGGGCCGGCACTCTCACGGGAGCCGTGCTGGCCTACAACGACATCACCCAGCTCATCCGCGCGGTCCGGGTCAAGGACGAGTTCGTCTCGACCGTCTCCCACGAGCTGCGTACGCCGCTGACCTCGGCGCTGGCCTACCTCGAGCTGCTCGACGAGTCGGTCGAGTCCGTGCCGGAGGCGCGCCAGCAGGTGACCGCGGCCCGGCGCAACGTGCTGCGCCTCTCGCACCTGGTCGCCGACCTGATCTTCTCCACCCGAGCCTCGTCGGGCTCGTCGGTGGTCGACCCCCACCCCGTGGACCTCGTCCGGGTGCTGCGCGAGGCCGTGGACGCGGCGGCCGTCGACGCCGTGGGCGCCGGGGTGCGGCTCGCCAGCGACCACCCCGCCTCCGTCGAGGTGGTCGCCGACGGCATCCGGCTGCGGCAGGTCCTCGACAACGTCATCGCCAACGCGATCATCTACAGCCGGCCCGACGGCCACGTGGACGTGTCCCTGACCGACACCGACCAGGGAGTCGTGATCACGGTGGTCGACGACGGCGAGGGCATCGACCCCGACGACCTGTCCGAGGTCTTCCGCCGGTTCTTCCGCGGCCAGAACGCACGCCGCCGCCAGATCGCGGGCACCGGCCTCGGCCTCACGATCGTGCGGACGATCGTCGAGGCGCACGGCGGCGACGTGTCCGTCGAGAGCGTGCCCGGCGAGGGCACCACCGTGCGCGTGCTCCTGCCGCGCTGACCCCCGGATCCCGGCCGGTCCAGTCCGGTCGGGTCCTGCCGTCCAGATTGGCCGCAGGTATCCCGCACGACGCCCCACAGGCGCACTCGCGCCCCTACCGTCACGTGGTCACGAGACGCAAGGAGGAGAGCCGTGCCAGGACCCGTCGACGCCCGCCGCCCGGATGGCTGCTGCTGCCCTCCCGCGACCGCGGCAGCTGGTCTAGTCACCCCGCGCGCCCGGACCGACTCCCGCGGGAGCCGGAACGCGAGAACCCCCCGCACGAGTGCGGGGGGTCCGGGCGCGTACCGGGTGGGGACCGGTGCGTGTCTCGCGAGGTGGGGGCCATCTCGCGAGGCTGTCGCCGACATCTGCCATCAGGAGCATTTGCCAGCGGCTCTTGCCTAAGTTTGCCAAAGCGGGACACACTCTGCACAGGTTTTGGGACTATTTCTTTCCACAGCTTTCTCGGGACGACTGCTCACCAACCCCACACAGCACAACAAACCCTGGAGACACACATGAAGACCAAGGCCCCCCGCCTCGTCGTTGCCCTCATCGCGATCGTCGGCGTCGCCGGCCTGACCGTTCCCGCCGACGCTGCCGCGCCCCAGCAGTCCGCGCGCAACGTCTGGTGCTGCTGACCCGTTCGCTGACTCGAGCCTGACCGGCTCGATTCCTCAGCTGCGGGCGTACGTCGTCGTCGCGATGCGCGCCCGCAGTCCGGACGACACCGCCGCGCGGCGGTAGGCGTCCAGCGCGTCCTCGTGCAGGCCGACTCCGTGGAGCAGGTCGGCGAGGTCGAACCACAGCTGCGCTGCGCCCTGGTCCGCGCCGATGCCCGACAGCACGAGCACGGCGCGCTGGTAGCAGGCCGCGGCCTGCTCGGTCGCGCCCTCGGCCGCGTGGGTCCTGCCGTCCAGGGTCAGCGCCTCCGCCTCGAGCAGGGCGTGCCCGTCGGCGGTGTCCTGCGCCTGACCGATGAGGTCGCGGCTCTGCGCGAGGTCGCCCGCCAGGAACGAGACCTTGGCGAGACCGAGCAGGGTCCACGCCATGTCGACCGGGGTCGCGCTGCTCCACAGCATGTCAGCGGCAGCCTGCTCGAGGTTCGCCCGGGCGCCGGCGAGGTCGGGCGGGTCCAGCTCGAGGTGGAGACGGCCCACCTCGGTCCGCAGACGCGCCAGGTTGCGGGAGTCCTGACCCTCGCCCATCAGGGCCAGAGCCCGCTCGGCGAGCGGGACGGCTGCGGCGACGTCGCCGCGGTTGGCCTGCATGACGCTGGCGTTCCAGTAGGCGGACGCGCGCGCACGCGGCGAGCCGAGCGACTCGGCCCGGGCGATCGCCTTGCGGCAGAGGCGTACGGCGTGGGCGGTGTCGCCCCGCTCGAAGTGGGCGGCGGCGACGGTGACGGCGAGCTGCACGGCCTCGTCGCAGGACCCCAGGCCGGCCTCCTCGACCTGCGCCATGACGCGCTCGCCGCACTCGATGGCGCGGCCGAGGTCGCCGGTCTCGCGGAAGATGCGGCTCAGGGCGATGCCGGCCTTGATCGTGGTCAGGCCGTCGACCGACGGGTCGTCGATGAGCGACTCGAGCTCCAGGACGGCGTCGTCCTCGTGCTTGGTCGCCTCCATGGTCCGTGCGTGGAGCAGGCGGGCACGCTCGCGCATGCCGTCCATGTGGGAGGACGACAGCGCGGTGAGCACCTTGTTGAGGTGGAGCTCCGCCTCCTCCGGCTGGCCCGACTCCAGCGACAGCTCGGCGTAGTCGAGGGCGAGGCGCATCTCGTCGACCTCGCGCTTGTCCGCGACGCCGAGGAGGGACTCGACCGAGACGTCGAGCCGGCCGGCCAGGGTCTCGAGCGCGACTGCGGTGGGCTGGCGGTGCCCGGACTCGATGCGGGAGAGGTACGCCACCGACATCAGGTCGTCGGCCACCTCACCCTGGGTGAGGCCGCGGGCCTGGCGCGCCGAGCGCAGCCGTCCACCCAGCTCCGCCCGGTCGGTCTGCGCGAGTACAGCCGCAAGTCGCGAATCCATGGGGTCATTGTGCGACACGTTTGCCCGAGAAGCGTCGAATTGCAGTCAAGTATTAACTTAGGAGGCCCTTCCCTGCCGGCCCGGTGGACCGGCAGGGTTTCGATGAACGTCGGGCGAACGCGCTCAGGTGCCGCTGTTGATCATGCCGGCGCCGACGGTCACGCCGGTCGCCTCGTCGATCAGGATGAAGGACCCGGTGGTGCGGTTCTTCGAGTACGGGTCGCACAGCAGCGGCACGGTGGTGCGCAGCTGGACGCGTCCGATCTCGTTGAGGCCGAGCTCGCCCGCCTCCTGGTCGCGGTGCAACGAGTTCACGTCGAGGCGGTACTGGATGTCCTTGACCATCGCGCGACCGGTGCGGGTCGTGTGCTTGATGGCGAGCTTCTGGCGCGGGCGCAGCGGCTCGTTGGTCATCCAGCAGACCATCGCGTCGATGTCCTGGCTGGGCTTGGGAGCGTTCTTGGGCCGCGCGATCATGTCGCCGCGGGAGACGTCGACGTCGTCCTCGAGGTGGACGGTGACCGACATCGGCGGGAACGCCTCGCTGATCTCCTGGTCGAAGAGCTCGACGCGGGAGATGGTCGAGGTCATGCCGCTGGGGAGCACCACGACCTCGTCGCCCTTCTTCAGCACGCCGCCCGCGACCTGGCCGGCGTACCCGCGGAAGTCGTGGTACTGGTCGGACTTGGGGCGGATGACGTACTGCACCGGGAAGCGGGTGTCCACGAGGTCGCGGTCGCTGGCGACGTGGACGTGCTCGAGGTGGTGCATGAGCGTCGGGCCGGAGTACCACGGGGTGTTCTCGGACCGGTTGACCACGTTGTCGCCCTGGAGCGCCGAGATCGGGATGACCTCGAGGTCGGGGATGTTGAGCTTGGTCGCGAAGGTCGTGAACTCCTTGTGGATCTTCTCGTAGATCTCCTGCGACCAGTCGACGAGGTCCATCTTGTTGATCGCGAGCACGAGGTGCGGGACCCGGAGCAGCGACAGCAGCACGGCGTGACGGCGGGACTGCTCGGTGAGGCCCTGGCGGGCGTCGACGAGGACGAGGCCCAGGTCGGCGGTCGAGGCACCGGTCACCATGTTGCGCGTGTACTGGATGTGGCCCGGGGTGTCGGCGATGATGAACTTGCGGGCCGGCGTCGCGAAGTAGCGGTAGGCCACGTCGATCGTGATGCCCTGCTCGCGCTCGGAGCGGAGGCCGTCGGTCAGCAGCGCCAGGTCGGTGTAGTCGTAGCCCTTGGACTGGCTCGTCGACTCCACGGCCTCGAGCTGGTCCTCGAAGATCGACTTCGAGTCGAGCAGCAGGCGACCGATGAGCGTCGACTTGCCGTCGTCCACCGAGCCGGCGGTCGCGAAGCGGAGCAGGTCCATCTCGCCCTGGGCGGCGGTGTGCGGGTCAGTGCTGGCCATCAGAAGTAGCCCTCCTTCTTGCGGTCTTCCATGGCCGCCTCCGAGAAGCGGTCGTCGCCACGGGTGGCGCCGCGCTCGGTGACGCGCGCGATGGCGATCTCGTCGATGATGGCCGCGGTGTCGGTGGCCTCGGACTCCACGCAGCCGGTCTGGGTGCGGTCACCCACGGTGCGGAAGCGGACCATCCTGGTCTCGACCTTCTCGTTGCCCTTGGGCTGGATCTCCGGGCCGAGGGACAGCAGCATGCCGTCGCGCTCGATGACCTCGCGCTCGTGGGCGAAGTAGATCGACGGGATCTCGATCTGCTCGCGGTGGATGTAGTGCCAGATGTCGAGCTCGGTCCAGTTGGACAGCGGGAAGATCCGCATGTGCTCGCCGGCGTGGATGCGTCCGTTGTAGAGGCTCCAGAGCTCGGGGCGCTGCATCTTCGGGTCCCACTGGCCGAAGTCGTCGCGGTGGGAGTAGACGCGCTCCTTGGCGCGGGCCTTCTCCTCGTCGCGGCGCCCGCCACCGAAGGCGGCGGTGAAGCCGTTCTCCTCGATGGAGCCGAGCAGCGTGCCGATCTGCATGCGGTTGCGGCTGGTCTTGCCGTCGTCGACGACGTGGCCGGCGGCGATCGCCTCGTCGATCGTGGCGATGATCATCCGCGCGCCGAGGCGCTCGACCCAGGAGTCGCGGGTGGTGAGCACCTCGTCGAAGTCGAGGCCGGTGTCGACCTGCAGCAGCGGGAACGGCAGCTTGGCGGGGAAGAACGCCTTCTCCGCGAGGCGGAGCATGACGATGGAGTCCTTGCCACCGGAGAACATCAGGACCGGCTTCTCGAACTCGGCGGCGACCTCACGGAAGATGTGGATCGACTCCGCCTCGAGCTGGTCCAGCTGACTCAGCCGGTAGTCGACGTGGGTGTTGGTCATGACGCAGGGAGGGCCTCTCTCGGGACAGCAGCCATCATCGTAGCGACGGGCGTGCCCGTGGACGATTCGCACTCGCGCCACGAAGTCGGCGAGACTCGACGGATGAGCCGCAAGCCCCGACTCGCCCTCGCCCTCGTCGCCGCGACCACGCTCGTCGCCGGTTGCTCCTCCTCGCCCGCCGAGGACGGCACGGCACCGTCGTACCGCACGAGCGACGACGTCCAGGCCCGCGTGCTGCCCCAGCTCGCCGCCACCGGTACGGACGTGGAGGCCGCCGACGACGCCTCGTGGGTCGTCGACGCGACGATCGACGGCGCGGATGAAGGCACCACCGTCACCCTCCTCGCGAAGGCCGAGGGCGGCGACTGGGAATCCGTCTCGGACGCCGAGACGGACGAGGACGGACGGGTGTCGCTCACGAGCGACATCGCCGGCACCCTCGTCGTGCTGACCGGTGAGGGCGAGGACGCCATCGGCGCGAAGCTCTCGACCGACGACGCCCCCAAGGCGACGTTCACCGACGACTTCGACGAGGACAGCGTCGACTCGACCGGCGCGAGCTGGCACACGCGCGACCAGGGCTTCACCGGCGTACGCCAGTGCTCGCGTGCCGACGCGAGCGCCACGGAGGTCACCGACGGCGTGCTGCAGCTGAGCGTGACGGAGGACCCCGACGGCGGGGAGTGCCAGCTGCCGGGGCGCCGCAAGAAGTTCCCGCAGCGGCTCAACGGCCACGTCGGCACCGAGGGCGTCTACGGGTTCACCTACGGCTACGCCGCGGCACGGATCCGTACGCAGTCCGCGCGCGGTCAGCACGCGGCGTTCTGGATGCAGGCGGTCGGCGGGCAGCAGACCGGCGGGCCGAAGGTCGGCGGCGCCGAGATCGACGTCATGGAGTACTTCGGCGACGACCACCCCGAGGGCGGGCTGACCAGCTTCACCTACTTCCTGGACAAGTCGGGGAAGAAGCAGACCGTCGGCGGCTGGCTGCCCGACGTCGACCGCCTCGGCGACGACTGGGCCGAGGAGTACCACGTCTTCTCGGTCGAGTGGACCCCCGAGGAGTACGTCTTCCGCATCGACGGCGAGGTCACCCAGCGCATCGAGGGGGAGACGTCGGGGCGCGACGAGTTCCTCATCCTGAGCCTGCTGTCCTCCGACTACGAGCTGCCGCGCTTCAACGGCGAGCTCCCGGAGACCATGGAGGTCGACTGGGCGCGCGTGTGGGAGACGGGTCCCGACGGGGCCTGATCCTTCGATCAGGGCGAGTCGAGGACCAGGGTGATCGGCCCGTCGTTGACGCTCTCCACCCGCATGTCGGCGCCGAAGCGGCCCCGCTCGACGTGGGCGCCGAGGCGCTCGAGCTCGGCGCAGACCGCGTCGTAGAGCGGCTCGCTGACCGGCCCGGGCGCGGCGGCCTGCCAGGTCGGGCGCCGACCCTTGCGGGCGTCGCCGTACAGCGTGAACTGGCTGACGACGAGCACCGGCGCAGCCACGTCGCTGGCGCTCCGCTCCTCGCGCAGCAGCCGCAGGTCCCAGACCTTCCGGGCCGTCCACGCGACCTCGGCGGGTCCGTCGTCGTGGGTGACGCCGAGGTAGACGAGGAGGCCGGGGCCGTCGAGCTCGCCGACGACCTCGCCGTCGACCCGGACGCTGGCGGAGAGGACCCGCTGGATGACTGCGCGCATGGGGACATGGTCTCGATACGCTCGCTGCGCTCGCCACTCGACCACCGAGGAAAAGATGTCTGACTCACTGCTGATCACGGTCGCGCCCACCGGCGCCGAGACCGCCAAGGCCGACTGCCCGCAGCTCCCCACCACCCCGGAGGAGATCGCCCGCACCGCGGCCGAGTGCGAGGCGGCCGGTGCCGCGATGATCCACATCCACGTCCGCGACACCTCGCACGCGCCGACCCTCGACCAGTCGCTGCTGCGGGAGTGGGTCGCGGCCGTGCGGGAGTCGTCGTCGCTCGTGGTGCAGCTCTCGAGCGGCGGATCGGTGCACGACCCGCTCGACGAGCGGCTCAAGGTGCTCGACGCCGAGCCCGACTCGTGCAGCCTGACGATGGGCACGACCAACTTCGGCGACGACGTCTTCCTCAACCCGTGGCCGTTCGTGAAGGACCTCTACCAGCTGGCCCTCGAGCGCGGCGTCGCTCCGGAGTTCGAGCTCTTCGACCTCGGCCAGGTCCACGCGCTGGGCAGGCTGATCCGCGAGTACGGCGTCCCGGCCGGCGGCAAGGTCCACGTCGACTTCGTGATGGGAGTCCCCGGCGGCATGCCCGGCACGGCCCCGGCCCTCGTCGCCGGCGTGGCCGCGCTCCCGCCCGAGGTGACCTCCTGGTCCGCCACGGGCATCGGCCGCTCGACCCTCTCGGTCGCGATGGCGTCGCTGTCGATGGGCGGCCACCTGCGCGTGGGCATGGAGGACGTGCTCACGATCAGCCGCGGCGTGCCCGTCGAGTCCAACGCCCAGCTCGTCGAGCGCGCCGTCGACCTCGGCCGGATCGCGCAACGCACGCCGATGTCGCCCGCCCAGTGCCGGGAGCTGCTCGGCCTGGGGTGAGGGCTGTGGAGGACCGTTCGCGCAGCGCGCTCCGACCTGCTGGGGTGGAGAGATGTACGAACCCGAGCCCCGCATCGCGCTCCACCTCGCCTCGCGTGCGAGCCGGGTCGCCGACATGGCCGTCGCGGTGTTCTGGTCGATCGACGAGTCGGGGCTGCGATTGCCGTCCCGGCGAGACATCGCCCGGCACAGTCGTGTCTCCGAGGCCACTGTCTCGCGCCGGTTGAAGGACTCGCGCGGCACGGAGGAGCACCTCGTCGCTCGGCTGGCGAGGGCGAGGGCGCGGACCTACCCTCCGGGCTACGTCAGCGAGGGATGGCGGCGGTGGATCCCCGAGACCGACCAGGACCTGCAGGACACGCGCGCCTGGCTCTCGTGCCTCGCCCTCGCCTCGCACAGCGCTGTGGTCATGGAGGAAGTGGTGCAGGCATGGGCGGTCGAGCACCGCGAGCTCGTCCACCACCTCGATCGAACCTCCTACGACGAGGTTCCCGACGACGTCGCCGCCACCGCCGAGGTCCTGCAGGCGGTCGTGCTGGGTCTGGCTGTCCGCCGAGCCCTCGACCCCGAGGCGACCTACGACCGTGCAGTGACCTTGTGGGAACGAGCGGTGGCTGCACTTCGACCCACGGGTGCGTGAGCGGAAACTTCCGCTCACGCCACGGCGGTGCCGCGGTGAGCTGCGCGAAAGGTTCCGCTCACGGGCGGACGGCTACGTGCCGTCGACCCGTTTCATCCCGACGACCCCGGGTCGGTACTCGGGGTCCTCGAGCTGGGCGATGGTGGGGGAGCCGAACATCGGCAGGCCCTGCGACTTGCGGATGAAGCCCCAGACGATGGGGAGGACCAGCAGCACGACGATGCCGACGCCGGCGATCAGGATCGGGTGGGTCTCGTCCTCGCCGGCGCCGAGCGGGGCCCAGCCGGCCTTGTCGAGGAGGGCGACGCCGCTCATGGTGAGGACCACGACGATGCCGCGGCGGATGAAGGACTGCGGCACGCGCGGGGCGACGGCCGAGCCGATGAGCGTGCCGGGCACGGAGCCGATCACGAGCGGGATCAGGATCGCCCAGTCGAGGCCGTGGAGCGCGATGTTGGAGATCGCGGCGGCCATCACGAGCGGGACGGCCTGGACGAGGTCGGTGCCGACGAGGCGCACGGCGGAGAGCCCGGGGTAGAGCATGAGGAGCGCGATCATGATGACCGAGCCGGAGCCGACACTGGTGATGCCGACCAGCAGGCCGCCGAGGGCGCCCACGAGCAGGGTCGGGATCGGCCGGATGGCGGGGTTCTCGTCGGGGTGGTCGCCGCCGCGGACGCGCACGAGGTTGAGGTAGAGGCGCAGGGCGTACGTCGCTGCGGCGAGCAGGAGCGCGAAGCCGATGCAGAGCTTGAGCGTGTCGTCGATGTCCTCGGGCGGGACCACCCACGACACCAGGTGCGGCCCGAGGAGGGCCATCGGTATCGACCCGATCATCAGCCACTTGGCGAGCTGCATGTTGGGCGAGCCCTCGCGCTTGTGCACGATCGCGCCGCCGGTCTTGTAGATCGCGGCAGCGGTGAGGTCGGCGGTCACGACGGTCGCTGCCTCACCGACCCCGAGGAAGATGAGCGCGGGCGTCATGAGCGCACCGCCGCCCATGCCCGTGAGCCCGACCACGATGCCGACGAAGAAGCCGGCAGCGAGGATCGAGAAGAACGTGACGGTGATCCAGTCCATCAGCTGTCTCCGGTCAGACGAGGTACGACGACGCGCAACATCTCAGTGATTGTGGCGGTGGCGGCGGCTGCCGCCTTCTCCCCACGCCGGTAGGGATCGGCGACATCGAGCTCGGGGTGGGCCGGCTGGCGCTTCTCGCCGACCGCCGTCACGAGCTCGCGGCCGGTGAGGTCGGGGATCTCCGCGATCGCCGCCTCGAACTGGCCGAGGGTGAACAGCTTGCGGTGGAGCTGGGGGAAGTCGTCGAGGACGTGCTGGCGGTGGATCGACTCCGCCGTCAGCACGAGGTCGGCGTCCTGCAGCATCTCGGGCCTGAGCCGCCGGCTGCGGAAGCCCGTGACGTCGAGGTGCGGGAGGGTCGCCGCCTGGACCGGGTTCATCCGGTGGCCGGTGTGCGCATGGGTGCCCGAGCTCGAGAACACGACGTCGGCATCGCCGGCCAGGTCGCGCGCGATGACCTCCATCGCGGGCGAGCGGCAGATGTTGGCGGTGCAGAGGAACAGCACCGAGAGCGGCTCGGTCATGCGCCCGCGGCTCCGCGGGTCAGGTGGAGGTAGCCGGCCTCGTCGAGCCCGACCAGCACGTCGTCGAGGGCGTCCTCGATCGTGCGGCCGGTGGTGTCGACGCGTACGGCGGGGTCCTCCGGCTCCTCGTAGGGCGACGAGATGCCGGTGAACTCGGGGATCTCGCCGGCCCGCGCCTTGGCGTACAGCCCCTTGCGGTCCCGTCGCTCGCACTCCTCGAGCGGCGTCGCGACGTGGACCAGGAAGAAGGCGCCGCCCGCGTCCTCGACCATCTGCTGCACCTGGGCCCGGGTCTCGGCGAAGGGCGCGATCGGCGAGCACACCGCGACCCCGCCGTGGCGGGCGATCTCGGCGGCGACCCAGCCGATGCGGCGGATGTTGGTCTCGCGGTCGGCCTTGGAGAAGGTCAGCCCGGCGGACAGGTGGCGGCGTACGACGTCGCCGTCGAGGCTGGTGACCGACCGGCCGCCCTGCTCGAGCAGCAGGTCCATCAGCGCGCGGGCGAGGGTGGACTTGCCGCTCCCCGACAGGCCGGTGAAGAACAGCACGAGGCCCTGGTCCTCCGGATCGGGGCGGTCGGCGTCGACGATCTCGGCGATGCCGGCCGGGTAGGTGTCGTCCGGGTGCTCGGCGAGCGCGTGCACCGGGTCGTCACCGGCGTAGGTCGCGACCACCTGCGCGCCGAGCTCGTGGTCGACGTCGGCGTCGCCGTGGGAGGGGAGGGGTACGGCGACCACGTGCGCGTCCTCGAGCAGGTCGGCCGCCGCGAGCGAGGCTCGCACGAGCGCGACGGGGGACAGGTCGGCGGTGCCGGTCCCGGTCAGCGCGACGAGGACCACGCGACCGAGGCCGCGGACCTCCTCGAGCTCGGCCTCGCTGAGCGCGTCCACGACCGGGACGAAGGTGGCGCCGGCGTGCTGCTCGCGCACCTGCGCGGGCGTGAGGTGCAGGCGGCGGAAGGGGCCGTACTGCGCGTGCGTCAGGGGCTCCAGGCTCCCGTCGGCGGCGACCCGGGCGAGGGGCAGGCCCTCGGGGTCGACGAGCTCGGCCTCGGTGGCGCCGTCGGGGAGGTCGAGGGTGACCGGGCTGCCCGGCTCGTTGAAGCGGGTGAGCGGGGCGTAGGCGCCGGAGACGAGGAGCTCCAGGTCGTCGAGCTCGGTCGGCGTCGGACAGTGCTGGATCACCCGCGCATTGTTCCAGAGATGCGGTGAGTAGCCTGCGCGTCATGTCTCACGCAGGTCTGCCCGTCGTCGCAGAGATCGTCCGCTCGGGGTTCGTCGAGGGCCACCACTACGGCTCGATCGTGGCCCTCGCGGCGGACGGCACGGTCGACTGGTCGGTGGGCGAGGTCGTCGCGCCGGTGCTGCCCCGCTCGAGCAACAAGCCGATCCAGGCGCTCGCGATGGTCGAGCTCGGTCTCGACCTGCCGGCCGACCTGCTCGCGCTGGCGTGCGCGTCCCACTCCGGGGAGCCGTTCCACGTCGAGGGCGTACGCCGCACGCTGGCGTCCGCCGGCCTCGACGAGTCGGCGCTGCAGACGCCGCCCGACTACCCCCTCGACGACGAGGCCCGCGAGGCCGTCATCCGCGCCGGCGGGGCCAGGTCGCCGATCCTGATGAACTGCTCCGGCAAGCACGCCGCGATGCTCGCGACCTGCGTCCTGCAGGGATGGGACACCGCCACCTACCTCGACCCCGAGCACCCGCTGCAGGTCGCGATCGCCCGGACCTTCACCCGCGTGACCGGTGAGCCCGCCAGCGTCGCGATCGACGGCTGCGGCGCCCCGCTGCTCTCCACGTCGCTCACCGGCCTGGCGCGCGCCTTCGCCGCGCTGGCGACGGCGACGGACGGTCCCGAGCACCGCGTCGCGGAGGCGATCCGGCAGCACCCGGACCACGTCAGCGGCACGACCCGCGACGAGCTCGCCCTGCACCGGGCCGTGCCGGGGCTGATCGGCAAGGCCGGCGCGGAGTCCTGCTACGCCGTCGCCCTGCCCGACGGCCGCGCGTGGGCGCTCAAGACCGACGACGGAGCCGCCCGCGTACGGCCGGTGCTGATGGCCGAGGCGCTGCGCCGGTCCGGCGTGCTCAGCGACGACGGGGTGGACGCCGACGCGGTCGAGGCGACCGGCCGGCTCGACCTGCTGGGCGGTGGCAGGCCCGTCGGCGTGATCCGTGCTGCCTTCTAGCTAGCACTCGCGCGTCAAGCGCGAAGCGGCATCTGTGAGCACAGTCACCCTGTCGCGTTTTGCTTTTGCTAACTGTTGTTAGCACACTGGAGGCATGGCCAAGGACAAGAGCACCAAGTCGACGAAGACGAGTGCCGCCGTCGTCGGCTCCATCGGCTCGCTGGGTGACTACCTCAAGGAGCAGCGCCTGGCGGCCCAGCTGTCGCTGCGACAGCTCGCCGACCAGGTCGGCGTGAGCAACCCCTACCTCAGCCAGATCGAGCGCGGCCTGCGCAAGCCGTCGGCCGAGGTGCTCCAGCAGCTCGCCCGCGCCCTGCGCGTCTCCGCCGAGCAGCTCTACGTCCGCGCCGGCATCGTCCACCCCGACCCCGGCAAGGCGGGCTCCGTCGAGCTCGCCGTCCTCGCCGACACGGCGCTCACCGAGCGGCAGAAGCAGTCGCTGCTCGACGTCTACGCGTCGTTCATCGCGCTCAACGAGCGCGACAGCGCACCCTCCGCCGACTGAGCGACTCCCACACCCGTCAGCTCCACCCAGCTCCACCCAACAGAAGGAGACCAGCAATGGCCACCAAGTTCGACATCAAGACCGAGGCCCTCAAGCCCGTCCTCGCCGGCGTCGGCGTCACCGACCTCGCCGTCGAGACCGTCCGCGAGGCCGTTGCCGACGTCCAGAAGCGCGTCGCCGCCGTCCAGAAGGACGTGCGCACGTTCGACGCCAAGGCCGAGGCCAAGGCCCGTCGCGCCGCGATCGAGGCCCGCGTGGCCGAGCTCCAGGCCGAGGCGAAGGCGTACCCGACCAAGGTCACCGCCCACCTCTCGACCCTCGTCGACGAGAACGTCGCCGCCTACGCCGAGCTGGTCAAGCGCGGCGAGTCCCTCGTCAGCCGCATCCGTCGCCAGGAGTCGACCAAGGCCACCGTGTCGTCCGCCAGGACCACCGCCGCCAAGGCCAGGACCACCGCGACGCAGGCCAAGAAGGCTGCCGACGCCAACGCCACCGCCGCGGACCGGACCGCCGCCACCAAGGTCGCGCCCAAGCCGAAGAAGACCGCCAAGAAGGCCACGCGCACCGCCGCCGCCAAGAAGGCGTCCGCCACGACCGCCCGCAAGACCGCGGCCAAGAAGACCGCCACCGCCCAGAGCAGCGCGAAGGCCACCGCCACCGCCGCGCAGGCGACCGCGACCAACGCCGTCAAGGCCGTCGCCGACGCCGCCGAGAAGGTCGGCAGCTGAAGAGCACCCGAGGCTGACGTCGATCAGCTGACCCTGTTCTGACGAAGGACCCCTGCCCGATCCGGGTGGGGGTCCTTCGTCATTCCCCTACGCTTGGCCCGTGAACATCTACGCGTTCAACAGCACGTTCATGCTCGTCGTGCTCGTGGTGCTGCTCGCGGTCAAGGGCTTCGCGTTCATCAACGCCCTGACCTACTCCGCCGAGGCCTACGACGCGGCCGGCAAGCTGACCAAGCAGGCGTGGTGCGCGATCACCGGCCTGGCCTTTGCGGCCCAGCTGATCCTGATCAGCTCCTCGCCGCTCGGGATCATCCACCTGGCCTTCACGATCGCCTCGCTCGTCTACATCGCCGACGTACGTCCGGCGCTGGCCGAGGTGACCTCCGGCCGCCGCT
>CAWCHD010000026.1:0-86495 GCA_963795275.1 uncultured Actinomycetota bacterium
GATGCCGCGCGCCCGGACGACGTGCTCCGTGTCGGTCGGATGCCGGCCGGGGTCGGGGACGACGACGTTGGGGTTGCACGCGCGCTGGATTGGGCACGGGCTTCGCTTCGCGGGCCGCCCACCCATGGTGGAGGGACACGTCGACGGCATGCGGGTGTTGTGGGAGGCGGAGCGGCGGGCGAAGTACGTCCTCGCGTTCAGCAACTTGGTGAGTCCCGCGCCCTACACCCATCCGACGCTCGAGTACGTCATCCCCGTTGGGCCGACGCCCTGTCGAGCGGCGCCACCACTGCCGGCGTCCTCCCTCGGACGGCCACTGCGCGGTCGTGTGGCCGTCGGCAGCGCTGGACGTGCTTCGACGTCGAGGCAGGTGTCGCTGCGATCGCGGAGGCGGCGGCATAGGACCCCCCAGGCAGCCCGCGACAACCGGGCGAACGCGCTGCTCGGGTCCTCGACTGGCGGCATCGGTTCGCGTCGTCGCCGAGCAGCTCGCGAGCAGTCGTCGGGAACGCTCGATCTGGAGCTTGCACGAATTGACGACGACGCGGCTCTATTCGAGCTGACGATGGCAACAGCAAGCCTTCGTCGAAGATGAGCGGGATCGACGGCTCCGCGTCCTCGTCCCACGCGAGCCGGGCGGCGTCGTACCTCGTCTCCATCTGGTCGAGGCGGTGCCCGAACAACAGGTCGGTCCTCGATCCCGACGACTCGTCGAAGGTGGGCCTGGGGTCCTGCGGTGCGGCGTCCCGCGGTCCGACTTCAGTGACAGGGTCGCGCTCGGCACTCCGGTCAGCGGCAGTCCGGCGCAGCCGGCCGCGGCCGTGAGGACGCGGAGGGCCGGCCATCGACCGCCCTCGAGGACTGCCACGGCGAGCGACCAGGACCCCCGGGCCGATACGCGCTCGGCCGGGTTGACGATGCCCAGGAAGAACGCCGGCAACGCGAGCCCGATGACGATCAGCGCGAGGCCGGCGAGCAGGTCGGGATGCTGGCGCCAGGTCGACGGTCGCAACCGGACCAGGAGCGGCAGCGCGAGCAGCAGGACCAGGCCCACGGTCGCGGCGTTCACGGCAGCACCGACCAGCATCAGCGTCCTGTCGTCGCCCACCCCGTTGACGATCAGGTCGGTAGCCGCCGGACTCGGCGAAGGTGTAGCCCTTGTAGGTCACCCAGTCCACCGGCGTCGAGAGGGATACCCCGCCTCCTGCCGACTCGGGCGGTGAGTTGGTGGCGTACCAGAACGTCAGGGCGACCGAGGGGATCGCTGCGAGAGCCACGCGGGACCGGCGTCGATCGGTCGAGGGCAAGGACACCGGCCGCTACTGCGAACGAGAGAAGATCAGTGCGTGGCTGAAGAAGGTCAGCAGTGAGAACACGAGGACGATTGCGGCGCTGCTCCGGCGTTCACGCGGCACGGCGAGCCAGGCGGTGAGGACGGCGAGCCCGAATCTGATGGGCGGCGTAGCCGTTCCAGAGCCCCGACCCGAGGATGACGAGGGTCGCCAGCACCGGAGTCGCGACACGCCAGTCGAGGCCGCGGCTGCGTACGTTCGCCGCCACCGCCAGGGCGCCGAGCAGGACCTGGACGGCGATCGCCGCGATCCCGGCGAACAGTGGGGGATTACGGCGCCGAGACCGCCGAGCACGAGGTTTCCGAGCGAGTAGGGGACCGGGTAGTCCTTGAGGGTCGCGACCCCGAGGGTCTCGCCGTTGAAGGCACGGCCGAGCACGTAGCCCTGGTAGTTCCACTCCCCGAAGTCCTGCAGGGCCATGTAGCCGGTAACGATCACGACGGGAGCGAGGAGCGCTGCGGAGACCGCGACGGAGAGCGACGCGGAGAAGGCGAAGGGCCGAGAGCTCGCGCGCACACAGCGCATCCTACGGAGTGCGGGTCATCGGGCCCGTGTGCGTCGGGGCGCAGGCATGACCAGGGGCGGCCCCGGTTTCCCTGCGGAGAACGGAACGGAACGGAACGGGCCGGTCGGTCAGGTACCGCGGACGAGGCGGGACGCGCGACCGTACAGCGGATGCGCGCGGGCTCGCGCGAGGGGCGGCCACGGCTCGGGCTCCTGGATCGTGGCGAGGAACGTGTCGATCGCGTCGAGCGCCGCGCTGTTGCGGAGGAGCCGCGGGCTCGCGAACAGCACGTTGTACTGGCTGGCGGTCTCGATGTCGCGGGCGACCGGCATCATGCCCGCGGCCAACAACTGGCTCAGGATGTCGATGCTGAGGGCCTGCCCCTCCCAGAACTCGGCCTCCTCGACCTCGACCTTGAGGACCTCACACGCACCGAGCCGCTTCGTAGCACCGGCCAGGACTTTGTCGGTCGCGCCCTCCACGTCGACCCACATGGCTACGCGCTCGGCTTCGGGGGTGCGGTCGTCGATCCGCACGCCCTCGACCGTGATGGGCTTCGCGGGGCCCTCGACGTCCTGGGTCCTGGCGAGCGTTGAGCTGTAGCCGACGACCGCTGACCCTTCTTTGCTCTCGACGTAGAAGGTGATGGGACCGGGAGTGTCGGTGAGCGCCAGGTTGAGGTACGTCACGCCGCGGCGTTCGTAGTCCTCGGCGGCGGTGAAGTGTCGGTGGTTCTCGGGGTTGGCCTCGAAGGCGATGACGTCGCAGCCCGGGATGGTCTCGGCGACATGGAGGGAGGTGCTGGCCTCGAACGCACCGGCCTCGATGAACAGGTCGGGTTGGGCGATCGTGACGAGCTCGAAGAACAAGTCGTCGAGGTGCTTCACGGACCTGAGGCGTACCGCGGACTGGCTTCTTCGCGCCGGCGGCCTGAAGAGGGCAGCCTGCAGACGTAGGTGCGCTTCCCAGAGATGGGCCGAGTGACTGTCCGTCATGGGTCGAGACTAGGGGCGTGCGCCCGGACGCAGCGATGGCAGCTCGGACAACGGTCGGGACTGTCACATCACCCTGCGGGCAGCAGGCGTGGCTCATAGGGTGGGCGCGTGCGCATCCCGGACCTCGGCCTCGACCGGACCTCGTCGACCGGACGCGTCCCGCGGTGGTTGTGGGTGGCCCTCCTGGCTGCGGCGTTCATCTGGCTCGTGGGACCGCGGGTCAGCGGCTGGCAGCTGCTGCACCTCCACAAGGAAGACGGCGACATCTTCCTGGAGGAGTGGGTGCGCGACGGATGGCGGTCCCTCTTCCATCCCTACACGGGCTATCAGCACCTCGGCCCGCGGACGCTGACCGCGGCCTGCGCAACCGGGCCGGTCTCCTGGTTCGCACCGTGTGTCGGGGCCTCGTCGGGTGTCGTCAGGTTCCTTCTGGCGCTCGTCGCGGCGGCCGTGCTCGCGCCCTATGCACGGACGCGGGCGTGGGGCATCGCTGCGGGGTTCCTCTTCGTGTTCGTGCCCGTGGGCTCGCAGGAGGTGCTCGGCAACTTCACCAACCTCCGCTGGTTCTTCGACGTCGGCTGCTTCCTCGTGTGCATCGGTCTCTTCCTGAGGTCGGATGGCCGTCCTGGCGGGCATCCTGGGATTCTCGTCGGCGCGATGACGGACCCGTTGGTCATCCTCCTGATTCCCATCGCCGCCTGGCGCGTGGCGTCGGCCCAACGACGCGTCGAGGCACTGCCCGCGCTCGCTGTCGCCGCCGGGGCGGTGGTCCAGTGGCTGCTTCTCGTGCCATCCGCACGGCCCACGGACCTGGGCTGGTTCGTCAGCGAACCCCTGGACGCCCTCAGTCAGATCCTCGTGCGCGGCGGCGCCGTCGCCCAGTACGGACAGAACGGCACGGAGGTCGTCCTCACGGTGTCGGTGGTCCTTGCCGCCCTCGCCGGACTCGTGCCCGTCGCGCTGATCGTCCTGGCGCGACCGGTGGGCTCGGCGGCGGTGCTCTCGGCGGTGCTCGTCCTGGCCGCTCTGGCCCTGCTGGCAGCGACCTTGGTCTTCGCCCCCCGTGACCTCCTGCTGCTCGATCCTGCCTACCAGCTCGGAAACGGGTCGAGGTACGCGGTGGGTCCCGCCATCCTGATCGGCGCCGCCGTCCTGGTGGCTGCGTCCTACGCGACCTCGCGCCTGTGGCGTTGGACGGGCGCGACGCTGCTCGTGCTGGGCGCCCTCGCGGACCTGACGGGCGATGCGTACAACACGCAGGGACCGACCTGGGTCGAGTCGGTCGAGGAGGGACGGGCGAGCTGCGTCGACGGCGTCCGCACGGTCGACCTGCAGCTCACGCCGACGGGGGTGCCGCTCGAGTGGACGGCCGAGCTGCGCTGCGACTGGTTGTCAGACGACGTGCTGTCGGTCGGAGGCGCCTCGATCTGTTCGAGCACTGCTTCGACCAGGTCGACGATGGCGTCCTCACCGCTGGCAGGACCACCTGCGAGCCATCCGTCGGCTCCGAGCAGGACGGCGGTGGGCGTGCCGGTGCCGAACACACGGCGTACGTTGAGGTCGGGCTCCCACGTCGCCAGCTCGGGCGCGTGCTCGCGCACCTCGGTGGTGGCCTCCGCGGTGGCGTAGACGGCCATGACCCCGACCGCGGGGCTGAGGCGCTCGGCCCACCCGTCCAGCTTCTCGCCGATGCGCACACACGGCCCACAGCCCTGGTTGAGGAGCACCACCAGGCGAGCCTGGGTCATCGCGAGCTCGGTCAGGGTCGCAGAGGTCTCGTCGGGGCAGCTGCAGGACTCCGTAGGGGATGGGTCGACGTTCGTAGTCGAGGAGATCTTCCTCGGCCGCCGGCAGCGGCCCTGCGTCCGGGGCGCCACCGACGACGAGGACGGCCACGACGGCCGATGCCGCGGTGACTGCCAGCATCGCCCACCCGGCGCCGTCCAGCTGCGAGACAGCCGCGGGCGAAGAGCCGCCCTCGAGCGCGAACCAGACGGCTGCGGCGGCAAGCAGGCTCAGCAGGATGTTGCGCGCGACAGTGGTGCGGTCGATCTCGTGACGGCCCAGCGCACCGAAACAGGAGCAGGTGACCGGCTCGTCGAACCCCAACGCTCGGACGATGATCCAGGTGTAGGTGAGCATCAGCCCGAGAACCGCGACGGCGACGGGCACCAACCCGCGCGACGGAGAGACGAGGAGGAGCAGGGCCAGCGCCATCTCGTCACGACGGGAGTGCGCGGGGCGGCCGCGTCCGCCGGCAGGAGAGCGGGCACGCGCAGCGCGTCGAAGGCGTCCCGGGTCGCCCGCTGGTCACGCAACTTGGCGACCCCGCTCGTCATGAGCACTGCCCCCAGCGTGAGCAGCACGACCATTGCTGCTGCAGGTGGCCAGGTCATGGGCGAATCGTACGGTCGACTCATCGCCGCGAGATCCGCCGAAGCGACGGCGCGGGACCCAGAGTGTCAGCAGCCGGTGCCGGTGATGGTGGTGCGCTCACTGCGATGTCGGCGTTGCCCGCGTAGTCCGCGGTGAAGGGCGCGCGGCCGAGGGCAGGAAGGGTCCACACGTACCGCAGGGTCACCGAGGAGGCGCCAGCGGGCGGGCTGTAGGCGAACGAGTAGGTCTGCGACCGAACTCCGTTGTTCACTGCGGGTGTCTTGGTCGCGTTCAGCGCAGGTAGCGGGGTGTACCCGGCCGTCACGACGTTGCCCAGGTACGTACCGGAGTTCTCGCCCTTCGTCAGCTTCAGGCGGTCGGTCGCAGTGCCACCGACCACCGTCTGGATCTGGAGGTACTGGTTCTGCGACTTGGCGGCGGTGTCGTTGGCGAAGCGGGACGCAACCGAGAAGGAGAAGGTGTAGGGGCGTCCGGGCACCAGAGTCAGCGTCCGCTCCAGGGTGATGGTCGCGTTGTTGGCCGCCGAGCCCTGGGAGTTGTTGCTGACGACCGCATTGTCACGCTCACTCACGTAGCGGTTGATGCTGTCGACGGACTGGCCGGGTTCGCGACGGAGGCGGAGTCGCTCGCGTAGCCCTGAGCGCCCGAACCAGTCCGGAACGAGCCGGTCGTGGCGGCGGTGGACCAGCCCGTCGGGAACGGGACGGCACCGCACGGTGACGCGGCGAAGGCCGGAGCGGCGGTGGCGGCAGCGACCACTGGCACCGCCCAGGCCCCCGCGGCGACCACACTGCGGCGGCGGTGGACCGACGGGGAGGGGTTGCCGTCGTCAGACGGGTGGAAGACATCGCTCAGGACCTTGGGGTAGTGGATCGAGGTCGTCGACTCTGCCCGAGGTCAGCCGTCAACTCCACCACAGGCTAGTCGAGGGCGGAAACTCCGACGCACGCATCCGTGAACAGGTGGACACCCACCGAGAGTCCGTCGTGCGGAGACGTGGAGCCGGTCGAGACTCAGCCGTCGCCTCAGCCGCAGAAGATACGGCGGGCCTTGAACGTGATGTTGGTGATGTACATCCGGTGGTAGATCGTTGCCGTGTCGTTCGTCCAGTACTTGAGCGTCAGCTGCTGCAAGCGAGCGCGCGATGCTGTCCTCGTAGTCGACGCGGACCCGCGTGCCCGTGCTGGTCTCGGCGATGTTGTTGTAGGACTGGGCCTCTCCGACGTCCTGGTTGTTCACGTTGGCCAACCGCCACGGGTCGCCATCGGTCCCGATTCCCCGGATCGAGACTCTCGCATTGCCGCCGCCGCTGACTGCCGCGTTGATGTTGGTGTCCCTGACCTGCTCGATCGGCGCCGCCGTGTTCGGCTGGGGCGACAGCGAGACCCGGTCCGCGTAGTTGTTGCCGCCGTTGAGGCCGTCGATGTCGGTGATGTAGAAGCCGACGTCGCGCACGTAGATGAGAGGACTGTTGGTCGCGGTGCCGGTGCGGAAGCTGACGTTGAGCACCTGGGCGTTGGCTACGCCGGACGCACGGACGTTGTGCTGGAGCCGAAGACCGCTCTGGTTCGTGCCGCCGAGGTTGGTGACCGTGGGGTCCTGGGTAGTCCCGACTGCCCTGACTGGAGCGCGTCAGGTTGCGGTCGGTGTCGATGTTGTTTCCGTTCACCCCGGTGTTGGTCGTGTTGAAGTGGACGATAGATCGGGTCGCCACCCGCCAGAGTGGACGTCAGACGCGCGTAGGACGCAACACCACTGTGCGCGCACGTAGTTGGCGTTCGAGACGCTGGTCCAGTCGAGCGTGTAGTCGTAGACGCTCATGCACGGCGAGGCGGCGTACGCCGGGGCTGCGGTCGCAGCGGCCACCACCGGGCACGGACCACGCTCCGGCGGCAACCACGCTGCGGCGCGGGAAGCGTGCGGACGGGCGCAGCTGGCGGCCGGGTGATAGCAGACATGGAGTACAGCCCTCGTGTGAGTGATAGTTGAATCTGGTTGCTTGACAGAAACTCTAGGGAGAACGCGGTACTGCGTTCCGCGAATGGCGCAACATTTTGCTGCCATCGGGTAACTGAACTGCCACAAGTTCACCGGCACCTGCGCTGAGCGCCCGAATGGTGACCGCCGTCACCCCGGAATGGCCCGGCTGCACCCTGTGTTGTGACCTCTCGATGACTTCCCTCGACGACGCCGGCGGCGCGAACGCCACCCTTGGCGCCAGCCCCGACGACTCCCGGCGCATCTCCATGCTGCTCGGCCTGCTCTTCGGCCTGGCCGGGATGGGCTCCTCGAGCGCAGCCGTCACGCTGCCGCTGCTGGGTCCCGACCTCGGCGTCGGCGCCGGGCATCGCCGCGTGGACCATCAGCCTCTACGTCCTGATGCTCGCCGTGACCACGGCGCTCTACGGGCGCATCTCCGACCTCGTCGGGGTCCGCGCGCCGCTGCTGGCCGGGCTGGTGCTGATGTCGGTCGGCGCGCTGGTCGCGGCGCTCGCGCCGACGTTCGAGGTGCTGCTCGGCGCGCGCCTGCTCCAGGGAGCCGGTGCCGCGGCGGTGCCGACGCTGGGGGTCGCCATCCTGTCCGCGCGCTACAGCGGAGAGGTCCGCGGGCTGGCGTTCGGGCGCCTCGCCGGCGTAGCGGCGGCGGTGAGCTGCCTCGGCCCGCTCATCGGTGGCGTGGTCGAGGCGGCCTTCGGCTGGCGCGCGGTGATGGCGCTGCCCATCCTCGGCGCCCTCGTCATCCCGTTCCTGTGGCGCGCCCTGTCCACCGACGGCACCGGCGCCCGGCTCGACATCGTCGGCGCGATCCTCGTCGCGCTGACGGCGGCCGGGATGGTGCTGCTCGTGCAGTCGCCGTCGGGAGGTCTCGTCATCGCCGCCGTCGGCGCCACCCTGCTCGTCCTCGGCGTGCCCGCGGTGCGCGCGACCGTACGACGACGCCCCGACGGGTTCCTGCCGGTCGAGGTGATCCGCAACGCGACCGTCGTACGCAGCGCCGTCGCGGCTTCGGCCGTGCCGGCGTCGTGGTTCGCGATGCTGATCGCGTTGCCCGCCGTGCTGCTGGCCGACGGCTGGGAGGCCTGGCAGGTCGGCCTGGCCATGGTGCCGAGCGCCGTGGTCGCGCTGGCCGTCCCGCAGGCTCACCGGCCCGCTGCTCAACCGGATCGGACCCGCGCGAGCGCTCGCCATCGCAGGCGTCGTCGCCTCGGCGGCGCTGCTCGTGGCGACCGTCGGCGCGTGGGCCACCAGCGCCCCGGTGCTGGTGGTCGGCATCGTCCTGGTGACGTTCGCCTTCGGGCTCGGTCAGCCGGCGCTGAGCGCCGTCGTCGGTGACGCCGTCCACCCGAGGTCCGCGGCGTCGCGCTCGGGGTGTCGACCCTGCTCTTCCTGATCGGCGGCAGCATCGGCTCGGCCGTCGTCGCCGGCATCAGCGGCCCGCTCGGCATGCCTGCCGCCCTGCTCGTGCTCGCGGCGCTGCCGCTGCTGGGTCTCGTCGTGCTCGCGCCGACGCTGCGCCGCCCGGTGGCCTGACGCGCCTGAACCGACGGAGCCGAGTTCGGCCCGTTCACAGATCGTGCACCTCCGGCGGTAGCGGATGTCGGCACGTCGTACCTAGGCTCCCCTCACCACACCATGAGGGGAACCCATCTTGACCGGTCCACGTGCACGTCGTTCGCCGTACTCGCCGCAGCCGTCCTGGGGATGGGGGTGCTGCCGGCCTTCTCGCGTCGACGGCCACCGCCGCGCCCGACGACACGCCCTTCACGGCGCTCCGCGGCTTCACGCCCTGCGGGTGCGAAGGTGCGCGTGGAGCCCCGGGCAGTACGCCGCCGCCCGCGTCGACCTGGCCGCGCTGCGGGCCGCTCTCCCCGGCGGTGACGGCTCCGCGGTGGTCGAGGTCCCCAGCCCCGACGGCACCCTGCAGAGCGTTCCGCGTCGAGAAGACGCAGCGCATGGAGTCCGAGCTCGCCGCCCAGCACCCCGAGATCGGTACCTGGTCGGGTCGCGGCGTTGACGACACGTCTGCCTCGATCGCCCTCGACATCACCCAGATGGGCTTCCACGCCTTCGTGCGCACGCCCGGTGGCCGCAGCGACTGGTACGTCGACCCGGCCTACAACCGTCCCGGCACGCACGACCGTCCTCAGCTATCGCGCCGATGCCCTGCCCGCGCCGGCGAAGCGCCGCCAGGAGGGGGAGGTCACGGCCGTCCGCGACACCGTGCGCGGCAGCGCAGGCCAAGGACGCGGACGCGGGTCAGCCCGTCGACCGGCACTTCTACCGGCTCGCCCTCACCAGCGACCCGACCTACGCCGCCTACTTCGGCACGGACAACGTCCTGGCCGAGAAGGTGACCCTGATCAACCGGGTCAACCAGATCTACAACGACGACATCGCCACCGAGCTGCGCCTGGTCAACGGCACCGACAAGCTCAACTTCGACACCGAGGCCAAGGCCACCGGCGCCAACGGGCCGTGCGGCGTGGCGCCCTGCTTCGCCGAGGACCGGGCGACCGCCACCGCCGAGGACGACCTCCCGGTGACCTCGACTTCTGCTCGTCCTGACCCTCGGCCAGAACCGCACGGTGCTCGGCCAGCTGATCGGCGCCTCGAACTACGACATCGGTCACATCGCCCTCGGCAACGACGGTGGCGGCATCGCCTACCTCGGCGTCGTCGGCGGCGACTACAAGGGCGGCGGCTGCACCGGCCTCCCCGAGCCCAAGGGCGACTTCTTCGCCATCGACTACGTCGCCCACGAGATCGGGCCACCAGTTCGGCGGCAACCACACCTACGACGTCCGTTCGGCGTCTGCACGGCAACAGCGCGAGCAGACCACGGCCGTCGAGCCGGGCTCGGGCTCGTCGGTGATGGCCTACGCCGGCATCTGTGGACAGGACAACCTGCAGCCGCACAGCGACCCCTACTTCTCCTTCCGCACGATCGACGAGGTCGACGCGGTCCGCGCGCCGCCTACAACGTCATCGAGGTGCAGACGGTCTCGCTGACCGAGCGAGTTCGGACGCCGGGGACGAGCCTCGTGCTCGGCTTCGGCGGCGCACCGCTGCGATCGCCTTCGCCGACTACGACGCGGCGACCGTCGAGGCGCCGCCGATCGAGGACCTCACCGGCGAGGACGTCTCGATCGCCCAGTGGGGCTACGACGAGGTCTTCAACTCCGACGCGGACGGCAACCCCCTCCCGGAGGACGTCGACGAGCGTGGCTTCCAGGTGATCTTCAACGACGAGCCCCGGCGTTCGGCGCCGGCGAGCTCGACCGACCTCGACGTCGCCCCGCTCGCGTGTCGACCAGCACCGACGTCAGCGGCTTCGTGGGCGAGACGGCGCGGGGTGGATCCGGCGGAGAACGACGGCATCGACCTCCGCAGACCGAGCAAGGTCGCCGACAACTCCGCTCCTGCGGTGGCCCCGACGCACGAAGACGATCCCGTCCGTACGCCGTTCGCGTTCACGGGTCGGCCACCGACCCCGACGGCGACTCGCTGGTCTACCTCTGGGAGCAGACCAATTCGCGGTGACGAGGACGGAACGCTGCTCGCCGACAACGCGAAGATCCACGGCCCCTTGTTCCGGGTCTTCGGCGACGACGCCGTCGTCAGCGACGAGGACTCGCTCAAGTCTCCGTCTCCCGGGGAGAACCTCGCCGACGGGAACCCGACCCGAGTCTTCCCGGACATGGCGCAGGTCCTCGCCGGCACCACCAACGCGGCTACCGGCAGCTGCCCGACTGCGACCACGCCGCTCAACCAGACGCTGCCTGCGACCGTTGCTCGACTGCTACTCGGAGTTCCTTCCGACCAGCGACTACCTCGGCACCTTCGGTGTCGACGACCGCACCCTGACGTTCCGCCTCACGGCGCGCGACCACTTCCCCAACGGCGGTGGGCTCGCGCACGAGGACGTCGCCCTGACGGTCGATCCCGGTGCTGGTCCGTTCCTGGTCACGTCCCAGGCGTGCTGCGGGTGCCACGGTCGCGGGCGGTACTGCCGTCCCGGTGACCTGGGCGGTCGAACAACACCGCGGGGCTCGCGCCCGACGTCAAGGTCTCGATGTCGACCGACGGCGGCGCGTCCTTCGACACGGTGCTCGCCGCGTCGACGCCGAACGACGGGGCGGAGACGCTGGTCATGCCCAACGTCACCGCAAGCGACGTACGCATCAAGATCGAGGCGGTCGACAACTACTTCTTCGACGTCAACGACGCCCCGTTCGCGCTGGCAGCCACGACCGACCCCGCCGACGACCCCGCCGCCGACGACGCCCGGGGCTGCGCCTGACACGGCGATCACGAGTGGCCCCGAGGACGGGTCGATCGTGCTGGAGCGTCGTCAGGACATCACCTACTCCTCGACCACCACGCCGGCGACCTTCGTCTGCACGGTCGACGACGAGACCGTGCCGTGCGGCGCTGCAGGTCTGTCGGAGAGGTTCCGGGCCGGCACGCACGTCATCACGGTGGCGGCGGTGAGCGCGCGGGGGTCGTAGACCCGACTCCGGCGCGGATCAGCTTCACGGTCCCGCGCAACAGCAGCACCTTCGCTCGCACGGGCTCGTGGGACAAGCGCAAGGACATCAAGGCGTTCTCCCGTGACTACCTCACCTCGCGGTCGCCGGCGCCGAGCTGGTCACCCGCGTGGAGGCCACCGAGCCGCATCGTGCTGGTGATCGGCAAGGTGCCGAAGGGCGGCACGGCGCAGGTGTTCCTCGGCAAGGAGAAGATCGGAACGGTGAAGTTCGCGGGCAAGAACGCCTACAGCCAGCTGCGCACCTTCCGGCTCGACGAGCGCGCAGAAGGGCAAGCTGCGGATCGTCGTGGCCAAGGACAGGCCGGTCCGGATCGAGGGCGTCGCGGTCGTCACCGACTGACACGCCGACGAGCACTCGCCAGTGAGCGCACGGCCCCTCCCACTCCGGGACGGGCCGCGCTTCGTGCGGGGCGGACGTGTGGCGGCGCCGGTCAGCGTCGAGCGGCCTGCGCGCGCTCGGCCAGCGCGACCGCGGCCCGCTGCACGAGGGGCAGCTCGTCGGCGTCGCGAGCCGCCTCGTGCGGCACGGCGCCGCCGAGCAGCGCGGCCGGGGACGTCAGCCAGATCCAGGTGCGCCACGGGTCGATCCGCGCGGCCAGCAACGGCTCGAGGACGGTCAGCAGCTCCTGGCGGACCTGTCCCGTCCTCGTCGAGCTGGAAGGTGGGACGAGGGTGGCGGCGTCGTTCTGGACGAGCAGGACCGCCCGCCGGTCGGCCGCCTTGTGCAGGGCGAAGCGCGCCGCGTTCTCCGAGACCCCGCGCAGCCGGCCGACCTCGGCGTAGTCGTACCACCGCCGTCGGCAGGAGCGCGCTCGCGCCCGCCCCTCGCGTCGCAGCCGGACGAGCCCACCGGGACGGCGTGGCTCGGGTCGTCGCCGACGGACCGGAGGAGCTCGTCCAGCTCGACGATCCGCTCGTCGGACAGCGGCATCACCCGTGTCGCCGGTCGCGCCAGGTGACGCCCAGGGCGTCCCGCTCGTAGGTCGGCAGGCCGGCGGCCTCGAGCTGGTCGGCCAGGCCCAGGCCCTCGAGCCAGGTGGCGAGCTGGTCGCCGAGCTCGAGTGCTCCGGGTGCGCGACTGCGTCAGGAGTGGCAGGCACGTCTGCCGACTCTACGGGGGGCTTGCGGGCGGGGCCGTCAGCCCTTGTTGGCCTTGCGCGCCTGCGACGCGGTCTTGGCGCGGGCGTTGGCGTCGAGCACGACCTTGCGGATCCGCACGGTCTCGCGGGTGACCTCGACGCACTCGTCCTCGCGGCAGAACTCCAGGCACTGCTCGAGGGAGAGCCGCTTCGGCGGGATCAGCTTCTCGAAGTTGTCGGAGGTGGCGGACCGGATGTTGGTCTGCTGCTTCTCCTTGGTGATGTTGACGTCCATGTCGTCGGCGCGCGAGTTCTCGCCGACGATCATGCCCTCGTAGACCTCGGTGGTCGGCTCGACGAAGAGGATGCCGCGCTCCTGCAGCGACGTCATGGCGTACGCCGTCGCGGCACCGCTGCGGTCGGCCACCAGCGAGCCGGAGTTGCGCGAGCGGATCTCGCCGGCCCAGGGGTGGTAGCCCTCGGAGATGTGGTGGGCGATGCCGGTGCCGCGGGTCTCGGTGAGGAAGTCGGTGCGGAAGCCGATCAGGCCACGGGCCGGGACGACGAAGTCCATCCGGACCCAGCCGGTGCCGTGGTTGGTCATGCCCTCCATGCGGCCCTTGCGGACGGCGAGCAGCTCGGTGATGGTGCCGAGGTACTCCTCCGGCGCGTCGATCGTGAGGCGCTCGAACGGCTCGTGGATCTTGCCGTTGACCTCGCGGGTGACGACCTGCGGCTTGCCGACGGTGAGCTCGAAGCCCTCGCGACGCATCTGCTCGACGAGGATCGCCAGCGCGAGCTCGCCGCGGCCCTGGACCTCCCAGGCGTCGGGACGCTCGGTCGGCAGGACCTTGAGCGAGACGTTGCCGACGAGCTCGGCGTCGAGGCGGTCCTTGACCAGGCGGGCGGTGACCTTGGCGCCCTTGACCTTGCCGACCAGCGGCGAGGTGTTGGTGCCGATCGTCATCGAGATGGCCGGCTCGTCGACGTGGATGAGCGGCAGCGCGACGGGGTTGTCGGCGTCGGCGAGGGTCTCGCCGATGGTGATCTCGGGGATGCCCGCGATCGCGACGATGTCGCCGGGGCCGGCGCTCTGGCCGGGCTGGCGCTCGAGGCCCTCGGTGACGAGGAGCTCGGTGACGCGGACGTTCTTGACGCTGCCGTCGCGCTTCATCCACGCCACGGTCTGGCCCTTGTTGAGGGTGCCCTCGTGGACGCGGACCAGCGCGAGGCGGCCGAGGAACGGCGACGCGTCGAGGTTGGTCACGTGCGCCTGCAGCGGAGCGCCCTCGGTGAAGACGGGGGCGGGAATGGTCTCGAGGATCGTCTTGAAGAGCGGCTCGAGGTCGTCGCCCTCGGGCATCTCGCCGTTCTCCGGCGCGACGAGCGAGGCGATGCCGGCCTTGCCCGAGGCGTACACCACGGGGAAGTCGAGGGCGTCCTGGCTGTGGGTCTCGTCGAGGAGGTCCATGAAGAGCTCGTAGGACTCGTCGACGACCTCGGTGATGCGGGCGTCGCTGCGGTCGGTCTTGTTGACGACCAGGATCACCGGCATGTCGGCGTTGAGCGCCTTGCGGAGCACGAAGCGGGTCTGGGGGAGCGGACCCTCGGAGGCGTCGACGAGCAGCACGATGCCGTCCACCATCGACAGGCCGCGCTCGACCTCGCCACCGAAGTCGGCGTGGCCGGGGGTGTCGATGATGTTGATGACCATCGGCTGGCCGCCACCGGCAGGACCGGCGTAGTGGACGGCCGTGTTCTTCGCGAGGATGGTGATGCCCTTCTCGCGCTCGAGGTCGCCGGAGTCCATGACGCGGTCGGCGACGCTCTCGGCCTGGTGCGCGGTGAAGGCACCGGCCTGGCGGAGCATCGCGTCGACCAGCGTGGTCTTGCCGTGGTCGACGTGCGCGACGATCGCGACGTTGCGCAGGTCGGAGCGGGACTGGGTGGGCATGCAGGGGCCTTCCGGGCGATGACAGACGAGTGGCCGCGGTGGGCCGGGCGCGGCCAGCACGGCCGCAGCGTCAAAAGTCTAGTGGCGCGCGCTCGAAACGCTGATTTGTCGTCGCCGGTCGGCGGCCGCCCGGGCAGCGAGCGGACGCCAGGCCGAGGTCCACGCACGCGGATATGAACGGGCAGTTCCAAAGGATGGACCGGGCGTGGCCGCATGTTACTCACGCGTAGCCACGGGCTTCCTATCGTTGAAGCATCAACTGGATCTGTGGGGATCCATGCTCGCCATCAGGACAACCGGACATGACGCAGGACACCGCAACGCTCGCCCCTTCGCGCCCGACCCGCCGCGCGGTCACCCGCGGCGCCATGTGGACGGTGCCGGTCATCGCGGTCGCCGCCACCGCGCCGGCGTACGCCGCATCACCGTGCAACCCGCGCACCAACCAGGTCCTCGACTGGAACGCCGGCAACGTGGCCTACCAGCGGACCAGCAACACGGTCGCCCAGGCGACGTTGACGCCGGCCGCCAACGTCCCGGCGCTCACCCTCGGCATCGCCGCGAGCTACACGGGCAACATGAAGTCCGGCTACGAGACGCCCGGCCAGAGGCAGAACCCCAGCCTGCGGATCTCCTCCAACGTCGGCAACCTGGGCACCTCGGGTGTGAGCCTGTGGCAGGCCACGACCTCCGCGACCCCCGCGCCGACCCAGGACATCGGCTCCTACACCTTCACCTTCTCCCGGGCGGTGAAGAACCTGCGCTTCACCATCACCGACGTCGACTCGAGCACCGGTGACTTCCGTGACGCGCTGACCCTGAGCGGCGCCTACCTGGTCAGCCACCCGGCGACCATCACGCGGACCACCGCGCCAGGGATCGGGGAGTACTTCATCGCCACCGGCGAGAACACCCCCACGGACAACACGACCGGCGCCGCCGGCAACCTGACGGTGACCTACCCGGGCCCGCTGAGCTCGTTCACCGTCGCCTACTCGAACTCGGCCACGACCTACAACAACCAGCTCGACCAGGACCAGACGATCTACGTCAGTGACCTGACCTTCGACTACACGCCCTGCTGAGTCGCTCCGGGCAGTCGCCGCAGGCACTCCTCCATCTGCTCCGCGGCCGCGTCACCGAGTGCCTTGAGGGCAGGCGGCAGCAACGGCGTCGCCAGCTTGGCGGCGCCCTCGGGTGGAACTCGGCCCGATAGGTGACCCGTACGTCGGCTCCGGCCTGCTCCACCGTGAGGGTGTCGTGCAGGCGCATCGAGGACGCGTCGCCCTCCAGCTCGAGCCGGGTGGGGGCCTCGAGGGCCACGACCGTGTAGACCGTCTCGGTCTCCTTGCCCAGGAACTTCGAGATGTTGCGGTACCGCGTGCCGACACCCCCGTCGCCGGAGACCAGCACGGTGCTCTGCGTCGGCGGGTCCCACTCCTCGGTCGTCGTGAAGTCGGACAGGTAGGCGAAGACCTCCTCGGCGCGGCCCGGCAGGGTGATCGTTCGATCGATCGTCGGCATGGTTGCTCCCTCCTCGAACAGGACCTTCCCCGTACCCGGGACAGGGCGGTTGATCCGCTTCCGGTTGTCGGAGCATCGCGGTAGACCTGTGCCATGACCTCTCGGGACCGGACGCACACCTCGACGCACTGCACCTTCATCCCGCCCTGGCTCGCCGAGCGGGTGGACGGCCTCGAGCGGGCCGCGCTCGACGAGGCACTGCGCACCCGCCGGAGCGTGGAGGCCCGCGTCCGCCCGCCGCACCGCGGCGCCCGGCGGTCCCGCCTGGACGGTGCACGACGCCGGGTCCACCACGTCCCTGCCGGGCGAGGTCGCCCGCAGCGCCGGCGACCCGGAGTCGGGCGACGTCGCGGTCGACGAGGCCGCCGCCGGGATCGAGGCGACCCTGGCGATGTTCGCCGAGGTCCTCAGCCGCAGCTCCTACGACGACGCGGGTGCACCCGTCAGCCTCACCGTGCACTACGGCTCGCGCTACAACAACGCCTTCTGGGACGGCACCCAGCTGGTCTTCGGCGACGGCGACGGAAAGGTCTTCGAGCGCTTCACCAAGCCGGTCGACGTGCTGGCCCACGAGTTCTCCCACGCGGTCGTCGAGCACACCGCCGGCCTCGTCTACCAGGGCCAGTCCGGCGCGCTCAACGAGTCGGTGGCCGACGTCTTCGCCTCCTGCCTCAAGCAGCGGCTGCTCGGCCAGGACGCCGGTGCCGGCGACTGGTTGATCGGCGAGGGCATCTTCACCGCGTCCGTCCGGGCGCGGGCGCTGCGCGACATGGCCGCCCCCGGCACGGCGTACGACGACCCCGAGCTCGGCGCCGACCCGCAGGTCGGCCACATGGACGACTACGTCGAGACCACCGACGACAACGGAGGCGTCCACCTCAACTCCGGCATCCCCAACAAGGCGTTCCAGCTCGCCGCCGTCGCCGTCGGCGGCACGGCGATCGAGGGTGCCGGCCGGATCTGGTACGACGCCCTGGTCGGCGGCGCCGTGCCGGAGGACGCCGACTTCGCCACCTTCGCCGCCGCGACGGTCGCTGCGGCCGGGCAGCACGCCGACGCCGTACGGGAGGCGTGGGCGCAGGTGGGGGTGGAGCCGGGGGTCGGGACGCCGGCCGGGACGCCGCCGACGACGGGTGCGCAACGGCTCCGGGTCGAGCGCAGCGGCGGGTTCATCGGCCGCACCGAGACGGCGGAGGTCGACCTCGACGACGACCTGCGCGGGCTCGTCGCCGAGGCTGCGCTGACCTCCGACGGGACCGACGAGCGACCGATGCCCGACATGTACATCTACACGTTCACCGTCGACGACGACGAGCCGGTGCGGGTGCCCGAGCACCGGCTCACGCCCGGACAGGCGGAGCTGGCTCGACGGGTCATGGGCTCCGGCGGGACTTCGACCGCGGATCGGTGACACCACCGAGGTCACGAACGAGCCGCTCTGGCTCAAGGGGCCGACCGCCACTGCGCCTTCACCCTCATGGGCGAGCCTGCTCGGAGGTTCACCGCAGGTACGCCGCGGCTCGATCGAACTCGCGATGAATCGCGAGATGCCATGGCTACCTTGACGCCGCATCACCTGTGGGGGCGGCCGTCTCGGCCGAGGGAGACAGGGGTGGTGCGTGCGCGTCGACACGGTGTCGCGCGCCCTGACCAGGGGGTCAATCACTCATGTCATTCCTCGCGCGTTCTCGCGGTCTCGTCGTCGTCGCCACTGCGGCTGTCGCCGTTGCCGGCGCCGCTGTCCCGGCCCATGCGGCCTCCGTCGTCATCCGGTCCGCCGACCTGATCGGCGCTCCGCTCGACGACACCCGTGCCACGGGTCACAAGGAGTTCCTCAGCAACGGCCTCCACCTGTGGACCGAGGGCACCACCAGCACCGACAAGGTCACGGCCTACTTCCCGATCGACGCCACGTTCCCGACCTCGGCGGACATGGACTACGTCGCCTCCTACGGCGACACGCTTCGCCCCGGCATCCAGCTGGTCTTCGACGTCGACGGCATCACCGGCAACGGCAACGACTACAACATCCTGGTGGGCGAGGCGACGTACGCCAACGGCACCGTCCTCTATGGCAACCAGTGGTGGCTGACCAACGGCTCGTCGGCCGCGGCGAAGGCCGCCGCCCCGCACGTCGGTGGCGGCTACGGCTCGCCGAACTACGGCACCCTCGCCGAGTGGGCCACCTCGCTCACCACCGAGCGTGCGCTCGCCGGCGGCGTCTCCCTGGGCTCGGGCGTCAAGGGTGACGGCATCCTGAAGAGCGTTCGCTTCGGCTCGTCCGTGTACGAGTTCACCAAGGACGCAGTCGCCCAGGACGGCGCAGGACGGCGCGACCGGCGCCACGGGCGCCACTGGTGCCCCCGGCGCGACCGGCCCCGCCGGTGCGGCCGCCCCGGCGCCGAAGGTCGTCGACGCGGAGGGCTCGTTCTCCTTCGTGCGCGTCACCCGCGGCGTCCGGCTGACCCTCATGACCGACCCCGGGGCTGCCGGCGAGGTCGTCGGCACGAAGGTCCGCTGGATCGTCAAGGTGGACGGCGAGAAGGTCGCCGACCTGACCCAGGGCCTGGACGACAAGGACACCGTGGCTGCGCGCTTCCCGAAGGGCTCGGGCACGCACGAGGTCGTCGTCAAGAAGGACGGCGACGATCGTCCGCACCCTCAAGGTGCGCGCCTGATCGACGTCACCACCGGGGCCAGCTGATCAGGTCCTCGGCCTGACCCGCAGCTGAACCACCCTCACCCGCCCTCCGTCGAGCTCCTCGGCGGGGGGCGGGTGTCGTGGCAGCCGACCTCGTTGCGGGTGACCACCGGCGACGGTCGGGCAGCTAGGTCTCCGAACATGCCCCGACTGCGGCGAACGTTCCCCGACCAGCCGGGCTGGACCCGCCGACGAGCGGGCAAGGGCTTCGTCTACCTCGACCAGCACGGCGCCAGGCTCGACGCCGAGCAGGTGCAGCGCTGCAAGGCCCTCGTCATCCCGCCGGCCTGGCGCGACGTCTGGATCACGCCGTACGCCAACGGCCACCTGCAGGCGGTCGGCGTCGACGACGCCGGTCGCAAGCAGTACCTCTACCACCCGCAGTGGCGGGCGAGCCGCGACGCTGCGAAGTTCGACCGGATCCTCGGCTTCGGCAAGGCGCTGTCCAAGGCGCGCGAGCGGGTGCTGAGCGACATCGGCGCGGAGACGATGTCGCTGGAGCGGTCCTGCGCGGTCGCCGTACGCCTGCTCGACCTCGGCTACTTCCGCATCGGCAACGACGTCTACACCGACACCAACGGCTCCTTCGGCCTCACCACGATGCGCAAGGACCACGTGTCGAAGCACGGCGACGGGCTGCGCTTCTGCTTCGTCGGCAAGTCGGGCGTCGAGCACACCATCGACATCGACGACAAGGCGGCGGTCGAGGCGCTCCAGGTGATGCGCAAGCGGCGCGGCGGTGGTGACGAGCTGCTGGCCTGGAAGGACGGGAAGACCTGGCGCGACCTCGGCGCGAGCGACGTCAACGACTACATCCGCACCTGCTTCGGCATCGAGGCCACGGCCAAGGACTTCCGCACCTGGCACGCGACCGTGATCGCTGCCGCCGTGCTCGCCGACAGCCGACGAGCCCGGCGCGACCAAGGCGTCGAAGAAGCGGGCGGTCTCGGCGGCGATGAAGGAGGTCTCGGAGTTCCTCGGCAACACCCCGACGCTCGCGCGCACGGCGTACGTCGACCCGCGGGTCGTCGAGGCCTACGAGCGGGGCCGCACGATCAAGGTGCGCGGGTCGTTCGACACCGACGACGCCCGGCAGGCCGCCCTGGAGCGCGCCGTGCTGAAGCTCCTCGCCGGCTGACGCTCAACCCAAAGGATGAACTCTCAAGGAATTGTCAGGGTATGCCTGACCGCGCGTGTGATCGGCGTTACGTTCCTCGAGTCGCTCCCTCCTGTGGGTGGTCCTTCCAGGACCGGGGTTGGTGGGCGCGACGCCGACGGGACGGGCACGGGGCTCGCCCGACAACGACAGGATCAGTCAGCATGCTCAATCTCAGCTCTCAGCGCTCGCGCGGCGTGGTCGTCCTCGCCGCCGCGGCCGTGCTCGCGGTCAGTGCCGGATCGGGTGCCGTCGCCGGCGCCATGATCACCGGCAAGGACATCCAGGACAAGTCGATCGAGGCTCGTGACCTCGACCGCGACTCGGTCACGACCGCCAAGGTCGAGAACGGCACCCTCAAGCTCAAGGACCTCAGCTCCGACGTCACCGACAAGCTCGGCGTTGCCGGTCCTGCCGGTCCTGCCGGTCCTGCTGGTCCCGCCGGCGCGATGGGCGCCCAGGGACCGAAGGGCGTCAGCGGACTCGAAGGTGCCAAGTACCGCACGCTGACCTACACCAACGGCGGCGGCGGGTCCGCGACGGTGGCCTGCGCCGACGACGCCACCGAGTCCCAGAAGTACACCGCGATCGCCGGCGGCGTGCAGGGCGGCACCGCAGACACGCAGGACGACGGCTTCTTGATCAACTCGTCCTTCCCCGGCCGGATGAACTGGGACACGGGCGTCCCGCGCCCCGGTCGACTCGACGGCTGGATCGTTCTCGGCAACGCGGAGTACACCAAGACGCTGACCGTCTGGGCGCTTTGCGTCCCGACCACCTCGATCCCGGTGGACGCCGGCACGATCGACAACTGATCGCCCAGCAGGGCAGATCACCGCACAGCCCACGAGGGACGAGGGTCCCGGCCGCAACGGCCGGGACCCTCGTCCTCTGTCAGAGCTTGTCGACCACGTAGTCGATCGCGCCGGTGAGCTTCTCCACGTCGGCGGGGTCGATCGCCGGGTACATCGCGATCCGGAGCTGGTTGCGCCCCAGCTTGCGGTAGGGCTCGGTGTCCACGACGCCGTTGGCGCGCAGCACCGCCGCGATCTGCGCCGCGTCGATCGCGTCGTCGAAGTCGATGGTGCCGATCACCAGCGAGCGGTCGGCGGCCTCGGTGACGTAGGGGGTCGTGTAGGCCGTGCGCTCGGCCCAGCCGTACAACGCGTCCGACGACGCGGTGGTCCGCTCGACCATCCCCTTCAGGCCGCCCTGGGCGTTCATCCAGTCCAGCTGCTCGGCCATCAGGAAGAGCGTGGCGACCGACGGGGTGTTGTAGGTCTGGTTCTTCGAGGAGTTGTCGATCGCGGTCGGCAGGTCGAAGAACGGCGGGATGTAGCGGTCGGACGCGGCGATCTCCTCGGCGCGCGCGAGGGCGCGCGGCGACATCAGGGCGACCCAGAGCCCGCCGTCGGAGGCGAAGCACTTCTGCGGCGCGAAGTAGTAGGTGTCGACCTCGTCGAGGTCGACCGGCAGGCCGCCGGCGCCGGAGGTCGCGTCGACCAGCACGAGCGCGTCGTCGGCGATGCCCGCCGGGCGGCGTACGGGCGCCATGACGGCGGTCGAGGTCTCGTTGTGCGCCCAGGCATAGCTGTCGACGCCGTCCTCGGCGACGGCCTCGGGCCGCGAGCCCGGGTCGCTCGAGATGACGGTGGGGTCGGCGAGCCAGGGCGCCTTCTTCGCCGACGTGGCGAACTTCGAGGAGAACTCGCCGAAGGCCAGGTGCTGGCTCTTCTCGCGGATCAGCCCGAAGCAGGCGATGTCCCAGAACGCGGTCGCGCCGCCGTTGCCGAGCACCACCTCGTAGCCGTCGGGCAGCTCGAAGAGGGCGGCGAGGCCCTCACGGACCCGGCCGACCGTCTGCTTCACGGGCGCCTGCCGGTGGGACGTGCCCATCAGCGTGTCGCCGGTCGCGGCGAGGGCGTCGAGGTGGCTGGTCTGGATCTTCGACGGACCCGCTCCGAAGCGGCCGTCGGCGGGCAGGAGCTCGGCGGGGATCTTGAGGGCGTCGGTCATGGAGGGAGCCTCACGTGCGATGAACGGTGGGTCCTGACGACGCTGTCAGATGAGTCCCTATCCTGACATCCGCCCACACACGACGCACGACGGGGGACTCACGATGGACACCGACCTGCGCATCGAGCGGGTCGCGATCACGCACCCCGACGCGATGCTCCTCGTCGAGGCGGTGCAGGAGGAGTACGTCGCCCGCTACGGCGGGCGCGACGAGTCGCCGATCGACCCGAGCGACTTCGAGGACCCGCACGGACAGTTCTTCGTCGGCTACCTCGACGAGGTGCCGGTGGCGACCGGGGCGTGGCGCCGCAGCACGGTCGAGGCGCTCGGCACGAGCAGCACCGCGGAGATCAAGCGGATGTACGTCGTCCCGGCGGCGCAGCGACGCGGGCACGCCCGCCGGATGCTCGGCCACCTCGAGGCGACGGCTGCCGCGGTCGGGATCGAGGCCCTGGTGCTGGAGACCGGGCTCAAGCAGCCCGAGGCGATCGAGCTCTACCTCGCCTGCGGCTACGAGCCGGTCCCGGCCTTCGGCTACTACGCGGCGCCGAGCTGAGCCGCACCTTCGGCCGCCGGATCACCCCGCTGGTCGAGTAGGACGCGAGGCACGAGCGGTCGTACCGAGACCCCTCGCGAACTACACGGTTGATCTTCAGACGAATCCCCGGACGACCTGCTGCGCGCCGACCTACGGTCGCGGCGTGGGCGGATCGTCGTGGGTCGGCGCAAGGGCCGTAGTGGCCCTTGCGCTGCTGTCGACCCTGCTCCTCGCCGCGACCTCCGTGACCTCTGCGTCCGCCGAGGGCACGTCCCCGGCCCGACGCACCGTCACCAGCTCGGCGCCGTACCTCATGCCGCTGGAGCCCTACGCCGGCTACCAGCCGCAGACGACGTGCCGTCGCAACCCGAAGCCGGGCGTGCTGATGCTGGCCGACTGGCTCGTGGCCCGCGGCGGTGGCTACGGCGCCATCTTCCGGCCGTGCACCGGGTCGAGCACGAGCGAGCACAAGGAGTCGCGCGCCTTCGACTGGGTCCTCGACGCCAACAGCCCGACCGACCAGGCACTCGCCGCGGCCCTCTTCGACGAGCTCTTCGCGCCCGACGACACCGGCCAGCCCGCTGCGCTGGCCCGCCGGATGGGCATCATGTACGTCATCTGGGACGACACCATGTACGCCTCCTACGACCAGTTCGTCGCCAAGCGCTACCTCAGCTCGGGCTGCCGCAACCGGCGCACCTGCTCACCGACGCTGCGCCACCGCGACCACGTGCACCTCTCGCTGACCCGGCAGGGCGCCAAGGGCCTGACGTCCTGGTACGCCGCCCAGGCCCCGGTCGCGGTCGTACCCCCGACGTAGGCTGGGAGGCATGGAGCGCGGCCTGATGCTCAACGACGGTGACTGCGGCTTCTGCATGCGTACGGCCGCCCTGGTGCCTCGGCTCGGCGTCGACATCGACTCCTCGACGATCCAGGCCGTCGACCTGCCGGCGCTGGGGGTGGACGAGGAGCGCGCGCTCGTCGAGATGCCCTACGTGCACCCCGACGGCCACGTCGACTACGGCCACCGGGCCTTCGCCGCGATCCTGCGCACCGGCCCGCTGCCGTGGCGCGTCGCGGGGCGGCTCATGACGACCCCGCTGGTCGACCCGGTCGCCCGCCGCGCCTACCACTGGGTGGCGGCCAACCGGTCCCGCCTGCCCGGCGGGACCGCCGCCTGCGCCATTCCGCAGCCCGGCGAGCGCTAGCCCCAGGCCTCGTCCCAGCCCTCGACCTCGGTCGCGGGGCGGGTGCTCGGCCCGGCGTAGACCGCGGACGGGCGGATCAGCCGGCCGGTCGTCTTCTGCTCGAGGATGTGCGCCGACCAGCCGCCGGTGCGCGCGCACGTGAACATCGAGGTGAACATGTGCGCCGGCACCTCGGCGAAGTCGAGGACGATCGCGGCCCAGAACTCCACGTTGGTCTCCAGCACGCGGTCGGGCCGGCGCTCGCGGAGCTCGGCGAGCGCCGCCTGCTCGAGGGCCTCGGCGACCTCGTAGCGCGGGGCGTCGAGCTCCTTGGCCGTGCGACGCAGCACCCGGGCGCGCGGGTCCTCGGCGCGGTAGACGCGGTGGCCGAAGCCCATCAGCCGCTCGCCGCTGTCGAGCAGCTCCTTGACGTACGTCGTCGCGTCGCCGTCGCGCTTCTCGACCTCCTCGATCATCCCGAGCACGCGCGACGGGGCGCCGCCGTGCAGCGGTCCGGACATCGCGCCGATGGCGCCCGAGAAGGCCGCCGCGACGTCCGCGCCGGTCGAGGTGATGACGCGCGCGGTGAAGGTGGAGGCGTTCATGCCGTGCTCGGCGGCCGACGACCAGTAGGCGTCGATCGCGTGTGCGTGCTGGGGGTCGGCCTCGCCGCGCCAGCGGATCAGGAACCGCTCGGCGAGGGTCTTGCCCTGGTCGACCTCGGCCTGCGTGACGACCGGTCGGCCGAGGCCGCGCGCCGACTGGGCGGCGTACGACAGCACCATGACGGCGACGCGCGAGAGGTCGAGCCGGGCCTGCTCGTCGGAGATGTCGTAGGTCTGGCCCATGCCGAGCATCGGCGCGAGCATCGCGACGGCCGCCTGGACGTCGGCGCGGACGTCACCGGTGTGGATCGCGATGTTGTAGGGCTCGGCCGGCGGCAGGCCGGGGGTGTAGGAGCCGTCGACGAGGAGGCCCCAGACGTTCTCGAACGGCACCCGCCCGACGAGGTCCTCGATGTCGACCCCGCGGTAGCGGAGTGCGGAGCCCTCCTTGTCGGGCTCGGCGATCTGCGTCTCGAACGCGACGACACCTTCGAGGCCGTGGTGGATCTCGGTCATGCGACTCCTTCGTAGGGACGGCTCATTGTGCACCGCGTCGTTAGTCTCGCGACCATGGACCTGAGTGGACTGCGCGAGGAGTACGGCCGCGGCGGGCTCGACCTCCCGGACCTGGCCGACGACCCGATCGAGATGTTCGAGCGGTGGCTCCAGCAGGCCGTCGACGGTGGCGTCCACGAGCCCAACGCGATGGTGCTCGCGACCGCGACGACCGACGGCCGGCCGTCGAGCCGGATGGTGCTGCTCAAGGGCGTCGGCCCGGACGGCTTCGTCTTCTTCACCAACCAGTCCTCCCGCAAGGGCGGCGAGCTCGCTGCCAACCCGCAGTGCGCGCTGCTCTTCCCGTGGCACCCGCTCGAGCGGCAGGTGCGCGTCGAGGGGGTCGCCTCCGTGCTCGGCGACGACGAGGTCGCGACCTACTTCCACTCCCGTCCACGCGGCGCGCAGCTCGGTGCCTGGGCCTCGGCCCAGTCGACGCCGGTCGCCTCGCGCGCCGAGCTCGCCGAGACGTACGCCGCCGTGCAGGAGCGCTTCGGCCCCGAGGACTCCGACGGGGAGGTGCCGGTGCCCCCGCACTGGGGCGGCTACCGGGTCCGCCCGGAGGCCGTCGAGTTCTGGCAGGGCCGACCCAGCCGGATGCACGACCGTCTCGTCGTATCGCAGGTCCGGCGAGGGCTGGGACGTGGAGCGGCTCGCGCCATAGCTGCGGAGAACCCTGTCGAATTACCTCGCGCAGGAGGCTCCGGCGACCGCTAGCCTCCGACGTGTGCAGGAGGCGCCCCCGGGCAGGTTGCAGGTGCGGCTCGCCGCCGACGCCGCCAGCGTCCCCGCCGCTCGTCGGTTCGTCGCCGACGCCTCATCGCATGGGGCGAGGTCGACCTGGTCGACGCCGCCGAGCTGGTGGCGAGCGAGCTGTCGAGCAACGCCGCCCTGCACGCGTCTGCCGACTTCATGCACGTCACGCTCGAGCGTCGGGCGTCACCGGCCGGCGTGCGGGTCTCCGTCGAGGACGACGGCCCGGTCCCGGTCGACGCGGTGCGTCCGCGGCTGCGACCTCGACCTCGACCTCGGCTGGGCGGGTCTCGACGCGACCGGACGCGGGCTGGCCATCGTCGCGATGGTCGCCGGACGATGGGGTGTCGACCGGACCGCCCTCGGCAAGCGCGTCTGGGCCGACCTCGTCGACCCCGACGAGGTGCACGACGTCGTCGAGCCGGACGGGCTGGCCGAGACGGACGCCGCGCCCCGAGCACCCTGCCGCCCGGGTGGGCGCTCGTCCGTCTCGTGGAGTGCCCGGTCGAGCTGAGCCTCCAGCAGGACAGCCACCTCGACGAGCTGGTCCGCGAGCTGCAGCTGCTGTCCCTCGACGAGGGCAACGACGACTCGGCCGCGCTGGCCGAGGAGATCCACGGCCTGCTGGTCTCGCCGACCCACGCCCGCCTCGCCGGCCGCCGGGCCGCCGAGCGGGCGCGTGCCGCGGGACAGGCGACGGTCGACATCGAGATGGCCATGCCGCGCGAGTTCGGCGGCCTGGTGGTCCGCCTGGAGGAGGCGGTGAAGCGCGCCGACGTGCTCTGCGAGGACGGACGTCTGCTGACCCTCGCCTCGTCGCCGGAGCTGCGGGCGCTGCGGGCCTGGATGACCCACGAGGTGCTCGGCGCAGACCACCGACGAGGCCGTGCCCGTGCCGTGGTCGGCCTGGCCGCGCCGGGGCTGAGGCCGGCGGTTGGTCAGGCCCTCGCTCGCCACTCACGAGGTCTGGCGCACGCTCAGCAGCCGGAGCTGCGGTGGGCGACGTGTGACGCGGCGCGCGACCTCGACGAGAAACGACCACTTGTGAGTGAGCGCTCACTCACTTACGCTGGTCGACGTGCCACCCCGCGCCAAGCCCCTCTCGCCCGACGACCGCCGTGCCGCCCTCGTCGACGCCACCGTCCCGCTGCTCCTCGAGCACGGGCGCACGGTGACGACCAAGCAGATCGCCGACGCGGCCGGAGTCGCGGAGGGCACGATCTTCCGGGTCTTCGACTCCAAGGACGACCTGGTCACCGCCGCGGTCGAGGAGGCGCTCGACATGGAGCCGTTCTTCGCCGACCTCGAGTCGATCGACCTCGACCAGGACCTGCGGACCCGCCTCACGGACCTGTGCCGGCACCTGCAGGACCGGTTCCGGGGGATCTTCCTGCTGATGAGCGCGATGGGGATGGTCGGCCCGCCCAAGGCCCACCGGCACATGGAGGACGGCCGTCGTCGCGCCGAGAAGATCATGGTCGCCGCCGTCGAGGCGGACGCCGACCGGCTCACCTGCACGCCCGTCCAGCTCGTCCACATGCTCCGGATGCTGACCTTCTCCGGGACCCACCCGCACATCAGCGACGGGCACCTGCTCACGCCCGACCAGATCGTCGGCACGCTGCTCGACGGCGTGCTGAGAGAAGAAGGACTCCTGAATGCTGCTCCGCCTCGTCCGCACCTACCTCCGGCCGTACGCCGCCCCGCTGGCCGTCGTCGTCGCGCTCCAGTTCGTCGGCACCATGGCCGCGCTCTACCTGCCGAGCCTCAACGCCGACATCATCGACGAGGGCGTCGTCACCGGCGACACCGGCTACATCGTGCGCCACGGCGGGCTGATGCTCGCCGTCTCGCTCGTCCAGATCGTCTGCTCGGTGATCGCCGTCTGGTTCTCCGCGCGCAACGCGATGGGCTTCGGCCGCGACCTGCGCGCCGCGATCTTCCACCGGGTCGGCACGTTCAGCGCCCGCGAGGTGCAGCAGTTCGGCGCGCCCGTCGCTGATCACCCGCGAGACCAACGACGTCCAGCAGGTGCAGATGCTCGTGCTGATGGCCGGCACGCTGCTCGTCGCCGCACCGATCATGATGGTCGGCGGCATCATCATGGCCGCCCGCGAGGACGTCGGCCTGTCCTGGCTGGTGCTCGCCGTCGTGCCCGTCCTCGGCGTCTCCATCGGCCTGCTCGTGCGCAGGATGGTGCCCAACTTCCGGCTCATGCAGGAGCGCATCGACGAGGTCAACCGGCTGCTGCGCGAGCAGATCACCGGCGTACGCGTGGTGCGGGCGTTCGTCCGCGAGGAGCACGAGACCGCCCGCTTCGCCGACGCCAACGCCCAGCTGACCGACGTCGCGGTGCGCGCCGGCCGCTGGCAGGCCGCGATGTTCCCGACGGTGATGATCGTCGCCAACGTCGCGACCGTCGGCGTGCTGTGGTTCGGCGGGCACCGCGTCGAGAACGGTCACATGGAGGTCGGTGCGCTGACGGCCTACATCTCCTACCTGATGCAGATCGTCATGTCGGTGATGATGGCGATGTTCATGCTGATGATGGTGCCGCGCGCCTCGGTCTGCGCCGACCGGATCACCGAGGTCCTCGACACCGACTCCTCCGTCGTGCCGCCCGGCCGACCCGGTGACCGAGCTCCCGGCGCGCGTCGACCTCGCCCTCGACGCCGTCACCTTCGCCTACCCCGGCGCCGACGAGCCCGTGCTGCGGTCGGTGTCGCTCGACCGCGCGGCCGGGGGAGACCGTCGCCATCGTCGGCTCGACCGGCGCCGGCAAGTCGACGCTGGTCAACCTCGTGCCCCGGCTCTTCGACGCCACCTCCGGCGCCGTGCGGATCGGCGGCGTCGACGTGCGCGACATCGACCCCGAGGTGCTGTGGTCGCGGCTCGGCCTCGTGCCGCAGAAGGCCTTCCTCTTCCGCGGGACGATCGCCGACAACCTGCGCTACGGCCGGCCCGAGGCCACCGAGGACGAGATGTGGGACGCGCTCGAGATCGCGCAGGCCAGGGACTTCGTCGAGGCGATGCCCGACGGGCTGCGAGGCCGAGATCGCCCAGGGCGGCTCCAACCTCAGCGGCGGCCAGCGCCAGCGGATGGCGATCGCGCGAGCGGTGATCCGCAAGCCCGACGTCTACCTCTTCGACGACTCGTTCTCCGCGCTCGACCTCACCACCGACGCGCGGTTGCGCGCCGCGCTCAGACCGGTGACCCGCGACGCGACGGTGGTGATCGTGGCGCAACGCGTCGCGACGATCCGGCACGCCGACCGGATCGTGGTGATGGAGGACGGCGCCGTCGTCGGCACCGGCACCCACGACGAGCTGCTCGTGACGTGCGAGACCTACCAGGAGATCGTCCAGTCCCAGCTCACCGTGGAGGAGGTGGCGTCATGAGCACCGACACGAACGCCCCGGCCAAGCCCGGGACCCTCAAGGAGACCGAGCGCATCCAGGCCGGCCCCGGCCCCGGCCGCGGCCCGATGGGCGGCGGGATGATCGGCCAGAAGGCCGACACGTTCTGGCCGTCGCTCAGGCGGCTCTTCGCCCGGCTCCGGCCCGAGCGCCACAAGACGTACGCCGTCCTCGCGCTGACGGTGATCAGCGTCGTCGCGACCGCGATCGGACCCAAGATCCTCGGTCGCGCCACCGACCTCATCTTCGCCGGCCTGATCGGGCGCGACGTGCTCGGCTCCGGCGCCACCCAGGAGCAGGCGATCGAGGCGCTGCGCGCCCAGGGCGAGGACCGCCAGGCCGACATGCTCGCGTCGATGAAGCTCACCGACGGGGTCGACTTCTCGGCCGTCGCCGACGTGCTGCTCCTCGTGCTCGCGATCTACGTCGCGGCCTCGCTGCTCGCGTGGCTCGGCGGCTACCTGCTCAACGACGTCGTGCAGGGCACGGTCCTGCGGATGCGCTCCGAGGTCGAGGACAAGGTCCACCGGCTGCCGCTGGGCTACTTCGACAAGCAGCCGCGCGGCGAGCTGCTGAGCCGCGTCACCAACGACATCGACAACGTCAGCCAGACGCTCCAGCAGACGATGAGCCAGCTGCTCAACTCGCTGCTGACCGTCGTCGCGGTGCTGGTGATGATGTTCTACATCTCGCCGCTGCTCGCGATGGTCGCGCTGGTCTCGGTGCCGATCTCGATGTTCGTCACCGGCGCGGTGATGAAGCGCTCGCAGGGGATGTTCATCCAGCAGTGGCGCCGCACCGGCACCCTCAACGCGCACATCGAGGAGACCTTCTCCGGCCACTCGATCGTCAAGGTCTTCGGTCGCCAGGCCGAGGCCGAGCGGGTCTTCGCCCAGCAGAACGACGAGCTCTACGAGGCGTCGTACGGCGCCCAGTTCGTCAGCGGGCTGATCATGCCGATCATGATGTTCGTCGGGAACCTCAACTACGTCATCATCGCGGTGCTCGGCGGTCTGCGGGTGGCGAGCGGCACGATGTCGCTCGGCGACGTGCAGGCCTTCATCCAGTACTCCCGCCAGTTCACCCAGCCGCTGACGCAGGTCGCCTCGATGATCAACCTGCTCCAGTCGGGCGTGGCCTCGGCCGAGCGGGTCTTCGAGCTGCTCGACGCCGAGGAGGAGACGGTCGAGGAGACCGGTCTGCCCGCCGCGGCGGAGGTCGCGCGCGGCGAGGTGCGCTTCGAGGACGTGGCGTTCTCCTACGACCCCGAGCGGCCGCTCATCTCCGGCCTGTCGCTGGTCGCCCAGCCGGGCAGCACCGTCGCGATCGTGGGGCCGACCGGCGCGGGCAAGACCACGATGGTCAACCTGGTGATGCGCTTCTACGACCCGCAGTCGGGCCGGATCCTCATCGACGGCGTCGACATCGCCTCGATCCCGCGCGGCGTGCTGCGCAGCCGGATCGGGATGGTGCTGCAGGACACCTGGCTCTTCGCCGGGTCGATCCGCGACAACATCGCCTACGGCCGGCCGGGCGCCACCGAGGAGCAGATCCTCGAGGCGGCGCGGGCGACCTTCGTCGACCGGTTCGTGCACTCGCTGCCCGACGGCTACGACACGGTGATCGACGAGGACGGCTCGAACCTCTCGGCCGGTGAGCGCCAGCTCGTCACCATCGCGCGGGCCTTCCTGTCCGACCCGGCGCTGCTGATCCTCGACGAGGCGACCTCCTCGGTCGACACCCGCACCGAGCTGCTGCTCCAGCAGGCGATGGCGGCGCTGCGCTCGGACCGTACGTCGTTCGTGATCGCGCACCGGCTCTCCACCATCCGCGACGCCGACCTGATCCTGGTGATGGAGGACGGCTCGATCGTCGAGCAGGGCTCGCACGACGAGCTGCTCGCCGTCGACGGGGCGTACGCCCGGCTCTACCGCTCGCAGTTCGAGTCGCCGGTCGAGGAGACCGTGGGTTAATCCATTGAGCAGCCCCGCCCTGCGACGTACGGTTGTCGTACACAGAAGGGAGGTGATCCGAAGAATGAGTTCTTTTCGGATGAGTGAGGTGGCTGCCCGCTAGGCAGCCCGGTCCGCCGACAGCTGCCGGCGAATCCATCGCAGCCACCCGACCCGCAGGCCCCCGGTGTCATCCGCCGGGGCCCCTCTCCGAGGGGCAGCAGGCCTGCGGGTCGCTGCATTTCCCACGGGTGCCTGAGCGGAAACTTCCGCTCACGCCACGGCGGTGCCGCGGTGAGCTGCGCGAAAGGTTCCGCTCACGGGCGGAGGGCTACGTGCCGTCGACCCGTTTCATCCCGACGACCCCGGGTCGGTACTCGGGGTCCTCGAGCTGGGCGATGGTGGGGGAGCCGAACATCGGCAGGCCCTGCGACTTGCGGATGAAGCCCCAGACGATGGGAAGGACCAGCAGCACGACGATGCCGACGCCGGCGATGAGGATCGGGTGGGTCTCGTCCTCGCCGGCGCCGAGCGGGGCCCAGCCGGCCTTGTCGAGGAGGGCGACGCCGCTCATGGTGAGGACCACGACGATGCCGCGGCGGATGAAGGACTGCGGCACGCGCGGGGCGACGGCCGAGCCGATGAGCGTGCCGGGCACGGAGCCGATCACGAGCGGGATCAGGATTGCCTGGATGCGGAGGTAGGCAGCGGCGATGCCGGCGAACGGGTGTGGCGCAGGTCTCGTGGGTACGGGATTGGCCCGTCAGGCCAGGTGGCATATAGTTGTGGTCAGCAACTATTGCGATCAGCAACCAAGAATCGAAGGCAGTGCAGTGACCCAGGCTCCCACCCTCCCCGCCGAGCAGGCCGGGCAGATGACCCACCGGCAGGTGCTCGAGGCCCTCAGCGGCCTCCTCCTCGCGATGTTCGTCGCGATGCTCTCCAGCACGATCGTCAGCAACGCGCTGCCGACCATCGTCGACGACCTCCAGGGCAGCCAGACCGGCTACACCTGGGTCGTCGTCGCGACGATGCTCGCGATGACCGCCACGACCCCGATCTGGGGCAAGTTCGCCGACCTCTTCGACAAGAAGCTGCTCGTGCAGACAGCCCTCGTGATCTTCTCGGTCGGCTCGCTCATCGCCGGCTTCGCGCCGTCGATGGAGGTGCTGATCGGTGCCCGCGTCGTGCAGGGCCTCGGCGTCGGCGGCCTGACGGCGCTCGTCCAGGTCGTCATCGCCACGATGGTCTCGCCGCGTGAGCGCGGTCGCTACAGCGGCTACATCGGCGCGGTGTTCGCCCTCGCCACGGTGAGCGGCCCGCTCGTCGGTGGTGTCCTCGTGGACACCGTCGGCTGGCGCTGGTGCTTCTTCGCCGGCCTCCCGGTCGCCGCCCTCGCCTTCGTCGTCCTGCAGAAGACGCTCCGCCTGCCCGTCGTGAAGCGCGACGACGTGTCGATCGACTACCTCGGTGCCTTCCTCCTCGTCGGTGGCGTCTCGATCCTGCTGGTCTGGGTCTCGCTCGGTGGCATCAACTTCGACTGGATCTCGTGGACCAGCGGCCTGCTCGTCGCCGCCGCCGTCGCCGTCATCGCCGCGGCCATCCACGTCGAGGCCAACGTCGCCAAGGACCCGGTCATCCCGCTGCGGCTCTTCAAGGACCGCACGCTCACCCTCGCCACGATCGCGTCCGTCCTGATCGGCGTCGCGATGTTCGGCTCGACGGTCTACCTCAGCCTCTACTTCCAGCAGGCCAAGGACATGAGCCCGACCGAGGCCGGCCTGATGTCGATCTGCATGGTCGGCGGCCTGCTCGTCTCGAGCATCACCAGCGGCCGGATCATCTCCGCCACCGGCGTCTGGAAGCGCTGGCTCGTCGGCGGCATGGTCGCCGTCATCGCCGGCATCGCGCTGCTGTCCACGATCGACGCCGGTACGCCGCTGTGGCGCACGGGCATCTTCATGGCCGTCCTCGGCCTGGGCCTCGGCGCCACCATGCAGAACCTCGTCCTCGCCGTGCAGAACACCATCGCCCTGTCCGACATGGGCGCCGGCTCGTCCGTCGTCGCGTTCTTCCGCTCGCTCGGCGGCTCGGTCGGCATCGCCGCCCTGGGTGCCGTGCTGGCCCACCAGGTCGCCGCGTCCGTGAAGTCCGGTCTGGGCGCGCTCGTCGCGGCCCACCCCGAGCTCGCCGAAAAGGTCGGTCACCAGAAGGGCGGCGTCCCCGACGTCTCCTCGATGCCCGCTCCGATCCGCGCGATCTTCGAGAGCGCGTACGGCGACGCGACCGGCCACATCTTCCTCGTGGCCCTGCCCTTCGCGCTCGGCGCGCTGATCGCGGTGCTCTTCATCAAGGAGGTCCCGCTGCGCACGTCGGTGAAGCGCGAGGACGAGCTCATGGCCGAGATCTCCCCGAGCTCCCCGCAGGCATGAGCCCCGCGATGACCACCACGAGTGCCCCGACGAGCACGAGGTACGACGACCTCCGCGGCATCGAGGCCGAGGTCGGCACGCTGATCCGGAGGGTGAAGCGGGTGATGGGGGAGCGCGCCCGCGAGGTGCACCCCGACCTGCACCCGATGACGTTCTTCATCCTCAACCACCTCGCCGCGAGCGGTCCGCTGCGTGCGGCCGACCTGGCGGACGCGTTCGCCATGGACAAGGGCGGTGTCAGCCGTCAGGTGCAGACGCTGGTCGACCTCGGCCTCGTCGAGCGCCGACCGGCCGAGGAGGACCGTCGGGCGATCCTGCTCGACGCCAGCGCCGAGGGCCGCAGGCGCCTCGACTCGATGATCCGCAGCCGGAGCGACCGCTTCGACCAGCGGCTGTCGGCATGGAGCGACGCCGAGCTGTCGCAGTTCGCGGCGCAGCTGGCGGCGTACAACTCCGCCCTCTCCGACGACTGACCCGATGGTTCAGGGCGAGACGGTCGGGACCACCGGTCCCTGACGACCGTCTCGCCCTGGACTACGTCAGCGGAGCCAGACGGCCGTGTCGGCCGGGAGCGTGCCGCCCGCGACCGGGCCGCTGGCCATCAGCACCTCGCCCGCGGGCAGCCCGACCGGGGCGTCGCTGCAGTTGAGGACGACAGTGACCGGGCCGCGGCGGAAGCTGAGCACCTCGTCGTCCGCGGCGATCGCCTCGACCGTGTCGCCGGCGGTCCACGCGAACTCGCGGCGAGCCCTCAGCGCGTCGCGGTAGAACTCCAGCGTCGACGTCGGGTCGCCGGTCTGCGCCTCGACGGTGAGCGGCGCCCAGTCCGACGGCTGCGGGATCCACGGCTGGTCGGCACCCGGCCCGAAGCCGTACGGCGCCTCGGTCCCGCTCCACGGGATCGGCACCCGGCAGCCGTCGCGACCGGGCTCGCCGGTGCGGAGGTACGACGGGTCCTGGCGGAACTCCGGAGCCACGTCGACCTGCTCGAGGCCGAGCTCCTCTCCCTGGTAGAGGTAGCTCGAGCCGGGCAGCGCGAGCATGGTCAGCGTCGCGGCGCGGGCGCGGGACAGGCCCCGGGCGCCGCCGCCGTAGCGCGTCACGTGACGGGTCACGTCGTGGTTGCTCAGCACCCAGGTGGGGGACGCCTGGGTCGGCGCGACGGAGGCGAGCGTGTCGGTGATGACCTGGGCGAAGTCCTGCGCCGACCACTCGGTGAGCAGCCAGGCGAAGTTGAAGGTCTGGTCGAGCTCGTCGGGACGGATGAACTTCGCCATCGACTCCACGGTCGAGGTCCACGCCTCGGCGACGGCCATCCGGTCGGGCCCTGCCTCGTCGAGGATCTCGTGCCAGCGGCGGTAGACCTCGTGCACCTCGGGCTGGTCCCACATCGGCTCGTCGGTCAGCTTGCGCTCCACCATCTCGTGGGCGTCGCTGGCGGGCCTGCCGCCGTCCGTGACCACCTGGTCGCGCAGCGAGGCCTCCTTGTAGAGGCCGTGGGCGACGTCGATGCGGAAGCCGTCGACCCCGCGGTCGAGCCAGAACCGCAGCACGCCCTCGAACATCTCGGCGACCTCGGGGTTGCGCCAGTCGAAGTCGGGCTGGGAGGAGTCGAACAGGTGGAGGTACCACTGGCCGTCCTCGACCTGCGTCCACGCCGGACCGCCGAAGACGGACGTCCAGTTGTTGGGCGGAGGTTGCCGTCCTCACTGTCGCGCGGTGCCGAATGTTCGCTGTCGCGAAAGAGGTAGCGGGCGCGCTCGGGGCTGCCCGGACCCGCGGCGAGCGCGGCCCGGAACCACTCGTGCTCGTCGGAGGAGTGGTTGGGCACGACGTCGACGATCACCTTCAGCCCGAGCTCGTGGGCGCGGGCGATGAGGGCGTCGGCGTCGGAGAGCTGGCCGAAGAGCGGGTCGACGTCGCGGTAGTCGGCGACGTCGTAGCCGTGGTCGTGCTGCGGCGAGGTGTAGAACGGCGTGAGCCACAGGGCGTCGACACCGAGGTCGGCCAGGTGCGGCAGCCGCGCCGTGATCCCGGGGAGGTCACCGATGCCGTCGCCGTCGCTGTCCGCGAAGCTGCGGACGTAGATCTGGTACACGACGGAGTTGCGCCACCACGCGGTGCTTGGATCGTTCACATCGGCCATGCCGTCATCCTCTCAACGGCGGGGGAGGGGCGGTCAAACCGTCCGCCGACGGCCCGGTCACCGGACGGGTGAGCGCCCGCCGAAGAGCTCGGCGTCGACCGCGATCCACGTGTGCTCGGCGGTGGCGACGACGCGGCCGTCGGCGTCGTACAGCGTCGAGGCGGTGAAGGTCTTGCGTCCGTCCTGGCCGCGGCCCTCGCCGACGACGACGTGCGGCTCACCGATCACGGGCAGGTCGTCGACCCGCGCCGTCATCCGGCCGAGCACCATCAGCCGCTCGGTGAGGTCGCCGGCCCAGCCGCCGATGCAGTCGAGCGCCGCCCAGGTCGCGGCGACCGAGGCGCGGGGCGTCTCGTCGACGTAGGTGTGCCAGTCCTCGTGGAGGCTGGGGTGCGGCGTCCACGAGGAGGCGACCAGCGCACCCGCCGGCCCGTCGCCGGTCTGGCCGGGGAAGATCCGCAGGCCGTCGCCCTCGCTGCGCGCCGTACCGCAGGCGAAGCAGCTCGCGAAGGGGTGGAAGTCGTGCCCGGGGTACGACGCCTCGGCGGCCGCCGCGACCTCGGGGGAGACCGGCTCCACCTCCAGCAGGTCGCGGTCGACCCGGTGGGCGGTCGCGATCACCGCGCCGCCGAACGACGCGGTGAGGACTCCGCCCTCGTCCTCGACCTGCATCGGGGCGTCGAGGGGAGGCGGCTGGCGCAGCGAGACCTCGATCGCGGGCCAGCTGTCCGAGTGGTCCTCCGGGGAGTCCGCGTCGTCCAGGGCCGCCAGCGCGCCGGCCGTCCAGCCACCGTTGCCGGAGTCGGGCGGACCGCAGAAGCGCTGGGGGACGATGAGTTCGGTCACCGGCCTCACTGTGCCACGGGAGCGCGGCGCGCGGCACTGGGCCGATGGGACACAATGTGTCGCGTGAGTGACCTGATCGACACCACCGAGATGTACCTCCGCACGATCTACGAGCTCGTCGAGGAGGACATCGTCCCGCTGCGCGCCCGGATCGCGGAGCGGCTGCACCAGTCGGGTCCGACGGTGTCGCAGACGGTGGCGCGGATGGAGCGCGACGGGCTGCTCACGGTCCAGGGCGACCGCCACCTCGAGCTCACCGACGAGGGCCAGCTCCTCGCCACCCGCGTGATGCGCAAGCACCGGCTCGCCGAGCGCCTGCTCACCGACGTCATCGGCCTCGACTGGGAGCTCGTGCACGCCGAGGCCTGCCGCTGGGAGCACGTGATGTCCGAGACGGTCGAGCGCCGCCTGCTCGAGCTGCTCGACCACCCCACCGAGTCGCCGTACGGCAACCCGATCCCGGGGCTCGAGGAGCTCGGCGACGTCAACGGCGAGGAGTTCATGACCGACGTCGAGCCGCTGTCGGCCGCCGCGGTCGACGAGGACCAGCTCGTCCACGTGCGCCGGATCTCCGAGGAGATGCAGAAGGACGAGGAGCTGATGGGCCTGCTCCGCCGCGTCGGCGCCCTCCCCGGCAGGACGGTCACCATCGCGCGGACCGACGAGGGCATCCTGATCGGCTCCGGCGGCGAGACCGCCGAGCTGGTGGTCGAGGCGGCCGAGCACATCTTCGTGCGGCGCTGAGTCGGGGGCGGTTGTCTCTGGAGTCACCGGATATCCGGTGACCGCAACGGTTGTCAGCCCAGATCTAGGCCGACAACCGTGGAACTCGGGTGCACAGCTCGGTCAGGAACTCGCTGCACCCCACCTCGAGCTTGTACGTCGCCAGGTCGTCGCCGCGGGTCGCACCACGGTTCACGATGACGACCGGCGTGCCTCCGGCAGCCGCGCGCTTGACGAACCGCAGCCCGCTCATCACCGTCAGCGACGAGCCGGCCACCAGCAGCGCGCCGCCCGTGCCGAGCGCCTCGACGGCGGCGTAGCAGCGGGCCACCCGGTCGGGCGGGACGTTCTCGCCGAAGAACACGACGTCCGGCTTCAGCGGGCCGCCGCACGCGCAGGTGGGCACGACGAAGTCCGACGTCTCGTCGAGCTCGACGTCCCCGTCGGGCTTGGTCGAGGGCCGAGCCGTGCCGCTCGATCCAGCCGGGGTTGAGCTCGTCGAGCACCCGCTCCAGCGCGGCGCGCGACGACGTCTCCCGGCAGGACAGGCAGATGACGTCGGCGACCCGGCCGTGCAGCGCGATCAGCCGTTGTGAGCCCGCGGCCTCGTGGAGGCCGTCGACGTTCTGCGTGATCAGCAGGAGCGGGTCGAGCGCGGCCAGCGCGCGGTGGCCGTCGTTGGGCTCGGCGTGGCCCATCCGCCGCCACCCGACGTGGCTGCGCGCCCAGTAGCGGCGCTGCGCCTCGGGCGTCGCGACGAACTCCTGGTAGGTCATCGGCGCGCGCACCGGCGCGCCCGGCCCGCGGTAGTCCGGGATGCCGGAGTCGGTCGACATGCCCCGCGCCGGTCAGCACCACCAGCGTGCGGCTGGCGAGCAGGTCGAGCGCGGCCTCCGTCGTCGCCGGGTCCGACGTGGGAGCACCGGAGACCTCGGCCGGCGGGAAGTCGTACGCCGAACGGCTCAGCGTCACGTGCCGTACCGGACCCGGGCCCGCGCACGGGCCTTCTCCGCCTCGACCTCGCGGTTCTTCGGCGGCGCGGCCGTCACCAGGTCGTCGAGCAGGTGCTCGGTGATGTGGGCGATCTCCTTCACCGCGGCGTAGAACGCAGCCTCGTTGGCCTGCGACGGCTTGGTCGTCCCGGAGACCTTGCGGACGTACTGCAGCGCGGCGGCCGTCACCTCGTCGCGAGACGCGGGCGGCTCGAAGTTGTTGAGCGGTCGGATGTTGCGGCACATGCGTCGAGCGTACGTCGCCTCGCGCCGCGGGGGGTCGACGCGGTGCGCCTCCGACCCGAGACCCGGAGAAGAAGGAGACGTCCTCGCCGGTCACGAGCGCGACCTTGCCCGACGAGAGCGGGACGAGCCGCACCTGCGCGACGTCGGTGCCGTGCTCGACCTCGACCATCCGGTTCGTCATCGAGCCGTCGTCGAGCGAGAGCACCGAGACCCAGCCGGTCGTGCCCTCCCAGCCCTGGGACACGACGGTCAGCGCGACGCGCTGCTCGGGCAGCCAGGTGAACTGGCGCGGGTCGGCGGACGCGCCGGCCCAGGTGTCCCGGTCGTAGCGGACGACGTCGATCTGCCGCGGGTCGGTCAGGTCGGTGACGTCGAACAGCGCGGCCTGCGCACCGCGCGTCATCCCGTCGAGCGTCGCGTCCTGGCCCATCCCGATGAGGCGGTGCTCGCCGAGGGGGTGGAGGTACTCCGAGAAGCCGGGGATCTTGAGCTCGCCGAGCAGTCGCGGGGCGGCCGGGTCGGTGAGGTCGATCGCGTAGAGCGGGTCGGTCTGGCGGAAGGTCACCACGATCGCGAGGTCGTCGAACCACCGCACCGACTTGATCTGCTCGTCGACGCCGAGGTCGTCGACGCGACCCTCCTCCACCAGCGAGGAGCCGTCCTCGCGGAGGGTGACGACCGAGTTGAAGTTGCCGGTCTCGCTGCTCGGCCCGACCGCGACCCGCAGCGAGCCGCCGACGGCGTCCATCGACCAGCGGTCGGCGATCGTCCCCTCGACCTGGCCGGAGGCGACGTACGTCGTCGCGGTGCCGTCGAGCGCGAAGGCGTAGAGCGGCGTCGTACCGGTCGGCACGGAGCCGGGGGCGGGCCTCCCGCAGTCCATGCAGTCGCTCCACACCCCCCACTGCGGGCCGCCGGCGGCGAGGTAGAAGCGGTCGGTCGAGAAGTACGCCGTGTCGCTGTCCGTCGCGACCGCCGTGGTCGTCCGATCGGTCGGCTCGGCGGGGTCGAAGGCCACGACGGTGGTGGTGCCGAGCGACACGGTCTCGTCGTCGGGGACGGCCACGTCGGAGCAGTCGACCAGTGGCTCGCCGTCGACGGTCGGCAGCCAGTCCGACAGGGTCGTGTCGCGGACCAGCGACCGGTTGCGCAGCTTGGCGCGGATCTGCCCGAGCGCGCCGTCGGGGTAGGCGAAGTCCAGCTCCGGCAGCCCGGTCTGCAGCACGACGCGTACGACGTCGCCGTGCAGGCGGACGGCCGACGCGCGCCCCGTCACGGTCGTGGCGTCGACGATGCTCGGCGACGTCGGGTCGGAGAGGTCGACGGTCGTGATCGTGGTCTCCAGACCGTCCTGTGACGTGCCGAGCACGACCGCGCGACCGCCGACGAGGAGGAGCTCGCCGCCCGGGTCGCCGACGTAGCCGTTGCCGCGGGCGTCCTCGATGCGGGTGGTGGACAGCAGCACCGGCTCGTCGCCCGAGACGTCGTACGCCACCAGCTCGCCGTCGCGCATCCGCAGCAGGAGGGGGCCGGCGACCTTGACCACGTCGGACTCGTCGACGCCGACCTCCTGGACGTTGGTGCCCGACTCGTTGCTCGTGCTCCGCGACGTCTTCACGGTGGCGCCGGCCGAGCGCTCCATGCCGGCGGTCGGCGAGCTCGCCTGGGCGTCGAACATCACGATGCCGCCGCCGCCCCAGCCGTAGGGGCCGACCTGCTCGAGCGCGCGGTCGACGTAGGAGTCGAGGAGGTCGTCGCAGCTGGCGGTGACGGTGAGGTCGGCGTTGGCCAGCGCGATCGGCGGCGCGGTGGGCGGGACGTCGCGCGAGCTGCCGTCCGCGCCGAGCGCGTAGCCCACGCCGACTGCCGCGGCGAGGGTCGTGGTGGCCGCGACTGCGGTGGTGATCCGTGCGGAGGCTCATGGCGGTGGGACGCCCCACCGGAGGGGGCGGTTCCGCGTGGCACGATGGCGCGATGAGCGCCGACCAGCACGCCCGTCACAGTGATCGAGACCTCGACGTCGTGCTGTTCGGGGCGACCGGCTTCACCGGCGGCCTGACCGCCGACTACCTCGCCGAGCACGCGCCGGCCGGTCTCCGCTGGGCGATCGCCGGCCGCAACGCCGACAAGCTCGAGGCCGTACGCCGTCGCCTGGCCGGGACGGGCGGCGAGGCGGGCACCGGCGTCGAGGTGCTCGTCGCCGACTCGACCGACCCGGCCGCGCTGGCCGACATCGCGCGCCGCACGCGCGTCGTGATCACGACCGTCGGCCCCTACCTCGAGCACGGCGGACCCCTGGTCGCGGCCTGCGCCGAGGCCGGCACCGACTACGTCGACCTGACCGGCGAGCCCGAGTTCGTCGACCAGACCTACCTCGCCCACCACCAGACCGCGGTCCGCACCGGCGCCCGGCTGGTGCACGCGTGCGGCTTCGACTCGATCCCGCACGACCTCGGCGCCTACTTCACCGTGCAGCAGCTGCCCTCCGACGCACCGATCACGCTGCGCGGCGTCGTCCGGTCCGCGGGCACCTTCTCCGGCGGGACCTTCCACTCCGCGCTCGACCAGTTCGCCCGGGCCAAGGACATGAGGAAGACCTACGCCGCCCGCCGTCGCGCCGAGGGGCGGCCGGAGGGCCGGTCGTCGCGGTCGGTCGGGGGCAAGCCGCACCGCGACCCGGTGCTCGGCTACTGGCTGCTCCCGCTGCCGACGATCGACCCGATCGTCGTCGCTCGCAGCGGCGCCGCGCTGGAGGCGTACGGCCCGGAGTTCCGCTACTCCCACTGGGCCGGGACGAAGACGCTGCACTACGCCGCGGGCGGCGCTGCCGCCGTCGGCGCCCTGACCGTCGCGGCGCAGGTGCCGCCGCTGCGCAGCTTCCTGAAGAGCAAGGTGCCGCAGGGCTCCGGTCCCGACGAGGCCAAGCGCGCGAAGTCGTGGTTCACCGTCGAGTTCGTCGGCGAGGGCGGCGGGCAGACCGTGCGCACGAAGGTCTCCGGCGGCGACCCCGGCTACACCGAGACCGCGAAGATGCTGTCGGAGGCCGCGCTGTGCCTGGCCTTCGACGACAACCCGGAGACCTCCGGCCAGGTCACCCCGGCGGTGGCGATGGGCGACGCGCTGCTCGCCCGGCTGCAGGCCGCGGGCATCCGCTTCGAGACCGTCTGAGGCCTCGGCGCGTGGGGGAGGTCTTCGCCGGCCGCTTCGAGCTGCTCGAGCCGATCGCCGAGGGCGGCATGGGCTCGGTGTGGGTGGTGCGCGACCGTCGCGACCAGCAGGTGTACGCCGGCAAGGTGCTGCGCCAGTCCGACTCCGCGTCGCTGATGCGCTTCATGCGCGAGCAGGCCACCCGCATCGCGCACGACCACGTCGTCACGCCGCTGTCGTGGGCGGGCGAGGACGACCGGGTGCTCTTCACGATGCCGCTCGTCCGCGGCGGCTCGGTCGCGACCCTCGTCGGCGACCACGGTGCACTGCCCGCCCGGTGGGTGCGCGAGCTGCTCGTGCAGCTGCTCACCGCCCTCGACGCCGTGCACGCGACCGGCGTCGTGCACCGCGACGTGAAGCCCGCCAACCTGCTGCTGCACGCGACCGGCACCGCGCGCCCGCACCTGCTGCTCACCGACTTCGGCATCTCGGCGCGCGTCTCCGACCCGCGCCTGACCCACGCCAGCCAGGTGATCGGGTCGCCGGGCTACATGGCGCCCGAGCAGCTGGCGGGCGCGGACCCGGCCTTCGCGCAGGACGTGTACGCCGCCGGCATGGTCGGCCTCGAGATGCTCACCGGTGTCCGACCTCCCGCTGCCCACGACGCCCTCGCCGCCCGGGTGGCCACCGAGCCCGGCCTGCAGCCGCTGGTCGACCTGCTGCTCGAGGCGGTCCGGCCGGACCCTGCGGCGCGCCCGCAGACGGCGGTGGCCCTGCGCGACCGGCTCCTCGCCCTCGACCTGTCCGGCACGGCCGAGCCCACGGAGCCCGTCGTCGTCCTCGACCAGCTGGAGGGCGTCGCTGCGCCCGAGGTCGCTCGCGAGGTGTCCGACGTGCCCGCAGGCCGAGCGCCGTGCGCGCCCCGACCCGCGCCTGGTCGCCGTGCTGCTCCTCGTCGTCGCTGCGGCGTGCCTGCTCGGCGCCGCGTGGCTGCTGCTCGGCTGACCCGTCAGGCCCGGCGCCCGCGCAGGAGGGCCACCGCGAGCGCCACGCAGCCCAGCGCCACCACGCACAGGCCACCGGCCGCGACGAGCGTGCCGGTGCCGATCCCGGTGTCGTCGGCGTCCGCGGCCCGGCTCGACGTACCGTCGGTCCCCTCGTCCGTCGTCGGGTGTCCGTGGGGGTGTCGGTCGGGGTGTCGGTCGGCTCGACCGTGACCGGCTCGCCGAGCGGACCGTCGGCACCGGTCAGGAGGCTCTCGCCCTCGGAGAAGGTCGGTGCCCCCGACTCCTCGCCGTTGACCTGGAGGTCGAGGCGGAACGGCATCTCGAAGGACCGGTCCTGGTAGTCGGTGTCGGCGGCGTAGACGAGGTAGTAGTAGCCGGGCAGGCTGGTGCCGGTCGTCAGCGAGCTGTCGCGGTTGTTGTAGCGCACCTGCGGCGTCTGGACGGTGAGCGCCTGCGACTGCGTGCTCGCGGCGAACCCGCCGGTGGTGATGCCGTCGCCGTTCATCGGCACCTCGCCGCGCATCGGGCTGTGGATGCGCAGCGACGCGAAGGGACCCTGGAGGCCGACCTGGTCGGCGAGCGTCCCGGTCGCGGGCGGCGTACGCAGCCGGGCGCTGAGCGACTGGCCGTAGGCGAGCTGGATGCGGAAGGCCTGCGTCTCGCCGGGCACGATCGAGCCGCGGTAGGCGCCGTCGGTCAGCACCGGGGCGGTGGCGAACGAGTCGCCCCCGGCGACCTCGGTGGGGCGGCCGGACGCGGCCGGCGGCTCGAAGGTCATCCCGTCCCACTCGTCGGCCTCCGGCAGCGCGGACCCGTCGGCGGGCGGCTCCTCGACGACCTGGAGGCTGAAGGGCGACTTCCCGCGCCCGAGGTTGCTCAGCGACCGCGACACCGAGATCAGCACCTCGTCGGAGGTCACGCAGTCCTCGCTGCTCTGCGGCGGACCGACCGCCACCTCGGAGCCGAGGAGCTCGGCGGAGTTGATGTTCTTGAAGGCGCTGTCGATGCCGCAGCTGTCGCCCGTCGGGCGTGCTGGTGGCGAGCTGGACGGTGTCCCACTCCTCGGGGTCGCCGCCGAGGCTGGAGATGCCGACGCGCACCGTCGAGCCGGGGATCGTGCGGGTGTAGGAGAACCAGCGCTCGGCGTCGCGCGACGTCGTACCGACCGCGTCGCTCCACAGGCCGACGTCGACCGGGGTCGGGTCGACGGCGCTGCCCCCGGCGAGCGGGGTGCCGTCGAGGGCGAAGGGTCGCAGGGCGCGGTCGGTCGCCGTCTGCAGGCTCTCGACGATGTCGTCGGCATCGTCGGCGTCGTAGTAGGTGCCGTTGCCCTTCGCGGCCACGCACCTCAGCTGGGCGCGGGCCTTCGCGTCGACGCTGAGCCCGACGACGTCGATCTGCAGGTCGATGCCCTGCTGCGCGAGCTCGCCGGCCACGACGCACGGGTCGGGCTCGCAGGTCGCGATGCCGTCGGAGACGAGCACGATCGAGCGGGTGGACTCGCCACCGATGTCACCGGCCGCCTTGCGGAGCGCGAAGCCGATGGGCGTCTCGCCGTAGGGCTCGTACTGCGCGAGCGCCGTGCGCAGCTCGTCGCGGTTGTCGGTCGCCGGGTCGACGACCAGCTGCGAGTCGGTGCACGCGCCCTTCTGGTCACGCGAGAACACGGTGGCGCCGTAGACCCGGAGCCCGACGTAGGCCTCGTCGGGCAGCCCGTCGACGACGGTGCCGAGCGCCTGGCGGGCGGCCTCGATCTTCGTCGTGCCGCCGCCGGCCGGCTCCGCCATCGACCCGGACGAGTCGAGCACCAGGATCATCCGCGCGAAGTCGGTGTCGGTGTCGGACGCCGTCCCCGTCTCGTCGGCGGCGTGCGACGGTGCGACGCCGAGCGCGGTGCCGAGGGTGAGCAGGGCCAGCGCGGCCAGGAACGAGAGGGTCCTGGTGGGCCGCGGGTGCTTCCGCATGGTCGTCATGATGCGCCTCCTACCCAGCGTTTGCGATCGCAAACATAGCATTCGCATGCGTTACGCTTCGGGAATGGTCGCCCCCGCCGAGAGCCTGCTGCGTCAGCAGGAGCTCTACGGCGCCGCCATCGGCGACGTCCTCGACCGGATCACCGGTGCCCTCGGGCTCAGCCAGGCCGCGGTCGCGCGCACGATCGGGGTGAGCGCACCGATGCTCTCGCAGCTCGCGAGCGGACGGCGTACGACGATCGGCAACCCGCTCGCGGTCCAGCGGCTGCGGGCGCTGGTCGAGCTCGCCGAGGAGGTCGGCACCGGCCTGGCGCACAGCGAGGTGGCCCGGCGGCTCGACGAGATCCGCCAGCAGGACTCCACCACGCTGACCGGGGCGGGCGCGCGTCCGCACGCCGAGCCCACCACGGCCGAGCTGCTGCGCACCGTGGCCTCCGGGCAGGACCTGGCGCGGGCCGCCGACCTGCTCGCCGCGGACCACCCGGCGCTCGCCGAACTGGTCCGCGTGCACGGGCTCGGGACGCCGGAGGACGTCCGGGCCCACCTCGACGGACTGAGTCGCTGAGCCGGTCTGAGCGTGGCCGGCGCCGGCCGAACGAATTACACAATTGTTCTTCACTCATCGGCGTGGCGCCCTTGACAGATCGCTCCTACGATCTCTCTTTGTGTCCCAACCGCCTCATTCGTCCCACTCGTCACAACAGCCCCACGCAGGTCGTGGTGTGCTGCGGTCAGTGGTGTCGTGGGCCGGTCGGACCACCCGGCTGGTCGTCGGCGCGCTCGCGCTCGTCCTGCTCGTCACCCCGACCACGACCAGCCGCATCGACCTCGCCACCTCGACGTACCTCTGCACGGGGTACGCCGGGTGCCAGGCCGCCGGCTACGGCAACGCGGGCTACCGGCAGGTCGCCGGGACGTTGTACTGGCACATGTACACCGGGCACAACTGCACCAACTACGTCGCCTACCGACTCGTCCAGTCGGGCATGCCGAGCACCCGGCCGTGGGAGGGCAACGGCAACGCCTCCAACTGGGGCGTCGCGATGGCGAGCATCACCGACCAGTCGCCGCGGGTGGGCGCGATCGCGTGGTACCAGTCCAACGTGTCGCCGGCCGGCTCCAACGGCCACGTCGCCTTCGTCGAGCAGGTCATCTCCGAGACCGAGATCATCGTCTCGGAGGACTACTGGGGCGGCGACTTCCACTGGCGCCGCGTCACGAAGACCGGTGGCGGCTGGCCCAGCGGCTTCATCCACTTCAACGACCGCGTCGTGGAGCCGACCACGCCGCCCGTCATCTCCGGCACTGCGGCGGTCGGGGCGCCGCTCTCGGTCGAGACCGGAGCCTGGACCCCGACCCCGACCAGCGTGGCCGTCCGCTGGCTCGCCGACGGCGCCGAGATCCCCGGCGCCACCACGGCCAGCTATGTCCCCACGCCCGACGTGAAGGGCAAGACCCTGACCGCCGAGGTCACCGCGCTGCTCGACGGCTACAACCCCGGCCAGGCGTCCCTCGCCACGGCCCCCGTCGCGCCCGGGACGTTCGCCGCGCACGGCGACGCCGGCCATCCAGGGGACCCCGGAGGTCGGCCAGACCCTGACGCTCACGCCGCCCGCCTGGGCGCCGCAGCCGACGAAGGTCAAGACGCAGTGGTACGCCGACGGCACCGCCCTCGACGGCGAGACCGGGTCGAGCCTCGTCCTGACGCGCGACCACATCGACAAGACCATCACCGCGCGGTCGATCGCGAGCTCCGGCGGCTTCAAGAAGTCGCGCTCCGCCGCGGAGGCGACCACCCCCGTCCTCGCCAAGCCCGTGACGATCACCGCCCCGGCCGTCGTGCAGGGCACGGCCGCGGTGGGGAGCAAGCTCGTCGCCAAGGTCGGCGCGGCCCGCCCCACGAACGCCACGGCGTCGTACCGCTGGCTGCGCGACGGCAAGCGGATCGCCAAGACCACGCGCAACACCTACACGGTCCGCCGCGGGGACGTGGGGCACAGCCTGGCCGTCGAGGTCACCTGGTCCAAGCGCTACTTCCGCAACACCGTGGAGACCGTCCAGGTCGCCGGACCCGTCAAGGCGGTCTCGGAGCTGAAGGTCCGCACGGACGTCTCGCGCAAGAAGGTGACCGTGGACGTGAAGGTCAAGGCCCCCGGCGCCGCGAAGCCGGCCGGCGCGATCACCCTCACCATCGGTGGCCGCACGGTCGAGGCCCAGGTCGTCGAGGGCACGGCACACGTCGTCCTGCGCCACCTGAAGCCCGGCACGAAGCCCGTGGTCGTGCGCTACTCCGGCACCGACCTGGTGATGCCCGACGTCGCGCGCTCGACGGTGACCGTGCCGTAGGGCGGAGCCGGCGGGCGGCGCTGGGGGAGATGCCGCACACTGGCGAGGTGATCTCCCGCGAGCTGGCCCGCCGCCTGCGCGACGCCGGCGTGACGTGGTCGCCGCGCAACGGGGACACCTTCTGGGTGCCGGACCGCGAGCTCGACGACACGGTCTTCACGGTGAGCGACATGGTCGTCGAGGTGCGCGACCAGCCGCACGGCCGGGTCCTCGCCTTCAACGGCACGACCGAGTGGGCGCTCGACGACGTCGAGGAGCGCGACGCGGTGTGGCTGCCGCGCCTCGACCAGCTCCTCGAGCTGCTCGGCCCGCGCTTCGTCAGCCTCGCCGCGCGGTCGGGCGGGCACGTCGTACGCGTCCGGGTGCAGGACGACGAGCAGGAGCACGTCGACGTCGGTGCCGAGGACGCGGCGGCCCGTGCGGTGCTGGCCCTGGTGGAGCAGGGCCGCTAGGGCCCTGCCGGAGTGCCCCAGGCAAGAGTCGAACTTGCGACCTTTCGCTTAGGAGGCGGCTGCTCTATCCACTGAGCTACTGGGGCGGTGCCGCCGACCCATGGGTCAGCGGCGGGCAGCATCCTCCCACGACGACGTACGCCGTCGCTCACGGGTGGCGTCGCGGCGGGCACGCCCCTCGGGGTGTGTCCCACGTCTGTCCAAGCCACCTAGCGTCACGATCGCCCCGCTCCGACCCGCGGCCCCAGACGCACGGTGGAGCACCCCTCCACCGGTCCGTCCGCTCCTCTCGACAGATCGGGATTCCTGCATGCCACTCCTGAACCGCCGTTCGCTCCTGGCCGGCGCCGGTCTCCTCGCGGCGTCGCCCGCGCTGAACGGCTGCGCCGGGCTGACGCAGCGCGTCTCGGCGACGACGGCCGGACGCCGCGACCTGCTGAGCGTGCAGGTCTACGGCACCGACGTGGAGGCGAAGATCTACGACCAGCTCGCGCGCCGCTTCGAGCAGACCAGGCGCGGGGTCACCGTCGACCTGGTGTCGGTGCCGTTCTCCGAGGCGTCGGTCGGCATCGACACCGGGCTGGCCTCCGGGACGGCGCCCGACATCTTCCGCGTCGACTACCCGACCATGGGCGTCTACGCCAGTGCCGACCAGCTGCTCGACGTCGGTGACGCGCTCGACGACCTGTCCGGCGACCTGTCCGAGGCGTTCCTCGGCGCGGTCAGCCACGACGACCGGATCTACGGGATGCCGCAGCACGTCGACACGAGCGCGCTGATCTACCGGCCGGACGTGCTGCGCGACGCGGGGATCACGTCGGTGCCGGACCGCCCGGAGGACGCGTGGAGCTGGGAGGAGCTGTCCGACGTCGCCGACCGGCTCACCGACGCCGCGCCCGACGGGTCGGCCGCCTTCGGGGTCAACTGGCAGGCGCTGGGCGCGTTCCGCTGGCTCAACTTCCTCTTCCAGGCCGGCGGCCACGTCTACTCCGACGACCTGACCCGCGCCGACCTCGACAGCGCGGAGGGGCGCCGCGCGCTGGAGTTCACGGCGTCGTTCTTCGAGCGCGGGTGGGTGCCCGGGTCGACGTCGACCAAGGCCGCGACCTATCCCGACGCGCTCTTCACCTCCGGCACCCTCGCCATGCTCTACGCCGGCAACTTCCTGCTGCCGGCCTTCGCGGAGACGATCAAGGACCGCTTCGAGTACGCCGTCACCTACCTGCCGCGCGACGCGCGCCGGGCGAGCGAGCTCGGCGGCAACGCGCTCGTCGCGAGCCGCACGGCGAGCAACCCCGACCTCGCCGCGGACTTCCTGGCGTTCATGGGCGAGCCCGACCAGATGAAGGCCTTCTGCGAGGCCGCGGTGCTGCTGCCGACCCGCACCTCGCTGCTGGACCAGCAGCTCGACTTCGCGGTCGCCGCGGACCTGATGCCGGTCTACGCCGACCAGGTGACCACGATCGAGGACCGGGACGTCGCCGACGTGACCACCGCGACCTTCGCCGAGGTCAACCTCGCGCTGGCCAACGAGCTCGAGCAGTGCTTCCTCGGCGGTCGCTCCGTCGAGGACACGCTCGCCGCGCTGGACGAACAGGTGTCCGAGTCGGCCGCCCTCAACGTGAAGGACCTGTCATGAGCACCCCGGTGGTCGAGGTCCCGGCGGACCGGGAGGTGCCGGACGAGGGATCGCCCCGCGCCACGGCGCCCGCACCGAGCCGCGGCGGGTCGCTGACGGCGTACGCCATGGTCGCGCCCAACATCGTGCTGATCGTCGTCTTCCTGCTCGTGCCGCTGGTGTGGGCGCTGGTGATGTCGTTCCAGGCGAAGCGGTCCTTCGGGCCGGGCCGGTGGAACGGGCTGGACAACCTGACCCGGCTCCTCGGCGACGACGTCTTCTGGCGCGCGCTGCTCAACACCGGCATCTTCACGGCGGCGACGGTCCCGCTGAGTGTCGGGCTGGGGCTCGCGCTCGCGCTGCTGATGGACCGGGCGCTCCCCGGGCGCGGGGTCTTCCGCACGATCGTCTACCTGCCGATCGCGGTCAGCACGCTGGTCACGTCGCTCGTCGGGCTGCTGCTCTTCGACGAGACCGTCGGCATCGTCAACGGGCTGCTGCGCGACGCCGGCATCGGCCCGGTGGCGTGGCAGACCGACGGCCGGCTCGCGATGGTGACCGTCGTGCTGATGACGCTGTGGACCCGCGTCGGCTTCGGGATGCTCGTCTACCTCGCGGCGCTGCAGGACGTGGACCACGAGGTGATGGAGGCGGCCGAGGTCGACGGCGCCGGTCCGCTCGCGCGGGTCCGGCACGTCGTCGTGCCGTGGCTGCGCCCGACGACCTTCTTCCTGGTCGTCATCAACCTGATCTGGTCCTTCCAGGTCTTCGACGTGGTCTACGTGATGACCAACGGCGGGCCGGGCTACGACACGACCATGCTCGTCACCTACGCGTACGACGAGGGGTTCGGCGCCGCCCGCAACTTCGGCTACGGCGCCACGGTCGGCCTGGTCCTGTTCGTCCTGACGCTCGTGGTGACGCTCGTGCAGGTCCGGGTCAACCGAAGGACGGAGGAGGCCTGATGTCGCGTCCGCTCAGGTTCGTCGTGTGCGTGCTGGTGTGCGCGGTGTTCGCCTTCCCGCTGGTGGCGATGCTGGTCGTCGCCTTCACCCCGCGCGAGCTGATCTTCGACGGGGGAGCAGGGCTGTGGCCCGACCGGTGGACCACCGCCAACTTCACCGGGCTGACCGACGCGTTCCCCGTCTGGCGCTGGTTCGGCAACGCCCTGGTCGTCGCGACCCTGACCACGGTCCTGGCCGTGGCGGTCAACCTCGCCGCCGGCTACGCGCTCGCCAAGCTGCCGTTCCGCGGCCGCGGGCTGGTGTTCATCCTGGTGCTGAGCACGCTGATGGTGCCGACGCAGGCGATCATGATGCCGCAGTTCGAGCTGGTCGCCCGGATGGGACTGATCGGCTTCTTCTGGGCCGTCATCCTGCCGTCGGCGTCCACCGCGCTGGGCGTCTTCCTCGCCCGCCAGTTCTTCCTGTCCGTCCCGATCGAGCTGGTGGAGGCGGCGCGCATCGACGGCTGCAACCACTGGACGGCGTTCGTCCGCATCGTCCTGCCGCTGGCCAAGCCGCTCGTCGCCGTGATGTCGCTGCTCGCCTTCATGACCCAGTGGAACGACTTCCTGTGGCCGCTCATCACGTTGCGCGACCCGGACCTCTACACGCTGCCCGTCGCGATGAGCTACCTGCAGGGACAGTTCGACGCCGACTACGGCGGCCTCATGGCGATGGCGCTCGTCTCCTGCGTCCCGCTGCTCGTGGTCTTCGTCGTGCTGCAGCGCTTCTTCGTCGCCGGTTTCGCCCGATCCGGCATCCGTTGAGCGACGCGAATCGCGGCACCGCTGGAAGGCAGGATCTTGCACGAGTGAAGTAGGTTCAGGTCCCGTCAGCCCTGTCCGCCCTGTCGAAGGTGAGCCCCGTGTCGGATGAGTCGCGCCCGGAGGCGCCGTCGGACGCGCCGTCGGAGACCCCGGCAGATGCCGCCGCAGGAGCATCGTCGGACGGGCCGAAGCGCAAGGGCAAGGTCACCCGCAAGCACACCGTCGGCCGCGTCGTCATGATCAGCGCCCTCGCGCTCGCGCTGGTCACCGGGCTCAGCGTCGTCTACTTCGTGCGCCACCTCAACGGCAACATCGAGGGCATCTCCATCGGTGACGTGCTCGATGACGTCGGACCGGGTGGAGGAGGTCTACACCGGCAACGGCGAGCCCCTCGACATCCTCGTGATGGGCTCGGACTCGCGCGACTGTGAGGGCTGCGACATCGACGAGGAGGGCGGCGGCGGCTCCGACACGACCATCCTCGTGCACCTCTCCGCCGACCGCGTCCGGGCGTACGCCGTCTCGATCCCGCGCGACTCGGTCGTGGACCGGCCGGAAACGCGGGTGCACCAGCGGCGCCACCGACGTGCTGTGGAACGCCGCCTACGACAGCGGCGGCCCGGTCTGCACGCTGTCCCAGCTCGAGCAGAACACCGGCATCCGGGTCGAGCACTTCGTCGTCATCGACTTCGGCAGCTTCGGCAAGATGGTGGACGCCGTCGACGGCGTCAACGTCTGCGTGCCGGAGGACATCGTCGACAGGGCCCACGCCATCTTCGTGCCGAAGGGCAACCCGTCCAACCTCACCGGCGACCAGGCGCTCGACTACGTCCGCGCCCGCTACGTCGGGGAGAAGATCCAGCAGAACGACATCTCCCGCATCCGCCGCCAGCAGGAGTTCATCGGTGCCCTCGTCCGGCAGGTGAAGTCGGCCGGCACCCTCACCCGGCCCGACCGGGTCGTGAGGTTCCTCAACGCCGCGACCAACGCGCTGCAGACCGACGACGAGTTCGCCGACGTCACGAAGATCGCGCGCGTCGCCCTGCAGCTGCAGAACATCGGTCTCGACAAGGTCAAGTTCGTGACCCTGCCGACGGACTACTACCCGGTGGACGACCCCGAGTTCAGCGGCAAGGTCTTCTGGACCGACCAGGCCACCCAGATCTGGAAGCTCCTCGCGCAGGACAAGGAGCTCCCCGCCAAGCTGATCGGCGGCACGTCCGTGAGCGCCGAGGGCCCGCCCGGAACGTCGGAGACCCCCACCGCCGGCGAGAGCGGGACCGGCACGCCGTCCGGGACACCTTCCGAGACCCCGTCCGAGACCCCGTCCGAGACGCCGTCCGAGACGGCCTCCGAGACACCCGCGCCCCCGAGCCCGACCAGCACGCAGGAGCCGGAGAAGGAGCAGATCTTCGGGGTCTGCAGCTAGCCATGGCGTCCGACACCCCGGAGCAGGAGAGCCGGACTGGAAGCGCCGCCGTCGCCTGGCCGCGGCCTTCGGCGACGGCGTACCGGAGCAGACCAGCGACGACACCGACGCCCGCGAGGACCGTGCCGGCAAGGGCGACGACTGGTACCGCGACCAGGTGCCGCCGCACCACGGCTGACCACTCCGAGATGCACGAACGGCCCGCCCCGGAGGGCGAGCCGCACGCGTGGTCGTACGTCGGTCAGACGGCGCCGCCGCGGCTGCGGAGCAGGTCGCGGATCTCCTCGAGCACGGCGACGTCGGCGGGCGTGCCGGCGTCCTCGGCCGGGAAGAACCGGTCCTTGGCCTTCGTGTAGGGCATCACGATGAAGAAGTAGACGACGGCGCCGATCACCAGGAAGGCGACCAGGGCGTTGAGGAAGGCGCCGAAGCTGCCGACTCCGCCGGCGAAGAAGTCGTCGGTCCCGGGGATGAGTCCGGTGAGCCACTCGGTGAACGTGGTCACGACCGATGCGAAGGCGAGCGCCATGATCAGACCGGTGGCGATCTCGATCAGGTTGCCCCTGAGGATGAAGTTCTTGAAGCCAGTCATGGTGCCTCCCGGTGTCGGGCCCCGAGCGGGCCTCGGTGCAGTGCACGCTAGCGGTTCCACGACACGGTGAGGTACTGCGCCAGGCCTGCGCCGGCGATCGCGATCGCCTCGCTGGACGACGCGCCCACCACGATGAGCGCCCCGCCGGCACCGCCCGCAGGACCGTCGGGCACCCCGGTCGGCGTGGCGAGGACGGTGACGTCGCGGGCGACGACGGTGGTGTCGCCGGTGCCCGGATCGGTCGCGACGAGGTCGACCTCGTCGCCCGCCCGCAGGAGCGTCGCCATCCCCGCGTCGGGCAGCCGCACGGGCAGGACCGTCTCGCCCGGCACCGCCTCGGCCAGTGCGGGACCGACGAGGCGTACGTCGGTGAGGACCTCGCCGCGGCGCACCGGAGCGGCCAGCACGCGACCGGCCGCGGCGCCCGTCGCGTCGGGCGGAGCGAGGTCGGCCGGGAAGTCGCGGGCCACCAGGTCGCGAGCGGCGAGCACGGCGCCGGACGGGAGGTCGCGGGCAGCGACGAGGACCGCCACGGTGTCGGGCGGCGGTGGTGCGACCGCGCGGAGACCGGCGAGGACGGCGCCGGCGACCAGCACCGCTGCGATCAGGCGACGTCGCCGCCGGAGCTGGTGGCGCACGGCGCGGATCCGGCGGCGTGCCGGCGGGAGGCCCGGGAACATCCCCCGACGCTAGGCCGCGCGGGTCGGCCGGCGCTGGGGCTCTCCACAGGGCCTCGGTCTCGTGACGGTCGCTGCGCGACCTCCTCGACCAGCGGAGGTACCGCTGGTCGAGTGCCGAGCGAGGGACGAGCGAGGTGTATCGAGACCCGGTCAGTCGGAGGAGCTGGAGCTCGACGAGCTCGACGAGCCGGAGCGAGCTCGACGAGGTGCTGGTCGACGGGGTCGACGTGCTGGGGCTCGAGCTCGACGAGTCGGGCGACGAGGCCTTCGACGGCGTCGACGAGGCCGGCTCCGACGACGAGGTCGTGGCGCGGCTGTCGTTGCGGTAGAAGCCGGAGCCCTTGAAGACCACGCCGACGGCGTTGAAGAGCTTGCGCAGCTTGCCGTCGCAGACGGGGCAGACGGTGAGGGCGTCCTCGCTGAAGCTCTGGAACTGCTCGAAGGCGTGGCCGCACTCGGTGCAGGCGTACTGGTAGGTGGGCATCGCTGGATCCTCGGGACGGTGCTGGGCGACTGGCGGTGGGCCGGCGCGACGCGCTGGCACTCAGGCCTCTCGACTGCCAATGGTACGGCACAATGGTGGCGCGATGAGCGACCAGTCACCCACCCCTGCACCCCACGCCGCCACCGACGCAGCAACCGATCCCGCGGAGGCTCCGCGCGTGGGCCGGTGGCAGGCGTTCCGGCGGCTGCCGCGCGCGGTGCGGTGGACGGCGTGGACCGCCGTCGGGCTGGTGCTGGTGCTGCTCGTGGTCGCGGCCGCGGTGGTCGCCGTCGTACGCCGTCCGCTGCCGCAGACCAACGGCGAGGCGACCCTCCCGGGGCTGACGGCCTCCGTCGAGGTGCTGCGCGACGACCACGACATCCCGCAGCTCTACGCCGACAACGACGCCGACCTGATGCGCGCGCAGGGCTACGTGCACGCCCAGGAGCGGTTCTTCGAGATGGACTTCCGGCGCCACGTCACGGCCGGCCGGCTCTCCGAGCTCTTCGGACCGGACACCCTCGAGACCGACAAGTTCATCCGCACGATGGACTGGCGCGGCGTCGCCGAGCAGGAGTGGGCCCTCCTGCAGCCGGCCACCCGCGAGGCGCTGACGGCGTACGCCGAGGGGGTCAACGCCTACCTCGACGAGCGCTCCGGGTCGGAGCTGGCCACGGAGTACGCCGTGCTCGGGCCTGACCGGGCTCGACTACACGCCCGAGAAGTGGGAGCCGGTCGACTCGCTGGCCTGGCTCAAGGCGATGGCGTGGGACCTGCGCGGCAACATGGACGCGGAGGTCGACCGGGTGCAGCTGTCGGTCGACCACACGCCCGAGGAGATCGCCGCGCTGTGGCCGGAGTACCCCTACGACGAGCACCCGCCGATCGTCTCCGGCGGCGGCGTCGTGGACGGCGTCTTCGAGCAGAACGCGACGGGCAACGGCACCCGCAACCCCCGCCGACCGGCGTACCCGCCCGGGTGTCGTCGCAGCGCTCGAGCGCGTGCAGGACACGGTCGCCGCGATGCCCGACCTGATCGGCTCCGGGCGCGGCATCGGCAGCAACTCGTGGGTGGTCGACGGCGAGCACAGCGCCACCGGGAAGCCGCTGCTGGCCAACGACCCCCACCTCGGGATCAGCCAGCCCGGCATCTGGATGCAGATGGGCCTGCACTGCCGCGAGATCACGCCGGAGTGCACCCTGGACACGTCCGGCTTCACGTTCTCCGGCGTGCCCGGCGTCGTGATCGGGCACAACGCCGACATCGCGTGGGGCTTCACCAACCTCGGCCCCGACGTCACCGACCTCTTCCTCGAGCAGACCGACGGCGACGACAGCTACGTCCGCGACGGCCAGAGCGTCGCGATGGACGTCCGCACCGAGACGATCAAGGTGCTCGGCGAGGACGACGTCGAGCTGCGCGTGCGCGAGACCGTCCACGGGCCGCTGATCAGCGACGTGTCGTCGGAGTTCGCCACGGTCGGCGCCAACGCGCCGGTCGACGAGCCCGCCGAGCGCGGCAGGGGGTACGCCGTCGCGCTGGCGTGGACCGCGCTCGACCCGGCGCCCACGGCCGACGCGATCCTCGGGCTCAACCGCGCGTCGGACTGGGACGAGTTCCGCGAGGCCGCCTCCGACTTCGCGGTGCCCGCGCAGAACCTCGTGTACGCCGACCGCGAGGGCCACATCGGCTACCAGTCGCCCGGCCGGATCCCGATCCGGCGCGCGGGCAACGACGGCACGATGCCGGTCGAGGGCTGGGTCAGCGCCAACGACTGGACGGGCGACTACATCCCCTTCGACGGCCTGCCCAGCGTGCTCGACCCGGACGAGGGGTTCATCGCCACGGCCAACCAGGCGGTCATCGACGAGAACTACCCCTACCTCCTGACGAAGGACTGGGACTACGGCTACCGCTCGACGCGCATCCGCGACGCGCTGGTCGAGGAGGGCGAGCTGTCGGTGCAGGAGATGGCACGCCTCCAGCTCGACACGACCAACCCGATGGCCGAGACCCTCGTGCCCTACCTGCTCGACATCGAGGACCTGCCCAACGGCTACTACCGCAACGCCCAGAACCTGCTGCGGGACTGGGACTTCACCTCACCCGCCGACAGCGCGCCGGCGGCGTACTTCAACGTGGTGTGGCGCAACCTGCTCGAGCTCACCTTCCACGACGACCTGCGCGAGCGGTCGTGGCCGGACGGTGGCGACCGGTGGTTCCTCGTGGTCGGCAACCTGCTGCCGGAGCCGGCCGGGCCGTGGTGGGACGACGTGACGACCGAGGACACCGTCGAGACCCGCGACGACATCCTGCGCCAGGCGATGATCCAGGCCCGCGACGAGCTGACGCGCGCGCAGGCGCGTGACCCGCGCCGCTGGACGTGGGGCCACCTCCACCGGATGAACCTCCACAACTCGACGCTCGGCGAGTCCGGGGTGGGGCTGGTCGAGCGGCTCTTCAACCGCGACGGCTGGCAGGTCGGCGGCGGCTCGTCGATCGTGGACGCGACGTCGTGGAACGCCGCCGACGGCTACGAGGTGACGGCCGCGCCCTCGATGCGGATGGTCGTCTCGCTCGGCGACTTCGACGACTCGCGCTGGATCAACCTCACCGGCGTCTCGGGCCACCCGGCGTCCTCGCACTACTCCGACCAGACCGAGCTCTACGTCGACGGCCAGACCCTGCCCTGGGTCTTCAGCCGCGACGCGGTCGAGGCGGCGACCGACGACCGGCTCACCCTCGTCCCGGGGCCCTGACCGGAGCCTGTCTGGAGCCCTGTCTGGAGCCCTGTCTGGAGTCACCGGTTATCCGGTGACTCCTACGGTTAGTGACCCAGATCTGGGCTACTAACCGTTGTGGTCACCGGATATCCGGTGACTCCAGCGCCACCACCCCGCCCGCCGTCAGCGCGAAGCCGACCCGTACGTCGTGGGGGTCGCTGGGCACGGGCAGCCCGACCTCGTCGTCGTACAGCACCACGGCCACCGGGGTCCCGGCGGTGATCCGGGGGAGCGCGCGGTCGTAGCACCCGCCGCCCTGGCCGAGCCGGGCGCCGTCGGACGAGACGGCCGTGCCGGGCACGAGCACGACGTCGGCCTGGGCGATCGCGTCCTTGCCGAGCCGCGGGCCGGTCGGCTCGAGCAGCCCCCGGACGGCGGGCGCCAGGCCGGAGGGGCCGGCGTACACCGCCCAGTCGAGGTCGAGCCCGGCGACCACGACCGGAAGCAGCACCCGCTTGCCCGCAGCGGCGAGCGCGTCGAGCAGCAGGCCGGTGCCGGGCTCGCTGCCGACGGAGACGTACGCCGCGACGGTGGCGGCGTCACGGACCGCCGGCCACGCGAGCGCGACCTCCGCGACGGACGCCGAGAAACGGGCCGCCGCGTCCAGCGGACGTCGCTTGCGGCCGGCCAGCACCTGGTCGCGCAGTGCGCTCTTGGCGAACGTGCTGTCGGGCGACTGTGGTGTGTCCACCCGAGCAGCCTACGATCGAAGCATGGCAGGCAAGGGCAAGGGCAACGCCCGTGGTCTCGAGCTCGCGCGGGAGAAGATGCGCGGGGCCGGGGTCGACGAGGTCGCGATCGACACGTTCGCGCACTACTACCGGCTCCTCGAGCACGGTGAGACCGGCATGATCGCCGAGGACACCATCGAGCCGCTCGACATGGAGGCGCTGGCCGACGTCGACGTCCCCGACGACGTCGCGGCCGAGGCGATCGGCAAGACGGCCGTGATCAAGCTCAACGGCGGTCTCGGCACGTCGATGGGCATGGACCGCGCCAAGTCGCTGCTGTGCGTGCGCCGGGGCCTCAACTTCCTCGACATCATCGCCCGGCAGGTGCTGCACCTCCGCACGCAGTACGACGCGACGCTGCCGCTGCTGTTCATGAACTCCTTCCGCACCTCGGCCGACACGATGGCCGCGCTCGAGCGCTACGAGGACCTCCCCGTCGACGGCCTGCCGCTGGAGTTCCTGCAGAACAAGGAGCCCAAGCTGCTCGCCGCCGACCTGATGCCGGCGGCCTACCCCAAGGCCCCCGACCTCGAGTGGTGCCCGCCCGGACACGGCGACATCTACACCGCCCTGCGCGGCACCGGCCTGCTGGCCCGGCTCCAGGAGGCCGGCTACCGCTACGTCTTCGTGTCCAACTCCGACAACCTCGGCGCCGTGCCGGACGCGCGCGTCGCGGGCTGGTTCGCCCAGAGCGGCGCGCCGTTCGCGATCGAGGCCGTCCGGCGTACGCCCTCGGACCGCAAGGGCGGCCACTTCGCCCGCCGCAAGAGCGACGGGCGCATCGTGCTGCGCGAGACCGCGCAGACGCCGGAGCAGGACCAGGAGGCGCTCGCCGACCTCGAGCGCCACAAGTTCTGCTCGACCAACAACCTGTGGTTCGACATCGACGCGATGGTCGCCACGCTCGACGCGCGCGGCGGCATCCTCGGCCTGCCGCTCATCAAGAACGTGAAGCACCTCGACCCGGCCGACCGGTCCACCCCGGAGGTCATCCAGGTGGAGACCGCGATGGGTGCCGCGATCGAGGTGTTCGAGGGTGCCCGCACGATCGAGGTCGACCGCGAGCGCTTCGTGCCGGTGAAGACGACCGACGACCTGCTGGTGCTGCGCTCCGACGTCTACGACATCGGCAAGGACTTCGTGCTCGACCAGGCCGGCGACGACGTGCCGTACGTCTCGCTCGACGGCGACTTCTACAAGCTGGTCGGCGACTTCGACAAGCGCTTCCCCGAGGGCGCCCCGTCGCTGCGCAGCGCGGACTCGTTCCGCGTGGAGGGCGACTGGACCTTCGGTCGCGGCGTGAAGGTGATCGGCGACGTGGCGCTGGCGTCGAAGGCGGCGCAGCGCGTCGAGGGCGGCACCGTCCTCGACGAGCAGGAGCGGCATGCCTGACCCGACCCCCGGCCTCCTCCCGGTGGCGGACTACGTCGAGCGCATCCTCGCCACGATCTCGCCGCTGCAGGCCTTCCCGCAGCCGCTGATGGAGGCCCTCGGGCTCGCGCTGGCCGAGGACGTCGTCGCGCCGATCTCGCTGCCGAGCTTCGACAACTCCGCCATGGACGGCTACGCGGTCGTCGCGGACGACGTCGCCGGCGCCACCGAGGAGACGCCCGTCGTGCTGCCCGTGGTCGGCGAGATCGGGGCCGGCCAGTCGTCGATCCTCGCGATGTCGCCGGGCACCGCGGTCAAGATCATGACCGGAGCGCCCGTGCCGACCGGCGCCACCACCGTCGTCCCCTACGAGTGGACCGACCGTGGCGTCGCGCAGGTGCGCATCGAGCGGGCGGCCAGGCCGGGCCAGCACATCCGGCCGACCGGCGACGACATCGCCGAGGGCGACATGCTGCTCGAGGAGGGCACCGTCCTCGGGCCGCGCCACCTCGGCATGCTGGCCGCGGTGGGACGCGCGACCGTACGCACCCGCCCGCGGCCGCGCGTCGTCGTCATCTCCACCGGCTCCGAGCTCCGCGACCCGGGCACGCCGCTCGGCCACGACTCGATCTACGACGGCAACTCCTACCTCCTGGCCGCCGCCGCCCGCGCCGCCGGCGCCATCGCCTACCGGGTCGGGATCGTGCCCGACGAGTCGCACGCCTTCACCGAGGCGCTGAGCGACCAGCTCGTCCGCGCCGACATCGTGGTGACCAGCGGGGGAGTCAGCGAGGGCGACTTCGACGTCGTCAAGGAGTCGCTGTCCCAGCACGGCACGATGTGGTTCGGCGGCGTCGGCATGCAGCCGGGCAAGCCGCAGGGCTTCGGCACGGTCGGCGAGGACGCGACCCCGGTCTTCACGCTGCCCGGCAACCCGGTGTCGTCCTACGTCTCCTTCGAGATGTTCGTGCTGCCCGCGATCCGCCGGATGATGGGCAAGCTGCCCTACGTCCGGCCCGACCGCCCGCGCCCGCCTCACCCACGGCATCTCCTCGCCCGAGGGCAAGGTCCAGCTGGTGCGCGGCCTCGTCGACTCCGACCGCGGCGGCACCTTCGTCTCGCCGGTCGGCGGTCACGGCTCGCACCTGCTCGGCGACCTGGCCGCGTCCAACTGCCTGATCGAGGTGCCCGCCGACGTCACCTCCGTCGCCGCCGGCGAGATGGTCGCCGTCCGCAAGCTCGACGAGGGGTTCTGATGTCCGGTCCGGAGTCGCCCCGCCTGACCCACGTCGACGAGAGCGGCGCCGCCCGGATGGTCGACGTCGGCGACAAGGACGTCACCGCGCGTACGGCGTCCGCCACCGGCCGCGTGCTCGTCAGCCCCACCGTCATCGAGCTGCTGCGCGGCGAGGGCGTGCCCAAGGGTGACGCGCTCGCGGTGGCGCGGATCGCCGGCATCATGGGCGCCAAGCAGACCCCGGCGCTGATCCCGCTGTGCCACCCGCTCGCGATCTCCGGCGTGACCGTCGACCTCGCCGTCACCGACGAGTCGGTCGACATCACCGCGACCGTCCGCACCACGGACCGCACCGGCGTCGAGATGGAGGCGCTGACCGCTGTCTCGGTCGCCGCGCTCACCGTCGTCGACATGGTCAAGGCCGTCGACAAGGCCGCCGTCATCACCGACATCCGGGTCGAGACCAAGAGCGGCGGACGCTCCGGGGACTGGACGCGGTGAGCGCGCTCCGAGCGGCGGTCGTCGTCGCGTCCAACCGCGCCGCGTCGGGGGTGTACGCCGACGAGACCGGGCCGCTGATCGTGGACTGGCTGCGCGGCCAGGGCTTCGACTGCGACGAGCCGGCCGTCGTCCCCGACGGCGACCCGGTGCGCGAGGCCATCGCCGCCGCCGTCGCGGACCGCGCCCGCGTCGTGCTCACCACCGGCGGCACCGGGCTCACGCCGACCGACCGGACCCCCGAGGCCACCGCTCCGCTGCTGGATCGCGAGGTGCCCGGCATCGCCGAGGCGATCCGCGCCGCCGGCGTCGCGAAGGGCGTACCCACCGCGATGCTGTCGCGCGGCCTCGCCGGCATCTCCGGTGAGTGCCTCGTGATCAACCTCCCCGGCTCACGCGGGGGCGTGAAGGACGGTCTCGGCGTCCTCGAGCCCGTGCTGCGCCACGCGGTCGAGCAGGTCGTCGGGAGCGACCACTGAGCACCAGGGGCGGACCGGCGCCGGGCTGGCCCGCGCGCCTCGAGTCGCACGGCGTGGTGGTCCGGTCGCTGCGCAGGTCGGACGCCGACGAGTGGCAGGCGGTCCGCGCGCGCAACCACGACTGGCTCCGCCCGTGGGACGCGACCGTCCCGCCCGGCGCCAGCCCGCGCCCGTCGTCGTACAAGATGGTCGTGCGCTCCCTGCTCCACCAGGCCCGGCGCGGTCAGTGCCTGCCGTTCGTCGTCGAGGTCGAGGGCCGCTTCGTCGGCCAGGTGACCGTCAGCAACGTGGCGCGCGGCTCGGCCCAGTGGGCGTCGATCGGCTACTGGCTGTCCGCGGACGTCGCCGGCCGCGGTGTCGCGCCGCGCGCGGTGGCGATGGTGATCGACCACTGCTTCGGCCCGGTCGGCCTGCACCGGGTCGAGATCTGCGTGCGCCCGGAGAACACGAACTCGCTGCGCGTCGTGGAGAAGCTCGGCCTCGAGCAGGTCGGCTACGCACCGCGCTTCCTGCACATCGACGGCGCCTGGCGCGACCACCGCGTCTTCGCCGTCACCGTCGAGGAGTGCCCCGAGGGGATCGCCGCGCGTCTGGAAACACACCAGTCACACCAGTAGTCCTGCGACACACCACGTGACATCCGCCCCGGTCGCGCTCCCGCTCCTACGCTGCGAGCGTGGACCTGAGCGCTCTCATCTTCGTCGCCCTTGCCGTGGCGTGGGCCGTCTACCTGATCCCCAAGGCCCTCAAGCACCACGACGAGGTGGTCCGGAGCCGGTCGGTCGAGAAGTTCTCGCACACCATGCGCATCCTCGCGCGTCGTGAGCCGGTCGACCGCCGCAACGCCCGCCTGGTCGTCGCGCCGATCCGCGCGCGCCTCCGGCCTCCGGTCGAGACCAAGGCGCACGCGCCGGTCGAGCCCGTCGCCACCGTCGCCGCAACCACGGAGGTACGCCGCGAGGTGACGACGTCGGTCACGGCGACCCGTACGCCGCCCGCGACCGAGCGTGCCTCCGCCCGCCGCGCCGCCAAGCGCCGCCGCAACGTGCTCGCGCTGATCGGGCTCGCCAACGCCGTCGTCATCGGCCTGGCAGCCGCCTCCGTGATCGCGTGGGCGTGGGTCGCGGTGCCGGCCGGTGTCCTCGTCGCCTGGCTGGTCGCCTGCCGTGTCTCGGTCCGCGCCGAGCGCCGCCAGCGCGACTCGCGCGCCGCCATCGAGATCGGCTTCCCGCCGCTCGTCGACGACGACCGCGACGACGACCTGACCGGCGAGCTGCCGCTCACGCCGCCCCAGCCCCGGAGCCCGGCCACGCCGGTGGCCCCGGACGAGGAGCAGCCGGTCGAGGCCCCGGTCGCCGCTCCCGTCGTCCAGCCCGGCGGGTGGGACATGGTGCCCACCACGCTCCCGACCTACGTCGGCAAGCCGGCCGCCCAGCGTCGTACGGTCTCGACGATCGACCTCGACTCCACCGGCGTCTGGTCGAGCGGCCGCAACGACGAGGACTCCGCCCTCGCCCGCTCGGCCGAGAAGTCCGCGAAGACCGCTCGCGACGCCGACGACGCCCGCCGCGCCAGCGGCGCCTGAGCGTCCGGGCCGATTCGGTCGGCCCCGAATCGCTCGTGTATCTTGGCGTCGCGCCGTGAGGCGCATGGGGCTGTGGCGCAGTTGGTAGCGCGTCTCGTTCGCAATGAGAAGGTCAGGGGTTCGAATCCCCTCAGCTCCACCACGTGAGAACCGCCCGTCACCTGCGAGAGCAGGTGGCGGGCGGTTCTGCGTTCCGGGTCGATCGGACCGAATGGCTCACATGTCTACACACATTCGCCTCCGCGAATGCGGCTGAAACCGCTGGGGAACGCCGGGGAGGCGAACCATCCGGATCTGCCGAGATGAGTGCGTTCTTGCGCTGGTCTCATGGGCGCTCCGTCAACCGTCGCCGTTCCGAGTCTGGTTAAGGTCCGCACGACTGTGCTCGCCGTGGCCATACTCTGCTCGGCATGGAAACCTTTGCCACCGGCATTCAGATGGGGGAATCGCCGCGGTGGCACGACGGCCGTTTCTGGATGTGCGACTGGCTGGCCGGCGAGGTCTTGTCGTTCGCGGCCGACGGGTCGCGGCGGGTCGAGAAGAGGGTAGAGGGGTTACCCTTCTCGATCGACTGGCTTCCCGACGGTCGATTGGTCGTCACGTCTCAACGCGGGGTGTGCGCGGGCCCGGATCTGAGTCCCTACGGCGCGGCAGGGCAGCCGTTCAACGAGATCGTTGTGGACCGTGCTGGACGAGTATGGGTGAACATGCCGGGTTCGATGCCCGGCGAACCGCGCAAACCTGGGATTGTCGCGGTCGTACTTCCTGATGGCTCGAACCGACAGGTCGCTGAGGACGTGTGGTTTCCCAACGGAATGGCAATCATCGACGACACCACCCTTCTGGTGGCTGAATCGCACGCCGACCGCATCAGCGCGTGGACGATCACCGAGGACGGGACCCTTGCGGACCGCCGGGTCTGGGCAGCTCTGGCGGAGGGCGAGGCCCCGGACGGGATTTGCGTCGACTCTGCAGGAGCGCTCTGGTATGCCTCGGTGCCCGGCCGCCATTGTGTCCGAATTGCCGAGGGTGGCAAGGTCCTTGCCAGGGTGGACGCCGATCGGGGTTGCTTTTCGTGTGCGCTTGGCGGTGACGATGGTCGAACCCTTTTCGTCGTAGCCAACAGTTACTCAGCAAGCGGCGCCTCAGACGGCGTTGTACTCACAACGCGGGTCGACGTGCCAGCAGTAGATCGTCCCTGAACACGTCGCGCTCATGCCGTCCCTGGGCTCCCGCCGACCAGCGCATCTACTCGCGCCGATTTCGTCTTGAGGGCATCGCTTCTTGCTGCACTCGGAAGTGCCACTTTGAGGGCGGTTACGCTCGCCTGAATCTGCCACGTTGTGCGCCTGCCGAAGGCCACCTGCGCGGACCCGCCTACCGGTCATGCGGGGAGTAGGTGAGGCGCCGCTGGGCTGCCGAGATGGTCGGCGTGAGCGCGACGGAGATGCCTGACCGCCTCCTAAGGGTGATTCACAAGCTGCGTGGCGGCTGCTAGTGCGTCGTGGGAGGCACCCCTCGGTCGCTCGATGTCAGGCGCTACAGCTTGCGGCCGCGCGCGCGACAGTCGCGGCCGAGCGGGAGGAGCGCCGGCTGGCGAAGCGGCGTGCCCCTAGCCGCCGGACGGCGAGCATGACTGGCTCCCCACCCCGGCCGCCGCAGCTGTGCTCGGATGCACGGTCGGGGCGCTGGTCCACCGGGTGAACCGCGACCAGGTGCCCTGCACGGCACGACGGTCGACTTGGTTCCGGCTGGACCTGCTCGAGCTGCTGGTGCGTGCCGAGGCCGCGACAAAGGCTGGACGCGTCTAGACCTGCCAGGGCGCGCGTAACAGGTGGGGTCGCGGAGCCGCTGAGGAAGTGGGTCAGTGGCGCGTCCGATCCCCCCGGTTCGGTCGTGCCACTGGTTCCGGGGCGCGGCTGCGGCGCTGGCCATGACGCTCTGTCGCGCCAACCTGCCCGGCCTCCTGCACGCACTTCTCAGATCGTCCTCCGAGACTGCATCCGAACTGTGGCTAGCGTCAGAGAAGGTTCGTAGAATGCACCGCACGGGGCATCTGTTGATTCGATCAGGAGGGGTCGTGTCGGTAGACGACGAGCTTCGTGACCTGTTGGACGGGTCCATCGCCGAAGCGCTCGCCGCGTCTGAGGTCGAAGTAGCCCAGTTACAGCACGCGATGAAGAGCCGCACGGTCATCGGGCAGGCCAGCGGCATGCTGATGATCCTGTTGGACGTCAGCGAGGACCGAGCCTTCGACTACCTGCGAAGGGTCTCGTCGCACACGAACCGCAAGCTCATCGACGTTGCCGCGGAGATTGTCCGCACTCGGGCGCTGCCTGACGTTGAGCTGTGACGGGATTGGGAGGGCTACGGTCAGCTCGAGAAGAGCACCGTAGGCCAGCCCCCCGCGGATCACCGTTCCGAGGCGGTCAGGTCTGCGTTGCCGGAAGTGTATGCGTGAGCGCGCGAAAGTAAAAAGTTTCCGGGCAATACGCGTAGTCGTTGTCTAGACCGTGCCTGCGAGGTGGGTCCTCGCGCCGTGTCGCCTGGAGCGGTCGCGATGTCGGCTGGGTGCGCGCCGGTTCACCCGACGCCGTGGCGGACGTCCGTCGATCGCCAGCCGCAACGTGAGCATGACTGGTTCCCCGCCAGCCATCGTCGACGACAGTGACAGTCGGCCCCTCAGGGGGGTAGTTGGCGTAGGTGTGGCGACCTACGCTTGGCAGTGGGAGCAGCCGTGGACGGTTCTGGGAGGGATCGTGTCAGTGGACGAGGACCAGCAGGTCGATTCGAGCGCCGATGTGCTCGTGTCCTTGGTGCGCCAGATCGAGCACCTCGAGGTGGCGTTGGATCATCGGACGACCATCGGGCAGGCACAGGGCATCCTCATGGAGCGGATGCAGATCGACTCGGACGCGGCGTTCCGGTACCTGTGTCGAGTGTCGTCGAACACGAACACGAAGGTCATCGACATCGCGGACGACATCGTCCGGACGCGCACGGTGCCCGCCAGCGCATGAGCTGTGGCAGCCCGGAGGACCACTTCCAGATCCCCGGGCCGGTGACGCACCTCATTCCTTCCTCGTTCCGTCGGAGGTGCCCTGAGGTGGGTCCCGGCCGGGGGCAAGGTCACGCGCCGGCCGGGACCCTGCGCGGCCGTAGCGTCGTCGTGGGGACGAAGCCGGCTCGCGCGCTCGCGGTGTAGCGGGGTGGTCGAGAGTACGTGTGCGACGCCCCCGCCGCCGTACCTCCCAAAGGAGGTGATCGCAGTCCTCCGTCGCCGTATCGCCCGGCCGACGTATCGTGTCGCTCGTGACTCGGGCGTTGTGGGCTGTGCTGGTGGGACTGGTGATCCTCGGGGTCGGGCTCGTCCTCCGGCACTCGATGGAGGCGGCGACCCAGACCGCCGCCGAGGTGCTGGCGTTCGGGGGAGCGGTCATCGCCGTCGTCGGTGGGTGGCAGCTCGTGACCCGCTACCTCGAGTCGCGGGACCAGTAGCGCCGTCCCGGGGTCAGCGGTCGCGCAGCATCCTGCGCTGCGTACGCCGCCCGCGCGCCACGATCAGCGGCGCCGCGGCCACCGCGGCCCGCGGAGCGAGCGCCGCGAGGCGGGCCTGCACGCCCCGCGAGCGGGGGAGCGACGTGACGGGTCGTGGCTTGTCGAGCACCCGTCCGACCGCCTCGACGACCTCCTCGGGCTGGAGCAGCCTGCCGGAGAACGACAGCGCGGCCTCGGGGTCGTCGAGCTTGTCGTGCAGCATCGGCGTCCAGATGCCGTCGGGGCAGATGCACGAGATGTCGATGTCCCTGATGCCCGCGAGCCGGAGGTCGGCGGTCGTGCTGAGGGAGAACCCGATGGCGGCGTGCTTGGAGGCGGCGTAGACCGCCTCGCCCGGCACCGGCGCCAGGCCGGCCAGCGAGACGATGTTGACCACGTGGCCGCCGCGCTCGCGCATCGCCTCGATCGCGCTGACGGTGCCGTTGATGGTGCCGAGCGTGTTGACCTCGAGCATCAGCCGGCGAGCCCGGGGGTCCTGCGCCCACGCGGGTCCGGTGACCAGGACGCCGGCGTTGTTGACCCAGACCGCGAGCCGCCCGGCCCGCTCCACCAGCTCGTCCCGCGCTTCGGCGACGGCCACCTCGTCGCGTACGTCGAGCGCGCGGGCGGTGGCGCGTGGACCGAGCTCGGCGGCCACGGTCGCGGCCGCGTCGGCGTCGAGGTCGGTGACCAGGACGTCGTGGCCGCGGTCGACGAGGAGGCCGGCGATCAGCCGGCCCAGACCGCGTCCGGCTCCGGTGACGACGGCTCCGCCGCGGGTGCTCATCCGTCGAACCTAGGCCACCGCTAGCGTCGTCGTCGTGACGGACTACCAGCGGATCTTCGTGGTGGGCGCCCAGGCGTCGACCGACGAGGTCGCGCGGCTGCGGTCGTCGCTGGGGCGCAGCGTCGTCGTCCTCGCGGCGCCGACCGCCGAGGCGAAGAAGGTCGTCACCGGTCTCGGTGTCGAGCCGGTGCCCGACGTGCTGCTGGCGCCGGTCCGCTTCCCCGACGTCGACCGCGGCCACCGCCTCGACCAGCTCGTGCGCCGCCACGCGGTCGAGGACCGGTTCCGCGACGTCGTCGTGGTGACCGACGCGGCGACGGTGACGTTGCTGCTGCGCTCGCTCGCTCCCGACCAGCTGCCGATGGCGGGCGCCGTCACGGAGGTCGGCCTGCCGCGCGGCTCGCGCCCGGTGCCGCTCGTGCAGGCGGCGCTCGGTGGCGGCGTGCTGGCGTTCGTCTCGGTGCTGGCCGCCAACGTCGTCCCGTTCTGGGTGCTGCCGCTGCTCGTGGTGGTCGTCGGCCTCGCGATGCTGCTCGTGCCGAGCCGTCGTCACCTCGGCGAGGCGCTCCTCATCGCGGTCGCCGTGGCCCTCGCGGTGTCGCTGCTGTCGATCGCCGGCTCGTCGAGGTTCCCCGGCTCCTGGTGAGCCGGGCGCAGCGCGAGCCAGGCGCAGCCCCGGACGACGAAGACCCCGCCCGGGCTGGATCGGGCGGGGTCGTCGAGGCGGGGGCCGGGTCGGCCGGCGGGCGTCTCAGCCCTTGCGGGGACCGAAGAGGAGGCCGCGGCGCTTGGGCTTGTCGGCGGCGTTGCGCGGCATCGGGATGACCGGGGCCGGCCACCACTCGACCTCGGCGTAGCCGGCGCGGTTGAAGCCCTCGCGGTAGACGAAGTGGTCGCCGCACACGCAGACCCACCGCTCGCCGATCTGGTGCCCGGGGGTGCCTGCCGGCGACCCGGCCGTCTCGAGACAGACGTGGATGAACGTGGACTCCATGGCGCACCCTCCCTGGCGACATACCCCGCGCCAAGCGGGGTGTGTCCATGGTCCGTCGCCGCACTCACTGCCACCATGCCGTTGACCGAAATGCGGGGCTTCTTGACCGATTCTCTGACGATCTGCCCGTTTTCGACACCCCGGTCTGGCCCGGTGCCCCACCTGGGGGTGGATCAGATCCAGCGTCGGAACCAGATCCGGGCGTCCCACTCGGACTTGGTCAGCAGCACGTCGGTCCAGATCGGCCAGAACCAGGCGAAGCCGACCAGCGCCAGCACGGTGTAGCTGCCCGCGACGACCACGCCGAACGTACGCCGCGGGGTCGGGACGTCGGACCTGCCGATCAGGTGGCCCATCGCCAGCGCGACCGAGAGCACCAGGAAGGGGAGGCTGGTGATCGCGTAGAAGAAGAAGATCGGCCGGTCGTCGTAGAGGAACCACGGCAGCCACGTGGTGGCCAGGCCGAGCACCGCGACGCCGTGGCGCCAGTCGCGCGCACCGATCCAGAGCAGCAGCGAGGCGACCATCGCGAGGCAGCCGCCCCACCAGACGACCGGGTTGCCGATGAGCAGGATCTGCCGGATGCACGTCGAGCCGGTGGGCGCGTCGCAGCCCTGCGCGCCGGGCTGGATGTCGGTCTGGGCGTCCACCCCGACCGGCCGGCCCATCACCAGCCAGGTCGACGGCTTGCTGGCGTAGATGTGGGTCGAGTCGTTGAGGAAGTGGCTGTGGAACGTGTAGACGTCCTGGTGGTAGTACCAGAGCGAGCGCAGCGACTGGGTGACCTCGCCGAAGCCGTGGGCGTCCTCCTCGGTCGCGGTCGGCCACTGCGTCCCGCCGCCGTACGTCGTGTACTGGGTGTTGCTGAACGCCTGCTCGTAGGCGTCGGCGTGCATCAGCCAGCCGGTCCACGTGGCGAGGTAGGTGACCAGGCCGACGCCGATGAGCGCGACGAACGCCGGCAGCCCGTCCAGGAAGACCGAGCGCAGCAGGGGGCGGCGCTCACCGAAGGCCCGGCGCGCGCCGGCGCTCCAGAGCCACGCGAGCAGGCCGAAGACCGCCAGCGTGTAGACCGCCGACCACTTCGTGCCGCAGGCCAGCCCGAAGGCCACGCCGCCGGCGAGCAGCCACGGGCGCCAGAGCCCGAGCGCGGTCGTACGCCGTCCCGCGGCGAGGCGGTCGCGCAGCCACTGCCGGTCCGCGACCACGCAGTGCACGCCGAGGAGCGTGAAGAACGCCAGGAAGATGTCGAGCAGGGCGAGCCGCGACAGCACCAGCTCGAGGCCGTCGATCGACAGCAGCAGCCCTGCCACCAGGCCGAGCACCGTGGAGCCGGTGACGCGGCGCACGAAGCGGCACATCAGCAGCACCATCAGGGCGCCGAACACGGCCGAGGCCATCCGCCAGCCCGTGGGATCCATCCCGAAGACCTTGATCCCGGCAGCGATCAGCCACTTGCCCACCTCGGGGTGGACGATCATCGAGGGGCCGTCCTGCCACAGGCCGGTCACGTTGCCGTTGAGGATCGTCTTGTCGGCGTCCTCGACGTAGGCGCGGACGTAGCCGTGGTTGAGCAGCGACCAGGCGTCCTTGGCGTAGTAGGTCTCGTCGAACGCGAAGGCGTGCGGTGTGCCGAGGTTCCACCGGCGCAGGAAGAAGGCCAGGCTCGCGAGGCAGATCGCCCCGACCCACCCGGCCAGCGAGTCCTCGGACCTCCAGCGCGGAGTGTTGCGCTCCGTGGCGGTCGGGGTCACCTCCGAACTCTAACCAGACACCGGACACGTCCCGGGCCAGGCGGCCGTCCCGTCGGAAGTTCGTCGTCCGGCTGCGATGATCGGAGCATGACTGGCGTCCTCGTCCTCGCGGGCACCCCGATCGGGCAGGCCGGCGACGCTCCGCCGCGGCTCGCGGCGGAGCTGTCCGGCGCCGACGTGGTGGCCGCGGAGGACACCCGGCGGCTGAAGCGGCTGTGCGCCGACGTCGGCATCACGCTGTCGGGCCGGGTCGTCTCCTACTTCGAGGGCAACGAGCAGGCGCGCACGCCGGTGCTGCTGGAGGCGCTGCTGGCCGGCGACCGCGTCGTGCTCGTGACCGACGCCGGCATGCCGAGCGTCTCGGACCCCGGCTACCGGCTCGTGGCCGCCGCGGTCGAGCACGACGTCCGCGTCACCGCCGTCCCCGGGCCCAGCGCCGTGCTCACCGCGCTGGCGGTCAGCGGGCTGCCGGTCGACCGGTTCTGCTTCGAGGGCTTCCTGCCGCGCAAGGCCGGCGAACGCGGTCGCCGGCTCGCCGCGCTGGCGACCGAGGAGCGGACGATGGTCTTCTTCGAGGCACCCCACCGCACCGAGGCGGCCCTCGCCGCGATGGCGGAGGCGCTGGGCGACGACCGTCCGGCAGCGGTCTGCCGTGAGCTGACCAAGACCCACGAGGAGGTCCGCCGCGGTCCGCTGGCCGAGCTCGTCGCGTGGGCCGCGGACGGCGTACGCGGTGAGGTGACGATCGTGGTCGAGGGATCGAGCGGCGCTCCCGCGGTCGACACCGACCCCGGCTCGTTGCGCGCCGCGGTCGCGTCGCTGGAGGAGTCGGGGTCGACCCGCAAGGAGGCGATCGCCGAGGTCGCGAAGCGCGCGGGCCTGCCCAAGCGGGAGGTGTACGACGTTGTCCACCGCTGAGCCGGGGGAGGGGCCGACCCGCTCCCGGGCCGCGACCGAGGAGAGGTCCGGCGCCCGTCGCGACCGCGAGCGCCCGCCTGCGCCGGAGCCGCTGCCGCACCCCGTCGTGGACAACCACTGCCACCTCGACATCGCCGACGGCGACTGGACCACGACCACGGACGCCCTCGCTGCCGCGGCGGCGGTCGGGGTGCCGCGGATCGTGCAGATCGGCTGCGACCTGGAGGGCGCGCGGTGGGCGGTGGCCGCGGCCGCCGAGCACGACGCGCTCGTCGCCGGGGTCGCGCTGCACCCCAACGAGGCGCCCCGGCTGGCCGAGGCCGGACGGCTCGAGGAGGCGCTGGCCGAGATCGAGCGGCTCGCCGCGGCGCACGACAAGGTGCGCGCGGTCGGCGAGACCGGGCTGGACACCTTCCGCACCGGCGAGGAGGGCCGGGCGGTGCAGGAGGAGAGCTTCCGCCGCCACATCGACCTCGCCAAGCGGCTCGACAAGACGCTGGTCATCCACGACCGCGACGCCCACGACGACGTGCTGCGGGTCCTCGACGAGGAGGGGGCGCCCGAGCGCTGGGTGATGCACTGCTTCTCCGGCGACGCGGCGTTCGCGCGCCGGTGCCTCGACCGCGGCGCCCACCTCAGCTTCGCCGGCACGGTCACCTTCAAGAACGCGCAGCCCCTGCGCGACGCCCTCGCGATCACGCCGGTCGACCGGGTCCTCGTCGAGACCGACGCGCCCTACCTGACACCCACGCCCTACCGCGGCCGGCCCAACGCCTCCTACCTCGTCCCGCTCACGGTGCGGGCGATGGCGGAGGTCCTCGGTGCCGACCTCGAGGAGCTCTGCCGGGCCATCGACGCCACCACCGACGCGGCCTTCGGAGGGTCCTGGTAGCCGCGCCGGGGTGACCGGGGTCTCGCCCCGAATTCGGTCGTTCGAGTTTGCGCAGGGGCCGCTCGTCGTTATCGTCGTGTGACATTCAGCCGGGATCAGGATCGAATTCCGGCAGCACGAGGACCGGATCGGGCCGGTCCTGCGAGACCCCCGCTCGCACGTCGTACGGCTCCATCCATGCTGGACGGAGCGCACGCAGGCTGGTGGGGGGTGCTGCCCTCCTGAGGCCCGGGAAGTACGACGTTCGGAGAATCGTGCGCTCTCGTCTCGCGCAGCTCAGCAGGTCCACCCCGGTGCTGGCGACCCTCGCAGGGGTCGTCGTGGCAGCCGTCGCAGGTACGACGGTCGGCTACTCCGCACTCAGCAAGGACGTGACCCTCACCCTCGACGGGCAGACCCGACAGGTCAGCGCCATCGGCGCCACCGTCGGCGACGTGCTCGAGGCCGAGGGCGTCAGCGTCACGGACAAGGACCTGGTGGCTCCCGCGGTCGACGAGTCGGTCACGGACGGCACCGCCATCGCGGTGCAGTTCGGCCGCCCGCTCGAGCTCTCCGTCGACGGCGACGCCCGGACGTACTGGGTCAACTCGACCGACGTCGCGAGCGCGCTGAGCGAGATCGGACGCCGCTTCGACGGCGCCGACCTCTCCACCAGCCGCAGCTCCTCGATCGGCCGCACCGGCCTGTCGCTGAAGGTCGTCACGCCCAAGGTCGTGCGCATCAAGCTCGGCGCCAAGGACCTGCGCATGAAGAAGGTGGCGGCGCTGACCGTCGCCGACGTGCTCGACTCGATGGGCTTCGAGGTCGACCGGCACGACAAGGTCACCCCGTCGCTCACCACCGAGATCGCCAACGGCGACAAGGTCGTGGTCAAGGACATCCGGATCGCGACGAAGAAGGTGCGTCGCGAGGTCGATCGACGCGCCGGTCGTCGAGCGCGAGGACCCGAGCATGCCCGAGGGCGAGGAGCAGGTCCTGCGCGCCGGCTCCGACGGCGTCCGCAGCGTCACCTACCGCCTGCGCTTCGTCAACGGCGAGATGGTCGCCCGCAAGGTCGTCGACGCCGCGGTCAGGGTCAAGGCCGTCCCGACGATCGTCGCGGTCGGCACCCAGGAGGTCGCCACCTCCAACTTCGCCGGTGGCAGCACCGTGTGGGACGCCCTCGCCAGGTGCGAGTCCGGCGGCAACTGGGCGATCAACACCGGCAACGGCTACTACGGCGGCCTCCAGTTCAACCTCGGGACGTGGCAGGCCTACGGCGGCACCGGCCTGCCGAGCCAGGCCTCCCGCGAGACCCAGATCGCCATCGCGACCAAGCTCCGCGACGCCTCCGGCGGGTACGGCGCCTGGCCCGGCTGCGCGGCCAAGCTCGGCCTGCCCCGCTGACCCACGCCCCCGTGGCAACCTGCACCTGCCACTAGGGTTCCGTGGGTGACGGCAGGCGCTCCCGCGACACTCGCGGACTACCGCACCCGGGTGGCCGCCCTCACCGGACCGTCCGGCCGGAGCGTCGGGCCGGACGAGCTCGTCGGCGGCCTGCGCGACGGCGACGACCCCGTCGAGCGCGCCGCCGCACTCCTCGGCGTGCAGGGCCTGCGGGACGCCGCCGCCTCCGCTGCCCGACTGGTCGAGGACGACGGCGTCCGCTACGGCGCGACCGAGGACGGCGACCAGGGCCGCACGTGGGCGGTCGATCCCCTCCCCGTCGTGCTCGGGGCGGGCGAGTGGGCCGCCCTCGAGTCCGCGCTGACCCAGCGCGCCCACCTCCTCTCGGCCCTCCTCGCCGACGTCTACGGCGCGCGCACGCTGCTGCGGCGCGGCGTCGTGCCGGCGGAGGTCGTGCTCGGCCATCCCGGGTTCGTCCGGCAGGCCGCCGGCGCCCGCTCGGGCGCGGACCCCCGGCTGCTGCTCACCGCCACCGACCTGGCGCGTGACGCCGAGGGCCGGTGGACCGTCTTCGCGGACCGCACCGCCACGCCGTCGGGCGCCGGCTACGCGATGGTCAACCGGCGCGTGACCAGCCGGGTGCTGGCCGGTCCCCACCGGGTCACCCGGCTCGCCCGGCTGCGGCCCTTCTTCCACACCATGACGACCGCCCTCCGCGAGGCGGCACCCGCGGGGGCCGAGGCGTCGCAGGTGGTGCTGCTCTCACCCGGCTCGGGCAGCGAGACCGCCTACGACCAGAGCCTGCTGGCGACCCTGCTCGGCTTCCCCCTCGTCGAGGCCGACGACCTCGCCGTGCGTGACGGTCGCGTGTGGATCCGCTCGACCGCGCGCCCGGACCGGGTGGCGGTGGTGCTGCGCCGCGTGGACGGGGCGTGGGCCGACCCGCTCGAGCTCCGTGGCGACTCCCACCTCGGCCTCCCCGGACTGATGGAGGCCGCACGCCGCGGCACCGTCGCGCTCGCCAACCCGATCGGCACCGAGGTGCTCGAGAACGCCGCGCCTCGGGGCGTTCCTCCCGGCCGTCTGCCGGGCCCTGCTCGGTGAGGACCTGGCCCTGCCCGGCGCGACCACCTGGTGGTGCGGCGACGACGTGCAGCGCCAGCACGTGCTGGCCCGGCTCGACACGCTCCTGGTCAAGCCGATCGCCCGCGACCGGCCCCTGGCCGCCCGGGTCGGGTGGGAGCTCGACGCCGCCGACCGCGACACCCTGAGGCGACAGATCGAGGCCGAGCCGTGGGCCTGGTCGGCGCAGGAGCCGCTCGCGATGTCCACCGCGCCGGTCGTCACCGACGCCGGGCTCGAGCCCCGCCGGTTCGTGCTCCGCACCTTCGGCGTGGCCCACGGCTCCGGGTACTCGTTCCTCCCGGGTGGGCTGGGCAGGGTCGCCCCCGACGCCTCGTCCTACGTCGTCTCCAACTCCACCGGCGCGCCTGCCAAGGACGTGTGGGTGCTGGACTCCGACACCGTGGCGGGCTGGGCGGGTGACCGGGTGCTCGACGTACGGCCGGTGCGGGCCGTCGCGGTGCCGGCCCCGCTCGCGCCCCGTGCGGCGGAGGCGCTGCACTGGCTCGGGAGGTACGCCGAGCGCGCCGAGGGCACCGCGCGGCTGCTGCGCGTGACCGACGACCTGGTCGAGGACCAGGGCGGCTGGGCCGATGCCGGCGACGGCGCACCGCGGACGCCCGGCGCTGCCGCGGCGTACGCCCTCTCCGACGCCGTGGGCGACGTGACCGGCGTGCCGCGCGGGGACGCGACGCCGGCCGACCACGTGCGCGCGATGGTGGGAGACGTACGACGACCCGGCACCGTCGCCTACGCGGTGGGCCGGCTCGTGCGCAGCTCGCAGGACGTCCGCGACGTGCTGTCCAGCGACATCTGGCACGTGCTGAGCCGGCTCGAGCGGACGGTCGTCGTCGCAGGACACCCGGACGACGCCCTGCAGCCCAAGCTCTACGACGTGCTGGAGTCCTCGCTGGCCCTGAGCGGGGTGGTCGCCGAGAACATGGTGCGCGACGAGAGCTGGGGCCACCTCGACGGCGGGATGCGGATCGAGCGGGCCCAGCTCATCACTGCCCTGGTGCGCAGCGGGCTGGCCCACGACCGACCGCCGGTGACCGACGCGCAGGTGACCGAGGCCGTCCTCGAGGCGTGCGACAGCATCATCACCCACCGCCGGCGCCTCGCCTCGGGCGACGGCCCGTCCTGGCCGGTCCACTCCGCCATCGGCCTCCTGCTCGTCGACCCGACCAACCCGCGCTCGGTCGCCTTCCAGCTCGACCGCCTCGCCGAGGACTTCGTCCTGGTGGGGGACGACGAGCTCGCCCGTCGCACGCGCGAGCTGCGCGAGGTGCTGCGCGGCGTCGACGTCGACGAGGTCGGCGCAGGCGACCGGACGGCGCTGGCCGACCTGTGCGACGAGCTCGAGCGCGAGCTGCGGGCGCTGGCCGACGCCCTCGCCGCGCCGGCACTTCCGCCGCAAGCCTCCCCAGCGCACCGTCGTCGCCGACTGGGCCGCACCCGTGGGGGGCGTGTGATGCAGCGCGACGACGACTTCCTCCCGCGCCGCTACCGGGTCCGGCACCGCACGACCTACACCTACGACGACACGGTCGACGCCTGCTACGAGCGCGGTTTCCTCGCGCCCCGCGACACCGACCACCAGCGGGTGGAGAGCTCGACGCTGCGGGTGTCACCGGAGCCCGACGTGGTGGCCGAGCACCGCGACCACGTGGGCAACCGCAGCTTCTACGTCGAGGTGCGCACCCCGCACACGCTGCTGGAGGTCGAGAAGGACAGCGTCGTCGACGTCGACCGGCCGCGGCCCGACCTCGCCGCCCTCGACGCGTGGACCGTCGCGGACGCCGCGGCCCACGTCCGGTCGACGGCCGACCCCGTCACGCGCGCCGAGGGCCTGCTGCCCTCGCCCCTGGTCGAGCTCTCCGCCGAGGTGCGCGCCTACGCCGCCGAGGTGCTGCCCCCCGACCGTCGGCTCGGCGAGGCGCTGACGGCGCTGCACCGCACGATGCAAGCGCGACTTCGCCTACCGGCCCGGCGCCACCACCGTGCGTACGACGCTGACCGAGCTCCTCGCCCTGCGGCAGGGGGTGTGCCAGGACTTCGCGCACCTGGCGGTCGGGTGCCTGCGCTCCGTCGGCCTCCCGGCCAGGTACGTCAGCGGCTACCTCGAGACCGTCCCGCCGCCGGGACGCGAGCGCCTCGTCGGGCAGGACGCGTCCCACGCCTGGGTCTCGGTGCTGGTGCCGGGCCTCGCGGCTGGATCGACCTCGACCCGACGAACGACCAGCTGGTCGACTCCCGCTACGTGGTGACCGCGTGGGGCCGCGACTTCCGCGACGTGTCGCCGCTGAAGGGCATCGTGCTGTCCGAGTCCGCGACGTCCACGCTCGACGTCGGCGTGGACGTGGAGCGGCTGGACGCCTGACGGGCGCCGGTCAGCGCACCCGCACCGGCGCGTGCCCGTCGTCGACCGGCAGGTCGCCGTCCACGACCGCGAGCACCGAGATCTCGATGAGGGTGGCGGTGCCGCCGAGCACGGTGAGGAACGCCGTGTCCGCGGCGTCGCGGCCCGTGGCGATGCGGACCAGCGTCTGCCGCGGGGCCAGCCGGGTGGCGTCGACCACGTGCCAGGCGCCGTCGACCCAGACCTCGGCGACCGCGTGGAAGTCCATCGGGTCGAGCCCGGGCGCGTAGACCGACACCAGCCGGGCCGGCACGTCGAGCGAGCGCAGGCACGCCACCACCAGGTGGGCGTAGTCGCGGCACACGCCCTGGCGGGTGAGGTAGGTGTCGAGGGCGTCGTCCAGGGGGCCGCTGCTCCCCGGCACGTAGCTGAGGTGCCCGCTCACCCAGTCGACCACCGCCCGCACCAGGTCGTGCCCGCGCAGGTCGCGGTCGACGAGGTCCGCCACGATCGGGGCCAGGCGGTCGGAGGGGCAGTAGCGGCTGGGCCGGGTCGCCTCGACGAGCTCCAGCTCCTCGCCCTCCACGGGAGCCGACTCGCCGACCCTGGCGCGGTAGTCGAGCGTCAGCCGGCCGTCGGCGTCCGGCACCACCCGGTGCAGCCGGGTGCCGACCGGACCCGCGACCTCGCGCACCTCCTGGGAGCTGCCGTCGACCGAGACCGCCAGCACCTCCTCGAGGACGTCGTTGACGGCCGCCACGGCGACCGACAGCACGAGGTCGGCGCCCTCCGACACGTCCAGGACGATCCGGCAGGCCATCGCTCTCTCGTCCACGCGACAAGTCAACCGCAGTCGTGCCCGACGTGCGGGCCGGGCCCACAGGTCGGTCGGGGAGGCGGACGGCGAGCCGCACTAGGCTGACGCCCATGACCTCCACCCCGGCCGGCCCGAGGCTCCTCGGGCCCGCGGAGGTGCGTTCGCTCGCTGCCGAGCTCGACCTGCGGCCCACCAAGCAGCGCGGTCAGAACTTCGTCATCGACGCCAACACCTGCCGTCGCATCGTGCGCGAGTCCGGCATCACCGGCGACGACGTGGTCGTCGAGGTCGGACCGGGCCTCGGCTCGCTGACGCTGGCCCTGCTCGAGGTGGCCGGGCGCGTCATCGCGATCGAGCTCGACCCGCTCCTCGCCGGTCGGCTGCCCGCCACCATCGCGGCGTACGCCCCGGGCCAGGTCGACGCCTTCGAGGTCGTGCTCGCCGACGCGATGCGCGTCGAGGAGGTGCCCGGCCCGCCGCCCACCGCACTCGTCGCGAACCTGCCCTACAACGTCTCGGTGCCGGTGCTCATCCACCTCCTCACGCTGCTGCCGTCGCTCGAGCGCGGGCTCGTGATGGTGCAGGCGGAGGTCGCCGACCGGCTGGCCGCCGGACCCGGCTCGAAGACCTACGGCGTGCCGAGCGTGAAGGCCGCGTGGTTCGCCGACGTACGCCGGGCCGGTGCGATCGGCCGCAACGTCTTCTGGCCGGCGCCCAACGTCGACTCCGGACTGGTCGCCTGGACCCGGCGCGACCCGCCCGACACGACGGCCACGCGCCAGGAGGTGTTCGCGGTCGTCGACGCCGCCTTCGCCCAGCGCCGCAAGCAGGTCCGCGCCGCGCTGCGCGGGCTCGCCGGCTCCGCCGAGGTCGCCACCGCCGCCCTCGAGTCGGCAGGCGTCGACCCGACCGCGCGCGGCGAGGTGCTCACGGTCGAGGACTTCGCCCGGATCGCCGAGGGCCTCGCCGCAGCGAGGACCGCGTGAGCATCACCGTCCGCGCCGCCGCCAAGATCAACCTCCACCTCGGCGTCGGCCGGGTCCGCGAGGACGGCTTCCACCCGCTCGACACCGTCTACCAGGCGATCGGGATCCACGACGACCTGTCGCTGGCCGCCGCCGACGACCTCACCCTGACCACCCGCGTCGCCGACCACATCGACCCCGCCGACGTACCCGACGGCCCCGACAACATCGTGCTGCGCGCGGCCCGGCTGCTGGCCGAGCGGTCGGGACGGACGGCGAGCGGCGCCTTCGAGGTCCTCAAGGACATCCCGGTCGCCGGGGGCATGGCCGGCGGCTCCGCCGACGCGGCCGCCGCGCTCGTCGCCTGCGACCGCCTCTGGGGGCTCGACACCTCCGACGACGACCTGCTGGCGATCGCCGCCGAGCTCGGCAGCGACATCCCGTTCTCCCTCGTCGGCGGTACGGCGCGGGGCGTGGGCCGCGGCGAGCTCGTGACGCCCGTCGACGACCACGGCGCCTGGTGGTGGGTCGCGGTGCCGGCGCCGGTCGGCCTGTCGACGCCGGCGGTCTACCGGCACTTCGACACGATGCGCCCCGACGCCCCCGAGGTCCCGGCGTCGGCCGAGCCGCTGCTCGAGGCGCTGGCCTCCGGCGAGCCCGTACGCCTGGCGCGGGCGCTGCACAACGACCTGCAGGAGCCGGCGATCGACCTGCGTCCCGAGCTCGGCGACCTGATCGCGCTGGGCGAGGCCGAGGGTGCGCTCCGCGGGATCGTCAGCGGTTCGGGGCCGACGGTGGTCTTCCTCTGCGACTCCGCCGACGGCGCGCGCGAGACCGCGACGGGCCTGGCGGGCGCCGGGCACGAGGTCGTGCTGACCGCGACCGGACCGGTCGCCGGCGCACACGTCGTGGCCTGATCGCCTGCATCTCCGGTCCCCTCCCGGACGGGTCGGTCGGGCGCTAGGGTGTGCGCGGCATGTCGCGCTGATTGACCGGGGGAGAGCATCGTGACCGTGTTCCTGCTGCTCGGCGCGCTCGGAGTGGTGCTGCTGGTGGTGGCGCTCGTCCTCGGCGACGTGCTCGACGGCGCCTTCGAGGGACTCAGCGCCGGCTTCTTCTCGACCGAGGCCCTCGCCGGCTTCCTCGGCGCCCTCGGCTTCGGTGGTGCGATCGCCCTGTCGGTGACCGGCTCCACGACGCTCGCCGTCGTCATCGGCCTGGTGCTCGGCGTGCTGCTCGGCGCGGGCGCCGCCAAGGCGTCCTCGTTGCTGCACGGCACGGGCGAGACCGACACGGTGCGCACCTCCGACATGGTCGAGAAGATCGGCTCGGTGGTCAGCGCCATCCCCGCGGACGGCTTCGGGGTGGTCTCGATCAGCGTCGGCGGCCACATCACCCGGCTCAACGCCCGCTCGAGCGTCCCCGTCGAGGCCGGCACCCAGGTGAGCGTCACCTCGGTCATCTCGCCCACCGCCGTCCACGTCGAGCCCCTCTTCCTGCCCTGACCCGTCCCGCCCCACCGCCACGCCCCTAGGAGCCCTGCCCATGTTCGGAATGTCCGCCGTCGTCGTCGCCGTGATCGGCCTCGTCGTCCTCCTGGTGCTCCTCGCGCTGCTCGTCGTCACCCGCTACAAGGTGGCCGGGCCCAACGAGTCGTTCATCATCACCGGGCGCAAGGGCAAGGGGGAGGTACGCAACCCGGAGACGGGCGAGATCTCCACCGACCTGTCCGGCCAGAAGGTCGTCATGGGCGGCGGCGTCTTCGTCATCCCGTTCGTGCAGCGCCTGGCCACCCTCGACCTGTCCTCGCGCCGCATCTCCGTGCAGATCCGCGGCGCGGTGTCGGGCCAGGGCATCAAGCTCAACCTCGACGGCGTCGCGCTGGTGAAGGTCGGCGGCAACGAGGACTCGATCCGCGCGGCCGGCCAGCGCTTCCTCAGCCAGCAGGCCGAGATCGAGACCTTCACCCAGGAGGTCCTCGCCGGTGCGCTCCGCTCGATCGTCGGCTCGATGTCGGTCGAGCAGATCATCCGCGACCGCGCCGCCTTCGCCCAGCGGGTGGCCGAGGAGTCCGAGTCGTCGCTGACCGGCCAGGGCCTCGTGCTGGACACCTTCCAGATCCAGGACATCACCGACGACGGTTCCTACCTCGCCGACCTCGGTCGTCCCGAGGCCGCCAAGCTCAACCAGCTCGCCTCCATCGCCGAGGCCAACGCCCGCCAGGCCGCCGAGCAGGCGCGCATCGCCGCCGAGCAGGAGATCGCGATCACCCAGCGCGCGCTCGCGCTCAAGAGCGCCGAGATCAAGGCCGAGACCGACGCCGCCAACGCGCAGGCCTCCGCCGCCGGCCCGCTCGCCCAGGCCGACCGCGACCAGGCGATCCTGCTCGAGCAGGAGAAGGTGGCCGTGCGGCAGGCCGCGCTCAAGGAGCGCGAGCTCGACACCGAGGTCCGCAAGCCCGCCGACGCCGAGCGCTACCGCGTCGAGACCGAGGCCCAGGGTCGCCGCAACTCCCAGATCCTCGAGGCCGAGGCCAAGAAGGCCGCCTCCATCGCGGCCGCCGAGGCGGACGCCGAGAAGGCCCGCCTGACCGGTGAGGGCGAGAAGTCCCGCCGCTCGGCGCTCGCCGAGGCCGAGGCCATCGAGGGCGCCAAGCGCGGTGAGGCGGAGAAGGCCCGCCGCGTCGCGGAGGCCGACGCCCTGCGGGCCGAGGGTGAGGCGCAGGGTGCCGCCATCCTGGCCGCGGGCCAGGCCGAGGCCGAGGCGATGGAGAAGAAGGCCGAGGCGTTCGCCGGCTACAACGAGGCCGCGGTGCTGCAGATGCTCATCGAGGTGATGCCCAAGGTGGCCGCCGAGCTGGCCCGGCCGATGGCCGGCATCGACAAGCTCACGGTGATCTCGACCGACGGCGCCGGCGAGCTCCCGCGGCAGGTGAGCAGCAACCTCGTCCAGACCATGGAGCTGCTGCGGACGACGACCGGCCTCGACATCGAGTCGCTGATCCAGAAGTACGCCAGCACCGCGAGCGCCAAGCCCGCCCTGGACGCCGCTCCCGCCCCGGCCTCGCTCGGAGGACCGGCCGCCGCTCAGCTGATTCCCGCCGAGCGGTGGTCCACCCACATTCGCCGTCCTTGCAGTGTGGGTCGACCACCGCCCCCCGGCGCGGCGTACGACGACACGCTGGCGAGCGGTGGTCCACCCACAGTCGCCGCGGTCAGAGTGTGGGTGGACCACCGCTCGGGCGAGGGTCGTACGCCGAAGCACGCCGAGGTGGGGCCGCCTGAGAGGATCGCCCCGACATGGCGAACCTCATCAACCTCGAGCGCGTCTCGAAGTCCTACGGCGTGCGGCCCCTGCTCGACGACGTCTCGCTCGGCATCTCCGTGGGCGAGCGGGTCGGCATCGTCGGCCGCAACGGCGACGGCAAGACCACCCTGCTCGAGGTGATGACCGGCATCGAGCAGCCCGACTCCGGCCGGGTCTCGCGCACCCGCGGCGTCGAGATCGGCTACCTCCACCAGGGCGACGAGCTCGTCGACAGCCACAGCGTCCGCGAGGCGGTGCTCGGCGGTCGGGAGGACCACGAGTGGGCGGCCGACGCGACGACCCGGCAGGTGGTCGAGGAGCTGCTCGCCGGCGTGAGCCTGGACCGCGCGGTCGTCGGCCTGTCCGGTGGCGAGCGCCGCCGCTGCGCCCTGGCCGCGCTGCTGCTCTCGCGCCACGACCTGATCATCCTCGACGAGCCGACCAACCACCTCGACGTCGAGGCCGTCGCGTGGCTCGCCGCGCACCTCGTGACCCTGCCCAGCGCGCTGATCGTGGTCACCCACGACCGGTGGTTCCTCGACGAGGTCTGCCAGACGACGTGGGAGGTCCACGACGGCGCGGTCGACTCCTACGAGGGCGGCTACGCGTCGTACGTCCTGGCGAAGGCCGAGCGCTCGCGACAGGCCGCCGCCTCCGAGACGCGCCGGATGAACCTGGCCCGCAAGGAGCTCGCCTGGCTGCGGCGCGGCCCGCCGGCGCGTACGTCGAAGCCGAAGTTCCGCATCGACGCGGCCAACGCCCTCATCGACGACGTACCCCCGCCGCGCGACCGGATGGAGCTCCAGCGCTTCGCCAGCCAGCGGCTCGGCAAGGACGTCGTCGACATCGAGGACGTCGACCTCGCGCGCGGCGACAAGGTGCTGCTCGACCACGCCACCTGGCGGATCGGGCCGGGCGACCGCATCGGCATCGTCGGGGTCAACGGCGCCGGCAAGACCTCGCTGCTGTCCCTCATCGCGGGCACCCTGCCGCCGCAGGTGGGCAAGGTGCGGCACGGCCGGACGATCGCGATGCAGTACCTCACCCAGGCGCTCGACGAGATCGACCCCGAGGCGCGGGTGCTGCCGACGGTCGAGTCGATCCGTCGGGTCACCAAGACGCTCGACGGCCAGGAGATCACCGCGACGTCGATGCTGGAGCGCTTCGGCTTCACCGGCGACCGGCTGACCGCGCGGCTCGGCGACCTGTCCGGTGGCGAGCGGCGGCGCTTCCAGCTGCTCAAGCTGCTGCTGACCGAGCCCAACGTGCTGCTGCTCGACGAGCCCACCAACGACCTCGACATCGACACCCTCAACGTGCTCGAGGACTTCCTCGACAGCTGGCCCGGCACGCTGATCGTCGTCTCGCACGACCGCTACTTCCTCGAGCGGGTCACCGACTCGGTGTGGGCGCTGCTCGGCGACGGGCAGGTCTCGATGCTGCCGCGCGGGGTCGACGAGTACCTCGAGCGACGCTCCGCCGGCCTCGCGGGGGGTGGCGGCACATCGCACTCCGCGGGGTCGTCCGTACGCGATCTGCCGCCACCCCCTCCGGCGGGTGGCGGCACATCGCAGCCGGCCGCCCCGGGATCCGGCGATCTGCCGCCACCCCCACCGGCGGCGGCCAAGGCGCGCGCCGGCTCGGCCGAGGACCGCGCCGCCCGCAAGGTGCTGGCCCGGGTGGAGAAGCAGCTCGAGCGCATCGCCGCGCGCGAGGCCGAGCTGCACGCCGAGATGGAGGCCAACCTCAGCGACTACGACCTGCTCGCGCGCGTCGGCAACCAGCTCGGCGAGCTGGCCGCGGAGAAGGACGAGCTCGAGATGGAGTGGCTCGAGGCCTCGGAGGCCGTCGAGTAGCGCGTCAGCTGAAGGGCGCGAGCAGCGAGCGCAGCAGCCCGGCCAGCTGGGTGCGCTGCCTGTCGGGCAGGTCGGCGAGGAGGTCGGCCTCGGCCGTGAGCAGCGCCTCGAAGGCGCCGTCGACGGCGGACTTGCCCTCGACCGTGAGCCGCACCAGCACGCCGCGGCGGTCCTTGGGGTCCGGCAGTCGCTCGACGAGCCCGCGCGCGGTGAGCCGGTCGACCCGGTTGGTCATGGTGCCGCTGGTCACGAGGGTCTCGCGGAGCAGGCGGCCGGGGGAGAGCTCGTACGGCGACCCGACCCGGCGCAGCGCGGCCAGCACGTCGAACTCCCACGACTCGATGCCGTGCGCGGTGAAGGCGTCGCGGCGGGCCAGGTCGAGGTGGCGGGCGAGCCGGCTGATGCGGGAGAAGACCTCGACGGGCGCGAGGTCGAGGTCGCCGCGCTCGCGCCCCCAGGCCTCGACCAGGTCGTCCACCTCGTCCCGCATGCCGGTCATCCTGCCAGACGACCGCTCCTGTCGAGAATCTTGACATCGAGAGATCGATGGCGCAGGGTGGATATATCTCGACATCAAGACACTTGTCGGGGTAGTCCAGTGAGAATTGGCTGTGTCCGGGACCGATCGACAGCACGTTGCCACTGGACTACCCCGACCCGCCGCAGGAGGAGCACCACATGAGCCACACCTGGGACCCCGACCGCTACCTGGCGTACGCCGACGAGCGCGGGCGGCCGTTCGTCGACCTGCTCGCGCGGGTGCCCGCCGAGGCGCCCAGGGTCGTCGTCGACCTCGGCTGCGGTCCCGGCAACCTGACCTCGCTCCTCGCCGACCGGTGGCACGGCGCCGAGGTCATCGGCATCGACAGCAGCCCCGAGATGATCGCTGCCGCCGAGGAGATCGACGGCATCCGGTGGGAGGTCGCCGACCTCCGCGAGTGGGCGCGGCCCGACCCGCTCGCGCTGCGCGCACCGGTCGACGTGCTCGTCTCCAACGCGACGCTGCAGTGGGTGCCCGGCCACCTCGAGCTCCTGCCCGGCCTGCTCGACCGGGTCGCGCCCGGGCGGCTGGTTCGCCTTCCAGGTCCCGGGCAACTTCGACGAGCCCAGCCACACCACCCGCACCGAGCTCGCCGCGCGCGAGCCGTACGCCGAGCACACCCGCGACGCCCGGGTGCCGGCGAGCCACGGACCCGACGACTACGCCCGCGTCCTGCTCGACCTCGGCTGCGAGGTCGACGCGTGGGAGACGACGTACCTCCACGTGCTCACCGGCCCCGACCCGGTCTTCGACTGGGTCTCCGGCACCGGCGCGCGACCGACGCTCCAGGCGCTGCCCGACGACCTGCGGCCGCTCTTCGAGGAGGAGTTCCGCGCGCTGCTGCGCGAGGCCTACCCCGCCGACGCCGCCGGTCGGGTGATCCTGCCGTTCCGCCGGATCTTCGTCGTCGCCCGCAAGCCCGACGCGACCCCGGTCCCGGCCTCGTGAGGCTGCACCACGTCCAGGTCGCCTGCCCGCCCGGCGGCGAGGACGTCGCGCGCCGGTTCTACGCCGACGGGCTCGGCATGACCGAGGTCGACAAGCCGGCCGACCTCGTCGCCCGCGGCGGCTGCTGGTTCCGGGCGTACGACGACGAGGGCGCGGTCGCGGCCGAGCTGCACGTCGGCGTCGAGGACCCGTTCGCGCCGGCACGGAAGGCGCACCCGGCCTTCGTCGTCGACGACCTCGACGAGGTCGCCGGCCGGTTGCGCGAGCTCGGCTTCGAGGTCGACGAGAGCCAGCGCGACTCGTTCCCGGGCCACGTCCGGCTCCACACCTTCGACGGCCACGGAAATCGGGTCGAGGTGCTCGCCGCCGCGCTGAGTAGGGTCCGCCGCATGCACCTGCTGCTGATCCTCGGGCCGCCGGCCGTCGGGAAGATGACGGTCGGCCGCGCGGTCGTCGCGCGGTCGTCGTACCGGCTGTTCCACAACCACCACAGCATCGAGATGCTGCTCGACGTCTTCGACTACGGCACGCCGCCGTTCAGGACCCTCAACACCGAGGTGCGCAGGCGGGTGATCGAGGAGGCGGCGGCAGCGGGCACCGACCTCGTCTTCACCTTCGTGATGGGGATGGACGAGCAGGAGGAGGCCGACTACCTCGAGCGGCTGGTGGCGCCGTACGGCGACCGGGTCGCGGTCGTCGAGCTCGTCGCGGGCCTCGACACGCGGCTGGTGCGCAACCGCACCGAGCACCGGTTGGCGGAGAAGAAGTCGAAGCGCGACGTCGAGTGGTCCGACGCCAACGTCCGCGAGCTCGAGGCCGACTACCGGATGACCGCCGAGCCGGGCCGCGACGCCCCGGGCGAGCGGCTGCTCGCGCGCTGGCCCCACCTGGCCATCGACAACACCGAGCTCTCGGCGGACGAGACGGCGGACCGCATCCTCGCGTGGCTCGTTACCGACCGGTAACGTATGCGGCATGCCTGCCGTCCTGGACCTCTGGAAGAAGACCTCCGCGCTGCCCCTCGGGCGACCGGATCTTCTCGTTCGCCTTCAGCCAGAAGGCGCCCTACTTCGCCACGATCCGCCCGCGGTTCACCGTGCTCGAGCCCGACCGCGCCGAGCTGGTCATCCGCAAGCGCCGCGGCGTGCACAACCACATCGGGACGGTCCACGCGATCGCGCTGTGCAACGGCCTCGAGGCCGCGATGGGCGCGCTCGCCGAGGCGACGATCCCGCGCGACCGCCGCTGGATCCCGAAGGGCATGGAGGTCGCCTACACCGCCAAGGCCGACTCGGACGTCACCTGCATCGCCGAGACCGACCCGGAGCAGTGGACCGCCGACGCTCGGTGAGGGCTACGACCTGCCGGTCCGCGTGCGCGGCGTGCGCGCCGACGGCACGGTCGTGGTCGAGGGCGAGATCCGGCTCTGGGTGAGCCCGAGGCGCTGATCAGGGGACTGGCTTGGCCTCGGCCGTCTGCTCGCCGACCATCCCCACCTGCAGCACCTG